>CAYNRU010000038.1:0-121252 GCA_964399635.1 uncultured Bordetella sp.
GGCGTGCCCGCGCCGCTCGCCGACGCGGACCCGGTGGCGCTGGCCCGCGCGGTGTTGCACGACCTCGCCGCGTACGGCGGCAGCAACGTGCTTGCCGCGCACCGCGACGAGATCCTCTCGACGATGGCCTGCCACGGCGCGGTCCGCGCGAACCAGCGCCTGACGCTGCCGCAGATGAACGCGCTGCTGCGCGACATGGAGTCCACCGCGGGCGCCGACCAGTGCAACCACGGCCGGCCGACCTGGGTGCAGCTGCCGATGGCCGAGCTCGACCGCTGGTTCCTGCGGGGCCGGTGAGCGTGTGCGCCGCGAGCGACGCGTCGCGCCCCGACGCGATCCTGCTGCTCGGCCCGACCGCCTCGGGCAAGAGCGCAGCGGCGATGGCAGTCGCGCGCGAGCGCCCGGTCGAGATCGTCAGCGTCGACTCGGCGCTCGTCTACCGCGGCATGGACGTCGGCACCGCGAAGCCGAGCACCGAGGAGCGCCGCGCGGTGCCGCACCACCTGATCGACCTGATCGAACCGACCGACGCCTACTCCGCAGCCGCGTTCGCCACCGACGCGCGCCGGCTGATCGGCGAGATCCGCGCGCGCGGGCGGCTGCCGCTGCTGGTCGGCGGCACGATGCTCTATGCGAAGGCGCTCGCCGACGGGCTCGACGACCTGCCGTCGGCCGACCCAGCGGTGCGCGCGGCGCTCGACGCCGACGCCGCGCGCGAGGGCTGGCCCGCGATGCATGCGCGGCTCGCGCGCATCGACCCGGCAACCGCCGCGCGCCTGGAGCCCGGCGACTCGCAGCGCATCCAGCGCGCGCTCGAGGTCCACGGGCTGACCGGCCGGCCGATGTCCGCGCTGCTCGGCGCACGCGCGGCGCTCGGCACCGCGCCGCGGCTCGCGACGATCGCGCTCGAGCCCTCGGACCGCGCAGTGCTGCACGCGCGGATCGCCGCGCGCTTCGACGCGATGCTCGCCGCGGGCCTCATCGATGAGGTCCGCGCGCTGCGCGCCCGCGGCGACCTCGCGCCTTCGATGCCGTCGATGCGCTGCGTCGGCTACCGGCAGGCCTGGACCTGGCTCGACGACCTCGAGGCCGGCGACCGCTCGGCCGCGCGGCTCGCGCGCTTCGTCGACGAGGCGATCGCCGCGACGCGCCAGCTGGCCAAGCGCCAGCTCACCTGGCTGCGCGCGATGCGGGCGCGCGTCGTCGTCGACTGCCTCGCGCCGGACGTGCCGCGACGGGTGTCCGCTATCATCGCCGCCCATGAGCGCTGACCCCACCCCTGCGACCGCGGCCCCGGTGCTCGCGATGATCGGCCTCGGCCGGATGGGCGCCAACATGGCGCGGCGCCTCGCGCGGCGCGGGGCGACGGTGCACGGCTTCGACGCGCAGCCCGAGGCGCGCGACGCGCTCGCGGGCGAGCCGGGAGTCGTGCTGCAGGGGTCGCTCGCCGACGCGGTGCGCGCGCTGCCCGTACCGCGCGTGGTGTGGACGATGCTGCCCGCGGGCGCGGCGAGCGAGTCCGCATTCGCCGAGCTGCCCTCGCTGCTCGCCGCGGGCGACCTGGTCGTCGACGGCGCGAACGCGAACTACCTCGAGTCGCAGCGCCGCGCGCGCGAACTCGAGGCCCGGGGCCTGCGCTTCGCCGACTGCGGCGTCTCCGGCGGCGTCTGGGGCCTCGCCAACGGCTACTGCCTGATGTTCGGCGCCGACGCCGAGGGCGCCGCGCGGCTCGCGCCGGTCGCGAGGCTGCTCGCGCCCGCGCCCGATCGCGGCTGGCTGCACTGCGGCCCGCCCGGCTCGGGCCACTTCGTGAAGATGATCCACAACGGCATCGAGTACGGCGCGATGCAGGCCTATGCCGAGGGCTTCGCGCTGCTCGAGGGCAAGGCCGAGTTCGACCTCGACCTCGCGGCGATCGGCGAGCTGTGGCGGCACGGCTCGGTGGTGCGCTCCTGGCTGCTCGACCTGACCGTCGACGCGCTGAAGGACCCGGGTGCGCTCGATGCGGTCGCGCCCTTCGTCGCCGACTCGGGCGAAGGCCGCTGGACCGTCGACGAGGCGGTGCGCCAGGGTACGCCCGCGCCGGTGATCGCGCTCGCGCTGATGAGCCGCTTCTCGTCGCAGGGCAAGGCGGACGTCGCGAACCGGCTGCTGTCGCTGATGCGCAAGGGCTTCGGCGGGCACGCGGTCAAGACGAAGTGACCCGCCCGGGCGATGCCCCCGCCTCGCCCCGCTGCGCAGCGGGCTCAGGCGGCGCGGCCGGCGCATCGCACCGGCCCCGGCCCGCGGCAGTCGTCGTGATGGGCGTGTCGGGCTGCGGCAAGTCCTCGGTCGGTGAGGCGCTCGCCAGACGCCTGGGCGCGCGCTTTGTCGACGCGGACCACCACCATCCGCCGGCCAACGTCGAGAAGATGCGCCTGGGCATCCCGCTCGACGACGCCGACCGCGCGCCCTGGCTCGCGCGCCTCAACGCGGTGCTTCGCCACGCGGTGGCGCGCGGGGAGCCGGTGGTGCTGGCCTGCTCGGCGCTCAGGCAGCGCTACCGGGACACGCTGTCCGACCGGCTGCCAGATCTGCGCTTCGTGCACCTGTCGGGGAGCTACGCGCTGATCGCCGGACGGCTCGCGCAGCGTCGTCACGAGTACATGCCACCGACGCTGCTGCGCAGCCAGTTCGAGGCGCTCGAGCCGCCCGTCGACGCGGTGGTGATCGACATCGACGCACCGGTCGAGGCCCTCGTCGAGGCGGCGGCGCGCGCGCTTCGGGCCTGACCGGGCTGCCCGGCCCCGGCCCTCGCCGGCCGGTCGCCCGGGCTCAGTCGTACCGGTAGGTCCACAGCAGGTCGACCGCGTTCTGCGTACCGGCGCGCACGCGGGCCGACAGTCGCTCAGAGATCTCGTACTGCAGCCGCAGCAGGTTCTCCAGGCCGCGCAGGCTCTGCTCGTAACTGACGAAGAGGCGCTGGGTGATGCGCTTGCCCAGCGTGACGACCGTGTCCTGGGCATTGAGCGCGCTGCTGCTGGTGGTGCCGTTGCTGCCGGTCTGCCCGGTCCGGATCGACAGCACGTCCAGGCCGAAGGTCTGCGCGATCCCAGGGCTCGCGCGGTTGGGGTCGGAGGACGCGAGCAGGGTCGCGGCCGCGGCCTGCAGCGCCGCGCTCTGGCCACCGCTGCGCGCGGTGTCCGAGCCGACCCCGAGCACCAGCCAGGACAGCTTGTCCTGGTCGGGCACGTCGGGCTTGGAGACGAGCGTGAGCCGCGGCGCGCGGGCCGTGCCGGTCAGCGCCACGCCCGCCTCCACCGGCAGGTAGCGTCGGAAGGCGACGATGTCGATCGCGGGGTTGTCGACCGGGCCGCTGAACACCAGCGTCCCCCGCTCGATCTCGAGCTTCTGGCCGAACCCGGTGTAGGTGCCCTGCACGATACGGACCGTGCCGATGAGGCGCAGCGCATCGGGCAGCCGCCCGCGCAGCGTCAGCTGGCCGGCGAGGCGCGCGTCCACGCCCGCGCCCCAGACCTTGAACCGTTCACCGAGGTCGATCTGCAGGTCGCTCTGGATCCGGAAGCCCCGCTCTGGGCCCTCCTCCTGCCCGGCGTCGCCCGCGCGCCGCTCGGCCTGCGCGCCGCCCGCCCGGCGACCGTCGCGGCGCGCCGTCTCCAGGCGAAGCCGCTCGGCCTCGGCGGTGGTGCGCACCACGACGACGTCGCGGGCCAGGCGCGGCGCGTTGCCCGCGGTCAGCTCGATCACCCCCTCGTCGGCGCGCAATGCGCCGCCCAGCCGCAGCACCCCGCCGGCGAACGATGCCCGCGTCTCGCCCGACAGCGACAGGCGCTGGCCCGCGCCGAGCGGGATCGGCATCCGGTCGAGCACCAGCACGGCCTCGCTGCGCTCGTCGGGCCGCAGCGAGCCGGTCATGCTCACCGAGCCCTGGCCGCTCGCGAAGCGCAGCGTCTCGATGTCGAGCTGGTTGTCGCGCAGCGTCGCCGCGAACTCCCCGGCGGAGAGCCTCATGCCGAGCTCGCGCTGCTCGGCGACGAGGCGCGTGCCGGTCACCCGTCCGCCGAGCAGGGGCGCGGCCACCGTGCCCGCGAGCGTGAGGCGCGCCTGCAGCGCGCCGTCGAAGCGCCAGGCTTCGCCGGCCAGGGCGCGCGTGAAGGCGAGCGACGGCACGTCGAGCTCGGCCGTCCCGGTCAGCGGCACGTCCAGCCGCGGGACGAGGCCCTGTGCGGTCCATGCGAGCGGCGCCTGCGCCTGTGCTCTGATCGTGCCGACGGTGGTGCCGCGCACGGCCAGCGTCGCGCGCACCACATCGCCGGCGATCTCGGCGCGCAGCTCGGCCTGCTGCAGCCCGGCCCGGATCAGCTCGGTGCCGCCGTCGGCCGCGGGCGCCTCGACGGTCAGGTCGCCCGATTCGCGGAAGGCCTCGACCGTCCCCTGCAGCCCGCCGCCCTCGCCGGGCCTGCCCGACAGGTCGATGCGCGCCCCGAGCCGCAGCGCATCGGTCTCCTCGAGCCGCAGGCCGCGGCCGATGCCGAGCGCCGCGAGCCAGCGCAGCGGCACGTGCTCGAGCGCGCCCTGCACCTGCGCCCGCCCGCCGATCAGGCTCGCGCGATCGAGCCGCAGCCGCGCCCCGTCCGCACCATCGACCTCCAGCAGCAGCTGCGCGACGGTCACGCCCTCGGGCGACAGCTGCAGCGCCGCCGGCCCGAGCAGCGCCACCCTCGGCGACCGGGCGTTCGAGGCCTCGACCAGGCGGCCGCTCCACTGCCCGACGGCGCCTTGCGCGAAGCCGCCCTCGATGCGCGCGCGCGCGTCCAGCGCCGGCGCCTTCGCCCGCACCTGCACGGCCAGCGCGTGGCGCGCCGCCGTGCCTGCCAGCTCGGCGCGCACCCCGTCGAGCGTGGTGCCGTCCCACACCAGGCCGTCGGCCTGCAGGGTCAGCGAGACGGTGTCCGCCGCCGGGGCGACCTGGGCCGCCGGCCGCCCTGCGCCTGTCCGCCGCGACGCGCCCGCGGCGGCCGCGGGCGGCGCGGCCGACGTCATCGACGCCAGATCCGGCAGGCCGGGTACGCCGGCCTGCGTGAGCGCGGCCAGCAGGCCGTCGAGCCGTGCGACCTCGATGCGCGCCTGCAGCCGGCGCAGCCCCCCGCGCGGCTCGAGCCGCAGGTCGCGGCCGGTGACGGTGGCGGCGATGCCCGGCCCGCGCAGCCGGTCGCGCAGCTCGCCCTCGACCGACAGCCGCCCGGCCAGGCGCGGGTCGAACTCCTGCAGGCGGGCCGCCTGCAACACGAGTGCCAGCCGGTCGCCGACGGCGCCCAGGTCGCCGCGCGCATCGAGCGAGGTGCCGCCCAGGCGCAGCCCCGCTTCCACCTCGCGCAGCCGGTCGGGCTCGTAGCGCGCCGCCACCGTGCCCGACAGCGGCAGGCCGCGCCAGCGGCTGTCCGCCAGACGCATCGACGCGCGCACCGAGGGCTGCGGCTCGACGCTGCCCGCGACCTGCCAGCTGCCGTTCAGGAGCCCGGGCGGCAGGTCGGCGAAGCGCGCCGGGTCGAGCCGCGCGACGCTGCCCGCGAGCTCGAAGCGGTACGGCGACGCCGTGCCCGCCGTGCCCGAGAACTCCGCGACCCCGTCGCGCGCCTGCAGGCGTGCCCGCGAGATCCGGACCGTGTCGTCGGCCCAGCGCGCCTGCGCCTCGAGCGCCAGCTCGCGATCGGCGAGCCGGGCATCGAACGCGAGCCCGTCGGCCTCCGGGCGCACGCGCACCGTACCGCGCAGCTCGGTCGGGCGCAATGCGCCGTGCACGCGCTGCAGGTCGAGCCGCTCGGTGGCCAGACGAAGGTCGAACTCCGGCCACCTCGCCTGGACCGGCGCGGGGCCGCGCGCCGCGGGGGACGCGGGTGCGCCAGGTGCGGACGCCGTCGCCGCCGGCGACAGCCGCAACGACGCTTCGCCCGACAGTCGTCCCGGCGGCCCGGCCAGCACCAGCCGCTCCACGCCGATGCGATCGCCACCGATCGAGACGCTGGCATCGATCGCGTCGAGGGGCAGGCGGCCGGCGTCGATGCGCCCGGGCAGCAGGTTGCGCAGGGACAGCGTACCCGCGAGCGGCGGCAGCGGCGCGGCGCCCGCCGGCGCGTTCGGCGGGCGCTCGGCCTCGAACCTGCCCTCGATCCGCGTCTGCGGCAACCCGGCCCCGAAGCGAGCCAGGTCGAGTGCGCCGACGTTCAGCGTCACGCCGGCAAGCGGATCGGCCGCGAACGGCGCGAGCCGCAGGCGCGCCGACACCGACGCATCGCGCAGCACGGTACGCACCGAGGCGACGAGCGCGGACAGGTCGCCGTCCAGGGTCGCGTCGACCGCGACCGGCTCGTCGAGCGCGGTGGTCTCGAGCAGCGCGCTGCCGCTCAGCGGCAACGGCGCGGTGTCGCCCACGGTCACGCTGGCCCGTAGCGCGCCGAACGGCCCGCGCAGGCTCAGCGTGTCGAGGGTCCAGGTCTTCCGGTCGTAGTGCAGCGAGGCCCGCAGGTCCTCCAGGTGCAGGGGCGCATCGGCGCCCGCCTGACGCACGCTCAGATGCCCGATGCGCGCGTCGGGCACCTCGAGGGCGATCGGCGCGCGCAGCGAGGCGGGCGCCGCCGCCGGTGCGCCCGATGGCTCGGTCACCACCTCGACGCGCGCCGCCGACAGCGCATCGAGCACCAGCCGTCGCTGCAGCAGCGCGCGCCAGCGCACCGCCAGCACGGCGTCGTCCACCGACACCGTCAGCGGGCCGTCGTGCCACACCAGGCGCCCGACCCGGACGGTGCCGAACAGCGAGCCCTGCGGCGAGGTCATCGACAGGCGTCCGGCCGTCGCCGCCACGCCGCGCTCGGCGAGGGTCTGCAGCATCGACTCGCTGCCCAGCCACGACAGACCCGCGGCCAGCAGCGCCCCCAGCACGGCCAGCATCGCCATGGCGATCCGCAGCGCGCGTGCTCGCCGCGAGCGGGCTGCAAGCCGGCCGGGCGGCCCGGCCGGGTCAGGCGCGTCGGTCATGGGCGGCGCCATCAGAACACCACGCCGATCGAGAAGTGCAGGCGCCAGCCGCCGGATTGCTGGCCGCGCGCGAGATCCAGGTTGAGGGGACCGACCGGCGTGCGCCAGCGCGCGCCGATGCCCCAGCCGGCGACCGGCTTGAGCTGGTCGCGCGAGTCGGCCGCATTGCCCAGGTCGTAGAAGGTCGCGAGCGCGAAGTCGCGGGTGATCAGGTGCTGGTACTCGGCACTGGCCACTGCCAGGTAGCGTCCGCCCACCGTCGCCTCGCCGACCGACACGCCCAGGCTCTGCGATGTGTAGCCCCGGACCGACCGGGTGCCGCCGGTGCGGAACAGGTTGGTCGACGGGATGCCGTCGCTGCCCCCCGCGAACACCGAGCCGAGCTCGCCGCGCAGCACCACCCGGCCGAACTCGCCGGCCTCGCGCGTCGACAGCGGGATCATCATGAGCCCGAACCCGTAGGCCCGCGTGAAGCTGCGCAGGGACCCGAGCGCCTCCGACGCGCCCGACAGCTGCCCCGACAGCACGTAGCCCCGGGTGGGGAAGATCGGCGAATCGAGGCTGCGCTGGGTCCACGACCAGCCGAGCACGAGCGCGCGGTTGTCGTAGAGCAGCTCGCTGCCGGGCGCGAACACCACGTTCTGGCGCTCGGCCTGGAACTGCAGCGACAGCGCCGTCTCGATGTTGCCGCGGCGCCGGTTGCGCGAGACGAAGACCGAGCCGGCGTCCACCAGGTCGTTCTGGATGTCCTGGTGCTCGGCGCGCAGGCCGAATTGCCAGCGCCGCCCGCCGAGGTCCTGCGGTGTCTCCCAGGTCGAGTACGCGACCTGCCGTTTCTGGTCGAGCTCGACGCCATTGAAGGTCTGGATGCCCCGGCCGCCGATGTTGCGACCCTCCCAGGCCGCCAGCACGCTGAAGCCGAAGTCGGTGTCGTAGCCGGCGCCCAGCGTCCAGCGCTTGGACTGACGCTCGACGACGTCGACGCGGATCGGCACCGTATCGAGCGACGGGTCGCGCTCGAGCGCCCGCGTGTCGGGCCGCACGTTGACGGCGGTGAACCAGCCTGCGCCGTTGAGCCGCGTCTGGAACAGCAGGATGTCGCGCGCGTCGTACGGGTCGCCGCGCTCGAAATGGCGCAGGCCCTCGACGACCGTCGGCGGATAGCGCTTGAGCCCCTCGATGCGCAGGTCGCCGAACAGCACGGGCCGGCCCGACTCGACGTCGACGCGCAGCGACGCGGCGCTGCGCTCGAGGTCGACGATCGCCTCGCTGTCACGGATCTGCGCCCGCAGGAAACCGCCGTCGTGCAAGCTATCGAGCAGCCGGCGCTTGGCAGTGTCCCAGTCGGGCGAGCGGAAGAAGGCGCCCTCGGGGAGCAGCCAGTCGCGCCGGATGCGCTCGCGCAGCGCCTCGTTCCGGGGCGCCTCGACCTCGCCGTGCAGCACGATGTCCACCAGGCCGACTACGGTCTGCGGCCCCGCCGTCACCTCGATGCGAACGCCGCCCTCGATGACGCGTACCTCCACGTCGCCCGCGAAGTAGCCCTCGGCCTCGAGCAGTTCGCGGACCTCCGCCGGTGCGCGGCGCACGAACAGCGGCAGCTGCGACGGGTCGTAGTCGGCCCGCTGCCGCCAGCGGCCGAGCAGCGTGTATTCGCGGATGAGCTTGGCGACCGGCTCGGGCGCAACCACCTCGAGCACGTAGTGCGGCCTGACGCGGCCGCCGGTCGGGGTGGGCTCGCCGTCGCCGAAGTAGCGGCCGATCAGCGGCAGGCCGGACAGGAAGCGCATCACCGGCGACTCGGTGTCGCCGACCGCAGCGGCCGGGTCGGACGCGGGCGCGGGGGCCGCCGCTGCCGGGTCGGACGCGGGGGCCGACGCGGCCGCCCCGCCCGCCTGCTCCGAGGGCTGCGCGCGCGCCGGGCCCGCCGCTCCCGCGGCCAGCAGCACCGCGAGCAGGCAGGCCGAGGCCGGGCCGATCCGCCAGACGGGCTGGTTGCCGCGGTCGCGCACGGCGTGTCTCAACCGGGCGCGCCGCCGTCGCGACGGCGCCTCAGCACACCACGGTCGGCGGCGCCCCGGCGGGGCGTTCGAGGATCTCGCCGATCCGCGCGACGGTCTCGCCCGCGGCGCGCAGCCGCGCGATCGCAGCGTCCGCGTCGGCCGCGGCGACCACGACCACCAGCCCGATCCCGCAGTTGAAGACGCGGTGCATCTCGGCGTCGGCAATGGCGCCCTCGCGCTGCAGCCATCCGAACAGCGGCGGCATCGTCCAGGCGTCGCGGTGCAGCACGGCCTGGCAGCCCTGCGGCAGCACCCGCGGCACGTTCTCCACCAGCCCGCCGCCGGTGATGTGGGCGATGCCCTTGACCGGCATCGCGCCGATCAGCGCGAGCATCGGCTTGACGTAGATGCGCGTCGGCGCCATCACCGCGTCGACGAAGGGCGCGCCGTGGAAATCGGCCCGCATCGCCGGCGCGTCGATCGAGCCGTGGGCGCGCTCGATCACGCGGCGCACCAGCGAGTAGCCGTTGGAGTGCGCGCCGCTCGAGGCCAGCCCCAGCACCGCGTCGCCGGGCACGATCGAGCGGCCGTCGATCGCGGCCGACTTCTCGACCACCCCGACCGCGAAGCCGGCCAGGTCGTACTCGCCGTCTGGGTTCATGTCGGGCATCTCGGCGGTCTCGCCGCCGATCAGCGCGCATCCCGCCTGTTCGCAGCCGGTCGCGATGCCGCCGACCACGCGCGCGGCGGTGTCGACGTCGAGCCGCCCGCAGGCGAAGTAGTCGAGGAAGAACAGCGGCTCGGCGCCCTGCGCGAGGATGTCGTTGACGCTCATCGCGACCAGGTCGATGCCGACGGTGTCGTGCCCGTCGAGCGCGAAGGCGAGCCGCAGCTTGGTGCCCACGCCGTCGGTGCCCGACACCAGCACCGGCTCCCGGTAGCGCCTGGGCACCTCGAACAGCGCGCCGAATCCGCCGATGCCGGCGAGCACGCCCTCGCGCATCGTGCGCCGCGCCAGCGGCTTGATGCGCTCGACCAGCGCGTCGCCCGCGTCGATGTCGACACCGGCGGCCTTGTAGGACAAGGGCGCCGCCGGGGAACCGGGGGGCCGGGGGGGCGTTGAGCTCATGGCGATGGGGGTCCGGCCCGTCTGGCCGGGCCGATACAATGGGGCAAACCGGATTGTACCGGCCAGCCTCCTCCCGTGACCCAGCTCGTCCTCGACCTCGGGCCGCCGCCCCCGCCGACCCTCGACAACTTCGTCGCCGGCGACAATCGCGAAGCGCTCGCCGCCGCGCGGGCGCTGCTCGACCCCGGCGCGGCCCCCGCCCGCTTCCTGTACCTGTGGGGGCCGCCCTCCAGCGGCCGCAGCCACCTGCTGCGGGCGCTGGCCGGCGCGCGCCCGCCGGGCCAGGCCCGCCTGCTCGGGCCGGACGACCCCGAGTCGCGGTTCGTGCACGACCCGGCGGTCGGCCTGTGGCTGCTCGACGACTGCGACCGGCTCGACCCCGCCCGCCAGGCCGCCGCCTTCCATCTCTTCAACGCGGTGCAGGCGGACGCGGGCGCGGCGCTCGCCAGCGCCGGCGCCCAGCCGCCCGCGCAGTTGCCGCTGATCCCGGAGCTGGCCACTCGGCTCGGCTGGGGGCTGGTGCTGCAGTTGCGCAGGCTCTCCGATGCCGACGGCGCCCACGCGCTCGAGGCCATGCTGGCCGAGCGCGGGCTGCTCGCCGGGGCCGACGTCGTCGCCTGGCTGATGACCCATGCGCCCCGCGACCTGGGAAGCCTGCGGGCGCTGGTCGACGCGATCGACGCCTACGCGCTCGCCCGAAAGCGCGCCGTCACCGTGCCGCTGCTGCGCGACTTCGCGCAGGCGGGGCTGCCGCTCGGGCCGCCCGGGGGGCCGGACGACTTGCCGTAGAATGCGAGCCGCGATGCACCTGGCCCTCTTCGACCTCGACCACACCCTCCTGCCGATCGACAGCGACTACGAATGGTCGCGGTTCCTGGTGCGGATCGGCGTGCTCGACGGCGAGGCCTACGAACGCGAGAACGACCGGTTCTACCGCGAGTACCAGGCTGGCACGCTCGACATCGCCGAATTCCTGCGCTTTCAGCTGGCTCCGCTCGCCGCCCATCCCCGCGCCACGCTCGACGCCTGGCACCGGCGCTTCATGGCCGAGGTGATCGAGCCGCGCATCCTGCCGGCGGCGCGCGCGCTGGTCGAGCGCCACCGCGCGCAGGGCGACCTGCTCGCGCTGGTGACCGCGACCAACGCGTTCGTCACCGCCCCGATCGCGCGCGCCTTCGGCATCGAGCATCTCGTCGCCACCGGCATCGAGGACCGGGACGGCGAGTTCACCGGCCGCCCGCAGGGCACGCCGTCCTTCCGCGAGGGCAAGATCGTCCGCACCGAGGAATGGCTGGCATCGCTCGGCCACACGCTCGGCGGCTTCGGGCGCTCCTGGTTCTACAGCGATTCGCGCAACGACATCCCGCTGCTCGAGCGGGTCACCGACCCGATCGCCACCAACCCCGACGCGGTGCTGCACCAGGCCGCGATCGAGCGTGGCTGGCCGGTGGTCCGACTGTTCGAGGGCACCGCATGACGCGCGCCCCGCGAAGGAGCGCACGTTGATCGTCGCCTTCATCAAGCGGCTGTTCGGCAGTGGCTCCGCCGGCGGGTCTCCCCCCGCCCCCGCAGCCCGCGCGAGCGCTGCCGCCGGCCCCAGGCTGCGCACCTACAAGGGCGCCGAGCTCGGCATCCACCGCGACCAGATCTCGCAGGCCGCGATCCGCACCTGCGAGATCCTGCAGCGCGGCGGCTTCAAGGCCTTCGTGGTGGGCGGCGGCGTGCGCGACTCGCTGCTGAATCTCAAGCCCAAGGACTTCGACGTCGCCACCGACGCGACGCCCGAGCAGGTCCAGGCACTGTTCCGCCGCGCACGCATCATCGGACGCCGCTTCAAGATCGTCCACGTGATGTTCGGGCGCGAGACCATCGAGACCTCGACCTTTCGCGCGCTGCAGGTGGACGCCGAGACCGACGAGCACGGCCGCGTGCTGCGCGACAACCTGTTCGGGTCGCAGCAGGAGGACGCGCTGCGCCGCGACTTCACCGTCAACGCGCTGTACTACGACCCGATCTCCGACCAGGTCCTGGACTACCTCGGCGGCGTGGCCGACCTGAAGGCCCGCACGCTGCGCATGATCGGCGACCCGGCCACCCGCTACCGCGAGGACCCGGTGCGGATGCTGCGCACGGTGCGCTTCGCCGCGAAGCTGGATTTCGGGGTCGACCCGGCGACGCTCGCGCCCATCGCCGAGCTGGCCGAACTCATCGAGAACGTGCCCTCGGCGCGGCTCTTCGACGAAATGCTGAAGCTGCTGGAGTCGGGCCACTCGCTCGCCTGCGTGCGCAAGCTGCGCGCCGAGGGCCTGCACCACGGCCTGCTGCCGATGCTCGACGTGATCCTCGAGCAGCCGCATGGCGAGCGCTTCATCGAGGTCGCGCTCGGCAACACCGACGAGCGCGTGCGTGCCGGCAAGTCGGTGTCGCCAGGCTTCCTGTTCGCGACGCTGCTGTGGCAGCTGGTCTCCGACCGCTGGCAGGCCCGCAAGGCCGCCGGCGAGCACTCCATCCCCGCGCTGATGGAGGCGATGGACTCGGTGCTCGACGAGCAGGCGAGCAAGCTCGCAATCCAGCGTCGGCACATCGCCGACATGCGCGAGATCTGGGGCCTGCAGCCGCGCCTCGAGAAGACCGGGCGCGGCGCGCTGCGCGCGATGGAGCACCTGCGCTTTCGTGCCGGCTACGACTTCCTGCTGCTGCGCGTCGAGGCCGGCGAGCTGCCGGCGGAGCTCGGGCGCTGGTGGACCGATTTCATCGAAGGCGACCCGGTCGCGCGCGAGCAGCTGCTCGACGGGCGCCCGAGCGAGGCGCGCGGCACCGCGCCGCGCCGCCGGCGCCGGCGCAGCGGCGCGCGGCGCACCGAGGGCGAAGGCGGGGCGAGCGGCGGCGAGCCCGACCACGACACCGCCCGCGAGCCGCAGGAGGACGTGCGCTTCCGACCCCAGGGCGGGGGCACCCCCCGCGACCGCGACCCGCCGGCCTGAGCGGTTGCCGATGGACGCGTGGGTCGACGCGTGGGTCGGCGTCGGCGCCAACCTCGGCGACCGGCGCGCCGCCCTCGAAGGCGCGATCGACGCGCTGCGCACCCTGCCCCGCACCCGGCTGCGCGCCCGCTCCCGGCTGTGGGTGAGCCCGCCACTCGACGCCGGCGGCCCCGACTACCTGAACGCGGTCGCGCGCCTCGCCACACGCCTGGACGCAGTCGGGCTGCTCGCGGCGCTCCAGACGATCGAGACCCGCTTCGGGCGGCTGCGGCCCTACCCCAACGCGCCGCGCACCCTCGACCTGGACCTGCTGCTGCACGGCGATGCGATCCTCGACACCCCGACCCTGATCGTGCCCCATCCGCGGATGCTGCAGCGGGCCTTCGTGCTGCGTCCGATCGCCGACATCGACCCCGACCTCGTGGTGCCCGGACGCGGTCCGGTGCGACAATGGCTCGGCGCGGTGGCATCGCAACCGTGCCGGCCCTGGACGGCGCCCTGACGCCGCCCGCCCGCGCGTATCCCCCGGCCCCCGACCCGAATGACCGCGTTCCTCGCCCAGTTGCCGGTGCCGCTGCAGACGATCGTCCTGCTGGTGCTGTCCAACGTCTTCATGAGCTTCGTGCCGTTCGCGGTGTTCTACATGGGCCAGCCCCTGACGCTCGACGACCTGTGGGCCGCGCTGTGCCTGATGGGCGCGGTGTACTTCGTCTTCCGATCGTGACGTTCCGCCCCGGAGCCCCTTCCCGATGAATCCCTTCGACCGCTGGCGCCACATCGTCGTGGAGGGCCCGATCGGCGTGGGCAAGACCTCCCTCGCGCGGCGCCTGGCCGATCGCTTCGGCGCGCAGACCGTGCTCGAGGACCCGCAGGCCAACCCGTTCCTGGAGCGCTTCTATCGCGACAGCGTGCGTTACGCGCTGCCCACCCAGCTGTTCTTCCTGTTCCAGCGGGTCGGCCAGCTGCGCGACCTGACGCAGCGCGACCTGTTCCACCAGGCCGCGGTCGGCGACTTCCTGTTCGAGAAGGACCCGCTGTTCGCGCGGCTGACGCTGTCGGACGACGAGCTCGCGCTGTACCGCCAGATCTACGACACCTTGCGCCCGCAGGCCCCGACGCCCGACCTGGTGATCTACCTGCAGGCGCAGCCCGACACGCTGGTGGAGCGCGTGCGGCGCCGTGGCGTCGCGAGCGAGGCGACCATCTCGGAGACGTACCTGCGGGCGCTGGGGGATGCCTACAGCCGCTTCTTCCACCACTACGACGCGGCGCCGCTGCTGATCGTGAACACCGAGCACCTGAACCCGGTCGAGCGCGACGCCGATTTCGAGCTGCTGCTGCAGCACGCCTGCGGCATGCGCGGCCGGCGCGAGTTCTTCAACCTCGCGCGCTGAGCCCCGCGCCGCCGCGAACGAGGAAGGCCTCGATCGCGGCGTCGACCACGCCCGGATGCGTGAGCGGCCCCATGTGGCCGAGCCCCTCGAAATCCATCCGCTCGCCGCGCGGCACCGCCGCGAGGATCTCCGCGGCGGGCGCGCGTCCGGAGCTCGGCGAGCGGCCGCCCACCATCACCAGCACCGGCACGTCGAGCGCGGCCAGGTCGGCCCGCGACAGGCCGTCGCTGAACAGCGCGTGCGCCCACCGGCCCACGTCGCGCACCGAGCGCGCGATTGGCGCCCGCCGCGCCTCGGGCGTCGCGTCCCAGCTGCCCGCGCCCATCCAGAAATCGATGAAGCTGCGCGCGGCCGCATCCTCGTCGTCGCGTGCGAGCGCCTCGAGCGACGCGCTCACGGCGTCGCGGATGCCTTGCACCGAGGGCTCGCAGCGCCGCGGGTCGCCGAGCAGCCAGAACATCGTCGGCTCGTAGACCGCCACCGAGCGCACGCGCGAACCGAGCAGGGCGGCCGCCTTCAGCGCGACCGCGCCGCCGTAGGAGTGGCCGACCAGGTGGATGCCGTCGCCGGCCTCCTCGAGCACCGGCTGCAGCAGCGCGAGCTCGGCCGCCAGGCCGTCGGCCGGCGCCTGCGGCCAGCCCGGGCTGCGCCCGGCGCCCAGTCCGTCGACGGCGAGCACCGTGAAACGGTCGGCGAGCCGTTCGGCGAGCGTGCGCCACTGGCCGCCCGTGCTCGCGTTGGAATGCAGGCACACGACGACTGGGCCGGAGCCGCTGCGACGCACGTGGGGCACGGGGATGGTCATGGGGGCGCTCAGGCGACGCTTCGGACGAGCCGGATCGTCCCGCATCGAACCGGGCCGCGCAAGGCCGGGGGCGCGCCCCAGCCCGCGCGCACCCACCGGGTCAGCCGCGATAGCCGTCGGGGTTGCCGCTCTGCCAGCGCCAGCCGTCGGCGCACATCGCCTCGATGCCGAGCTCGGCCCGCCAGCCGAGCAGCGCCTGCGCTTGCGCCGGATCCGCGTAGCACGATGCGATGTCGCCCGGGCGCCGGTCGACGATGGCGTACGGGATCGGCCGGCCGCTCGCCCGCTCGAAGGCGGCCACCATCTCGAGCACCGAGTAGCCCTTGCCCGTGCCGAGGTTGACCGTCCAGGCGCCGGTCGTGTCGAACAGCCGGCGCAGCGCCGCGAGATGACCCTTCGCGAGGTCGACGACGTGGATGTAGTCGCGCACGCCGGTGCCGTCGGGCGTGGGCCAGTCGCCGCCGTAGACGCCGAGCCGCTCGCGCCTGCCCACCGCCACCTGCGCGACGAAGGGCATCAGGTTGTTGGGGACGCCCTGCGGATCCTCGCCGATGCGCCCGCTCGGATGCGCGCCCACCGGGTTGAAGTAGCGCAGCGTGCCGATCGCCCAGCGGGGGTCGGCCGCGGCGAGGTCCTGCAGGATGAACTCGGTCATCCACTTGGTCCGGCCGTAGGGGTTGGTGGGGCCGGTCCTGGAGTCCTCGCGGATCGGCACCGACTCCGGGTCGCCGTAGACAGTCGCCGACGAGCTGAAGACCAGCCGGCGCACACCCGCGGCGTCCAGGCCGCGCAGCAGCGCGAGGGTGCCGGCGACGTTGTTGTCGTAGTAGGCGAGCGGCTTGTCGACCGACTCGCCGACCGCCTTCAGGCCGGCGAAGTGGATCGCGGCATCGAAGCGGCCCTCCTCCAGGAGTCCGCGCAACAGCGCCTCGTCTCGCACGTCGCCGACCACCAGCGGCGCCTGGCGCCCGGTGATCGACTCGACGCGCCGCAGCGCCTCCCGGCTCGAGTTGGCGAGGTTGTCGAGGACGACGACCTCGAAGCCGGACTGAAGCAACTCGACGACAGTGTGCGAGCCGATGTAGCCGGCTCCGCCGGTCACGAGGATCCTGTCGCCCATGCGACCTCCGGTGGGTTCCGTGGCGAGCATGATCCCACGGGCCGCAGGCCCGCCGGGTACAATCCGTCCGATTCTTCCGTACGCTCATCGGATCCAACATGCTGATTCCCGTCATCCTGTCCGGCGGCTCGGGTACCCGCCTCTGGCCGGTCTCGCGCGAAGCCTTCCCCAAGCCGTTCATGAAGCTCGGAGGCGACCTGAGCCTGCTGCAGCGGACCGTGTCGCGCTGCCTGCCGCTGGCCGACGGCGGGCGGGTCGCGATCGTCACGAACAAGGAGTACCTGTTCCAGACGCGCGACGAGATCGACCGGATGCCTTCGGCGCGCGGCATCGCGTGCACGCAGCTGCTCGAGCCCACCGGGCGCAACACCGCCCCCGCGATCGCGGTGGCCGCGATGTGGGCCGAGCAGGTCTCGCCCGGCGCGACGCTGCTGGTGCTGCCGGCCGACCACCTCATCCCCGACGAGCCGGCCTTCCAGGCCGCCGCCCGCGACGCCGCCCGCATCGCCGCCGACGGCGCGCTGGTGCTGTTCGGCATCCAGCCCACCGCGCCCGAGACCGGCTTCGGCTACATCGAGACCGGCGACGCCGTGAGCGGCAGCAGCGCGCGGCGCGTGCGCCGCTTCGTCGAGAAGCCCGACGCAGCACGGGCCGCCGAGTTCCTGGTGGCCGGCAACTTCGTGTGGAACAGCGGCATGTTCTGCTTCAAGGCGAGCGCCATCCTCGAGGCGCTCGGCCGGCACGCGCCCGACGTGCTCGCGCAGGCGCAGGCAGCGTGGGCCGCGAGCGCCTCCGGCGCGCCCGGCGAGCGCATCGCGCTCGACGCCGCGACCTTCAACGCCTGCCGCGACGTGTCCATCGACTACGCGGTGATGGAGAAGGCCGAGGGCGTCGTCGTGCTGCCCTCGACCTTCGGCTGGAGCGACATCGGCTCCTGGAAGTCGGTCGCCGAGCAGTTCGTGCCCGACGCGGATGGCAACACCGCGATCGGCGAGGCCATGTTCGTCGAGTCGGGTAACACGCACGTCCAGAGCGAGGACCGCCTGGTCGCGCTGGTGGGCGTGCACGACCTGCTGGTGGTCGACACGCCGGACGCGCTGCTGGTGGCGAGCAAGGATGCGAGCCAGCAGGTCAAGCAGATCGTCATGCGCCTGAAGGCCGCCGGCCACGACGCGGCCCGGCTGCACCGCACGGTGGCGCGCCCCTGGGGCACCTACACCGTGCTTCAGGAAGGCGCGCGCTTCAAGATCAAGCGCATCGAGGTCAAGCCCGGCCAGACCCTGTCGCTGCAGATGCACCATCACCGCAGCGAGCACTGGATCGTCGTGTCCGGCACGGCCAAGGTCACCTGCGACGACAAGACCTTCCTGGTCGCCGCCAACGAGTCCACCTACATCCCGATCGGCACCCGCCACCGCCTCGAGAACCCTGGCGTGCTCGACCTGGTGATGATCGAGGTGCAGTGCGGCGACTACCTCGGCGAGGACGACATCGTCCGCTTCGAGGACAAGTACGGCCGCACCGGCTGAGTCGGGCTCGCGCGGGCCGCTGGCCCGCGCTGCGGGCCGCCATGCGGGTTGATGTCGAGACCTTCACCGCCTGTCATCGCCCGGTCACATCGGCGTCATACTGTGGTGTCAGGTCTTTCTCTCCGACACCCCCGTGACCGCCCAGATCCTGATCGTCGAAGACGAGCCGGCCATTCGCGAGTTGCTCGCGCTGAACCTGCGGCACGCCGGCTTCGAGGCGCTGCATGCGCCCGACGCGGCGTCGGCGCGGCGTCAGATCGACGCCGCGCTGCCCGACCTGGTGCTGCTCGACTGGATGCTGCCCGACCAGTCGGGCATCGAGCTGGCGCGCCGGCTGCGCGCCGACACTCGCACCCGCGAGATGCCGATCATCATGCTCACCGCCCGCTCGGCCGAGAACGACAAGCTCGGGGGCTTCGAGGCCGGCGCCGACGACTACGTGACCAAGCCCTTCTCGCCCCGCGAGCTGATCGCGCGGGTTCGGGCGCTGCTGCGGCGAAGCGCTCCCGAGGCGGGCGACGAGCCGGTCGAGGTCGCTGGGTTGCGGCTCGAGCCGGATACCTTCAGGGTGCTCGCCGGGGGCACGCAGCTGCGCATGGGGCCCACCGAGTTCCGCCTGCTGCACTACCTGATGAAGAACCTCGACCGGGTGCTGTCGCGCGGCAAGCTGCTCGACGGCGTGTGGGGCGACCATGTCTTCATCGAGGAGCGGACGGTCGACGTCCACATCCGCAGGCTTAGGCTCGCGCTGCAGCCCACGGGTCACGACAGGCTGATCGAGACCGTACGTGGCGGGGGCTATCGATTCCTGCCACAATGACCGGGTAATTCAGCCGGCCGGTCACTACCTCTGCTGATCCTCCTGCGCACCCTGCTGTTCGTCGCGCTCCTGCTGCTGTGCGCGGCGGTGCTCGGCTGGCTGCACTCCCAGCTCGCGGCGGTGTGGCTGCTGGTGTTGGGTCTGTCGGCGCTCGCGGTCTACCACGCGTCCTACCTCGCCCGGCTCCACCACTGGGCGGGCCTGCCCCGCCAGCGCGACCTGCCGCTTGGCTTCGGCAGCTGGGGCCACGCGCTCGACCGGCTCAACCGCTACATGCGCAACGAGGCGATCGAGCGCACCGAGACCGCCACCGAGCTCGAGCGCCTGCACGCCGCGGTCGACCTGCTGCCCGACGGGCTGGTGGTGCTCGACCAGTACGGGCACGTCCAGTGGAGCAACCGGGCCGCCCAGGACCTGCACGGCATCTTCGGCACGCGCCGGCCCATCGACCACTTCGTGCGCCAGCCGGAATTCCTCGCTTACCTGCAGGCCGGCGACTTCGCCGACCCGGTGCAGATGGCGCTGCCCTCGGCCCCCGGCCGCATCTTCGCGCTGAAGATCGTGCCCACGGTGGACGCCTACCGGCTGCTGATCACCCGGGACGTCACCGCGTCCGCGCGCCTCGAGCAGATGCGCAGCGACTTCGTCGCGAACGTCTCCCACGAGATCCGCACCCCGCTGACGGTGGTTGCGGGCTTCGTCGAGACGCTGCTCGACATGGACCTGCCGCCGGACGAGCAGCGCCGCTGCCTGGAGATGGTTCGTCGCCAGACGGAGACGATGCAGCGGCTGGTCGAGGACCTGCTGACGCTCGCCTCGCTCGAGAGCGCGACCCAGCCGCCGGAGTCCACCCCGGTCGCCGTCGAGCCGATGCTGCAGCAGCTGGCCGCCGACACGCGCGCGCTGTCCGGCGGGCAGCACCGGATCGAGGTCGTGGCCGAATCCGACGCAACCCTGCTCGCCACGCCCGCCGAGCTCGACAGCGCCGTGCGCAACCTGCTCACGAACGCGGTTCGATACACCCCCGGGGGCGGCACCATCACCGTCGGCTGGGCGGTACGAGGGGGCGAGGGCTGGCTGTCGGTGCGGGACACCGGCATCGGCATCGCCGCCGAGCACCTGCCGCGGCTCACCGAGCGCTTCTACCGGGTCGACCGCGGCCGCTCGCGCGAAACCGGGGGCACGGGGTTGGGGCTGGCGATCGTCAAGCACGTCGCGCAGCGCCACAGCGCCCGCCTGGAGATCGAGAGCCGCGCCGGGGCGGGGAGCACGTTCAGCCTGCGCTTCCCGGCCTCGCGGATCCGCGCTGCGGCGGACCCGGCGGCGGACCTGGGGGCGGCCCCTGCGGGGGACCCGGCAGCGGACGCCGACCCGCCGGTCGAGCCCGCGCCGCCGGCCGAGCCCGCGCCGCAGGCCGGCGCCCCCCGAGCGGACTGAGCCGGCGGCGCCGCGCCGGCCGCGCCGGCCGCGCCAGGCTCAGGCGGCCCGGGCAGCCGGCAGGTTGCCGTGTCGCATGTCAACACCTTCGACGACGTTGACGACGTATTCGGCGACGCTCTCAGCATGATCGGCGACGCGTTCGATCGACTGCACGACTAGGATCAGGTCCAGCGCCGGCGCCACCAGCGCCGGCTCCGCCGCCATCCGGTCCATCAGCTCCCGGACCAGCTCGTCCCGCAGGGCATCGACCGCGTCGTCGCAGGCGCCGAGTTGCAGCGCCACGCTGACGTCGTGCCGTACGAAGGCATCGATCGCCCGCGTGACCATGTCGCCGGCCAGGGCCGCCATGCCGTCGATCCGATCGACCTGCGCCGCCAGCGCCCGTGCGTCGATCGACCGGCTTTTGAGCGCGATCTTCTTGGCTTCGTCGCCGATCCGCTCGAGATCGTTGATCGTGTGGATCACGCCGATCACCTCGCGCAGATCGATGGCGATCGGCTGCCGAAGCGCGATGATCTGGTTGCACATCAGGTCCAGGTGCAGATGCAGCGCATTGACGACGCGCTCGTCGGCAAGCACCTGGGCGACCGTGCCCGCGTCGCCGCTGCTCACCGCCGACACCGCGCGCCTGAACTGCTGCGCGGCTAGCGAACCCATCTCGATCACTGCACGCCGCATGCCGGCGATGTCGGTATCGAAGGCCTTGTACGTGTGTTCGTGCATGTTCATGACTGCGACCGCTTCCCGCGTGATTTCCGCCGATGGTGGCGCGCTGCGGCCCCGGGTTCGACGGCGAAGGCGAGACTCTAGCTCGACGGTCGTTCCGGCGGTATGAAGGGTCGATGCTGGCACCGTCAGAACGGCCAGTCTGTCGGCCCCGCGCGACGGTGCGGGCCGGCGCGCAGGCAGTCGGGGATGGCCGGGGGCGCCGTCGGCGCGCTGCGGGGGCGCGTCAGCGTGCCGGCGGGCGCGGGCCCTCGAGCGGCACCATCGCGTCGCCGGCGCCCGGCCGGCCTGCCGGCGCCGCGCCGCGCGGGGCCCGGACCGGCGCGGCCGCGAGCATGGGCATCGTCTTCGCGTCGCGCAGGCGAATCGTCGAGCCGGCCGGCACCTCGATCGACCCGGCATCGTTGCTCACCGCGACCCGACCGGCGATCACCGACACCATCAGGCCGGCCTGGCTGCCCGCGGCGCAGCCGGTCGCCGGGCAGAGGGTCTCCTCGACCGTGAACTCCGTGCCGCGGATGCCGATCGTGGCGGTCGGCGTCTTGAGCCGCCAGTCCTCACGGTCGCGCTTGCCGATGCTGCCGGATACGGTCCGCACCGAGCCCTGCATCAGCTCGAAGAATCCGCGCTGGCGGACCGCATCGAACGCGTAGGCGTCGATCCGGAAGTCGCTGCCGGGCTGGATCGACATCAGCGCGCCGTCGGAGAAGCGCAGCTGCACGCGACCGTCGGCGCCGGTGCGGATCCGGTCGCCGCTGCGGACCGGCACGTCGCGGCGGACCGGCGACGAGAACGAGGCGCCCCGGACCAGCATCGTGCTGCCTTCGGACAGCAGCACCTGCGCGGCATCGGGCTCGACGCCGGCCGGCACGGCCGGCGACCTGGTCTCGGCGACCCGCAGCTGCTGGGCGCCGGGCCCGGATGCCGCCAGCATCAGGCCGACCGCGAGCAGTGCTCGTGTGACAAGGTTCACGTTCAGCCGATCCGGGTGAAGACCATCGTATTCGGGTTTTCGGTCGGCCAACCGCAGGCTTGAGGGGTCGAACGGGCGGCGCAGCGCCGGCGGCGGGCGACAGCCGACCGGCGGGGCCCGCCCTGCCGGGCGGGCCGGCGGGTCAGCTGCCCGAGCCGGGGAAGAACAGCTGCTCGCCGCCGATCCGGTAGGCGGCGATCGTGCGCTGGCCGTCGGCCGACAGCAGCCAGTCGACGAAGGCCTGGCCGGCCTCGCGCTTGACGTGCGGATGACGGGCTGGATCGACGAGCATCACGCCGTACTGGTTGAAGAGCCGCCGGTCGCCTTCGACCAGCACCTGCAGCGCCCCCCGGTTGCGGAAGTTCAGCCAGGTGCCGCGGTCGGCCAGCAGGTAGGCGTCCATGGCCGCCGCGGTGTTCAGCGCCGGCCCCATCCCCGAGCCGGTCTCGCGGTACCAGGCCCCGCGGCCGGCGACGGGGTCGACGCCGGCCTCGCTCCAGAGCCGCAGCTCGGCCGCGTGCGTGCCGCTGCGATCGCCGCGCGACACGAACGGCGCCTGCGCCGCCCGGATCCGCCTGAGCGCCTCGGGCGTGTCCTTGAGCCCGGCGATGCGCGCCGGGTCGGCGCGCGGCCCCACGATCACGAAGTCGTTGTACATGACGTCGTGGCGACGGGTCGCGAAGCCCTCGGCGATGAACTTCTGCTCGGCCGGCAGATCGTGGACCAGCACCACGTCGGCGTCGCCACGCCGCGCCGAGTCGAGCGCCTGGCCGGTGCCCAGCGCCACCACGCGCACCTCGATGCCGGTCTGCTTCGTGAAGGCCGGCAGCAGGTGCTTGAACAGCCCCGACTGCTCGGTCGAGGTGGTCGAGGCGACCACGATGAAGGCGGCGGGCGCCTGGGCCCGGGCGATGCCAGTCGCCCCTAGCACGAGCCCGAGGGCCGCCCCCCAGGCGATGCACCGTACTGCGAACATCCTGCGCGACATGGGGACGTGCTCCATGATGGGTCGACGCGTCTATCCTACCGCGACACCGCGGCCCCCCGCAGCCGCCGTGAGACACTTCGTGGCCGCAGCCCCGTCCCGAAGACGCCGCCATGACCATCGCGCTCTACGCCTGGAACACCCCCAACGGCCGCAAGATCAGCGTGGCGCTCGAGGAGATGGGGCTGCCGTACACGGTCCATCCGGTCGACATCGGCAAGGGCGCGCAGTTCGAGCCGGCCTTCCTCGCGATCAGCCCCAACAACCGCATCCCCGCGATCGTCGACCCCGAGGGCCCGGACGGCGCGCCGATCAGCGTGTTCGAGTCGGGCGCGATCCTGCTGTACCTCGGCGAGAAGACCGGCCAGTTCCTGCCGCGCGACCTGCGCGCGCGCGTGCCGGTGCTGGCGTGGCTGATGTGGCAGATGGGCGGCTTCGGGCCGATGCCCGGCCAGGTCCACCACTTCCTCGGCGTCGAGGACGAGCAGGACCGCCGCTACGGGCTCGAGCGCTACAGCAAGGAGACGGCGCGCCTGTACGGCGTCGCCGACCGGCGCCTGGCCGAGGTCGAGTGGTTCGCGGGCGACCGGATGACGGTCGCCGACATCGCGATCGTCGCCTGGGCGTGGCGCCACGAGCGCCATCGCATCGACCTCGCCGCCTACCCCAGCGTACGGCGCTGGTACGACGCGATGATGGCGCGCCCGGGCGTCGCGCGCGGCTTCGAGGTCAAGCTGACCTGAATCGCTCGTCGACCGGCACCTGGTAGCCGATCGCCAGCCGGTTCGTCTGATTGGCGAGCGCCACCACCGCCATCAGCTCGCCGAGCATCGCGTCGTCCATGCCCCTGGCGCGGGCGGCGGCGGTGTGCGAGTGCAGGCAGTACTCGCAGTTGTTGGTCGTGCTGACCGCGATGTACACCAGCTCCTTGACGAGCGGGTCGAGCCGTCCGCCCGGCCCCATCACCTCCTTGACCTGCGCCCAGGTCCGCGCGAGCGTCGGCGGGTGGTTGGCGAGCGCCTTCCACATGTTGTTGACCCAGTCGACCTTACGGGTCGCCATGATGTCGTCGTAGACCGCCCGTACCTCGGGGCCCGCGTCGGCGTACTCGACCAGCCTGCCCATCGTCATCGTATGACCTCCGTTCGCTCGGACGGCGCAGCGCGCCGCCGCGGCCCGATGGTGCACGCTGCGCGCGGCGAAGGCGAGCGCCGGGCTCCGGGAGCTGCGGCCGGAGTCCCTCGGCTAGACTGCGCCGATCGCGCGCGCCCACCCTGGAAGCAAAGATCGCATGGCCGGTGCCAGCCTGTTCGCCCTGCTCGACGACATCGCCAGCGTGCTGGACGACGCCGCGACGATGACCAAGGTCGCCGCGACCAAGACAAGCTGATCCTCGTGCCCGCCGCGATCGCGATCTCATTGTGATCGCGCTGGGGACAGTCGCCGACGCGCCGCTGTCGCTGCGCATCGCGGTGCTGTCGGGCATCGGGCTGCTGATGACGATGGGGGTCTACGGACTGGTCGCCGGCAGCGTCAAGCTGGACGATGCCGGGCTGCCCCTGTCGCGCCGGCCGGGCTCGGGCGCCGTCGCGCGGCTCGCCCGCTCGCTCGGGCGCGGCGTGCTGAATGCGGCGCCCTGGCTGATGAAGACCCTGTCGGTGGCCGGTACGGCAGCGATGTTCCTCGTCGGGGGCGGCATCCTCGTGCACGGCCTGCCCCCGCTGCACCACGCGACCGAGTGGGCGCTGCGGGACGTGGGCGAGCCGCTCGCCGTCGTGGCCGGGCCGCTGCTGAACGCGGTCGCGGGCCTGCTCGCCGGCGCGGCGGTGCTGGCGGCGCTCACGCTCGGCAGGCGGGCGATGCGACTGCGCTGAGCGGCCGGCGGTGGGATTCCCGGTACGGCTGCGGCGGCCTTGCGTATCCTTCGGGTCGAGCGGGCGCGTCGCGCGCCGCCCCGACGTCCACCGAGGCACCCCATGAAGTTCCAGATGGCCGAGAACTCCCTGTTCGCGATCCTGCTGCGCAAGCCGTGGTGGGTCAGCATCGCGACCGCAGCCGCGCTGGTGGCGCTCGCGCGCTTCGTGCTGCCGCCGCAGTGGTTCATTTTCGGGGCGACCCTCGCGCTGCCCTTCATCGGCATCGGCGCGGTCACCGGCTGGCGCCAGCTCCAGAAGCCCAGCGGCGCGCGGGTGGCCGGCACGCTCGAGGCGGTCCGGGCGATGGCGTGGCCGGAGTTCGCGACCACGATCGAGACCGCCTGGCGGCGAGACGGCTCGAGCATCGAACGCATCGACGACCCGGCGGCTGACTTCGAGGTGGCGAACGGCTGGCGGCGCGGCATCGTCGCGTGCAAGCGCTGGAAGGCGGGGCGCACCGGCGTCGAGCCGCTGCGCGAGCTGCACGCGGCCCGCGAGCGCCGCGAGGTGCACGACTGCATCTACGTGTCCACCGGCGAGTTCACCGACCAGGCGCTCAAGTTCGCCGCCGACAACCGGATCAACCTGATGCGCGGTCCCGAGCTGGCGATCCTGCTGCCCGAGCTCGCGCGCGGCGCCAAGCCTGCCCTCAGGCGCTCTGCCGGATGACGATCTCGAAGCCGAGGTCGATGACCCTCGGCTCCGATGCGTCGGGCGGCGCCCCCGCGCCGCCCGACAGCCGCTCCACGATCAGCCGCGCCGCGGTGCGCCCGATCCGCTCGCCGTAGATGCGTACCGTGGTGAGTGGCGGGTTCGCGGCGGTGGCGATCTCGAAGTCGCCGAACCCCGCGATCGCGAGCCGCCCCGGCACGGCCACGCCGAGCCGCTGGCAGGCCTGCACCGCCCCGAACGCGGCGACGTCGTTGACGAGGAACACCGCGTCGGGCGGCTGCGGCCGGGCCAGCAGCGCCTCGGCCGCGCGCCCGCCGGACGCGATGGTCACCCCGAGCTCCTCGAGCAGCACCACGTCGGGCGCGAGCCCGAGCTCCGCCATCGCCTGCCGATAGCCGTCGAGCCGCTGCGACGCACGGCGCTCCACCTCCGGCGGCGTGCCCGCGAACGCGATCCGGCGATGGCCCCGCGCCGCCAGCTCCAGCGTCATCCGGCGCGCCGCCTCCAGGTTCGAGAAGCCCACCACCCGGTCGATCGGCTCGGGGCTCAGGTCCCAGGTCTCCACGACCGGCAGGCGGCGGTCGCCGAGCAGCGCGCGGACCCGCACCGTGTGCCGCGTGCCGGTCAGCACCACCGCCACCGGCTGCTGGCCGAGCAGGTTCAGCAGGATGGTCTCCTCGGCCTCGACCGAATAGCCCGAGCTGGCCAGCAGCAGCTGCAGGCCGTGCGCGCGCAGCCCGTCGGCCAGCCCCTCCGCCGTGTCGGCGAAGATGGTGTTGCGCAGGGTGGGCACGATGGCGGCGACCATCCGCGAACGCTGCGATTTGAGGGTGCCGGCCGCGAGGTTGGGCACGTAGCCGGTGGCCTCGATCGCGGCCCGCACCCGATCGCGGATCTCGGGCGACACACGCTCCGGCGTGCGCAGCGCACGCGAGACGGTGATGGTGCCCACGCCGGCGCGCAGCGCCACGTCGGCCATCCTCGGCCGCGCGGCGGGCGGCCGCCCGGTCATCCGCGCGGGCGGCGTGCGGCGGGCTCGCCGCGGGCCCGGCCGGACATCAGCGGGCGCGCTCGATCTGCAGCTCGCCGGCCTCGATGCGGACCGGGTAGGTGCGCAGCGCGTCGCAGGCCGGCGGCCCCTCGGCGCGGCCGGTCGGGATGTGGAAGCGGCCGTTGTGCATCGGGCACTCGATGATGTCGTCCAACACGTAGCCCTCGGCGAGGCGCGCGACCTGGTGCGTGCAGATCCCGTCGGTCACGTAGTGCCGGCCCGCGATCAGGTAGGCGCAATAGACGTGGCCGTCGTGCTGCACCTCGATGACGTCGTCCTCGGGCACCTCGCTGGCCGCGCACAGCCCGATCCACATCGCCGCAGCCCCGTCAGCTGCCCGCGCCGGCGGACGAGCCGGCCGCGGCGGGGACCACCCGCTGCACCACCGCGGTGGGGTCGGTGCGCTGCGCGAGGATCGTGCGGACGATCTCGACGTGGGCCGCCAGCAGGCCCGGGCTGGGCTCGGGAAGCTGGTCGCGGATCGCGGCGTTGAGCGCCGGCAGCGCGTGGAACGGCACCGACGGATAGACGTGGTGCTCGATGTGGTAGTTCATGTTCCAGTACAGGACCCGCGACAGCCAGCTGTTGGTCATCGAGCGCGTGCACAGGCGGTGGTCGTCGACGTCCTGGCGCATCGCCATGTGCTGCGTCGTGATGAACGAGTACACCGCGAAGGCGCCGGCAAACCGCGGGATGAAGAAGTACAGCATCGGCACCCAGGTCTGGCCGATCACCGCCCAGGCGATGAGCGCCACGTAGCCGGCGAGCAGGATGCGGGCCTCGCGGACCATGTCGGGCACCTTGGCGTCGGGCAGGTACACGCGCTCGCGATCGAGCACGCGGCCGCTCGCGTGGCGCAGCATCAGCCTTGCGCGCGGCAGGAACTCGAGCAGGCCGATGACGTCGCCGAACCAGGTCCGCAGCTTCACCGGGTTGGTGTAGCCCATCTGCGCGTCGACCTTCCAGTGCCAGGTATAGGTGTGGTGGTGCGAGTGCGCAAAACGCCGGTGGGTCGGCGACTCGCCCCACACGAAGGAGCTGATCCACAGGACGGCCTCGTTGAGCCACCGGGTGCGGAACGCGGTGCCGTGCGCGCACTCGTGCGAGGGCGCGTAGGCAAAGCCCAGCACCACCCCGTAGACGATCACCGCCGGCACCAGCCAGAGCGTGTCCCGGGAGAAGTGGATGCCGACACCGGCCAGCAGCAACAACGCGGCCCAGATCGCCAGGAACTGCAGGCCCGGCGCGTCGGAGCGCTTCATGAGCCCCTTGAGCACGGCGCGGTCGATGCGGGGCTCCCACCAGGTGCTCTTGACGGTCTGGACGGGCGGGGCTGATGCCATGGCGGTCTCCTGGGTACGGGATGCCGGCCGGGCGTCCCCAGGGGCGTCCGTTGCGGCATCGTCCGTCGATGGTATCGATACCATCGAGCGCGGTCAACCGTCTCGCCGGGGATGCGGAACCGCCGCGGGCGACGCGCCCGGGCGCGCTCAGGCCGGGTCGAGGAAGGGCGGCGTGCGCAGGCCCTCGGCGACGCGGCGATCCATGTCCGCCTCCGCCGCCCGGATCGCCGGCAGCCGCGCGATCACCTCGTCGAGCCGGCCCTGCGGCACCACGACCACGCCGTCCTGGTCGGCCACCAGGACGTCGCCGCTGGCGATGCGCCGTCCGCCCACCAGCACGTCGGCGCCCACTGTCCCAGGGCCGCTGCGGGCCGGCGAATCGGGCGTGACGCCGACGCAGAACGCCGGCAGGCCGACCGCCCGCAGCCCGGGCAGGTCGCGCACGCAACCGTCGGTCACGAAGCCGACCGCGCCGCCGTTGCGGGCCATGCCGAGCACCAGGTCGCCGGTCACAGCGCAGCCGGTGTGGCCGCCGGTGGCCGCGACCAGCACGTCGCCGGGCTGCAGCGAGGCCAGCGCGGCGCACAACGCCAGGTTGTCGGCCGGGCCGTTGTCGCAGGTGAGCGCCACGCCGCAAAAGCTCGACTGCGCAGCGACGGCGGGCTTGATGCGGTGATCGAGCGCGGCCGAGCCGCCGAGCGCGTCGACCAGGTAGCCGGTGGGCACCCCGCGCAGCGCCTCGACGCGGTCGGGTGCAGGGCGGCGCCATGGCGTCAGGGCGATCTTCGGGGCTTCGTCAATCATGTCGCGTCCTCGGGTTGCGGCACCCGGGGCACGGGGCCTGCACCGGGATCGGTCGATCCTAGGGCGGCGCGGCCCGTCCGTCCAGACCGGCCCCCGCGGATCGGCACCGCGCGCCCGCCGGGACGGCCCGGCCCCCCGGGGGGCGGACCTCATCGATTGCAGCCCCGGACGGACGGACCGGATGCAACGCCGTTGGTGCGCGGCACGCCGATGCGGTACCCTGCGGACCCGGCCGTCCTCAATGACCCACACACGCCCCCACGGGCGACGGGACGGCCAGACCGGACAGTCCCGGAGACTCTTTGCGCATGACCCGACAGCCAGGCCGCGGACCGCGGCGAAGGCACCCGTGATCCGCACAGCAGACCGAAGGGTCGCCTCACGGATCGTCCGCTCTCGCGTGCGCCCCGGCGACCGCGCCCACCGCGCCGATGGCGTCGGCTCGTGGCGCGGCGGGCGCGACCCCGCGTCCGCACCCGCCTCTGCCTCGGCCTGGTCCTTCTTTCGGCTGTGGCTGAGGGACCCGCGGCGGATCGCGGCCATCGCCCCGTCGGGCGCGTCGCTGGCCGCCGCGATGACCGCCGCGATCGCGCCAACCCATGCGCCGGTCATCGAGCTCGGCCCGGGCACCGGGGTGTTCACGCGCGCCCTCCTCGCCCGCGGCGTGCCCGAGCACCGGATCGCGCTGGTCGAACTCGGCGACGAGTTCGCCGACGCGCTGCGCCAGCTGTTCCCGCGGGCCACGCTGGTCCGCCAGGACGCGACCCGGCTCGGGTCGCTGCAGCTGTTCGGCGGCGAGCTGGCGGGGGCGGTCGTGAGCGGCCTGCCGCTGCTGGCGATGACGCTGCGCCAGGTCCGGCGCGTGCTCGAGGAGGCCTTCTGCCGGCTGCGGCCGGGCGGCGCGTTCTTCCAGTTCACCTACGGGTTCCGCTGCCCGGTGCCGCCGCGCCTGCTCGCCCGGCTCGGGCTGAAGGCGACCCGCGTGTCGGTGGCGCTGCGCAACCTGCCGCCCGCAGCGGTCTACCGCATCGAGCGGCGCGTGCCTGCCTGAGGCGGCCCGACCCAGCGGACGGAGTGGTGTTCAGGGGGCGGATGCGCCCGATGGTGCCCGGGGTCGGACTCGAACCGACACGCCCTTTCGAGCAGCAGATTTTGAGTCTGCCGTGGCTACCATTACACCACCCGGGCCGCGCACGCGACGTGCGCCAGGACTGCTGGCGCCGGCAGGATTATACGCGGCAAACCCCCGCCCGACGCTCGCCTTGAGCCACGTCAAGGGCCGCCTCGCGCGCACCGGCGACGATACTGCCATCACACACATCGAGGGAGCCTGTGCTCATGGGCCGACGCATCCTGCTGCTCCAGGGCCATCCGCATGCGGGCGGGCGGCACCTGTGCCACGCACTGGAGGACGCCTATGCCGAGGGCGCCGCGCAGGCTGGCCACCAGACGCGCCGCGTCGACGTCGGCATGCTGGACTTCCCGCTGGTGCGCGACCCCCGGGACTGGGAGCACGGCACGCTGCCCGCGTCACTCGCCGATGCGCAGGCCGCGATCGAGTGGTCCGAGCACCTGGTGATCATGTTCCCGCTGTGGCTCGGCGACATGCCGGCGCTGCTCAAGGGCTTCCTCGAGCAGGTCGCGCGCCCCGGCTTCGCATTCGACCGCGACGAGACGAATCCCTTCGGCCGAAAGCGCTTGGGCGGGCGCTCGGCGCGCGTGATCGTGTCGATGGGCATGCCGGCGCTGGTGTACCGCTGGCTGTACCGCGCCCACAGCGTGCGCTCGCTCGAGCGCAACATCCTCGGCTTCGTGGGCTTCTCGCCGATCCAGGAGACGCTGATCGGCGGGGCGGGCGGGCTGTCGCCCGAGCGCGCGAAGAAGCTGCTCGCGCAGATGCGCCGGCTCGGGCGCGACGCGGCCTGAGCCGGGCCCGCAGGCCGTGCTCAGCCGGTCGTGGGCACCCGCTGCGGGCCGGTGTGGCGGGCGTCGATGCCCGAGACCACGTGGACCACGTACTCGGCGATGTTCTTGGCGTGGTCACCGACCCGCTCGATCGACTGCACGACGAATACCAGCGCCAGCGCGTCCGACACGCAGGTGGGGTCGGCGGTCATGCGCACGATCAGTTGCGCGATCAGGTCGTCGCGCAGCGCGTCGACATCGGCGTCGCGTTCGGTCAGCGGCGCCGACACCGTCGCGTCCTGGCGCAGGAACGCCTCGATCGCGGCGCGCAGCATCTCGGTCACGATGTCGGCCATCCGGCCGATCGGCTCGAAGGGAATCGGCAGCGTCCGGTCGGTGAACTGCTCGGCCTTGAGCGCGATCTTCTTGGCCTCGTCCCCGATCCGCTCCAGGTCGTTGATGCTGTGGATCACGCCGATGATCTCGCGCAGGTCGACCGCGATCGGCTGACGCTTGGCGATCACCTGGTTGCAGCGCAGGTCGGACTCGACGTGCAGCTGGTTGACCACGCGCTCGTCGGCGAGCACCTGCATCGTCAGGCGCAGGTCGCCGTAGCGCACCGCGTCCACCGCACGGACGAACTGCCGCTCGACCAGCCCCCCCATCGTCGTGATGGCGCTGCGCATCGCGTCGATGTCCGTGTCGAACTGCCTGTAGGTGTGATCGGTCATCGTCGTTCCGGTGGTGGCGTGCGCTGCGCGCGCTTCAGCCGAAGCGGCCGGTGATGTAATCCTCGGTGGCCTTGCGCGTCGGCTTGATGAAGATCTGGTTGGTCTCGCCGAACTCGATCAGCTCGCCGATGTACATGTAGGCGGTGTAGTCGGAGATCCGCGCCGCCTGCTGCATGTTGTGCGTGACGATGGCGATGGTGTAGTCGGACTTCAGCTCGTTGACCAGCTCCTCGACCTTGGCCGTGGAGATCGGGTCGAGGGCGCTGGTCGGCTCGTCGAGCAGCAGCACCTCCGGCTTGACCGCGACCATCCGCGCGATGCACAGCCGCTGCTGCTGCCCGCCCGACAGCGACAGGCCGCTCTGCTGAAGCTTGTCCTTGACCTCGTCCCACAGCGCGGCCTTGCGCAGCGACCACTCCACGCGCTCGTCCATCTGGCGCTGCGTCAGGTTCTCGTACAGCCGAACGCCGAAGGCGATGTTCTCGAAGATCGTCATCGGGAACGGCGTGGGCTTCTGGAACACCATGCCGACCTTTGCGCGCAGCAGGTTGACGTCCTGGTCGCGCGAAAGCACGTTGCGGCCGTTGAACAGGATCTCGCCCTCGGCGCGCTGGCCGGGGTACAGGTCGAACATCCGGTTGAAGGTGCGCAGCAGGGTCGACTTGCCGCAGCCCGAGGGCCCGATGAAGGCGGTCACCTTGTGGCGCGCGATGTCGAGCGACACCTTCTTCAGGCCCTGGAACTTGCCGTAGTAGAAGTCGAGATTACGGATCTGCATTGCCGCGTCGATCTCGCCGTTCGCAGCCTTCACGTTCCCCGCCGCAGTAGCAACCGCGCCGCCCATCTTGATGCCGATGTCGTTCATGATCGATCCGGTGTCCGGGGATGGGTCAAGCCTGCACCTTGTTGCGGAACAGCACGCGCGCCAGGATGTTGATGCTGAGAACGAGCAGCGCGATCAGCGCAGCGCCCCCCCAGGCGAGCTTCTGCCAGTCCTCGTAGGGGCTCATCGCGAAGTTGTAGATCACAACCGGCAGGTTCGCCATCGGCCGCGACATGTCGGTGCTGAAGAACTGGTTGTTCAGCGCCGTGAAAAGCAACGGTGCGGTCTCGCCGATCATCCGCGCCACCGCGAGCAGCACCCCGGTGATGACCCCGCCGCGCACCGCGCGCAACGTGATCGACAGACTGACCTTCCAGCGCGGTGCGCCGAGCGCGAAGGCCGCCTCGCGCAGGCTGCTGGGCACGAGGTTCAGCATGTTCTCCGTGGTCCGCACCACCACCGGGATCGCGATCAGCGACAGCGCGAGCGAACCCGCCCAGCCGGAGAAATGCTTGACGGTCGCGACTGCAAGCGCAAACACGAACAGCCCGACGACGATCGAGGGCGCCGACAGCATGACGTCCACGACGAACCGGGTAGCCTGTGCGAAGCGCGACTCGCGGCCGAACTCCGCCAGGTAGACACCGGCGAGGATGCCGATCGGCGTCGAGACCAGCGTCGCGAAGCCCACGATCATCAGGCTGCCGACGATCGCATTGGCCATGCCGCCCCCGGCGGAGCCCGGCGCCGGCGTGCTCTTGGTGAAGAAATCGATATCGAGCGCGGACAGGCCGTTGATCGCGAGCGTCCACAGGATCCAGGTCAGGCCGATCAGTCCGATCGCCATCGAGATGCTCGACAGCGCCAGACCGACGGCGTTGGTGAGCTTGCGGCGACGATACAGGCCGGTGTTGAAGGCGGTGTCGGGCAGTGCACTCATCGATGCCTCCTCAGATGCCGGCGCGGCGCGTGCCGCGCGCGGTCAGCCACTTGGCGATCGCGAGCACCACCACCGTAATCACGAACAGCAGCAGTCCGAGCGCGAACAGCGCCGGTACGTGCAGCACCGGATCGGCCTCGGCGAATTCGTTGGCCAACGTCGAGGCGATCGAGTTGCCCGGCGCGAACAGGCTGCCGGAGAGTCGGTTGGCGTTGCCGATCACGAAGGTCACCGCCATCGTCTCGCCGAGCGCGCGGCCCAGGCCCAGCATGATCCCGCCGATCACCCCGACCCGGGTGTAGGGCAGCACCACGTTGCGCACCACCTCCCAGGTCGTGCTGCCCAGCCCGTAGGCGGACTCCTTGAGCACCGGCGGGACGGTCTCGAAGACGTCGCGCATCACCGATGCCGTGAAGGGGATCACCATCAGCGCCAGCACCATGCCGGCCGTGAAGACCCCGATACCCAGCGGCGGCCCCGAGAAGATCGGCAACCCGGTGGCGATCAGCATCGGCTGCACGTACTGCTGGAACAGCGGCGCCAGGATGAACAGGCCCCAGATGCCGTAGATGATCGAGGGCACGCCGGCGAGCAGCTCGATCGCGGTACCGAGCGGCCGCCGCAGCCACAACGGGCAGGTCTCAGTGAGGAACAGCGCGATGCCGAAGCTGATCGGCACCGCGAACAGCAGTGCGATCGCCGAGGTGATCAAGGTGCCGTAGATCGCGATCACCGCACCGTAGACGTCGTCCGACGGGCTCCAGGTCGTCCCGGCCAGGAAACCGAGCCCGAACTTCTGGAAGACCGGCGCCGCCTCGTAGAGCAGCGACCCCAGGATGCCGACCATCGCCAGCAGCACCAGCCCGGCGAACACGAAGGTCATGCGCTCGAACCAGCGGTCCTGCTGGGCGAACTTGGCGACCCGCGCGGCGAGCTCCGCCTGGACGGTGGCGGAGCTGCGCACCGTGTCGTCCTCTCGCTTTCCCGTCTGTCCGATCGTGGAACCCACTGAGGAACTCATTGTAGCTTCTTTTTCGCCGTAAGAAGAAGGCGAGGCCGCTGGCGCCTCGCCGTCCGGTCCGGAACGGGCGGCCGAAGCCGCCGGCCGGATGTCAGTTGAGGACCGCCTTGCCTGAACCGTCCTTGATACCGCTCCACGAGCCTTCGACCTGCTTCACGAGGCTGGCCGGCAGCGGCACGTAGTCCAGATCGACCGCCATCTTCTGACCATTGTTCAGCGCCCATTTGAAGAACTTCAGGGCTTCGGCCGATCGCTTCGGATCCTGTGCAGCGATGTGCATCAAGATGAACGAGGCCGAGGTGATCGGCCAGGCGTTCGGACCCGCCAGGTTGTTCAGGTTGGCGCCGAAGCCGGGCGCCGAGTTCCAGTCGGCTCTTTCGGCCGCGGCCGCGAAGGTCAGGTCGTCGGCCTTCACCACCTTGCCGTCACGGTTGATCATCGACGCGTAGCTCATCTTGTTCTGCTTGGCGTAGGCGTACTCGACGTAGCCCATCGCGCCAGCGATCTTGCTGACGTTCGCCGCGACCCCCGCGTTGCCTCGGCCGCCGACGCCGACCGGCCAGTTCACGGTCTTGCCCGCGCCCGGCGAACCCTTGAAGGCCGCCGAGGACTGCGCGAGGTAGTCGGTGAACACGGCCGTCGTGCCGGATGAATCCGAACGGTAAACCAGCGTGATCGCCGTCGACGGCAGGTTCAGCTTGGGATTGAGCTTGACGATCGCAGGATCGTTCCAGGTCTTGATCGCACCGCGGAAGATATCTGCCAGCACTTCGCCGTTGAGCGTCATTTCGTTGGCCGCGATGCCCGGAACATTGAACACCGCCACGACGCCTCCGATCACCGCCGGGAACTGCAGGAGGCCGCCCTTGGACAGCTCGTCGCCCGACATCGGATCGTCGGAGGCACCGAAGTCGACGGTCTTTGCGGTGATCTGCTTGACGCCGCCGCCCGAGCCGATCGCCTGGTAGTTGAGTTGCGCGCCGGTGGCCGCCTTGTAGGCCTCGGCCCACTTGGCGTAGATGGGCGCGGGGAATGTCGCGCCCGCGCCGGTGATGTCCTGGGCGTGGGCGGCGTGGGCGGCGATCGCGATCGCGGCGCCGGCCAGCAGTCGAGTCGTCAGCGTCATGTCGGATTGTCCTGTGAGGGGGTAAAGCGGAGGAAGCGCGCAGCGTAAGGGCGGCAGATGACAGGTTCGTGACACCCCGGAGGCTGCCCGGCCGCGCCAGGCTGGGGCGCCGTCGGGCCGCCCGGCACGGGTCCGCACCCGCCCGCGGGTATCATCCGCCCCGATCGCACACCCCGCGCCGCCCCAGCCGTTACAGATCGATGTCCGCGCCGCCGCCGGCCCTTCCGGGCCCGTCCTCCGCCGAAGCCGCCGCCCACGCGCCCGCCCCGGGCTCGACGATGGCGGACTTCGACTACCTGCTGCCGCCCGAGCTGATCGCCCAGCATCCGCCCGGGATCCGGGGGGCATCGCGCCTGCTGCACGTGTCGCCCGGCCCGGTGCCGGGCGCGCCCGGGCTCGCCGACCTGTGGTTCCGGGACCTGCCCGGCCTGCTCGCACCGGGCGACCTGCTGGTGCTGAACGACACCCGCGTCATCAAGGCCCGGCTGCACGGCACGAAGGCCACCGGCGGGCGCGTCGAGCTGCTGATCGAGCGCATCGACGGCGAGCGCGAGGCGGTCGCGATGATCCGCGCGAGCCACCCCCCGGCGGTCGGATCCGTGCTGTCCTTCGACGGCGCGACCGCGCAGGTGCGCTCGCGCTCGGGCGCCTTCTATGGCCTGGGCTTCGACGTGCCGCTGCTCGAACTGCTGGAGCGGGTGGGCAGCCTGCCCCTGCCCCACTATATCCAGCACGCACCCGACGCCCGGGACCACGAGCGCTACCAGACGGTCTACGCGCGACACCCGGGCGCGGTGGCCGCGCCGACCGCCGGCCTGCACTTCGACGATGCGCTGTTCGCCGCGCTCGCGGCGCGCGGCGTCGAGCGGACCTTCGTGACCCTGCATGTCGGCGCGGGCACCTTCCAGCCGGTGCGCGACGAGGACCCGGCCAGGCACGTGATGCACGTGGAGCGCTACCGGGTCACGCCCGAGGCCGCGGCCGCGATCGACGCGGCGCGCGCGCGCTGCGGGCGCATCGTCGCAGTCGGGACCACCTCGCTGCGCACGCTCGAGTCGGCCGCCGACGCAGACGGCCGCGTGGCGGCGGGCTCGGGCGAGACCGCCCTGTTCATCCGCCCGGGCTACCGGTTCCGCGTCGTGGACCGCCTGCTGACCAACTTCCACCTGCCCAGGTCGACCCTGATGATGCTGATCGCCGCCTTCTCGGGCCTGCCCGAGGTCCGAGCCGCCTACGCGCACGCGGTGGCGCAGCGCTACCGATTCTTCAGCTACGGGGACGCGACGCTGCTCGAGCGGGCGGCGCCGTGAGCGGCACCATGGACTTCAGCCTGCTCGCCACCGACGGGCGCGCGCGCCGGGGCGTGCTGACGCTGGCCCACGGCACCGTCCAGACGCCCATCTTCATGCCGGTGGGCACCTACGGCGCGGTCAAGACGATGGCCCCGCGCGACCTGACGGAGGTGGGCGCGCAGATCATCCTGGGCAACACCTTCCACCTGTGGCTGCGTCCGGGCACCGAGGTGATGGACACCCTCGGCGGCCTGCACGGCTTCAACGGCTGGAGCGGGCCGATCCTGACCGACTCGGGCGGATTCCAGGTCTGGAGCCTTGGCAAGACCCGCAGCATCACCGAGGAGGGCGTGCGCTTCGCCTCGCCGATCAACGGCGACCGGCTGATGCTGAGCCCCGAGGAGTCGATGCGCATCCAGCGCTCCCTGAACTCCGACGTCGCGATGATCTTCGACGAGTGCACCCCCTACGAGATCGACGGGCGCCCGGCCACCCTCGACGAGGCGGCGGCGTCGATGCGCCTGTCGCTGCGCTGGGCGCGCCGCTCGCGCGACGCCTTCGATGCGCAGGGCAACCCCAACGCGCTGTTCGGCATCGTGCAGGGCGGCATGTTCGAGGCGCTGCGCGACGAGTCGCTCGCCGGGCTGACCGACGTCGGGTTCGACGGCTACGCGATCGGCGGGCTGTCGGTGGGCGAGCCCAAGGAGGACATGATGCGGGTGCTGGACCACGTCGGCGCCCGCCTGCCCGCCGACCGGCCCCGCTACCTGATGGGGGTCGGCACGCCGGAGGACCTGGTGGCCGGCATCGCGATGGGCATCGACATGTTCGACTGCGTGATGCCGACCCGCAACGCCCGAAACGGCTGGCTCTTCACCCGATTCGGGGACATCAAGATCCGCAACGCGAAGCACCGCGCCGACCCGCGACCGCTGGACGAGACCTGCGCCTGCCACGCCTGCAGGACCACGACGCGCGCCTACCTGCACCACCTGAACCGGATCGACGAGATTCTGGGCGCCCACCTCGCCACGATCCACAACCTGCACTACTACCTCGACCTGATGGCGCGCGCCCGCGAGGCCATCGGGGCGGGCCGCTTCGGAGCCTTCCGTGCGTCGTTTTCAGCGGACCGCGCGCGCGGCGCCGGCTGATATACTCGAAGGTTTACGAAAACCACCGACAAAACAAGGATATACATCGTGTTCATCTCGAACGCCTACGCACAGACCTCGGGCGACACCCAGCAGCAGCTGCTCGGCTTCCTGCCGATCATCCTGATGTTCGTGGTGCTCTATTTCCTGATGATCCGCCCCCAGATGAAGCGCGCGAAAGATCACAAGACGATGCTCGAGGCGCTGTCCAAGGGCGACGAGGTGATCACCGCCGGCGGCATCGTCGGCAAGGTCACCAAGGTCGGGGACGGCTACGTGACGCTCGAGGTCGCGCAGCGCGGCGACCAGGGCGTCGAGATGCAGATGCAGAAGACCGCGATCCAGACGCTGCTGCCCAAGGGCACGATCAAGGCGATCTGAGGCCGTCTGCGGAAACCGAGGCAGGAACGACAGGCATGGCGAGGCGAACAGCGTGAACCGTTACCCGATCTGGAAGTACGTCGTCATCGCCGTGGCGATCCTGTTCGGGCTCGTCTACACGCTGCCCAACTTCTTCGGCGAGCTGCCGGCGGTGCAGGTCTCGAGCGCGAAGGCGACGGTGCGCGTCGACACCGGCGTGCTCGGGCGCGTCGAGCAGGCGCTGTCAACGGCGCAGGTGCCGCACGGCGGCATCCAGCTCGACGGCGCGTCCATCCGCGTGCGCCTCAAGGACCCGGACACGCAGATCAAGGCGCGCGACGTCATCGCCCGCACCCTGAACCCCGATGCGTCCGACCCGACCTACGTCGTGGCGCTCAACCTGCTGTCGGCCTCGCCGCAATGGCTGACCAGCCTGCGCGCGCTGCCGATGTACCTCGGCCTGGACCTGCGCGGCGGCGTGCACTTCCTGCTGCAGGTCGACATGAAGCAGGCCGTCTCCAAGCGCATCGACGCTACCGTCGGCGAACTGCGCGGCCTGCTGCGCGACAAGAACGTCCGGCACGCGGGCATCGTGCGCAACGGCGATGCGGTGGAGGTGCGCTTTCGCGACGAACCTGCCTTCGAGCGCGCCCGCACCCTGATCACCGACGCCAACGCCGACCTGCAGCTCACCGCGGCCGCCGCCGAGGGCGGCGAGCGCAAGCTCGTCGTCGCGCTCAAGCCGGCGGCCGAGCGCGCGCTGCTCGACACCTCGATCAAGCAGAACATCACCACGCTGCAAAATCGGATCAACGAGCTCGGCGTGTCCGAGCCGATCATCGCGCAGCAGGGCGCCGACCGGATCGTCGTCCAGTTGCCTGGCGTGCAGGACACCGCACGCGCCAAGGACATCCTGGGCCGGACCGCGACGCTGGAGGCGCGGCTGGTCGACCTCACGCAGGAGGCGCAGGGCGCGGTGGTGGGCCAGGGGTCGGTGCCCTTCGGCTCGGAGCTGTTCCGCCAGGGGCGCGGCGCGCCGGTGGTGCTCAAGAAGCAGGCGATCTTCACCGGCGAGCAGCTGACCGGCGCGGCCGCCACGTTCGACGAGAACCAGCGCCCGGCGGTGGCCATCAGCCTGAACGACGCCGCCGGCCGCGTGCTGCGCGAGGTCTCGCGCGAGAACATCAAGAAGCCGATGGCGGTGGTGCTGTTCGAGCGCGGCCGCGGCGAGGTGCTCACCGTCGCCACGATCCAGTCGGAGCTCGGCTCGCGCTTCCAGATCACCGGCATGGATTCGCCGCAGGCCTCCAACGACCTCGCGCTGCTGCTGCGCGCCGGCGCGCTGGCCGCGCCGATGGAGATCATCGAGGAGCGCACGATCGGCCCGAGCCTGGGCGCCGACAACATCCGCCAGGGCTTCAACTCGACGCTCTACGGCTTCATCGCGATCGCCGCGTTCATGATCGCGTACTACATGGTCGTCGGCTTCATCTCCACGCTGGCGCTGGCGGTGAACCTGCTGCTGCTGATCGCGCTGCTGTCGCTGCTGCAGGCGACCCTCACGCTGCCGGGCATCGCCGCGATCGCGCTGACGCTGGGCATGGCGATCGACGCCAACGTCCTGATCAACGAACGCATCCGCGAGGAGCTGCGCAACGGCGCGAGCCCGCAGGCGGCGATCTCAACCGGCTACGAGAAGGCCTGGGGCACGATCCTAGACTCCAACATCACGACGCTGATCGCCGGCGTCGCGCTGCTGGTGTTCGGGTCGGGCGCGGTCCGCGGTTTCGCGGTGGTCCACTGCCTGGGCATCCTGACCTCGATGTTCTCCGCGGTCGTGGTCTCGCGCGGCATCGTCAACCTCTGGTACGGCCGCCAGAAGAAGCTGTCCTCGATCTCGATCGGGCAGGTCTGGAAGCCCAAGGGGGCCTGAAGCGATGGAATTCTTCCGTATCAGCCGCGACATCCCGTTCATGCGCCATGCGCTGGTGCTGAACGCGATCTCGCTGATCACCTTCCTCGCCGCGGTCGCCTTCCTGCTGTTCCGGGGCCTGCACTTCTCCATCGAATTCACCGGCGGCACGGTGATGGAGGTCGCCTACCCGCAGGCGGCCGAGGTCCAGAAGGTCCGCGACCTGGTCGGGACGCTCGGCTTCACCGAAGTGCAGGTCCAGAATTTCGGCACTTCGCGCGACGTGATGATCCGGCTGTCGCCCGACAAGGGCACCACCTCGGCGCAGCAGAGCGAGAAGGTGATGGCCGCACTGAAGGCGACGGAGCCGGGCGTCGAGCTGCGCCGGGTCGAGTTCGTGGGGCCACAGGTGGGCAAGGAGCTCGCCACCGACGGCGCGCTCGCGCTGCTGTTCGTGATCGTCGGCATCATGATCTACCTGGCCTTCCGCTTCGAGTGGAAATTCTCGGTGGCCGCGATCGTCGCCAACCTGCACGACGTGATCATCATCCTGGGCTTCTTCGCGGCCTTCCAGTGGGAGTTCTCGCTGTCGGTGCTGGCCGCGGTGCTGGCCGTGCTCGGCTACTCGGTCAACGAGTCGGTGGTCATCTTCGACCGGATCCGCGAGACCTTCCGCAAGCAGCGCAAGATGGACACCGTCCAGGTCATCGACCACGCGATCACCAGCACGATATCGCGCACGATGATCACGCACGGCTCGACGCTGATGATGGTCCTGGCGATGCTGTTCTTCGGCGGCCCGACCCTGCACTACTTCGCGCTCGCGCTGGCGATCGGCATCTGCTTCGGCATCTACTCGTCGGTGTTCGTCGCCGCCGCCATCGCGATGTGGCTGGGCGTCAAGCGCGAGGACCTGATCAAGCCGGTCAAGAAGAAGGACGGCTCGGAAGTCGAGCTGCCCTGACGCGGGCCGGTATCGCACCCTGGACGGCAGGCTGAACCATGCCCGCAGCCCCCGATGTGCGCCACGTCCCCGGCTCGAGCCGCTTCGAGGCCATCGTCGACGGCCAGCCCTGCCGCCTCGACTACCGCCTCGACGACGGCGTGATGCGCATCCACCACACCGGGGTCCCGCCCCGGCTCGAGGGCCGCGGCATCGCGGCCGCGCTGACGCAGGCGGCGGTGGCCCATGCCCGCGCCGAGGGCCTGCGCATCCAGCCCGTGTGCGGCTACGCGCGCGTCTGGCTGGCCCGGCATCCGGAGCACGCGGACCTGATCGCCCGCTGAGCACTCACGGGGCGCCGCAGCGCCCGCGGGTCGACCGATCGTACTGACTGGAACGATCCCGCCCGTACGGATTAGAATCGTCCGACGCCGCATGGCGCGCCCCCTGCCTGGACGACCACGCCATGACCCCTGCCCCGTCCACCCGGATCCGCGTCTGGGACCTGCCCACGCGCCTCTTCCACTGGCTGCTGGCGCTGGCCATCGTCGGTTCGATCGCGACCGTCAAGATCGGCGGCAACCTGATGGTCTGGCACGAGCGCCTGGGCTACTTCGTGCTGACGCTGCTGCTGTTTCGCCTCGCCTGGGGCGTCGTCGGCGGGCGCTACGCGCGCTTCGCGAACTTCGTGCGGGGGCCGCGCGCAGTGCTGGGCTACCTGCGCGGCAAGGCGGGCACGCCGCACGCACCGGGCCACAACCCGCTGGGCGCGCTGTCCGTGATGGGGTTGCTCGCGGTGCTCGCCTTCCAGGCTGGATCGGGGCTCTTCACCAACGACGACATCGCCTTCGAGGGGCCGCTCGCCCGCCATGTGTCGGGCGCGGCATCGAGCCTGCTCACCACGCTGCACCGTCGCAACCAGTGGGTGATCCTCGCGCTGGTGGCGCTGCATGTCTGCGCGATCCTGTACTACCGGTTCGGGCGCAGCCAGGACCTGATCGCACCCATGGTGCGCGGCGACGCATCGGTGGCGGGCAACCCGGTGCCGAGCCGCGACGACGCCGCGTTGCGATTGCGTGCGCTGGCGATCGCCGCGGCCTGTGGCCTGGCCGTGGCCTGGCTGGTCAGATACTGACAGCCGCGCCCTGGCCGCAGCACAGGCCGGCCGCGGCGCGGGGCGCATCGGCCGCGCCGCGCCGGCGCCTCGTGCTCAGTCGCGACGGAAGTCGTCGTGGCAGCCCTTGCAGGTCGCGGCGGCGGCGCCGAAGGCCACCTTCAGCGCTGCCGGATCGCCGGCAGCGGCGGGCAGCTTGCCCACCTCCGTGACCATCTTCTCGTAGGCCGCGGTGAACTTCGCGCTGTCCTTCCAGATCTCGGCCTTGGCGCGCGTGTTCAGGCCGGCCTCGGAGCCGACCGGGAAGGCGCCGCCGGGCAGTTTGGAGAGGACGCCGACCAGCGCGGCATTGTCGGCCGCGACCTTGGCGTCGTAGGGCACCCGGCCGTTGACCATCGCGCCGATGCGGCCGAAGTGCGAGCCCAGCAGCGAGAACGCCGCCTGGCGGTACTTGATCGCGTCTTCGGGTTTGGCGAACTGCGCGGTGGCGGCGAGCGGCGCGAGTGCCGCGAGAACGACGGCGGATGCTAGGACGTGCTTGGACTTCATGGATGCTCCTTGGCGGGTCGGGTCAGGGTCCGACGCGGCGGGACGCCGCGCGTGGTGGGGCGACGACCCGGTCGGGCCGCCGGTTCAGCAGGGCTGCGCTCGGCCTCGACGAGGCCGTCGCGCAAGCGCGTGAGCTGAGCTTCGAGGGCGGCCAGATCGGCCGGGCCGTGATTGGAGAAGCCACGCGAGATGTGCGCGATGTGCGGCACGAAGACCCGGCGGAACTCCCGGGCGCCGCTGCGGGTCAGGCACACGGTGACGCTGCGCCGGTCGAGGTCGCTCGCGATCCGCTCGACCAGACCGCGGGCCTCGAGCCGGTCGACGACCCCGGTCAGCGTGCCCTTGGTGATCAGCGTGCGCTCGCCGAGCTCGCGGAACGACATGCCCTCGGTGTTGCCCAGCGTCGCCACGATGTCGAACTGCGCAGGCGTCAGGCCCAACGCGCGCACGTGGCGCCCCGACAGGCGCTCGAACGCCTGGTAGGTTTCGGCCAGCAGCCGCAGCGAGCGCATGAACCGTTCGGCCATCGAGACCGCCTTCCTTCGTCTTCGTCGAGACAGTTCTAACGAGAACGAGCGTAACAGCATTCGACGCATCTGACAGGCGTCCGCCCGGCGACCGTGTCGCCGCTACGGCGGACCTCGTCGCCGACGGGGCCCCGGCCGGCTACACGCGGCGGGCGAGCGCCGCGGCCAGTCCGACATAGGCGGCCGGGGTGAGCGCGCGCAGGCGCGCGCGGGCCTCGTCCGGGATCGGGAGCTGGTCGACGAAGCTCGCCAGCGCCTCGGACGTGATCCCCTTGCCGCGGGTCAGCTCCTTGAGCTGCTCGTAGGGATTGGGCACCCCGTAGCGGCGCATCACCGTCTGCACCGGCTCGGCGAGCACCTCCCAGCAGGCGTCGAGGTCCTCGGCGAGCCGCTGGTGGTTGACCTCGAGCTTGCCCAGGCCGCGCAGGCACGCGTCCCATGCGAGCAGCGTGTGCCCGAAGGCCGTACCGACGTTGCGCAGCACGGTGGAATCGGTCAGGTCGCGCTGCCAGCGCGATACCGGCAGCTTGTCGGCGAGGTGGCGCAGCAGCGCGTTGGCGATGCCGAGGTTGCCCTCCGAGTTTTCGAAGTCGATCGGGTTGACCTTGTGCGGCATGGTCGACGAGCCGATCTCGCCGGCCTTCAGCCGCTGCTTGAAGTAGCCCACAGAGATGTAGCCCCAGACGTCGCGATCGAGGTCGAGCAGGATGGTGTTGACGCGCGCGAGCGCGTCGAAGAGCTCGGCCATCCAGTCGTGCGGCTCGATCTGCGTCGTCCACGGGTTGAAGGCCAGCCCGAGCGGCCCCTCCACCACGCCGCGGGCAAACGCCTCCCAGTCGATGTCCGGATAGGCCGACAGGTGCGCGTTGTAGTTGCCCACCGCCCCGTTCATCTTGGCGCGCGGGCGCACGCCGGCGAGCGTCTCGCGGGCGATCTTCAGGCGGGCCACGACGTTGGCGAGTTCCTTGCCGAGGGTCGTCGGCGTCGCCGGCTGGCCGTGCGTGCGCGCGAGCATCGGGACGGCCGCGTGCGCATGCGCCATCGCGCGCAGCGCAGCGACGATCGCGTCAAGCGCCGGCAGCAGCACGGTGTCGCGCGCCGCGCCGAGCATCAGCGCATGCGAGGTGTTGTTGATGTCCTCGGAGGTACAGGCGAAGTGTATGAACTCGGCCGCGGACTCGAGCTCGGGGTCGCCGGTGACCCGCTCCTTCAGGAAGTATTCGACCGCCTTCACATCGTGGTTCGTCACCGCCTCGATCGCCTTGACGCGCATGGCGTCGGCGCCCGAGAAGCCGGTGGCGATCGCCCGCAGGCGCGCGCGCGCCGGGGCCCCGAAGCTCGGCAGCTCGGGCAGACCGAGGTCCGACAGCGCGACCAGCCATTCGATCTCGACGCGGACGCGGTGGCGCACGAAGCCGGCCTCGGACAGCAGCGGCCGCAGCGCGGCAACGCGGCCGGCGTAGCGGCCGTCCAGGGGCGACAGTGCGTCGAGTTCGAGGGCGGCGCGGCCGTCGGCGGAGGGTGTGGTTTGGCTCATGACGGCGCGATCCTAGCACCGCGGCGGCGTTGCGCTATATTCGAGGGCCCTCGACCGACGCGCCACCGGAGCGGCCAAGATGAAGCTGATCGGATCCGAAGGCAGCCCGTTCGTGCGCAAGGTGCGCGTGGTGCTCGCCGAGAAGAAGATCGACTACCGCTTCGTGCGCGAAGACGTCTGGTCCCCGGACACCGTCATCGGGCAGTCCAATCCGCTCGGCAAGGTGCCGACGCTGGTGACCGACGATGGCGGCAACGTCTTCGATTCGCGCGTGATCGTCGAGTACCTCGACACGGTCACGCCCATCCACCGCCTGATCCCGCCGTCCGGGCGCGCCCGCGTCGAGGTGCGCTGCTGGGAGGCGCTCGGCGACGGCCTGCTCGACGCCGCGATCCTCGCCCGCATCGAGCAGACGCAGCGCCCCGAGGCGCTGCGCAGCGCCGCCTGGGTCGACCGCCAGATGGGCAAGGTCGATGCCGCGCTCGATGCGATGGCCAGGGGCCTGGGCGACAAGGCGTTCTGCTGCGAGGGCAGGTACACGCTGGCCGACGTGGCCGTGGGCTGCGCGCTCGGCTACCTCGACTTCCGTTTCGTGCACATCGACTGGCGCACGCGCCACCCCAACCTCTCGCGCCACGCCGAGAAGCTGTTCGCGCGGCCGGCGTTCATCGACAGCGCACCCGTCGCGGCCTGAATCCGCCGGGACGCCGCGGCCCGGATGCGGGCCGCGGACGCAGCGCCCTCAGAGCGCCGCAAACGAATCCGCGCGCGCCCGGCCCCAGAACGCGCGGTACACCGGTGCCTCGGCCGCCCCGAGCAGCAGCTCGCCCGGCGACAGCAGCGGATACAGCGTCGAGAGCAGCCGGATCTCGTGATCGCTGACCCGCCGCACGATGTGGTCGGCGCGCAGCTGCGACGGGTGCGCCAGACCGGCCGCCGCGATCAGCTCGGCGAGCGCCTTGAGCGTGTTCTGGTGGAAGTTGAAGACGCGCTCGGCCTTGTCGGGCACCACCAGCGCGCGCTGGCGAGCCGGGTCCTGCGTGGCGACGCCGGTCGGGCAGCGCCCGGTGTGGCAGTTCATCGCCTGGATGCAGCCGAGCGCGAACATGAAGCCGCGCGCGCTGTTGCACCAATCGGCGCCCAGCGCCAGGGTGCGCGCGACATCGAACGCGCTGGTCAGCTTGCCGGCCGCCCCCAGCCGGATGCGGTCCCGCAGGTTCAAGCCGATCAGCGTGTTGTGGACCAGCATCAGGCCCTCTTGCATCGGCGTGCCCATCCGGTCGATGAACTCGGCGGGCGCGGCGCCCGTGCCGCCCTCCTTGCCGTCGATCACGATGAAGTCGGGCGTGATGCCGGTTTCGAGCATCGCCTTGGCGATCGCGAACCACTCCCACGGGTGCCCGATCGCGAGCTTGAAGCCGGTCGGCTTGCCACCGGACAGGGTACGCAGCCGGTCGACGAACTGCAGCAGGCCGATCGGCGTCGAGAAGGCCGAGTGCGACGCCGGGGACACGCAGTCGACCCAGGGCGGTACGCCGCGCGCCTGCGCGATCTCGAGGGTCACCTTGGGGCCGGGCAGCACGCCGCCGTGGCCGGGCTTGGCGCCCTGCGACAGCTTGACCTCGATCATCTTCACCTGATCGGCGCAGGCGTTCTCGACGAAGCGCGCGGCGTCGAACCGTCCGGCGTCGTCGCGGCAACCGAAGTAGCCCGAGCCGATCTCCCAGGTCAGGTCGCCGCCGTGCTGCCGATGGTGGACCGAGATCGAGCCCTCGCCCGTGTCGTGGATGAACCGGCCCATCGCCGCGCCGCGGTTCAGCGCCAGGATCGCATTGGCCGACAGCGAGCCGAAGCTCATCGCCGAGATGTTGAAGATCGACGCCTCGTAGGGCCGGGTGCAGACTGGCCCGCCGATCTTCACGCGGAAATCGTGCGGTTGCACCGGCGCGGGCACCATCGCATGGTTGATCCACTCGAAGCCGCTCGCGTAGGCGTCGAGCTGCGTGCCGAAAGGGCGCTTGTCGAGCTCGTTCTTGGCGCGCTGGTAGACGATGGCGCGCTGCAGGCGCGAGAACGGCACGGCGTCGGAGTCCGACTCCAGCAGGTACTGGCGGAGCTCCGGGCGGACCGACTCCACCAGGAAGCGCATGTGCCCGACGATCGGGTAGTTGCGCAATATCGAGTGCTGCGTCTGCGACAGATCCCGCAGACCGAGCGCGCAGAGGGCCCCCGCGGCGGCGCACCACCAGCCGGACATCGCCCCGATCAGCCAGCCTGCAGCGGTCAGCGGCAGGGCGAGCAGCGCCAGGCCGAGCGTCGCATATCGCAGGTACTGTGACATCGCGGAGCCCCGGGGTGTCTCGGATGGCGCGCAGTGTATCTCAGCGGTGCCGGGCGGCGAGGTTGCGCACCGACGCGGCCTCGAGCAGCTGCGCGACGCGGTCGCTGGTGCTCGCGACCTTCGCGAGATCGGACGGCTCGCAGCGCTCGCCGTGCCGGTCGAGGCCGCCCGCGAGCAGGCCCCACTGGCTGCGCAGCGTGGCGCCATCGATGCCGTCCTCCAGCCTGGAGGCGTCGAGCAGGTGGCCGAACTCGATGCGCATCGCGAGCATCGCGTCGGCGGACGCCTCGCCCGCCCCCCAGCAGCGCAACAGGTAGGCACCCGCCATCCGGTGCAGCAAGATGCGCTGGCGTTGCGTGGTCGACGGCGCCGGCAGGCGTTGCGCGGCATCCTCGGCGAGCGCGCCGAGCTGGCCGGCGACCGCATCCATCAGGGCGGCGATGCGCGGCTCGGGCCGCGTGGCTGTAGCCTCGCGCAGCGCCCGCCAGCGCAGCGACATCTGCTTGAGCCGCGCGGCGGACAGGCGTCGCCCGGTCCCGGCGGCGAGCGTCGCGAACACGCGGTCGCCGGCACGCACCGCCTCGGCCAGCCCCGCCTCGGCCTGGCGCGGGCGGGCCCCCTGCCCGATCTGCGCGTAGCTGCGCACGGCCCGCTGCGACTGCTCGACGACCGAGGCGAGCGCGGCGGCGAGCGCGTCATCGCGGATCGCCTCGACATGGGGCGGCGCGGGCGCGTCCGGCCTGGATACATGAGGCACCGTCGCGGGGGGCGCCGCAGGCGGCGAGCCCGGCCCGTCGGCAGGCCGGGATGCCCGCCAGGCATGGGGCGCCGGTTCGGGCGGCACGTCGGAGGCGGTGTCGGTCGGCGGCGCCGAGACGGCTGGCGGAGTCGCCTGCGTCGAAGGGGCCGTCGTCGCCTGCGTCGCAGCCTGCCCGATCCGCGCGGCCGCGGCCGTCGGGGCATCGATCGGCGGTCCGTCCTGCGATGCGGCCGCGACGGCGGCGCCTGGGCCCAGTGCCGCGGCGAGCAGCAGGCCGAGCGTCGCGGCGCACAGGCTGCGAGCGCCGCGCGAGGTCCCGGTCGCCCCGCCCTCTGCGCCTCGGCGGTGGCGTGGGGGTCGCGGGCCGCCGCACACCACAGCCCGGCGTTGCACGCGGCGGCAGGATCGCGACGCGGCGGGAAGCGGGACGTGGAGAAGAGGCGACATCGCCGAATCGAGCCTATCGGGATCGGCCACGGCCGGATCGCGCGCCCCGCCTGACGGCGAGGCAGGCAGGACCGATGGCGCGCGGCGACAAGGGGTCGGGCGGCCCCATGCCGCGCCTGGCGCCCGTACCGCCCGTACCGCCCGTGCCGCGCCTGCCGCCGGCCCGCCCGGATCGCTTATGCCGCGCAGGGCGCTCGTGCCGCCCGCCGACCCTTGAGCCGCACCACCCGCACGCCCCGGTCGCCCGGCCGGCCGCCGCCCGCGGTCACGCCGCGGCCGGCGACCCGACGCGTCCGGCCGCGCCTACCGATTCCGCCGCCGCGATCACGCCGCCGCCGAGGCAGGTGTCGCCGCGATACAGCACCGCCGACTGCCCGGGCGTCACCGCCCACTGGGGCGCATCGAAGTCGAGCGCGAAAGCGCCGGGATCGGCCGCGTCCAGGCGCAGCCGGCACGGCGCGTCCGACTGCCGATAGCGCGTCTTGGCGCCGAGCGGCGCATCGGCCGAGGGCGGCGCGCCGGCGATCCAGTGCGCGTCGGCCGCCCGCAGCCCGCCCGCCTGCAGCCACGGGTGGTCGTGCCCCTGCACCACGTACAGCACGTTGGCCGCCATGTCCTTGCGCGCGACGTACCAGGCCTCGCCGCTGCCCGACCTGCGCCCGCCGATGCCGATGCCCTTGCGCTGCCCCAGCGTGTAGAAGGCCAGCCCCACGTGCTCGCCCACGCGGTGTCCCGCGTCGTCGAGGATGGGGCCGGGGGCGGTCGGCAGGTAGCGGTTCAGGAACTCCCGGAACGGCCGCTCGCCGATGAAGCAGATGCCGGTCGAGTCCTTCTTGTCGTGGTTGGGCAGGCCGATGCGACGCGCGATGGCGCGCACCTCGGTCTTGGGCAGCTCGCCCACCGGGAACATGGTGCGCGCGAGCTGCGACTGGTCGAGCCGGTGCAGGAAGTAGCTCTGGTCCTTGCCCGCATCGCGCCCGCGCAGCAGCTCGTGGCGCAGCCCGCCCGGCGCCCCGGAGTCCTCGACGTGCCGCACCCGCGCATAGTGCCCCGTCGCGATGCAGGAGGCGCCCATTCGCATCGCGTGGTCGAGGAAGGCCTTGAACTTGATCTCGGCGTTACACAGCACATCGGGGTTCGGGGTGCGCCCGGCCGAGTACTCGCGCAGGAATTCAGCGAACACGCGGTCCCGGTACTCGGTGGCGAAGTTCACCGCCTCGATGTCGATGCCGACCACGTCGGCGACGCTCGCCGCGTCGATCCAGTCCTGGCGGGTCGAGCAGTACTCGGAGTCGTCGTCGTCCTCCCAGTTCTTCATGAACAGTCCGATGACCTCCCAGCCCTGCTCCTTCAGCAGCCAGGCCGACACCGCAGAGTCGACACCGCCCGACAACCCGACGACGATGCGCCCGCGGCTCATGGCGCGGGCGCCGCGGCGCGCCCGTAGAGCGCGCTCGGGTGGCTCCAGACGAGGTCCAGCGGATGGCGCCGCCCGGCGACGAAGTCGGCGACCGTGCGCTCGACGAGCGGGCTGCGGTGCCGATCGCGCGCCTCGAGGATCTCCCCGGGCGTCATCCACAGCGCCCGCACGACGGGGTGGTCGAGCGCGCGCTGCGCATCGTGCGACAGCGGGCGGCACACGAACGCATGCCGCAGGTAGGTGACGTCGACGCCCTCCGCGGCGTTCTCGTAGCGGGCCATGTACAGCCCGAGCAACGCGACCGGCTCGACCTGCCAGCCGGTCTCCTCGAGCGTCTCGCGCACCGCGGCCTGGGCCAGCGACTCGCCCGGATCGAGGTGGCCGGCGGGCTGGTTGAGCCGCAAGCCGTGCGCGGTCCGCTCCTCGACCATCAGCAGCCGGCCGTCTCGCTCGACGACCGCGGCGACGGTCGCGTTGGGTTTCCAATAGTCCATTCCACAGTTTAGCCGAGCGTCTTTCCGATCCCGAATGCCGGAAATGAGCGCTTCGCCGGCGAAGTCCGGGTTATGCTCCGCGGCTAGCCCCGACTGCCCCGGAGTACACAGAATGAGAATCGGAGTGCCGGCCGAGACGCGCGCCGGCGAGGCGCGAGTCGCCGCCACCCCCGAGACGGTGAAGAAGCTGGTCTCAGCCAAGCACCAGGTCGTCGTGCAGTCCGGCGCCGGCGTCGCGGCCAGCGTGCCGGACTCGGCCTACGAGGCAGCCGGCGCCACCATCGGCGATGCGGCTGCCGCCTTCTCGGCCGAGCTGGTGCTGAAGGTCCGCCGCCCCTCGACCGAGGAGCTGATGCTGATGAAGCCGGGCACCGCGCTCGTCGGCATGCTGGATCCCTTCGACCGCCCCGGCCTGGAGCAGCTCGCCGCCATGGGCACGATCGCCTTCGCGCTCGAGGCGGCGCCCCGCACCACCCGGGCCCAGAGCATGGACGTGCTGTCGTCGCAGGCGAACATCGCCGGCTACAAGGCCGTGATGATCGCGGCCAACACGTACCAGCGCTTCATGCCGATGCTGATGACCGCGGCCGGCACCGTGAAGGCCGCTCGGGTCGTGATCCTCGGCGTGGGCGTCGCGGGCCTGCAGGCCATCGCGACCGCCAAGCGCCTGGGCGCGGTCATCGAGGCCTCCGACGTCCGCCCCCCGGTCAAGGAGCAGGTCGAGTCGCTGGGCGGCAAGTTCATCGACGTTCCCTACGAGACCGACGAGGAGCGCGAGATCGCCAAGGGTTCGGGCGGCTACGCGCGCCCGATGCCGGAGAGCTGGATGAAGCGCCAGGCGGCCGCGGTCGCCGAGCGCATCCGGCAGGCCGACATCGTGATCACCACCGCGCTGATCCCGGGTCGCAAGGCGCCGGTGCTGGTCAGCGAGGAGATGGTGCAGACCATGAAGCCGGGCTCGGTGATCGTGGACATGGCAGTCGAGCAGGGCGGCAACTGCCCGCTCTCGGAGCCGGGCCGCACCGTGACCCGCTATGGCGTGCACATCGTCGGCGAGACCAACCTGCCGGCGCTGGTCGCGGCGGACGCGTCGGCGCTCTACGCGCGCAACGTGATCGATTTCCTCAAGCTCGTGATCGACGCAGAGGGCGCGTTGAAGATCGATCTCGAGGACGACATCGTCAAGGCCTGCCTCGTCGCGCGCGACGGGCAGGTGCTGAGGGCCTGAACCCATGGAAGCGATCAACCCCACCGTCGTCAACCTGATCATCTTCGTGCTGGCCATCTACGTCGGCTACCACGTGGTCTGGAACGTCACGCCCGCGCTGCACACGCCGCTGATGGCGGTCACCAACGCCATCTCCGCGATCGTGATCGTGGGCGCCATGCTCGCGGCCGCGCTGACCCAGACGCCGCTGGGCAAGTTCATGGGCGTCGCCGCAGTGGCGCTCGCCGCCGTCAACGTGTTCGGCGGCTTCCTGGTTACCCGACGGATGCTCGAGATGTTCAAGAAGAAGGAACCCAAGGCCGCCGCGAAGGAGGCCGCGCGATGACGCTGCGTGCATTCCTCGTACTGATGGTCGTGACCATGTTCGCGATCGCGGTCGGTGACCATTTCGCCCAGCAGTTCGCCGCGCCCGGCATGGAGCGGACCTTCTCGGTGCTGGCCATCGCCGCCCCGATCGTGGCGCCCGCCGCGTGGCTGCTCGGTCGCCTGGGCTGGATCAAGGGGCGCTTCGAGGTCGGCCGCAAGGGCCAGCCCCAGCGCGACGGAGGCGAGGCATGAGCATGAACGTCGTCGTCCTGCTGTACCTGGTCGCCTCGGTGTTCTTCATCCAGGCGCTCAAGGGCCTGTCGCACCCCACGACCTCCATCCGCGGCAACGTGTTCGGCATGACCGGCATGGCGATCGCGGTGCTCACCACGATCGCGCTGATCTTCATGATGCGCGCCGATGCTGGCGTCGCCGGGCTAGGCTGGGTGGCGCTGGGCGTGGCGGTCGGCGGAACCGCCGGTGCGGTCATGGCCAACCGGGTCGAGATGACCAAGATGCCCGAGCTGGTGGCGTTCATGCACAGCATGATCGGCCTGGCCGCGGTGTTCATCGCGATCGCGGCGGTCGCCGAGCCGTGGGCCTTCGGCATCACCGCCTTCCCCAAGGAGCTGCTGATCGGCGCGCAGACCCCGGCGGGCACCGTGGTGGCCGACGTCCTGGTCCGCCCGCCCATTCCGGCCGGCAACCGGCTCGAGCTGTTCCTCGGCGCGGCCATCGGCGCCATCACCTTCAGTGGCTCGGTGATCGCGTTCGGCAAGCTGTCGGGCAAGTACAAGTTCAGGCTGTTCCAGGGCGCTCCGGTGTCGTTCGCCGGCCAGCACAAGCTGAACCTGCTGCTGGGCCTGGCGGCGCTCGCGCTCGGCCTGGCGTTCACGTTCACCGAGAGCTGGCCCGCGTTCTTCGCGATGCTCGCGCTGTCGTTCGTGCTCGGCGTGCTGATCATCATCCCGATCGGCGGCGCCGACATGCCGGTCGTGGTCTCGATGCTGAACAGCTACTCGGGCTGGGCGGCCGCGGGCATCGGCTTCTCGCTGAACAACAGCATGCTGATCATCGCAGGCAGCCTGGTGGGCAGCTCGGGCGCGATCCTGAGCTACATCATGTGCAAGGCGATGAACCGCTCGTTCTTCAACGTGATCCTGGGCGGGTTCGGCGGCGAGGCGGCCGCGGCCGTCGGCGGCGCGCAGCAGCAGCGCCCGGTCAAGAGCGGCTCCGCCGACGACGCGGCCTTCCTGATGACCAACGCCGACACCGTCATCATCGTCCCGGGCTACGGCCTGGCGGTGGCGCGCGCGCAGCACGCGCTCAAGGAGCTGGCCCAGAAGCTCACCGACCACGGCGTCACGGTCAAGTACGCGATCCACCCGGTCGCTGGCCGCATGCCCGGTCACATGAACGTGCTGCTCGCCGAGGCCGAGGTGCCGTACGACCAGGTCTTCGAGATGGAGGACATCAACTCCGAGTTCGGCCAGGCCGACGTCGTGCTGGTGCTCGGCGCCAACGACGTGGTGAATCCGGCGGCCAAGGACCCGAAGTCCTCCATCGCCGGCATGCCCATCCTCGAGGCCTACAAGGCCAAGACCATCATCGTCAACAAGCGCTCGATGGCCTCCGGCTACGCCGGTCTGGACAACGAGCTGTTCTACATGGACAAGACGATGATGGTGTTCGGCGATGCCAAGAAAGTCGTCGAGGACATGGTGAAGGCGGTCGACTGACGCTGCGCGGCGGCCTGCGGCGCCGCAGCCGGCCCGTCGGCGGCGTGTCCGCAGGCTTGATACGGGCGCCCGCCGCCCCCATCATTGCCGGCAACCCACCCCGCAGGAGTTCGCCATGGAAACCCAGACGCTCGCGACCGCGGCCGACCCGGCCAGGCTCGATACGCTGAAGAAAGTCTGCCTGATCGACTATGCGCTGCACATCGCGGGGCCCCTGCTGTCGATGGGCGCGCTGTCGGTCATCGCGCTGATCATCAACTACATCAAGCGCGACGACGCCCGGGGCACGATCTACGAAAGCCACATGAACTGGATGATCCGTACGTTCTGGTGGACGGTGTTGTGGGTCGTGGTCTCGTTCCTGCCAGCGCTGCTGCTGACGGTGATCACCTTCGGCCTGTTGTCCTTCCTCTTCGTGGTGCCTGTGATCTGGTACCTGTACCGAATGATCAAGGGAGTTCTGTGGCTCAACGATGGCCGGCCCATGCCGGCATGACCGACCCGGTCCGGCGTGCACTGCTGGTCGCGGCGGCCGCACTGCCCGCCGCCTGCGCCGCCCCCGGCTCGAGCGGCCCCTCTACGTCGGTCAACGCGGCCACGCTGCGCGTCGGCGACCGCTGGCGCTACCAGCTGATCAACCGGTTCCGGAACCAGTGGATCGGAGCGCCCGTGTGGGAGGTCGCCGCGACCGAGCCCGAGTTGCTCCTGAAGGTGACCAACCTGAGGGGCGGCGCCGTGCTCGAGGAGCGCTGGGCCGACCCGTGGCGCGTGCGCGAGGAGATCATCTTCGGGATCCCGATGGTGTACGCCGAGCCGCAGCCCCTCGTGCCCGTCCCGATCGAGGCCGGCCGGGTCCTGAACACCGTCACCACGTACCGCGAGGCGGGCAGCGGCCCGGCCCGGCCGTGGCGCCAGCGGCTGTCCAGCGGTCCGTGGGAGACCATCGAGGTGCCGGCGGGCCGCTACGAGTGCCTGCGCATCAGCCGCTTCGTCGCCTTCACCCACCCCGACACCTTTCGGGCATCGTCGACCCGCAGCGAGACCCTGTGGTACGCGCCCGCGGTGGGCCGCTGGGTGCAGCGCGAATGGCGCGGTGAGTACGTGAGCCTGGGGCAGGGCGATGGCAACCCCGCCGAGGGCCTGACCGCCCCCGAGGAGTGGCAGATGCTGCAACTGACCGCGTGGCTGCCCGCAGCCACGTCTGGATGAACCCACGACCCCGACACTGGGAGGCCCGCATGAGCACGAGTACGATCAATCCCCTCCGGCGCAGGTCGGTGGGCGGCCTGCTGTCCATCCCCGCCTGGACGGCGCTCGGCTCGGTTGCCGCGCTGGGAGCGGGCTGCACGGCGCCCGCCACGTTGCCCGCGCCGGCCGGCGCCGAGCCGCTTCCCGCGCCCGCGCTGCGCGTGGGCGACCGCTGGCGCTATGTGCTGATCAACCGCTACAACGGCGGCCGCATCGGCGAGACCTCGGTCGAGGTTGTCGCCGTGTCCCCCGAGATCCGCCTGCGGGTCGATCCGGGCGGCGGCGCCGCGGTGACCGAGGAACGCTATGCCGATGCCTGGTCGGTGCTCGTGGACGGTACCTACGACAGCCGCATCACCTTCGAGACCCCGGTGCCGGTGGTGCCGCCGGGCGCGCGGACCGGGCTCTCGATCCGCAGCAGCACGCGCTACCGCAGCGAGGTCTCGAACGACCTGCTGGCTTGGAACCAGCAACTCACGGTGCGGGGCTGGGAACGGGTGCAAGTCCCGGCCGGCAGCTTCACGGCGCTGCGGATCGAGCGGATGATCCAGTTCAAGCACCCGGACGTGTTCCGCTTCGACCCGCTGCGCACCGACACGCTGTGGTATGCGCCGGAGGTCGGGCGCTGGGTGATGCGCGAGTGGACTGGCAACTACATGTCCGGCGGGCCGCAGCCGATGCGCTCGCGCAGCCTTGAGGACTGGGTGCAGTGGCAGCTGTCGGCCTGGGAGCCGGCGAAGCGCTAGCTGGCGGGTCAGGGCCCTGCTGCAGGGCCCTTGGTGTCCTCGCGCGGAACCACCATCCGGGCGGGGAAGCGCGGCGGCGAGGACCACGCCGGGACCGCGCGCGGCTCGGCCGCCGGTGACGCGTGCGTCGAGACGGCTTCGTCGACCGCGGCGGTGACCCGGCGCAGCTGACGGATGCCGACCAGCGAGGCGACCAGGCACTCGACCACGGGCACCCACAGCGGCAGGTCGATCACACCCGCCAGCACCAAGGCGGCATGCGCCAGCAGCGCGGCGCCCACCAGGGTCCAGGCGGTCGAGACGGGGCGCTTAGACGCCAGCGCCCCAGCATGAGCGGCCGTCGCGCGGACTTCCTGCTGCTTCATGATGCCGGCCGATGAGTGATCGAATGAGGCGAGGCTACCACTTCGATCGGGCTCCGCCCGTGTGCGCCAGGGGTGGGTCGTCCGCTCATCCAATCCGGACTATCCGATCGGATCAGGCGAGCACCCGTCCGATATGAACAGCGACCTCTTTGACCTGCGGCCACCGACCAAGCCCGCCGATCGACCGCGCGGACGGCCCCCACGGACCGGAGCGCGCCGGATCGCCGGGCCCGAAGACGCCGAGCACCGGCGCATCGACCGCCGCGGCGAGGTGCATCGGCCCGGAGTCGTTGGCGACCGTCAGGCGCGCCCGCGCGCATAGTGCCGCGTAGGCGCCGAGCCCAAGACCCGTCAGCTGCGCGGCGGCGGGCGCCGCCTCGCGCGCGGCCGCCTCCTCCCCCGGCCCGGGGCAGCACACCATCCGCAGGCCATCGGCCGCGAGGCCGCGTACGAGCTCCGGGAAGCCGGGCCAGACCTTCGGGGCACCGCCGGTGGTGCCAGCGGCGAGCGGCGCGACCAGCACGAAGCCGGATGGGCCCTGCCCGTCGCCCAGGCCAGCCGAGCGCAGCGCCTCGTCCGCCGCCGCGACGTGTGCCGGCGCGAGCCGCAGCCCGAGCCGGGCGGGCGGCGCCTCGGGCAGCGGCGGCAGCGACAGCCAGGCGGCCGTCTCGCGCGCGAGGCGCCAGTAGACCGCCACTTCGTGCAGCCCGCCGGCGGGCCGCGCAACGCCGCGCCCGAGCAGCAGCGAGCGCCCGTCCCGGCGATGGCCGAGCGCGGACACGCCGGCCAGCCTGAAGGCTGCGGCGCTCGACCAGGAGTTGGTCAGCAGCAGCCCGTGCCGCACGCCGAGCGGACGCAGCGCACCCGCCGCAGCGCGGATGCCGGACGGCAGGCGCAGCACCGGCCAGCCGTGGCCGGCGAGCAGGTCGGCGGCCCAGCGCGCACCGACCGGCCTCAGCGCCAGCCCGCAGGCCTCCAGCGCCGACAGCGCCGGCAGCGCCATGCAGACGTCGCCCACCCAGTTGGGCAGCCGCAGCACCAGCTCGCGCGGTCCGGGGGTCTCCACCACCGCAGGCATGTCGCGGGTTGCTGTCAGCCGGGCTGCGCGGCGAGCGCCTGGTCGACCCATTCGATCCAGTGGCGCACCGGCGTCCCGGTCCCCGACTGGAGGTGCGTCAGGCATCCGATGTTGGCCGACAGGATCGCCTGCGGCGCGCCGGCCTGAAGGTGCCCGAGCTTGCGGTCGCGCAGCTGCCTGGAGAGGTCGGCCTGCAGCACCGAGTAGGTGCCCGCCGAGCCGCAGCACAGATGGGACTCGGCAAAGGGCGCCAGCTCCGCCCCGCAGGCGGCCAGCAGCGCCTCGACCGCACCGCGCACCTGCTGGCCGTGCTGCAGCGTGCACGGCGGGTGGAAGGCGACCCGCCGCGGCGGCGCGCCGGCCTGGCCGGCCTCGGTCATCGGAGCGAGCCGCGCGCGCAGGCGCTCCGACTCCGCCGGCAGGAACTCGGCGAGGTCGCGGGTCAGCTGCGCGACGCGGCGCGCCTTGTCGGCATAGGCCGGGTCGTCGCGCAGCAGGTGGCCATACTCCTTGAGCATCGCGCCGCAGCCCGACGCGTTGGCGACGATCGCCTCGACGCCCTGACCGCCCGATGCCGCGAGTGCGCCCCCATCGGTGCGCGACACCGCGCTGCCGTCGATCCAGGGCCACCAGGCGTCGATGTTGCGGCGCGCCTCGTGGAGCGCGCCCGCGTGGTCGTCGAGGTGGTGGCGGATGGCGCCGCAGCAGCCGGAGCGGGTGGCCACGACCGACTGGACGCCGACGGCGTCGAGCACGCGCGCGGTCGCCGCGTCGATGGCGGGGATCATCCCGGGCTGCACGCAGCCCTGCAGCAGCAGCACCTTGCGCGCATGGACGCGCTGCGGCCAGCGGCCCGGGTCGCGGCGCTCGGGCACCTTCGCCTTGACGGCGGCAGGCAGCAGCGGACGCACCACCTGGCCCACGCGCATCGCGGGCTCGAACAGCCAGCGCCGGGTCAGGCCCTCGCGCAGCGCGCCGCGCATCACCCGCTCGCCGAGCGGCCGCTGGACGCGCTGGTCGACCAGCTTGCGGCCGATGTCGACGAGGTGGCCGTAGCGCACGCCCGACGGGCAGGTGCTCTCGCAGTTGCGGCAGGTCAGGCAGCGGTCGAGGTGCAGCTGCGTCTCGCGGGTGGGCGGCACCCCTTCCATCACCTGCTTCATCAGGTAGATGCGGCCGCGCGGGCCGTCGAGCTCGTCGCCGAGCAGCTGGTAGGTCGGGCAGGTCGCGGTGCAGAACCCGCAGTGCACGCAGGATCGCAGGATCGAGTCGGCCTCCACGCCCTCGGGTGTGCCGCGCAGCCAGTCGGCCAGGTGCGTTTCCATCGGGTCTCGTCAGAGGCCGGCGACCAGCCGGCCAGGATTGAAGATGCCGCGCGGATCGAACTCGCGCTTGATGCGACGGTGCAACTCGAGCACCGCCGGCGCGAGCGGCGCGAACACACCGGGCGACTTGTCGCGGCTGCGAAAGAGCGTCGCGGTGCCGCCGACGGTCGCCGCCGCCTGGCGCACGAGCGTAGGCTCGGCATCGGTGCGGAACCAGCGCAGCGCACCGCCCCACTCGATCAGCTGGCGACCGGGGAACTCGAAGGGCTGCGCGGTCGATGGCACGGACAGGCGCCACAGCGGCTGCTCGCCGTCGAAGAACGGGTCGGTCTGCTCGCGGATGCCGTCCCAGAACGGCACGGCCCGCTCGGGCTCGACCACCTGTGCGCCGTGCTCGTCGACGAAGCGGCGCACCGCCGCGTCGACCGCGGCCCTGGCGCCCGACAGGCGTACGCCGAGGTCGCCGGCGTGCCAGGCGGTCGCCGAGATCGGCAGCGGCAATCCGGCCCAGCGGTTCATGTGGACGAGGGCGTCGCGCAGGCCCGCCCCGATCGCCACCGTCTGCTCGGCCGCCGGCACCGGCAGCACCTTCAGCGACACCTGAACGATGGGCCCGAGAAAGCCGAGCGAGCCCGCCACCAGGCGCGCCACGTCGTAGCCGGCGACGTTCTTCATCACCTGGCCGCCGAAGTGCATCAGCTCGCCGGTCGGGTCCATCAGCACGGCGCCCAGCATGAAGTCGCGCACCGCGCCCGCGCTCGCGCGGCGCGGGCCCGACAGGCCGGCCGCGACCATGCCGCCGACGGTGGCGCCGGGGCCGAAGTGCGGCGGCTCGAAGGCCAGGCACTGACGCTGCGCGGCGAGCGCCGCCTCGAGCTCGACCAGGGGCGTTCCGCAGCGCGCGGTGACCACCAGCTCGGTCGGCTCGTAGGCGACGATGCCATCGATCGAGCGCAGGTCGAGCGGGTCGCCCCCGCCCGGCTCGCCGTAGAAGTCCTTGGTCCCACCGCAGCGCAACCGCAACCTGATCCGGTCGGCATCGGCTGCGCGCACGCAATCGCGCAGCGCGCGCAGCGCGGGGTCCGCGGGCAGCGGTCCGGGCATCGGGGCGGCGGGCGCGATCGGCACGGCGCCCGCCGGCGTGGCGGTCGGTTGCGTCGGCATCGGGTTCAGAAGCGGGGGATGTCGGGGAAAGCGAGGCGCCCGGCCTGCACGTGCATCTTGCCGTACTCGGCACAGCGCGCGAGCGAGGGGATGCCCTTGCCCGGATTCAGCAGGCCCGGTGGATCGAACGCGCGTTTGAGCGCGAAGAAGGCCCCGCGCTCGGCCGGCGAGAACTGCACGCACATGGAGTTGATCTTCTCGATGCCCACGCCGTGCTCGCCGGTGACCGTGCCGCCCAGCTCGACACACAGCTCGAGGATGTCGGCGCCGAAGCGGTCCGCCCGCTCCCACTCGCCCGGCTGGTTGGAGTCGAACAGGATCAGCGGATGCAGGTTGCCGTCGCCCGCGTGGAACACGTTCATGCAGCGCAGCCCGTAGGTGCGCTCCATCCCGGCGATCGCGGTGAGCATCCGGCCGAGGTTCTTGCGCGGGATCGTGCCGTCCATGCAGTAGTAGTCGGGCGAGATCCGGCCGGCCGCGGGGAAGGCGTTCTTGCGGCCCGACCAGAAGCGCAGCCGCTCGGCCTCGGAGGCGGACACGACCAGCGCGGTGGCTCCGGCCTCGCGCAGCACCTGCTGCATCCGCTCGATCTCCTCCTCGACCTCCTCGGGCGTGCCGTCGGACTCGGCAAGCAGGATCGCCTCGGCGTCGAGGTCGTAGCCGGCCTTCACGAAGGGCTCGACCGCGGCGCTCGCCTTTCGGTCCATCATCTCGAGGCCGGCGGGAATGATGCCGGCGCCGATGATCGCGGCGACCGCGTCGCCCGCCCGCACGACGTCGTCGAACGAGGCCATGACCACCCGCGCAAGCTGCGGCTTGGGCACCAGCTTCACGGTGGCCTCGGTGACCACCAGCAGCATGCCCTCCGAGCCGATCGCGAGGGCGAGCAGGTCCAGGCCCGGCGAGTCGAGTGCACCGCTGCCGAGTTCGAGGATATCGCCGTCGATGGTCAGGCCGCGGATACGCAGCACGTTGTGCACGGTCAGCCCGTACTTCAGGCAGTGCACGCCGCCGGAGTTCTCGGCGAGGTTGCCCCCGATCGAGCAGGCGATCTGCGAGGAGGGATCGGGGGCGTAGTACAGGCCGAGCGGCGCGGCCGCCTCGCTGATCGCAAGGTTGCGCACACCGGGCTGCACGCGCGCCGTGCGGGCGGCCGCGTCGAGCGCCAGGATCCGGTTGAGGCGGGCGAGCGACAGCACCACGCCGCAGGCGTGCGGCATCGCGCCACCCGACAGGCTGGTGCCGGCGCCGCGCGCGACCACCGGCACGTCGAGCTCGCGGCAGGCGCGCAGCACCTGCTGCACCTGCGCCTCGGTCTCGGGCAGGCAGACCGCCACCGGCAGCTGGCGGAACGCCGACAGGCCGTCGCATTCGTAGGGCCGCGTCTGCTCGACGCCGGCCAGCAGGCAGTGCGCGGGCAGCACCGCGCGCAGCGCGGCGACGATCGCCCGGCTGCGCGCGGCATCGGGCGCGGCCGTGACGTCATCCCAACGCAGGTCGGGCGCCGCGGCCCGGCGCGCCACCGGATCGGGCGCGTTCATCGGCGTGCTCGGCCGCACGCGCGTACGGCGCGGGGCGGCGCGATGACGCCTTGCGACCTCACTTGATCCAGCCCTTTTCCCGGTAGTAGCGGGCCGCGCCCTCGTGCACCGGTGCGCTCAGGCCGTCGGCCACCATGTTCTCGGGCTTGAGGTTGGCGAGCGCAGGGTGGAGCTTCTTGAACTCCTCGAAGTTGTCGAACACCGCCTTCACCACCTGGTAGACGGTCTCGGGCGGCGTCTTGGCCGAGGCGACCACGGTGGCGAGCACGCCGTAGGTCTGCACTGCGTCGGGGTTGTTCGGGTACAGGCCGGCCGGGATGGTCGCCCGGGCGTAGTACGGCCGGTCGGCGAGCAGCTTGTCGACGGCGGGGCCGGTGATGGACGCGAGCCTGGCGCCGCAGGTGGTCGTCGGATCCTGGATGTTCGCGCTCGGGTGGCCCACCCCGTAGAAGAAGGCGTCGATCTTGCCGTCGCACAGCGCCGGTCCGTGCTCGTCGGCCTTGAGCTCCGAGGCCAGCGAGAAGTCCTTGAGCGTCCAGGCGCGGGCGGCCAGCAGCTCCTCCATCGAGGCGCGGGTGCCCGATCCCGGGTTGCCGACGTTGACGCGCTTGCCCTTGAGGTCGTCGAAGCCCTTGATGCCGGCCTCCTTGCGGGTCAGCAGCGTGAACGGTTCAGGGTGGACCGAGAAGACCGCGCGCAGATCGGCCCAGGCGCCGGCGTCCTTGAACTGCCCCTGGCCCTTGATGGCGTTGAACTGGACGTCGGACTGGGTGAAGCCCAGGTCGAGTTCGCCCGCCTTGATCGTGTTGACGTTGAAGACCGACCCGCCGGTGGACTCCACCGAGCAGCGGATGCCGTGCTTGGCGCGGTCCTTGTTGACCAGCCTGCAGATCGCGCCGCCGGCGGCGTAGTACACGCCGGTGACGCCGCCGGTGCCGACGGTCACGAACTTCTGCTGGGCCTGGGCGGGCGGAGCGACGGACAGGCCGACGAGCGCGGCGGCGGCCAGCGAGGTGAGCGCCAGCGCGCGGCGCGTCGCGAGGATCGAGGCGAGGGTCATGTCGGATCTCCTGTTTCTAGTGCTCGGATTGTAACCGCGCGGCCTTCAGGCGGTTGCCGTCGCCGCCGCCAGCGCGCGGTCGATCGCCGGCACCAGGGTGCCCACGATCTCGTCGACGTGCGCCCGTCCGATGGTGTAGGGCGGCGCCAGCAGCAGGTGATCGCCACGGCGGCCGTCGAGCGTGCCGCCCATCGGGTACACCATCAGGCCGGCCTCGAACGCCGACTGCTTGATGCGCGCGTGCAGCCTGATCGAGGGATCGAAGGGGGCGCGGCTGGCGCGGTCGGCGACGAACTCGACGCCGAGGAACAGCCCGCGCCCGCGGATGTCGCCCACGTTGGGATGGTCGCCGAGCGCGCGGCGCAGCTCGGCCTCGAGCAGCGCGCCGGTCTCGCGCACCCGCGCGAGCAGCCCCTCCTCGGCGATGGTCTTCTGGACGGCGAGCGCGGCCGCGCAGGCGATCGCATGGCCGAGGTAGGTGTGGCCATGCTGGAAGAAGCCCGAGCCCCGCGCGAAGGCATCGAACACGCGCTGCGACAGCAGCGCCGCGCCGATCGGCTGGTAGCCCGCGCCCAGGCCCTTGGCGATGGTGACGATGTCGGGCGAGACGCCGTCCTGCTCGCACGCGTAGAGGGTGCCGGTGCGGCCCATGCCGCACATCACCTCGTCGAGGATGAGCAGCACGCCGTGCCGGTCGCAGACCTCGCGGACCCGCCGGAAATAGCCGGGCACCGCGGGGACCGCGCCGAGCGTGGCGCCGACCACCGGCTCCGCCACGAAGCCGATCACCTTGCCGGGCCCCGCCTCCACGATGGCCGCATCCAGCTCGGCGGCGAGCCGCTCGCCGTACTGCGCATCGGACTCGCCGGCGGCGCGGTCGCGGTAGGCGTAGCAGGGCGACACGTGCCGGACGGGCGCGAGCAGCGGCGCGAAGGGCTCGCGGCGCCACGCGTTGCCGCCCACCGACAGCGCCCCGAGCGTGTTGCCGTGGTAGCTCTGGCGGCGCGCGACGAACAGCGTGCGCCCGGGCTCGCCGCGCTCGAGGTGGTACTGCCGCGCCATCTTGAGCGCGGCCTCCATCGCCTCCGAGCCGCCCGACACGAAGTACACATGGCTGATGCCCGGCGGGGCGCCGCGCACCAGCGTGTCGGCCAGCTCCTCGGCGACCGCGGTCGTGAAGAACGAGGTGTGCGCGTAGGCGAGGCGGCGCGCCTGCGCCTCGATGGCCGCGACGATGGCCGGGTGCCCGTGCCCCAGGCACGACACCGCCGCGCCGCCGCAGGCGTCGAGGTAGCGCTTGCCGGTGTTGTCGAAAAGGTAGGGGCCTTCGCCCGAGACCGCCTCGGGGTAACGGCCGTGCGCCTGTCGGTGGAGGATCCGGGTCATCGTGGGCTCGCCTGTCATAGCACCGAAACCGTGCCCCGCCATTATCCCGGATTACCTGCGACGACGGAGCCGCCCCCATGCACGCACTCGCCTTCGCGACCCGCCCGCCGACCGCGATGAGCCTCGCCGGCCTGCGCATCGTCGCCGTCACCCGGCGCGACTGGCGGGCCTGCGCGGCGGCTCGCTTGACACCGCATGCCCCGGCGGCTACCGTCGCGGCCAGTCTCATCGCCGATGCGGGAGAGACCGGCCGGCCGCGCTCCAGGGATCGCGGCCCAGCGCCGGCGCCGAAGGTGTATCGCCCCGGAAACTCTCAGGCAAAAGGACCGCATCGGATCGGACTCTCTGGAGAGTAGGCACTGCCTCGGCAGCGGCCTCGCCGAAGGTCAATCTCTCAGGCAAACGGACAGAGGGGGCGCAGCGGACCACGCGGGTGGCCCGTTCGCGTTCCCGCATGCGCGGCCCATCCGGCCGCGCGTGTCCCTCCCCGCCCGACCGACCCTCCGGAGCCCACCTTGGCCAGCCCTTCCCACCTGCGTTACACCGAGACCCATGAATGGGTGCGCGACGACGGCGACGGCACCGTCACCGTCGGCATCACCGACCATGCGCAGGAGGCGCTCGGCGAGCTGGTCTACGTCGAGCTGCCGCAGGCCGGACGGGCGGTGACGCCTGGCGAGGCCCTGGTGGTGGTCGAGTCGACCAAGGCCGCCTCCGACGTCTACGCACCGCTGGCCGGCGAGGTGGTCGCGGTCAACGAGGCGCTCGCGGCCGAACCGCAGGCGGTCAACACCGATCCCTACGGCGCAGGCTGGCTGTTCAGGCTCAGGCCCGCCGACCCGGCCGCGATCGGCGCGCTGCTGGCCGCCGCCGACTACGACCGCGGCCCCGGCGCCTGAGGAGCCCACGATGAAGATGCATGCCGAGAACACGGGCGCCGACCTGCGGGCACTGCTCGACGAGGACGCCTTCCACGCGCGCCACATCGGTCCGGCCGGCGCGGACGAGTCGCGCATGCTGGCCGAGATCGGCTACGCGTCGCGTCAGGCCCTGATCCGCGACACGGTGCCCGCCGCGATCCTGCGCGAGGCGCCGCTCGACATCGTGCCGCCGGCGACCGAGGCCGCGGCGCTCGCCGAGCTCGCCGAGCTCGCCGGGCGCAACCAGGTCTGGCGCAGCTACATCGGCGCGGGCTACCACGGCACGATCACGCCCGAGCCGATCCGGCGCAACGTGCTCGAGAACCCGGGCTGGTACACCGCGTACACGCCCTACCAGGCCGAGGTCGCGCAGGGCCGCCTGGAGGCGCTGATGAACTTCCAGCAGATGGTGGTCGACCTCACCGGGCTGCCGATGGCCAACGCGTCGCTGCTCGACGAGGCGACGGCTGCAGCCGAGGCGCTGGGCGTGATCCGCCGCGCGTCCCGCCACGCCTCGAAGCGCTACCTCGTGGACGTGGCGGTGCACCCGCAGGTGATCGCGGTGATCCGCACCCGCGCGCGCTGGATGGGCATCGAGGTGGTGGTGGCCGATGCCCAGGCCGTCGACGCGTCGGGCGTATTCGGCGCTCACGTGCAGTGCCCCGACACCACCGGCCGGCTGCGCGACTTCTCGGCGCTCGCCGACGCCCTGCACGCCGCGGGCGGCAAGCTGTCGATCGGCGTGGACCCGCTCGCCGCGATGCTGGTGAAGTCGGCGGGCGCGATGGGCGCCGACGTGGCCGTCGGCTCGGCGCAGCGCTTCGGGGTGCCGCTGGGCTACGGCGGCCCGCACGCCGCCTTCATGGCGGTGCGCGAGGAGCTGGTCCGGATGATGCCGGGGCGGATCATCGGCGTGTCGAAGGACGCGGCGGGCCGCCCCGCCTACCGGATGGCGCTGCAGACCCGCGAGCAGCATATCCGGCGCGAGAAGGCGACCAGCAACATCTGTACCGCGCAGGCGCTGCTCGCCAACATGGCGTCGTTCTACGCGGTGTACCACGGCCCCCAGGGGCTGCTGCGGATCGCGCTGCGGGCCAATGCGATGGTCCGGCTGCTGCTCGCCGCGACCGGCGCCACGCCGGTGCACGCCGACTTCTTCGACACCGTGCTGATCGACCCCGCGGCGAGCGGGCTCGACGCGACGGCGCTGCGCGCGCGCGCCGCCGCGCAGCGCATCAACCTGCGGGAGTTCGCCGACGGGCGCATCGCGATCGCATTCGACGAGACCGTGGGCCCCGCGGACGTCGCCGACGTCGCCTTCGTGCTGACCGGCACGCGGCCCGACCCGGCCGCGCTCCCGACCGCGTACGGCGTGGGGGTCGAGCCCGCGTCGATCCCGGCCGCCCTGCGCCGCGACAGCGCCGTGCTGACCCACCCGGTCTTCAGCCGCCACCACAGCGAGACCGAGTTCATGCGCTACGTCAAGCGGCTCGAGAACCGCGACATCTCGCTGGTGCACTCGATGATCCCGCTCGGCTCGTGCACGATGAAGCTGAACGCGGCGGCAGAGATGGCGCCGGTCAGCTGGCCGCAGTTCGCGGCGATCCATCCCTTCGTGCCCTCCGACCAGGCGCGCGGCTATGCCGACATGCTGGGCCAGCTCGCCGACTGGCTCGCCGAGATCACCGGCTTCCACACGGTGTCGTTCCAGCCCAACTCGGGCGCTCAGGGCGAGTACGCCGGCCTGCTCGCGATCCGGAACTGGCAGGCCTCGCGCGGCCAGGGCCACCGCGACGTGTGCCTGATCCCGTCGTCGGCGCACGGCACCAACCCGGCGAGCGCCCAGATGATGGGCATGCGCAGCATCGTGGTCGCCTGCGACACCGAGGGCAACATCGACATGGCCGACCTACACGCCAAGATCGCCGCGCACCGCGACGCGCTCGCGGCGCTGATGGTGACCTACCCGTCCACGCACGGCGTCTTCGAGGCGACGATCGTCGACGTGTGCGCGGCGGTGCACGCCGCCGGCGGCCAGGTCTACATGGACGGCGCCAACCTCAACGCGCAGGCGGGACTGACCCGGCCGGGCGACATCGGCGCCGACGTCTGCCACATGAACCTGCACAAGACCTTCTGCATCCCGCACGGCGGCGGCGGCCCTGGCATGGGTCCGATCGCGGTGGCGGCGCACCTCGCGCCCTTCCTGCCGCGCGACCCGTACGGCGAGCCCGAGGCGGCCGACAGCGTGTCGGCGGCGCCCTACGGCAGCGCGCTGATCACGACGATCTCGTGGATGTACATCCGCATGATGGGCGCGAGCGGCATCCGCAAGGCGACCGAGGCCGCGATCCTCAACGCCAACTACGTCGCCGCGCGGCTGAAGGACCATTACCCTGTGCTCTACACCGGCGCGAGCGGACGCGTGGCCCACGAGTGCATCCTCGACGTGCGCCACCTGAAGGGCGAGTGCGGCATCACCGCGGAGGACATCGCCAAGCGGCTGATGGACTACGGCTTCCATGCGCCCACGCTGTCCTTCCCGGTGGCCGACACGCTGATGGTCGAGCCGACCGAGAGCGAGTCGCGCGCCGAGCTCGACCGCTTCTGCGAGGCGATGATCGCGATCGCGGACGAGGTCGCGAAGGTGCGGTCGGGTGAGTTCGACCGCAGCGACAACCCGCTGAAGAATGCGCCCCACACGGCCTCGGAACTGGCGGCCGACTGGACCCATCCCTACTCGCGCGAGACGGCGGCCTTTCCGCTGCCCTGGGTGCGCGAGGCCAAGTTCTGGCCCCACGTCAAGCGCATCGACAACGCCGGGGGCGACCGAAACCTGGTGTGCACCTGCCCGCCGACCTCGGAGTACGCCTGACATGGCCGACGTCCGGCATATCCCGCTCGAGGCGCTGCACCGCGGCCTCGGCGCGAAGTTCGGCGCGTTCGCAGGCTACGACATGCCGATCCAGTACCCGGCCGGGCTGCGCGCCGAGCACCTGCACACCCGCAGCCGGGCGGGGCTGTTCGACGTGTCGCACATGGGCCAGCTGCGGATCCGCGCGAAGGACCGCTCGACGGGGTCGCTGCAGCGGGGGCTGGAGGCCGCGCTGCCGATCGACTTCGACGGCTGGCCGACAGGCCTGCAGAAGTACTCGTACCTGCTGAACGACACCGGCGGTATCGAGGACGACCTGATGCTGGTCAACCTCGGCGACACAGTGCGCATGGTCGTCAACGCGGGCAACCGCGATGCGGACCTGGCCCGGCTGCGCGTGCTGTGCCCGGATCTGGACATCGACTGGGTGGACGCGGCGCTGGTCGCGCTGCAGGGCCCGGACGCGCAGGCCGTGCTCGAGGCGCTCGATCCAGCGGCCGCAGCGATGACCTTCATGCAGGCCCGCGACCTGCTGCTCGAGGGCGCCGCCTGCTTCACGAGCCGCTCGGGCTACACCGGCGAGGACGGCTACGAGATCTCGCTGCCGCTCGAGGCGGCGGAGGCGGTGGTGCGCCGCCTGCTCGCCGACCCGAGGGTCGCGCCGGTGGGGCTGGGCGCGCGAGACACGCTGCGCCTGGAGGCGGGGCTGCCGCTGCACGGCAGCGACATCACCCCCGCCACCACGCCCATCGAGGCCGGCCTCGCGTTCGCGATCCCCAGGTCGCGGCGGGCGGGCGGCGCGAAGGCGGGGGGCTTCCCCGGCGCCTCTACGGTGCTGGCCGCGCTGGCCGCCGGGCCGGCCCGCCGGCTGGTGGGCCTGGTGTCGGGCGACACGGTGCCGGTGCGCGGCCATGCGCCGATACTCGACGACCTCGACGCCATGGTGGGCGAAGTCACCAGCGGCACCGTGTCGCCGACGCTCGGGCGGCCGGTGATGCTCGCCTACGTGGCGTCGCGCACGCTCGCCGATGCCCGCCCGCTGCGCGCCGCGGTGCGCGACAAGCGGCCGGCGCTCGAGGTGGTGAAGCTGCCCTTCGTGCCCAAGCGCTACCGGCGCTGAGACGGCGGGCGGCGTGCCCGCCCGCCGGCCTCAGGCGATGCCCAGGCCCACCCGGCTCGCCAGCCCCACCGCCTCGGTGCGATTGCGGGCCCTCAGCGCCCGCAGCACGGTGCCGATGTGGATCTTCACCGTGTTCTCGGAGACGCCGAGCTCGCGGCAGATCTCCTTGTTGGGCAGCCCCCGCAGCATCAGGCGCAGCACCTGCATCTGGCGCGGCGACATCGCGGCGAGCGCCTCGTGGACCCACGATGCGTCGCCCGCGGTGTCGCGGGCCGTGCCGGCCCGCAGCGCGCCGGAGGGGTCCGACGTGTCCGCCAGGCCGAGCAGCCGCTGCAGCGACGACACCAGCCGCCCGCGATCGGCCGACTTGGGCAGGTACTCGATGGCACCGGCGCGGATCGCGCGCTCGACGGTGTCGCGATCATCGCGCGCCGACAGCACCACGATCCGCAGCGCGGGCGCGGCGCGGCGCAGCTGGATCAGCGCGTCCACGCCGACCGCGTCGGGCAGCATGAGGTCCAGCACGACCAGGTCCCAGTGGCCCGGCGCGGCAACCCGCTCGACCGCCTGGCGCATGGTGGCGCACTCGGCGACCTCGCACTCGGGCGAGATCGCCTTCAGGCACACCGCGATCGCGTCGCGGACGACCGGATGATCGTCGCAGACCAGGATCCGACGACTCATCGAAGGGCGGCTGCGGCAAACCAAGCGAAGCCGCCGGCGTAGCCCGCGGCGAGCGCCCAGCGCGCCCGGCCCGCGATGCCGCGCGGGCGTGCAGCCAGGCCGCGACCCGCCACCGCGCCGAGCGCGAACAGGGCGACGCTCGCCAGCGCGAGGCCGGCGAAGAAGCCGCCCCCGGACCCTTCGAGCGCGTGCATCCAGCCCTGCGGCAGCGCGACGGCGAGCGCGAACAGTGCGAGCCCGCGCGCGCCCAGGCGCCCGCCTGCCATGAGCGCGAGCGCGACCGCCAGCAGGCCGGCCGCGACGCCGAGCTCGGCGACGCCGCCGGGGGCCGTGGGCAGCACGCCGGCGAGACTCGCGCCCAGGCCGCCGGCCAGCAGGCCCAGCGCGGCGGCGAGCCCGCCCCGGCCGACGGACCCGTGCACGGTGCCCCTTGCAGTGGCGTCGGGCGTCGCAGCGGCGCCTGCGGCCAGCCCCGCGACCAGCCCGATGCCGACCGTCGCGAGCAGGTGATCGAGGCCGCCCACCGGATGCATCAGCCCGGCCAGCAGCCCGCCATGGGCATGCCCCTCGTGCGCCAGCGCGGGCGCTGCCGCGAGCAGCGCTGCCGCGCCGGTCATGAGAGAGAGCGGGGAACGCATCGGGAGCCTCGTCGCGGTCGGGTGAGGGGACATGGAGATCAGGAGAACAGGCCGCGGCGCTCGATGAACGACACGATGTCGTCCAGGCCGATGCCTTCCTTGAGATTGGAGAACACGAAGGGGCGCTCGCCGCGCATCCGGCGCGCATCGCGCTCCATCACCTCGAGCGATGCGCCGACGTACGGAGCGAGATCGATCTTGTTGATCACCAGCAGGTCGGACTTGATGATGCCCGGCCCGCCCTTGCGCGGGATCTTGTCGCCTGCGGCCACATCGATCACATAGAGGGTGAGGTCCGACAGCTCGGGCGAGAAGGTCGCGGCGAGATTGTCGCCGCCCGACTCCACGAACACGATCTGCAGGTTCGGGAAGGCCCGCGCCAGTCGATCGACCGCCTCGAGGTTGATCGACGCGTCCTCGCGGATCGCGGTGTGCGGGCAGCCGCCGGTCTCCACGCCGAGAATCCGCTCCTTCGGCAGCGCACCATTGCTCACCAGGAACTCGGCGTCCTCGCGGGTGTAGATGTCGTTGGTGACCGCGGCGATGTCGTAGCGCTCGCGCAGCCGCCGGCACAGTGCCAGCGTGAGCGCCGTCTTGCCGGATCCGACCGGCCCGCCGATGCCGACCCGCAAGGGTCCGTGTGTGCTCATGGTGTCAGGACCTGAAAAGTCTGGAGTACTGGGTCTCGTGGCGCGCAGAGGCGACCGCGAGCAGTGGGGCGGCGCTCGACCAGTCGGCGGGCGGCAGCGCGAGCGCGCGCTCGATGGCCGCGTCGATGGCGGGGCCGAGCGTGCGCAACAGGCGCTGCGCGGCGATCTGCCCCATCGGAACGGCCTTCATCAGCACCATCGCCTGGTTCTCGGTGAAGGTCCAGAACAGCGCGAGCAAGGCGTCGCGGTCCGACAGCGCGAGCCGCTGCGCCGCGATCGCCCAGCCCACCGGCAGCGACAGCGGCGAGAGCCGCGCCGCGATCAGCGCGTCGTCCGCGGCGCGCGGGCACACGGCGGCAAGCCAGCGCCCGAGCGAGTAGCCCATCTGCTCCGACTCCAGGCGCAGCTCGGCGGTCTCGCGGGCGGCGAGCGCAGCCGCGTTCAGGCGCACGAGCGTGGCGAGCGCGTCGTCCGCGTCTTGCGCGTCTTGCCCGTCGTCGATGTCGCCCGCATCGCCCGCATCGCCCAGGTGCCGCGCGGCGCGCAGCGCCGCCAGCATGAGCGGGCCGTCGAACGACGCCTGCCCGAGCGAAAGCGCGTCGCCCACCCACTCGAGCGCCCCGGCCTCGTCGCGGACCAGGCCGCTGTCGATGCCCCACTCCAGGCCGCCTGAGTAGCTGTAGCCGCCGATCGGCAGCGCCGGACTCGCGAGCTGAAGCAGGGCCGCGCTGCCGCCGGGTCCGGGGATCATGTCGGGGTTCCGCCCCGGCGATGCGGATCGAGCCGCCCGTCCGGATGCCCGCGATCGCGGTCGCGGTCGCGGTCGCGGTCGCGGTCGTGATCGTGATCGTGATCGTGATCGTGGTCGTGATCGTGGTCGTGACCGTGATCGTGATCGTGATCGTGCCGCGGGTCGAACACGTGGATCCGTCCGCCGTGCCCTTGGTCGTCGTGCTGATGGTGCACGTGGCTGTGCCCGTAGGCGCCCGACTCCGGCTGGAACCCGGCATCGACGACGTGCACGTGGCCGCCCAGCCGCTCGATCATCGCCTGCAGCACGTGGTCGGGCAGCAGCCGCAGCCAGGTGTCGCCGATCTGCAGCGGCACGTGCCGGTTGCCCACGTGGTAAGCGATGCGCGCCAGCTCGGTCGCATCGTGCGCGTGCACCTCGAGCAGCCGCTCGGGCGCCGCCTCCACCGCGACCACGCGGCCGTCGCCGAGCAGCAGCCGGTCGCCATGCCGGATCAGCGTGCCCGGCGCGAGGTCGACGCCGATTTCCTCGCCCGACAGCAGCGTCGCGCGAAAGCGCGAGCGCTCGCGCTGTTCGAATGCCAGCTCGATCACCTCGTCGACCGGCAGGTCGGCTCCGGCCAGCCTCTGCGCCACCACGATCGCCATGCTTGGATACGTCCGTTCAGAACAGGAAATAACGCTGCGCCATCGGCAGGCTGGTCGCGGGCTCGCAGGTGAGCAGCATGCCGTCGGCGCGCACCTCGTAGGTCTCCGGATCGACCGCCATCCTGGGCGTGTAGCCGTTGAGCACCATGTCGGCCTTGCGCAGCGTGCGGATGCCCTTGACGGCGACCAGCTGCTTGGCCAGGCCCAGGCGCTCGCCGATGCCCGCGGCGAGCGCGGCCTGCGACACGAAGGTCAGCGAGCCCGCGGCGACGGCCCCGCCGAAGCTGCCGAACATCGGCCGGTAGTGGACCGGTTGCGGGGTCGGGATCGAGGCGTTGGGGTCGCCCATCAGCGCCATCGCAATCGTGCCGCCCTTGATGATGATCGAGGGCTTCACGCCGAAGAAGGCCGGGCGCCACAGCACCAGGTCGGCCCACTTGCCCACCTCGACCGAGCCCACCGCGTGCGCGACGCCATGGGTGATCGCCGGGTTGATCGTGTACTTGGCGATGTAGCGCCTGGCACGCCAGTTGTCGTTGCGCTCGCCGTCGGCGCGCGTGGCGTCGATGCGCAGCGCGCCGCGCTGCTGCTTCATCTTGTGCGCGGTCTGCCAGGTGCGCAGGATCACCTCGCCCGGCCGGCCCATCGCCTGGCTGTCGGACGACATCATCGAGATCGCGCCGAGGTCGTGCAGGATGTCCTCGGCGGCGATGGTCTCGCGCCGGATGCGGCTCTCCGCGAAGGCAAGGTCCTCGGCGATCGATGGGTCCAGGTGATGGCAGACCATCAGCATGTCCAGGTGCTCGTCGAGCGTGTTGACCGTGTAGGGCCGCGTCGGGTTGGTGGACGACGGCAGCACGTTCGGCTCGCCCACCACCTTGATGATGTCGGGCGCGTGACCGCCCCCCGCACCCTCGGTGTGGTAGGTGTGGATCACCCGTCCCTTCATCGCCGCGACCGACGCCTCGACGAAGCCCGACTCGTTGAGCGTGTCGGTGTGGATCGCGACCTGTACGTCGTAGCGGTCCGCCACGGCCAGGCAGTTGTCGATCGCGGCCGGGGTGGTGCCCCAGTCCTCGTGCAGCTTCAGGCCGATCGCGCCGGCCTCGATCTGCTCGGCGATCGGGCCGGGCAGCGACACGTTGCCCTTGCCGGTGTAGCCGATGTTCATCGCGAAGCCGTCGGCGGCCTTGAGCATCTGCGCGAGGTGCCAGGGCCCCGGCGTGACGGTGGTCGCGTTGGTGCCGGTCGCGGGCCCGGTGCCCCCGCCGATCATCGTCGTGATGCCCGAGGCGAGCGCCTCCTCGATCTGCTGCGGGCAGATGAAGTGGATGTGGCTGTCGATGCCGCCGGCGGTGAGGATCAGGCCCTCGCCCGCGATGACCTCGGTGGCCGCGCCGATCGCGATGGTGACGCCCGGCTGGATGTCGGGGTTGCCGGCCTTGCCGATGCCGGCGATGCGCCCGCCCTTGAGCCCGACGTCGGCCTTCACGATACCAGCCACCGCGTCGAGGATCAGCGCGTTGGTGATCACCGTGTCGACGACGTCGACCGACATCAGCTGCCCCTGGCCCATGCCGTCTCGGATGACCTTGCCGCCGCCGAACTTGACCTCCTCGCCGTAGACCGTGTGATCGGCCTCGACTTCGATGAACAAGTCGGTGTCGGCGAGCCGCAGCCGGTCGCCGGTGGTGGGGCCGTACATCTCCGCGTACGCGCGGCGCGACAGCTTGGCCATGGTCAGCCCTTCCTGCCGGAGGCGGGTTTCTTGGCCGCGGGTTTCTTGGCCGCGGCTGCCTTCGCGGCCGGCGCACGGGCGCGGCGCGGCGCATCGAGCGGCCCCATCACCGCCTGCGTGAACCCGTACACCCGCCGCGCGCCGGCGAGCGCCACCAGGTGGACGGTGCGCGACTGGCCCGGCTCGAAGCGCACCGCGGTGCCCGCTGCGATGTCGAGCCTGAAGCCGCGCGCCGCGGAGCGGTCGAACTCGAGCGCCGCGTTGGTCTCGCCGAAGTGGTAGTGCGACCCAACCTGGATGGGCCGGTCGCCGGCGTTGCGCACGGTGAGCGCGATCTTGGCGCGGCCCACGTTCAGTTCGATCTCGCCGTCGTCGACGAGCAGCTCGCCAGGAATCATCGTCCGGTCACCTCATGGGTCGCGATCGGGCCCCGCCGGGGTCGTGTCGATCGGCACGACCGATAGCCTACACCGAGCCGCGCGTCCGGCGGCCCGCCGCGGCCGCGATCACACCGCCAGCAGGCCGCGGACACCGTCGGCATCCATGCGCTTGCCGTCGCCCGAGCGCAGCACCTCGCCCCGCTGCATCACGACGTAGCGGTCGGCCAGCTCGCGCGCGAAGTCGTAGTACTGCTCGACCAGCAGGATCGCCATCGTGCGCTGCGCGGCCAGCCCCGCGATCACCCGCTCGATGTCCTTGATCACGTTGGGCTGGATGCCCTCGGTCGGCTCGTCGAGGATCAGCAGGCGCGGCTTGGTGACCAGCGCGCGGGCGATGGCGAGCTGCTGCTGCTGCCCGCCGGAGAGGTCCCCGCCCCGCCGGCGGACGAACTGCTCGAGGATCGGGAAGGTCTCGTAGACCCAACGGGGCACGCTGCGCGCGGGCTGGCCGGTGGCGGCCATCGCCAGGAGCATGTTCTCCTCGACGGTCAGGCGCGGAAAGATCTCCCGGCCCTGCGGCACCAGCGCGATGCCCAGCTGTGCACGCTCGTGAGGCTTGAGCTTCGTGATGTCGCGCCCCTCGAACTCGATCTTTCCCGAGCGCACCGGCAGCAGCCCCATCATGCACTTGAGCAGCGTGGTCTTGCCCATGCCGTTGCGGCCCAGCACGGCGGTGACCGCGCCCATCGGCGCCTGGATCGACACGTCGCGCAGCGTATGGCTGCCGCCGTAGTACTGGTTGAGCCCTTCGATGTTCAGCATCGTCGTCCCGTTGCCGCCGCGTCAGCGGCCGAGGTAGACCTCGATCACGCGCGGATCGTTGCGCACCGTGTCCATCGGCCCTTCGGCCAGGACGCTGCCTTCGCAAAGCACGGTGACCTTGCGCGCGATCTTCGCGACGAAGTCCATGTCGTGCTCCACCACGACCACCGTGTGCTTCTTCTCGAGCTGCAGGCACAGCTCGGCGGTCTTGTCGGTCTCGGCGTCGGTCATGCCGGCGACCGGCTCGTCGAGCAGCACCACGCGCGGCTCCTGAGACAGCAGCATGCCGATCTCGAGCCATTGCTTCTGGCCGTGCGACAGGGTGCCGGCGATCCGGTCGACATCGTCGCGCAGGTTGGTGAGGACCAGGATCGACTCGATCCGCCCGAGCTGCTCGGAGTCCAGCGTCGCGCGCAGACTCGCCCAGCCGCGCTTGTCGGTCTTCAGCGCCAGCTCCATGTTCTCGAAGACCGTCATCGTCTCGAAGACCGTGGGCCGCTGGAACTTGCGCCCGATCCCCGCCTGCGCGATCTGCGACTCCGCCAGCCGCGTCAGGTCGATCGTCTGGCCGAAGAAGACGCGCCCCCTGTCGGGCCGGGTCTTGCCGGTGATGACGTCCATCATCGTGGTCTTGCCGGCGCCGTTGGGCCCGATGATGCAGCGCAGCTCGCCGTCGTCGAGCGTCAGCGACAGGTCGTCGAGCGCGCGAAAGCCGTCGAAGCTCACCGTCACGCCCTCGAGATACAGGATCGGGCCGTGGGAGACGTCCACGCCGGGCACGCGCCGGTGCCCGAAGGCCTGCGCGCTGCCCTCGCCGGCGCGGGCGCCACTGGCGGACACGGTCACGGCTTGTCTCCGGTGGCCGCCGCGCGCGCGCGCAGCGTGCGGAACAGCGACACCACCCCCTGCGGCAGGAACAGCGTCACCAGCACGAACAGCAGGCCCAGGAAGAACAGCCAGTACTCCGGGAAGGCCTGCGTGAACCAGCTCTTGGCGCCGTTGACCAGGAAGGCCCCGATCACCGGCCCGATCAGGGTGCCGCGCCCGCCGACCGCCGTCCAGATCGCGATCTCGATCGAGTTGGCGGGCGACATCTCGCTCGGGTTGATGATGCCCACCTGCGGCACGTAGAGCGCGCCCGCCACGCCGCTGATCACCGCGGCGAGCGTCCAGATGCCGAGCTTGTAGCCGAGCGTGTCATAGCCGCAGAAGCGCGCTCGCGACTCGGCGTCGCGGATCGCCTGCAGCACCCGCCCGAACTTGCGCGTCACCAGCCAGCGCGCCAGCACGAAGGTGCCGAACAGCGCCACCGCGGTCGCCGCCAGCAGCGACGCCTTGGTGGACGGGTCGGTGATCCGGAAGCCGAGGACGGTCTTGAAGTCGGTGAACCCGTTGTTGCCGCCGAAGCCGGTCTCGTTGCGGAAGAACAGCAGCATGAACGCGAAGGTCAGCGCCTGCGTGATGATCGAGAAGTACACGCCCTTGATCCGAGAGCGGAACGCGAAGTACCCGAACACGAAGGCGAGCAGGCCGGGCGCCGCGACCACGAGGAACATCGTCCACAGGAAGCTGTCGCTGTTCCACCAGGTCCAGGGCAGCGACTTCCAGTCGAGGAACACCATGAAGTCCGGCAGGTCGCTCTGGTACTGCCCCTCGCGGCCGATGCCGCGCATCAGGTACATGCCGAAGGCATAGCCGCCGAGGGCGAAGAACAGAGACTGGCCCAGGCTCAGGATGCCGGTGTAGCCCCAGATCAGGTCCATCGCGATGGCGACCATCGCGTAGCACATGAACTTGCCGGCGAGCGTGACCGCGTAGGTGGACGGGCGCAGCGCCGCGTCGGCGGGCAGCAGCGCGTGCGCGAGCGGCACGATCACGCCGATCACCGCGAAGGCGAGCGCCAGCAGGGTCCACTGCGTCGGGGTGAACAAGCTGCGGCGCGGTGCGGCGAGCACGTCAGGCCTCCACGGCGCGGCCCTTCAGGGCGAACAGTCCCGACGGACGCTTCTGGATGAACGCGATGATCAGCGCGAGGATCAGGATCTTGGCGATCACGGCGCCCAGCCACGGCTCGAGCAGCTTGTTGGCCACGCCCAGGCCGAAGCCCGCGACCACCGTGCCGAGCAGCTGGCCGACCCCGCCGAGCACCACGACGATGAAGGAGTCGATGATGTAGGACTGCCCGAGCTCTGGCCCCACGTTGCCTACCTGCGACAGCGCCACCCCCGCCAGGCCGGCGATGCCCGAACCCAGGCCGAAGGCCAGCATGTCGACCCGGTCGGTGGGCACGCCAACCGCCGAAGCCATCGAGCGGTTCTGCGTGACGCCGCGCACGAACAGCCCGAGCCGCGTGCGGTTGAGCACCAGCGCCACGACGACCAGCACCGCCAGCGCGAAGCCGATGATGACGATACGGTTGTAGGGCAGCACCAGCGACCCGAACTGCACGCCGCCCGACAGCCACGGCGGGTTCTCGATCTCGACGTTCTGTGGCCCGAACAGCTGTCGAACCGACTGGATCAGGATCAGGCTCACGCCCCAGGTGGCGAGCAGGGTCTCGAGCGGCCGGCCGTACAGCCAACGGATCACGGTGCGCTCGATCAGGATGCCCACCGACGCCGCCACCACGAAGGCGACCGGCAGCGCGGCCAGCGGATACCAGGCGAAGGCGTCGGGCATCACCGCGCGGAACACGCCCTGCGTCGCGTAGGTCGCGTAGGCGCCGATCATGATCATCTCGCCGTGCGCCATGTTGATGACGCCGAGCAGCCCGTAGGTGATGGCCAGCCCGATCGCCGCCAGCATCAGGATGCTGCCCAGGGACAGCCCGGCGAAGATGCGGCCGAGCCACTCGGCGCGCTCGAGCCGGCCGGACACCGCGGCGAGCGAAGCGCGCGCTGCGGTGCGCACCGCGTCGTCGGTCTCGGCCCAGCTGCCGTCGGCATTCTGCACGACCAGTGCGGCCAGCACGGTGCGCACTTGCGCCCGGTCGCTCGCGCTCAGTGTCCTGACCGCTTCGAGGCGGCGCTTGGGGTCTTCGGAGGCGACGTCGATCGCGGCGGCGGCCAGCGCGATGGCCTCGCGCACCTGCGGATCGGTCTCGGCGGCGAGCGCGCGCTCGAGCGTCGGGCGCAGCGCCTCCTCCCCGCCCTCCTGCAGCTCGCGGGCGGCGGCAAGGCGCAGCGCGCGCTCGGGCGCGAAGAGCTTCAGCGCCGACAGCGCGGCATCGATCTGGCCGCGAAGCATGTTGTTGATGGTGACCTCGTCGGGCTCCGGATCGGGCAGCGGCGCGGCCTTGCCGGTCAGCGCGTCGAGCGCGCCGCCGTCGGTCTTGATCCAGCCCCTGCCCTCACCGTCCACGCGCAGGTTGCCGTCGATCAGCGCCTTGAGGACCGGCAGGGTCATCGGATCGGGCGACCCCACGATCGCCTCGATGGCGGCCGCCTTCTCGTCGAAGTCGTCGGAGGCGAGCTTCTTGAGCGCGTCGGCGTTGACCGCCGAGGCGGACGGCGGCAGACCCACGAGGAGGACCGCGAGACAGGCGGCGAGGCCCGCGCGGATCCGGAGTGGCAGTGTCATCGGTGTGTGCGCGGACGGAAGCCGCCGTCTCGGAAAAAAAGCGGGGCGGGCGCAGGCCCGCCCCCAAACGCTGAATCGTCGTGCCGGGAGTCGCGCGCGATCGGGCCGGGGCGCGCCCGGCCCGTCGACATCACGCGTTCTGCTTGCTCTCGTTGCCGGGGATGAACGGCGACCACGGGTTGGCGCGGATCGGCTCCTTGGTCTTGTAGACCACGGAGAACTGGCCGTTGGCCTGGATCTCGCCGATCATGACCGGCTTGTGCAGATGGTGGTTGGTCTTGTCCATCGACAGCGTGAAGCCGCTGGGCGCCTTGAAGGTCTGGCCGTAGACGGCCGGACGGACCTTGTCGACCTCGATCGACTTGGCCTTCTCGACCGCCTGCTTCCACATGTACATGCCGACGTAGGTCGCTTCCATCGGGTCGTTGGTCACGACCGACGACGCGTTGGCGATCTTGTTCTTGGCCGCCCAGGCCTTGTAGGTGTTGATGAACTTCTCGTTCTCGGGGTTCTTGACCGACATGAAGTAGTTCCATGCGGCGAGGTGGCCGACCAGCGGCTTGGTGTCGACGCCGCGCAGCTCCTCCTCGCCCACCGAGAAGGCCACCACCGGCACGTCCTTGGCCTTGAGGCCCTGGTTGCCCAGCTCCTTGTAGAACGGCACGTTGGAGTCGCCGTTGATGGTGGAAATCACGGCGGTCCGGCCGCCGGCCGCGAACTTCTTCACGTTGGCGACGATGGTCTGATAGTCGCCGTGGCCGAACGGGGTGTAGCTCTCGTCGATGTCCTTCTCGGCGACGCCCTTGGATTTCAGGAACGCGCGCAGGATCTTGTTGGTCGTGCGCGGGTAGACGTAGTCGGTGCCCAGCAGGACCCAGCGCTTGGCGTTGCCACCGCCCTTGCCCATCAGGTACTCGACGGCCGGGATCGCCTGCTGGTTGGGCGCGGCGCCGGTGTAGAACACGTTCTTGGAAAGCTCCTCGCCCTCGTACTGCACCGGGTAGAACAGCAGCCCGTTGAGCTCCTCGTAGACCGGGAGCACCGACTTGCGAGACACCGAGGTCCAGCAGCCGAAGGTGGCGGCGACCTTGTCCTGAGACAGCAGCTGGCGGCCCTTCTCGGCGAACAGCGGCCAGTTGGAGGCCGGGTCGACGATCACCGCCTCGAGCGGACGGCCCATCACGCCGCCCTTGCCGTTGATCTCCTCGACCGTCATCAGCACGGTGTTCTTGAGGGCCGTCTCGGAGATGGCCATCGTACCCGACAGCGAGTGCAGCACGCCGATCTTGATCGGGGTCTTGTCCTGCGCGAAGACGATGTTGGAGGCGGTCAGTCCGGGCAGCGCGAGCGCCGTGCCGGTGGCGGCTGCCTTGATGAAGTCGCGGCGTTGGGTCATGGGGTCATCCTCTCCGGGTGCGGGTGCGATCTTGGCTGGGTGGCCTCGACGGGATGCGCGGTCTGCCCGCGCCGGGCAGCTCTTTGCAACAACCGTGCCACCGACCGGATCGGCCCTGACCGCACTCGAACAGTGCGCGCGACGCGCCACTGCCCCCCTGTATCGGGCCCTCAGGTGACCGGATTGTGTACGGTCACCAGCTTGGTGCCGTCCGGGAAGGTGGCCTCCACCTGGATGTCGGGAATCATCTCGGCCACCCCGTCCATCACGTCGGCACGGCCGAGCAGCGTCGTGCCGTAGTGCATCAGGTCGGCCACGCTGCGCCCGTCACGCGCGCCTTCGAGGACGGCGGCGGTGATGAAGGCGACGGCCTCGGGGTAGTTGAGCTTCAGGCCGCGCGCACGGCGCCGCTCGGCGAGCAGGCCGGCGGTGAAGATCAGCAACTTGTCCTTCTCTCGGGGCGACAGGTCCATCTGGATTTCCGGTGAGGTTCGCGTGAGGGTGTGGGGCGGCGCGGCGTCAGGTCGCCCAGATGCGGGGCGCGGCGCTCGCGGCGCCCAGCACGGCCGGCCGCGCGAGCGCCCACAACGCCTGCGCGGCGCGCATGACCGCCTGCGAATCATCGGCGACGAGTCGGGCGCTCAGCAAGTCGGGCGCGGGCCGCGTGGCGCCGGCCGCCATGCGCGCCGCGCGCCCGTCGGCCGATGCGCAGTCCGCCTCGAGCGACGCGCGCCAGGCCTGCAGGGGACCCTCGTCGAGCGCCCCGGCGGGCGCGACGGCCCACACGGTGCAGGCCACCGTGCGCCCGCCCCAGCCCAGCGGCGACGCGAACAGCCGGTCGCCGGCCCGGGCCACGGTGTGCTCGGCCCAGCGCGGCCGGCCCGCCACCGACAGCGCGAGCCGCTGGCGCAGCGACCCGCTCAGGAAGCGCTCACCCATCGCCGCGCGGCCGAGCACCAGGCACTCCCAGCCGATCATCCGGGCGTCGGCCTCGAGCGCGAAGTCGATCGACTGGTCGACATCAGCCGCGTCGTAGACGATCGCCGGCTGCGGCAGCCACTCGAGCGTGGCCCGCGCGCCGAGCCGCACCCGGGTGGCGGCGCGCGCCGGCCGCGGCCCGCTGCGATACCACTTCTGCGCGCCGGGCGTCGTGCACAGCACGCTGGCCGCCGGCGCCAGGGCCAGGTCGATGTCGAGGCTGTCGCCGCCGACCAGCCCGCCGGGCGGATGCACGATCACCGCCTGGCAGCGCCCGTCCTCGAGCGGCAGCGCGCGGATCAGCCGCAGCGGCCCATGGTGGCGGTTGTGAACGAGGCGCGTGACGCCGTCGCGCGGCTCGAAGCGCAGCTCGAGGCTGGCGCGCCAGCCCGTGGCGGCGGGCGCCGCCGGCAGCGCCGCGAGGTCGGGTGTCACGGAATCGGCGGGCGGCGTGCGGGCCGGGTCAGGCGCGGAAGATCTTCCCGGGATTCAGGATGCCGTCTGGGTCGAGGGCGCGCTTGATCCGACGCATCAGGTCGACCGCGTCCTCGCCGGCCTCCTCCACCAGAAAGCCCATCTTGTGCAGGCCGATGCCGTGCTCGCCGGTACAGGTGCCGTCCATCGCGATGGCCAGGCGCACGATCTCGTCGTTCAGGCGCTCGGCCTCGGCAACCTCCACCGGGTCATCCGGGTCGATCAGCAGCACGGCGTGGAAGTTGCCGTCGCCGACGTGGCCGAGGATCGCGGTTGGGAACTTCGCGGTGTCGAGGATCGCGCGGGCGCCGGTGATGGAGTCGGCGAGCCGCGAGATCGGCACGCAGGTATCGGTGGAGATGGCGCGGCAGCCGGGGCGCAGCTGCAGGCAGGCGAAGTACGCGGTGTGGCGCGCGTTCCAGAGGCGGGTGCGGTCCTCGGGCTGGGTCGCCCACTCGAAGTCCTGGCCGCCGTGGCTGCTCGCCACCTCCTGGACGATCGCGGCCTGCTCGCGCACCGACGACTCGGAGCCGTGGAACTCGAAGAACAGGGTCGGCGCCTCGCGCAGCCCGGTCTTGCTGTGCGCGTTGAGGGCGCGGATGGTCATCGCGTCCAGGAACTCGCTGCGGGCCACCGGCACGCCGAGCTGGATGGTCTCGATCACGGTGTCGACCGCGCCGCGCAGGTCGGGGAAGTTGCACACCGCGGCGGACATCGCCTCGGGCACCGGGTACAGGCGGACCGTGACCTCGGTGATGATGCCGAGCGTCCCTTCGGAGCCGACGAACAGGCGCGTGAGGTCGTAGCCGGCCGAGGACTTCTTGGCGCGCCCGCCGGTGCGCACCACCTTGCCGTCGGCAGTCACCACGGTCAGCGCGAGCACGTTCTCGCGCATCGTGCCGTAGCGCACGGCGTTGGTGCCGGACGCACGCGTGGCGGCCATGCCGCCGAGCGAGGCGTCCGCGCCCGGATCGATCGGGAAGAACAGCCCGGTGTCCTTGATCTCGAGGTTCAGCTGCTTGCGGGTGACGCCGGCCTGCACGGTGCAGGTGAGGTCGCCCGCGTTCACGCCGAGCATCCGGTTCATCTGCGACACGTCGATCGTGAGGCCGCCCTGCACGGCGAGCAGGTGGCCCTCGAGCGAGGAGCCCGCACCGAAGGCGATGACCGGGAAGCGGTGCTCGGCGCAGGCCCGGACCGCCTCGACCACGTCGGCGGTGCTCAGCGCGAACACGACCGCGTCGGGCGGTGTCATCGGGAACGGCGACTCGTCGCGGCCGTGGTGGTCGCGCACGGCCTGCGCGGTGCTGAAGCGCTCGCCGAAGTGGGCCTTCAGGCGGGCGGCCAGGGCGTCGGGAAGGGGGCGCTTGAGCGAGCTCGACAGGGCGTAGGGATGGTTCATGACGGACCTGACAGCGGTGGATGGGCGAAACCGCGATGATACGCGGGGGGTGCGTGCGCGGGGCGGCCCGAGGGGGTCGCGGGCTGGGCAGGCCTGGCGTGCCGGCCGCGGCGAGCGCAGGACCTGGCGTCGAGGGCGGGCCCGCCGCCGTCCCGATCAGAAGCGCGCGCAGCGGAACCCGGCCGCAGCCAGCGCGGCCAGCAGCGCGCCGACGTGCGCCTCGCCGCGCGCCTGGACCACCACCTCGACCTCCGCCCGCTCGGCCGACAGCGTGCTGAAGGCGCGCTGGTGCGCGATCTCTTCGATGTTGGCGCCGCCCTCGGCGAGCAGCGCCGCGATCGCGGCGAGCGCGCCGGGCCGGTCGTGGATCTCGACCCGGATGCGCGCGAGCCGGCCGCTGCGGACCATCGCCCGGCGCACGATCGCGGCGAGCAGCAGCATGTCGATGTTGCCGCCGCACAGCACGAGGCCGACCCTGCGGCCCGCGAAGCGCTCGCGCGACGCGAGCACCGCCGCCAGGCCGGCCGCGCCGGCCCCCTCGACCACGGTCTTCTCGATCTCAAGCAGCATCACGATCGCATGCTCGATGTCGCCCTCGGTGACCAGCACCATGTCGTCGACGAGGCTGCGCACCAGCGCGGCGGTGATCGTCCCGGGCCGCGAGACCGCGATGCCCTCGGCGATGGTGCCCGCACCCTCGGGGTGGCTGGTGCCGCGGAAGGCGTCGTACATCGCCGGGAAGCGCTCGGTCTGGACGCCGACGATCTCGATGCCCGGGCGCAGCGCGCGCGCCGCGACCGCGATCCCGGAGATCAGCCCCCCGCCGCCGACGGCCACCACCAGCGTGTCGAGCGCGGGCGCCTCGCGCAGCATCTCGAGGGCGATCGTGCCCTGCCCCGCGATCACCTGCGGGTCGTCGTACGGATGCACGAACACCAGGCCCTCGTCACGGGCGAGTTCGAGCCCCCGCACCCGCGCCTCCTCGAGGGTCTCGCCCTCGAGCACGATGGTCGGACCGAAGGCACGGGTCGCCTCGACCTTCACGGACGGCGTGAAGCGCGGCATCACGATCGTGGCCGCGATGCCCAGGCGCTGCGCGTGCATCGCGACGCCCTGCGCGTGGTTGCCGGCCGACACCGCGAGGACGCCGCGGCGCCGCTGTGCGTCGGTCAGCTGCAGCAGTCGGTTGAGCGCGCCGCGCTCCTTGAAGGAGGCGGTGAACTGCAGGTTCTCGAACTTGAGCCAGACCTCGCAGCCGAGGATCGCGGACAGCGTGCGCGAGTGCAGGCAGGGCGTGTCGAGCACTTGCCCGGCGAGCCGCGCGGCGGCCTGCTCGACGTCGGCGAGGGTGACGGCCTGGGCGGACATCGGGGCAGGATAGCAGCCGACGGGCGACGGCGGCCGACGCCGGGGCGGGCGCGCGCGCTCAGCCCTCGAGCCAGCGCTCGACGTGGCGCGCGACCGCGAGCCAGCCCTCCTCGAGCATCGGGCAGTGACCCGCGTGCGGCACCACCTGGGCCACTGCGCCCCACTCGACCGCCGCGCGGCGCAGGGCCGCCACCGGCAGCAGCGGGTCCTCGCGCCCGCCGATCATCAGCACCGGCAGCCGCAGCGACCGCGGCGGCGGCGGCCGCGGCCGCAGCCACGCGATGCAGGCGGCGAAGGACTCGTCGCGCAGCCGCGCGGCGAGCCGCTCGGCTGCGGCGCGCGGCGCGCCAGGGTGCAGCAGCAGTCGCCCCACCCGGCCCACGTCGGGCCGGCCCGGTTCGCCCAGGCACAGCAGCGGGCGGCGCGCGAGCAGCGCGCGGGCAAAGGCTGCGGGATGGCGGGCCGCGATGGCGCGCGCCGCGGCCTCCAGCCCCTGCGGCGGCGCTGGCGCGATCAGTACCGCGCCATCGTGCGCCCCGCGCTCGATCAGCCCCTCGACGATCCGCGCCCCCATCGAGTGGCCGATCAGGATCCGCGGGCCGGGCAAGGCCCCCAGCACGCCGTCGATACGCTCCACATAGCGCGACAGCGGCAGCCGCGCGACCCGCGGCGACCAGGCTGGATCCGGCCAGGCCTCGTGCAGGTCGGGGGCGAAGCAGCGCCAGCCGAGCGACTCGAAGTACGGCACCAGGCGATCCGTCCAGCTCCAGGGCCCGAGCATCGGCCCGTGGACGAAGACCAGCGTGCCGCGCACCCGCACCTCGCCCCCGGCGCTCAGGCGGCCGCGGCGGCGCGGCGATGCACCGGCACGCCGGCCGCGTAGGTGGCCGCGACCGCACGGTCGTCCCCGAGGGTGGCGAGCGCGAAAAAGGTGTCGAGCGGATCGTCGCGCAGCGCGGTGCGCCGCGCCAGCAGCGGCGTGGCCGCGGGGTCGAGCACCGCCAGGTCGGCGTCGCGCCCGGGCACGAGGCTGCCGATCCGGTCGTCGAGGTACAGCGAGCGCGCCCCGCCCAGCGTCGCGAGGTACAGTGACTGCGCCGGATGCAGCGAGGCGCCAAGCAGCTGCTGGACCTTGTAGGCCTCGCCGAGCGTGCGCAGCATCGCGTAGCCGGTGCCCCCGCCGACGTCGGTGCCGAGCCCCACGCGATTGCCCGCGGCGAGCGCCTGACCGAGGTCGTAGAGGCCGCTGCCGATGAAAAGATTGGACGTCGGGCAGAACGACGCGGCCGTGCCCGACGCCGACAGGCGGGCGCGGTCGGCGTCGTCGAGCCAGATGCAGTGGGCGTAGACCGCACGCTCGCGCAGCAGGCCGTAGTGATCGTAGACGTCGAGGTAGCTGCGCCGCTGCGGGAACAGGCGCGCCACCCAGGCCACCTCGTCGCGGTTCTCGGCGACGTGGCTCTGCACGTGGACCGTCGGGTACTCCGCGGCGAGGCGGCCCGCGAGCGCGAGTTGCGCCTCGCTGGAGGTGACCGCGAAGCGCGGGGTGATCGCGTAGCGCAGCCGGCCGCTGCCGTGCCAGCGCTCGATCAGCGCGCGGCTCTCGGCATAGGACGAGTCGGCCGTGTCGCGCAGGCCGTCCGGGGCGTGCCGGTCCATCACGCACTTGCCCGCCACCATCAGCAGGTTCAGGCGCCGCGCCTCGGCGAAGAACGCGTCGACCGACTCGGGGTGGACGGTGCAGAACACCGACGCGGTGGTGGTGCCGTTCTCGAGCAGCCGCTCCATGAAGAAGGCGGCGGTGGCCTGCGCGTGCGCCGCGTCGGCGAAACGCCGTTCCGCGGGGAAGGTGTAGCGCTCGAGCCAGTCGAGCAGCTGGCTGCCGTAGCTCGCGATCACGTCCACCTGCGGGTAATGCACGTGGGTGTCGACGAAGCCCGGCACCACCAGCCGGCCGCGCCAGTCGTGCATCGCGACGTCCGGCCCCAGCCGGGCGAGCAGGGCCTCAGCGGGCGCGAGCAGCCCGATGCGTCCGTCGCGCACCAGCAGCACGCCGTCGCGGATGTGCTCGACCGCGCCGGCGTCGCCCCCGTCCAGGCCGGGGTCGCGCAGGCAATGGAGGAAATCGGCGCGGATCGCGGTGACGCTCATCGGCTCAGTTCCTCGGGACCTTGCCCGCGACCCCCTCGACGAACCAGTCGATCCGGTCCAGGTCGGCGTCGGAGAGGGGGCCGCGCTCCAGGCGCAGCCGGCCTTCATTGTCGCGGATGGGGCCGGTGAACGGGTGCAGGCGCCCGGCGACGATGGCCTGCTCGCGGGCGCGCACCAGCGCGAGCAGGTCGGCCGGCACCGCCGGCGACACCGGGCCGAGCCTCACGAAACCGTCGCGCAGGCCGCCCCACACCGCATCCGGCTTCCAGGTACCGTCGAGCATCGCCTGCGCGCGCTGCACGTAGTACGGGCCCCAATGATGGGTGACCGACACCAGGTGGGTCTTCGGCGCGGCCCGGCTCATGTCGGAGTGATAGCCGATCGCGTGGACGCCGCGGGCCTCCGCGGCCTGAGGCACCGCCGACGAGTCGGTGTGGTGCGTCAGCACGTCCGCGCCCTGGTTGGCCAGCGTGAAGGCCGCGTCGCGCTCGCGCCCGGGATCGAACCAGCTGCTGGTCCAGACCACGCGGACCTCGGCCTTCGGATTGACCGAGCGCGCACCGAGCGCAAACGCGTTGATGCCCTGCAGCACCTCGGGAATCGGATAGGCGGCGACGTACCCGAGCACGTTGGAACGGGTGGTCCGGCCGGCGAGGATCCCGGCGAGGTAGCGGCCCTCGTAGAAGCGCGCGTTGTAGTGACCCATGTTGGGCGCCGACTTGTAGCCTGACGCATGCTCGAACGCGACCTCGGGGAACTCGCGGGCGACCTTCAGCGTCGGCTCCATGTACCCGAACGAGGTCGTGAAGATCAGGGCGTTGCCCTGGGCCGCGAGGTCGCGGATCACGCGCTCGGCGTCCGGCCCCTCGGCGACCTTCTCGACGAAAGCGGTGGTGACGCGGGCGCCGAGCGTGCGCTCGAGCTCGCGACGGCCGTCGTCGTGCTGGCGGGTCCAGCCTGCATCGGACACCGGGCTCACGTAGACGAAGGCGACCTTGAGCGGCGCCCTGGCAGGCCCCCGGGGCTGCGCCGATGCGGGGGTGGAGAGGGCCGCTGCGAGCGGCAGCGCGGCCACGAGCGCCATGGCACGTCTCGCGACGGCCGCAGCCGTCGCGATGGCGAGGTTTGTCACGTAGGTTGGTCCTCGAACACGGCTGCAGGGGACCGGCTGCAGCGCCCGGATGCCCTCAGGCGGGCGGCCGCGATTCTACGCGCGCGCGGCCCCCGCGCAGGCTCTCAGGCCGGGACGCCGCGGTGGGGGCCCGGGGGCGCCGCGGACCGTGGGCGGGGGTGACGGGCCGAGGGGGCTCCGCAGCCCGGACCGCCCGGCCTGCCCTCAGGCGCCCTGGCGCTCCTGCAGCGCGCGGATGCGGTCCTCGATCGGCGGATGGCTGGCCAGCAGCGCCATGAAACCGCCCGGGCGGCCGCTGATGCCCATCGCCTGCACGGTCGGGGGCAGCTGGCCCGGATCGAGCTTGCCGAGGCGCGCGAGCGCGTCGATCATCGGCTGCTTGCGGCCCATCAGCTGCGCGGCGCCGGCGTCGGCGCGGTACTCGCGGTGGCGCGAGAACCACGCGACGATCATGCCGGCGAGCAGGCCCAGCAGAAGGTCGAGCACAACGGTGCTCACGAAATAACCGATGCCCGGACCGTCGTTCTGGTTGCGCAGCACGACCCTGTCGACCACGTACCCGATCGCTCGCGACAGAAACACCACGAAGGTGTTCATCACGCCCTGGATCAGCGTCAGCGTGACCATGTCGCCGTTGGCGACGTGGGCGACCTCGTGGCCGATCACCGCCTCGACCTGCTCGCGGTTCATCGTGGCCAGCAGACCCGTGGACACCGCCACCAGCGCCGAATTCTTGAACGCGCCGGTCGCAAAAGCGTTGGGCTCGCCCTCGAACACCGCGACCTCGGGCATCCGGATGCCGGCCTTCTCGGCAAAACCGGCGACCGTCTGCACGATCCAGCGGTCGGTCGGGTCGGTCGAGTCGTTGATCACCTGGGCCTTGGTACTCCACTTGGCCATCGGCTTGCTGATGAGCAGCGAGATGAACGCGCCCCCGAAGCCCATCACCGCCGCGAAGCCGAGCAGCGACCCGAGGTTCAGCCCGCTCCCCGACAGGAAGCGGTTGAAGCCGAGCAGCGAGCTCACGATGCCGAGCACCACCATCACGGCGACGTTGGTAAGCACTAACAGCACGATTCGTTTCATCCGGGGCTCCTGCGGGCATGGCTGTCGAGACGCGCGATCGTATCCCAGCGCCGAGCGGGCCCGGGCAATGTCCTTGGCGGGCGCCAGCGAACTGTGTCGGGGAACGGGCCGCCGCCTTGCACGGGGCCGCGCAGCCCGATGCCGCGCGCGGCGGTCGGTATGATTCGGGCGCACCGCGTCCGAAACCCGACCCGAGCCCACGACCCATGCCTCGCATTCGAATCACCGCCGGCGGCCACGTGTTCACCGCCGAGACCAACCCCGACGCGCCGCTGACGGTGGCCGCCTTCACGAAGCTGCTGCCCTACCGGCAGAAGCTGATCCACGTGCGCTGGAGCGGCGAGGGCTGCTGGGTGCCGCTGGGCGACTTCAAGCTCGGCGTGGGCTTCGAGAACCACACCAGCCACCCGTCGGCGGGCGACATCCTGTTCTATCCGGGCGGCTACAGCGAGACCGAGATCATCATGGCCTACGGCTCGTGCTGCTTCGCCTCCAAGATGGGCCAGCTCGCCGGCAACCACTTCCTGACCGTCGTGGAGGGGCGCGAGAACCTGCGCGCCCTCGGCACGAAGGTGCTGTGGGAAGGCGCGCAGGACATCCTGTTCGAGGCGGCCTGACCGGCCCTGCCCGCCCGCGGCGCGGATCCGCGCCGGCTCAGGCGCGGGCCGTCGGCCGCGCCGCGACCGACGCGAACCAGCGGGCGAGCTCGGTGCACTCGGCCGGCACGCGCAACCCCGTCGCCTTGCCCAGCACCAGCGCGCACTGCGCGACGATGTCGGCCACGGTGTAGTCGGCCGTCGCGATGAAGGCCCGGCCGGCGAGCTCCCGGTCGAGCCAGTGCATGGCCTCGAGCGCCCTCGCGCGCGACACCTCGGCATAGTCGGGCAGCTGGCGCACGCGGTCCCGGAAATAGGCGCCGGTGTGAACGAAGGTGTCCACGATCGGTCGGGCGAGCTCCAGCTCCATGCGCCGCGTCCACATCTCGACCTGGGCCTGCTCGAGCGGCGTGCGCCCGAACATCGGCGGATCAGGTTGCTGCGACTCGAACCACCGGCAGATCGCGATCGATTCAGCGAGCACCGTGCCGTCGTCGAGCTCGAGCACCGGCAGCGTGCCCAGCGGATTCAGCGCCAGGAAGGCCGCGCTGCGGGTCTCGCCCGCGGCGCCGTCGACCGCCCGCATCGGCACGGTCATGCCCTTCTCGGCGAGGAAGATCCTGACGCGGCGCGGGTTCATCCCGGCGGCGAGGTCGTGCAGCAGCATGCGCGTCTCCGTTGCGGGTGCGGCCGATCGCCGCGCCTCGAATGCGCTGTCATTTCACCACGGCCAGCCCCGCTCGGCCTAGACTGGTCTGCGCCTCCATCGCAGCGATGCTCGCCCTCAAGCTCACCCTCGTCCCCGCCGTCCTGCTCGCCCTGACGCTGGCCGGCATGCGCTGGGGACCGCGCGTGGCCGGCTGGCTGACCGGCCTGCCGGCGGTGGCCGGCCCGATCCTGCTGTTCCTCGCGATCGAGCGCGGCGCGCCCTTCGCCGCGCAGTCCTGCGTCGCCGCGCTGTCGGCGGTGCTCGCGAACGCCGCATTCATCGTCGCCTACTCGCAGGCCTGCCTGCGCGCCTCCTGGCCGGGCGCGGCGGCCGCTGGCCTGCTCGCCTGGGCGGTGGCGGCGCTGGCGCTGGCGCGGCTGCCGGCGTCCCTGCCACTGGCGCTGGGCGTCGCGCTGGCGAGCCTCGCGATCGCGCCCAGGCTGCTGCCGCCAGCACGCAACGCGCCCGCCGCGCCGCGCACCGGACGCATCGAGCTGGGGCTGAGGATGGCGGCCGGCGCGGTGCTGACCATCGTGGTGACCGCGTCGGCGGCACGCGTCGGCACGGCCTGGAGCGGGGTGCTCACCGCGTTCCCGGTGCTGACGCTCGTGCTGGCGGTGTTCTCGCAGCGCGGGCAGGGCGCGGACTTCGTGGTTGCGATGCAGCGGGCGACGATCGGCGGCCTGTACTCGTTCACGGCGTTCTTCGCGACGCTCGCGCTGATGCTCGCGCACACCGGGCGCATCGCTATGTCCTTCGCTGCGGCGCTGGCCGCGACGATGCTGGTGCAGTGGTTGACGCGGCAGCGGCGGGCGACCGATGACCCGACCCGGGTCCGTCAGGCGAAACCCTCGAAGTAGGCCTGCACCTCGTCGAGCCGGCGCCGCTTCTCGGAGGCATCGAGGAAGCTCGCCTCGAAGCCGTTGCGCGCGAGCACCAGGGCGTGGTCCACGCCCAGCCCCAGCGCCGCGAAGGTGTCGGTGTAGTTGCGCAGCACGTAGCCGCCGAAGTAGGCGGGGTCGTCCGAGTTGACGGTGGCCACCAGGCCTGCATCCAGCAGGCGCCCGAGCGGGTGGTCGCGCAGGTCGGGGCAGACGCGCAGCTTCTGGTTGGACAGCGGGCACACGGTGAGCGGGATGCGCGCCTCGCGCAGACGGCGCACCAGCGACGGAACGCGCAGGCATTGCACCCCGTGGTCGATCCGCTCGGCGCGCAGCGCGTCGAGCGCCGCCGCGATGTACGCGGGCGGGCCCTCCTCGCCCGCGTGCGCGACCGCATGCAGCCCGAGGGCGCGGCAGGCCGCGAATACCCGCTCGAATTTTTCGGGCGGATGGCCGAGCTCCGAGGAATCGAGCCCGACGCCCACGAAGCGCCCGACATGCGGGCGGGCCTGCTCCAGCGTCTCGAAGGCCTCGCGCTCGTCGAGATGGCGCAGGAAGCACATGATCATCGACGCGCTGAGCCCGAGCCGCGCGGCGGCATCGGTGCAGGCGCGGTGCAGGCCGTCGATCACGGTGTCGAAGCCCACGCCGCGGGCGGTATGGGTCTGCGGGTCGAAGAAGATCTCGGCATGGCGTACGCCGTCGGCGGCGGCGCGCTCGAGATAGGCCCGGCCCATGTCGAAGAAGTCCTGCTCGGTGCGCAGCACCGCCGCGCCGGCGTAGTAGACGTCGAGGAAGCTCTGCAGGTCGGTGAACGCGTAGGCCGCGCGCAGCGACGCCATGTCGGGATAGGGCAGCGACACGCCGTTGCGCCGCGCGAGCGCGAAGATCATCTCCGGCTCGAGCGTGCCCTCGACGTGCAGGTGCAGCTCCGCCTTGGGCATGCCCGCGAGCAGCGCAGGCAGGCGGTCGGCTGGGACGGGTCGGGCGGCCGATGGGGTCATCTCGGGTTCCTCGCGGGGGTGTGCGCCTCATTGTGACGCGGTTGATCGGGCCGGTGCTCCGCCCTACACTTGCTCCGAGCGCCACCGCAAGGCCGGCACCGTGCCGGCGCAGGACCCCGATGATCGAACCCCGCGAACGCGTGCGCCGCCCGGCGCTGCTGATCGTCGACATGCAGAACGACTTCGTGCGCGTCGGAGCGCCGCTCGAGGTGCCCGAGGCGCGCGATACGATCGCCGCGCATCGGGCGCTGCTCGCCTGCTTCCGCGACCGCGGCCTGCCCGTGCTGTTCACGAAGTTCGTCACCTTTCCCTCGCCGGTCCTGCTGTGGGAGTGGTCGCCGCAGGTGCTGCCGCCCACCCGCTGCTGCTGGAAGGGCCACCTGCGCCACTACGCCGACATCGGCGAGGCGCGCGACTGCACGGACGTGATCGACGAGCTCGCGCCGCGCGCCGGCGAGCACCAGGTCGAGAAGTACGGCTACGGCGCCTTCCATGGCACTGCGCTCGATACGACCCTGCGCGCGCTCGGCGTGGAGTCCCTGCTGGTCACCGGCACGGTCACGCAGATCTGCGTCGAGGAGACCGCGCGCCAGGCCTTCCACCATGGCTACCGGACCACGCTCGTGTCGGACGCGGTGTCGTCCTATGCACCCGACCTGCACGCCGCGACGCTCAAGAACTTCGCCCACAAGTTCGGCTGGGTCGAGGACAGCGCGCACGCGATGCGGCTGCTCGACTGAGCCGCAGGCGGGCGCGGCGCCTCAGCAGGTGCCGAAGACGATGCCCGCGCGGCGCAGGTAGCGGCGGTAGGCGGCCGACGCCTTGTCGGGGGCGCAGTGCAGCTCGGCCCTCGGGTCGAGCGGCAGGCGGCGCGGGCGCTGCGACTCCACGACCGGCAGGTCCTGCGCGAAGATCGCGTCCTGGAAGGACTGCATCGCCGCGTCGTCCGACTCGAAATCGGTCATCGCCATCCGAATCCAGACGCGGCACGACTCCGGTCCGACCGGGCATGCGAACAGCGCGATGGACTCGCGAAAGCCCGCGATCGCGACCGCGGCGGCCTCGGGCGACTTGGTGAGCACGACGGTGTAGGGGCCGACCACCTCGTAGGTGTAGTCGACCATCGCACCGCCGGTGGCGTGGATGCTGGAAACCGGCTGCCACGCCCGGCACCCGGTGGCCAGCATCCCGGTCGGTGTGTCCTCGACGCGGTAGTCGGGAATCTCGGGATGCTCGCGATCGCCGAGGCTGCCCTCGTGCACGAACCCGAAGTGCGCCATGTCGAGGAAGTTCTCGACCACGCGAGGCGCGCTGCTCGCGACCTCGTAGGGGCCGCACAGCACCTTGCGCAGGCGCGAGTCGGTCTCGGCCGCGAACGCCGGCGGCGCCACGTCGCCCGCAGCGAGCCGGACCCACACCAGGCCGTAGCGCTCGGCCGCCTCGTAGGCGCAGGCGCGGTGGCCCTCGGGCGGCGCGAAGCCGGGCAGCGCGGGAATCTCGGCGCAGCGCGCATCGGCATCGAAGCGCCAGGCGTGGTAGGGGCACTCCAGCCGCGCGCCGCCCGGCGCCGCCGCGACCGGAATCACCCGACCCATGGAGAGGCTCGCTCCGCGGTGCGGGCAGCGGTCGGCCCATGCGTGGGCGGTGCCCGAAGCGTCGCGCCACAGCACCAGGGCGTCCTCGAGCAGCACGGCGGCGAGCGGCGCGTCGCGCAGGTCGGCGGATCGGGCGACCGGATGCCAGTGGGACCGTTCGGTGAGGGGCTCGCTCATGGCGCTCGGGGCGTAGCTGGCACCCCGGGCACGCCCGGGATGCCGGCCACCATCACTTGCCGCTCGGGATCTTGCCCTCGACGCCCTTCACGAAGAAGCTGATGCCGCCCTTCCACGCTTCGTCGCCGACCACGTCCTTGGCGAGCTGCTCCTTGCCCGTGTTGTCGACGATGGGGCCCTTGAAGACGGCGAACGAGCCGTCCTTCAGGCCCGCCTTGACCTTATCGACCTCGGCCTTGACCTCGGCCGGCACGAAGTCTGCAACCTTGGCGAAGTCATTGATGCCTTCCTTGGTGCCCCACTTGGTGACCTCGGTCTTCCAGGTCTTGTTGAGCACGTCGTTGACCGTCTTCTCGTAGTACGGCGCCCACAGCACGACGCACGAGGCGAGGTGCGCCTTGGGCGCGAACGCGCTCATGTCGCTGTCCCAGCCGAACGCGTACTTCCCGTTCTTCTCGGCGGTCTGCAGCACCGCCGTCGAGTCGGTGTTCTGCAGCAGCACGTCGGCCTTGGCGTTGATCAGCGACTGCGCGGCCTCGCTCTCCTTGGGCGGATCGAACCAGGTGTTGACCCAGACCACCTTGGTGGTGACCTTCGGGTTCACGCTCTGCGCGCCCAGCGTGTACGCGTTGATGTTGCGCAGCACCTCGGGGATCGGGAACGAGCCGACGAAGCCCAGCACGTCGGTCTTGGTCATGCGCCCGGCCACGATGCCCGCCAGGTAGGCGTCCTCGTAGAAGCGCGCCTCGTAGACGCGGAAGTTGTCGGCGGTCTTGTAGCCGGTGGCGTGCTCGAACTTCACCTCCGGATGGTCCTTGGCGACCTTCTCCATCGCGTCCATGTAGCCGAAGCTGGTGGCGAAGATCAGCTTGTTGCCCTGCGCGACCAGGTCGCGGATCACCCGCTCCGCGTCCGCGCCCTCCGGCACCTTCTCGACGAAGGTGGTCTTGATCTTGTCGCCGAACTTGGCCTCGATCGCCTTTCGGCCGAGGTCGTGCGCGAAGCTCCAGCCGGCGTCGCCGACCGGGCCGACGTAGATGAAGCCGATCTTCAGCGGTTCCGGGGGCGGTGCCGGAGCGGCGACCGGCGCGGGCGCGGGGGCGGGCGTGGCGGCCGGCTTGGCCTCTTCCTTCTTGCCGCAGCCAGCGAGCGCGGCGGCGGACAGGATCACCGTCAAGGCGGCGTACTTCAGCGTGGAACGTCTTGCGGGGTGATTCATCGTGGCTCCTGGGCTTGGGGGGCGGGTTGTGGGAAGGCGAGGTGGGACGACGGGTGCGGGGCGTGGGTTCAGTTCCCCGGGAAGAAGGGCTTGCCGAGCGAGGCCGGCATGTTCACACGGATCCATGCGGGATTGCGCGAGATCAGCACCAGCACGACGATGGTGGCGAGGTAGGGCAGCATCGACATGATCTGGCTGGCGATCTGCACGCCCTGCCCCTGCAGGTGCAGCTGCAGCATGGTCACGCCGCCGAACAGGTAGGCGCCGAGCAGGATGCGGGCCGGGCGCCAGGTGGCGAAGGTGGTCAGCGCCAGCGCGATCCAGCCGCGGCCCGCGACCATGCCCTCGACCCACAGGGGCGCGTACACGACCGACAGGTAGGCGCCGGACACGCCGCACAGCGCGCCGCCCAGCATCACCGCGGCAAGCCGGATGCGCCGCACCGGGTAGCCGAGCGCGTGCGCCGACTCGGGCGACTCGCCGACCGCGCGCAGCACCAGGCCCGTGCGTGTGCGGTAGAGCACCCAGATCAGCACCGCGGTGGCCGCGATGGTCAGGTAGACCATCGGGTGCTGGCGAAACAGCGCGGTGCCGAGCACCGGGATGTCGGACAGGCCAGGGATCGCGTGGGCGCCGCGCTCGGCCAGCTTCTTGCCGACGTAGGGGATGCCCACGAAGGCCGAGAAGCCGGCGCCGAACAGCGACAGCGCCAGGCCCGTGGCGTACTGGTTGGTGTTGAGCCAGATGACCAGCCAGCCGAACAGCGCGGCGGCGAGCGCGCCCGCGACCGCGCCGGCCCCGAAGGCCAGCCAGTCGCTGCCGGTGTGGAAGGCGACCGCGAAGCCCGCCACCGCGGCGATCAGCATCATCCCCTCGGCGCCGAGGTTCAGCACGCCGGCGCGTTCGTTGATCAGCAGCCCCATGCCGGCGATGGCCAGCGGCGTGCCGGCCGACAGCGTCGCCGCGAGCAGCAGCGCGAGCTCGTTCATGCGGCGGCTCCCGACGCCGGCGCGCGGCCGCGCCAGGTGATTCGGTACTGGATCAGGGTGTCGCAGGCCAGCAGCGAGAACAGCAGCACGCCCTGGAACACGCCGGTGAGCGCCGAGGGCAGCCCGATGCGCGACTGGGACAGCTCGCCGCCGATCAGGAACATCGACAGCAGCACGCTGCCCAGCACGCAGCCCACCGGATGGAGCCGGCCCACGAAGGCGACGATGATCGCCGTGAACCCGTAGCCGGTCGAGACGTAGGGCGTGAGCTGGCCCATGGGCCCGGTGGCCTCGAAGGCGCCCGCGATGCCGGCGAGCCCGCCCGACACCAGCAGCGCGGTCCACAGCGCGCGCCGCGACGAGAAGCCCGCGTAGCGCGCGGCTGCCGGCGCCAGGCCGCCGACCTGCAGCTGGTAGCCGCGGAAGGTGCGGAACATGAACACCCACATCAGCCCCGCCGCGAGCAGCGCGACCGCGACGCCCCAGTGCACCCGCAGCCCCTTGACGATACGCGGCAGGCTGGTTTCGGCCGCGAAGCTCATGGTCTGCGGAAAGTTGAAGCCCTTGGGGTCCTTCCAGTAGCCGAACACCAGCCACGACAGCAGCAGGTTGGCGACGTAGACCAGCATCAGGCTCACCAGGATCTCGCTCGCGTTGAAGCGATCGCGCAGCAGCGCGACGATGCCGGCCCAGAACATGCCCCCGAGCGCGCCCGCGACCACCACCAGCGGAAAGAACACCCAGCGGTCCATCGGAATCTGGTTGGCGGTGACCCACAGCGCGAGGCCCCCGCCGGTGATCGCGCCGAGGAGGAACTGGCCCTCGGCGCCGATGTTCCAGACGTTGGAGCGGAAGCACAGCGCCAGACCGAGCGCACACAGCACCAGCGGCGTCGACTTGAGCACCACCTCGCTCACGCCTCGCGCGCCGTTGAGCGGCTCCCACAGGAACATCGACAGGCCGCGGACGGGGTCGCGGTCCAGCGCAACGAACAGCAGCGCCGCGACGACGATGGTGATCGCCAGCGCGATCAGCGGCGACACCCAGGCGAGCAGTCGCGAGGGCTCGGGGCGCAGCTCGAGGGCGATCATGCGGCAGGCGCCGTCGGGGCCGGCGCGAGGGACGATGCGGGCGGGACGCGCGTGCGCCCCTCGTCGACGGCGCCGGCGGCATCGGCGGGCCACAGCCCGCTCATCCACTCGCCGATCCGCGCCACGGTCGCCGCCTCGCGGGCGATGGCGGGCGACACGCGCCCGCGGGCGATCACGACCATGCGGTCGGACAGCTCGAACAGCTCGTCGAGCTCCTCCGACACGACCAGCACCGCGCAGCCGGCATCGCGCAGTCCGAGCAGCGCAGCGCGGATCTGCGCGGCGGCGCCGACGTCGACGCCCCAGGTGGGCTGGGCGACGATCAGCACCTTCGGATTCGCATCGATCTCGCGCCCCATGATGAACTTCTGGAGGTTGCCGCCCGAGAGGCTTCGCGCGGCCGCCTGCGGCCCGCCGGCCTTCACGCGGAAGCGCTCGATGATGCCGCGCGCCTGCTCGGCGAGCGGGCGCGCGGCGATCCAGCCGCCCCGCCCGAGCGCCTCGCGCCGGGTCAGCAGCAGGTTGTCGGCGAGCGACAGCGTGGGCACCGCGCCGCGGCCGAGCCGCTCCTCGGGCACGAAGTGCAGGCCGAGATCGCGTCGGCGGCGGGGCGAGGCGCCACCGGCGTCGTGGCCGAGCAGCTCGATGCTGCCAGCGGGCGCGCGCGGGTCCTCGCCCGACAGCGCGGCGAGCAGCTCCTGCTGGCCGTTGCCCGAGACGCCCGCGACGCCCAGCACCTCGCCGGCGCGCAGCTCGAACGACACCTCGTGCAGGTCGACGCCGAACCGATCGGTGCGCGCGAGCGACAGGCCGCGCACAGCGAGCGCGACCGCGCCCGCCGTCAGCGCGCGATGCTCGAGCGCGGGCGGCTCGGCGCCGATCATCAGCCGGGACAGCGACGCGTTGCTCTCGGTGCGCGGATCGACCGCGCCGGTGACCCGCCCGCCGCGCAGCACCGTGCACGCGGTGCACAGCGCGCGGATCTCGTCGAGCTTGTGGCTGATGTACAGGATGCTGCAGCCGGAGGCGGCCAGCCGGCGCAGCGTGACGAACAGCCGCTCGACCGCCTGCGGCGTCAGCACCGACGTGGGCTCGTCGAGGATCAGCAGACGCGGCTCGGTCAGCAACGCGCGCACGATCTCGACGCGCTGGCGCTCGCCCACCGACAGCGTGTGCACCGGCCGGTCGGGGTCGATCTCCAGACCGTACTCGCCTGCCTTCGCGCGGATCCGCGCGCCGACCTCGGCGAGCGACAGCGACCGGTCCACGCCCAGCCACACGTTCTCGGCGACGGTCACCGTCTCGAACAGGCTGAAGTGCTGGAACACCATGCTGATGCCCAGCCGGCGCGCCTCCTGCGGATTGCGCACCTGCACCGGGACGCCGTCGAAGCGCAGCTCGCCCGCGTCGGGGCGGACCGCGCCGTAGATGATCTTCATCAGCGTCGACTTGCCGGCGCCGTTCTCGCCGAGCACCGCGTGGATCTCGCCGGGGGCGACGCCGAGCGACACGTCGTCGTTGGCAACCACGCCCGGGTAGCGCTTGGTGATGCCGGCGAGCGTGAGCCGCTCGGTCATCGCGCGCCTCCGGGGACAGCGCTCGCGGGCTGCGCCGTGCGGCGGCGCTCCCACAGCGCGTAGGCGACCGACACCGCGATCGCGCCCGGGTGGCGATCGAGCGGCACGCGGGCGCCGTCGGCGGGCGGCGCGCCGATCGGGCACTGCAGCCGCGCCACGGCGTCGGCGGGCAGGCCGCGACGGGCGAGCCGCGCCCGGAAGCGCGCGGCCTTGGTCGCAGACCCGATCACGCCGCACAGGCCGAGGTCCGTGCGCGCGAGCAGCGCGGCGCACAGGTCGAAGTCGAGCGCGTGGCTGTGCGTCATCACCAGCACGTCCGCGCCCGCGGGGATCGCGCACACCTCGTGGGCGGGGCTGTCGGCATCGCGGCACTCGACGCCGCCGGGCGCGTCGGCCGGGAACTGCGCGCTGCGCGGATCGACCCAGACGACGCGGGCCGGCAGGGTTGCGAGCACCCGCACCAGGGCCTCGCCGACGTGGCCCGCGCCGAACACCCACACGTGCCAGGGGTGAACGTCGAGCCGCGACACGATCCGGGACGGGGCCGGCGCGTCGGGCCCGGGCGCCGCGGCCGCGGGCTCCTGCGGGGGGGCCGCGCCGACCGTGGAATGCGGGACCGCGGCGGCATCCAGCACGGTGTCGAGCCACAGCGTGCCGCCGTCGCGCTCGAGCGCGGCCAGGGGCGCCACCCAGGGCAGCTCGTCCGCGTCGACGCAGCGCAGCGACAACGCGACCGACCCGCCGCAGCACTGGCCCAGGCCCGGGCCGAGCGCGAAGCGCTGCGACCGCGCGCGCGGGCCGCCGGCGAGCATCCGCCGGGCCTGCGCAATCGCCTCGAACTCCAGGTGCCCGCCGCCGATCGTGCCGTCCGTGCGCCCCTGCGCGTCGACCAGCATCGAGGCGCCGGGCTCACGGGGCGCCGAGCCGCGCACCGACTCGACGCGCACCCATATTGCCCGCCCGCCCGATCGGGCGATCTGGAGCATTCGGGAGCCGGGCGTCGACATGGATGGCGGGCGCACTGCGGCGATCATGGCCGAGCGGCGGCTTGGACGGCGCGCAGCACCGCCTCCGGCGTCGCCGGCGCCTGCAGCACGACCGGCCGGCCTCCCGGCGCGAGGCTGCCGATCGCGTCGCGCAGCGCGTGGTAGACCGACAGCGCGAGCATCAGCGGCGGCTCGCCCACCGCCTTGCTCCGGTGGATGGTCGCCGACCGGTTGGGGCTGTCGGGCAGCAGCTCGACGCGAAACCGCGCCGGCACGTCGCCGGCGGTCGGAATCTTGTAGGTCGACGGTGCATGGGTCGACAGCCGCCCGCGTGCGTCCCATACCAGCTCCTCGCTGGTCAGCCACCCCATGCCCTGCACGAAGCCGCCCTCGATCTGGCCGATGTCGACCGCCGGGTTCAGCGAGGTGCCGACGTCGTGGACGATGTCGACGGCGAGCACGCGGTGCTCGCCGGTCAGCGCGTCGATCGCCACCTCGGCGACCGCCGCGCCGTAGGCGAAGTAGTAGAACGGATGCCCGCGGAAGGCGACCGGGTCCCAGTGGATCTCGGGCGTGCGGTAGTAGCCCTGGGCCGACAGCGAGATCCGCGCCATGTACGCGCGCCGCGCGAGGTCGGCAAGCGTGACGCTGCGCTCGGCGCCCTGCGTCGCCGCGTGGACCCCGCCGTCGCGCCAGCGCAGCGTGCCGATCGTGACCCCCCACTCGGTCGCGAGGAAGGCGGCCAGCCGCTGCTTGAGGGCCTCGCAGGCCCGCAGCGCCGCCATCCCGTTCAGGTCGGAGCCCGAGGACGCGGCGGTGGCGGAGGTGTTGGGCACGCGGTGCGTGTCGGTGGGCGACACGCGGATGCGGGCGGGCGGGACGTCGAACTCGCGCGCCACGATCTGGGCGACCTTGGTGAACAGGCCCTGACCCATCTCGGTGCCGCCATGGTTGATCAGCAGGCTGCCGTCGGCGTACAGGTGCAGCAGCGCGCCCGCCTGGTTCAGGAAGGGCGCATTGAACGAGATGCCGAACTTGACCGGCGTGAGCGCGATGCCGCGGCGGATCACGGGGCTGTCGCGATTGAAGGCTGCAACCGCATCGCGCCGGCGCGCGTAGCCCGAGCGACGGACCAGCCGGTCGATCAGATCCGGCAGCACGTTGTCGGTGATCGTCTGCCCGTAGTGCGTGACGTTGCGCTCGGTGGTGCCGTAGAGGTTGACCCGGCGCACCTCCAGCGGATCCTTGCCGAGCGCGCGCGCGACCGCCTCCACCACCTCCTCGATGACGAACATGCCCTGCGGGCCGCCGAAGCCCCGGAACGCGGTGTTGGAGACCTTGTGCGTGCGGCAGCGCAGGCTGCGCACGCGCAGCGCCGGCAGCCAGTAGGCGTTGTCGACGTGGCACACCGCGCGGTCGTTGACCGGGCCGGACAGGTCGGCCGAGTAGCCGCAGTCGGAGGCGAGCGTCAGGTCGAGGCCGAGGATGCGGCCGGCATCGTCGAACCCCACCTGCCAGTCGGACTCGAACGGGTGCCGCTTGCCGGTGACGACCATGTCGTCGTCGCGATCCATGCGCAGCTTCACCGCGCGGCCGAGACGCCGGCCGGCCACCGCGGCCAGCGCCGCCAGCAGCGCCGGCTGGCTCTCCTTGCCGCCGAAGCCCCCGCCCATGCGCCGGCACTCCACGCGGACCCAGGCGCTCGGCACGCCGAGCGCCTCCGCGACGACGTGCTGGATCTCGCTCGGATGCTGCGTCGAGGACCACACCAGCATGCCGCCGTCGTCCTGCGGCACGGCCAGGGAAATCTGGCCCTCGAGGTAGAAGTGGTCCTGTCCGCCGACCACCGACCGGCCGGCCAGCCGGCGCGGCGCGGCGGTGATCGCGGCGGACGCGTCGCCGCGGACGACCTCCACCGGCGGCAGCACCCAGGACTGCGCGGCGATGGCCTGCGCGACGGTCAGCAGCGCGGGCAGCGGCTCGGCACTCAGCGTCGCGCGGCGCGCGGCGACTCGGGCGGCGCGGTGGGAGTCAGCGATCACGAGGAACAGGGGCTGGCCCTCGTACATCACCTCGCCGTCGGCCAGCAGCGGGTCGTCGTGGACCACGCCGCCGTAATTGTTGGCCGCGGGCAGGTCGGACGCGACCAGCACGTCGACCACGCCGGGGGCCGCGCGCACCGCGTCGAGGTCGATCGAGACGATGCGCGCGTGGGCGAGCCCCGCGTATCCGATCGCGGCGTGCAGCGTGCCGATGGGCTCGGCGATGTCGTCGACGTAGTGCGCGGCGCCCGCGACGTGCAGCGCCGCGCTCTCATGGACCACCGCCGGCTCGAGCGCGACGACCGGGCGCGGCTCGTTCATGGCGCGGCCCCGGCGTCGGCACCGCCCGCGGGATGGAGCGCGTCCAGCGTCACCGGGCGGGCCCCGTCGCCGAACAGCTGGTGCCCCGCGCGGCGCAGCAGGCCCGCGGCACCGGCGAGCCGGTAGGCGCTGCTCGCGCGCATGTCGTCGAGCGGCTGGAAGTCGGCGCCGAGCACGGCCCCTGCGCGCGCGAAGGGCTCGATGCCCGCGGGCTGGCCCGCCAGCGCAGCCTCCGCGGCGCCGGCGCGCCGCACGATGCCGGCCATGCCGCCGAAGGCGAGCCGCAGGTCGGCGAGCCGGCCGTCGACCACGCTCAGCGAGAGCCCCATGCTGACCGCCGAGATGTCCTGCTCGTTGCGCTTGGAGAGCTTGTGGGCGAGCACATGCTGGCCCGGACGCCGGCGCGGCACGCGTACCCGCTCGATCCACTCGCCGGGCGCGCGGTCCTGGACCCGGTAGTCGCGGTACAGCGCCTGCAGCGCCAGCTCGCGGCGCAACGGCTCGCCGTCACCCGCCTCGCCCGCCCGGCGCAGCACGACGCTCGCGCCCAGCGCGATCAGCACCGGCGCCGAGTCGCCGATCGGCGAGCCGTTGGCAAGGTTGCCGACCAGCGTGCCGGACGCGCGGATCGAGGGCGACGCGAACCGCGACCAGTAGCCGGTGAGCTCGGGATAGTCGGCGCCGAGCGCGGCGTACGCGTCGGCCAGCGACACCGCAGCGCCGATGTCGAAGCCCTCGTCGCCCGCGGTCAGCGCGTGCAGCGCGTCGACCGCCCCGAGCCAGATCCAGTGACGCGGATCGCGCAGCTGCCTGGTGACCCACAGGCCGACGTCGGTGCCGCCAGCCATCAGCCAGGCGTCGGGCGCGCGTGCGAGCAGCGCGTCCAGCGCCTGCGGCGTGCGCGGTGCGTCCCAGCCGATGCCGGCGCCCTCGTAGGACAGCGCGTCGGGACCGGGAGCGGGCAGGCGGGCGACCCAGTCGGGCAGACCGGCCGCCGCCGGCACGGCACCGGACGGATCGGGGTGGAGCACGGACGAGGCGGCCTGCAGCGACTCGACGATCGGGCGGTAGCCGGTGCAGCGGCACAGGTTGCCGGCGAGCGCCTCGCAGGCCTGCGCGTCGGACTCGACCGGTCCGGCGGCGAGCCGCGCAGCCATCGCCATCACGAAGCCGGGCGTGCAGAAGCCGCACTGCGAGCCGTGGCAGGCGACCATCGCGTGCTGCGCCGGGTGCGCCGCACCGAGCCCCTCCACCGTCAGCACGCCGCAGCCGTCGATGCTCGGCAGCGGGCGGATGCAGGCGTTGCACGGTTCCGTGCGCAGGCTGGCGTCGGGCAGGCGGCGGGCGAGGACAACGGTGCAGGCGCCGCAGTCGCCCTCGGCGCACCCCTCCTTGGTGCCGGTGGCGCGATGCGCGGTCCGCAGCCACTCGAGCAGCGTGGTCGACGGCGACACCCCTTCGACGGCGACCGACTGGCCGTTCAAGACGAACCGGATGGGGCGCGAAGCGGGGCTCATCGGCGGGATCCGCGGGGGAAAGGGATGCGCATCCGTCGAGTCTAGCAAGGGCCGTACCGGGTGGGCCGCGTGACCCGCCAGGGTGCACGATGACCCTGCACAGGGCGCGCAATTGTCCGGACGCCCGCCGCTTAGGCGCCGACCGCTCGCCGGCGGCCGCACCTAAGCTGGGCCAGCCTGCCGGTCCGTCCTCTGGAGGGGCGCTGCGAGACCGACCCATGACCCGCTGCCCACACTCCGGCGTGCTCCGGCACCGCGGGTGCCTCGACCTCACCGAACGCAAGCGGATACAGGCCGGCCGGTCCCGCTGACGGACTGCGAGGCTGCGCTGGCCGCGGCATCCACGGCCGCGGTGCCGGGCTCACCGGCGACGCTCATGCCCGCTCTGCCTGCCGCGACGCCTGCCGCGACGCCTGCCGCGGGCGGCACGCCGGCCCTCCACACCGCCGTCACGGCACCGATCGAGGTGCGCTGAAGCACGCGCCCGCCGGCGCGCGAGCGGAATCCGGACCGCCGCCGCCCGTGAGCGCCGTACGGCGCGTGGTAGCGTTGCCGGCCGCCTCCTCCCGTCCCGATGCGATGACCGACGACTCGCCGTGCCAGCTCGACGCCCTAACCCTGTCGCGCGCCATCCACCGCCGCGACTTGTCGTGCAGGCAGGTGATGCAGGCCCACCTCGCCCGGATCGGCCGGCTCAACCCGCGCTTCAACGCGATCGTGTCGCTGCGCGAGGAGCCGGCGCTGCTCGAGGAGGCCGACCGCCACGACGCCCTGCTCGCCCGCGGCGAGTCGCTCGGCTGGATGCACGGCCTGCCGCACGCGGTCAAGGACCTGGAGCCGACCGCGGGCGTGCGCACCACCTCGGGCTCGCCGATCTTCCGCGACCACGTGCCCGCCCAGGACTCGCTGCTCGTGCAGCGGATCAAGGCCGCCGGGGCGATCGTGATCGGCAAGACCAACGTGCCCGAGTGGGGCCTGGGCTCGCAGACATACAACCCGGTCTTCGGCGTCACCCGCAACGCCTACGACCCGTCCAGGACCTGCGGCGGCTCGAGCGGCGGCGCCGCGGTGGCGCTCGCGCTGCGGATGGTGCCGGTGGCCGACGGCAGCGACGTGGGCGGCTCGCTGCGCAATCCGGCGGGCTGGGCCAACGTGTTCGGCATGCGGCCCTCGCTCGGCCGCGTGCCCAAGTGGCCGTCGGAGGATGTCTTCTTCGGCCAGCTCCCGACCGAGGGCCCGATGGCCCGCACGGTGCCCGACCTCGCCGCCCTGCTCGACACGCTCTGCGGCCCCGACCCCCGGCTGCCGCTGTCGCGGCCCGCCGACCCGTCGATCGGCGCGGTCGCCCTGGGCCACGACCCCGCCGACTGCCGCGGCCTGCGGATCGGCTGGCTCGCCGACCTGGGTGGCCACCTCGCCACCGAGCCCGAGGTGCTCCCCGCCTGCGAACGCGCGCTGCAGGCGCTCGAGGGGCTCGGCTGCGCGGTCGAGCCGGCGGTGCTCGGCTTCGACGCCGAGTCGGTCTGGCGCAGCTTCAAGGTGCTGCGCGCGTACGCTAACGCCGGGCGCTTCGCACCCTACCGCGCCGACGCGGACCGCTGGGCGATGCTCAAGCCCGAGGCCCAGTGGGAGGTCGAACAGGGCATGGCGCTGACCGGGCTGGACGTCTACCGCGCCGCCGCCGTGCGCAGCGCCTGGTTCCAGCACGTGCTGGGGCTGTTCGAGCGCCATGACTGCCTGGTGCTGCCGACCGCGCAGTGCCTGCCCTTCGATGCGGCGCTGCATTGGCCCGCCACGCTGGCAGGCCGTCCCATGGATTCCTATCATCGATGGATGGAGGTCGTGGCCGGCGTCACGCTCGCGGGCGTACCCGCCATCAGCGTGCCGGCCGGCTTCAGCGACACCGGTCTGCCGATCGGCATGCAGCTGATCGGCCGACCACAGGGCGACGCGGCCCTGCTGCGGCTCGCCCACGCCTACGACGCCGCCACCCGCTGGGTCGCGCGACGCCCGCCCACCGACCCGCTCACCGGAGACCCCGCATGATCCTCGACCACCGCACCTACACCATCCATCCCGGCAAGCTGGGCCCGCTGATCGAGCTGTACGGGCGCGAGGGGTATGCCGTGCAGAGCGAGCACCTGGGCGAGCCGTACGGATGGTTCGCGTCGCACGACATCGGCGAGCTCAACCAGATCGTCCACATCTGGCGCTACGCCGACCTGATGGACCGCGAGACGCGCCGCGCGAAGCTCTTCGCCGACCCGCGCTGGAACGCCTATCTCGTCAAGGCGACGCCGATGATCCAGCACATGCAGAACAAGATCCTGCGCGGCACGCCGTTCTTCCCCGTCAGGTAGGCGCCAGCGGGGGACACGGCCCGCGTCGCCCGGATCAGGTCGCGCCTTCCGCGCGGAACATCCGGAATCCGGCCCGGGGGAAATGCACGGTCACCGTGCCCGCCCGGTCGTCGATCCGACGCAGCGCGAGGTGATCGGCGCCAGACACCGTCAGCGCGCCCCGCACCTCGGCGAGCCCGTAGTCGAGCGGCACGACGACCACCTGCTCGCCGCGGGCGATGCCGTGGAAGTCGATCCAGGGCTCGTCGCCGAGCAGGGCCACCGAGGCGCCGTCCGCCGCGCGCGCGGCGGCGATCGCCGCCACGCCGTCGGATCGGAGCGGACTGCCGTGGCCGAGCGCGCGCATCCGCGCCATCCATCCGGTCACCGCCGGCTCGCGCGCGATCAGCGCGTGGAGCGCCGGCGCCCGGGCGGCGAACCACAGCGGGTGGTAGGCCGCGAAGTCGCAGGCGGCGGGCGCGTCGGCAACCAGGAAGGCCCGCCCGTCGCGCAGGTGCGCTGCGATGCGCGCGATGCCGGCGGTGAGCACGCCGAGCGCCTCCGGCGCAGGCAGCCGCCCGGCCGCGGGCACGCCGCCGGACAGCTCGCGGTCGCGGGCGACCATTGCCGCGCGGTCCTCGACGAAGGCGCGCGCGGCGTCCGGCGCCTCCCCGGCGAACAGCGCCTGCAGGTTGGCGGGCTGGAACATGCACGCGACCGCCGCTCGGAACAGGTCGCGATCGGCCCAGGTCACGACCGATTCGGCCGCGACGCGGTCGGGACGGTGCAGTCGCGGCTCGGGTTCGATCGCATCGAGCACCCGCGAGATCAGCGCGCTGTCGCACCAGAGGTCGGCGCCGGTCTGCAGCACCGGCGCACGCCGGTAGCCGCCGGTCAGCGCAACCAGGTCGGGCTTGGGCATCACCGGGGGCACGTCGACCGACAGCCAGGCCATGCCCTTGGCGCCCAGCATGACGCGCACCTTCTCGCAGAAGGGCGACATCGCGTAATGGTGGAGGATCGGTGTCATGCGGGCGCGCCTCGCGCGGTCATCCCTGCGGCGCGTCGCCGTAGGACTCGAAGAAGCGCAGCAGCACCTCGGTGGCGAGCTCCGCGTCGTGCGCGGTCATGGTCTCGCTCGGGTGATGGCTGATGCCGCCGTTGCCGCAGCGCACGAACAGCATCGCGATCGGGCAGACCGCCGGGAACTCCATCGCGTCGTGGCCCGCGCCGGACGGCAGGTGCGTGACCGGCAGGCCACGGGCCTCGATGGCGTCGGCGAGCCGGCGCTGCAGCCCGGCGTCGCAGGGCGCGGCCTTCAGCTCGAAGAACGGGTCGAAGCCGAGCTTCACGCGCCGGCGCGCGGCGATCGCGGCGCACTCGGTGCGCAGTGCCTCGAGCGCCGCGAGGCGCGTGGCGTCGACGCCGGAGCGCAGGTCGATCGTGAACTCGACGTCCTGCGGAATCACGTTGACCGCACCCGGCAGCACAGTCATGCGCCCGACCGTGCCGACCAGCCCCGGATTGACGGTGCAGTGCCGCTCGACGGCCAGCACCATCTCGCTGGCGGCGGCGAGCGCGTCCTGGCGCCCGGTCATCGGCACCGTGCCGGCGTGGCCGGCGAGGCCCGCGACGGTGCAGCGGATCCGGGTCGCGCCGGCGATCGAGGTGACCACGCCCAGCGGCAGGCCCGCCTCCAGCAGCACCGGGCCCTGCTCGATGTGCGACTCGACGAACGCGACCACGTGGCCGCCGCGCCGGTCGAGCGTCGCGAGCGCACCGGGGTCGCCGCCGAAGTCGCGCAGCGCCTGACGCATCGGAATACCCTGCGCGTCGGTACGATCGAGCCAGGCCGGGTCGAAGGCGCCGGCCATCGCCTTGCTGCCGATCAGCGTGACCCCGAAGCGCACGCCCTCCTCGTCGCCGAAGGCGACCACCTCGATGGCGACCGGCAGGCGCCGGCCGCGGGCATTCAGGTCGGCCACGCAGGCGATGGGCGACAGGATGCCGAACAGCCCGTCGTACTTGCCCGCATTGCGCACGCTGTCCATGTGCGAGCCGGTCATCACCACCGGCGCCTCGGGCGCCGCCGCCTCGTAGCGGCCCACCACGTTGCCGAACCCGTCCCATGCGACCTGCATGCCGGCCTCGCGCATCCAGCCGGCGATCGCGTCGCCGGCGGCGCGATGCTGCGGTGTCAGGTAGGTCCGGGTGACCCGCGGCGGGTCCTCGGTCATCGCGCCGAGGACCTCGGCGCGCGCGAGGATGGCCGGCCCGAAGCGCAGCGGGGCGGCGCTCATCGCGCGCCCGCCGGATGCCGCGCGATCCAGTGCCGCGCGATATCGACGCGCCGGCACACCCAGACGCGATCGTGGCGCTCGATGTGGTCGAGGAAGCGCTGCAGCGCGCGAAAGCGCCCCGGTCGCCCGAGCAGCCTGCAGTGCATGCCGACCGACATCATCTTCGGGGCGTGCTCGCCCTCGGCGTAGAGCACGTCGAAGGTGTCGGTCAGGTACTGCAGGAAGTGCTCGCCGGTGTTGAACCCCTGTGGGGTGGCGAAGCGCATGTCGTTGGTGTCGAGCGTGTAGGGCACGACGAGGTGGTCGACCTCGGTCCCGTCGGTCCGGGCGACACGGGTCCAGAAGGGCAGGTCGTCACCGTAGTAGTCGGAGTCGTACAGGAAGCCGCCATGGTCGACGACCAGGCGGCGGGTGTTGGGGCTGTCCCGGCCGGTGTACCAGCCCAGTGGGCGCTGACCGGTCAGGCGCTCGGCGATCTCCATGCCGATGCGCAGGTGCTCGCGCTCGGTGGCCTCGTCCATCGACTGGTAATGGATCCAGCGCCAGCCGTGGCAGGCGATCTCGTGGCCGAGTTCCACGAAGGCGCGGGTCAGGTCGGGGTGGCGCTCGAGCGCCATCGACACGCCGAACACCGTCAGCGGCAGGCCGCGCCGCTCGAACTCGCGCAGCAGCCGCCACACGCCGACCCGCGAGCCGTACTCGTAGATCGACTCCATGGAGAGGTGGCGGTCCGGATACGACGCGGCGCCGACGATCTCGGACAGGAACTGCTCGGAGCCGGGATCGCCGTGCAGCACGCTGTTCTCGCCGCCCTCCTCGTAGTTGAGGACGAACTGGACCGCGATGCGGGCGTCGCCGGGCCACCGGGCGTGGGGCGGGTTGCGGCCGTAGCCGATCAGGTCGCGCGGATAGTCGGTCATGGGCGAGGCGTTGCGGGGGCGGCCCCGCGGCGGCAGGAGCGATCGCTCAGCCGAGTGTAGCGCAGTGCCGCCAGGCGAACGGGCCGACGTAAGATGGCGGCGCCCACCCCCCGCGTGGCGCCGGCCACCGAACCCGATACCGAGCCGATCCATGACCTCACCCGCCCTCACCCTCGATGCCGTCAACCGCATGAGCGCCGCCGAATTCTCGGCGGTGTTCGGCAAGGTCTACGAGCACTCGCCCTGGATCGCCGAGCGCGCCTTCGCGCGGCGGCCCTTCGTGTCGCGCCTGGACCTGCAGATGGCGCTGTACGCGGTCGTGCAGGGCGCGAGCCGCGACGAGCAGGTCACGCTGCTGCGTTCGCACCCGGAGCTGGCGGGACGCGAGGCGCAGACCGGCACGCTGACCGACGAATCCGCGCACGAGCAGAAGTCCGCCGGCCTGGACGCGCTGCCGCCGGCCGAGTTCGCGCGGCTGGCCGAGCTCAACCGCGCCTACCGCGAGAAGTTCGGATTTCCGGCGATCATCGCCGCGCGCCTCAATGCCAGGGCGGCGATCTTCCACGCATTCGAGGGGCGCCTGCACAACGACCTCGAGCAGGAACTGCAGAACAACCTCGCTCAGGTGGGCGAGGTGGCGCGGCTGCGGCTGCGCGACCTGCTGGCCTGACGGGGACGGCCGGCGCGAGGCTGCGCCGGCGCGCCGGGCAGGCCACCGCGGCGGCGGGCCGGCGGCCCGGGACTAAGGCCGCGCCAGCCGCGAGACCCCGTCGCGCTGGCGCTGCGCGAGCGCGTACACGTCGATTGTCGCGAGCCGGCCCTGCTCCACCACCGCACGCCCCGCGACGATCGTCCATGCCGCGCGCACCGGCGCACAGAACACCAGCGCGGCCACCGGGTCGTGACCGGCGCCGGCATGCTCGAGGCCGGACAGGTCGAACACCGCCAGGTCGGCCGCCATGCCCGGTGCGAGCGCCCCGACGTCGTCGCGGCCGAGCACCGCCGCGCCGCCGAGCGTCGCCATCTCGAGCACGTCGCGCGCGCGCAGCGCCGCCGGGCCATGGGCGACCCGCGCCATCAGCATCGCCTGGCGCGCCTCGCCGAGCAGGTCGCCGCCGTCGTTGGACGCGGAGCCATCCACCCCGAGGCCGACCCGCAGCCCGGCGCGCCGCCAGGCCGGCATCGGGGCGATGCCCGAGGCCAGCCGCATGTTGGAACACGGGCAGTGCGCGATGCCGGTGCGCGTCGCACCGAAACGGCCGATGCCGGCGTCGTCGAGCTTCACGCAGTGCGCGTGCCACACGTCGTCGCCGAGCCAGCCGACCGACTCGGCGTACTCGGCGGGCGTCATGCCGAAGCGCTCCCGGCTGTAGGCGACGTCGTCGTCGTTCTCGGCCAGGTGCGTATGCAGGCGCACGCCCAGCCCGCGCGCCATCGCGGCCGCCTCGCGCATCAGCCGGGGGCTGACCGAGAACGGCGAGCACGGCGCGATCGCGACGCGCGTCATCGCGAGCGGCGCGGCGTCGTGCCAGCGCGCGACCACGCGCTCGCAGTCGGCGAGGATGGCGTCCTCGTCCTCGACCAGCGTGTCGGGCGGCAGGCCCCCCGCGCTCTCGCCCACGCTCATCGCGCCCCGGCACGCATGGAAGCGGATGCCCATGCGGCGCGCCGCCTCGATGGTGTCGTCGAGCCGCGCGCCGTTGGGGAACAGGTACTGGTGGTCGCTCGACATCGTGCAGCCCGAGCGCAGCAGCTCGCCGATGGCGACCTCGGCTGCGGTCACGAACATCTCCGGCGTGTAGCGCGCCCACATCGGATAGAGCACGCGCAGCCAGCCGAAGAGGTCGGCGTCCTGCGCGCCGGGCACCGCCCGAGTCAGCGACTGGTACATGTGGTGGTGCGTGTTGACCAGGCCCGGCGTCACGACGCAGCCGCGCGCGTCGATGCGCCGCAGCCGCTCGCCTGCACGGCCCGCCGCACGCGCCGCGGCGAGTGCGGCCTCGACCTCACCCGGCGTGCCGAGCGCCTCGATGCATCCGCCCAGCGCGAGGACCGACGCGCCGCGCAGCTCGCGCCGGCCGGCGTCCATGGTCACGACCACGTCGGCGTTTCCGACGATCAGCGCAGGGCAGTCCGGTGAGGCGGGTGTACGGGCGGCGTGCATCGGGGCATTATCGCCCGAGGCCCGTCGCCCTCGTCACCGCAGTGGCCATGCTCGCCTTCGCGGGCAACTCGCTGCTGTGCAGGCTCGCGCTCGGGGGCACCTCGATCGGGCCGGGGGTCTTCACCGCGGTGCGGATCGCGGCCGGCGCGCTGGTGCTGTGGACGATCGTGCGGCTGCGCGATGGGCCGCGGCCGCTCGGCGGCAGCACGGCGTCCGGCCTCGCACTGTTCCTCTACGCCATCTTCTTTTTGCTCGCCTACGTGTCGCTGTCGGCTGCCACCGGGGCCCTGCTGCTGTTCGGCGCCGTGCAGGCGACGATGATCGGGGCGGGCCTCGCGCGCGGCGAGCGCATGCGCCCGCTGCAGGCGGGCGGACTGGCCTGCGCGCTCGCGGGGCTGGTGGTGCTGCTGATGCCCGGGCTGGCCGCGCTGCCCCCGCTGGCCGCCGCCTCGATGCTGGCGGCGGGCGCGAGCTGGGGCGTCTACTCGCTGCGGGGCCGATCCGGGGCCGACCCGACGGCCGAGACCGCCGGCAACTTCGTGCGGGCAGTGCCGGCCGCGCTGCTCGCGGCCGCGCTGCTGCTCGGGGGCATCGCGGTGGTGGTGCTTGCGCGCGCCCGCAAGGCGCCGGCCTGAGCGGCAGCGCGGGCTGAGCGGCAGCACGGCCGGGGCGGGGCGGGCGTGGCGGGGCACGGCGCGGCGGCCCGTCCAGCCCGTCCAGCCCGCCCGGCGCGCGCAGCGGTTATCCTGCGCGGCATCCCCCCATCCGCCCGCCTCCCATGAAACCGCCCGCCCTGTCGCCTGCCTCGCTCCCCTCGAACCGCCTGCGCCGCGCGCTCGTCGCGCTCGCAGCCGTCGCGCTCGCCGCGCCTGGCCTCGCCCGCGCGCAGGCCGCCGACTTCCCGGGCGGTCGGCCGATCACGATCGTGATGACCTTCCCCGCCGGGTCGGGCGTCGACGTCGTGGGCCGGCTGATCCAGGAACCGCTCGCGCGCCTGCTCGGCACCACCGTGCTGATCGACTACAAGCCAGGCGCCGCCGGCAACATCGCATCGGACTTCGTCGCGCGCGCCAGGCCGGACGGCCACACGCTGCTGTTCGGCACCTCGGGCACGCACGCGATCAATGCCGCGCTCTACCGGAAGATGCCCTTCGACGTCGAGGCCGACTTCACCCCGATCGCAACGGTCAACGACGTCTCGAACGTGCTGACGATCAACCCCGAGGTCATCGACGTGAAGACCGTGCAGGAGTTCGTCGCCAAGGTGAAGGCCGAGCCCGGCAAGTACAACTACGCGTCCACCGGCAACGGCACCGGCACGCACCTGGCGTTCGCGGAGTTCAATGCGCGCGCGGGGCTGGAGATGGTCCATGTGCCCTACAAGGGCGGCCCCGAGGCGATGACCGCGGTGCTGGGCGGGCAGGTCTGCTGCATCATGAACCAGGTGCAGACGGTGCTCGCACAGTCCAAGGCCGGAAAGGTGCGGCTGCTGGGCGTGACCACGCCCCGGCGCGTGGCCGTCGTGCAGGAGGTGCCCACGATCGCCGAGGCTGCCGTGCCGGGGTTCACGAGCTACATCTGGTTCGGGCTGCTCGGGCCGAAAGGGATGGACCCGAAGGTCGTCGAGCGCATCAACGCCGCGGTCAGGCAGGTGCTGGAGATGCCCGAGATCTCGGCGAAGCTGACCGGTGCGGGCAACACGGTGCGGATCGAGACGCCGCAGCAGTTCCGCGAGACGGTGAAGGCCGACCGCGCGCACTGGGCGCAGGTGGTCAGGCAGGTGGGCGTGACGATCGACTGAGGGCCAGGCGCGGCGGCCCCCACCTCAGCCGCCCCAGCGCCCCGTCGGCTTGAGCTCCTGCTCGTCGTGCGCAAGCAGGCGCGCGAAGTGGCGCTCCCGGTCCTCGACGAACAGCGAGCGCACGATCGCCGACGCGAGCCCGGTCGCGCCCATCGAGAGGCCGGGAATGTCGCCCGCGACCGCACCGTGGCTGAGCGTGCTGCCCCAGTTGAAGAGGTGGACGCGCGCGAGCGCGTCGGCCATCTCCGCCGGCACGCCGGGCCGGGCCTGCAGCTCGAACCCCTCGCCCAGGTACGGAAAGCGGGCGATCTCGGCCGCGCTCGGCGAGGCCGACGGCGCGAGCCGGTCGCCCCAGGCGAGCACGTGCGGGCTCAGCGCGGCGAGCTCCGGCCGGTCGATCAGGTTCACGTCGAAGCCGGTGCCGAAGATTACCGCGTCGAAGCGGTGGCGACCCGCGGGCGTGGTCACGGCGACACCGTCGGCGTCCGGGGCGACGTCGAGCCAGGGCTCGCCGAGCCTGAGCTCGAAGGCCTCGTGGCGGTCGCAGCGCAGCACCGACTCGAAGGGCGGGGGCACCTGCTCGTCGAAGATGTACTCGTAGAAGCGCGCGCGCTCGGCATCGGCCAGCGCCGGGTAGCCGCGGAAGAAGCCCGGGAAGGCGGTCCACTTCGACTTGTTCACCGGCGGCAGCACGCCGCGCCGCGCGAACATGACGACGGCCCCCGCGCCGTGCTCGAGCGCGAGGCCCGCGTTGTCGAAGGCCGAGGCGCCCGCGCCCAGCACCCCGACCCGCCCCCCGGCCAGCGCCTGGAACGGAATCTCGTCGGCCGAGTGGAAGACCCGCCCGCCGCCGGGCGCGTCGGCCGCGAGCGACGCAAAGCCGGGGCGACGCGGCGCGCCGCTGCCCTCGCGCCCCATCGCGAGCACCAGGCGACGCGCGAACACCGTCCGCTCCCCGGCAGGTTCGGCGATCCGCAGCCGCAGGCCGCCCGGCGCGGGCGCCACGTCGGTGAGCCGCGTGCCGCCGTCGACCGCGACGCCCGCCTGCCGGCGCACCCACAGGAGGTAGTCGCGCCAGTCGAGCCGCCACACCTTGTGCAGCGCCGCCCATCCCTCGAGGCCGAAGCGCGCCTCGTACCAGGCGCGGAAGGTCAGCGACGGGATCCCGAGGTCCGGGCCGGTCAGGTGCTTGGGCGAACGCAGGATCTCCATCCGCGCAAACGTGGCCCACGGCCCTTCTAGCCCCTCGGTGCGGACATCGATGGTGCGCGTCGCGTGCACGCCCTCGCGCCTGAGCGCGAAGGCGACCGTCTGGCCGCACATGCCGCCGCCCGCGACCAGCACGTCGAGCCAGGGCGCGCCGTCGGGGCCGGTGGTGGGCGGCACCCATGCGGCGGGCGGATAGTTGAGGCAGGCGAGGTCGTGGGCCACCCGGGCCTCGAGCGCGCGCAGCGCGTCCGGGTCCTCGCGGCGCGCCGCGCGCAGCGCCTGCGCGCCCGGTGACGAGGCGATCAGCCCGTAATCGCGGCCAGGCACGACCGCGGGCCCGGGACGGGCATCCGGCGAGCGGCCGGGAAGGGAGTCGGGAGGGGCGTCGGGGCGGGCCATAATGACCGCCATTCTGCCTGCATCGCACACCATGACCGACACCGAGCTGCACTGCTTCTACAGCCTCTCCTCGCCCTGGGCCTACCTCGGCGGCCCGCAGCTGCAGGACGTCGTGCGCCGCCACCGCGTGCGGCTGGTGCTCAAGCCCTACGATTTCCAGGCGGCGGTGCCGCAGACCGGCGGCATCCCGCTGCGCACCCGGCCCGAGCCGCGCCGCAGCTACCATGCGCTCGAGCTCGACCGCTGGCGCCGCCACCTCGGCATGCCGCTGAACCTCGTCCCGAAGCACTACCGGTCCGACGGCCAGCCACCCGACTGGAACAAGCGCGCCGGCTGGATGGTGATCGCCGCGCAGCTGCGCGGCGAGGACGCGTTCGTGCTGTCGCACGCGCTGCTGCGCGCGCTGTGGGCCGAGGAGCGCGACACCTCGGACGCCGCCGTGCGCATCGCCATCGCCGATGAGAACGGCTACGACGGCGCCGCGCTGCAGGCGCTCGAACGATCCGACCCGGTGCAGGCCGCCTATGCCGCCTACACGGACGAGGCGGTGCGCCTGGGCGTGTTCGGCGCGCCGACCTTCGTGCTGGACGGCGAACGCTTCTGGGGTCAGGACCGGCTCGCGTTCGTGGACCGTGCGCTCGCGATGCGCGCGGCGGGTACACCCGCCGGCTGAGGCCGCCCGCCGGGCCCGCGGTCACGACCCGGGCGCCAGCCCTGCGAGAAAGCCCTCGATCGCCGCCGCGAGCTCGCGCTCCCGACCGGCGTAGTGGTGATCGGCGCCCGCGATCTCGCGCTGCAGCGAGCCCGGATGCGAGGTCAGCGTCAGGCGCCGCGCCGCGACGCTGTCCGGATGCCGCACCGCCGCCAGGTCCTGCTCGCCGCGCAGCTCGAGGATCGGCAGCCGGTTGTCGGACATCGCACCGATGCGCCCGCCGATCCCCATGCAGACCCAGGCCCCGAACGGCGCACCGGGCGTGCGCTCGAAGTACACATTGGCCATCCGGCTGCCCAGGCTGTGCGAGACCAGCACGACGCGGCGCGCGCCCTGCCCTCGCAGCCAGCGCTCGCCGGCTGCGATGCGCGCGGCGGACTCCTCGAAGGTGACGGCATAGGCGCTGCCGTCGGCGACCTCCTTGGCCAGCACCGGCATCTGGATCGACAGCGTCGTGTAGCCGGCGTCTGCGAGCCGCGTGCGCAGCTCGCCGATCACCCCGTGGTCGGGATGTACGCCGATGCCGTGGACCAGCAGCAGCGCGGGGCGCCCGGCGCTCCCGCCACCGGCGCCGGTGGTGTGCAGCGCGAGGAAGGATCGCCCCTGCGCCTGGAGACGGACCGCCTCGCCCACCACCAGCTGCGGCACCACCTCGTCGGCCCAGCGCTGCTCGCGGGCGTAGTCGGCGTTCTGCGCGGCGGCGCCACCGGCCCCCGCCAGCAGCGCGACGGCCAGCGCGAGCCGGCGCAGCGCAGCGGCGATCCGGGCGGCGCGGCCGCCCGCCGCAGCAACGATGGACGCGACGCACGGGACAGGCGGGGCGCCCGCGGGGGCGGGGGCGTCACGAACGCCGGCGTGGTGAAGCAGGAGGCGGCAGGTCATCCGGTGATCATCCCGTGGATCCGGGCCGCGCGCCACCGGTCAGGACCGAGCCGGGCGCCGCCCGCATGGCATCATCCGCCCACGGTGGCCCGTTTCGTGCATGGGCCTGTCGACCCCACGATCCAAGGCTCCCATGGGCAAGCTCTCCACCCACGTGCTCGACACCGCCCGCGGCGTGCCCGCACCGGGCGTACGGATCGAGTTGCTGGTCGCAGAGGGCGACCGATGGGCGCCGGTCTGCGCGATGGTCACCAACGCCGACGGCCGCACCGATTCGCCGCTGCTCCAGGACAGCGCGTTGCGCGCCGGCCGCTACCGGCTGGTGTTCGCGGCGGGCGACTATTTCCGCCACAGCGGCGTCGTGCTGCCCGAGCCGCCCTTCATCGACCGCGTGACGCTCGACTTCGGCATCGCCGACCCGGCCGGCCACTACCACGTGCCCCTGCTGGTGTCGCCCTGGGCGTACTCGACCTACCGCGGCAGCTGAAGGATGGACGCCTACCTGCTGGAGTGGCTGAACTTCCTCGGCCGCTGGTTCCACATGATCGCGGGCATCGCCTGGATCGGCGCCTCGTTCTACTTCGTCTGGCTCGATGCCCACCTGCACGCGCCCCGGTACGCCGACGAGGCCGAGCGGCTGGGGATCGGCGGGGAGGTCTGGGCGGTGCACGGCGGCGGCTTCTACCGCGCGCAGAAGTTCAAGGTCGCGCCCCCCGAGCTGCCCGAACCGCTGCACTGGTTCAAGTGGGAGGCCTACAGCACCTGGCTGTCCGGCATGTTCATGCTGGTGCTGGTGTACTGGCTGGGCGCCTCGGTCTACCTCGTCGATCCGGCAGTCGCGGCGCTGTCGCCGGGCGTCGCGGTGGCGATCGCCGCGTGCTTCCTCGCCGGCGGCTGGATCGTGTACGACCTGCTGTGCCGCTCGCCGCTCGGCGACAACGAGCCGGTGCTGGCGGGTGCGCTGTTCGTGCTGTGCGCGCTCGCCGCGTGGGGTCTGTGCAGCCTCTTCTCGGGGCGCGGTGCATTCATCCACTTCGGTGCGATGCTGGGCACGATCATGGCCGCCAACGTCTTCTTTGTGATCATCCCGGGGCAGAAGGACATGGTCCGCGCCAAGCGCGAGGGCCGGGTGCCGCAGGCGATCCACGCGTTCCGCGGCAAGCAGCGCAGCGTGCACAACACCTACTTCACGCTGCCGGTGCTGTTCACGATGATCAGCAACCACTACGCGACCTTCACGCAGCACCGCTGGAACTGGCTCGCGCTGCTCGGGGTAGCGCTCGCGGGTGCCCTGATCCGCCTGTTCCTGGTGCTGCGCCATCGTGGGCAGGTGCGCCCGGTGCTGCTCGCGGGCGGCATCGCGTCGCTGGCCGGGGTGTTCGCGATGGGGATGCCGGCGCCGAGCGCCACGCGGGCGGGAGCCGCGGTGCCGCAGTTCGCGCAGGTCAGGGAGGTGATCGAGCAGCGCTGCGCGAGCTGCCACGCGGAGCGGCCCACCTACCCGGGCTTCGCGTCGGCGCCCAAGAACGTGGTGCTCGACTCGGCCGACGCGATCCTGCGCCAGGCGCAGGCGGTGCACCAGCAGACCGTCGTGACCCGCGCGATGCCGATCGGGAACCTCACGCAGATCAGCGACGCCGAGCGCGCGCTGATCGACGGCTGGTTCCGCGCGGGCGCCAGGCCCTGAGCGTGCGGCGCGACGGTGGAACGCTGCGCGACAGGGCAGGTGCGACTGCGGATAATGCCGCTCCGGATGCAGGAACCTCGAGACACCCGATGGCCCGCCCACGACCCCGAGCGCGCGGCGCCGCATGCTGCTGCAGGCGCCAGCCACCGTGCCGGCCTTCATCAACGCCAACAGCACCCACGCCTCCAAGCCGGCGCTCGGGATCATGCAGGCTGTGCCGGGCGAGGACTTCCGGCTCACCGGGCTGCCGCTGTCCTTCGACGGCGAGCGCCCCGCGATCCGCGGCCCCGCGCCGCGGCTTGGCGCCGATACGGCCCGGCACCTCCTCCCATGAGTTGCCACCCCGCAGCCCTCACCCCAGCGTGGCGCCGCCGCGCACCAAACCCGGGCGCTCCGCCACCGCGGACGCCTCAGGCACGGGTCTTGCAGCCAGATCCCCCCGATTCGCGGTCGACGCCGTCCGCCCCCCGCCCCACCGATGCCGATCCGGCCAGGAGTTGAACCGACCATGTTCGTCAGCATGAAGACCCTCCGCCTCGTGTTCGGCCTCGCGCTCGGCGCAGGGCTCGCCGTGCAGGCCACCCCCTCGCTCGCCCAGGAGACCCGGATCCGCTTCCAGCTCGACTGGCGCTTCGAGGGGCCTGCGGCGCTGTTCACCGTGCCGGCGAAGAAGGGCTACTTCAAGGAGGAGAAGCTCGACGTCGTCATCGATGCGGGCAACGGCTCGGGCGGCACGATCACGCGCGTGGCCACCGGCACCTACGACATGGGCTTCGCCGACATGGCGGCGCTGATGGAATTCTGGGGCAACAACCCCACGGCACCGTCCAAGCCGGTCGCAGTGATGATGGTCTACAACAACACGCCGGCGGCCGTGCTGGCGCTCAAGAAGTCCGGCATCAGGACGCCGGCCGACCTGGTCGGCAAGAAGCTCGGCGCCCCGGTGTTCGACGCCGGGCGCAAGGCGTTCCCGATCTTCGCGAAGGCCAACGGCATCGACCTCGCCAAGGTCGCCTGGACCGCGATGGACCCGCCGCTGCGCGAGACGATGCTGGTGCGCGGTGACGTCGACGCGATCACCGGCTTCTACTTCACGTCGCTGCTGAACCTGAACGCGCGCGGCGTGAAGGACGAGGACATCGTGATCCTGCCGTACCCGCAGTTCGGGGTGAAGCTCTACGGCAACGTGGTGATCGTGGCCGAGGACTTCCTGAAGAAGAACCCCGAGGCGGTGAAGGCTTTCCTGCGCGCCTTCACGCGGGGTGTGAAGGACGTGGTCGCCGACCCAGTGTCGGCGATCGCCTCGGTGCGCGAGCGCGACCAGCTGATCGACGTCGCGCTCGAGACGCGCCGGCTCAAGCTCGCGCTCGCCGGCAGCGTGGTGACCCCCGACGCCCGCGCCGAGGGCTTCGGCGACATCAACGGCCCGCGCATGGCGCTGATGGCCTCGCAGGTCAACGACGCGTTCGGCCTGAAGGAACGCATCCAGCCCGACCGTCTCTTCGTCACCGGACTGCTGCCGTCCAAGGACCTGCGCAACATCTTCACCAAGTGAGCATGACCGCCGCCGCAGCACCGCCGGCACCGCCACCGCGCGCATCCGACGCGGACCCGCCGCTGTTCGTCGATTTCCGCGACGTCTGGCTCGCCTACTCCGAGGAGGCCGCGCAGCGCTCGGAGTTCGCGGTGGAGGACATCAATCTCTCGACGCGCGAGGGCGAGTTCATCGCGATCGTGGGGCCTTCGGGCTGCGGCAAGTCGACCTTCATGAAGCTCGCCACGGGCCTCAAGCGCCCCACGCGCGGCAGCGTCGCGATCGCCGGCCAGCAGGTCACCGGCCCGCTGAAGATCGTCGGCATGGCCTTCCAGGCGCCCACGCTCCTGCCCTGGCGCACGACGCTCGCCAACGTGCTGCTGCCGCTCGAGATCGTCGAGCCCTACCGGTCCACGTTCCGCCAGAAGCGCGCCGAGTACGAGGCGCGCGCGCGCCGGCTGCTCGCCACCGTGGGCCTGCAGGGCTACGAGGACCAGTTTCCGTGGCAGCTGTCGGGCGGCATGCAGCAGCGCGCCTCCATCTGCCGCGCCCTGATCCACGAGCCCCGGATGCTGCTGCTCGACGAGCCCTTCGGCGCGCTCGACGCATTCACGCGCGAGGAACTGTGGAACGTGCTTCGCGACCTCTGGACCGCGCAGCGCTTCAACGTGATCCTGGTGACGCACGACCTGCGCGAGGCGGTGTACCTCGCCGACACCGTCTATGTGATGAGCAAGCGCCCGGGCCGCATCGTCGCGCGGCGCGAGATCGACCTGCCGAGGCCGCGCGACCTCGAGATCACCTACACCGAACCATTCACGCAGCTCGTCCAGGAGATGCGCGCACGGATCGGCTCGATCCGAAAACGCTGAGGGCCCGATCCGATGTCAAGCTCCCTGAGCCGCCAGCTCGAACGCTATGCGCCGTGGCTGCTGCTGGTGGCGATCCTGCTGGCGTGGGAAATTGCGTGCCGCGTGCTGGGCGTCAGCGAGTTCGTGCTGCCCACGCCGTCGGCGACCTTCGCCGCGCTCTACGAGTTTGCGGGCCCGATCATGTCCAACGCCTGGCGCACCTACTGGACGACCATGATCGGCTTCGGCATCTCGATCGTGGTCGGCGTGGTGCTCGGCGCGGTGATCGGATCCTCGAAGCTCGCCTACAAGGCCGCCTACCCGCTGCTCACCGCCTTCAACTCGGTGCCCAAGGCGGCGCTGGTGCCGATCCTGGTGGTGTGGTTCGGGATCGGCGCGGGCCCGGCGATCCTGACGGCCTTCCTGATCTCGTTCTTCCCGATCATGGTCAACATCGCCACCGGGCTTGCGACGCTGGAGCCCGAGCTCGAGGACGTGCTGCGAGTCCTGGGCGCGCGCCGGCTCGACGTGCTGCTGAAGGTCGGCCTGCCTCGCTCGATGCCGTATTTCTTCGCGTCGCTGAAGGTCGCGATCACGCTGGCCTTCGTCGGCACGACGGTCTCGGAGATGAGCGCCTCCAACGAGGGGATCGGGCAGTTGCTGCTGTCGGCCGGCTCGCAGTCACGGATGCCGCTGGCATTCGCGGGCCTGGTGGTCATCGGTGCCATGGCGATGGCCATGTACGAGCTGTTCGCGTGGATCGAGCGTCACACGACGGCCTGGGCGCACCGCGGGCAGCAGCCCAATTGAGCACCGACTCCGACCGGCAGGTGGTGCACGCCGCCGATCTCGCCGGGCTGCGCGAGGCGATCGGGCTGGCGGCGGCTGCCCGGACCGCGGGCCGCCATCCGTTCGGCGCGATGGTGGTCGCGGCCGACGGCAGGGTGCTGGCACGCGCGGGCAACGAATCGGCGGGCGGCGAGGATCCCACGGCGCACGCGGAGACGCTGGCCATCCGGCAGGCCGCGGCGGCGTATGGCACGGCCGCGCTCGCGGGCGGCACGCTGATCACCAGCGCGGAGCCCTGCGCGATGTGCACGGGGGCGGTCTACTGGGCGGGGCTGTCCCGGATCGTCTACGGGCTGTCGGAGCAGCGCCTGCGTCTCCTGACCGGAGACCATCCCGAGAACCCGACGCTCGACATGCCCTGCAGGCAGGTGCTCGCCGCTGGGCAGCGCGCGGTGTCGGTGGTGGGGCCGCTGCTGGAGGCGGAGGCGGCGGCCGTGCATTCGGGATTCTGGACGCGACGCTGAGTCGTCCGCGGGGGTGCTGCGTGTTGCGTGTTGCGTGTTGCGTGTTGCATGCGCGATGCGTGGAGCGCGACGCCGGCACGGGGCGGGGGTCACTGCGCTGCGTCCCGCATCCCCCGGCTGCGCCGGGGGATCCCCGTGGGGTCGGCCGCCGCGACGGGAGCGGGGCAAGAACTCGCTCCGCTGCGCTACGCTCAAACAGCTTGCCCCTCTCGGCCGGCCTGCGGCCGTCCGAGTCCCGCCGCGACGACCAACCCCACGGTGCGGGCCAACGGCTCCGTGACCCCCACCCCGCACCGGCGTCGAACACCGTGGGAGGCGATCGAAAGCAGCGGTGG
>CAYNRU010000039.1:0-54468 GCA_964399635.1 uncultured Bordetella sp.
GGCGGCCCTGGGACCTCGTCATGTGGGACAACCGCGTGACCATGCATCGCGCCCGGCCGTTCCGCTCGACCGAGGTGCGCGACATGCGGCGGACCACGCTGACCAACGAGGTGTCGAGCCTGGAGCAGGGCTGACGCGCCATGTGGAGGAATGCGGCGGTTCAGGAGTGCATTGTCCTGTGCGTGCTGCTGCTGGCGACGGCCGCGTCGGCCCAGGAGATGGTGCGCGTTCCGGCCGGGCCCTTCACCATGGGCAGTGACGACGGGCCTGCCGACGAGCAGCCGGCCCACGCCGTCACGCTCGAGCAGTTCGAGATCGACCGGCTTTCCGTGCGCAACGGCGAGTTCGCCCTGTTCCTGGCGCGATACGGGCCCGTGGCGCCGGATGGGCGGCGCTTCTTCGATTGGGACGATCGCGACGCACGCATCGACCGTGAGGTCGGTGGCTGGCGCGCTCACCCAGGCTACGAGGACCACCCGGTCGTGGAGGTCAGCTGGCTGGGTGCGCAGGCCTACTGCCGGTGGCTTGGCAAGCGGCTGCCGACGGAGGCGGAGTGGGAGAAGGCCGCCCGCGGCGCCGATGGGCGTCGCTACCCGTGGGGAAACGCGGCTCCGGCGCCGCGGCACGGCCAGTTCGCCAGGGGCTACAACGAAACCGCCGCTGCCGGCAGACACCCCGACGGCGCGAGTCCCTACGGCGCGCTCGACATGGCAGGCAACGTCTGGCAATGGGTGTCCAGCACGTACCGGCCTTACCCCTACCGGCATGACGACGGCCGCGAGGCAGCCGATCCTTCGCCCGAGGTTCGCGCGACGCGTGGCGGCGGACACGATTCGGCGGCGCATGAGATCCGCACGACCGAGCGCGGCCGAAATCTTTCTCGGGCGCCGCGCGCCGGGCACCACAACATCGGCTTTCGTTGTGCGCGTTGACCGCTGTTCGACAACGGTCTGCAGCGCTGCCCGAGCTGCGGCGCCGGGGACCTGAAGATCATCGCGGCCGTCCTGCAGCGGGCTGCGATCGAGAAGATGCTCACCCACCTGGGGGTGGATCCCCGGCCGCCGCCCCGGGGGACGAGCGAGCGAGGCGGGCCGCGCGGGCTACGCCTTCGCCGCAGATTGCAAAGCGCACGCCATCCGGGGGGCGCGCCATGGGCTGCCGCGCCAGCGCTGCAGCTGGGGTGGCGGCTGCGCGCAGTGTCCGGCATCAGGCCCGTCGATCGCCGCGGCCGTGACCGCGGCGATCGCCTCGCACTGACCGCCGGCACGGCCGGGCGCAGCAGCCGCGTGCGGGCACTGGGTGTCACGTAGAGGTCATCCGGAGCGGGTACGTTAGGAGGTTCGATATTCTTGCCACGCAAACTGCATGAGCGCAGACCCGCCCTTCTCGCCCGACGATGCCGGTGCCTTCCGGCACACGCAGTGGTCCTTCTACCGCCACGCAGCGCACCTGTCCGCCGCCGGCGAGATGTTGCTAGTTCGACCGGTCCTGGTACAACCGCGCCTGCGTCAAACTACAGCGCCGGCAGACGCAGCCCGAGCTGGCTATTCCCGAGCGCTACTACGGGGCCACGGGCGCTGCGGCCCGCTGGTGCCGGAGGCGGGAATCGAACCCGCACGACCTTTCGGTCACCGGATTTTGAGTCCGGCGCGTCTACCAGTTCCACCACTCCGGCGAGGGGCTGACCGTGGAGTGTCCGCGAATGCCCCGAAGGCAGCAAACCGCGACCCGATTCGCCACGCAGGTCAACGCGACGGTCGAACCGATACTGGGCTTCTGCGAGGTATCGATGGGCGTACTTGCCGAAATCGAAGCCGTGATGCTTGAGTGAGGTGGTCGACATGGCCAATGCAGTATCCGGCGCCGGTGGCGCCAAGCCGATAGCCCACACCCCGCTGCCGATTCCGGCGGCTAACCTCCAGGGCGGAAAGGCGGTTCGCCCCACGAAGGCCAAGAACGGAGCCGGTGCTGGTCCGATCCGTAACGCGGTACGAAAGGAACTCGACTCAAAGATCAGGCCGAAGCTAGAGAGGTTGCTTGCAGGCAACCCCCAGGCGCTCAAGCGGGTGCGCCCCCTGTTGCAGACCGTCGAGAAAGGCATCGTCGATACGGTCGAGACGCTATCTCGCACAGCCGCTGCGAAGGTGCCGCTGTCGGACGGCGCGCTTCGGCAGGTGGAGCGAGAGATGGCGATGAAGGTCGTCGCGGCGATCGATCGGCAAGGCATTGCCGGACTCGCGGCAGTGGCGGTCGAGGTTGCCGCGCTGCAATCGCCGGTGACAAGTCCTACTCATGCGCCGCAGGCCGGGTATCCAAAGACGTACATCGGGACCGATCCACTAACCGAAGTGTCTGGAACGGGGGGTCTTGTCCAGCTGACCCTTTTCGACACCGGAGGGATAGGTGTGGCGGCGCGCGTACCTCTGGCCGAAGCATGGGCCCGAGGGCAACGAGCGAGCAATGCCGCGGATCGTACGCAAGCCAGTTGGGACGAGATCGGGAAAGTGCTTTTCCCGATCGTATCGAGGCCGCAGGTCCTGCTGAACGTCGAGCGCAAGTGGCTCGAGGGGAAGATCGAAAAAGAGGGCAGCGGGATCAGGCGCAACAGCCTGGAGGTGCGCGCGACGGTTCCACTGTTGAATCTACCGTTTCTCGATGCAGGGCAAGGCGTGAGGGTCACCTCGAGCGAATCGCGGATGTTGGGGTCCAATCGAGCGGCCGACGGTATCTTCGCGGTCGCTCGGGAGCGCCCGTTGCTGAGGCTGATCAGCACTGCTGTCGTCGGCGGAGTCGTCACTTACGGCTTGTCCAAAGTCAGGGCGCCCCCGCAGGTCTCCGAAGCGGTCGCGATGACCGCCATAGGACTTACGGGCGCATTCACGTCGGAATCTTCAACGCTCTACTCCTGGCGCGCAACTTTTGGCGTCACCGGAGATCTTCGTGCCGGCTTCAAGTCAGAGCCAAACAAGTCCGCCCGGTTCGCCCAGCTTCAGATAGAACCCGCAATCGACGTGCAACTGCTGCCGGTCATCTCCAGCTACAACAGCTTCTCACTTTCGAATTCACCACTCGACCTGGCGACGGCTCCCTTGTACGGCAAGGTGTCGGGGAAGTACGAACTCGGACTTAAGACGTCGGATGGCTTCTTCAACGCGCCTAGCGGTGCGGCGGCGTTGGGTATGAAGGCGAACGTATCGGCCTTTCCGCTATCACCTAATAAGAGCGGGCCCACTCAGTACTCAATCGACCCCTTCAACGGCACCACGCTCGACTTGAACAAGCCTGCCGACAAGAAACGGTGGAGCGAGATGTTCGGCTTCCTGCTGCCCGCCGCTCCAGTGATGGCGCAGCGCGGCTCGAACCGCAAAGCGGAGGCGGCAACGCTCGTGATGACGGTTGGCAGGACGTACCTGAATTTCGGGAAGGAGGGTAAGTTCTACCGGGCGACGGTTCCTTACGGCAGCCGTGGCGACGCGTTCGCAGGTAAGGCTTACGGCGTCCCGCTCGACTCCGGGAAGGTCGCGGCGCTCGAGGCGCGGACACAGAATCGCCCTCTGTACGAACAGCTCTTCGACATGGCGCCCGGTTTCGTGCAGGTGATGATCGACAATCGCTCGCCGGGCCAGCGCGCGATCAGCCGACAGGTTGAACGCGCTGGAGTCGAACAACAGTTGAAGCCTGCAGAGGCGGTGGCAGCCGAGCTGAACTCGATGGCGGTTCAGCATCCAGATCGTTTCGGGCAGGCGTCCTATGTGACGGCCGAACGTCTGATCGCAGCGAACAAGCACCGATTGACCTGGGTCAACATCCCCCAGTCGGATGGCTCGACCCGCTCGGTCGCCGCATTCCGTGAAGGCGAGAACATCGATACCACGCTGGTCGCCTCACGGAGGGGGGGGGTCATGCTCGCGACGCGCATCGCGTCGGAGAGCGTTCCGATGGACCTGCCTGCCGGTAGGCAGCGGTCGACCCATGTACAGAAGGTGCCGCAGATCAGCGGGGCCTCGTCTTCAAGCCCGCAGCAGCGGGCGCCGGATCCCGCCCAGACCCGGCAGCCTGGGCCGACGGGCGCGCTCGGGAAGTTCCACGTCCAAAAGTATCTCGGGATCGAGCCCCTCGGCCTTCAGGTGAAGCTCGGGGTCACCCAGTCCCGCTACCCCGCTGTGCAGACGGCATCCGGCACGTACCTCATTCCCGCAGAGCATGCGAGCCATTACGAGGATATCAGGAGCTGGGTGATGCGCTCGATCGAGCGTCGTGACATCAAGGGCGCCTACCCGTTGCCACGCCGAGTCGGTGGGGGCACTTCCGCTAGCCTGCAGCAACACCTCGATGCTGCCCAGACTGGCAGGCCAGGGCCGGTGGGCTCGCTAGGGGCCTTCTACGCTCAGAAGTATCTCAAGATCGAGGCCCTGCGTTCTCAGGTGACGCTCGGGTTCACCGAGAACGGCTACAGCGCCGTGCAAACGCTCAACGGCACCTACCGCATTCCTGCCCAGTACGCAACGAGTGACGGGGAGATCAAGGGCTGGGTGATACGCTCGATCGAGCGCGGCGATATCAAGGGGGCCTACCCTCTGTGACGCCATTAGTGGCGATCGGGTAGCGCCTGCCCCGGTGCATGGACCAACTCAAAGGATTCAGGCTGCCGGCATCTCGCCCCAATGCCTCAGATTCCGGCAGCCAGGACGGTCAGATCAGCGTAGTGCGTTCAGGGCGGCGTTAAGGCCCTTGCCCAATACCCTGTCCATCAAGGGACCGTTGAAGTCCAAAAATGCGGATGAGTCGGGCGCGGCGAAGGTCACGGGGTTCCCACTAACCTTACCACTCGAATTCGCAGTTGGAGGCGACGAGTGCGACGGGTTCTTGGGCGACTCTTCAAGCGGTGCCAGGAAACTCAACCACTCCGGGGCGGAATGCGACACGGAACCCGTAAGCAGTCCATTGTTACGTCCGGCGCCGTCACGGGCTACGGCTGCGGGGCCCTTGCTGTCCATCAGTCTACCCAACGGTGCGATGAAGGGCATCAAGTCAGACCTCCCGAGGAAACCTGAAGCCGCCCCGAAGGCGCTTGTAGCCGCCTTCCCGGGGCTCTGATTCCCGTTCACGCCGTCCTTGATCGCTCCCGTCACTGTATCGAACGCAGCGCCCGCAGCCGGACCCCCAAGCCCATGGGCTGCGAGCGACCCGAAACCTTGAAAAATTTCACCAACGTTGCCCGTCTTAAATCCGTTGATTATCGAAGTTACGAATCCTAAAGCCATTTCTTGCTCCCGTCATGGTGGACCACATGGTGGACCATTTACGCCCCCGCCTTCGGCACGGGAACGCGCGTGCAGCCCGGGCACGCGACTCGCGGGATTCTCACTTCGCGTTCCGGCTGCCCGCTGATTAGACGCCCGGCCCCTTTCCTCCAGGTTCGCTGCGCTTTACGCCGACCCGCAACACGCAGCACGCCGCACGCCGCATGCAGCCCTGATCAACCGAGCTGACCACTCTCCGTCGGGTAACAGGCCACGCACACGCTGCAGCTCTTGAAGGATCGGCGACTCCTGCCGGCCTCGGTCCATGGCTTGGGTGCAGCGAGCATTGCAGGTGCCAAGGCCGACCCCTCTTTGACATTGAAATTCCGGTCACCGTAAACGTCGCTGACCAGAGGGGTCGCCCATGCTCGAAGCCCCCGAACTATTTTGACCGGGCGCAGCAAACTGGTGACGCCTGCCCGTTCGTTTTTCAAGCGCTCGTACGACTCACCCGGCCGTCCCGCCTGGCGGCGAGGCGTCCGATCCCACCCACTTCCCGAAAAACGGACTCTTGCGACCGCCCTGCTTGGGCAGCCCGTGCTTAGCGTTCACCCGTTTGTGACTCGCATCACCATCAGTGCATGGCACCTACGACACACTGCCTCCACGGTCACGTTGACTCATGCGGCATCAGATTACTCAAGACGCAAACAGAAAATGGAACGCGCTCAGACGACCACTCATCCGGGAAGCATGACCGCTCATCAACGACGCGACGCGGCAGACGCTGCTCGCTCCCAGGCGGCTCGCCCATCCGCTTCCGCCGCCACGTTGTCGATCCACGTGCTGGGTCCCATGTACGTGACGCACGGCAACCGTGTGCTCCCGGACGATGCATGGCGTAGAACGCACGTCAGACGGCTGCTGCAGCTGGTCGCGGCAAGTGGCAATGCGAGCATCGCCCGTACAGAGCTAATGAAAGCACTCTGGCCGGAGCAGGACGAGGAGCGGGCGCGTAACCGTCTTCATCATACGATCCATCTCGCACGCAAGGCGTTCGCAGTGCACCTGGGTCCGGACGTGGCAACCCTGGTGATCGACGGAGAGCGCGTGTCGATCGCGCGCTCGGGCGGGATCCAAATCGACGCGCAGGAGTTCTGCGCCGTGGTCGCTGGCGACGACACGGAACCTGGCCGCCCACAGCGCGTAGAACGGGCGATCGAACTCTACCGAGGCGACTTCGCGGCGGACTGGGACGATTGCGAGCACGTGCATGGGCTCAGAACCTACTTCCGGCAGTCTTATCGCGCACTGTTGTGTGAGGGCGCGGACAGTGCCGTCGCCGGCGAAGACTTGCAGGCTGCGAGCACGTGGGCTGAGCGCCTCGTACTCGCAGAACCCGAGCGTCCAGACCGGTATCGTCACGTGCTGCTCTGGCTGGCCGAGTCTGGCGCCGCGGATAGCGCCCTGACGCTGCTTCAGCAGGCTCGCGGCGAAGTCGAGAGCGAACTCGGAAAGGAGGCGGTAGCGCCGCTGGACGAGCTCGTAAAGACCATTCGCATGCGCGCGAATTCGACGCCCGGACAGGGCGTGCCTGCGCTCTCCGGAGCACGCAGGAACATGAAGCGCCGCGAGATCGAACGCGCACCGGAGCGCTTGTCGGGGCGGGGCATTGACATGTCGCTCGCGACTGAAGTCCTGTCCGACCCAGCGTGCCTGATCCTGACGCTCATCGGGCCGCCGGGAGTCGGCAAGTCCGCGCTCGCTCGGGAACTCGGGTTCAACATCCAGGCATCCTGCCGAGACGGCGGGCTGATCGTGGATGCGACCGGCGCCGAGTCGCCGGAAGCGCTCGCGCAGCGGATCGCCGCCGCCATGTGTGCCGAGGCCACCGTGTGCTCGGACACGATCCTCAGCACCCTCAGGACGCATGAGCTGGTCCTGGTGCTCGATGGGCTCGAGCCAGGCGATGCGCTGGCCGGATATGTCGCATCCCTGGCCGGATACGCGCGCGACTGCAGGATCGTCGTCACGTCGCGGTGGATGCTGCGGGTGACGGGCGAACGGGTGGTGCCGCTGACTGCGCTCGGCGCGTTGGGTTGGACCACCCCGTCGCAGCACGCGCCGCGGGCCCCGGCCGCGGCGCTCGACGTTCTGCTGCGGAACGCGCCCGTCCATGCAATACGCAACACTGCCGCACCTTCCTCACGTGAACAGCTCCAGCGCATCGCGGAACTGCTCGACGGCTTGCCCGCAGCACTGGAGGTCGGTGCCCGGTGCCTCGGCTTCCTCGAACCCGCCGAACTGCTCGGGGCGCTCGAGTCCGATCCGCTCGCGTTCCTGGAGTCGATGGCCGAAGCGGACCCCAAGGCACGGTGCCTGATCGAGGACACCTGCGTCTGGGTCGATCTCGCCATCAGCGATTCGCGCGCGATCCTGTTGTTCGCGGCGATGTTCGAGGGCCGGTTCAGCCGCGCCGATCTGCACGCGCTGTGCAGGCCGGAGGGCGAAGAAGCGGTGGAGCACGCCTTGCGCGTCGCGATCGAAGCCAGCCTGATGGTTCGCGGCAGCGACTACGACGGCCTGCGTGAGGTGAGCTGGTTTCGCTTTCCGAGCCTGGTCCGATGCGTGCTGCAGCGCGCGCTTGCTGCGCAAGGACTGCGCCCCGAGGCGCGGCAGCGTTATCTTCAGTGGGGGCTGCGCGGTCCTGACGGTGCGACTGGCCCTGACGGCTTGGCCGACCACCGTTCGCTGGCCTCGGCTTGCGCGTGGTTCACGCTCCGGGTCGCGGACGTCGACGCCCTGATCGTGCTGCTCGACGACGTCGGGCGGGGGGATGAGATCGTCGATTTCGCGGAGCGACACGCACGCGCTTGGACGCTCTTTCGCGACCCGGCACCGGCGCTCAGGTGGCTCGCCCTGGCGCTCGCCCGCTGCTCGGGCGCACTCCGACCCGCGCGCGCGACCCTGCTGCTCGAGCGCGCCCGCCTGCTCGTGCGGCTCGGCGACACTACCCGCGCGTGCTATGACGCGGAGCAAGCCTTCGGGCTTGCTTCGCTGCTCGGCGCGGAGCCCCTGCGCGAGCGCGCCGCCGAGCTGCTCAGAATGCCCGGAGGCCTCGTTCCGGACGATGCGGCCGGCGCCGGTCCGTGGGCGCCCGAGGCGCGCCTTCTGAGGGCGAAGGTGCTCGAGGCGGGCGAGAGCCTCCTGGGCGTTGCCCGCCTCGCTGCCGATCACGGCGAACTCGGGCACGCGCTGTCGCTGTCGACCGATGCGAGCCTCGCGTTCCGCTCGCAGCGCAATTCGAGCGGCCTGCTACGGGCGCTGCGCTATAGCGCACGAATGGCCTTCGCGATGGGCCAGACTGACCTGTCCCGTGAGCACATCGATACGATGCGGCCCCTCGTCGAAATGGGCGAGCATCGGATCGAGCAGGCCCGAGTCAACCTGCTCCTGGCAGACCTTGCCCTGTCGGATCGGAAGACCGAAGTCGCCATCCGGCTCGCGACACAGGAACTCGAACGTGCGATCCGGGCTGCCGACATGTCCGGGCAGGCCCGCGCATTCCGGGTGTTGTCATGGGCACACCTCGCGGAGCGATGGGATCAGGTTGCCGGCGTACTCGGCGGTCAGTTCCTTAGGTGCGCGCAGGACTCGGCCGAACACGGGCTAATCGCAAGCGCATATCTGCTGCACGCGCTGCTCGGAGCACGCGGCGGACGGCCCGAGGACGCCCGGCAAAGCCTGCGCGCACTACAGTGGCTAATGACCGACATGCAATCCCCGATCGACCTGCAGTCGAGCCTCGTCGTCCTGGCGGAACTCGCGATCCTACTGGACCGCCCTGCCGCGGCCCGACGACTGGCGCAGACGCTGGCGGCCTTCGCAGCCACGCCGGCTCACTTGTTGCGGCCGATGACCCTGGCCGCATCGAAGGCGCTCCACCTCACCCATGACGACACCACTCCAGGCGCGCCGATCAGGCCGATTGCGGAGCTGGCGTTCGTCGTCGAATTGATCCTCTCGTAGCAATTCAGGCCCCCATGCGAACTCCGCCCCTCTCAACAGCCATCTCGCCTTACGCGGCCGAGCTGTTCGGCGACTCGATCTTCGCCTGGCAACGGCGCGTGCAGGACGCGCTAGGCGAGATCCGGACGATCCGCCACGACGGACCGATGTTCTCGGACGCCACGCCGTCCGTCGATCAGGTGCTCCGGGCGCTCGAGCGAGCGCTCGTCGTACTCGACTCGCTTGGATCGTCGGATCGGCTCGAACGGGGGTCGCAAGCCGCAGCAGGCCGCGCCCCCGGTCGCCGGCCCTTCAACGACGTGTCGCACAGGAGAACGCTCTCGTGAACCGAATCCATCGCTTGCCGTTCGTCTGTATGGCTGTCATCGCCGCAGCGCTCATCGGCGCCACCCCATCGGCGGCGCTCGCCGCGGACCCGCCTTGGCGCCCGGATGCGGTCGAAATCGTCGCCGACAAGGAGCCACTGAGCTTTTTCCTTCTGCGGCTGCTGTCTAATCAGCGGATTAACGGCGTGGTCAGCGAGAGTGTCGGGCTGACTCCGATCAGCGGCCGATTCGCACGACCCGCCGCCGAAACCTTCAGGAGCCTCGCCACGCAGTTCGGACTGACCTGGTACTACGACGGCGCGGCGCTGCACGTCTACGGCCCCGGCGAGACTCAGACCAAAGTATTCAGCCTGCCCCCGGACAGGGCTGCCCGCCTGGAGCCGCTGCTCGCCACGCTACGCTTCGACGACCGACGCTTTCCGATCAGGATTTCGCCGCAGGAAGGGTACGTGGTCGTCGCAGGGCCGCCGCGGTACGTGACGCTGGTCGGAGAGGTGGTCGAGTTGCTTTCCCGGGAGCGTATCGATCAGACGAGCGCCATGACGGTCCGTGTCTTCCGCCTTCAGAACGCCTGGGCCCAGGACACGACCGTCAGCATCGGCGGGGTCGCGACCTCGGTTCCAGGCGTCGCCACGACCCTCAACGAGATTTTGGCAAGCAGTGCCTACAGCAGGGTTTCGCAGCCGCTGGGCAGCCGCTCTAAGCTGCTGCCCCGCACCGAGCCCGGCCTTCGGGGGCGGGGCCTGAACAGCGTCGGGCGCCCGGGCGCGGGGGAGGCGCCGTCGGACGGCGCGACCCAGGGCGCCGGTGTCGAGGGCGGCAGCCGTCGCGACCCCGTTCAGGATGACGCACGAGGTACTGCTCCCGGCGCGCCCGGTGAGCAGCCGACCGTTCCGGCCTTCAGCGTCGCAATCGCCTACCCCCGACTGAACGCGGTTGTCATCCGGGACGCACCAGAAAAAATGGCGATGTACGAAGCGCTGATCCGCGACCTCGACCGCCCCGCGCCGCTCATCGAGATCGAGGCATCGATCATAGACGTTTCGGTCGATAAGGCCGACGCACTGGGCGCCTCGTTCAGGCTCTCCGGCAGCGCACTTAACATCATAAGTTCCGGGCGGCCACTCTCCGCCACCGATCTCGCTGGGGGGCGCAACCCGGTATCGGCCGGCAACGGCGGAGTCGCCACTATCGTCGTCGGCTCGGACCGCGCCTTCCTGGCGGCACGGCTGACCGCCCTGGAGCAGAGCGGCGACGCGTCGGTCATCTCGCGACCGCGCGTGCTGGGCCTCGGGAACATCGAAGCCGTGCTCAGCAACTCGCGCGAGTTCTTCGTGCGGGTCCCCGGCTTCCAGCAGACCGATCTGTACAACGTCTCGTCAGGGCTGGTCTTGCGCGTCACGCCAATGCTCATCGAGGAAGGCGGCGAGCGCCGGTACCGGCTGCGCGTGAGAGTCCAGGACGGCTCCGCGGTCCCGGGTGCCACCGTCGATCAAATTCCTGTGATCGAGCGCAACGAAATCACCACCGAGGCGATCGTCGGCGAGGGCGAGAGCCTGCTGCTGGGCGGATACATCGTCGAGCAACGCAGCTCGAACCTGTCGGGTCTGCCGGTCCTGTCGAGGCTGCCCGGGATCGGGTGGCTGTTCGGCGAGAGGACGACCCAGTCGCGACGCGCAGAGCGCATGTTTTTGATCACACCGCGACTGGTCAGCGACTCACGCTCGGTTCAATGAGTCCGCTTCCAGATCGAGGGCCCGTCACCTCTTCGGCACGGCCCGAAGAGCGGTTCCGGTTGCGCGTCCACATCCTCGGCGCGGTCGATATCCAGTGCAGCGGCCGCCGGGCGGTGCCGGCCGAGTTGCGTCGCACGCACGTGCTGGCGCTGCTGCTGCTGCTCGCCCTCGAGCGAGACAGATCTCTCGATCGAGACGAGGTTTGCGATGCCCTGTGGCCGAACAGTGACCTTGTCACCGCGAACGGTCGCCTTCACCATACGGTGTTGCTGCTGCGCCGGGCGCTAATGGCAGTCGGCGGTATGTTCGATCCGTTACACGTCGCCGGGGGGCGAGTCACGCTGGACCCCCGTGTCTGGACCGATGCGGGGAGGCTTCACGAAACGGCGCGCGCCGTCACCCAGGGCCGAGCGACGCCTGGCGCAGTCCTCGCCTGCCTCGAAGAGGCAACTCAGCCGGCGCCCTTCCCCCTGCCCCCGTGCGCCCTGTACGACCGGCTGACGAGAGAGCTGAGCTCCTCGCTGCGGACGGTCGGCACGGAATGGGTCCGGACGAGTGCGACAGTTGGCGACAGCTCCCTGTTGCGACAGGCGCTTTCGATCCTCGACCGGGAAGGCCTCGTCGACGAGACATCCACCCTTCGATGGATGGACGCAGACTGGGCAGCCGGGCGCATCAACGCCGTGCGCGAGCGATACCGGCGCCTCGCCCCCGAGCTGGCCGCACGACTCGGCCTGAAACCTTCGCGTCGGATCCAGCAGCTGGCGCTGCGCGCCGAGCGGGCGCTCGATGCACCGCGCGCTGCGCCGAACCGCCTGATCGATCTGCGGATCGACCACGAACATGCGCCGTGGCAGCCCGAGCCACCGCTCCTTGGCAGGGCGACGCTGCTCGAACGACTCGACGCCGCGCTGATGCACGAAGGCGGCAAGGGCGTGGCGCTCTGTGGCCCGACCGGAATCGGCAAGTCGCGGCTGGCGCGCGAACTCTTCCGATCACGCTTGTCGGACGACCCGGACCTCTGCTGCTGGATCGCGCTGGAGGCGACGCACCATGGACAGGCTTGGCTCGGTCGCGTCGCAGAGGCCTTAGGCTTGGCCGTCGGAGACGGCGATGCGGCCGCCATCCGAACCCACCTTGAGACCCGGCCGTTCTTGCTCGTGATCGACGCGGGTCCGCATGACGCGGTGATGTTCGACGGTCTCGCGCACGTGTTGCCGCAGCAAGGCCCTGGACGAGTCCTGCTGGTGTGTCGGCGCACGCCAACCGAAGCGCTCCACGAGATCCTCGTGCCGCCTCTGCCGCTGCCCGACGCGCAGACCGACCTCGCCCGCGCTCGCCTCAACCCTGCGGTCGCCCTGTTCCTCGCCCGCCGCCCCGGCGCGACGCCGTCCGATCTGACCGCTGCGCAACTACGGGCAATCATCCGGATCGTCCATCACGCCCGGGGCCTTCCGCTCGCCATCGAACTGTCCGCCGCGCTCTCGACCTGTTCGACACCCAGCGAGACGGCGGATGCGTTGGACGCCCGCAGCATCCGTCTCACGGGCAGGCTTCGCGATCTACCCCCCCACCATCGGATCGGCACCACCGCATGGACTGGCGCCGATGCACACGCCGCCGGGCATCCCGACGTCGCCGCCGTGCTGCCCGTGATCGCCCTGTTCAACGGTGCTTTCGATTTGGACGCGGTGATCGAGGTCGCCGCAGGCGTCGGCGTCGAGCCCGCGCGCTGCCGGGCCGGCATCGAGTCACTGATCGCACTCGGGCTGGTTGAACGCAGAGGCCTGGACGAGACCGGCGCCGCGAACGATCTACGCGTCGGTGGGCTGTTCGCCACGGTGGCGATCGAAGCGTTACGAACCGATCCGCATCGACCCGTGCTCGAGGCACGGCATTCAGCGTGGGTTGCAGCGCGCGTCCGCTCGCTCCTGCTGCGCCTGGCTCGAGCGGACGAAACGCTCACTCGTTCGGCCTCGGACGACGCCGACTGGGTTGATGTCATCGGCAGCGCTCTGGACGAGCTGGTTGCATTGGACACCGACATCGACTTGGCACTCCGGTGGATGGCCCGGCACGATCACCCTGCCCTGGTCGAGCTCGTCGATCGCCTCGGCACACACTGGCTCCTGCGAGGCATCCCGAGCGCTGCGCTCGGCTGGACGCGACGCGCCCGCCGCTGCGAAGATGTCGACGTTGCGCGCAGCGCTCGCCTGGCGCTCCTCGAGGCCAACCTGTGGTTCGTGTCCGAGCAGTCGCAAACCGCTGAGCTGGTGGCATCCGAGGCAGTTCGCCTCGCCGCGAACACCGGCGAGGTCGAACTGGAGACACATGCCGCGTGCCTGCGACTGCGGACAATGTTCCGGTCGGGCCGGGGCGCAGAAGGCTTCGAATGGGCTGCGACGCTGTATGCGCGCCTGTCGGCCAGCAACGACGGTCCCGGCGTCCGGACCCTGCGCGCTGGGCTATGCCTGGCGGCGCACCTGCTGCGCCACCCGAGCCCCGTCGCTCTGCCCGAGATCCCGCTTCCCACTTTCGAGAGCGAACGATCCGCCGAGTGGTTTCAGTGCCTCGGACTCGCCTGCGCTGCGCGCGTCAGATCGGAAGAATGGGATGAAGCCTCGACGCTCGCAGACCAGGGCGCGCGGCTCGCCGCTACGCTGCGCACATCGCGCTGGCGCTGCGAGTTCGCGATCCTGCGCAGCGAGATCGAGCTGGGCCGAGATAATCTGGATGCGGCGGAAATGTCCATCGCGGCAGCCCACTCCCTCGCATCTCAGGACGAGCGGATCGACACACTCGTCGGCGCCACACTGCTCAGGTGGGCGCAAATCCGCTGGCAGCGTGGCGACGCGAATGGCGCAAGCGAACTTCTGCACGAGGCCGCCCCTCATCTCGCCGCTGACACCGCAGGGTGGGGCTACTCGGAGTGGCTGCTCAAGGTGGGCATCGCCCACCTTGATGCCGATCGACTTGGCGACTCGATCGCCGCCTATCGCGAACTGGCGCGACAGTGGGAGTGCTACGCGGATACGCCCGACATCGCCCGGGTCGCAGCATTCGGCGAACGGATCGCTTCGAGGATGTGCCTACCCGATTACGCCTCTCGGCTGCGCGACGGTATCGAACGCACCCGGCAGCGCCGTGACGCGTCGAACTCAGGCTTGCCTGCCGTGCCCGCCGCTTCGGAGCTGATCGAGTCGATCACTTCATTGGCGGCGCACATCGAGCGCATTCGTGCTGCGGACACAGCAGGCGCCGCGCCAGGGAACCTCAGTCATTGAGTCGAAGCCGTCGGCTTGGCTGTCTTCACGAACAGTACTTCGACCCGACGGTTCATGGCCCTGCCTGCGACGGTCGATTTTTCGGCGAGGTCCTGGCCAGTGGAGGGCCGGGAGATGACGATTCGCTCGGGCGCCACACCGCGCTGGATCATCTGCATGCGAATCGCCTCGGCGCGGGCCTGGGCAAGCCAGGGTTTCGATGCCTCGCTACCGATGCTGTCCGTGTAACCGGCGATGCGGATTTCCTGTGCGCCGGCGGCCTCGGTATACAGACGCTGCACGCCGTCGTAGGGTCGAACGATCGTCAGCCCCCCCGAGGCAAAAAACACCCTCACCAGGCTCCCTTCGGGCGTCTTGACATAAGAGAGGTCATCGGCGCGCCCGACGACCGTCCCCGGCTTCATAGCGCTCGGCGGCATCGAAGCCGATCCATGCGTAGCCGCCTCGGTCGCAGCGGGGGTGGCCTTGGCGGCGTCCGCACGCTCGAGCGCGCGGCGGAATGCAGGCAACTGAGTCAGCGCAAGCTCGACGCGCGTGCGGGCCTCGATCACGTCCGGATCGAGCTCGAGGTTAGGTCGATCGTCCGGCGCAGCACGCGGATTCGGTACGACATACGAGCTGGAGCGCCCAAGCCGTACCAGGACGCCCTTGTGAATGCCGGCGATGGCTACCACCGCGCCGGCCCGAGCGGCGGTCAGCGGCTTGCCATCTGAGTCGAAGAACTCGATCGCCCGATCCGATCTCGAGGCGAACGCGATGTACGTGAAGCGCCCGTCGTCGGCGGCATTGAGGATGCCCATCTTCTCAGGATCGATCCGCAGGTACTGGTAGGTCTCCATGGTGGCGAGCTGCTCGCCGCGCGCCTTCGGCGGCGTACCCCCGGAAAGCGACCCGGCCAGTTCGGCCGCCGTTCGGGGCGCCATCACGGGAGGCGTGGCGCAACCCGCAGCCAAGACGGCCGCGGTGAAGAGCAGCACGTGAGTGAGCAGGGACTTTATCGTCATATTCTTGAGGATCCTTCAAGCGGCACGTTGGCCCGATTTCACGATCAGCGGACACCACTGCACCGTCTAGCTAAAGAGGGTCTGTCGCAGGTATTTTGGAGTGGCCTGCTCGGCCATGAAGGGGACCACGACGAGCTGACTCGACGCAGCGACAAACGTCGGGCGACCCGCTATGGCAGGGACTACCGGCGCAGGCGTGCCGCGGTGGGCGTACAAGCCGTGCCAGAACGCCAGCAGCAGGCCGCACAAATTCGACGCTGCGCCGGCACCTGCATAGGCGACCGTCACCGTGGCTTCATTTCGCTTGACGAAATCAGGCAGCTGCCGCGTGTTTGACGCCGGCACGCCCGGATGAGCGAGCAGCACCATCGGCCCGTCGACGACGAGCCCGATCGGCTCGAAGGCACGCTGCGGTTCGTACCATAGCCGCTGGAACAGTGTCGGCACGGCGCCCATGCCCACGAGATGGAGAAAGAGCGTGTGACCGTCGGCCGCAGCCTTGACGAGCGCAGTCTGCGTGAGCGTGCGTCGCTGTCCTGGCTGATTCTCGACTTTGACCGGCTGCCCGAGCTGACGGGTCATCGCAATCGCCCGCTGGCGCGCGATCGCGTCGCTTGGCCCACTCACTGCGAAGGGCGCGGCGATCGTAAGCGGGCAGGTCGGAAACTCAGTCTGGGCTAAGCCCGCACGGCCCGTAGTTGCGAGCAAGACGAGCATGGATAGGGCGAGAAACATTTTGACGCGCCGGATGTCGCCGCCAAATTCAGCCATATCGCTGTCCAACCATCTTGCTTTGCAATGAGTGCCTGAGTCAATCGAGCTTACGACAGCGCGCACGCAGTGCCCAAGGCTTCTTGTCGACCCGCCTCGACCGTTCGGCCTGCGCAGCTACGCTACAGCGTGCGCCGCCTTACCGACGCCTCCGCCCCGACACAGCCGAAAAAGCAACTGACAAGGCCTAGGACGCCCTATCCAGCGCGCACTCACCGAGTTCCTGGCGCTCCCGACCGAGCGCCGATTTGGTGGCCGGCGACTGATCACCTGTCGCCGGCTGCTTGAACTCCAGACGCAGCTCGATCCTCCGACTGGCCTCATTGGTCTCTCGCAGCTCGTTGAACGAGAAGCCCCCAACGCTGAACAGCTCACGAATGCGCACACGCTGAGCCAGACTCACACCGTCACGCTCACCTTTCGGGTCCAGCAGTGCGCACAGCACACGCTGAGCGCGCTGCATGCTCAGGTTGAGATTCATCAAATACGTGCCGCGAGGGTCCGCAAAGCCTTCGACCACCACCCGCTCGAGGACACGTCCGTCCGAGTCTTCGTCGGACGCATCGAGCAGCTCAACAACGAATCGACGCAACTTGCGGGCTGCATCAGCAGACAGCACGTGACTGGCGGTGTCGAATCGCGCTTGGTCACCGAAGTCGATCACGTGGCGGCTACGATCAACGCGCACGCCCGGCACGCGTAGCGCAGCCGCCTCGACCCGGTCCATCAATGCCTCCGCGGCCTGCGTCGACTGCATCGCCTGCGTACTCTTAGCCTTGGAAGAATCTGTTGCTCGCGTGAGTGTCAACAGACTCACGGTCATTACAAGCAGGAACAGCATCATCAATGCCGTCATCAGATCCGCAAAGGAGATCCAGAACGGCGTATCCGACGCCTCATCCGGCGGCCTCGGGCTGTCGAGCAAGGATGCGCTCATGAGCCGAACCGCCCGCCCGCCACGCGATCGCTGCCCTGGTCGGAATCGTCAAACTGGCTCTGGCCGAATGAGAAGGGCTGCGGAGAACCAAAGCCCCCCTGACCGACGTAATTGGCGCCTTGTCCTCCAAATGGCATCAGTGCCTGTCCGCCAGGTGGCCAGCCCGGAGCGACCATCCCGCCACGTTCACCGCCGGAGCCGGACCCGGCGTCGCCGTTCCGGAAACCCCGCTCATACTCGTATTGTGCCGGCGCAGTGCCGCGCCGTGATGAATCCGGAAGCTCAGACGCACCGCCCTGCATCATCAGTGCCTGAACACTCTCGAGGCGGCCGACCAACTCCGCGATCTGCTCCGAGGTCGCCTGCTGACGAGCGCTCAGGCTCATCTGTGCGTCCAGCAGACGCGCTGAAACCGCCTCGAGCGTCCGGCGCCCGGACACCTCGATGCCCGAGGCGACGCCCTCGAGGCGGCTGGATACCGACTTGAGCACCTGCGACGACATTTGCAGCGACTGCGTCATCGACTGAGAATGTTCAGCCAGGTAGCCGTTCAAGCGGCCTAACGTCTCCTCCATTGCAGCATTGATCGCCAATGAACCGCCTGCTGCCCTTGCCCCATTCGTGGCATACGGATCGCCCTGCGGCGCAGCGGCAGTCAGGGCGGGGAGGGCCTTGGACATCGCAACGCGCAGCGTCTCGGCGATCATCTCGAGCGCGCCGGTGTCGACCGATCCACCACGCTCAGGCTCCTGAATCCTCAACGGGAAGACCGCATCGAGCGATCGAGCCAGCAGCTCAAGACGACGCGCCAACCAGGCCAGGAACGTCTTCTCGACCAGAGTGACCAGGACAGCGAGCAGGATCGCGCCGGCTGAGATCAGGAAAGACTCCCAGACGCCCTGCAGCAGGCCATTCAGACTCGCTTGAACGACGCTTGCATCCTCGGAGATACGAAACGACCGCAGGCCGACGATCAATCCCGAGAAGGTGCCGATGATTCCGATCCCGGTCAGGACTCCGGGGAGGTGTCGGAAAAAGTCCAGTCGAAGGCGCGCCTCCACCACGGTCTGCAAGTTGAAGAACAAACGTGCCGCGGCGCGACTCGACAGACCGCCGCCCGCTGGACCGGCCGTGGGGGTCAGATGGCTGACGTACTCCCGCCAGGCACGCGTCAGGGTCGCGTCCCCGCGGATAGCACGCAGCACGGCATCTTCATCGCCCCCCTGCGTCACGATCGCCCGAGTCATTCGCTGCAGACGCGCTCCGAGGGACACCGCCGGGAACACAAAAAGTAAGAGGAACGCGAGTGCAAGTAAGCACAACACCACCGCGATCACGAACGCCTGGAACGGCATCGGCAACGTTGCGACGTTGCCGTTCCATGCGGTCCGAATCGCCCCGACAGGCAGGTACGTCACCACCAACGCAGCTTGCCAGACCAAACCGATTAAAGTGAGGACCCGGGTGAGTCGACCGCCGGGCCAGCCCAGCGCTGCGAAGGTGACCGCGAGTGCGACGGGTACGCTCCACGACGCAGCGACCAGCACAGCACCCTCCGAGGCGGCACATGCAATGGCGAGCACTGCAACGGACCAGACCGCTCCGGTGCCGAAACGTCCGACAGATGGCTCCATGGTGTTTCGATTTCCTTAGCTTTGGTGATCCACGGCCGCCCAATAGCAACGCGTAGTACGACGAAAAATAGCGTAGAAGACAGGGGTTTTCTGCGACTTTGTCGACGTTTTCTCTACACATGCCCGACCCGGCAGCGCTCCGTCCACGCCCCTACGCTGCTCTCAGACGGATGCCGAGGGCTGCGCGTCGAAGGCCACGGCGACGAGCGCGAGGAGCTGGTGCTGCACACCAGATGCCGCCAGCTCCTCGTAGGAGAGCACGGCCAGGTCGGGCAGACGGGTGCGCGAGAGGCGACTCATCGCCCGCCTCACGCTCGAAGGCACCATCAGGGCCCGAGCCAATGGGCCTTCCGCCCGCTGCTGAGCGGCTCGCTCCAGTTCGTTGAGCAACGATTCGGCCGCTTGAGGCGCCAACGCGAGCCAGGGCCCGTCCGGCCGCACTTCGACTGCAGCAAGCAGACGTTCTTCGGTCGGACGGTCCAGGGCGAGTACGGCAACCCGTCCGTCCCCCTCGACCAGACGCGCCAGCATGCCACGTGCCAACGCGAGGCGGATTCCCTGATAAAGCGAATTCGAGTCGCTCGCGCCCGGCCCGAGGGTGACCACCGCCTGGAGGATGACGGGAACGTCAGCGAGCGGCACGCGCTCGCGGGCGAGGGCCGCCATCATGTCGGACAGGCGTGGCAACGGCATCACCGACAGCGCCTCTCGTACGAGGTCTCCATATTCGGACTCGATCGCACGTAGCATCTGCCGGACCTCCTGCACGCCGAGGGCCTCCGTCGCATTCGCCTGCATCGTGCGGACGATCACCCGGGCCACGACGTCCGCAGGCGCAAGCATTTCAAGACCGGCTGCCACACGCTGAGCCTCGGTCGGGCCGACAACCCAGCCGCCAGGCAACAGCGGCCCCGGCGCAGGAACGTCCACGGCCTGCAGACCCGCCGCAACAAGGCGCGCGGGAACGCCACGTACCAGCACGGCATTCGCGGGAATCGACGCGGTGACGTAAGGCAGGCCCTGAACAAGCACCCTGAACGCCCCTTCAGGGAGCGCGGAGTCGATCTCGACCCCAATGCCCGGGAACACGAGGCCCTGGCCACGCACCATCTCGAGCCGCGCGCCTTCCAGCGCGCGATCAAGCGCGGGCGCCCCGATCCGCTCGAGCAGTGATCGATGGAGTTGCAGCCGGAAGGGCGAATGGCTCCGGACGGGCGTATTCGGAATGCCGATGCGCACGACCGCGGACACCCCTTCGCGCGACGCTGCATTCAACTGCATTCCGCGGTCAGCCTGATCCCGTCGCATCGAGCGCGAGGACAACATGTAGCCGGCAGCGCTGGCCGCCCCTCCCAGCAACAGGAACACCCAGGCCGGAAACCCAGGCATCAGCGAGAAGAGCGCGAACACGATACCGCCGACCATCAATGCGCGCGGCTGCGTCGCAATCTGTGCCCCGATATCGGCGGCGAGGCTGGTCGAGCCTTTCTCAGGCCCCTTTCGAGTCACCACAACGCCCGCCGCCATCGCGGCGAACAGAGCGGGAATCTGTGAGACGAGGCCGTCACCGATCGAGAGCACCGAATACTTACTCACTGCCTCACCCAGGGGCATGTCCATCACCAGCGCCCCGATCGCGATCCCGCCCAGCAGATTCACGACAACGATGAGGATGCCGGCGATCGAGTCGCCCTTCACGAACTTCATGGCGCCATCCATGGCGCCGTAGAACTGGCTTTCCTGGATCAACTCCCCGCGCTGCTTGAGCGCTTCGGCTTGCGTGATCACGCCGGCGCGCATATCGGAGTCGATACTCATCTGCTTGCCGGGCATCGCATCGAGCACGAATCGCGCGCCGACCTCCGCGACGCGCTCCGCCCCTTTTGCGATGACCACGAACTGCACAACAGTGATGATCAAGAAGACGACCAGTCCGACGATTACACTGCCGCCAACGACGATCCGCCCGAAGGCATCGATGATGTCACCCGCATGCGCGTGAAGCAGGATCTGACGTGTGGTGGCCACGTTGATCGCGATCCGGAACAAGGTCGTGAACAGCAGGACGGTCGGGAACGTGGAGAAACCGAGTGGCGACGGAACGTACATCGCGAAGAGCAACATCAGAATGCCACTCGCGATGTTCACCGCGACTAGAAAGTCGAGCACCCAGGACGGCAGCGGCAGCACCATCAGGACGATGATTGTGACCGCCAACAGCGCGAGTGCGATGTCGGCGTATCGTGCAGCGGCGGTGCCCAGACCGCCTCGGGTCGCAATGCTATTCATTCAGGCTGCTCCCAGAGCGCATGCGCCCGTCTTCGTTTCGTGCCGGAGTCTTGGCCTCGCAGGCCAACCCGCACGCGCGTGCAAAGTATCGTGACCACGTCTTTTCCCGCGGGCGATCTGGCTTTGCGCCATGACGCACCCGTGCACTCAGGGGGTCGCGCCAAGGTGAGGCCTGACCACGTCCGACGCATCACGATTGAGCTGCCCGCCGGGAATCGCGCTCCCGTACACACGATCCAGCAGCACCGGATCGATGACTATGCGGACACCAGCCTGAAGCGACCGCTCCACGATCTCGCGTGCCACCCCACCGTCGCCTCGCAATATCACGAACGGGGCTGGACCGATGTCCGGCCGCTCCAACAACGCGATCGCCCGCCCGCCCGGCTCCGCGATCACCAGCGACGCGGACTTTACGTACTGCATCAACTCGGAGGGCAGCGGCTCGTTCGCCATGCTCTTGCGCATTCTCCGGATAAGCGGGTCGCCCTCGTCCTCCCGGTATTCGCGTTGGACCTCGTAGCGCGACATCCGCAGCTCCTTGAGCCACTCATACCGCTGATACAGCAGGTCGGCGAAACCGAGCGCGACAAACAAGCCGCCGCACCATAGCGTGGCCAGCATCAGGGCGCGCTTGACGATCGCGAGCGCCGCGCCGACACCTGCGTGAATGACCTCTATCGCGTCAGGCATCACGATCCATGCAATCAATACAGACGTCACACCGATAATGCCCACCTTTGCGCACATCAGAGCGAACTGCACCAACGTTCGCAACGAGAAGACACGCTTGATACCCGCCACCGGATTGAGCCGCTCGAACTTTGGCGCTATCGACTCGAACGCAAAGATCGGACCGGTCTGCAGCGCTGTCGCCACCAGCGCGACGACAGCCCCGAGCGCCAGCGGGACCGCCGACAGCTGGACCACCAGCGTCATCGACTCCACGAGCAGCGCCAGAGCCGTTTGCTTCGTCAAGTAAGGGATGCTCCGCTCGACCGCGAGGAATACCACGCCGATCCGACCGCTGGCCCAACTCGAGAAGGCCGCGAGAATGGCGAGCACGCACAACATCGACATGGCCGAAGCGAGCTCTGCGCTCTTGGCCACCTGACCGCGTTTGCGGGCATCGCGAAGCCGCCGCGGAGTCGGCTCCTCGGTCTTCTCGCCTGCGGTTTCGGCGCTGCTCATGAAACGCCCGAGCGCAGCAGCGCCACCAGAGTGCGCGCCGCTTCAGCGAACGCTTCTAGCGCGCGCTGCACGATCAACGGCAAAGCCATCAACAGCACAGCCAGACTGACCATCGACTTGACCGACTGCGTGATGCCGAACACGTTGAGCTGAGGCGCCGAGCGGTTCAGCATCCCGACGACAACGTCGAGCACGAAGAGGGCGAACAACACAGGTCCCGCCAGCAGCAGACCCAAGGCAAACAGCCGGCCGCTGCCCGCCATCAAGTGTTCGGGTAGTCCGGCCTGCAGCAACGGCATCGAACGTCCCAGCGGCCAGAGCTCGAAGCTCAGGTAGATCGTGTCGACGATTACGAGCAATGCGCCGCTGGCGATCAGGGCGGTGAACAGGACGCGCTCGAGCAGCATCGACGTAACCGACACCTGGTTGCCGCTCACCGGGTCCACGTTCTGGCTGAACGTCAGCCCTGTCTGGTGATCGATGATGTTGCCCACGATCTGAAGGCCCGCGAAGAACGCCGAGAAGCCGAGTCCGATCGCGACTCCGATGACCGACTCGCGGAGCACCAACACCAGCACACTCGGCGCGCTCGCATCGAGCGGCGGCAACGCCTGGAGGTGCAGCATCGCTAGGGGTGCAACGATCGCAAGTACGCACGCGTTACGCGCTGCGGCAGGCATCAACGACGCCGCGAACAGAGGAATCAGGGACAGCGCGACCAACGGCCGAACGCTCGCAGCGGCGATGACGAGCAGCCACTGGGACGGATCAACGGGCACAGCAATTACCGCACAGCGGTCACTAGATCCAGAATCCGCGCGCCGAAGGCCGTCATCTGGATACCGAGCCAGGGCGCGAGCAGCGCGAGCAGCGCGAACACGACGAGCAGCTTCAGAGCATAGCTCGTCGACTGGTCCTGCAACTGAGTCAAGGCCTGCAGGATACCCAGCAGCAGTCCGACCAACGCCGCAGCGCCGACGATGGGAGCGGACAGCAGAAGCGACAGCAGGATCGCTTCGCGAGTCAGGTTCGAGATGACTTCGGGCTGCATGGCGTCATCTGTAGGTCAAGACCAGCGCGTGCAGAAGACGGGACCAGCCGTCGAGCATCACGAACAGCAGCAGCTTCAAAGGTAGCGACACCATCGTGGGCGACATCATCTGCATGCCCAAGGCCATGAGCACGTTTGCGACCACGAGGTCGATCACGATGAACGGCAGAAACACGATAAATCCAATCAGGAACGCGCTGGTAAGTTCGCTGACCAGAAACGCCGGAACGAGCACAACGAAGTCACGCTCCCCGACTTCTTTCGCGACAGGTTCCTTCATCATGCGCCGCGCCGCGTCCACAAAAAAAGCACGTTCCCTCGGCGAGGCGTGTTTTTCGAGGAACTCCCGCAGAGGCTCCTTGGCCTGGTCGAGGACACCCAGCGTCATGATCGGCCGACCGGCGAGCTGGGCCTTTTCAACACCGCTCCAGACATCCAGCCCGATCGGATACATCACGTACCAGGTCAACACCAAGGCGAGCCCGTTGGTGACGACCGGCGGTGGGACCTGCTGTAGTCCGAGCGCGTTCTTGAGCAGCGAGAGGACGACAACGATCTTCGTATACGACGTCAGCATCACCACCGCGATCGGAAGCAGGCCTACCGCGAAGATCAGGGGGATGAATAGCGATGGATCGGGGACATTAAACATGCGGCAGTCTGGATGTGTCTGTGATGACCACGACCATCTCATCGCCGAGCAGGGCCAGTTCACCTTTTGCAACGAGACGTCCGTTCACCAGGACGCGTACCGGCTGGTCCTGAAGCCGCACACCGAGGCGGATCGCCTGGCCGGAACGCAAGCGCGCGACGTCAGCCACCGTCAGCCGGATCGACCCGAGCTCGAAGCCCATGTCGCATTCGATGTCACCGAGCAGGTCCTCGGATCTCGCCTCACCTTCTACCGGTACGCCGCCCTGCGCGCCGGCGTCGACCGAGTCAGCTGTACCCATCAGGTCCTCCTCAAAGTTCAGGACATTGTCCGTCAGGCGCCCACGCATCAACACGCGCCCGGCAGCGTCAGTAAACATAACCGGCAGCGAGGCGGAAGACGACGACACCTTGGTCTGAGTTCGCAGCGCATCCCCCGCGACCAAAGCGGCGATCTCGCGAACGGGTACCCTCAGCGCGCCGAGCCGGACCGCCAATTGCACCGGGACTGCGAGATATCGACGCGACGCGAGCGTCGTGACCCGCGCGAAATCGAACAGGTGCCAGGTTTCGGCCGCGGCCTTCATGCTGCCTCGGACGATCGGTTTCAGCGTCGAATCGTAGACGACGAACCCGATATCGACCCGGGGGGCGAGCACATCGGACTCGGCCTCAGGCTGGTTGTCGTCGAACTCGATACTCCCACCCGATGCCTGCTCGAGCATGGACAGTACCGGATACAGCGCGTGCTCGATCAGGGCGGTCAACGTTTCACGCGGCAGGTACGACCCTACGCTCTCGAGTCGCGGTTCGATCTGTGCGAGCCCGTCTGCGGCGATCGAGATTTGTGCGCCGGCGCAACGTCCGAGCAGCTCACCCCCGGGGCTGATCGGCCCCGAATGCTGCCAGACGAAGATGCGCCCGTCGCGCAGTAGCACGGGCGGGGTGCGAAGCACATCGTTGACAACCTGGATCTCGTCACGGCGCAGTCGGCGAAGCTGCGCGAGCAGGCGCAGCTTGGACACGGGCACAGTCGATCGCATTGCGGCGTTCATCAATCCCTCGATTCAGCGGTATCGACGCCGCGCTGTGGCCAGATCGTCGTCCATCAGCGCCTCCGAGACACTCTCCGCGCGCAGTCGCTCCGTGCGTAGAAGCGCCATGAGCTGCTCTGCACGCATCACCGCGATTTCCTGGCGCGTCATCGCAGCTCGCTGAGCCTCATGGTGGCGCCGTGCCGCCTGACTCCGATCGGCGGCGACCCGAACCTGTTCTGACTGACGGGCGAGCAGCGCCTCACAACCGGGCAGCACGCCCACGATCCGCTCGATACCATGTCCCCCTCCCTCGTCGACCGGACGTGCCGCAGCGACCCGCAGCGCCGCCACAGCGCGATGCGCGTCCGAAGCGCTCAGATGTTCCTCCTCCGCAAGCCGGCAGCCGTCTGCACTGCGTCGAACTCGCTGCAAGGCAACCATTCTGCGGATTTCTCGCAGCCGCACCAGCCTGGAGGCGAGATCCTTCACCGGACGACCTCGATGAGCGCAGTCCGCGAGTCCTCGAACCGTGCCACATCGGACCAGTCCTGGCGCAGAAAGCGTTCGATGACCGATCGTCGCTCGAGCGCGAAGTCTGCGTCAGCGTCGGATCCCCGCTGGTACTCGCCGATTTTCAACAGCAACTCGATGTCGTCGAGCTTCGCGAGCAGTTCACGCAAGCGGCGCGCCGCATCGGCATGCTCGCCGCGCGCGAGGCGACCGAACAGGCGGCTTGCGCTTTGGGGAACGTCGATTGCGGGGTAATGTCCCTTCGCAGCCAGCTTGCGCGACAACACCACGTGCCCATCGAGCAGCGAGCGAACCTCCTCGGAGACCGGATCGGCTCCGTCATCGGTCTCCTCGAGAATGGAGTAGATCGCTGTGATGGATCCGGCAGCCGTGCTGCCGGCGCGCTCGAACAGCCGCGGAAGCAGCGCAAAGACAGACGGCGGGAAGCCACGCCGTGTCGGCGGCTCGCCGGCAGCCAGTCCGATCTCGCGCGCCGCGCGTGCGAGCCGCGTCACGGAGTCGACCAGAAGCAGCACACGCAGCCCCTGGTCGCGGAAGTGCTCGGCATAGGTCGTTGCGACGAAGGCGGCCTTCATCCGCTCCATCGCCGGACGGTCCGATGTCGCGACGACAACAATCGATCTCGCCCGGGCCGACGCGGGCAGCGCTTCGGCCAGGAAGTCCCCGACCTCGCGCCCACGCTCCCCGACCAGCGCGATGACCACGACATCGACCTCGGCGCTACGGCAGATGATCGACAGCAGGGAACTCTTGCCGCAGCCAGCCGGCGCGAAGATTCCGACGCGCTGACCGATGCCGCAGGTGAGGAGCCCATCTAGCGCGCGAACACCGAGTGGAAGCACCGATTCGATCGGAGTGCGCGACAGTGGTTGCGGTGCATCCGCCCAGACCGGACTCGTCAGCGCCGACTCTGGAACAGGCGGTCCGTCGTCGAGGAATCGATCGCCCATCCCGTCGATGACCCTCCCGAGCAGGAAATCGCCGACCGCGACACGATGCTGCATACCCGTTGCGATCACCTGCGTCGACCCGCTCAAGCCGTCCAGACCTCGCATGGGCACCAGCAACAGGGCATCGCCGTCGAACCCGACCACCTCGGCCGTCGCCTCCCCGTCAACCCCTTCGCGCACCAGCCGGCAAAGCTCCCCGACTTGCGCGCGGACCCCCGTGGCACGCAACAGGGTGCCGACAGCCTGTGTGAGCTTGCCGCGTTGCACCGTGTGCGACGCGACACGCCCCGCCGCCTCGTCCAGTGCATTGGTCAGTAGGCGTGTCAAATCCTGCGCCGCCCTGCCCACGCGTGGATGCGCCTCGGGCGGAGCGACGCCATACATGTTGCGGAGTTCGGTCATGATTACTGCGGTAACTGCTCGCCAGCACGCCGAATCGCCTGCTCGATGATGCGCCGTGCCTCGCCTAGAGTGGTTGTCAGCCGGGCGTCTACGAAGCCCACCGCGGTCTCGATCGCGAACTCGTCCTGTTGGCAGCGCTCGTCGACGTGAACCGCCATCCACCTGAGATCGGCTCCGGACTGCTGCTCCAGGTCGCGCAGCACCTCCTTCGCCAGGTGGGCCTGACCGGGCGCAACACGAAGCGTCGCCTGCCCGTCGATCGAGAGCGTCCGCACTGCGTGGCGCACCCGCTGTCGGAAGAGATCGCCGTCACCGACTTCGCCGATCAGAGACCTGATGCACTGCTCGACTACGTGTCCGATGCGATCGGCCAGCAGCCCGAGCGTCCGACGCTCGACCTCAAGCGTGCCCAGGATCGCGATCAGCGCCGCCTCGCGCCCTTGTAGCAGCCCCTGCTCATAGGCCGCAGAACGAACCGCATCGGCACGCTCGCGCGCCTCGACACCAAGCGAGTCCGCCAGCATGCTGGCGTTGCGCAGCAGCGTATCGACCGACTGAAGCCCGCGCAGCTCGGTGCGCGGGATTCGTGCTCCGCTCGCGGCAAACGTCGCCCTGGCGGACGTGTGCAGATAGACCAGACTCATCGAACGCTCCTCATGCCTGCGCGGCAGGTGCTGTCGAATGGATGATGGAAACCGCCTCGTCGCGCTGGCGCGGGGACAACTCGAGCGGCACCGCGGTGCCGACAGAAAACCGCAGCAAAAAGCGCTCCCTGCTACCCGTCTCCAGGCTGTCGAGCAGCTCGGCGAGACAGGACACCCCCAGACGAATCGGCAACGAAGGACCGTTTAACGGCACTGGCCAGGCACCGCCGCGTGGACACGGCAGGGCCTTCAGCTGCTGGGCGTACTGTAGGGCTTCGTGACGTCCGGTCGTACCGAGTACTCGCACCTGGCGCGCGACGTCAGCCCGCTCGATGCCGTTGCGGACCCAGCCGCCCAGCATCGCCTTACCGAGTTCGAGCGCAATTGCATTGACTCGACTGTGCGGCTCGATGATCCAGCTCTCGTCCCGGACTTCCTTGAGGCACCTGTCACGTAACCCGAGCCGATCCAGCAATACGACCGATACACGCCTCACCATGCGGATGCTCGCATCGCGTCGGGGAGTCATCACATTGGCCCACGGGCCCAACCAGTCGCTATGGGCATATCCAGCCGGAAGCCAGTTGAACGCCAGCAACCTGCGACCGACATCAAGATCGGCGCTGTCGGATCCGGGCAGCCCGCTCATGCTTTACCCCGGGCCTGCCCTGTCGTCAGGGTTGAGGCTCGCTGCTTGCGGATCAACCGCCCTCGGAGCGCATCCAGAGCTGCCACGGAGCGGTCGCGCCATGACAGGACGAAGTACGCCATCAGGACGATACCGAACAGAACGGCCAAAACGCCCCAGAAGACCGGGGGGATCGAACGCGACAGAGCGGGCGCCTCCGCTGCCTGTGCTGCGGGCTCTGCCGCAACGAGCACGACCCGAACACTGTCGTATGCCAGACCTTCGACACCACTCGCCACGAGGCCGCGGATCATCGCCTCCCGCTCGACGAGATCCCACCCGGGACGATGCTTGACAAGCACCGACGCTGAGGACACCTTTGGCTTGACGAGAAACGGATCACTGGCCGGAATCACCGGATGCACCCGTGCGCTGATCACACCATCGATCTCGGTCAGAGTGCGCTCGAGCTCTTGTGACATCGCAAAGATCAGGCGAGCCCGCTCCTCCGTGGGCGTGGAAACGAGGGAGTCCTTGCGGAACACCCGACCCAGACCATCGAAGTCACGCCGAGGGAGGTTCCGGCGCTGCAGGACCGTCACCGCACGCGAGAACTCATCCCCAGGCACGCTCACCTGCCATTGGCTGTCGAGCCCCTTGTCTTTCGACGCGCGAATTCCTTCGGCTCGCAGCGCACCGACCACCTCGTTCGCGCCGCGCTCGTCGAGGGAGCCGTATAGCTGCTGCCCGCAGGCAGACAGCACGGCGAGCGCCACCACCGAAATCGCTATGCGCGCCGCCCTTCCGAGGCGGGCGTGAAGTATCGAGCCGCGCACGGACCCGCCTCAACCCTGCCGCACGACCAGGGTCTGGAGACCCTCGACCAGCTTCGTGCCGATCTTTGAGCAGGCCTCCGCCATGCTGGTCTTCAGCTGTACGTTCATCAATTCTGCTGTCATTTGACCAACCGTGAGCCCACCCGGCTGACCAACCTGGTCCATCTTGGCAACCAGCCGTCCGAGATCGGGCGTGATGAAGCCATTGCTCAAACCATCCGAAAACGCACCGTACAGCTTCGGCAAATCGAAACCGGACTGCACACCGCCTGACCGCGCTGCAAAAGGCTCTAGGGAGGCAGAAGGCTGAGATTTCATGACCGCGTGAAGGTCGAGTACCCGGTGTGTGTCACCAGAACGCTCTTGCGCCGCGACGGCTCGGATCATCGAATCTGACGCGACATCGCTTGCACCACGGACAGAATCAGAATTCATAGGCTCCCTCGTCATGAAGATCGGGGTTGGCGGCAGTGCCGCAAACCCCGATTTACCCGTACATCTCGGCCGACTAAGGCCCGGTCAATTACTGGCCGGTTTGCGTCCAGCGGTTGTACACCTTGGCCACCAAGTTCTGAATGCCATCGGTAATGCCGAGGTCTGACTGCGCGTTGAGCAGAGCCGTGGTTTTTTGACCCATCGTCAGCGGCACTTCGCCCGGGCGGGCGTCCGTCATGAGCGCCGTGAGATTATTCATCCGAGCGTCCCGGGCGTTACCAAGTGCGGTATTCAAAATGCTCATTTTCAAGTTTCCTTAGGTTGGGTAAAAACACACAAGTAAAAAACGGCAAGGATAAGCCAGTATGTCAACAGGGTGCAGAATAATCGACCCCTATCTCGACGCATCGATCTACGCCAAGAGAACAAACCGGCACTTGAACCATCGCTTCGCCTGAGCGTCCTGCTAGCGACGGAGTCAATAATAACGACAACTATATTGCTTAAGCTTTGCTCTACTTTTTTGCGTCAGCCGGGACGCCGATTTTGACGGAACGCCGCCACTCTCCAAGGCGGACGGTGAGTCCGTTCGAGTCGATCGTCTCCAAAGTCCACCCGTCTGGCAGACGCGCGCCAGCGAAGTAGTGCGTCCCGTTTTCGAGTACGACCGAGGGCAAGAGGCCCGTGCGCACCTCCTTCACCAGATAGCTTGGTGGTGGCTGCTTCAGCAGACTCTCGCCCTCTACGATGAGTTCACCCGGCCTGTCGGGAGATCGTCTGTAGACAGCAGCAATCGGCTTCCCGTCTTCTCCGGTCACGTCTTCGAGACTCGCTCGGATGTAAGTGACCGTTTGAAAATCCTGCATCGCAGCGCGCAGTGATCCATCCATTCGCTGCAGGAGCGCGCCGCTTAGCGATACACCGTACCCACCACCACCCAGGTACGTGACCTTGACTGGCTGAATCGGCGCGAGCCTCCGCTCAAGCACCGCCTGAAGCTCGCTGGACGCATGAACCCTGAAGCTCGAAAATGACCGAACGTCTGCAAGCTTCATCTCAAGGCTCTGGAGCTGCGCCTGCTCAGGAACAAAACCGCGTACGACAAGTTGTCCAGGCAGTTGGGGATCGGGATCGATGCGAATCTCGTTGGCGAACGGCAACGTTGAAAGCAAGGCGCGAGCGACATCGAGCCGCTGCCTTGCGTCTTCCAGCCCTGACGGATGGGCAGTCGATGCGGCCCCCGTCGCATAAGCCAATCCAGCCGCGGCGATCAGAACGCCTAAACCGAGTCCCGAAATCATTCGAGCCGCATTCCACCGCGCCATGTGTAAGCTCCGCATCGGAGGGGCGGTTGCCACGGGCATTGGCCCCGCTGCTTCGGGCCGTATCAATGCCGAGGGCGGCCTGACATTCGCCCACTCGGCTTCATCCCCAGAGCCAACCATCAAGGCAACTCTACCGATCGTGATCGCCTCACAAGGCGAGAACGGGCGCATCTGCCTTGGCTCGACGTAGTCGGAGCCCACCCACACATCCCCTGCGATTCCAAGCACCGTCCAACCATCATCGCTGACCCGAAGCAGGCAGAGATGCTTCTCCGCCGTGCCAACATCGATGACGATATCGCACTCGGCATCGAGATTTCCGATCAGCAACCGCTCGGAGCGAATCGGCACTTCTGCGCCCAGATGGACGCCGCTCAGGATACGAAGCGACTTCTGCTGTTGATGCCCATGCGCACCCTCCATCGTCGACGAATCGATCGCTGCTGCACCCTGCAGCTGAGCAAGAGGGTCTTGTTGCTCGCCACGCTGAGAGGCCGAGTTCGACAAGTTGGCGGGCACCGGCATGCCTGCGTCGAGCGTGACATCTTCAGGTTGGAGGCTCATGACTTTTCGACTGGTTTGGTGGAGTGGCGAGCAAAGCAAGCCGACGGGGTGGCTCTAAAGGACGTGCCGGGGCGGTTCGTCAACAAGCGGCTAGAGAAGCTAGGGATCCAATAAACCAACCACTCCGGAAAGAAGCAACGCAACGAGGCCTTCAGGACACCAGAACTCAGTTGGGCGCCGCCTCTCATCGGAGGCGACGCCCTTTGAAGGCCTCGACGCTCCGAAACCCTATGCCCCGAACCCAGTCAATTGCCGTGCCATCATTTCGGCCTGAAACTTCCCGATTCTCGCATCCACAGCGTTGGCGCTGCTGCTCTGCCCCTCTTCTTCTTCCGAGGACTCCCTCTTTGCCATCATTTTTTCCAGCATCTCGGCGATGACGGTCTTGGTGACGAACATGCTGAGGTCGAGATTGGTGTTGGGTTTAATTGCTGCCACGATAGTCCTCCCGGCCGATCCGCCTCAGAGGACCTTCGGGGCGTTGGCCGCCCGAGCCCGCTCCCGTTGTTTTTCTTCTTCTGCGAAGTCGCCGAGGATGAAAGCGAGATCAAGGACTCGGGCCGGGGTGTAGCTGGCTTCGAACATATTGATCGCTTCCATGGTGAATTTGCCTTTGTGGGAATCGACTATCCCTTCGGCGGTGACGATAGCGTCACTCCGCTTAGTTCCGGAGTCAGCCCCGAACTTGTACATGCCGATGTAGACATTCGCGCCCGCGGCTTCACGAATGTTCGGCAAGTCGGCAGGTCCTTGGATCGCTTGATTGGCGGCATCTCCGGTGGTGTCCGCGATCGTCATTCCCGATTTGCCCCCCGCGCCCCCGCCCGTCCAGATGTTTTTGACGGTGATCGAGATAGCCGCACCCCTAGCATCCCTGGCATTCCAGTCGATGTTATCGGTAAGTGCAACTTTGCCGATGCGTTCCACGTCGTGCTCGATCGTCGTTCGCCCGTCGCCCAGAGTGAAAACAGCGTCCGCATGGAAGTCGGCGAAATGTGCTCGGTTAGTGCTATGGTGGAACGACGAGTCCGTTGAGCCCAACAGGCGCCAGTCGTCCACCGCACCGTCCTTCGCATCGGTCATCAGCGACGAAATCGCCGCTACGAATCCGCTCTCGGCGCCACTCTTGAAGGTGACGTTGTCAATATGTGGGTCGCCCCACGTGTACAACCCCTCTCCGCGGCCGACCACGTAGGTGAAAACGCTTGCATCGGCCTGTTTGAATCGCGTCACGACGTCGTCCTTATCCACGGCGCCGTTGTTGTTAACGTCGTTCCACCCCCAGGCGGTGGAGCCGTTGCTAACGATGGTGGTGTTGCCACCGAACTGCTGGACTGTACTCATTGCTGTTCCTTTCGATCGAAGGATCGCGTCATGGCATGGACGCGTGCACGTACGGGCGACGGAACTCCCCGTCCGAATAGCTTGTCGACAGAAACTTTGAGCAGGGTTTGCCGGACTTTGCTCTCGGGCCGACGCCGTCCGACTTGGGCGTCAGCTCAGCCCCACCGAAAGTGGTCAGGGAGAGCTCGGATTGCGCTGCCTGCGTGATCTTGTCCTGAGTATGAAGCGCGCAGCAGGATCGGCTGTGATCCCTTTCACGAACCGAGCCTCGCGGCGGCGGCCCGCACGCTGGGCGTGGTGGACCAGTCGCTGTTCAACGGGGGCAAGGCGCAGCGACCTGAACGACAACGCGCTGCTGGTGCACATCAAGGCCCTCCATACCGAGGCGCACGGCGGCTACGGCTGGCTGCGGACCTGCAAGAAACTGCTTGCCAGTGGCATCCGCGTGAGCAAGTACCGGGTCCGGAAGCTCATGGACGCGCTCGGCATACGCGCAAAGGGCAAGCGCCGCTTCAAGGTCACGACCGACAGCAACCATGACTTGCTGATCGCACCCAACCTGCTCGCGCGGGAGTTCACCGTGGCTGAGCCCGACAAGGTCAGGGCGGGCGACTTCACACCGACATCGCCACCGACGAAGGCCGGCTGCTCCTGGCGATGGTCACCGACCTGTTCAGCCGCAAGGTGATCGGCTGGAGGTCGCGCCAGCACATGAAGCGCGAGGTCGTCATCGATGCGCTGCGCATGGCGTGGTTCAAGCGCCATCCCAGCCAGCAGGCCGGGCCGATTTCCCACGGCGGCCGGGGCAGCCAGTACGCCAGCAAGGACTTGCGCGACGTGCTGGCCGAGTACGGCGTCAAAGCATCGATGAGCCGGCGCGGCAACTGCTGGGACAACGCCTGCTGCGAGACACCGGCGGCGGCGCCCATCCGTATCGGGCGCGGCCTGCAGGTCGGCCCAGCGGGGCTCGGAGCGGGGCGCGACGGGGCGCACGGCGGCGGGCGAGGCGAGGTGTTCGGCGTTCATCACGCCAGGTTATCGCCCGTCCGGCCCGGGCGCCCCCCGGAGAGATCCCGCGGCGCGCCCGGGCCGTCTGCGGCGCGCATCCGCCGGCCCTGCAGCACCCGGCCGAGGGCGAGCGGCAGCATGCCGGCGAGCCGACCCCAGAAGTCGTCGGGGCGGCCCGGGTGCCGGACCTCGACCGCGACGAGGCGGTAGCTCGACTCGGGCCCCAGCTTGCGGGCCCGGCTGCCGAACTTCACGCCGGAGACCGTCAGCGTGCCGCCGTGCTGCGCGAGCGTGACGCAGGCCGCCCGGATGCGGGCGCGCCTGTCGGCGCCCTCGCCCATCGGCACGGCCACGAGCTTCGAGACGTCGTCGCCCTCGATCGACTGTCCCTGGACCCGCAGCACGAGTCACTGGTCGGCCACCGCGTAGACGTCGGCCGGCGGATGCTACTCCCAGCGTGGAAAGAACCGGTCGACCACCCAGTCGGGCCGCAGCAGCAGCGCCGCCGCAAGCAGCAGCACCACGATCTCGTACCACCGCGCATGGATCCGAAACCAGTCCATGGTGTCGGCGGTGAATGCGAGCGAGGCGATGGTCGCCGAGGTCGCGACGACCGCGAGATGCCACCACGAGTCGACGCCGATCAGCAGCAGCGGCGGGTTGAACGCGAACGGCAGCACGGCGGTGCGGAAGGTGTACCAGGTGGCCTGCAGCCCGGTCGCGTTCGGGTCGTCACCGGAGATCGCCGCGGCCGCGTACGAGGCGAGACCGACCGGCGGCGGCACGTCGGCCATGGTCCCGAAGTATAAGACGAACAGGTGGATCGCGATCAGCGGGATCACCAGCCCGCTGCGCGAGCTGAGCTCCACGATGACCGGGGCCATCAGCGTCACGACCAGGATGTAGTTCGCCGTGGTCAGCACGCCGGCCCCTGATCAGCAGGCAGACGACCGCGGTCAGCACCAGCATCAGCAGCACGTTGCCCGCCGAGACCAGCTCGACGAAGTCGGCCATCATCAGACCATGCCGGTCAGCGTCACGGCCCGACGATCAGGCCCGCACAGGCGTAGGCGACCGCGATGCCGATCATGCTAAGCGCGCTGACCACCAGGCCGCGCCAGAGGTCGCCGGCGCCGCGCCGCAGGGCCGCTCCCACCCTGCCGGTGCTCCGGAACAGCGCCAGCAGCGCCGGCTGCCCGAGCACCATCGCCATCGAGGTGGCCGTCGCCCGGAATGCCGACGTGCCTGGCGACCGCTCCTCGACCGACAGGCACCAGAGCAGCACCACGATCGGCACTATCAGTTGCATGCCCGAGCGCAGGATCCTCCACGGCTCGGGCAGGTGCACCACCGGCGCGGCGGGGTCGTCGATCGGCGTGTCCGGATAGCGCGAGGAGAAGGCGAGCAGGCCGAGGTAGGCGAGGACCGCTAGCGGGGCCACCGGCCAGGTCGAATCGGTCCCCGCGACCGCACGCACGCCCTCGATCGCGTAGTACACGGCGGCGACCGCGGCAACGATGCCCGAGACCCCAGCCCCAGCCCCAGCCGAGCACGCGCTTGCGCCAGGTCGGGATGCGGTCGCGCGGGATCGGCTCTATCCCGTAGCGCAGCGCCTCGAGGTGGGTGATGTAGAACGGCGCGACGTACGAGATCACCGCCGGCAGCGCCGCGTGCCGGATGATCTCGGTGTGGGAGATCCCGACGTACTCGACCATCAGGAACGCTGCCGCGCCCATCCCCGGCGGCATCGCTGGAGGGTGCCCCTGGGAGGGCCGGATTCCAAAATGCCTAGTCTCTCAGAAAGTCCATCTCGCTGGAGTAGGCGTTCGGAATGTCGATGTTGCCTGTGCTTGTGGGGATCGATACCAGCGCGGCATTACCGGAGGCAGTTGCTGAGACCGCAGTTGCGGAGCTGCCTGTCGTGGTCGGAGGTAGCCCAGCGGCAACCGGCGGTGCCGATGCACCGGCCAGCATCGGGGGGCACGAGGGCACCGACTGCACCGGGGACGCGATTTTCATGTCAGCGAAGAACCGTCCGAAGTCGGCCGCGTTGAACTGCTCGCCGCGGAAGCTGCTCTGCGCAAGGTCGAGGAGCGTGTCGACCTCGGGGCCTGGCCTGGCGGCCTGCCCGTTCAGCGCTGCCATGCCCTTACCGCCCAGGGTTCTCATGTCATCCTTGCCGAACATGCCGTCCAACGGGCTGTACGAAGTGCGGAACTTCTCGGAGAACTCCTGCAGAGCCCGGCCGTACCGCTCACCGCCAGGAACAGCCAACAGCAGCACGCCCACCCGTTTCATGAAATCGGCCCAGGCGAACGAGTCGACCCGTTCGTCCTTGTTGCTAGCGCTGGGTTTGAACTCGGCCGCGATCTTCTTCATCGCGGCTTTCTGCTCAGCGGACACATCGGTCCGCTGTTCATAATCGGCCACCGCCGCGTCGAGCCGGGCCTTGTCTTCCGGGCCGAAGTGCTTGCCCTTGAAAGCGTCGCCGACCATCCGCCCGAAGTCGTTCAGCGCGGACCGGTATTGGTCAACCTCAGGCGTGGCCGCGCTCGCCACCGTGCTGCCGACCGCCGAAGAGGCGGACATGGAGGAGGCCGCGCCGATGGGGGAAGGCGCCACGGCGGGCGAGCCAGCGGCGAAAGGCGATGCGCCGCATGCGGGAAGTGCGGCGGGTGCGTTGGGGCCAATGACCATGGACAAGTCTCCGGACGGATGATGAACGCCACCCGCTCTCATGGTGTGGCATGGATGCCTGAGAGTGATGGCAATCGCTTTCTTGCAGCTTTGCTGCTCTTTGCAATCGTCCATCGCGCGGCGACGACCCAGGGGGGCGCGCACCTGGGTCGTCGATCCGCAGGCCGGACGGTACGCCGCATCTCCGGCGCATCGATCCGCACCTCGAGATGGCCACCAGGCCCGATCAGGCTTGGGCGCTGCACGGGGTGCAGGAGCGCGGCTTTCCCCAGGGGTGCTGTGACAACCTCGGCGACCCGCCACCGTCCAGGTGCTGCGGGCCGTAGCGCAGGCGGTCTGTGCTGGTACAGCACCTGCGTTGGCTCTCGTAGAGCACGTACACAGGGTCGTGCCCTGCAAGTCGACGAACAGCGGGGGAGAGAGGTCTGTCCGCTCCGACCTCGGGAAAACGCGCAGACCTGCCTCAATCCCACCGCCCGGCGCCCATAACGCCGAGATCTTCACTCTGTAAGACCAAGAAGGGCGCTGCACCACGTCCGGGGACGCCACCGACTGCTGCCGGTCGTCGCCCACGCGGAGCCGCAGCCTGGCGGGGAGTCGGCGTGGCGCCACGTGGTCGAGGTTCGGGTCGGCGGGGCGGTGATCCTGATCGGCGAGCAGGCGCGAGCCGACCTCGTGCGGGCGATCGTGCAGGCGCTGCGTTGATTGGTCTGCCCTCGGGCACGCGGGTGTGGCTTGCGGCCGGCGTGACGGATATGCGCAAGGGGTTCGCTGGGCTGGCGGCGATCGCGAAGACGACGCTCGCCAAGGATCCGTATGGCGGTCACGTGTTCGTGTTCCGCGGCAAGCGCGGCGACCTGGTGAAGCTGCTGTGGTGGAGCCGTTGTCGATCGGGGGCGCCGCTCGTTTGCGCATCGAAGGCGTGGGGCACGGGCGTCCGCTCGCGTCGTCACCGCGCGATGATCCGCTGAGCCCGATGCCATGGTTCGGAATCAGGACGACGAGCCGCCTCGCAGCTTGCCCACCACGAACATCAGCACGAGCGCACCCACCACCGACGCGATCCAGCCCGCGCCCTGGCCCGCCCGGTACCAGCCCAGCATCTGGCCGGCGTAGCCGGCGACCAGCGAGCCGCCGACGCCCAGCAGTATCGTCATGATCCAGCCCATCTTCTGCTCGCCTGGCATCAGGAAGCGCGCGATCGCGCCGATGATCAGGCCGATGATGAGGGTGCCGATGAGTCCCATGGTGTGCTCCGGTCAGGGGTCAGAGGAAGCCGGATGGTGCCATGATGCGCAGAGCCGCGCAGGCCCTGCCCCGCGAAGGTTTCGGGTATTCCGAGCGCGACCACCGCGTGTTTCGGACGGTCCTGGCCGGTCGGCCCGGGATCTTTCGACGCCGACATGCCATGACCTTCATCGCATATCCGCCACCGGCTGTGTCGCGATGCCGCGGCACCGGGCAGGCTGCGCGCCATGTCCGCCCGGACAAAAAGCAGGGCAAGGAGCCCCGCTTCACGCCCTGAGCAACCTGCGCAGCACCTTGCCCGCGCCGGTGGCGGGCAGCACGTCGCGAAACTCCACGAAGCGGGGCACCTTGTAGGCCGACATGTTCTCGCGGCTCCATGCGATGACGGCCTGCTCGGTGAGGCGCCCGCCCGCGTGCGCCTGCGGCACGATCACCGCCTTAACCACCTCGCCCTTGCTCGCATCCGGAACACCGATCACGGCCGCCGCCGCGATGTCCGGATGACGGATCAGCAGGCGCTCGACCTCTTCAGGAAATACGCTGTAGCCGGAGACCTTGATCATCTCCTTGAACCGACCCATGAAGGTCAGGTAGCCGTCGGCGTCGAGCCGGCCCATGTCGCCGGTATGCACCCAGCCGTCGCGCAGCGTGCTGGCGGTGGCCTCCGGCTTGTTCCAGTAGCCCTTGAAATTGCCGGGGCTGCGCAGCGTGATCTCTCCCTGCTCGCCGGTGGGCAGCGCCCGGCCGGTATCGGGGTCGACGATCCGGCATTGCACGCCCGGGGCGAGCTTGCCCTGTGTGCCCCAGCGCACCGCATCGCTGGGCATGTAGGTATCGCAGGTGTGGGTCTCCGACAGGCCGTAGGCCAGCTCGTAGCACAGCGCGCCGCCGGTGAAGGCATGCCACTGCCGCGCGAGCGGCTCGGTCAGGACGATGCCGAAGCTGGTGGTGGGGTTCAGCCGGAGCGAACTCAGATCGAAGCGGCCGGCGTCGGGCACCTGCATGACGGCGACATTCATCGGTGCCATGCCGTACCACCAGGTGACGCGGTAGCGGTCGATCGCCTGCAGCACGGCCAGCGGGTCGAAGCGATGCAGCAGCACGGTGGTGCAGCCGGCATAGACCGTCGCGTCGATGCCCATCAGCATGCCGGCGATGTGATAGATCGGCGCGATCGCCAGGGTGACGTCGTCGCCGCGGACATCGTTGCAGTCGGCGGTGACGCCGGTCTTGAAGAGCGCATTGCGATGGCTGAGCATCGCGCCCTTGGGCAGGCCGGTGGTGCCCGAGGTGTAGGTCATCAGCGAGACGTCGTCCATCTCGGACGACACGGCGGGCAGGGCGGCGCCGGGCGGCACCGCCGCGATCGCCTCGAGCAGGTCCTCGCTGCCGGCCGGCCGGGTTCGGGGCGCCTTCAGGTCGTCGGGCAGCGCGAGCGTGGGCTCGGGCGGCAGCAGGTCGCCGTAGTGGGTACAGAAGACGTGGGTGATCGACGTGCTTGACTGGACGGCCGCGAGCACCGGATACAGCACGTCGGCCGCGATCACGACGCGGGCGCCGAGGTCGTTCAACTGGTATTCCAGCTCCGCCGCCTTGAACAGCGGTCCGCAGGGGCCGACGATCGCCCCAAGCTTCTGGATGGCGAAGTGCGCCACGATGTATTGCGGGCAGTTGTTCATGAACAGGGCGACGCGGTCGCCCGGCCCGACAGCGAGTTGCGCGAGCCGGACGGCGAGGGCGTCGCTCCAGCGGTCCAGTTCGAGGTAGCTGATGTGGCGGCCGTACCAGATGAAGGCCGGCTTGTCGGGCTGTGCCCGGGCATGCAGTCGAAGGTAGTCGTGCAGGCACCGAAGCCCGTGTCGATACCTGCTGGGGTCGGCTGCCTCGGGCATGTCCGAGGACGGCCCGTTGCCGAAGGGTTCGCCGGAGGCGGTCATGATCAGGGGTCGATCGACAGCAGCAGCGGCGCGAAGCCCTCGAGCTCGAAGCGCCAGCGTTCGCCGGCTTTGGGGAACTTAGAGGTTACCAGGCTGCCGAGAATCGCGACATCGCCACGGCGCATCATGAGCCCCCGCGCCCCTGCGCTGCCTGCCAGCCAGGCGAGGGCGTCCAGCGGATGCCCCATCAGGTCGCGGCCCTGGCCGCTGCCTGCCGGCGTGTCGTCGCAGAACACCCGCCCGGTGATGCGTTCGAGGTCGAGATCGGCCCAGTCGTCACGACGCGCACCCAGGACCGCGCCCTCGTTCCAGGCATTGTCGGCCACCATCTGGAACGCCTGGTCACCGAGCCGCGCGTAGTCGGCATGGCGGTCGTCGGCCAGTTCGAAGGCCGGGCGTACGGCCGCCACCGCCGCCCGCGCCTGTTCGCGGCTGCAGTGACCGCCCGGGGCGGGGAGGTCCGACCCCAGTTCGACCGCGATCTCGAATTCGATCAGCAGATGCCCGTACGCGCCAGCCTGCACGCGCGCGGGTCCATCCACCACCTGGCCGGCCAGCAGCCGGCCTGCGACCGGTGCGTCCAGGCCGACCAGGCGCTGCATCACCGGATTGGACAGCGCGATCTTCCAGCCGATCGGCTCGCCGCAGTCCTTCGCCTTGCTGTGGACGAAGCGCTCCTGCGCGCGATAGGCGTCGCCCAGGCTGGCCGGACGGATGCTTTGGGGGAAGGGTCGGAAGTCCCGGCGTTCACGGTGCTGCGTCAGCAGCCAACGGGCGGTCTGGGAAGGGCTTGCGGTCACGTCGGCTCCGGCAATGGCGGGTATCCGCAGAGCGTAACGCGATCGGCGGGTCTCGGGGCTCCACCGGTCTTGGAATCCGGACTGTCAATCGTCCATCCTGTGAACAAGCGGCCGATCGATCACCCGTGACTGGAGAAAGGTGGATAGGCCCCGACGCCCTGGGCGGGCGATAATTGCGGTTCCACCGCACTCCCACCTCGCCATGAGCACCCTGCCCACTCTGTTCCAACGGTTTCTGACCTTGCTGTTTGCAATCAGCCTCGCCGCCTGCGCAACGACCAACGTAGCGCCCTTCAGCGGCACCGGCAACGTGCTGACGATCCGCGAGATCAAGGAGCCGAGTACGTTCGCCACCGCGGCAGGCGCAATCGGCGGAGCGGCGGTCGGCGGGGTCATCGGCGCAAACGTCGGCGGTGGCAGCGGCCAGATCGCAGCGGCCTCGGTGCTGTCGGTGGTCACCGGAACGCTGGGCGTCGCCGCTGCGCGCTGGCTAGGCTCCAGTACCCGCTATGAAGTGCTGGTGCGCTTCGAGGACGGCATCGACCGCAGCTATTCGATCGACCAGGCACCCTCATTCCGCCCCGGTGCCTCGGTCCGCATCGAGGACGGCAAGCTGGTGCCCGGCACGCGGTGAGGCGCGATGCCGACGCCCCCCTCGGGCGCCGCCGTCGCAGAGTTCAGCGCACCACTTTGATCAGGTAGGGCTCGCTGCTCGTCAGACCCCGCGACAACTCGCGCGTGAGGCCCCCGAGGTCCGTTGCACGGCGCGCCGCGATGCTCATCGACTTCGCCATGCCCACCCGGTCGATGGTCAGCTGGTGGTGCATCAGCATGTGGCTGGCGCGCGGGCCCTGTGTACCGGCCCGACACCAGCGTACTCGCCCTGCAGGATCCGATAAGCGCGGTTTGCGAAGATGAGCACCCTCAGGTCGAGCCCCTCGCGGGCCATCGTCCAAGGTGACTGGACGGTGTACGAGGCCGGATCCGCGGGCGGCCGCTCCACGCGAGTCGGCCTTCTTGACGCCCCTGGTCATGAACCCTGGGGGGCAGCGAGCGTCCACGGGTCGCGATCGTGGCTTCGAGGCCAGGGTCGAGGCTGATGTGATGAATGTCGCGCGGCCACGGCGGGCAGCGCCACCGCGGCGGCGCTGCAGCCCATTGCGTGTGTCCCTGATGGCGCACCCGACTCGGGCGACCGCGAATGAATACGTGACTCACTTCGCGCGCCCGAGCCCGGGGCGGTGACTGCGGGTCCAGGCCCGGGTGGGTGAGGATCTTTCGGATCATCGGCTGCTCCAGGATGGCCGCGATGCGTTGGAGCGACCTGGCGCCGCAGCTTGGGCAGCGCCGCATGTCGATGTCGAACACGGATCGGGCGCGCGGTCGAGAATGGATCGTGCGATGCGCTACCGCGGAGGTGGGATCGCGTCGCTACCCGGGAGGACGCCATGAACCTCAGCACCGAGCCTCGCACGCTCGCCGGCTGGCTGCTGCGTGCCGATATCCGCCAGGCGTTCGCACCGGAGCTGTACAAGCTGCTCGTCCTGCGGTGGCCTGGCGCTTCAAACGCCTCCCACCGCCACTGACTCGCCCTACGGGACGCGCGGCGCCCACACGCTTGGGCAGACGCGTCGACCGACACTCCGCTTATCCGACCGTCTAGACCGGCGGTCCTGCGCGGACCGCCCCGAGTCCGATCCATCCTTACCCTGAGGTGGCCGAGTTGTTGGAGAGGGCTGTGGCGGACCGGGTCACCACGCTTTGCAGGCCGGGCCGGATACGGCGAGGCCCGCTCGTGCTTGCGCCGCGTACCGCGCTCAGCGCTCTCGCCATCGCGGTGCTCGGCGTGCTGCTGGAGCTCGGTGCCGCACACGCCCAGACGGCGCTGCCCTCGGGCGGTCGCGTGGCCGCTGGCCAGGCGAGCATCGGCGCACCGAGTGCAAGCGGGCTGACGGTCACCCAGAGCTCGGACCGCGCGGTGATCAACTGGACGCGCTTCGACGTGGGCGCCGGCCAGTCGGTGAGCTTCCGCCAGCCGGGGGCGGCCAGCGCTACGCTGAACCGCGTCGGTGGCGATGCGACCTCCACCATCGCCGGGCGCATCGAGGCCAACGGCCAGGTGTTCCTGGTCAACCCCAACGGCATATCGATCACCTCGACGGGCAGCGTGCGGGCGTCCGGCTTCGTCGCGTCGACGCTCGACATCGGCGACGCCGACTTCCTGTCGGGTCGGCTGGACTTCAGGGGCACGGGTAACTCTGCGCGGGTGACCAACGCCGGGCGCATCGAGGCGCTCACCGGGGGGTTCGCCGCGCTGCTGGGCGGGGGCGTCGCGCAGCACGGCACGATGTCGGTGCCGCTGGGGCGCATCGGGCTTGCCTCGGGCGAGCGGGTGACGCTCGACCTGCAAGGCAACGGTTTCATGCAAGTCGCGGTGCCCAGCGCTGGCGCCGGCGGCGAGGCGCTCGTCGAGCAGGCGGGCGCGGTGCAGGCCGACGGCGGGCGGGTGCAGATCTCGGTGGCGGCGGCGCGCGAGGCGGCGCGCCAGGCGGTGAACCTGACGGGCGTCGCACAGGCGCGTTCCGTGGGCGGGCGCAGCGGCACGGTCGTGCTCGACGGCGGCGAGGGCCGCGTGCAGGTGTTGGGGCGCATCGACGCGAGCGCCCCCGACGGCGGGCGCGGGGGCAACGTGCAGATCTTGGGCACCGGGGCAATCGCGCTCGAAGGCGCCCGCATCGACGCCTCGGGGCGCGACGGCGGGGGCGCGGTGCGCATCGGCGGCGACTTCCAGGGTGGAGGGACGCTCGCGCGTGCCCGCGAGTTGTCGGTCGATGCGGCCACCACCATCGCCGCCGACGCGGGCGCCTCGGGCGATGCCGGCAGCGTGGTCGTGTGGTCGGACGGGCGCACCGACTTTGCGGGCCGCATCAGTGCCCAGGCGCTGGGCGGCACCGGGCGCGGGGGCGACGCCGAGGTGTCCGGGCGCGAGTGGCTCGCCTACAAGGGCAGCGCCGACCTTCGGGCGCGCGCCGGCCAGACCGGCACCCTGCTGCTGGACCCTTACAACGTGACGATCTCGAGCGCCGCTAATGCCGGGGCCGGCGGCTTCGCGGCGGGCGCCGACAACACGGTCATCAACACCAACACGCTGCAGAACGCGCTGGACACCGCCAACGTGACCGTCTCGACCGGCTCGAGCGGCACGCAAGCCGGCACGATCACCGTGTCGAGCGCGGTGAGCTGGGCGAGCGGCAACACGCTGGTGCTCAATGCGGCGAGTAACATCAACATCAACGCGGCGCTGTCGGCGACCGGCGGCGGGGGCATCTCGCTGGTGTCGGGCGGCAATGTGAGCTTCGCCTCGGCGCTGAGCGTTGGGGCGGGCGCGGGCGCGGGCGCGGGCGCGGGCGTGTCGATGTCGGCGGCCGGCTCGGTGATCGGCGCGAGCGGCGGCTCGGTCACGACGCAGGGCCAGGCGATCCTGCTGCGATCGGACAGCGCGGGGATCGGCGCGGGCGGCATTTCGCTGACCTCCAATACGCTGACAAGCAACGGCGGGGCGATCACGCTGGGTGGCGGGGCAGGCGCAATCTCGGCCGGCTCCGGCTACGCGACCGGCACGACGAGCGCCATCTCCGTCTCGGGCGTAGCCACGTCGTCGACCACGATCTCCGCCGGCGGTGGCGACGTGGTGATCAACGGGCGCGGAACGCAAAACGTGACCGCAGCGGCCGGAAACAGCAACTACGGCGTAGTGATCACCGGCGGAGGTGTGTCCACGACCGGCAGCGGCTCGATCCGGATCAATGGGATCGGCAGCGGATCGGGGAGCTCGGGCTTCTCCAGCGGCATAAGGCTTACGACCAATGCGGTCGTCTCGACGGTCGACGGGACAGCTTCACTCACCGGAGTCAGCGGCAGCTCGGGAACCGGTGGCAGCAACAGTGGTGTGCGCATCACCAGTTCAGGCAGGCTGCTCGCAACCGGGGCCGGCGCGGTCAACATCACCGGCACGGGCGCCAACACGGCTGGCACGGGCGGCAACAACTTCGGTATTGATGTCGATTCCGCATCGACTGTTTCGGCGGTGAACGGCGGGATCACGCTCACTGGCGTCGGTGGAGGAGCAGGCACTGGGAGCGGCAACCACGGCGTGGCCATCAGCGGATCGACGACCTCGCTAAGCACGACCGGCACCGGCGCCCTGAGCATCATCGGCACAGGCGGCAATATGGCTGGCACGGGTGGCAGCAACTACGGCGTGAGCCTGGGCGGGATCCTGCGCACAACCGGCACCGGCACACTGAGCGTGACGGGCACCGGAAGCGCGAGCACGGGTACAGGCAACTACGGCGTCCGGATCGGCAGCACGGCTGTCTCGACGGTGAACGGTGCGATCACGGTCACCGGCATCGGCGGGGGCACGGGATCAGCGGGTTCCAGCGTGGGCGTATTGGTCACCGGAAGCACCGCCTCGCTGCGCGCGACCGGCACCGGCGCACTGAGCATCACCGGCACGGGCGGCAATAGGGGTGGCACGGGTGGCAACAGCAACTTCGGCGTCCAGTTCGACAGCGGGGCCACTGCCGCCGCGTCGGACGGCGGGATCACGCTCAGCGGCATCGGCGGCGGAGCAGGCACTGCGAACAGCAATTACGGCGTGATTCTCATCGGCGCAGGTACATCGCTGAGCACGACCGGCACCGGCGCACTGCGCATTGACGGCACGGGTGGCAACACAAGTGGAGCCGGCACCGGCTTCAACTACGGTGTGACAATGAATTCCGCGGCTAGCGCCTCGGCGGTGGACGGCGCGTTGACGGTCAACGGCATCGGCGGCGGAGCGGGTACTGCCCGTGGCAACTCCGGCGTGGTTCTCAGCAACGCAGGTACATCACTGAGCACGACCGGGACCGGCGCACTGCGCATCACCGGCACGGGCGGCAATACCGGTGGCACTGGCGGCAACGGCAATATCGGCGTCCAGTTCGACGGCGGGGCCGCCGCCTCGGCGGTGGATGGCGGGATCACGCTCACCGGCGTTGGGGGAGGAGCGGGCACGGCGAACAGCAACCAGGGCGTGGTCATCAGTGGATCGACCACCTCGTTGACCACGACCGGCAACGGCGCCCTGAGGATCATCGGCACGGGCGGCAACATGGCTGGCACGGGCGGCATCAACTACGGCGTGAGCCTGGGCGGGACCCTGCGCACGACCGGCACCGGCATACTGAGCGTCACGGGCACGGGTGGCGCGAGCACGGGTACGGGCAGCAGCGCCAACTACGGCGTCTCCTTCGAACCAGCGTCCACCGCTTCAGCGGTGGACGGCGAGTTCACGGTCACCGGTACCGGCGGAGGATCGGGCAGCGGAATCGACAACTTCGGTGTGTACATCTCAGGTTCGACGACCTCGCTGCGCACGACCGGAACCGGCGCACTGAGCATCACCGGCACGGGCGGCAACACGGGTGGCACCGGCAGTGGCAACCGCGGCATCCAGTTCTCGAGCGGGGTTGCCGCTGCGGCGGGCGGTACGATCACCCTCGCCGCCGACACCATGAGCCTGGGCGGCAGTGTCTCGGGCAGCGGAGAGCTGTTCCTGCGCCCGCTGACCACGTCGACCGGCATCGGTTTGGGCGACAGCGCCGCGGGAACGCTGGCGCTGAGCGCCACTTCGCTGGCCACGCTGCAGCCTGGCTTCTCGCGGATCACGATCGGCCAGGCCTCGGGCACCGGCACGATCGATGTCCGCAGCACCACCTTCACGTCCGACCTGCGCCTGCTCGGCGCCAGCGCGCCGATCTCGATCGCCGGCACGCTGAACACCGGCACCAACCGTCTGACGCTGGACACCGGCGGCACGGTCACGCAGACCGCCGCGATCCAGGCCGGCGCGCTCGAGCTGCTCGGTGCGGGCGGCGTCTACCTGTTAAACCACGCCTCCAACGCCATCTCCACGGTGGCGGGCGACACCGGCCGCGTGCAGCTTGCAAGCGCCACGTCGCTGAGCGTGGGCACGGTCAACGCCAGCGTCGGGCTGCGCACCTCGGGGACGACCGAGCTACGGGCGCTCGGCGCCACCTCCGACCTGACGCTGGCGCAGGCCGTGGTCTCGGGTGCGGGCGGCGACGCGGTGGTGCTGGCCGCCGGGCGCAACTTCTTCAACACCGTCGGCGCCGGGGCGATCACGACCGGGCCCTCAGGCCGCTTCCTCGTGTACTCCACGAACTGGGACGCCGACACCGTGGGCGGGCTTGCGGCCGGGCGTCTGTACAACCGGATGTACGCGTCGGATCCGCCGGCGAGCATCGTGCAGCCGGGCTCGCAGATGCTCTACTCGCGCCAGCCGATGCTGACGGTGAGCGCCCAGGACGCCTCGCGCACCTACGGCGACGCGAACCCGGCGTTCGGCGCGACGATCACGGGCCTGCTCGCGGGCGACTCGGCGGGGGGCAGCTACACGGGGGCCGCGGCGCTCGCCAGCGCGGCCACCGTGAGCTCGGACGTGGGCGCCCACGCGATCACCGCGTCGCAGGGCACGCTTGCGAGCGCCCAGGGCTACGGCTTCCAGTACACGCCCGGCACCTTGGCCATCGGGTCGCGGCCGATCACCGTCACCGCGGACAATGTGTCGCGCACGTACGGCGATGTGAACCCGGCGCTGGCGTATACGGTCGGTGGCCGCGGCCTGGTCAACGGCGACGCACTCGCCGGCGGGCTGGCGACCGGCGCGAATGCCGCCTCGAACGTCGGCGCGTACGCGATCACGCAGGGCACGCTGGCGGCCAACTCCAACTACGCGGTGAGCTACGTTCCCGGCACGCTGGCGGTGACGCAGCGTCCGATCACCCTGACGGCCGATGACCTGTCGCGCACATACGGCGATGCGAACCCGGCACTGACCTACGCTGTCGGCGGAAGCGGCCTGGTCAACGGCGACGCACTTGCCGGTGGGCTGGCGACCGGAGCGAACGCAGTATCGAACGTCGGCGCCTACGTGATCACGCAGGGCACGCTGGCGGCCAACTCCAACTACGCGGTGAGCTACGTCCCCGGCTTGCTGTCGGTGACGCCGCAAGTGCTGACCATCACCGCCGACGACGCCGGCAAGCTGCAAGGCGCGGGCCTTGTCCTCACGGGCTCGGAGTTCCGGGCATCGGGGCTGGCCCAGGGCGATGCGGTCACCGCGGTGACCTTGACGAGCGCGGGCGCGCCGGCCATCGCTGGGGTGGGGTTGTATCCGATCCTGGCCACGGCGCCGGTCGGCATCCGGCCCGGCAACTACTCAATCACGCTGCGCCAGGGCACGCTGGCCATCGACTACGCCCCGCCCTCGCAGGGCGCGGAGGTGCGGGGGGACACCGGCCCGGTCACCACGAAGGAGCGGGCGCCGGCGACGATACCGGGGGCGGTTCCCCCGGCCTCACCGTGGGTCTACGCGCCGGATGGGCCTAGCGATGCATCGCCCCGGCCTGCCGGGCAGGCGGAGGCCGCCGAGCCGCAGGGGCGCGGCGCGGACAAGACCGCGACCGAACCCCGGGCACGGCGTGGTGCGGTCGGGGCGGCGGGCGCCTGCGGGTCCGACGCACCCGACGAATCGAAGTCCAGCGTGTCGCGGAGCGGCTGCGCCGCGGGCGCGGCGCGCTAAACGGCTCACGGGGCGGACTGACCATCCCTGCTGTGCCGCGCCAGTTGCATGCGGCGCGCGCCGCAGGATCGAGACCCGTCAGAACGACAGGTACATCGCTACCGTCAGCCGCGTGGCGGACGGCACAGAGGGCAGGTCGGTGACGTATCGGCCCAGCTCGATCGCCAGCGTGTCGTATCCGCGTCCGGCTCCCGCGAACAGCTCCATGCGTGCGCCGATGCCGCCCGAGCGCCCGTTGATCCGCGGCTGCTCGGCAGCGGTGGGCTGCTCGAGATAGCCGGTTCCGTAGGCGAAGAAGGCATAAGGCGACAGCAGCGGCGCGCGCGGCACGCCGGCAAGCCGGAAGGAGCGCAGCAGCTCGGCGCGTCCGGCGATCCCGCGGTCGGCGCTCAGCGCGCCGGACGGCACGCCGGTCACGATGCCGTAGCCGTCGAGAAGGTACTGCTCCGACACGAACACCGGGTGCCTGAAGGTGGTCTGCGCGGTGGCGGCGAGGTTGAGCCGGACGCCCTCGACCGCCAGCGGCTGGCTGAGTAGCACGCTGGCGTCGGCACGGCGGAAATTCGGCGCGGCGCCCTGTCGCGATAGCGGCACGCCGGACGCTTCGGCCTCGCCCTCATCCAGGCCGGCGACGCCGCCCGACAGCTGCACGCCCATCGACAGCGGCGCCCCCCAGGGCGTGAGCCCGCTCCAGTCGAGTCGGACGCGCACCGCCGTGTATCGGTCGCGACTGATGTCGGCATCCAGCAGTACCGACCGGTTGGCCTGCTGCAGGTGCTCGACCAGACCGGTGACCTGCAGCGTCTCGGTCTGCGTCCGGATCAGCGGATAGGTACCGCGCAGCGCGACGCGGCGCAGTGTCCCCGCGAGGTCGGCTGCGCCGGGCGCGGGCATGCCGTGAGTCTGCGCATCGGTGAATTCGGCGGTCATGGCCGCGCCGTCGGTGCCCACCGGCACGGCGAGGCCCACGCCGGCCACGCGCAGGCGCGGCAGCGACGTGAAGCTCTCGCCGATCGGCGAGCCGGTCCTGACGGTGACGTAGAGCTGGTCGCCCTGCCCGGAGGGGCTGTTGAGCGCCAGCGTCCCGCCGTATTGCCACCGACCGAGCGCGTCCGAGAGCCGGTTGTCCAGCACTGCTGCGCCGGTGACCGGCCTGAAGCCGCCATCCAGGACCAGCACTGTGCCGCCGTCCTGCCGCCCCGCGGCAAGGGTGCTGCGCAGCTGCGTGCCCGGCGTGTCGCCCGCGATCAGCAGCTTGCGCTCGATGTCGGCGAGGGTGATCCGCCGGCGGCCGACCAGCGTGTCTGTGACCGCCCGGACCCGCTCGCGGACCGCCGCGGGCACCGCCGACACGTCGACCGACTCCACGAAGCCATCGACCACCGTGAGCTTCACCGCGCCGCCGTCCTCGACCGTCTGCGGCGGGACGACGATCCGCACGAGCACGTAGCCGGCCCGTGCGTAGGCCTGCTCGAGCTGGCCCGCCAGCTCGAAGACGCGCGAGGCCGGAATGCGGGTGCCGACGACCGGATCGAACAGCTCCCGTCGCGCCGCTTCCAGTTCCGGGAACTCCCCCCCGACGATGAAGGCCGCGGGCGTGACGAACAGAGACTCCGCGCCTGCCGGCGCAGCCGTGGGCGTCGACTCGGGCAGGACGACGCCTTCCGAGGCGGCGGGCTCGGCCGGCGGGCGCAGGGTCGGCGGCGTGACCTGGCTGGGCGCCGTGCCGGGAGCGGGTTGAGCGCCTGAAGGCTGCGGTCCCAGGATGATCGCCGCAGCGCTCAGCAGGACAGCGGCCTGCCGCCGCCCGCGCGGATCGACGGCCGGGGCGCGGGGGATGGGGTGTGAGGCGTCGAGGACGGGGCGCAAGGTCCGGATTTTGCTGGATGAGGCCTGCGTCGGGTTCGGCGCAGCGGCGCACGAAGCGCCCCGCAGAACGCAGCCGGACGCTACCCCTTGGACTCTAGCGGCCCGGGCGTGGAGTCAGGTCACCGCCCGGCGGCTGACGCGACTACGCCACATGTTTGCTGGTCTCCCTTAGTGTTTTCTCCTCATGTCCTCGGTCAACACACGGCTCTTTGCAGTAACGCTCCGCGAGCAGCGCCCCGTCCTCTAGTGCGAACGGGGCCCGGACCCGGGGCCCGGACTCAGTGCGGCAGCCCGCTCGGCTGGATCATCGCATCGGGCGTCTCCGACCACACGAATCAGAAAACTACTATCGCTCTGAGGTAAGTGGAACCGGGGCAGGGGCAACATTGACCGGGTCGGTCAGCCCGACGCTGCAGGGCCAAACCTTGACACCAAGCTGGCCGGAGTTCAAACTAATTCACGCGTATTACAGTTTGCTCGGGCCGGGCGTCCATGAACGTCCGGTCAGCTAGTGGTTCGCAGCCGGACGCGCCGAACCGATCGATCCAATTCTTGGCTGGCGTCAATCGATTCATGGAAGCGGCTCTCCTGGTTTTCTCGAAGGGCGTCGTCACGAGTCTGCACGCTCTGGCGGTTCTCGTGATTGTCGTCGGGACAGTGCAGTCGCTTTTCATAGGATTTCAGGCGCTGCGCAATCCGTCGCCGAGCGGCGTCCATTTTCGGAATGCGTACCTGTCTTATGCACGCTGGCTGATCGGCGCACTGACCTTCCAGCTCGCGGCCGACATCGTCCAGACGGCGATCACGCCGGTCTGGAACTGGAACGAGATCGGGCACCTCGCCGCGATCGCCGTCATCCGGACCTTCCTGAACTTCTTCCTCGAACGGGACGTCGCGGAAATGGAGCGGCATCACCCGCTGTACGCGCATGATCCGGCACGAGCCGCCGCGCAGCATACCGACAGGGCATGATGGACACCGACACCCTCATCACGATCGTCCTGGTCATCGGCATCGTGCTTCTCGTGCTCGATATCGGTCTCGGATCGCGCCTGGACGATCCGCTGCACCTGCTGCGTCGGCCCTCTCTAGGACTGCGCGGCATGCTCGCGATGTTCGTCGTGATGCCGCTCTTCACGCTGCTGCTGGTGAGACTGTTCCCGCTCCAGGCGGGGGTGGGTGCGGCCCTGCTGGGTTTCTCGGTCTCGCCGATGTTGCCGCCCTGGGGCAAGACGGGCACGGCGGTCGGCGGCCAACGCGACTATGTGTTCGGGCTGCAGGTTCTCGCGACGGCCGTCGCCATCCTGGTGGTGCCGGTGATGCTGTGGCTGGTCGCACTGGTCTTCAAGGTCGAAGGGCAATTCGATTCCTTCGCCTTTTCGATGATCCTGCTGGTCACGGTCGGGATTCCGCTTGCACTCGGCGTCGCGATCGCCCGCTACCTGCCCGACCTTGCACGGTGGATCGGGGGCAAGGCGGCACGCGTCGGCCAGGTCGTGCTCCTGCTCGGTGCCGTGGCCCTGCTCGTCACCTCGTACTCGACGATCCTCGGGGTGTTGGGCAATGGCACGCTGCTCGCCGCAGTGGTCATCGTTTGCGTGAGTCTGCTGGTGGGTCACCTGCTCGGTGGTCCCGATGCCGGAAACCGCGGCGCGCTGGCCACGGCGACTGCATGCCGGCACCCCGGGATCGCGCTTCTGCTCGCGGTCGGGGTCGTCGCGGACTTTGAGCGTGCGATCCTCGGCACCGTGCTCGTCTACCTGATCGCCAGCCTTGTGATCAGTGCCCTCTACCAGCGCTGGCACAGGTCGCCCTCTGGTCCCGGTGGCCGGGGCGCATGACTACGACGCGCCTGCAGCGCTTCCGGACGGCAGTGCGCAGCCTGACGGTCGATCGCACGCATCTCGCGTCCGATCTGGTCGCCGCGCTCACCTTCGCCGTCGTCAACGTGCCGCAGGCCATGGGGCACGCATTGCTGGCGATGGTCAACCCGGTGCTTGGCATCTACACGCTGATGGTCGCGGTGCCGATCGCGGCCGTCTTCTCCAGCTCGGCGTTCATGAACGTGTCCACCACCGGCGCGCTGGCTGTTGCGGCCGGCGTCGTGCTGGTGGATTTTCCTGCCGGCCAACGGGCCGAGGCTCTGGTCGTGCTGGTGCTGCTGGTGGGTGTGATCCAGCTGCTGGCCGGCGTCTTCCGGCTCGGGTTCCTGATCCGGTTCGTCTCCAACGCGGTGATGACCGGCTTCCTGAACGGCGTGGCCGTCCTGATCATCCTGGGGCAGTTGAGCGACCTGACGGGCTACCGGAGCAACTTCACGAATCGCGTGGCGCAGGCGCTCGACTTGCTGCTGCACATCGGCAAGATCGACCTGCAGGTCACCCTCATCGGCGTGTTCACGCTGGCACTGATCGTGGGCTTGCTCTGGATCAAGGCCCTGCAGCGCTTTGCCTTCATCATCGCCATTGCCGTGGCGACCCTGCTGCTCGTGCTGCTGACCCTGGCCTTCATGCCCACGGCCGCTGACTTCGCGCCGGTGCCCACGGTCGGTGGCCTCTCGGCCATCCCGCGAGAACTCCCACATCTGCTGACACCTCAGATGTCGCTCGTCCCCTCCCTTCTGCTGCCGGCCTTGTCCATCGCCATCATCGGCCTGGTGCAGGGCGCAGGCGTCAGCCAGGGCACGCCCAACCCGGACGGCCGATACCCGGACGTGTCGCGCGACTTCCTCTCCCAGGGCGCTGCCAACATGGCCACCGGCATGGTCGGCGGCATTCCGGCCGGCGGCTCGGTCTCCGGCACGGCGCTGATCATGGGCGCAGGCGCCCGATCGCGCTGGGGGAACATCTTCGTGGGCCTGTTCGTGGCGCTGATCGTGCTGTTGGTCGGGCCGCTGGTGGAACGGGTTCCCATGCCCGCGCTTGCCGCGCTGCTGATCGTCGCCGGCTTCCAGGGCCTGCGGATGCAGCAGGCGGTGATGGTCTGGAAGACCAGCCAGATCTCCAAGCTGGTGATGCTCGTGACCTTCATTGCGACGCTGATCGTCCCGCTGCAGTTCGCGGTGCTGTTCGGGGTGGCGCTGAGCATCCTGCTCAACACCATCCGCCAGTCGAACAAGGTCGTCGTCACGCAATGGGTGCTGCGGGAGCAGGGCTTTCCGCTCGAGCAGCCGCCGCCCGCACGACTGCCGGACCGCCAGCTCACGGTCCTGCAGATCTACGGCAGCCTGTTCTTCGCCGCGGCCAAGAGCATCGAAGCGCTGTTGCCTGCGGTCGGCGATGCCACCCGCGCCGTCGTCGCCATCAATCTGCGTGGCGAAACCGATATCGGCAGCACCTTCGTGACCGTGCTGCAGCGCTACTCCCAGGAACTCAGGAGCCGACAAGGCAGGCTGATGCTGGTCGGCGTCGATCCGCTGGTGCGCGAGCAGCTGGCCAAGACAGGGGCGCTCGCGCTGATCGGCGACGAGAACGTCTTCGTGGCCACGCCGCAGCTCGGCGAGGCTCTGAACCGGGCGGTCGCGGCGGCCGAGGCCTGGATGAGCCAGTCGCCCGACGTCCCGGTGCCTGGCAAGGACTAGCGCGATGGCGCTGGTCGACAAACACCGCTATCCCGACTGGTGCACGCGCTTCACGGAGCAGGGTTTACTCCTCGGGCTGAGCGTCGACCACCGTCAATGCCGCCAACGAGCATCATGGCCGAAGCGCGTCCACTGCTTCTTTCGCGACGAGCTGGGCGCGAAGTGGGTGGGCACACGCGAGTTTCTTTGGGACCGGATTGAATTTGGTCGATCCGGAATGAGTGTCAGCACTGAAAGGACGACGACATGGCAACTAAGAAGCCGAACATCCTGATCCTCTGGGGCGACGACGTGGGCTGGTGGAACATCAGCTACAACAGCCGCGGGCAGATGGGCTACCGCACCCCCAATATCGACCGCGTGGCCAACGAGGGTGTGGCCTTCACCGACCATTACGCGCAGCAGAGCTGCACCGCCGGTCGCGCCGCGTTCATGACCGGGCAGAACCCGATCCGCACCGGGCTGACCAAGGTGGGCATGCCCGGCGCCCCAAACGGCCTGCATGCGGACGACCCAACCATGGCCGAGCTGCTGAAGCCGCTGGGCTACGCCACCGGCCAGTTCGGCAAGAACCACCTGGGCGACCGCGACGAACACCTGCCCACCATGCACGGCTTCGACGAGTTCTTCGGCAACCTCTACCATTTGAACGCCGAGGAGGAGCCGGAGAATCTGGACTATCCGAAGAATCCGGAATTCCTCAAGAAATATGGCCCGCGTGGCGTTTTGCATACCTGGGCCGACGGTAAAGGCGGCCAGAAGATTGAGAACACCGGACCGCTGACCAAGAAGCGCATGGAGACCATCGACGACGAAACCGTCGCTGCCGCGAAGGA
>CAYNRU010000040.1:0-16125 GCA_964399635.1 uncultured Bordetella sp.
GAATCGATGGCGCAGCTGAGCGAGAATCCGGCCATCAGGCTGCCGGCTGCGCCGGCACTGGCCTGATGTAGAAGGCGACCCGAGCGGACGAATCGAGCCTCGTTACTGCCGGCTTTCTACACCACGTCCGGGGACGCCACCGCAGTTCGGCTTCACCCCGGGTGCGTACCGTCGCGCCCGTCAGCGACGGGGGAGGTTGTCCGCGCAATGGCGTTCATGACCGCCCTCGACGATAGTCGGCATCGTTGCAACCCTTACTCGGAGGCTTGCCGAAAGATGTCCTACGTTCATGGCTACGACGACGGCGAGGCCCGCCGACTCGCCGACCAGGCGGCAACGCTGGCCGAGTTGCTTCACCACGACACCGCTTACGGAGCGGGCGAACACGTGCTGGAGGCCGGCTGCGGCATCGGTGCACAGACCGTCGAGCTCGCGCGTCGCAGTCCAGCAGCGACCTTCACTTGCATCGACCGATCCGAGGCGTCGCTGCAGCGGGCAGCGGCCGCCGTACGCGATGCGGGTCTGCGGAACGTCGTGCTGCAACCGGCGGATATCTTCGAGCTGCCTTTTCGTCCCGCGACGTTCGATCACGTGTTCGTCTGCTTCGTGCTGGAGCATCTCGATGACCCGGTTCGGGCGCTGCGGGCGCTCACGGGCGTCCTGCGTCCCAGCGGCACCCTGACCGTGATCGAAGGCGACCACGGGTCCGTGCTGATGCACCCGGAGAGCGCCGACGCACGCGCCGTGATCGAAAGCCAGGTCGTGTTGCAACGTCGCGCGGGCGGCAACGCGATGATCGGCAGAGAGTTGTATCACCTGCTGGCCGAGGCCGGTCTGTGCGACATTCAGGTATCCCGTCGCGATGTGTACGCCGACGCGAGCAGGCCGGTCTGGGTCGAGGGATTCACACGGCGCACCTTCACCGCGATGGTCGAGGGCGTACGCGGCGATGCGCTCGCCGCAGGTCTGCTCGATGCAGGTCAGTTCGAACGAGGCATCGCGGCACTCGAACGGACCACCGCGCTGGACGGCATGTTCGGGTACACCTTCTTCAAGGCGGTATCGGTCAGGCGTGCAGCGCTGGCAGATTGTTGAACGACAACGCTCCCCGAACTGCTCATGTCTGCCACAGGAATCTAGAACTGCTTGAGGCGGGCGCCATGGCGATGTTCGCGTCGACACCAAGGTGGCCGCGTCTGGTCGATTCCCGCTGAAGACGAGGTCCCAGCAGGACCTGCCGGCGGCCCGAGAGGACGGATTGATGCCCGGTTTCGGAGTCGCACATCCGCTCGAATCGAGTCCTTCAGAACCAGGAAGAGATCGTCCGTTTCGTCGTGCTTGTTCAGGTTTCTGCTGAAGATTGATCGCTTCCATGGTCGCTCCTGGTTGTGCCACGGCGTGGAACCTGGATCGTGCCGACTAGCATCGCCGACCCGATGTCCCACCCCGTCCAGATCGCGAAGTGCGCACGGACTTCGACTTTCCTATCCGCGAACCGCCGGTTGTAGCCGTCCGACCCCAACCGATCATTGCGGCCATCGACCACGATTGATACCGCCCTGGAGCTGTGCGACGCGGGACACGGCATCAATGCGGTTCCTTGCCCTGTATAGGGTCTACCGCTTAGTCGACTGACTTTAATCAGAACAACACCAGCCCTTGAATCCTTTGCCCGGATAGGCCGGGCGCCGGTATTGGCTTTATCGGTTCCACTTGCACCATTCAATCGCCGGATGAGTTCCGGGCATCACAGCTTCGAAGATCTCCGGAACCAGACGCAATCCGGTGTTGCTGTTGGCCAGCAGAACGGCGCCAGATTGTTCGGTTGGATCGCCCATCACAAACGCTCGGGTTCCGTCCAACCAGCCCCACTGGAAGAAGGATTTTCGGTTGATCTCGATCCCCCAGCCGAGCCCCCACGCAACGTCAGCATCCAGCTTTATCGGATCAAGGTTCAGGTGCTCAGTCGTCGCCCAAGGGACGTGAAATACAGGATCCAGCCACTGACGAAATGTGCTTTCGCTCAGGCGCTCTCCTTTTAGCGCAGCTAGGAGGAACCGTCCAAAGTCGGTTGCGGTCGTTTGAAGCGAGCCACTCGCTGTGGCGTGTCGTGATCGAGTGAGAAGCTGGGTCTTCAGGGTTCACCGGACCGGCGAATCGGGCCAGCGGCGCGTCAAGATCCAGTTCGCCAGCATCGACAAGCTGCAAGGTCGCATAGGCCGCCACCGGCTTTGTGAGAGACGCCGCGCCGAAGATGGTTCTTTCGTCAACAGGATCGTTTGTCGAAAGATCCCGAACCCCCAAGGCCAAAGCCTTGCCCATCGACCCGTGGCGAATTGTTACGAGCGACACACCAGGGATGTCTTGCTCGCGCATCAGGCTAAGAATGTCGGATTCGAATGTGTCCGATCTCATCGTGGTTTCCTGGTTGCGGTTGAAGGCGCGATCAAGGCTGACCCATTGCAGCATGCTTGTTATTCGGCAAAGGCCTCCGTCAACTTGGCAGTGGTCCCAGGTCTTCGGGCAGGTCAGCTCGACATTGCCTGTTTGTACCGTTGAGTAGTACATTGACACATTGCCGGATCGTTCGAATGATATTGAATTTCCGAGACGTTTGGCTACACAGCTTTTTTGTCGGCGACGCGCGATCGAGAAAGATCCCTGCGGACATTGAGAGCCGACTGTTTCGCAAAATTCAGATGATCGATGACGCGACGATGGATCAAGACTTGCGAGTTCCGCCGAGTAATCACTTTGAAAAACTGCGCGGTAATTTGAGTGGCTTCCATTCCATCCGAGTCAATCAACAATGGCGGTTGATATTCAGGTGGGATGGCGCTCGAGGCGAAGCACGCGACCTATACCTGGACGACCACAGCTATTCGTGAGGTACAGCGTGCTGACCACAAAGCGCAAACCGGCAAGCGTCGGCGAGATTCTGACTGAGGAATTCTTGGTGCCAATGGGATTGACCCAAGGCGTCTTGGCGCAGGCCATGGGAGTTCCTCGCAAGCACGTCAACGAACTGTGCAACGATCGTCGCGGCATCACTGCGCCGACCGCCCTCATACTGGCCCGCGTCTTTGGCAACAGCGCGGACTTCTGGCTCAACGTTCAGCGTCGCACCGACCTCTGGGAGACGATGAACTCGCCAAAGACGAGGGAACGAATTGCAAGGGCTCGCTCGCTAAAGGCAGCCGCCTGATCGTTGGTCCATTGCGCGCTTGCGGCCGATAGCGCGTTGCGCCGCAGCAATTCATGGGCCCATCAGCGCTGCCGGCGCCGCAGGCAAGATCCGCTGCGACGCACCGCCCGTGCAGGCGCGGCTGCATCACATCGGCTGGGCGCGGCTGCTCGAGCGCGTGTTCCACATCGACATGCGGCGCTGCCTGACCTGTGGCGCCGGGGAACTGAAGATCATCGCGGCGATCCTGCAGCGGGCTGCGATCGGGATGATCCTCACCCACCTGGGGTTGGACCCCGGCCGCCGCCCCGGGGACGGGCGAGCGAGGCGGGGCTCGCGGGCCACGTCGGAGCGGGCGGGGCGTGCGGTCTCATCTTCAGCGAGCAGATCGGCAACCTGAGGCGCGTTCGGGCCAACGAGCGCAGCCCGCTCTTCGGTGAGCTCGCGGCGATCGTGCGCAAGACGCTCGGTACCGATGCGGTGTTGCGCTAGGCGCTTCGATCGGTGGATCGCCGGATCGTGCTCGCGCTGGTCTATGGCTCGGTCGCGGCGGGCTCGGATCGCATCAACATCGATCCGATGATCCTGGGGGACGACGTCGGCCTGGGCGAAGTGATGCCGGCGCTGCTCGACGCCGAGGCCCGACTGGGTCGCAGGATCAGTCCGACCTGCTACACGTCTGCGTCGTTCGAGCGGATGCGTGCCGATCCGCAGTCTCTCGTGAGCCAGGTGTTGAGATCGCTGACGCGCGTGCTCATGGGCGAGATCGGTGAGCCCGTCGCTTCTTGAAGGGTTCAGGGCCCACCCAGACGCGCCTCAAACGTCCCCGAAATCATCGCCCCCGAAATCGCCGGCATCCGCGATGTCACCGCCGCCATCATCGACCCCATCGGCGGAGGCCTCTTCCCCCTGCCCCATCTCGCTCGCCCCCGCGTTGCCGAAGAACGACTGGGCGATGGCGCTTCCGATGACGACACCGGCCATGCTCGCCAGAAACGATCCGGCCATCATGCCGCCGATGCCGCCCCGACCGCCCATGCCGGCGAAGCTGCGCTCCAGCGTGCCGGGCTGACGGACCTCGGCGCGGGTGGCCAGGCGCGCGAGCGACTGCGGGTCGTCCTTCAGGGTGCCGGTGGATGCGTGACGCTCCGCCGCGGGCATCTCAGCCGCCAGGCGCTGCAGCAGCAGCGCCCGCTGTTCGGGCGTGAGGCGGGCGAAGGCCTCGGCGTGCGCCTGTTCGAGGGTCTGCGGCGGTGCCGTCTGCAGCATGTAGCGGTAACGGGCGATGGCCTGCTCGTCGGCCGACGCCGCGGCGCCGCCCACGGCCTGGGGTTTTCCGGGCCTTGGCGCCGGGTTACCTCCGAACAGGTTATCCAGGATTCCCATGCTCTCGCTCCTCGTGTCGGTTTTCGTCGGGCGGCAACGCCCACCCTACCCACCTTGGTCACGAAGGTGCGAAGAAGCTTTCGTCGGACGGGCAGCGGCTGGCGCTGATCATCGGCTTGCACGCAAGGTGTCGTCAACAGGCGGTGGCGCGACTTCGCCCGCCAAGCCCCGAGCTGCAGACGCCCGACGGCGCCCCGCATCCCGCCTCACCAGCGGTACCCGACGATCGACGTGACGATGACGGCGCACCCGAACGCGTTGCACAGGTTCACCGCGACGGCGCGATCGGACCGCCGGCCACCCTGCTCGTAGCGCCACGCCCGACCCGCCGCGGCGCCGCGCGGCCGAGCCCAGCCTCCGGCGAGGTTCGCCGATCCGCCTCGAGCCACTCCGGACCGCGGATCAGAGCAGCTTCATCGCGCCGACGATCAGGGCGGTCTGGGCGGTGAGCGCCGCCAGCACCCAGCGTGCGAGATCGGACTTGGTGTCGGCGATGCGCACGTTGCATTCGGCCACCTCGCGCATCAGGCGCGTATGGCCTTCGGCCATTGACCGGGCCAGGCGTGCCTCGAGCTCGGCCACGTCGCGCCGGGTGGCCAGCACCTGCGCGTGCAGGCCGTAGCGCTCGTCCACGCCGCGCTCGAAGAGCTCGACCACCCGCTCGGCGCGATCGGCCGGAACGCCCACGGCGACGAGGGCGTCGAATAGCGCGCGATCGAAGGGTCCCATGCGCCGAGACTAGCAGCGCCCGCGTGGTGCGCGCAATCGGCCGGACGGCCTCGGCCGTGGGGCGCAAGGGCGCCGGCGGACACCCGGCGATCGGGCTGCCTGTTGCGCCGACCTGTACACCGACACGGCCTGCACCCGATGTGCGCGTTCGCCCGGCGCCACGCTGGCCGCCCACGCAAGCACCCGTGACCGCGCTTGCCACCGCTCCGCACAGCCGGAATAACATGTCCGGACAAACCGCCGAATCGTGAGCGCCGTGCCGTCGTCCTCCCTCGCGCCTCGTACAGCCCCGCGCTTCTCGGCATCGTGACGCGTGCGACGAGGATCGGCACCGTGGTGAGCGCGGTGCGGCCCGAGGCGCGGTTCAGGATGGGCATCCGGACGGTCGCGGATCTGCGCCAGACCGTCCGCGGGTACGAGGCGGCCGGCGTCCAGGCGATCCAGCTCGAGGATCAGGAGATGCCCAAGAAGTGCGGGCACACGCCGAATCGCAGGGTGGTCCCGATGGCGGACATGGTGCGGCGCCTGGACGTCGCGCTCGATGCCCGGACCAGTCCCGACTTCCAAGTGATCCCCGACCGGTGCGCAGCGTGCACCGGTCCGGCGAGCCCCCGTCCGGCGCGAGCCGGTAGGGGGGTGTTCTTTGCGTCTTGCTTCGACCGGGCCGGGTTCTACGGGCCGCGCCCGGAACCTTCTGCATAATCACGCCATGAAAAAGTTCCGTTCGCTGCGTCGGGCGCTGCTCGGCGCCCTTGTCGCGCTGCCCTCCGTCGTCCGAGCGCAGTCCCCCGCCCCGCTGCGCCTCGTCGTGCCGTTCACGCCCGGCACCGGCATCGACCTGATCGCGCGGACCGTCGGCCCGCGCCTGTCGGAGCGAATGGGCCGTCCGGTGATCGTCGAGAATCGCGCGGGCGCATCGGGCAATATCGGCACCGAGTCGGTGGTGCGCGCGAAGCCCGACGGCCAGACGCTGCTGGTGAGCGTGAACACGCTGGTGATGAACCGCGGCCTGTATCCGAAGCTGCCGTTCGATCCGGTGCGGGATCTGCTCCCGGTGTCGCAGACCAGCTGGGGCCAGTTGCTGCTGGTCGCTTCGGCCGCCACCGGATATCGGAGCGTCGCCGACCTGGTGGCCGCCGCGAAGGCGAAGCCCGGCCGGCTGAACTACGCGTCCCCGGGCGTGGGCACACCGCACCACCTGTCGATGGAATTGTTCAAGGCCCAGACCGGGCTCTTCATCACGCACATCCCGTACAGCGGCACCGCGCAGGCGGTGACCGACCTGCTGTCGGGTCAGATCGAGACGATGTTCCTGCCGATCCACGTGGGCCTGCCGCACGTGCGCTCCGGCCGTCTGAATGCACTCGCGATCGGCAGCGGCAGCCGCCACGCCCTGCTGCCCACGCTGCCCACGCTCGAGGAGGCCGGTGTCGGCCGCATCAACGTCGACATGTGGTACGGCGTCTTCGCACCCGCGGGCACCCCGAGCGATCTGGTCGCCCGCTACAACCGCGAACTGCAGGACATCCTCGCGCTGCCCGAGGTCCGCACCGCGTTCCAGACCCAGGGGATGGATCCGGCCGGCAGCACGCCCGAGGCGTTCCGCCAGCTCGTCGAGCGCGATGCGCAGCGCTGGGCGACGTTGATCGAGGCCCGCCGGATCACCGCCGAATGAAGGTCGCGATCGCGGGCGGTGGCATCGGGGGGCTGGCGCTGGCGCTGTCATTGCATGCCCGCGGGATCGACTGCGACGTCTTCGAGGCCGCGCCCGAGATGCGCGAGCTCGGCGTCGGCATCACGCTGCTGCCGCACGCGATGCGTGAACTCGCGGCACTCGGCCTGCAGGCCGAGATCGAGGCGCTCGGCATCGAGAACCGCGAAAGCGTGTTCGCGAACCGCTGGGGGCAGATCGTCTATCGCGAGCCGCGCGGCCGGCACGCCGGCTACGCACTGCCCGAGATCGGGATCCATCGCGGTCGGTTGCACGGCGCGATGTGGCGCGCGGTGCTCGCGCGACTGGGTCCGGCCCGGGTGCACCTCGATCGCCGCGCGGTGGACGTGTCGCAGGACGCTGCGGGGGCGACGCTGCACCTCGCCGGCTCGGGACCGGACGCACCGCTCGAGGCGGTGCGCGCCGACGTGGTGGTCGCCTGCGACGGCGTCGGATCGGCGATCCGGGCGCGGCTGCGGCCCCAGGACACGCTCGCGTTCGCCGGCATCAACACCTGGCGTGGCGTGACCCGACGCCCGCCGATCCTCGATGGCAAGACCTACTTCCGGATCGGCACGATCGATACCGGCAAGATGGTCATCTATCCGATCGTCGACGACGTCGACGCCAACGGGCTGCAGCTGGTGAACTGGGTGGCCGAGCTGCGTGATCCGCAGGCCCGGATGAACGACTGGAACCGGCCGGCACGGCTCGAGTCGTTCGCGCCGGTGTTCGCCGACTGGTCGTTCGACTGGCTCGACGTGCCGGCGCTGATCCGCGACGCCGACCGGGTCATCGAGTACCCGATGGTCGACCGTGATCCCGCCGATCGCTGGACCTACGGCCGCGTGACGCTGCTCGGTGACGCCGCGCATCCGATGTACCCCCGTGGCAGCAACGGCTCGGCGCAGGCGCTGATCGATGCTCGCGTGCTGGCGGAACAGCTCGCTCTGGCGGGACCGGGCGATGCATGCGGGGCACTCGAGGCCTACGAGGCGCAGCGCCGGCCCGCGACCTCGCGGATCGTCGAGACCAACCGCAGCGTGCCGCCCGACTACATCCTGATGAAGGTCGATGCGCTCACCGACGGGCGGCCGTTCGAGCGGCTCTCCGACGTGATCTCCGAGGACGAACTGCGGCGGATCTCGGACGACTACAAGCGCATCGCCGGCTTCAGCGTCGAGTCGGTGAAGGTCGCGGGCGGCTGAGCCTGCGCGGGGTCATGCGTGCGAGACACGCACGCACGCGGCGGCTCGCCGAGGGCGCCGGCATCGCGATGCACATCGAGACGCATCGCGACCGCATGACCACGGACCTGTTCTTCACGCTGCATCTGCTCGACCGCTTCCCCGACCTGCGCCTCGCCCTGCGCCATCACCGGCGCCGACGGCGATGAGCTGTCGGACCGCTGGGAGGCGTCGCTGCAGATGAAGGACGCGGTGCGGGCGCTTTGGGCGCGGACGGAGGCCGGCTGAGCCGCGCCGCCGATCGCTCGATCGGCGGGACGGCCCGGCTCAGACGAACGTGATGTGCTTGCGCAGCGGCAGCTCGCGGATGCGCTGCCCCGTCGCAGCGAAGATCGCGTTGGCCAGGGCCGGCGCCGCAGGCGGCACGCCGGGCTCGCCGATGCCCTTGATGCGTCCGGTGGTCTGCAGCGCGCGGGTCACGATCTGCGGGCTCTGATACAGCCGCAGGCTCTCGTAGGCGTGGAAGTTGGTCTGCTGCGGCATGCCGTCGGCATACGTCAGTTCGCCCAGCATCGCGTGGCCCAGCCCCCAGATCACGCCGCCGGCCAGTTGCGCATCGAGGTTCACAGGGTCGAGCACCCGTCCCACCTCAGCGACCGCGAAGGCCTTGTCGATGCGGATGCCCTTGGGCGTGGCCGTGACCTCGACGACCTCGGCCACCGGCACGCCGAAGGACAGGGTGAAGGCCAGTCCGCGTCCGCGCCCATTGGGCAGCGCCGTGCCCCAGCCCGCCAGCTCGCCCACCGCCTGCAGCACGCGCCGCGACGGCTCGTGCGAGCACAGGCGCAGCCGCTCGGCCAGCGGGTCGGCGCCGGCGGCCGCGATCAGCTCGTCGAGGAAGCATTCGTGCATGAAGCCGTTGCCCGATGCGCCCACCGACCGCCACGAGCTGACCGGCACCATCTCCGGCACCCGGTAGCCGGTGATCCGGTAGTGGGGGATCGCGAACGGCTGGTCCCAGGCACCGGCGACGATGGTCATGTCGGGGCCCATGGCCGGCTGGTTCTGCCGACCGAGCTGGGACGCGGCGACCGACTGCGCCGCGATGCTCAGGTCGAGCGCCTGCACGCGGTCCGTGTCGACCACCCCCCGCGCGCGGGCGACGGCCAGCGGGCGCGGGAAGTCGTGCGTCATGTCCTCCTCGCGGCTCCATGTCATCTTGATCGGCACGCCCTGATGCGCGCGGGCGAGCGCCACCGCCTGGCGAACGTAATCGTCCTCGAGCCTGCGACCGAAGCTGCCGCCCATGATCTGCACGTGGACGTGGACCTGCGATTCGGCGATCCCGGCGACAGCCGCCGCGCCGGTCACGACGAAGCGCGGGACCTGCGTGCCGGTCCAGATGTCGAGCCGCCCGTCCTTGAGCTGGACCACCGCGTTCATCGGCTCCAGTGGCGCGTGCGCCAGGTAAGGCAACCGGTACTCGGCCTGCAGCACGCGCGCCGTCGGCGCGGCCTTGATCGCGGCCTCGACGTCGCCTTCATCCTTCTGGCGGCTGTCGCGGCGCTCGTCGGTGAACGAGGCGGCGGCCTGCGCGAACATCGCCTCGGTCGTCGCCGGGTACGGGGCCGCGCCCCATTCGATCTCGAGCAGATCGGCGGCCCGGAAGGCGCGCCAGGTGTTGTCGGCGATCACGCCGACGCCGCCCGGGATCGGCACGACCTTCAGCACGCCCCGGGCGGCCTGCGCCTTGGCCGCGTCGAAGCGCACCAGGCCGCCGCCCAGGCGGGGGTTGGTGCGTACCGTGGCGTACACCATCCCCGGCAAACGCAGGTCGATGCCGTAGACCGCCGTGCCCGTCGACTTGGCCGGCACGTCGAGCCTCGGCATCGGCTTGCCGAGCAGGCGCCACTGCTCGACCGGCTTGAGCGTCACGTCCGGAGGCGGGGCGAGCCTGCCCGCGGCTGCGGCGAGCGCGGTGTAGGGCAGGCGCTTGCCATCGGGCAGCACCACCGCGCCGTCGGCAGTCTTCAGCTGGGCGACGGGGGTGCCGGTCTGCTGGGCCGCGGCCGCCAGCAGCATCTGCCGCGCGACTGCGCCGGCGACGCGCAGCCGGTCGAACCCGTCGGATACGGTCGACGAGCCGCCGGTGACCTGCAGGCCGAGCAGCTTGCCCACCGCATCGGCCGTACCGCGCCCGGCGCGGGCCATGAAGCTGTCGCTGGTCGCCGCGATCGGGAACGACTCGGCCAGCACGACGCCGTTGTAGTACGCCGCGCTCGGCGGTCCGGGCTCGACCCGGAACTGGCCCCAGGCGAGGTCCAGCTCCTCGGCGATCAGGGCAGCCTGAACCGAGTACGCGCCCTGGCCGAGGTCGGCACGCGGGGTGATGAGGGTGATGCCGTTCGCATCGATCCTGACGTACGGGTTGAGCGTGGCGGCGCCCTCGGGCAGGTCCTTCAGCAGGGGGTTGTCCGGGTCGCGCCGGTAGGCCCAGGTGCCGACCGCCAGTCCGCCGGCCACGCCGACGGCCAGCGCGCCCGCGCCGATCAGGAAGGTGCGGCGTGCGATGCGTGCGAGATCAGCCATTCGTCCGGCCCTCCTTCATAAGCGATGCGGCCGCCTTCACCGCCTGCCGGATGCGTGGGTAGGTGCCGCAGCGGCAGAGGTTCCCCGACATCGCCTCGTCGATCTGCGCGTCGGTCGGGTTCGGCTCGCTCGCGATGAAGGCCGCGGCCGCCATGATCTGGCCCGACTGGCAGTAGCCGCACTGCGCGACCTGCTGCTCGATCCAGGCCTTCTGCACCGCGTGCAGGGCGTCGGGCCGGCCGAGCCCCTCGATCGTGGTCACCGGCGCCTGGACGGCGCCGACCGGCATCGAGCAGGACCGCAGCGCCACGCCGTCGAGGTGAACGGTGCAGGCGCCGCACTGGGCCAGGCCGCAGCCGTACTTCGGGCCCGTGATGCCGAGCTCGTCGCGAAGCACCCACAGCAGGGGCATCTCGGGTTCGACCTCGACCTGGTGTTCACGGCCGTTGACGGTCAGTTTCATGATCGCGTTCCTGAGTCGTTGGGATCGTGCACGTCCGGTCGATCACGACCGGCGAACGGCACTGTACCGTGCCGCGCTTCCGGCGGCGGCGCACTCGCGGATCGCGCCCGCGGTGCCGGGTGCGTCGATTCCGGACCGAGACCCTGACTTCGGCGCGGGCCGTGCATAGCACGAGGTCTTCCCATGCCCACCGTGACGATTCATTTGTCCGATGACAAGCATGAGCGCCTGATCAGCCGCACCGCCGCTTGCCAAGTCAAGTGCTCCACAGCCGGAACCCGAAGAGCTTAGCCGCCGAGCGAAAGTCGTTGTCGGTGCTGTCCCAATCGAGCTTGCCGAAAAGCTCAGCAACCCTGCGTTGCTCGCGCCGGGCGATGAACGCTTGCAGTGCCCGTGTGACGGCCGCCATCTTGGCCGGCTCGCCGCTGACGCGGAAGGCGTGGTCGAGCAGGCCTTGGTCGAGGGCGAGGTTGGTGGCCATCTGTGTAGCGCCTGAAGGTCTCGTACTCGTCCGCACCGCATGTAGCTGCGTGCCCGCCGAAGCATCTGGTTTCAGAAAGCGGCCGTCTGGCCGCCGGGGACCCACGGAACAGGGGTGTCGGCTGGCTTCGCATGTGTCAAGCGACACCTAGTTCGTCGCCAGCAGCACCGCGAGCGTCCACATCGTCAGCGCGACGCCCGCGTCGAGCAGCCGCCAGGCCAGCGTCCGCGAGAACAGCGGAGCGGCCACGCGCGCGCCGTAGCCCAGCAGCATGAACCAGGTGACGCTCGCCGCCGCCGCCCCCAGGGCGAACAGCGGCCGCGCGGCCCCCTGCTGCTGCGCACCGACCGAGCCCACCAGCAGCACCGTATCCAGGTAGACGTGCGGGTTCAGCAGCGAGAGCGAGGCCACCTGCAGCAGCACGGCGCGGCGAGTCGCGGGTGCCTCGCCCTGCGCCTGCAGCGTGCCCGGATGCAGCGCGCGGCGCGCCGCCTGCACCCCATAGGCGGTGAGCACCGCCGCCCCGAGCCAGGACAGCGCGCGCAGCAGCGCCGGATACGGGCCGAGCGCAGCACCCAGGCCGGCCACGCCGGCCGCGATCAGCAGCGCGTCGATCGTGGCGCAGGCCACCACCACCGTGCCGACGTGCTCGCGGCGCAGGCCCTGGCGCAGCACGAAGGCATTCTGCGCGCCGATCGCCACGATCAGCGACGCGCCCAGCCCGAAGCCCGCGGCAAGCGGGGCGATGCCCTGATGGTCGACCATCGGCGCAGCATCACCCGCCGGACACGCACCGCGCCAGCGCGAAATGCTAAGGTCGATTCAATTTCGCTTCATCGGACGACACCGTGCTCGACTATGCCCTCATCGACGCCGTCTCTGCAGTGCTGCGCGAAGGCAGCTTCGAGCGCGCGGCGCGCGGGCTCGGCGTGACACCCTCGGCGGTCTCTCAGCGGGTGAAGCTGATCGAGGAGCGCATGGGCACCGCGCTGATCGTCCGCGGCCAGCCCTGCACGCCGACCGACGCCGGCGCGCGCCTGTGCCGGCACGCCGAGCGGGTTGCGATGCTCGAGGCGGATCTGCGCCACGACCTGCCGGGCGTCGCGGGACCCGGCCGCGCCGCAGATCGGCCGGTGCTGCCGATCGCGGTCAATGCCGACAGCCTGGCGACCTGGTTCGGCGAGGTGATCGCCGGGACCGCGGGCGAGGGCGCGGCGCTGCTCGACGTGTCGATCGACGACCAGGACCACACCGCCGAGTGGCTGCAGCGCGGCCGGGTGCTGGCGGCGGTCACCTCGCTGGGCACCGCCCTGCCCGGCTGCCGCAGCCGGCGGCTCGGCGCGCTGCGCTACCGCGCGACCGCGAGCCCCGCCTTCGTGCGCCGCTGGTTCGCCGATGGCGTCACGGCGCGCACCCTCGCGCAGGCGCCCTGCCTCGTCTTCGACCGCAAGGACCGGCTGCAGCACCGCTGGGCGGCACGCGTCGCGCGGCGGGCGGTGGAGCCCGGCGCCCACCGCCTGCCGTCGGCGCATGCCTTCGTGGCTGCGGCCTTGGCCGGCGTCGGATGGGCGATGAATCCGGAGCCGCTGGTGAGCGGCCACCTGCGGGCGGGGCGGCTGGTCGAGCTCGTGCCGGGCACGCCGCTCGACGTGCCGCTGCACTGGCAGGTGGCGCGCGTCGGCGCCCCGCTGCTCGAACGGCTGGGCCAGCGGGTGGCCGAGGCGGCGTGTCGCTCGCTGCTGGCCTGACGCGGCGTCATGCCGCGCACAGCCCCTGAGCGCTGCGGCACCGACCGGACTGCGCGCGTCGTCATGGCTCGAGCCGATCGACATACCCCGCGATGTTCCGATGGAACCGCGCCACCGACGACTCCAGCCGCCCGAGCTTGAGCACGGTGTTCGCGCCGCTGCGCACGCCGGCCTGGATGGCGACGGCGGTGGCGATGTCTTCGCGCTGGAACACAGTCTGTTCGATCAGCCCGAAGGTCTTGTCCCAATGCGGCTGCCAGTCGGGGGTGGCCTTCTCGGGCGGGATCAGCATGGCGTGGACCCACCGCACCTGATCGGGCGCCGGCGAGTACATGCGGACCAGGCTCACATAGTCCGGGTGCCAGATCAGGAAGGTGTTCGGGAAGATCTGCTGGGTGGGCGTGGCGAGCCGGCACAGCGCATCGCGGTCGGTCGCGGGCGCGTGCGGCTCGAACGCCCGGCGCCGCGGCGCCAGCAGGCTGACGTGGGGGCCTTCGTTCCGGGCGAACCAGAACGCGTCGGTGAAATACGGATAGATGGTGTCCCGGTGCAGCACCCGGATGTGGTAGCTCTCTAGGAACGCATCAGCGGTGAGCTTCCAGTTGGCGGGGTACACCTGATCGACGCGCCGGTACACCACCATGCGTTCGAGACCGAGCCAGCGCAGGTCGTCGGCCACGTCGCCGAGCCACTCGCGCGCGCCGCGCACCGCATCGCCGGCGAGTGACACGAAGATCAGCCCCGCCACCTCCTCGCATCGCACCGGGACCAGATCGAGTCCGCCGCCGTCGGCGTCGTCGAAGGTCTCGGCATGCAGCCGATACTTCAGTCGACCGTCGAGCTCATACGTCCAGCCGTGGTACGGGCACACCAGGGTGGCGCAAGCGCGTGCGCTGGCTGGGCACTCCGAGGTTGCCAGCGCCATCCCGCGATGGCGGCACACGTTGATGAATGCGCGCAACACGCCCGCACCATCGCGGGTGATCACGGTCGGCGTGCCGAGCGCATCGAAGGGCAGCGCACTGCCCGCGGGAACCTCGCTCGAATGCGCGGCCACGATCGGCAGGCCGCGAAACAGTGCTTGTTGCTCCGCCTCCCAGCGCTGGGCGGTCCAGTAGTGCGCCACCGGGATCTCTCCGCCCGGTTCCGACACGTCGCGTTCGCCGGCGGCCATCCCGGCCTCGAAGCGGGTGATCAGTGCGGCCAGCGCCGGCGGCATGGCGGACATGATGGGCGGATCGGGAAGACGGGTCTCGGACATGTGAGGGCTAGAGGCTGTTTCGGGGTGGACGACGGAGGGTGAAGCCTGCCGGGCCGCTGACCGGGCGGCGACCTGCTCGTTCAACGTGCGCTCGAAATGAGCAAGCGTCGGCTGGTTGCGCGCGACTCGCTCCCTGCTGCCTCGTGCGAGTGCGTTGCCGCGTGGCGAATCCGACGGTATCCACTGGCGACCGGGGCGTCAACCTGACGCTACGGCCCGTACTGGTCGGTGACGACCTACCGGCATGGCGTCGAGGTGGAGCAGCAGCCCGGGCTGTTCTCGTCGGACGCCGCACTGGGCATCGCGCTTGCGGAACGCCGGCCCGGTGGGGTCTTGCCGAGCTTCATCGCAATGGATCCGTCGCGACACACCGGGCAGCGCAAGTCGGTCAGCCCGCTGCTGGCGCAGGACCATGTCGCAGCGATGGAGGCGACGATCCGCGCCCATGCCGCCGAGATACCGGATGGACTGCCGGTCGCAGAAGAGTTCGACTGGGCGGATAGGAAATTCAAGCGCCCTCAAGAGGCCCAGCAGGGGTAGCGAACGCCATGGGCGGAGGGGCCGCACGACGCGAAGGTGCCCATTCGGACGCATCCGGGTGTGAACGCTGCCGGGGTGCGAGCAGCAGCGGGCCGCGTTCTTGGCCTTGATCCCGGACTATGGCTTGATGCGAGACACGGCGTGCAGCCGCCCCCACCCCCAGCTGCAGCGCTGGAGCGCCAGCCCATGGCGCGCGCTTCCCAGTCTGCGGCGACCGCCGGGTGGTGGGCGTGCCGGTGATCAGCGTCCTGGGTCTAGCCGGAAAGAGGGGGGTAGCCACGGCAGCGCTCCGACGGCAGACTCGCCGCACTTAGTGAGACCGCTCGGAGAACGGTGGAGGAGTATCGGCAGGAAGTGCAGGCCAATATCCGGGTGCATTTGGCCGCCAAGGCCCTGGAGGGTGCCGGGCGCAAGTGAGCGTGCGCCCGGCCGTCTGCGATCAGCCGACTCGAGGCGCGGCTTGTCGCCGAGTCAGCTGCAGACCCAGCCCGAGCGCCCCGAGGCCCAAGAGTGCAATCGATGCCGGCACCGGGACGGGCGCAGGCTGGTTCACCGAGGCGTCCACGAACTCCATGCCGACACTGCCGCCTTGCAGCGGGTCCCTGAACTGCGATAGACGGGAGGTACAACTAAAGGCCGGCTGCGGCGTTTCGATGCGAACCAGACGATTACGGAGACAGATGGTGAGACCGGAACCGCTCTCTCCGAATTCTTCGCACACCGAGGTTTGGGAAACCAGCGGGGGCCGATCACACAACCCGTCGGCAGAGTTGGTGTAGTTGCGTGAATCGTAGTCGATGTGCACCGTCTCACCCTGTCGCACCGTGCCCAGGTTGACGGTGAGGA
>CAYNRU010000041.1:0-183931 GCA_964399635.1 uncultured Bordetella sp.
ATCCCAGCGATAGATCTCGACGGACGTCGCGGTGGACATTTGCCAAACGGATCAACGCGCTGGGGCCGTTTTCGATAGATCTCGATAGACCCCGATAGATCCCGAAACCTACTCCCACTCGATCGTCGCCGGCGGCTTGCCCGACACGTCGTACACCACCCGGTTGATGCCCCGCACCTCGTTGATGATGCGGTTGGAGACGCGCCCGAGCAGCTCGTGCGGCAGGTGCGCCCAGTGCGCGGTCATGAAATCCTGGGTCTGCACCGCGCGCAGCGCGGCGACGTGCTCGTAGGTTCGGCCGTCGCCCATCACGCCCACCGAGCGCACCGGCAGGAACACCGCGAAGGCCTGCGAGGTCAGCTCGTACCAGGACCGGCCCACCTGCTCCGCGGTGACCACGCCCGCGGCGACGTCGCGCTCGGTGGCGCGCGTGGCGCGCAGCTCGTCGATGAAGATCGCATCGGCGCGGCGCAGCAGGTCGGCGTAGTCCTTTCGGACCTCGCCCAGGATCCGCACGCCCAGGCCGGGGCCCGGGAAGGGATGACGGTTGACCATGTCGGGCGGCAGCCCGAGCGCGATTCCGAGCTTGCGCACCTCGTCCTTGAACAGCTCGCGCAGCGGCTCGAGCAGCTTCAGGTGCAGGGTCTCGGGCAGGCCGCCCACGTTGTGGTGCGACTTGATCGTCTTGGCCTTGCCGGTCTTGGCGCCGGCCGACTCGATCACATCAGGGTAGATGGTGCCCTGCGCGAGCCAGCGCGCATCGCGCAGGCGCCCCGCCTCGCGCTGGAACACCTCGACGAACTCGCCGCCGATGATCTTGCGTTTGGCTTCCGGGTCGGACACGCCTGCGAGCTTGCCCATGAAGTCGTCGGTGGCGTCGACGTGGATCACGGTCACGCCGAGGTTTTCGGCGAAGGTCTTCATCACCTGGTGCGCCTCGTTCAGACGCAGCAGGCCGTGGTCGACGAACACGCAAGTCAGCTGCGGCCCGATCGCGCGGTGGATCAGCGCGGCCGCCACCGAGGAGTCCACGCCGCCCGACAGGCCCAGGATCACCCGCTCGGCGCCGACCTGAGCGCGGATCCGCTCGATGGCCTCGTCGACGAAGTTGGGCATCGTCCAGTCGGGGCGCGCCCGGCACAGGTCGATCACGAAACGGCGCAGGATCGCCCCGCCCTGCTTCGTGTGCGTGACCTCGGGGTGGAACTGCACGGCGTAGAAGCCGCGCGCCTCGTCGGCCATGCCGGCTATCGGGCAACTCGGCGTGGAGGCCATCACCACGAAGCCCTCGGGCAGTTGCGTGACGGAGTCGCCGTGGCTCATCCAGACGTCGAGCAGTCCGTGGCCCTCGGCGTTGCGGCTGTCCTCGATGCCATCCAGCAGCCTGGTGTGGCCGCGGGCGCGCACCTGCGCATAACCGAACTCGCGGTGGTCGGCGTACTCGACCCGGCCGCCGAGCTGCGCCGCCATGGTCTGCATGCCGTAGCAGATGCCCAGTACTGGCACGCCGAGCTCGAAGACCGCCTGCGGCGCGGCCAGCGACGCGTCCTCGTAGGTCGAGCCGTGGCTGCCCGAGAGGATCACGCCCTGCGGCGCAAACTCGCGCACGAAGGCGTCGGTGACGTCGTTGGGATGGATCTCGCAGTAGACGTTCAGCTCTCGCACCCGTCGCGCGATGAGCTGGGTGACCTGGGAGCCGAAATCGAGGATCAGGATCTTGTGGTGGTGCACGGAAGCGCCGCTCATTCGATGTGGTAGTTGGGCGCTTCCTTGGTGATCTGCACGTCGTGCACGTGCGACTCGCGCATGCCGGCCGAGCTGATCTCGACGAAGCTCGGTCGTGTGCGCATCTCGTCGATGTCGCGGCAGCCGCAGTAGCCCATGCTGGCGCGCACGCCGCCGCACAGCTGGTACAGAATGGTCAGCACCGAGCCCTTGTAGGGCACGCGACCCTCGATGCCCTCGGGCACGAGCTTGTCGACGTTGGCCGAGGAGTCCTGGAAGTAGCGGTCGGCGGCGCCGTCGGCCATCGCGCCGAGCGAGCCCATGCCGCGATAGCTCTTGTAGGAGCGGCCCTGGTACAGGATGACCTCGCCGGGCGCCTCCTCGGTGCCGGCAAACATCGAGCCCATCATGACGCTGGACGCACCCGCCGCGATCGCCTTGGCTACGTCGCCGGAGTAGCGGATGCCGCCGTCGGCGATCAGCGGAATGCCGCTGCCCGCCAGCGCATCGGCGACGTCGCTGATGGCGCTGATCTGAGGCACGCCCACGCCGGCCACGATCCGGGTGGTGCAGATGGAGCCCGGACCGATGCCGACCTTCACGCCGTCGGCGCCGGCCTCGGCCAGCGCACGCGCGGCGTCGGCGGTGGCGATGTTGCCCCCGATCACCTCGACCTCGGGGAAGTTGCGCTTGATCCAGCGGATGCGGTCGAGCACGCCCTTGGTGTGGCCGTGCGCGGTGTCCACCACGATGACGTCGACGCCGGCCTTGACCAGCAGCTCGATGCGCTCGTCGGAGTCGGGGCCGACGCCCACGGCGGCACCCACCCGCAGCTTGCCGTAGCCGTCCTTGCTGGCCAGCGGGTGCTCGGTGGACTTGAGGATGTCCTTGACGGTGATGAGGCCACGCAGCTCGAAGTCGTCGTCGATGACCAGCACGCGTTCGAGGCGGTGCCGGTGCATCAGCTGCTTGGCCTCCTCGAGCGGGGCCCCCTCGCGGACCGTGACCAGCCGCTCGCGCGGGGTCATGATCGAAGAGACCGGCTCGTCCAGCCGGGTCTCGAAGCGCAGGTCTCGGTTGGTGACGATGCCCACCACCTGGCGCCCGCGCATGACGGGCAGCCCCGAGATCTTGTGCTGGCGGGTGATCTCGAGCACGTCGCGCACCGTCATGTCGGGCGTGACGGTGAAGGGGTCGCGCACGATGCCGGACTCGAAGCGCTTGACCCGCGCGACCTCCTTGGCCTGCTCGGCGGGAGTGAGGTTCTTGTGCACGATGCCGATCCCGCCCTCCTGGGCGATGGCGATCGCCAGGCGCGACTCGGTCACGGTGTCCATCGCCGCCGAGACCAGCGGGATGTTCAGCGCAATGCCCCGGGTCAGCCGCGTGCTGAGCGAGGTGTCGCGGGGAAGGATTTCGGAGAACGCAGGAACCAGAAGGACGTCGTCGAACGTCAGCGCTTTCTTGACCAGTCGCATAGGGCCCTCTATGCACAAAGATGAATTATACCGGCTCCGTCCGACCCGGTGCCGGACCCGCCGGTCGGCCGGGAGACGCGCCCGCCCGGGTGCGACGTAGCATCGGGCTCCATCTGTTTCGCATCCGAAGGGCCCCGGACATGTCGCCCAGACTGCTGCTGCCACTGATCCTGCTGGCGCTCGCCGCCGCGCCCGACGCTTCGGCCCAATTCCAGTGGCGCGATGCCAACGGGAGGATGGTCTACTCGGACATGCCGCCGCCGATGTCGGTCGAGCCCGGCTCGGTGATTCGCGGGGCCGCCCGGCCGGCGCCCGCGGGCAGGCCCGCCGGCGCGGCCGATACGTCGGCCGCGGCCGGCGCCGACGCCGCGCAGCCGGCCGTGCCCGACCGTGCGGCGCCCACAGCCACCGCCCCTCCGAGCGCTGCCGACCGGGAGCTCGAGTTCCGCAAGCGCCGCATGGAGCGCGCCGACGCCGAGCGCAAGGCCGCGGCAGCCGCGCAGCAGGCGCAGCTGCGGGCCTCGGTCTGCGAGGACGCGCGCAGCTCGGTGAACGCCCTGGAAAGCGGGATGCGCTTGTCGCGCGTCAACGCGCAGGGCGAGCGCGAGGTGGTGGAGGAGTCCCAGCGCGCCGGCCGGCTCGAGGCAGCGCGCAGGACGGTCAAGGATACCTGCGGGACCTGAGGCCCCTGGACCGCATGCGCGGATCAGCCGCGCGGGCGGGCCGGCCGGGCTGGCAACTCGCGGTCGCGCGCCCAGCGCCGCTCGCCCGCCTCGCGCCGACGGTGTTCGGCGCGACGCTGGCGGGCCACCATCGGATCCACGGTCAGCGGCGGCAGCAGCTCGATCCGGTCGCCGTCGCGCAGCGGGTCGCCGGGCGCCGCGGCCCGCCCGAACACGGTGATCGCGAGCGCGTCGAGCGGGCCCGCGCCGGGCGCTGCAGGCGCGAGGTTCGCGATCGCGGCCGCGATGCCGCTCGCGGCCATCGCCTGCGCCACGGTGCAGCCGGCGGCCACCGTCAGCGCGACCCGCAGGGGCGGCTCGACACCGATCCAGCAGACCTCGACCGAGAGCGGCGCCTCATCCATACACCGCCTCGGCGCGCCGCACGAAGGCGTCAACGAAGCTGCCCGCGATCTGGTCGAATACCGGCGACAGCGCCCGCGACAGCAGCGGCCCGGCGAAGGCGTAGTCGAGCATGAAGACCACCTTGCAGGCGTCCTCGCGCAGCGGCGCGAACTGCCACAGCCCATCGAGCTTGGAGAACGGCCCATCGCGCAGCGTCATGCGGATGCTGCGGTCGGCCTCATGCAGATTCTCGGTGGTGAACGACTGCTGCAGCCCGCGGAAGTCGATGAGGATGGTTGCGACCATGCGCTCGGGCGCTCGCTCGAGCACCCGCGTCCCGCCGCACCAGGGCAGGAACTGCGGATAGTCCTCGACCCGCTCGACCAGATCGAACATCCGGGACGCGCCGTAGGGCACGAGGACGGACTTGTTGACCGACGGCATCGGGGACTCGGAGAAGGCAGAGGGGGTGCGACTGCTAGAATCGACCGAATTCTACTCGGCCGCCGTCCACGCGGCAGTCCATGAGCATCGTCGACAATCGCAAGGCCTTCCACGATTTCTTCATCGAGGAGAAGTACGAGGCCGGGCTGGTGCTGGAAGGCTGGGAGGTCAAGGCGATCCGGGCTGGCCGCGCCCACCTGAAGGAGGCCTACGTGATCGTGCGCGGCGCCGAGTTGTTCCTGCTGGGTGCGCACATCACGCCGCTCACCGCGGCCTCGACGCACGTGCACCCGGACCCCACCCGAACCCGCAAGCTGCTGATGAACGCCAGCGAGATCTCCAAGCTGATCGGCAAGGTGGTGCGGGCCGGCTACACGCTGGTGCCGCTCGATCTCCACTACAAGGGCGGACGGGTCAAGCTCGAGGTGGGGCTTGCCAAGGGCAAGAAGCAGTTCGACAAGCGGGCCACCGAGCGCGAGCGCGAGTGGCAGCGCGAGAAGCAGCGCATCGTCAAGACCACCCGCAGCGCCACCTGAGGCGGCGCCACGGGCCTCGCATCAGCGCGCGCCGGTCCAGCGCTGCGCGTCGGCCAGCGCCAGCAGCACGCGCGGCGTGCGCTCGGCGGGTTTGACGCGCGCGAGCAGCCTCAGGAACAGCATCGCCGTGGCGAACGCGTCGGCGGTTGCCTCGTGCCGCCTGCCTGCATCCACCGCGATCCCGAAATGCGCGAGCCACTCGTCCAGCGCGCGGGCACGCACGTCCGGGCACAGCGCGGGCGCGAGCGCGGCGAGATCGAGCCAGCGCGCGGCAGGCCGGCGGCCGAGCGAGCGGCGCACCGCTCGCTCCACGAAGGCTCGGTCGAAGGCTGCATGGAAGGCCACACGCACCGCATCGCCCGCGTAGTCGAGGAATGCGGCGCAGGCCTGTGCCGGGTCCTCGCCCTCGCGCTGCGCCTGCTCGCCGATCCGATGCACCAGGATGTTCTCGCGGGTGCCGGACTGAGGCGGGCGCAGCACCCGGGCGAAGCTGTCGGCGGGCACGATCCGCCCGCCCACGACCGCCACCGCGCCGATGGCCAGCAGCGCGTCGCGCTCGGTGTCCAGGCCGGTGGTCTCGCAGTCGAGCACCACCCAGCGCTCGCGCCCGACGGCGGGGCCAGGGGCCGGGCGGGCGCCGAGGACGGAGCGCAGCCACCCCATGCGCATCAGCCCGGGTAGTCGAGCGCGAGCCGCTGCTGCAGCTTGCGCGCCTGGCGGAACGCCTCCTTCAGGATGCGCCGGTCGAGCGGCGACAGCGTGCGCGTGTCGAGCAGGTTCGCGGCATCGATGTCGCGCACCCCGCCCTCGTGCTGGATGCGCAGCCGCAGGCCCTGGAGGAACTGGAAGGCGTCGATCCAGCCGTGCGCGTCGCCAGCCTGCAGCACCCCGGCCGCAACCGCCGCCTCGAGCCGCTCCGCGGTGCCGGTCTGCGGCAGGCCGTGGGCGAGCGCCAGCAGGCGGGCACCGTCGACGAAGGGCGCGGTGCCTGCGTGCTTGAGGTCGACCTCGACCGACTCGCCAGTGAAGAGCTGGCCGATGGGGCCACCCGTCCAGGATGCGGGCGGGCCGCTGCGCAGCGCGTTGTCGCTCATCTGCTTGAGAAAGCGCGGCGTGGCCGCGGCGCGCGCCGTGACGCCGGCACGCAACGCCGCCGCGAGCGCGGCATCGCCGGCCACCGGCCTGAAGTCGAAGAAGATGCTGGCACCGAGCAGGCTTTGCGGGTCGCCGCGGTCGATCCAGCCCTCGAACAGCGCCTGCCAGGCGGACGCCTCCAGGCACCAGCGCGGATTGCCGGCCATGATCCCGCCGCGGCACAGCGGGTAGCCGCAGGCGTCGAGCGCATGGTTGACCGCGTCGGCGAAGGCCAGCATCCCCGCGCGTGCGTCCGCCGCGATGCCGTCGGGCAGGATCAGCCCGTTGTCCTGGTCGGTCGCGATGGTCTGCTCCTCGCGCCCTTCGCTACCCATCGCGAGCCAGCAGGCGCCAGCCATCGACACGTCGAGTTCGGCCGCCTTCAGGTCGATCGCTCTGGCGGCCACCTGGTCGTTCAGGCGGCTGATCAGCCGCGTGACGAAGGCCGCGGACACGCCCTGCACGACCAGCGCGGCCGACCAGGCGCGGATGTCTTCGGCGGCGCGAGCGAGCGCATCGACCGAGCCCGCGGCGGCGATGGCCTCACCGATCGTGCGCAGGCTCCGGCGCTGCAGCACGAACAGGTCGCGCTCGGTCACCACGCCCGCGAGGCGGCCCTCGCGCAGCACCGGCACGTGCCGGATACCGTTGCGGGCCATCAGCAGCATCGCCTCGGCCGCGCTCGCGCGGTCCTCGAGGGTGACCAGCGGCGCGGTCATCACCGACCCGATCGGCGCCTCCAGCGGGACACCCGGCAGCACCACGCGCCCGATCACGTCCTGGCGCGTGAAGATGCCCTGCCCGTCGCCGACGATCACCGAGCCGACCCGCTCGCGCTCCATGGTCTCGAACGCCTCGCGCAGCGTCGTCTCCGGCGGCACCGACACCGGCGGGCGGCCGATCAGCTCTGACAAGGGGGCAGCCAGCGTGCGCGACTGCGTGGCCTGGCGCGCGTAGCTCGCCTGCAGCGCCTGGCGCGACAGGTCGAGCATCGCACCGAGCCGGCGCTTGCAGAAGTCGAGGAACACCTCGCTGCGCCGCGTCATTGCTTCGAAGTCGCCGCCCCCGAGCACCCAGCAGAACACGTCGCCCTGCGCCCGGTAGGTCGCGCTCACCGGCCGCTGGGCGAGCAGCGCGCCCACCGGAAAGGGCTCGCCCGCCGCGAGCCGCACGACCGGGGCGTCGGCCCCGTCGGTGCCCGCGCGGCGACCCTCGACCACGCCATCGCGCAGGATCCAGCAGGCCGGCGGCGGACCGTCGTCGGGGGCGACGAGGACCTCGCCGGGCGCGAAATACGCGAGCTCCAGCCGGCGTGCGAGCCAGTCGAGGTCTTCGGCGCGCATCTGCGAGAACGGCGGGTGGGGGTCGAGCGCCGCCCGGACGTCGGCCAGCAGCGCGCCCGCGGTCATGCGGCCTCCCGATCCCGGCGCTCGCTGCGCGCGCCGCTCAGACGCGCGGCTGCGCGCCGGGCACCGCACCCGGTCCAGCGACGCCCGGATGGCGCACCACGCTCATCGCCCCGGCGATCAGCGACGAGATGTCGGCGAGGTTGGCCGGCACAATCAGGGTGTTGCCCTGCTTGGCGATCTCACCGAAGGCTTGCACGTACTGCTCGGCGACCTTCAGGTTCACCGCCTGCATGCCGCCCGGGCGCTCGACCGCCTCGCCGATCCGCTCGATCGCGGCGGCGGTGGCCGCCGCCACCGTAGTGATGGCCGCGGCCTGCCCCTCGGCCTTGTTGATCTCGGCCTGCTTGTCGCCCTCGGAGCGCTGGATCGAGGCCTCGCGCTCGCCGGTGGCGATGTTGATCTGCTCTTGCTTGCGCCCCTCGGAGGCAGCGATCAGCGCCCGTTTCTCGCGCTCGGCGGTGATCTGCGCCTGCATCGAGCGCAGGATCTCGGCGGGCGGGGTCAGGTCCTTGATCTCGTAGCGCAGCACCTTCACGCCCCAGCTCATCGCGGCCTCGTCGAGCGCGGACACCACACTGCTGTTGATGAAGTCGCGCTCCTCGAAGGTCCGGTCGAGCTCCAGGCGGCCGATCACCGAGCGCAGCGTCGTCTGCGACAGCTGGGTGATCGCGACGATGAAGTTGGACGACCCGTAGGAGGCGCGCATCGGATCGGTCACCTGGAAGTACAGCACGCCGTCGACGGTGAGCTGGGTGTTGTCCTTGGTGATGCAGACCTGGCTCGGGACATCCATCGGGATCTCCTTGAGCAGGTGCTTGTAGGCGACCCGGTCGACGAAGGGCACGACGAACGACAGCCCCGGGGTGAGCGTCCGGTGGAACTTCCCGAGCCGCTCGACGATCCATGCATGCTGCTGCGGCACGACCTTGAGCGTCTGGATCAGGAAGATCACGACGAGCAGCAGCACGACCGCCGCGACCACGCTGGTTCCGATCATCGTTCCTCCGCGAACGGCTTCAATGGCGCGCGAGGATCAGCCGGTTGCCGGCGACCTCGCGGATGGTGTACTCGCCCGGGACCGCGGGCTCGCCGGGCACGATCTCGACGCTCCACTGGGTGCCGCGATATTGGATCCGCGCACGGCCGTCGGCGTCCCAGGCCTCGACGCGCACCCGCTCGCCAACGTCGGCGACGACGTCCGGATTGCGGCCCGCCGGGCCCTTGGCCGCCGCGCCCGCCCCCGTGCGCCTGACGAGCGCCGCGCCCACGAGGCTGATGACCGCGGCCGCGCCGAACTGCAACCAGACCGGGCCGCCCAGCGCCGCCACCACGCCGGCGCCGGCGCAGCCCAGGCCGATCACCAGGAGATAGAAGGTGCTCGTGAGCATCTCGAGCATGCCCAGCACCAACGCGACCACCCACCACCAGTATTGAATCGCCATCATCGCGACAGCATCGCCCCCGCGGGTCAACAGGTCAACTCGATGCGACGTTGAATGATGGCGAGCCCCTGCTGGCCTGCGGACATGCGTTGCTCGTGCCCGAGGTTCCGGCTAGGATTCGACCGCGGCGACGGCCGACCCGCAGGGCAGTCCGTCGCACACATGCCCACCCCCGTTCGCATCCAGCCATCCCCCAGGAGAAAGATCGATGAATCTGCACCAGAAGGTCCTGAGCATTGCGGTCGCCACGGCGTTCGCTGCCGTGTCCGGCCTCGCATCGGCCCAGACGGTCGTCAAGATCGGGCACGTCGGCCCGCTGACGGGCGGCATCGCGCACCTGGGCAAGGACAACGAGCTCGGCGCCAAGCTCGCCATCGAGGACCTCAACGCCAAGGGCATCAAGCTCGGCGGCCAGACGGTCAAGTTCGAGCTGCTCGCCGAGGACGACGGCGCCGATCCGAAGCAGGGCACCGCCGCCGCGACCAAGCTGGTCGATGCCAAGGTCAACGGCGTGATCGGCCACCTGAACTCCGGCACCACCATTCCCGCGTCCAAGATCTACCATGACGCCGGCATTCCGCAGATCTCGCCGTCTGCGACCAACCCCAAGTACACGCTGCAGGGCTTCAAGTCGGCCTTCCGCGTTGTGGCTCACGACGGGCAGCTTGGCGGCACGCTCGGGCGCTACGCCGTCAAGGACGTGAAGGCCAAGAACATCGCGATCATCGACGACCGCACCGCCTACGGCCAGGGCGTGGCCGACGAGTTCCAGAAGGCGGTGAAAGCCGCCGGCGGCAAGATCGTGGGCCGCGAGTTCACCAACGACAAGGCCACCGACTTCAACGCGATCCTGACCAAACTGAAGGGCGCCAAGCCTGACCTGGTGTTCTACGGCGGCATGGACGCGGTGGCCGGCCCGATGCTCCGGCAGATGAAACAGCTCGGCATCAACGCCAAGTTCATGGGCGGCGATGGCATCTGCTCGAGCGAGCTGATCAAGCTGGCCGGCGACGGCATGGCGGACGGCCAGGTGATCTGCGCCGAAGCCGGCGGCGTCACCAAGGAAAAGCAGGGCGCGATGACCGCCTGGCGGACCCGCTTCAAGGAGAAGACCGGTCAGGACGTGCAGATCTACGCGCCGTACGTCTACGACGCCACGATGGTGATGGTCGCCGCCATGCAGAAGGCCGACTCCGCCGATCCGAAGAAGTACCTGCCCGAGCTCGCCAAGATCAGCTACGACGGCGTGACCGGCAAGATCGCCTTCGACTCGAAGGGTGACATCAAGGACGGCGCACTCACGCTCTACACCTACAAGGGTGGCAAGCGCGAGACGATGATGGTGGTCAAATAAGGGACCCCGACGGGCGGGCCGCGAGGCCGGCCCGGACGGAGGCGCCGCGTTGTCGGCGCCTTTTTCATTTGTGCCTTCAGTGGAGACTGCGATGGACCCGACGACAACCCTGCTGCGTAGCGCCCGCGTCGTGGCGGTACTGCTGGCCGTCGCCGCGATCGGCGGCTGCGCGCTGCCGGGCCCGGGCGGCGTCCAACCCGAGGCGCGTCCCGATGTGCCGCCCCCCCCGCCGCCGCCGAAGCTGGCCGGCTCGAGCTGGTACTGGCTGGGCACAACGACGCCCGCGGGCGTGGTGGCCCCCAACGACCCGGGCAACTTCAACCTCGAGTTCCTGGACGGCGGCCAGGTGGCCGCGCAGCTCGACTGCAACCGGGGCGGCGCGACCTGGGCCCAGGACGGGCGCAGCCTGAAGTTCGGGCCGCTCAAGTCCACCCGCGCGGCCTGCGCGAGCGGCTCGGAGGCCGACCGGTTCGGGCGGCAACTGGCGCTGGTGCGCAGTGCACGGATCGAGATGGGGCTGCTGGAGCTCGAGCTGGGCGAGGCCGGCATGATGGTGTTCGCGCGCGACCCCGACTGGCGGCTGCGCGGCTACGATTGCCCGAGCGGCCCGCCGGTGCTCGCCGCATTCGGGCGCGACCAGGCCGTGGTGCGCTGGAGCGGACGCACCTGGCAGATGCGCTCGCAGGCCACGGGGTCGGGCTCGCGCTACGGGGTGGGCAACGCGATCCTGTTCAGCAAGGGCAACGAGGTCACCCTCCTCAACGAGGGCAGGCAGGTGGCCGGGCCCTGCACCTCCCGGCGCTGAAGCCCGCCGGCGCCCGCGCAGCGGGCGCCGGGGCGGCTCATTCGATGCCGCCCAGCCGCTTCCAGGTGTCGACGACGGTGTCCGGGTTCAGGGAGATCGACGAGATGCCCTGCTCCATCAGCCATACCGCGAGGTCGGCATGGTCGGACGGGCCCTGCCCGCAGATGCCCACGTACTTGCCGGCCGCGCGGCAGGCGGTGATCGCCCGCTCCAGCAGCACCTTGACCGCCGGATCGCGCTCGTCGAAGCCCTCTGCCACCAGCCCTGAATCCCGGTCCAGGCCCAGCGTCAGCTGGGTCAGGTCGTTGGAGCCGATCGAGAAGCCGTCGAAGAACTCGAGGAACTGCTCGGCCAGGATGGCGTTGGACGGGATCTCGCACATCATGATCACGCGCAGGCCGCCGGTGCCGTCGGGTCCGGCGCCGTCGCCGCGGCGCAATCCGTACTTGGCCAACAGCCCGATCACCTGCTCGGCCTCGCGCACGGTCCGCACGAAGGGCACCATCAGCTCCACGTTGGTCAGGCCCATCTGCTCGCGCACGCGCTTCATCGCCTGGCACTCGAGCTCGAAGCACTCCGCGAAGTCCTTCGAGATGTAGCGCGACGCGCCTCGGAAGCCGAGCATCGGGTTCTCTTCATCGGGCTCGTAGCGCGAGCCGCCGATCAGCTTGCGGTACTCGTTAGACTTGAAGTCGGACATCCGCACGATCACCGGGCGCGGCCAGAACGCCGCGCCGATGGTAGCGACGCCTTCGGCGACCTTGTCGACGTAGAAGGCGCGCGGGCTGGAGTGGCCGCGCGCGATGCTCTCGACCGCCTTCTTCAGGTCCGGATCGACGTTGGGATAGTCGAGGATCGCCTTGGGATGGACGCCGATATTGTTGTTGATGATGAACTCGAGGCGCGCCAGGCCCACGCCCTGGTTGGGCATCTGGGCGAACTCGAAGGCGAGTTGGGGGTTGCCGACGTTCATCATGATCTTGACCGGCAGTTCGGGCAGCGCGCCGGTGGCGATCTCGCTGACCTCGGTCTCGAGCATGCCGTCGTAGATGTAGCCGGTGTCGCCCTCGGCGCAGGAAACCGTGACCAGGGCGCCGTCGGCCAGCCGGTCGGTGGCGTCGCCGCAGCCGACCACCGCGGGGATGCCCAACTCGCGGGCGATGATCGCCGCGTGACAGGTCCGCCCGCCGCGGTTGGTGACGATCGCCGAGGCCCGCTTCATGACGGGCTCCCAGTTGGGGTCGGTCATGTCGGTGACCAGCACGTCGCCGGGCTGCACGCGCGCCATCTCGCTCGCATCGCCGACCAGGCGCACGGGGCCCGCGCCGACCTTCTGGCCGATCGCGCGGCCGGTGGCGAGCACGTCGGACGTTGCCTTCAGGCGGAAGCGCATCTGCCTGCCTTCGGCCTGCGACTTCACGGTCTCGGGGCGTGCCTGCAGGATGTAGAGCTTGCCGTCCTGGCCGTCGCGGCCCCACTCGATGTCCATCGGGCGGCCGTAGTGGCGCTCGATGGTGGTCGCGTAGCGGGCGAGCTCGATCACCTCCTCATCGGCAAGCGAGTAGCGGGTGCGCAACTCGACCGGGGTGTCGATGGTGCGGACCGACTTGCCGTTGGTGCCATGCAGGTCGAACTCCATCTTGACCAGCTTGGAGCCGAGCTGGCGCCGAATGATGGGCATGTAACCGGCCGCGAGCATCGGCTTGTGCACGTAGAACTCGTCGGGATTGACCGCACCCTGCACCACCGTCTCGCCCAGGCCGTAGGCGCTGGTGATGAAGACGACGTCGGGAAAGCCCGACTCGGTGTCCATCGTGAACATCACGCCGGAGGCACCCAGGTCGCTGCGGACCATCCGCTGCACGCCGGCCGACAGCGCCACCTCGGCGTGCGCGAAGCCCTTGTGGACGCGGTAGGAGATTGCGCGGTCGTTGTAGAGGGACGCGAACACGTGCTTGATCCGATCGAGCACCGCCTCGACGCCTACCACGTTCAGGTAGCTCTCCTGCTGCCCGGCAAAGGAGGCGTCCGGCAGGTCCTCGGCGGTGGCGGAGGAGCGCACCGCAAGTGATATTTCAATTGAAGAGCCAGATTTAAGTATTTGATAGTGTTCGCGTATTTCTTTATCAAGACGAGCCGGTAGCGGTGCGTCGACCACCCATTGGCGGATCTCGGCGCCGCAGCGGGCGAGTGCCTTGACGTCGTCGACGTCGAGCGCGTCGAGGCTGGCGGCGATCCGGTCGGTGAGCGAGCTCTCGGTCAGGAAGGCGCGGAAGGCCTCGGCCGTGGTGGCGAAGCCGCCCGGGACGCGCACGCCCTCGTGCATCAGCTGGCTGATCATTTCGCCGAGTGAGGCGTTCTTGCCGCCGACCGATTCGACGTCGGTCATGCGCAATTCCTCGAACGGGACGACATAACGTCCTGCGAGATGGTTCATGGGAAAGTCCTGATGAGTGGGTGACCGGCGTGCAGGACACCGCCGCGCAGCGTGGCGGGTCGAGCGCTGTAGGCGAGCCGCTCGCAACGGAGCGAACGGCACGGCTGCAACACTCGGGCGGGCTGGCGCCCATGGAGGCAGGATTTTACTTCGCCGCCCCAGGCCATGCCGAGGAAAATGACCGTTCGCCCCGATACTGGACATCGGACCGATCCCATCCGAACCCCTGCCCGACCAGCCAGAGGACAGCATGCCCGATTCCCGCCAGCACCCAGCCGACCGAACGGTCTTCTTCGTGTCGGACGGCACCGGCATCACCGCCGAGACCTTCGGTCATTCGGTGCTGTCCCAGTTCACGGGCCTGAAACTGCGGCAGGTGCGCCTGCCCTTCATCGACAACGCCGAGAAGGCCGACGAGGCTGTGACCCGCATCAACCACCAGGGACGGGTCGACGGGCGCCGCCCGATCGTGTTCAGCACGCTGGTGAACACCAGGATCAACGACATCGTACGCACCGCCAACGCGCTGTTCCTCGACCTGATCGCCACCTTCGTCGATCCACTGGAGACCGAGTTCGGGGTCAAGTCCACGCACACGATCGGACGCTTCCATGCGGTTGCCGAGTCGGACCGCTACAAGCAGCGCATCGAGGCGATCCACTACACGATGGCGCACGACGACGGGCAGTTGCACAAGGACCTGGAGCAGGCGGACGTGATCCTGGTGGGGGTCTCGCGCTGCGGCAAGACGCCGACCAGCCTGTACCTCGCCGTGCAGCACGCGGTCAAGGCCGCCAACTACCCGCTGATCCCCGACGACTTCGAGCGCGGCAAGCTGCCGGACGTGCTCTACCGCTACAAGTCGAAGCTGTTCGGCCTGACCATCGCCGCCGAGCGCCTGTCCGAGGTGCGCAACGAGCGGCGCCCCGGCAGCAAGTACGCGTCGATCGAGAACTGCCGCATGGAGGTCAACGAGGCCGAGGCGATGATGCGCCGTGAGGGCATCCCGTCGCTGTCCTCGACCACCAAGTCGATCGAGGAGATCGCCACCACCGTGCTGACCCTGCTCGATCTGGAGTGAGCTCGCCGGTCAGCCGGCCAGGCCGCGCTGGCGACGCTGCTCGAAGAGGCAGACCGCGGCCGCGGCTGCGACGTTGAGCGACTCCACGCCGCGCGCCTGGGGGATCCGCAGCCAGCGCGAGACGTCGGCGGCGATCTCGGCCGAAAGCCCCTCACCTTCGTTGCCCAGGAGCCAGAGCGACGGCGCGCGCAGGTCGGCACCGAACAGCGAGTCGGCGTGGGTCGCCCGCGTGCCGATCGGCTCGACGCGCAGCCGCGCGCGCACCGCGGACCAAGGCACGGCCTCGTGGATCGACAGCGCGAAGTGCGCCCCCATCCCCGCCCGCAGCACCTTCGGCGACCAGCACCAGGCGGTGCCGGGGGCGGTCAGCACGGTGGTGACGCCGGCGGCCGCGCAGCTGCGCAGCAGAGTGCCGACGTTACCGGGATCCTGGACGCGGTCGAGGTAGACCGCATCGGTCTCGATCGCGACCGGCAGCGCCGGACGCGGGGTGTCGATCGTGAAGGCCAGGCCGACGCCGTGCCCGACGGTGGAGACCGCCTCGAACAGCTCGTCGGTCACCACGGCGGCCTGCACGCCGTGCCGCGCGAGCAGCGGCCCGACCTCCGGGTGGCGCAGGCCGGATTCGCTGGCGAGCACCGCCCGCGGCTGGCCGCGGCACTGCAGGAAGGCCTCGCACAGGTGGATGCCCTCGAGCACCGAGCGGCCGAGCTTGCGCCGCTCGCGGGCCGAGTGGGCGAGCTCGGCGAACTCGCGGAACAGCGGGTTGTCGCGGGAGCTGATGCGTCGGGACTCGGTCATGGTCGGGGCGCCGCTGCGGCCGGCAGGGGGTCGGGCGCGGCCGCGGTCGGGCCTGCGCCGTCCGGCACCCGACCGCCCCCCGCCGCGATCGCGGCGCGCACGGGGGCGAAGCCGGCGCGGTGCGCCGCGCACGGGCCGTGCTGGCGCAGCAGCGCCAGGTGCTCGGCCGTGGGATAGCCCTTGTGCCGGTCGAAGCCGTATTGCGGGTGGCGCCGGTGCAGGCGCAGCATCTCGGCGTCGCGCTCGGTCTTGGCGAGGATCGAGGCCGCCGAGATGCAGGGCTCGATGGCGTCGCCGCTGACGATCAGCTCGATCGCGCAGGACAGGCGCGGCGGCTGGTTGCCGTCGACGCGCGCGAGCGTGGGCGCCACCGGCAGCGCCGCGACCGCGCGGCGCATCGCCAGCAGCGCGGCCTGCAGGATGTTGAGGCGGTCGATCTCGGCGACGCTCGCCCGCGCGACCGCCCAGCCGAGCGCACGCGCGCGGATCGCGTCGGCCAGTGCCTCGCGCCGGGCCGCCCCCAGCTGCTTGGAGTCGCGCAGGCCGTCGATGGGACGGTCGGGGTCGAGGATCACCGCCGCCGCGACCACCGACCCGGCGAGCGGGCCGCGACCGGCTTCGTCGACGCCGCACACCGTCCGCTCGTCGAAGGCGAGCAGCAGCGTGCCCTGCCCGATCGCCGCGCGGATCATCGACGGGCGGTCCTCATGCCTCGGGCGGCCTGCGGCCGGCGGGACACATGGCGATGAGCGCCTCGGCCGCGCGCTGCGCACAGTCGCAGCGAAGCGCCTCGTGCAGCGCGGCGAAGCGCTCGCCCAGCCGGCCCGCCAGTGCCGGATCGTCGAGCTGGGCCAGCAGCGCCGTGCCCAGGGCCTCGGGCGTAGCCGCGCTCTGGAGGAACTCCGGCACCACCGATTCGTTGCAGAGGATGTTCGGCAGGCCGACCCAGGGCAGGTAGCCCATCCGGCGCATCAGCTCGAAGGACGCCCACGCCATCCTGTAGCCGATGACCATGGGCTTGCGGAACAGCGCGACCTCGAGCGTCGCGGTACCGCTCGCGACGAGCACCGTGTCGGCGGCGGCGATCGCGTCATGCGAGCGGCCCATGACCAGCCGGCAGTCGGTGCCCTCCGGCAGCCCGTGGCCGGCCAGGATGGTGCGCAGCCGCCCGAACAGTCGGTCGGTCGCGGCCGGCACGACGAACACCAGCTCGGGGCGCCTGCGCGCCAGCCAGGCGATCGTCTGCGCGAACACCGGCGCGATGTAGGTGATCTCGCTGCCGCGGCTGCCGGGCAGCACTGCCACCACCTGCCGGCCCTCGGGAAGGTCGAGCGCGCGCCGCGCCGCGACCGTGTCGGCGTGCAGCGGAATCGCGTCGGCCAGCGGATGCCCGACGTAGGTCGCCGGAATTCCGGCGGCGTCGTAGAGCTTCTTCTCGAACGGAAAGAGCAGCAGCATCCGGTCGACCGAGCGGCGGATGCCCTCGATCCGCCCGCCGCGCCATGCCCAGATCGAGGGGCCGATGAAATGCGCGACCCTCACACCCGACTCGCGCAGACGCCGCTCGAGGTCGAGGTTGAAGTCGGGCGCGTCGACGCCGACGAACACGTCCGGCTTCCAGGCGACCATCCGGTCGTGAAGGCGGTTTCGCACCCCGCGCAGGCGCGGGTACTCGCGCAGCACCTCGACGTAGCCGCGCACCGCGAGCTCCTCCGACTGCCACCAGGCGTTGAAGCCGCGGGCCGCCATCGCCGGGCCGCCGATCCCGGCCGCCTGCAGGTGATCGGCCGAGCCGAGCTGGCGCTGCAGGCCCTCGAGCACCGCGGCGGCGAGGAGGTCGCCCGAGGTCTCGCCGGCGACCATGCCCACGCGCAGCGGGCCCGCTGGGTCTGTGGCGGGCGCGCTGACCATGTTGCGCGGCGCGCTCAGCGGACGATGCCGCGCTCGACCCGGCCGAGGAATGCGGTGAGCAGGCTCAACGCGTCGACGGCGCCGAGCGCCGCGGCGCCCCGCGGCCCGTCGGGGGCGACCGCATCCGGCGTGGGGGCGACTGCGTCCGCAGATGGCCCGCTCGCGGCGGGCGGCGCGGCGGGTCGGACGGCGGCGCCGGGCGCGAGCTGCGCGGCCAGCAGCGCATCGAGCTGCGCGGCCAGCTGCTCGCGCGCCTGCGCCAGCGTCAGCTCGGATCGGTACAGTGTCTTGTAGGCACGGCGCAGCAAGGCGATGGTGTCGGCGTCGAAGCCGCGCCGGCGCAGGCCCTCGGCGTTCAGCCCGTGCGCCGCCGCCGTGTTGCCCGACGCCATCACGAAGGGCGGGATATCGTGCAGCACCACGGTGCCGGTGCCGGTCATCGCGTGCGGGCCGATCTTGCAGTACTGGTGCACCTGCGAGCAGCCTCCGAGGATCGCCCAGTCGCCGATCTCGACGTGGCCAGCAAGGTTGGTGGTATTGGCGAAGATGGTGTGTGAGCCCACCACGCAATCGTGGGCGATGTGCACATAGGCCATCACCCAGTTGTCGTCGCCGATGCGCGTCACGCCCGCATCCTGAACCGTGCCGCGGTTGACGGTCACGCACTCGCGAAACACGTTGCCGTCGCCGATCTCGAGTCGGGTCGGCTCGCCCCGGTACTTCTTGTCCTGCGGCGCGCCGCCGATGACCGCGTGCGGATGGATGCGGTTGCCGCGGCCGATCGTGGTCGGGCCCTCGACGATCGCGTGCGCATGGATCACGGTGCCGGCTGCGATCCGGACGTCCGGGCCGATCACTGCGAATGCGCCGACCTCGATGTCGTCGGCCAGCTCGGCGCGCGGATCGATCGCGGCGGACGGATGGATACGCGCCATGCTCAGCTGCCCTGCGCGGGTGCCGCCTGGCCCGACTGCGGCGGCGCGACGTCGCGCAGCGTGCACATCAGCTCCGCCTCGGCCGCGACCGCGCCGTCCACGGTGGCGACCCCGCGAAACTTGGAGATCGACCTGGCGAAGCGCAGGATCTCGACCTCCAGCCGAAGCTGGTCGCCGGGCACCACCGGACGCTTGAACCGGGCGCCGTCGATGCCGACGAAATAGAACACCGAGCTTGCGTCGGACCGACGACCGAGCGTCTCGAAGGACAGCACGCCGGCGGCCTGCGCGAGCGCCTCGATCATCAGCACGCCGGGCATCACCGGAATGTGCGGGAAGTGACCGACGAAGTACGGCTCGTTGATCGTCACGTTCTTGATCGCGACGATGCGCTTGCCCGGCTCGAGCTCCAGCACCCGGTCGATCAGCAGGAACGGGTAGCGGTGCGGCAGGTATTCGAGGATGCCGCGGATGTCGATCGGGGTCATGAGGGGTCCTTGGGCGGGCCGACGAGGCTCGCCAACGCCCGCAGCCGTTGCCGCAGCTGGGGCAGTTGCTTGAGGGTGGCCGCGGTGCGCTCCCACTGGGCGTGCACCTGCAGTGGCCAGGCGCCGGTATAGAAGCCCGGCTCGGTGACCGAACGTTCGACCAGAGAGAAGCCGCCGATCACCGCGCCGTCGCAGATCTCGATGTGGCCCGACACGCCGACGCCGCCGCCGATCATGCAGCCGCGTCCGATCACCGCGCTGCCGGCGATGCCGGCGCAGCCAGCGATGACGGTGTTCGCGCCGATCCGGACGTTGTGGCCGACCTGCACGAGATTGTCGATCTTGCAACCGTCGCCGATCTCGGTGTCGTCGAGCGCGCCGCGGTCGATGGTGCTGTTGGCGCCGATCTCGACGTCGTCGCCGATCACGACCGAACCGAGCTGGGCGATCTTGACGAAGCCCTCGCGAGAGGGGGCGAAGCCGAAGCCGTCGGCGCCGATCACCGAGCCCGCGTGCAGGATGGCGCGTGCCCCGATCCGCACGCCGGCGTACACGACGACGTTGGGATGGAGGCGCGAATGCGGACCGATCGAGGCGCCCTCGCCGACCGCGACGCCGGGCCCGATCCTGCAGCCGTCGCCGATGTGCGCGCCGGCGTCGATCCGGGCGCCGGGCCCGATCGAGACGCCCGCACCGAGCGTCGCGCGGGAGTCGACGCTCGCGCCCGGATGGATCGCGGGCGCGTCGCCCGGCGCCGCGAGCAGCAACTCGAACCAGCGCGACAGGTGGGCGTAGGCGACGTAGGGGTCGGCGACGACCAGGCGCGCAGCGCCCTGCGGCGCGTCGGCGTCGAGGGTCGGCGACAGGATGATCGCGCCGGCCCGGCTCTCGCGGGCCGCCCGCGCATGGCGCTTGCCGGTCAGGAAGGCGATGCAGTCGGGTCCGGCGGACTCGAGCGACGCGAGCCGCAGAACGCTGCGTTCGGGATCGCCTCGCAGCTCCGCTCCGATGCGGTCGCGGATGGCGGCGACGGTCACCGCTTCAGGCAGCGCGCGATGCACCGGTGGACCCGTTACTTGGCGGGCGCGCCGTTGAGGGCGCGCAGCACCTTCTCGGTCAGATCGATGCGAGGTGCCGCGTAGACCGCCTCCTGCAGGATCAGGTCGTACTTTTCCTGCTCGGCGATCTGCTTGATCACGCGATTGGCACGCTCGATCACCGATGCCAGCTCCTCATTGCGGCGCTGGTTGAGGTCCTCGCGGAACTCGCGCTGCTTGCGCTGGAACTCCTTGTCCAGGTCGGCGATCTCGCGCTGGCGACGGCCCCGATCGGTATCCGTGAGGACGGCGACGTCCCGGTCGAGGCGCTCGCCGAGCTGCTTCAGGCGCGCGGCGCTCTCCTGCATCTCCTTGTCGCGCCGCGAGAACTCCTGCTCGAGCTTCTGCTGGGCGGCCTTCGCGGCATTGGATTCGCGCAGGATGCGCTCGGTGTTGACGAACCCGATCCGCGGCTGCTCCTGCGCGAAGCTCGCGACCGAGGCGGCCATCGCGGCGCAGGCGGCGACGAGCCTGACGACCTTGATCATCCAATCACGTCCTTGAGGAGAGGGCGCGGCGGACCGGTTGGTGCCGCGCCATCGGCGGGTCGGATTCTCGCATGGATTGGCGCGCAGTCCAGGCATCAGAAGCCGGTGCCGATCTGGAACTGGAAGCGCTGCAGCCGGTCCTCGGGCTGCCGGTTGATCGGGTAGCCGACGCTCAGCTTCAGCGGGCCGAGCGGCGACAGCCAGTTCAGGCCGAAGCCAGCCGACGCGCGCAGCTCGGATATCTGGATGGTGTCGGTGAACACGTTGCCGACGTCCATGAAGCCGAACAGCCTGACCGACTGGTCGTTGCCGGCGCCCGGCATCGGGAACAGGAACTCGACGCTGCCGACCAGCTTGCTCTGCCCGCCGCGCGGGAAGCCGTCGGCGTCGCGCGGCCCGAGGCTGGCGGCCTCGAAGCCGCGGACCGAGCCGATACCGCCCGCGTAGTAGTTCTTGAAGATCGGATAGACCTCGCCGCTCGGCGCGACACCGCGGGCGACCTGCCCGCTCAGGCCCAGCGTGTAGTCCTTGGTCAGCGGCTTGTACCACTGGACGTTGAAGTCGCCGCGCGCATAGCGCAGGTCGCCCGTGGGCAGCGTGAACTCCAGGTTGCTCGACATGAACAGGCCGCGGGTGGGGGTCAGCGGGCTGTCGCGATCGTCGCGAAACCAGCCGAGCACGCCGAGCAGCGCCCAGCTCGTCTCGCCGAACGCGTCCACGTACTCGCGGAACCGGGACGGCGGATTGGCGCCGAGGGTCACGTTGTTGCGCTCGTAGACCAGGCCGAAGGTGATGCGGTCGATCTCGGTGTAGGGCACGCCGAAGCGCACGCCGATGCCCGAGGTCTGGAGCTGGTAGTCGCCCAGGCCGAGGGTCTCGGCGTTGAACCGCCGGTTGTACGCCTCGAAGGTCCGGGAGACGCCGTCGACCGTGAAGTAGGGGTCGGTATGCCGGATGTCGACGGTCTGCTGCGTGCGGCCGGTATTGAGCGTGACGCCCAGGGACTTGCCGGTGCCCAGGAAGTTCTGCTGGTTGATCGAGGCGGTCAACACCAGCTTGTCGGTGCTCGACACGCCGACACCCACCAGGAAGGTACCCGTCGAGCGCTCGACCACGTTGACGTTGAGATCGACCTGATCGGGCGCGTCCGGCACCGGCGAGGTGTCGATCGTGACGTTGGTGAAGTAGCCCAGGCGCGTCAGGCGCTCGCGCGAGAGCCGGATCTTGTCGGTGTCGTACCAGGCGCTCTCGAACTGGCGAAGCTCGCGCCGGACGATCTCGTCACGGCTGCGGGCATTGCCCGAGATGGTGATCCGCCGCACGTACACGCGGCGGCCCGGATCGATGGCGACGTTGAACGACACGGTGCGCTTGTCGCGATCGACTTCGGGGATCGCGTTGACATTGGCGAACGCATAGCCGATCGAGCCGAAGAGCTCGGTCATGGTGCGGGTGGACTCGCTCAGCGCCTGGCCCGAGAACACCGAGCCTGGCTTGACCAGCATCAGCTTGTCGAGCTCGGCGTCGCGCCCGAGCGTGTTGCCGCTGAACTTGTAGCCGGTGACCGTGAAGCGCTCGCCCTCGGTGATGTTCACCGTGATGTAGACGCCTTCGCGGTCGGGGTCGATCGAGACCTGCGTGGAGTCGATCGCGAACTCGAGGTAGCCGCGATTCAGGTAGAAGGAACGCAGCCGCTCGAGATCGCCGGCGAGCTTCTCGCGCGCGTACTGGTCGCTGCGCGTGTACCACGACAGCCAGGTGGGCGTGGTCAGCTGCAGCTGATCGGCCAGCGTCTTCTCGGAGAAGGCCTTGTTGCCGAGGATCCGGATCTGCGTGATCTTGGCGTTGTCGCCCTCCTCGATCGCCATCGCGATCGAGACCCGGTTGCGCTCGAGCGGCGTCACCGTCGAGACGACCTTCGCGGCGTACTTGCCCCGGGCGAGGTACTGGCGCTTGACCTCCTGCTCGGCGCGATCGAGCACGGCACGGTCGAAGATCCGGGACTCGGTCAGGCCAAGCTCCTTGAGGGCCTTGATCAGCTCCTCGCTGCTGATGTCCTTGGCACCGCTGATCTCGACGCCCGCGATCGTGGGCCGCTCCTCGAGATAGACGACCAGCACATCGCCATCGACCTCGAGGCGCACGTCGTTGAACAGGCCCGTCGCATAGAGCGTGCGGATGGCCTGCGATGCGCGCTCGTCGTCGAGGCGCTCACCGACCTTGACGGGCAGGTAACCGAAGACGGTGCCCGGCTCGACGCGCTGAACGCCGATCAGACGGATGTCGCGAACGGTGAACGGGTCGAATGCCCAGGCAAGCTGCCCCATCATGCTCGCGACTAGCGCGAACACGGTTTTCGCGAACGGACGCATGAAACTCCCGGTTGGCCGGCAAGCCGGCCCGGCGAATCACCCGCCGAACAGCCTGCTCAGGTCATTGAACAGCGCCACGGCCATCAGCCCCACGATGGCCGCCAGCCCTGCTCTCTGAGTGATCTGCATGAACCGCTCGGAAAGCGGCTTTCCCTTGATTGCTTCGAGGCCGTAATATACCAAATGGCCTCCATCGAGGACCGGAACCGGCAACAGGTTGAGGACACCCAGGCTCACGCTGATGAGCGCGAGGAACGCGACGTACGCGAACCAGCCCACCTTTGCCGACTGTCCGGCGTAGTCGGCGATGGCCACAGGGCCGCTCAGATTGCGCCAGGAAAGATCGCCCACCAGCATCTTGCCGAGCATCCGCAGCGAGAACCACGACATGTCCCAGGTCTGGCGCGTGCCGTAGGCGAGCGCATCGAGCGGCCCGTGCTGGATCCGCACCATCTCGACGCGGTTCTGCAGCGCGGCCCCGATGCGCCCGATCATGCGTCCCTCGTCCTCGGCCCGATCGGAACGCTGCGCCTGCGGCACGACCACCACCCGCTGCTCGACGCCGGCGCGACGGATCTCGATCGGGACCTCGCGATCGGGGCTGGCGCGCAGCACGTCGATCAGGTCGGTTGCCCGCGCGATGCGCCGCCCCGCGACCGCGACCACCTCGTCGCCCGTCAGCAGACCCGCGCGCGCCGCGCTGCCGTCGGGCGTCACCGACCCGATCGAGACCGACCCGCCGGCCAGCTCCAGCCCCAGCGTGCGCATGAAGTCCTTGTCGATCTCGCCGGCCGGCAGGCCGGAGGTGTCGAGCGCGAGCCGCAGCGGGCTGCCGTCGCGACTCACCACGAGCGGGGCGGGCCTGCGCTCGACGACCGCGTCGATCATCCGCATCCGCAGCTCCGAGATCGAGCGGATCGGACGGCCGTCGGCCTCGATCACGCGGTCGCCCGCGACGATGCCCGCCGCGGCCGCCTGCGTGCCGCGCGCCGGGTCGGCCAGCACCGCCGCCGGCTCCTCGAGGCCGACCATGCCGAGCGCCGCGTACAGCCCGATCGCGAGCAGGAAGTTGGCGAGCGGCCCGGCGACGACGATCGCCGATCGCCGCGCGAGGCTCTGGCGGTTGAAGGCACGGTGCAGCTCCTCGGGCGCGACCGAGCCGGGGCCGCCCTCGCGCTCGTCGAGCATCCGCACATAGCCGCCGAGCGGGATCGGTGCGATCGACCACTCGGTCTTGTCGGGGCCGACCTTCCAGCGAACCAGCGGCGTACCGAAGCCGATCGAGAATCGCAGCACCTTGACCCCGCACCAGCGCGCGACCAAGTAGTGGCCGAGCTCATGGACGAAGATCAGCACGGCGAGTGCGAACAGGAAGGCGAGCAACGTGGTCATGCGGCGTGCTCCGAGAGTCGGGCGGCGGTCAGCGTGCGGGCTTGCGCATCGAGCGCGAGCACGCCGCCGGTGTCGGTCGGGGCGCCGGCGGCGCCCAGTGCGTCGAGGACCGCCTCGTTGATGCGGGCAATGTCGGTGAAGCGGATGCGCCGCTCCAGGAAGGCATCCACGGTCATCTCGTTGGCGGCGTTGAGCACGCACGGCGCGGCCGCTCCCGCCGCGAGCGCCTCGCGGGCGAGCCGCAGGCACGGGAAGCGGACCGGGTCCGGGCGCTCGAAGTCGAGCCGACCGTGCAGGGTCAGGTCGAGCAGGCCCACGCCGCTGTCGATGCGCTGCGGCCAGGCGAGCGCATGGGCGATCGGGGTGCGCATGTCGGGGTTGCCGAGCTGCGCGAGCGTCGAGCCGTCGACGTACTCGACCATCGAGTGGACGATGCTCTGCGGGTGGATCACGACGTCCAGGCGATCGGGAGGCATGTCGAACAGGAAGTGCGCCTCGATCAGTTCGAGGCCCTTGTTCATCATGGTCGCGGAATCCACCGAGATCTTTCGGCCCATGCTCCAGTTGGGATGGGCGACCGCCTGCTCGGGCGTCACGGAGTCCATGCGGGCGAGGTCGAATTGACGGAACGGGCCGCCGGAGGCCGTCAGCACGATGCGCCGAACGCCGCCGCGATGCCCCTCGGCGGGCATGCACTGGAAGACGGCGTTGTGCTCGCTGTCTATGGGCAGCACCCGGGCGCCGCCGGCGCGGACCGCCGTGAGGAACACCGGCCCGGCCATCACGATGGCTTCCTTGTTGGCGAGCAGGAGGGTCTTGCCTGCGCGGGCGGCGGCGAGCGTGGGCTCCAGGCCGGCCGCCCCGACGATCGCGGCCATCACCAGGTCGGTTTCGGCGGCAGCCGCGACCTCGGCGGTGGCGAACGGGCCGTCGAGCACCTCGGTGCGGCTTCCGCTGGCGGCGAGCGCCTCGCGCAACACCGCGGCAGCCGCCGGCTCGGTGAGCACCGCATAGGCGGGTTCGAAGCGCAGGCACTGCGCGAGCAGCGTCCGGTGGTTGCGCCGCGCGGTGAGCGCGAACACGCGATAGCGGTCGGGATGCCGGCCGACGACGTCGAGCGTGCTTTCGCCGATGGATCCGGTGGCCCCGAGGATGGTGATCCGCTGCATCGGAGGGATTATCGCAGCAGTTGCAGCAGCAGCAGGCAGCCGGGCATCGTCGGGATGAGGGCGTCGATCCGGTCGAGGACGCCGCCGTGCCCCGGCAGCATGCGCCCGCTGTCCTTCATCCCCGCGAGCCGCTTGAGCAGCGACTCGTGCAGGTCGCCGACCACGCTCAGCGCCGCGACCGCCGCCAGCACCGCACAGGACGCCGCCCATCCGGCTCGCGCCGCCACCCAGCTCGAGAAGATCGGCGCGTCGGGCCCGGTGGGCAGGGTGGCCGCCGCGATCGCGGCCGCCGCGAGCACCGCGACGACGCCTCCGGCGACCCCTTCCCAGGTCTTGCCCGGGCTGACGCGCGGCGCGAGCTTGTGGCGGCCGAACCGACGGCCGGTGAAGTAGGCGCCGATGTCGGCCAGCCAGACGATCGCCATGCACGACACCAGCAGGGCCGCGCCGGCCAGGCGCAGCTCGTAGAGCGCGAGCCAGCAGGCGGCGAGCGCCACGACGGCGATCGGCCAGCCCGGGCCGATCCTGCGGACCCGCCACAGCGACGCAGGCCCTGCGGACAGCCAGAACGCGAGGCTCGCTGCGGCGATGGCGACGACGGCGGCCGGGGGCGCGCCGGTCGGATGCTGGGTACGCCACGCGATGTAGGCCGCACCTGCGGCGGCCAGACCGACACCCATCGCAAGGCCGCCGCCGGACGACCCGAGCAGCCGGCCCCACTCGTGGCCGGCCACCGCCAGCAGCGCCAGCGACACGACGCCCCAGACCCAGGGCGGCGCGAAGAAGATCGAGGGGATCAGGATCGCGAGCAGTACCAGCGCCGTGACCACGCGTTGCCCGAGCATGGCGGCGGGGCTGCAGCTCAGGTGCCCGGGGCGCTGGCCGGCGTCGCGATCTGCGCGCTGGTGCGACCGAACCGGCGCTCGCGGGCGCGGAAGGACTCGAACGCGCGGTCGAGTTCGGCGGCGCCGAAGTCGGGCCAGAACGCCTCGGTGAAGTGCAGCTCGGTGTAGGCAAGCTGCCACAGCAGGAAGTTGCTGATGCGCTGCTCGCCGCCGGTGCGGATGAAGAGATCGGGCTCGGGCGCGTAGGCCATCGCGAGATGGGGCGCGAGATCGGCCTCGCCGATGCCCGACGGGTCGGCCGCCAGCTCGGGATGGGCGGCGAGCATCGCGCGCATCGCCTGCAGGATGTCCCAGCGCCCGCCGTAATTGGCACAGACGGTCAGGGTCATCCGGGTGTTGCCGGCGGTGCGCTGCTGCGACTGGCGGATCAGCGCCTGCAACCGCGGCTCGAAGGCGTCGGTGTCGCCGACGATCCGCAGCCGGATGCCGTTGGCCCGCAGCTGCGCGATCTCTCGCTCGAGCGCCGCGATGAACAGGCGCATCAGCAGCGACACCTCGTCGGCCGGGCGCCGCCAGTTCTCGGAGCTGAACGCGAAAAGGGTCAGGTACTCGACGCCGCGAGCCATGCAGGCCTCGACGGTGGCGCGAACCGCCTCGACCCCCCGGGAGTGGCCGGCCACCCGCGGCAGCCGGCGCGCGGTTGCCCAGCGCCCGTTTCCGTCCATGATGATCGCGACATGCCTCGGCACGTCGCGCGGCTGCGGAACGATCTCTGTCGAGCTGACGTGGCTCATCGGGCGGGGATGCCGGTGCGGCGCGCTGGCGCGTTCAGACCGTCATCAGCTCCTGCTCCTTGGCCTGGAGCAGCTTGTCGATCTCGATGACGAACCGGTCGGTCAGCTTCTGCACGTCTTCCTGGGCACGACGCTCCTCGTCCTCGGAGACCGCCTTGAGTTTCAGCAGTTCCTTGAGGTGCGTGTTGGCGTCCCGGCGCAGGTTGCGCACGGCGACCCGCGCGTCCTCGCACTCCGCGCGGACCACCTTGGTCAGCTCGCGTCGGCGCTCCTCGGACAGCGGGGGCATCGGCACGCGGATCAACTCGCCCATCATGGACGGGTTCAGGCCGAGGTCGGAGTCGCGGATGGCCTTGTCGATCGGGGCGGCCATCTTCTTCTCCCAGGGCGACACGCCGATGGTGCGGGCGTCGATCAGGGTGACGTTGGCGACCTGGCTGATGGGAACCATGCTGCCGTAGTACTCGACCTGGACATGGTCGAGCAGGCCGGCGTGGACCCGGCCGGTTCGGATCTTGGCAAGGTTCGCCTTGAGCGCGTCGACCGACTTGTACATCTTCTGCTCGGCCGACTTGCGGACCTCGGGAATCGTGGTGGCCATGCGTGAGGCTCCGGGTTCAGACGTGCACCAGCGTGCCTTCGTCCTCGCCGAGCAGCACTCGCCTGAGCGCCCCCTCCTTGAAGATCGAGAACACCTTGATCGGCAGTTTCTGGTCGCGGCACAACGCGAAGGCGGTGGCGTCCATCACCTTCAGGTTGCGACCGATCGCCTCGTCGAAGCTGATCGTGCGGTAACGGGTCGCTGTCGCGTCCTTCATGGGATCGGCACTGTACACCCCGTCGACCTTGGTCGCCTTCAGGACGACCTCGGCGCCGATCTCGGCACCGCGCAGCGCCGCCGCGGTGTCGGTGGTGAAGAAGGGGTTGCCCGTGCCGGCCGCGAAGATCACGACCTTGCCCTCCTCGAGGTAGCGCAGCGCCTTGGGGCGGATGTAGGGCTCGACCACCTGCTCGATCTTGAGCGCCGACTGGACCCGGGCCGACACGCCCGCGTTGCGCAGCGCATCCTGCAGCGCCAGGGCGTTCATGACGGTGGCCAGCATGCCCATGTAGTCGGCGGTGGCACGGTCCATGCCCGAGGCGCCGAGCGCGACCCCGCGGAAGATGTTGCCCCCGCCGATCACGATCGCGAGCTCGGTGCCCATCGCCACCGCCTCGCTGACCTGCCTCACCATGCCCGCGATCGTGCCGCTGTTGATGCCGTAGGCGTCATCCCCCATGAGGGCCTCTCCGGACAGCTTGAGCAGGACGCGCTTGTAGGGCTTGGGGGCTTCGGTCATCGGAGGGGGCTCCAGGGGCGGATGTGACGGGCGCGCGCGCCGCGCGGGAGGCCGCCGGACCGTCCGGCCCGGGGGCCGTCCGCGCCCGGCGGGGCGTGCCTCAGCGGCCCGCCGCGGCAGCCGCCTGCGCGACTTCCGCCGCGAAGTCGGTCTGCTTCTTCTCGATGCCTTCGCCAACCACGTACAGCGTGAAGGCGTGGACCTTCGCACCACGCGCCTTGAGGAGCTGCTCGACGGTCTGCTTGTCGTCCTTGACGAAGGGCTGGCCGAGCAGCGTGACCTCCTTGAGGTACTTCTGCACGGTGCCCTCGACCATCTTGGCGACGATCTCGGCAGGCTTGCCCGACTCGGCCGCCTTCAGGGATGCGATGGAGCGCTCCTTCTCGACGAGCGAATCCGGCACGCCGCTGCGATCGAGGGCGACCGGCTTGGACGCGGCGATCTGCATCGCCAGGTCCTTGGCCAGCTGCTCGTCGCCGCCCGCGACGTCGACCAGCACGCCGATCCTCGAGCCGCCGTGCACGTAGCTCACCACCTTGCCGTGACCGGCGATCCGCACGAAGCGGCGCACGGCCATGTTCTCGCCGATCTTGCCGATCAGCGTCTTGCGACGCTCCTCGACCGTCACGCCGTCGAGATGCAGCGCCGACAGCGCGTCGACGTCGGCCGGCGAGGCCTCGGCCACCAGGGCGGCGAGCGCCTTGGCGAAGCCCTGGAAATCGTCGTTCTTGGCGACGAAGTCGGTCTCGCAGTTCAGCTCGACCATCGCCCCCGTGCGGCCGTCGGCCGACAGGTGGACCCCGACGATGCCTTCGGCGGTGACACGGGAGGCGGCCTTGCTCGCCTTGTTGCCGAGCTTGACGCGCAGGATCTCCTCGGCCTTGGCGAGATCGCCGGCAGCCTCGGTCAGCGCCTTCTTGCACTCCATCATCGGCGCGTCGGTCTTCTCGCGCAGTTCCTTCACCATGCCCGCGGTGATTTCAGCCATGTTCCCTGCTCCTCAAGCCTGCTCGGACTGGACCTCGACGAACTCGTCGCCGGTACCGCCCTTGGCGGCTTCCTGCAGCGAGCTGGCGCGTCCTTCGAGGATCGCGTCGGCCGCGCCCTGCGCGTACAGCTGGATCGCCTTGCTCGAGTCGTCGTTGCCCGGGATGACGTAATCGATGCCGTCCGGGTTGTGGTTGGTGTCGACCACGCCCACCAGCGGCACGCCCAGCTTGAGCGCCTCGGTGATGGCGATCTTGTGATAGCCGACGTCGATGACGAACAGCGCGTCGGGCAGGCCGTTCATGTCCTTGATGCCGCCGATGGCCTTGGTCAGCTTCTCCATCTCGCGGCTGAACAGCAGCGCCTCCTTCTTGGACATGCGCTCGAGCCCGCCGTCGGCCAGGGTCGCTTCCATGTCGCGCAGGCGCTTGATCGAGGTCTTGACCGTCTTGAAGTTGGTCAGCATGCCGCCGAGCCAGCGCTCGTCGACGTAGGGCATTCCGGCGCGCTTGGCCTCGGTGGCGACGATCTCGCGGGCCTGGCGCTTGGTGCCGACGAAGAGCACGGTGCCGCGGTTGGACGCGAGCTGGCGCATGTACTTCATCGCGTCCTGGTACATCACCAGGGTCTTCTCGAGGTTGATGATGTGGATCTTGTTGCGATGGCCGAAGATGAACGGAGCCATCTTGGGGTTCCAGAAGCGGGTCTGGTGGCCGAAATGCACGCCCGCTTCCAGCATTTGACGCATGGTGGTCATGACATGGTGCCTTGTGTGTGCCAGGGTTGAATGTCGCGGTTCGCCGGGCGTCCGGACACGGCTTGCGCCGTGCACCCTCGGAGCATCCCCGGGGACATCCCTCGCACCCGGGGCGCCCAGCCATCCGACGGGGTCGCGCCACGCGCTTGAGTTGTCCTCTCCGCCCCGGCACACTGTGGCGCCGGCGCGATGCGAAGACCGCGGTGAGTTCTTGCCCGGATCGGCGTATTCGAGGCGGCATCGCGCGCCAGGGCGCCGATGTCACCCGAATCCGGAAAACCAAAAGGAGCCAAGATGCCGGCTCCGTGAGGATTCTCGGGGGCGCAGGCCCCGGGCAAGCCTATAATCATAACCCGAACAACGAGTTACCGACAAGTTCGATGTCGATCGTCATCAAGACCGAGGCCGAAATCGCAGCAATGCGCCTGGCGGGCCGCCTGGCATCCGAGGTGCTGGACTTCATCGCCCCGCACGTGAAGCCGGGCGTCACCACCGGCCACCTCGACGCGCTGTGCCATGCCTACATGGTCGACGTCCAGCACAGCGTGCCGGCGCCGCTCAACTACGCGCCCCCTGGCTACCGGCCCTTCCCCAAGTCGATCTGCACGTCCGTGAACCACCAGGTCTGCCACGGGATCCCGGGCGACAAGCTGCTCAAGCAGGGCGACGTGCTGAACATCGACGTCACCGTCATCAAGGACGGCTTCCACGGCGACACCAGCCGCATGTTCAGCGTGGGCGAACCTTCGCTGGCCGCCAGGCGGCTGAGCGAGGTCACCTACGAGTGCATGTGGCTCGGCATCGAGCAGGTGCGCCCGGGCGCCACGCTCGGCGACATCGGCCACGTGATCCAGCGCCACGCCGAGGCCCGCGGGTTCTCGATCGTCCGGGAATTCTGCGGTCACGGTATCGGCCGGCGGTTCCACGAGGAGCCCCAGGTGCTGCACTACGGTCGCCCGGGGACGGGCGAGCCGATGGTGCCGGGCATGATCTTCACGATCGAGCCGATGGTGAACGCCGGCCGGCGCGAGGTGCGCGAACTCGCCGACGGCTGGACCATCGTCACCAAGGACCACAGCCTGTCGGCGCAGTGGGAGCACACGGTGCTGGTGACCGAGACCGGGCACGAGGTGCTGACCGTGTCTGCCGGCTCGCCCGCGCGGCCCGAACTGCTCCAGGCCGTCGCCTGAGCGGTCCGCCGACCGCCCCGTCCCTTCCTTCAGGCATGCAGGATCTCGACACCGGGCCGGAACCGACGCCGGGCGCGCCCGGACCCGCCGAGGCGCCCGCCGGCGGCACCGCGGCACGGCGCATCGCCTATCGGGCGCGCCGCGACGAGCTCGTCGGCGCCTTCCGCCGGCGTCCTGACGTGCGGGCACTGCTGCGCGGCCTGGTGCGCCTGACCGACCGGGTGCTGCTCGATCTGTGGGGCGAAGCCGGGCTGCGGGCCGACTGCTGCCTCGCGGCCGTCGGCGGCTACGGGCGCCGGGCGCTGATGCCGCACTCGGACGTCGACCTGCTGCTGCTGGTGCCGCCCGGCGAGGACCCTCGGCGGGCGCTGCGCATCGAGGGCTTCATCGGCGCGTGCTGGGACGTGGGCCTGGAGATCGGCCACAGCGTGCGCACGGCCAACGAGTGCGTCGCCGAGTCGGCCGCCGACATCACCGTCCAGACCTGCCTGCTCGAGCGCCGCTACCTCGCCGGCAGCCGCCGGATGTACCGCGAGCTCGGCGAGCGGCTGGACGCCGCGGTCGATCCGCGGGCGTTCTTCCACGCCAAGCTCTTCGAGCTGCGCCAGCGGCACGCGAAGTACGAGGACACGCCCTACAGCCTCGAGCCGAACGTCAAGGAGAGCCCGGGCGGGCTGCGCGACTTGCAGTCGATCCTCTGGATCGCCCGGGCCGCGGGCATCGGCTCACGCTGGCGGCAGCTTGCCGAGCGCGGCCTGGTGACCTCCTCGGAGGCCGGCCTGCTCGCCGGCTACGAGCGCAAGCTCAAGGTGAACCGCGCGTGGCTGCACATCATCGCCGGACGCCGCGAGGACCGCCTGGTCTTCGACCTGCAGGCACAGGTGGCGCGGGCGCAGGGCTTCGATCCGGACGACGCGCGGCTCGCCAGCGAGCAGCTGATGCAGCGCTACTACTGGGTCGCCAAGTCGGTGACGCAACTCTCGACGATGGTGCTGCAGAACCTGGAGGCCGAGCTCTTCCCCGAGAACGCCGGCAGCCCGGAGCCGATCGACGCCGAGTTCCGCAACGACCGGGGCCTGCTCGACGCCGTGGATTCGGGGCTGTTCGAGCGCGACCCGTCCTCGATCCTGCGGGCCTTCCTCGCGATGCAGCGCCACCCCGAGCTCACCGGCATCAGCGCGCCGACGCTGCGGGCGATCTGGCGCGCGCGCACGCGCATCGACGCGGCGTTCCGGCGCGACCCTGGCAACCGGGCGGCCTTCCTGAGCCTGCTGCAGGCCCCCAAGGGCGTGACGCGCCAGCTGCGCCGGATGAACCAGTGGTCGGTGCTCGGGCGCTACCTGCCCGCATTCAGGCGGATCGTCGGGCGCATGCAGCACGACCTCTTCCACGTCTACACGGTCGACCAGCACATCCTGATGGTGGTGCGCAATCTGCGGCGCTTCCAGCGCGCCGAGCATGCGCACGAGTACCCGTTCTGCAGCCAGCTGATGGCGGCCTACGAGCAGCCGTGGCTGCTGGTCGTGGCCGCCCTTTTTCACGACATCGCCAAGGGCCGCGGCGGCGACCACTCCACGCTCGGGACCATCGACGCGCGCCGCTTCTGCCGCGCGCACGGCCTGGCCGACGCGGACCGCGAACTGGTGGAGTTCCTGGTCGAGCACCACCTGACGATGTCGCAGGTCGCCCAGAAGCACGACCTGAGCGACCCGGACACCATCACCGCCTTCGCGCGGCTGGTGCGTACCGAGCGCCGCCTGACGGGCCTGTACCTGCTGACTGTCGCCGACATCCGCGGCACCAGCCCCAAGGTCTGGAACGCCTGGAAGGGCAAGCTGCTCGAGGACCTGTACCGCGCGACCAAGCGCGAGCTCGGCGGCGAGACGGCCAGCACCGACGAGCGCTTCGACGCTCGCCGCGCCGAATCGGTCAAGCTGATGAACCTCTACGGATTGTCGCCCGACTCGTACGCCCCCTTCTGGAAGCAGCTCGACATCGGCTACTTCCTGCGCAACGACCCGCAGGACATCGCCTGGCAGACCCGCGTGCTCTACCGCGTGCCCGACACCGAAGCCCCGATCGTGCGGACCCGGCTGGCACCGATCGGCGAGGGCTTCCAGGTGGTCACCTACCTGCCGGATCAGCCCGACCTGTTCGCCCGGATCTGCGGCTACTTCGACAGCAAGAACCTGTCGGTGCTGGATGCGCGCATCCACACGACGCGCCACGGGCGGGCCCTCGACAGCTTCCTGGTGGTCGACCCCAACCATAGCTTCCACTACCGCGACATCCTGTCGCTGGTCGAGGTGGAGCTGGCCGACCGGCTGGCGCGCCGCCATCGGCTCGACGCGCCGGTGCGGGGCCGGGCGTCGCGCCGCTCGCGCTACTTCCCGATCGCGCCGCAGCTCGACCTGCGCCCCGACGAGCGCGGCAGCCACTACCTGCTGTCGGTGATCGCCAACGATCGTACCGGCCTGCTGTACGGCATCGCCCGCACCCTCGCCCGCCATGGCATCAACCTGCAGGCCGCGCGGATCATGACGCTGGGCGAGCGGGCCGAGGACGTGTTCCTCATCGACGGGCCGGCGCTCTCGAATGCGCGCCTGCAGATCCAGCTCGAGAACGACCTGCTCGAGGCGATGCAGGCCGGCTGAGCGCGGCGCGGGGCCGCCCGGACGCCGGGCCGGCCCGCGGGCCTCGCGCGTGGATGACGCCCGTCAGTCGTCGGACAGGGTCTCGCCCGGGAACAGCTCCTCGATGAACCCGAAGCGTGCGAGGTCCCGGATGCGGCGCGGATAGAGGATGCCGTCGAGGTGGTCGCACTCGTGCTGCACCACCCGCGCATGGAAGTCGACCGCCTCGCGCTCGATGAGGCGGCCGGACGCATCGAAGCCGCGGTAGCGGATCCGCGCGAGCCGGGGCACCCAACCGCGCATCCCCGGCACCGACAGGCAACCCTCCCAGCCTTCCTGCTCGGCATCCGACTGCGCCTCGATCACCGGATTGACCAGCACGGTCGGGGGGATCGGCTCGGCATCGGGATAGCGCGGGTTGGCCTCGAAGCCGAAGATCACCACGCGCAGATCAACGCCGATCTGCGGCGCGGCGAGGCCGGCGCCGTTGCGCTGCGCCATCGTCTCGAACATGTCGGCGACCAGCGCATGGAGCTCCGGGGTATCCATCCGCTCCACCGGGCGCGCCACGCGCAGCAGCCGCGGATCGCCCATCCTGAGCACGGGGTGGATCATGCCGGCACCCTGGACGGCGGCGCCGTACGTGTGCTGCGCAGGTAGGCCGCCAGCACGCGGCGGACCCTGACCATCGCCTCGTCCATCACGGCGCCCATCGCCTCCATCGAAATCGACTCGCGGCTGTCGCCGCAGCCGGCCGCGTGGTTGGCCACCACCGCGAGCACCGCGTAGGGCAACCCCAGCTCCCGGGCGAGCACCGCCTCGGGCATGCCTGTCATGCCGACCAGGTCGCAGCCGTCGCGCTCCAGGCGGCGGATTTCGGCGGCGGTCTCCAGGCGCGGCCCCTGGGTGCAGCCGTAGGTGCAGCCGAAGGCGACCGGCTCGCCGGCCGCCGCCGCCGCAGCGGCGAGGCCCGCGCGCAGCCGCTCGGCGTAGGGCAGCGTGAAGTCGACGTGGGTGACCGGATTGTCCGGCCCCTCGAAGAAGGTGCTCTTGCGGCCGTGCGTGTAGTCGATGATCTGGTCGGGCAGTGCGAGCCTGCCGGGCCCGAGGTCGGCCCGGATGCCCCCGACGGTGGCCACGGCCAGCACCTCGGTGGCGCCCACCTGCTGCAGCGCCCACAGGTTGGCGCGATAGTTGATCTGGTGCGGCGCGAGGGTGTGGCCGTAGCCATGCCGCGCGAGGAAGACGACGTCGACGCCTTCGATGGTGCCGAAGGACAGCGCGCACGACGGGTCGCCGAAGGGCGTGCGGACGACCTCGCGGCGCTCGAGCTTGAGGTCGCCGAGCTTGGCGAGTCCGCTGCCGCCGATGATGGCATGCATGGGGGAAGGCACTCCGGGCCCGGTGCGGGCCGATGGCGGACGGGAAACGGCCGGCGGGGCTCTGCCGGCGCCGGGTTCAGCGGCCTTCGCGGCGCTTGAGGAACGCGGCGAACTCGGCGCCGACCTCCGGATGGCGAAGCGCCAGCTCGACCGTCGCCTGAAGATACCCGATCTTCGAGCCGCAGTCGTAGCGGGTGCCGTTGAAGAGGAAGGCGAGCACCGGCTCGTCGCTGATCAGGCGCGCCAGGCCGTCGGTGAGCTGGATCTCGCCGCCGGCGCCGGGCGTGATGTTTGCGAGGTGCTCGAAGATGAGCGGCGACAACACGTAGCGGCCGACCACCGCCATCGTGGAGGGCGCCGCCTCGGGCTTGGGCTTCTCGACGATGGCGGTGACGCGCGCGGTGCGCTCCCCCCACGGCGAACTCGACACGATGCCGTAGGAGGCGGTCTCGGCGCGCGGCACTTCCTGCACCGCCAGCACGCTCGAATGGTGCTTGCCGTACTGCTCGACCATCTGGGCGAGCACCGGCACGCCGTCGGCGGCCGACTGCATCAGGTCGTCGGCGAGCAGCACGGCGAAGGGCTCGTCGCCCACCACCGAGCGCGCGCACAGCACGGCGTGGCCCAGGCCCAGCGGCTCGGCCTGGCGGATGTACACGCAGTTGATGCCCTTGGGGACGATCTCCTGGACCGCCTCGAGCAGCGCGTTCTTACCGCGCGCGGCCAGCTCTGCCTCGAGTTCGTAGGCCTTGTCGAAGTGGTCCTCGATGCTGCGCTTGCCGCGGCCCGTGATGAAGATCATCTCGGTGATCCCGGCGGCGGCGGCCTCCTCGACCGCGTACTGGATCAGGGGCTTGTCGACCACCGGCAGCATCTCCTTGGGGGACGCCTTGGTGGCCGGCAGGAACCGGGTGCCCAGACCCGCCACCGGGAAAACCGCCTTCCTAATCTGCTTGGCCATGTTGTCCGATCATCCTCAGGAATTGTTCGACATCGATCACCGGAATGCCCAGTTCTCTGGCTTTGGCAATTTTGCTGCCCGGACTGTCGCCGGCAAGGACGTAGCCGGTGCGGCGGGACACCGAACCGCTCGCGCTCCCGCCATGGCGGCGAACCAGCGCCTCGGCTTCGTCCCGGGCCAGGCCGGGCAGCGTCCCGGTGACCACGATGGTGACCCCGGCCAGGGCGCCGGGCGCATCGCCACCCGACACAAGGTCCGCCGCAGGCGCACCGGCGGCCTGCTCGCCGAGCGCCACGTTGCGCCGGCGCGCCGGCGGCCGGGGGGACACCCCCGCCGTGAGGAGCCTCTGGACGACCTCCCTGTTGTGGGGCTCGGCCGCGAAGGTCTGGATGGCCTGCATGATCTCGGGGCCCACGCCCTCCATCGGCACCGGCATCAGCGCCTCGCCGCGCGGACGCGCACGGGCGTTGTGCTTCTGGGCCGCGGCCTTGGCCTCGATCAGGGCCGGCCAGTCGGCGTCCAGCACCTCCCGGACGCTGCCGAAGTCGGCGGCCAGCACACGCGCCACCTCCTCACCGACGTGGCGGATGCCGAGCGCGAACAGGAAGCGCTCGAGCGGCGCGGTGCGCGAACGCTCGATTGCACCGGCGAGGTTGGCGGCCGACTTCTCGCCCATCCGCTCGAGGCCCGCCAGGGTCGGGACATCGAGCCGGTAGAGGTCGGCCGGGGTCTGGACGAGCTCGCGCTCGACCAGCTGGTCGACGATGCGCTCGCCCAGGCCGTCGATGTCCATGGCGCGGCGCTGAGCGTAATGGAGCAGCGCCTGCTTTCGCTGGGCCTTGCAGAACAGGCCGCCCACGCAGCGCCAGGCGGCCTCCCCAGCTTCCCGCACCGCAGCCGACCCGCAGACCGGGCAGGCGGCTGGCATCACGAAGCGGCGGGCGTCGGGCGGGCGGCGCTCCGGCACGGCCCGGGCGACCTCGGGAATCACGTCGCCGGCGCGCCGCACCACGACGGTGTCGCCGATCATCAGGTCCTTGCGGGTCAGCTCGTCCTCGTTGTGCAGCGTCGCGTTGGTCACGGTGACGCCGCCCACGAACACCGGGCGCAGGCGCGCCACCGGCGTGAGCACGCCGGTGCGCCCGACCTGGATGTCGATGCCGAGCAGCTCGGTCAGCGCCTCCTCGGCAGGAAACTTGTGCGCCAGCGCGAAGCGCGGTGCACGCGCGACATAGCCGATCGCCTCGTGCCAGTCGCGCGCGTCGACCTTGTAGACGACGCCGTCGATGTCATAGGGCAGGTTCGGGCGCCGGGCGCCGACCTCGCGATAGAAGGCGAGCAGCGCCTGGGCGTGCGCGAAGCTGCTGCGCAGCGTGCCCACCGGGAACCCCAGCGATGCGAACCAGTCGAGCAGCGCGCAGTGCGAGGTCGGCACCGGCAGGTCGTCGGACACCTCGCCGAGCCCGTAGGCGAAGAAGCGCAGCGGCCGCTGCGCGGTCAGGGTCGGATCGAGCTGGCGCAGGCTGCCGGCAGCGGCGTTGCGCGGATTGACAAAGGGCTTGTCGCCCCGCTCGCGCTGGGCGTCGTTGAGTCGGTCGAAGTCGCGACGGAACATCAGCACCTCGCCGCGCACCTCGAGGCGACGCGGCACGGCGCCCTCGAGCCGCAGCGGGATCGCGCGGACGGTGCGCAGATTGGCCGTGACGTCCTCGCCGACCGTGCCGTCGCCGCGCGTCGCGCCCTGGACGAAGCGGCCGTCCTCGTAGCGCAGGCTGATCGCGAGGCCATCGAACTTCAGCTCGGCGCAGTAGCGCAGCGCGGCGAGATCGAGGCCGGCATCGTCGGCGCCCTCGCGCACACGGCGGTCGAAGGCGAGCACCTCCTCGTCCTCGAAGGCATTGAGCAGCGAGAGCATCGGCAACGCGTGCTGGACCTGCCCGAATGCGCCGACCGGCGCGCCACCGACCCGGCGGGTCGGGGAGTCGGGCGAATCGAACGCCGGGAACGCGGCCTCGAGCGCCTGCAGCTCGCGGAACAGGCGGTCGTACTCTGCGTCGGGCACCGTCGGCGCGTCGAGCACGTAGTAGGCGTGATTGTGGCGCTCGAGCTCGGCGCGCAGCCGCTCGATGCGCGCACGCGCGGCGTCTGCGCGCTGTTCGACGGCGAGGTCCGTCGCGATCGGACTGCGGCCTGGCATCGCCGCCCCGCGCTCAGTTGAAGACGCGCAGCGCGGCGGCCGAACCAGCGTCGAGGCCAGCCTCCTGGAGCGAGCGGTAGCGCTGCGCAAGCTGGCGCGAGACCCCCGACACCGCGGCTTCGGTCAGCGGGCGCCCCGCGTCGTCCACCAGCCGCCCACCGGTGCGCTCGGCGCACTGCATTGCACAGTCGACCATCATCGGCCAGGGCTCGGCGTCCTGCGGCGCGCGCGGCACGTCGAGCAGCAGCGTCAGCTGCTCGGCCCGCTCGCCCAGGGCCAGCGAGAACAGCACGTCGCCCCCCTCGTCCAGCTGCGCATAGCGATTGTTGCCACGCTCGGCCAGGCCCAGCCCCGAGGCCAGCGCCGCCAGCTCGGCCGGCGAGAGCGCCGTGGGCGTCTCGATGTTCAGGCCGATCACAGCGTCGAGCTGCGCGCAGGCATCGTCGAGCTGGCGAGCGTGCTCGAGCACCGGCGCCATGTCGGGCACGATCGCGCCGCCGGCGCCGATCGTGCGGCCGAGCGCCTGCACGGCGGTGCAGAACTCGGAGAACTCCATCGCGTTGAGCGGCCCGTTGCGATTGGCGAGCAGCACGCCGGCCCGCACCCGGCGAATCGCGCCGCGCGCAGCGTGCGGGATGGCCCAGTGGCCGTCGCCGGCATCGGCCTCGATCGCAACCGGCTTGGAGCCGGCGCGGCGCAGCGCCGACACGGCAGACAGCAGCCGCTCGGGGGCGATCGGGGCGCCGAGGGCCAGCTCGACGATGCAGTCGAGGCGAGGGTCAAGGATCGGACCGGTCTCGGGGAGACCGCGGGCGGCGACGGGGATCGGGACGGGCTTAGAGGCGTCGTCGCGATCGGGGTGCGGCACGACCGCGCCGGCGGCGTCCAGCTCGTCGTCCCGGAACCCGCGCGGCGGCTGGTCATCGGCGCCCCAACGCTCAGACGGGGCCGGCTGGCTGGACGATGCATCGGTCTGCACATGCCAGGCGGCGACCGGTTCGGTGGTCGGGGCGGGCTCGGGCGCGGCCGCGCCGAAGCTCGGCTCGATCCGCCCGGCCGCAGCGGGGCCGGCTTCCCGGGTCACCGGGGGCTCGCTGCGGGTTGAGGCCCGCGGCTCGGGAGGCGTGCGCGGCGCACTGCGCCCGCCGCCGGCGAGCTTCTCGCGCCAGGCGTCACGCAGCCGCGTCTGACGACCCTGCAGAAAATTGAATGCAAGGACCACCGCCAGCGCGATCAGGATCAGCCCGATCAGGCTTGCCCAGAGGGTATTCATGCGGCCTCCGCGAAGCTGGTTGCCGCGTCGAGGTCGACCGCGACGATCCGCGACACCCCGCGCTCCTGCATGGTCACGCCAACCAGTTGCTGGGCGAGTTCCATCGCGATCTTGTTGTGGGTGATGAACAGGAACTGCGTCTGGCCCGCCATGCGCCTCACCATCGCGCAGTAGCGCTCGGTATTGGCATCGTCGAGCGGCGCGTCGACCTCGTCGAGCAGGCAGAACGGCGCCGGGTTGAGCTGGAACATCGCGAACACCAGCGCAATCGCGGTCAGCGCCTTCTCTCCTCCCGACAGCAGGTGGACCGAGGTGTTGCGCTTGCCCGGCGGCTGGGCGACCACCGTCACGCCGGAGTCGAGGATCTCGTCGCCGGTCAGCACCAGCCGGGCCTCGCCGCCGCCGAACAGCTCGGGGAACAAGGTGCCGAAGTGCCGGTTGACCTCGTCGAAGGTCTCCTGGAGCAGGGAGCGCGTCTCGCGGTCGATGCGCCGGATCGCGTCCTCGAGCGTCGAGATCGCCTCGTTGAGGTCGGCCTGCTGGGCGGCGAGGAAGTCGTGCCGCTCGCGCGACGCCGTGAGCTCGTCGAGCGCCGCCAGGTTGACCGCGCCGAGTGCGGCGATCGCGTTGGCGAGCCGGGTCACTTCGCCTTGCAGCCACGCGGGCCTGGGCAGCACCTCGAAGGCCGCGCGCACCGCCGCCTCGTCGACCTCGGCCAGCGCGAGCTGCTCGGCGTACTGCTCGGCACCCAGGCGGGCCGCCTGCTCCTTGAGCTGCAGCTCGGTCAGGCGGGCGCGCAGGGGCTCCTGCGCGCGCTCGTGCCCGAGCCGCGCCTCGTCGAACTCGCGCAGTTGGCCGGTCAGGGCGTCGAGCCGGGCACGCGCCTCGGCCAGGGCCTGCTCGGCGCGCACCCGCGCGTCCAGCGCGGCCTGCAGCCCGGTGCGCGCGGCCTCGTCGGAGAGTTCGGCCAGGCGCGCCTGCAGCAGCCCGGTCTCGGCGAGCGACTGCTCGATGACCTGGCGGGCCTGCACGATCTGCTCGTTAAGGGCCTGGCGGCGGACCTCGATGGAGCGTGCCGCAAAGCCCGCCTCGCGCTCGTCGCGCTCGAGCTCGCGCAGGCGATCGCGGGCCTGGTCGAGCGCCGCGTCGGCGTCCTCCCAGGCGGTGCGCATCGACTCGACGGCCTCCTGGCGCTCGGCGAGCTCGAGGTCGAGCGCCTCGAAGCGTGCGGACTCCTCGGCGATGGCCGCCTCGCGCCCGGCGAGCGACCCGGCCAGCTCGGCCAGGTCGGCCTCGAGCCGCGCCCGGTCGGCGCTCGCGCGCTGCACCTGCTGCGCGCAGCGCTCGGTCTCGATGCGCAGCGTGGCCGCGTTGCGAACCGCCTGCGACAGCGCGTCGCGATCCATGGACACGCGCGCCTTGGCCTCGGCGGCGAGCGCCTCGGTCCGGGTGGCCGTGGCACGTGCCTCGTCGGCGATCAGCTCGAGCGCGCGATGCTCGCGCGTCAGGTTCTCGAGCTCCTGCTGGCGGGCCAGCACGCCCTCCTGCTCGGAGTCCATCGCATGCAGCTGCACGCCGAAGCGGCCGATCGCATGGCCACCGCGCAGCACGAACTGCCCGCCCACGGGCAGGCCGGCGCGCCCGGCCAGCGCCTGCGCCGGCGACTCGGCGCAGAAGCTGCAGTGCAGCCATTCGTCGAGCATCGCGCGGATCTGCGGATCGTGGGTATGCACCTGGGCGGCCAGCGGCACCAGCCCCGCCACCTCGGGCGACGCATCGCGGGCCGCGGGCAGCGCGCCGGCGGGCGCGTAGAAGCCGACCTTGGCGGGCGGCTGCTCGTCGAGCAGGCCCGACAGGGTCTCGATGCGACCGACCTCCAGCGCCTGGACCCGCTCGCGCAGCACCGACTCGATCGCGGTCTCCCAGCCGGGCTCGATGCGCAGCCGCTGCCACAGGCGCTTCATTTCATGCAGGCCGTGACGCTGCAGCCAGGGGGCCGTCTTGCCCTCGGTGCGCACCCGCTCCTGGATCTGGCGCAGCGCAGCGATCCGGGCGTCGACCTGCGCGGTGCGCCCCAGCGCCTGGCGCAGCGCATCCTGCGCGGGGGCGCGGCGCCCGTCTGCGTCGCTCCAGCGGGCCTCGCCATCGGCCACGCGCTCGCCCGCGCCCTCCTCGATCGCCTCGGCCTGCACGAGCCGCTCGCGCAGCGACTCGAGCTGCGCGACTGGCGCCTCCTCGAGCCCACCGAGCGCGTCGGCCAGCCTGGCCTCGCGGTCCTGCAGCTGGCGCAGCGCCTCCTCGATGCCGCGCTGGCGGGTCGCGACGACCTGGATCTGCTGCGAGGTCTCGGCGGCCTGGGCGCGCGACCGGTCGAGCGCCTCGCGAGCGTCGCGCAGCGCCTCCTCCAGTGCCGGCAGCTGCGAGGTGGCGTCGTCCAGCCGCTGCGCGAGCACCGCCTGGCGCTCCTCGGCGCCCGCCAGCTCCTCGTCGCTGCGCGACAGCGCGTCGGCCGCCTGCCCGTCGCGCCCGCGCGCGGCGTCGACCTGCGCCTGCAGCCCGACCAGGCGCTCGCGCAGCTGGGCCTGGGAGTCGGACACGAAGCGGATCTCGCCCTCGAAGCGGGATACCTCGCCGTTGGCCTCGTAGTAGGCGCCCTGCGCGCGGTGGACCTCGTCGCTCGCCGCGTAGTGCGCCGCGCGCGCCTGCTCGAGCCGGGCCTCGACCGCGCGCTGCCCGGCCATGCGGCCCTCGATCTCGTTGGTGACGACGGCGACCTGCTGGGCGATCCGCGCCTGCTCGGCGAGCGCGTCGTCGCGCCGCACCAGCCACAGCATCCGCTGCTTGGACTCGCGCTCGGCCTCGAGGCCGCGGTACTCGCGCGCCACCTCCGCCTGCCGCTCGAGCTTGTCGATCTGGGCGGCGAGCTCGCGCAGGATGTCGTCGACGCGCGTCAGGTTCTCGCGGGTGTCGGACAGCCGGTTCTCGGTCTCGCGGCGCCGCTCCTTGTAGCGGGAGACGCCGGCGGCCTCCTCGAGGAAGATCCGAAGCTCCTCGGGCTTGGCCTCGATGATCCGCGACACCGTGCCCTGCCCGATGATCGCGTAGGCGCGAGGCCCCAGGCCCGTGCCCAGGAACATGTCGTGGACGTCCTTGCGCCGCACCACCTGGTTGTTGATCAGGTAGCTCGACTGGCCGTCGCGAGTCAGCACGCGCTTGACGGACACCTCGGCGTAGCCGGCCCAGGCGCCGCCCAGGCGCGACATCGCGTTGTCGAAGATCAGCTCGACGCTGGCCCGCACCGAGGGCCTGCGGTCGGACGAGCCATTGAAGATGACGTCCTGCATGGACTCGCCGCGCAGCTCCGACGCCCTGGACTCGCCCAGCACCCAGCGCACGGCATCCATGATGTTGGACTTGCCGCACCCGTTGGGTCCGACGACCCCGACCAGCTGGCTGGGGACTTCGAACGCGGTCGGGTCGACGAACGACTTGAAGCCGGCGAGCTTGATCTGTTTCAGACGCACGGGAACGCTCTGGCAGCCCGGTGAAGCAGGGGCGATCTGTCGTCGGAGACGGGACGCGGACTCAGGGAGGGCACCGAACTCCGCACGCGTTCGACCCGGCAGTGCGGGCCATGCATATAATACCACCGCAGCAGCGTCGGCCCAGGCCTTCGCGCCCGGCCGAACGGGGCGCCCGAGCCTCCGGTCCGGCCCTGCACGAGGCCCCTCGCGGGCCGTTTTTTTTGGCCCGACCCACCAGCGCAGACATGCCGTCGCGCAGCGCGGGTCGAGCGTGGAGACTCCGGATGCCCAGCGCACCCTCGCATCACCTCGAGACATTCCCCAACCCGGCCCCCGAGCGCGACTACCTCGTGCACATCGAGGTGCCCGAGTTCACCTGCCTGTGCCCGCTCACCGGCCAGCCGGATTTCGCGACCCTGATCCTCGACTACGTGCCAGAGGCCGCGAACCTCGAACTCAAGGCGCTCAAGCTCTACATGTGGTCGTTTCGCGACCAGGGCGCCTTCCATGAGGCGGTGACCAACCGCATCCTGTCGGAGATGGTCGCCGCGACCCGGCCCCGCTTCATGCGCCTGACCGCGCGCTGGTACGTGAGGGGCGGCATCTTCACCACCGTCGTCGCCGAGCACCGGGCGCCGGGCTGGACGCCGCCGATTCGCGTGGACCTCGGAGCCTTCCCGACAGAGTCCTCGACGCGCGGATGATATTTGTTTATTATCATACGGTTGGAGTCGTTACTTGAACCGAATTCTGGATAGCCTCCCACCCTACCCGTTCGAGCGGCTACGGACCCTGCTGAAGGGCGTCACGGCACCAGCGTCGCTGCGCCCGATCGCGATGTCGATCGGCGAGCCACGCCACCCGGCCCCGCAGTGCGTGCGGGACGCAATGGTGGCCGGGCTGGATGGCCTGTCGGCGTACCCCCCCACGGCGGGCGGGGCGGCGCTGCGCGAAGCGATCGCGGGCTGGCTCGAGCGTCGCTACGGACTGCCCCGGATCGACCCCGTCACCGAAGTGCTGCCCGTCAACGGCTCCAAGGAGGCGCTGTTCTCGATTGCGCAGGCGGTGGTCGACGTGCGCCCGGGCGGCCCCGCGCCGGTCGTGCTGCTGCCCAACCCCTGTTACCAGGTCTATGAGGGCGCGGCGATGCTGGCCGGCGCCGAGCCGGTGTACGTCGAGCAGTCGCCGGAGGCCGGCTTCCGGCTCGACTGGGACGCCGTGCCGCCCGAGGTCTGGCCCCGGGTCCAGCTCGTGTACGTGTGCTCGCCGGGCAACCCCACCGGCATCGCCACCACACGCGCCGAGTGGGCGCGGCTGTTCGAGTTGTCCGCGCGCCACGGCTTCGTGATCGCCTCGGACGAGTGCTATTCCGAGATCTACCCCGACGATGACGCGCCGCCGGAGGGCGCGCTCGCAGCGGCCCACGCGCTGGGCCTGGACGGCTGGCCCCGGCTGCTGGTGTTCTCGAGCCTGTCCAAGCGTTCGAGCGTGCCGGGGTTGCGCTCGGGCTTCGTGGCCGGCGACCCAGCGCTGATCGCCCGCTTCCTGCTGCTGCGCTCCTACAACGGCGGGGCGATGAGCCTGACGGTCCAGGCTGCCTCGACGGCCGCCTGGCTGGACGAGGCGCACGTGGTGCAGAACCGCGCGCTGTACCGGGCCAAGTTCGATGCCGTCGTGCCCCTGCTGTCGGGGCCGCTGCGGGTGGCGGCGCCGGAAGGCGGCTTCTTCCTGTGGGCCGGCGTGCCCGGCGCAGACGACGCGGCGTTCGCCCGCGACCTCCACGCCCAATATAATGTCCTGGTGCTGCCGGGCAGCTTCCTCGCCCGCAGCGTCGCCGGGCGCAATCCCGGCGCAGGCTTCGTCCGCCTGGCGCTGGTCGACGACCTCGATGCCTGCGTCGAGGCAGCCGGCCGCATCCGGGCCTTCGTTACCCGATACGCTTCCTGAGCCCGCCACATGACCGCACTGCACACCACCATCGAACAGGCCTGGGAGCAGCGCACCGCGCTCTCGCCCGCCTCCGCCCCGGCGGCCGTCCGCGAGGCGGTCGGCCACGTGATCGGCGAACTCGACGCCGGCCGCCTGCGGGTGGCCGAAAAGCTGAACGGCGACTGGGTCGTGCACCAGTGGATCAAGAAGGCGGTGCTGCTGTCGTTCCGCCTCGAAGAGAACCGTCCGGTCCAGTCGGGCGGCCTGCAGTTCTACGACAAGGTGCCCACCAAGTTCGAGGGCTGGAGCGCCTCGGACTTCGCGGCCGGCGGATTCCGCGTGGTGCCTCCGGCGGTCGCCCGGCGAGGCAGCTTCATCGGCCGCAACGTCGTGCTGATGCCCTCGTACGTCAACATCGGCGCCTATGTGGACGAAGGCACCATGGTCGACACCTGGGCGACCGTCGGTTCGTGCGCGCAGATCGGCAAGAACGTGCACCTGTCCGGCGGCGTGGGGATCGGCGGCGTGCTCGAGCCGCTGCAGGCCAATCCGACGATCATCGGCGACAACTGCTTCATCGGCGCCCGCTCGGAGGTCGTCGAGGGCGTGATCGTCGAGGAGAACTCGGTGCTGTCGATGGGGGTCTACCTCGGCCAGAGCACCAAGATCTACGACCGCGCGACGGGCGAGGTCAGCTACGGGCGCGTGCCGGCCGGCTCGGTCGTGGTGTCCGGCTCGCTGCCGTCGGCCGATGGCAAGTACAGCCTGTACTGCGCGGTGATCGTCAAGCGCGTCGATGCACAGACGCGCGCCAAGACAGCCATCAACGAACTGCTGCGCGGGGACTGAGCGGCGCGCGCCGCTGGCCCCCTCATCTGGAGCACCGATCATATGGCGATGGAACGACTGCTCGGGCTGATGGCCGACAAGAAGGCCTCGGACATGTTCATCGCCGTCGGCACGCCGGTGCAGGTGAAGATCAACGGCACGACCGTGCCGGTCAACCAGCAGCGGCTGGACACAGCGTCGGTCGAGTCGCTGCTGCGCGAGGTGCTGACCGACCGCCAGTGGTCCCAGTTCGAGCTGGACAACGAGCTGAACATCGGATTCGGGCTGCGCGACGTCGGCAGCTTCCGCTTCTCGGTGTTCCGCCAGCGTGGTTCGCCGGCCGCCGTGGTCCGCTACATCCCGGGCGACGTGCCGCAGTTCGAGACGCTCGGCCTGCCGCCGATCCTCTCCGAGCTGATCATGGACAAGCGCGGCCTGCTGCTGGTGGTCGGCTCCACCGGATCGGGCAAGACGACCACCCTCGCCTCGCTGGTCGACTACCGCAACCAGCACCGCACCGGGCACATCCTGACACTCGAAGACCCCATCGAGTACACCTTCAAGCACCGGCGTTCGGTGGTCAATCAGCGCCAGATCGGCACCGATGCCGTGTCGCTCGAGGTAGCGCTGCGCAACGCGCTGCGTCAGGCCCCCGACTGCCTGATGATCGGCGAGATCCGTGACACCGAGACGATGAGTGCCGCGATCGCATACGCGCAGTCGGGCCACCTGGTGCTGTCCACGCTGCACGCCAACAACGCCGCCCACGCGCTCAACCGGATCGTCAGCTTCTACTCGCCCGAGAACCGGCGGGTGCTGCAGGCCGACCTCGCGAGCACGCTGCGCTGCGTGATCTCGCAGCGGCTGGTGCGCACGGCGGATGGCGAGCGCACCCCGGCCGTCGAGATCCTGCTGAACACCACTTTCGTGTCCGAGCTGATCGCGCAGGGGCGCCTGTCGGAGGTCAAGGACGCGATGGAGAAGAGCATGGCGCCCGGCTCGCAGACCTTCGAGCGGGCACTGGTCGACATGGTCCGCAGCAAGCGGGTGTCCAAGGAGGACGCGCTCGCGCAGTCCGACTCGCCGACCAACCTGCTGTGGCTGCTCGAGAACTCCGAGGAGATTCCCCTCGAGCCTCCCGCGGCCACGAAGCGCTCCAACGAGCCGTCCGACCAGCCGTCGCAGAAGGCGCCAGAGGGCCCCTCCTTCTCCGAATTCATGCTGAACATCTGATGCGCGGCGAGGTGGTCGTCTACGGCATCGACAACTGCGACCAGGTGCGTCGCGCGCGCGCCTGGCTGCGCGGCGAGGGCGTGGCGTTCCGCTTCCACGACTTCCGTGCCGACGGCCTCGACGCGACCCTGCTCGCCCGGTGGATGGGACACCTCCCCTGGGACGCGCTGCTCAACAAGCGGGGCCTGAGCTGGCGCCAACTCGACCCGGCGCGCCGCGCGAGCGTCGTCGACCAGGCGAGCGCCTCGGAACTGATGCTCGCCAATCCGACGCTGATCAAGCGCCCGGTCCTGGAGACCGGCGACCGGATCGTCGTCGGCTTCTCGGAACCGATCTACCTCAACCTGTTCCGGCCGCAGTCCGCGTCGGCCGCCTGAAGCCGCCCGATCCGGGCCTGGAGGCTGACGCACGGCGGGGGCGGCAGATACCCGCCCGACCCGGCGGAGCGCGCTGTGGCCCGCCCACCCCGGGCCGCGGTGCCGGGCAGCACCCCGGCCCCCGACGCCCCACCCTCCGATACTGACCATGACCGACTGCCCCGTCCGCCTGCTCGCCGAAGACCTGATCCGCCGACGCTCGGTCACGCCGGTCGATGCCGGCTGCCAGGATGCGATCGCCGCACGCCTCGCCCCGCTCGGGTTCGTCTGCGAGCCGATGCGCTTCGGCGAGGTCGACAACCTGTGGGCCGTGCGCCGCGGTGCGCCGGGGCCCACGCTGGTTTTCGCCGGGCATACCGACGTGGTGCCGGCCGGTCCGCGGCAGTGGTGGCACGCGGACCCCTTCGAGCCCACCGAGCGCGAGGGCGCGCTGTTCGGCCGCGGAGCGGCCGACATGAAGTCCTCGATCGCGGCCTTCGTGGTGGCGGTCGAGGAGTTCGTCGCGGCGCGTCCGGCGCACGCCGGGGCGATCGCGCTGCTGCTGACCTCCGACGAGGAAGGCCCGGCGCTGGACGGCACGACCCGGGTGATCGAGACCTTGCGGGCGCGCGGCGAGCACCTCGACTACTGCATCGTCGGCGAACCCACCTCCGTGCGCTCGCTCGGCGACATGGTCAAGAACGGGCGGCGTGGCTCTCTTTCGGGCCGCCTGACCGTGCGCGGCGTGCAAGGCCACGTGGCCTACCCGCACCAGGCCCGCAACCCCATCCACGAGTTCGCGCCCGCGCTGGCCGCACTGGTGGCCGAGCGCTGGGACGAGGGCAACGAGTACTTCCCGCCGACCACCTGGCAGGTCTCGAACTTCAATGCCGGCACCGGGGCCGGCAACGTGATCCCCGGGGAGGCGGTGGTCGACTTCAACTTCCGGTTCTCGACGGCCAGCACGGTCGACGGCCTCAAGCGCCGGGTCCAGACCATCCTCGATGCGCACGGTATCGAGGGTGCCGTCGCATGGACGCTGTCCGGGCTGCCGTTCCTGACGCCGCGCGGCGCGCTGTCGCAGGCGCTGGCCGGCGCGATCCGCGCCGAGACCGGTCTGGAGACCGAGCTGTCGACCACCGGCGGCACCTCCGACGGCCGCTTCATCTCGTCGCTGTGCCGCGAGGTCATCGAGTTCGGCCCGCCCAATTCCTCGATCCACAAGAGCAACGAGAACATCGACATCGCGTGCCTGCAGCCCATGAAGAACATCTTCCGCCGCACCCTCGAGACGCTGCTCGGATGAGCACCGTCAGGTTCGAGCGCGCGCACCCCGGCGTCGCCGAGGCGAAGGCCGCGCTGCGCACCGTGCGGGACCTGCTGCGCCACGCGGTCAGCCGCATGCAGGCCGCGGGGGTAGCGCTCGGCCACGGCACCGACGACCCCTGGGACGAGGCGGCCTGGCTGGTGCTGTGGTCGCTGCACCTGCCCCTCGACCGGCTCGAGCCAGTGCTCGACGCGGCGCTGGCGCCCGCCGAGGTCGCGGCCGCCGTGGACCTGATCGAGCGTCGCTGCACCGAGCGCATGCCCGCCGCCTACCTCACCGGGGAGGCCTGGCTGCGCGGCGTGCGCTTCCTGGCCGACCCGCGCGCGCTGGTGCCGCGCTCCCCGATCGCCGAGGTGCTGGAGGCCGGCGCCCTGGATCCCTGGCTGCCCGAGCCGCGAGCGGTGCGCCGCGTGATGGACCTGTGCACCGGCGGGGGCAGCCTCGCGATCCTCGCGGCCCGGCACTTCGCCGACGCCGCGGTGGTCGGCACCGACCTGTCGGCCGACGCGCTCGCACTCGCCGCCGAGAACGTCGCGCTGCACGGCCTCGCCAGGCGCGTGTCGCTGCGCAACGGCAGCCTGTGGGAGCCGGTGGCCGGCGAGCGCTTCGACCTGGTGCTGTGCAACCCGCCCTACGTCAACGCGGGCTCGATGGCCGCGCTGCCGCCGGAGTTCCTGCACGAGCCGCAGGGGGCGCTTGCCGGCGGCACCGACGGCATGGACCTGGTGCGGCAGATCGTGGCCGGCGCGCGCCGCCACCTCATGATGGGCGGTCTGCTGGTGCTCGAGATCGGCCATGAGGCGAGCCATTTCGAGGCGGCGTTCCCGCGGCTCGAGGCGACCTGGCTGCCCACCGAGGGCGGCGACGACCGGATCGTGCTGCTGGAGCGCGACGCGCTGCCGTGATCCGACTCCGGAGAGTGACGCTCGGGCGCGGCGCCCGCATGCTCCTCGAGAGCGCCGACGCCGCGATCGCGCCCGGCGAGCGGATCGCGCTGATCGGCGACAACGGCAGCGGCAAATCGACGCTGCTCGGCGCGCTGGCGGGCGAGGTGCCGCTCGACGGCGGCGGCATCGACCTGCCGCCGATGCGGACCGCGCGCCTCGAGCAGTCGATGCCGCGCGGTGCCCAGCCGGCATGGCGCTTCGTGCTCGAGGCGGACGCGGCGCTGATGGCGGCCGAGGCCGCGCTCGCCAGCGCCGAGGCGGGCGGCGACGGCACCGCGATCGCGCAGGCGCACGACGACTGGATCGGCTGCGACGGTCCGTCGGCCGCCGCCCGGGCGCGCGAGCTGCTGCACGGGCTGGGCTTCTCGTCCGACGAGGGTGATCGACCGGTCGACCAGTTCAGCGGCGGCTGGAAGATGCGGCTGAACCTCGCCCGCGCGCTGATGGCGCCCGCCGACCTGCTGCTGCTCGACGAGCCGACCAACCACCTCGACCTCGACGCGGTGCTGTGGCTGGAGCGCCGGCTGCAGCGGCTGGACGCGACCCTGATGGTCGTCTCCCACGACCGCGACTTCCTCGACCGTATCGCAACCGCGACCCTGCACATCGACCAGCGCCAGCTGGTGCGCTATGCCGGCGGCTACTCGGCCTGCGAGGAGGCCCGCGCCGAGCGCGCCGCGCAACGCGCGCGCGCCATCGTCGCGCAGCAGGCCAAGGTCGCCCACCTGCACGCCTTCGTCGAGCGCTTCCGCGCGAAGGCGACCAAGGCCAAGCAGGCGCAGAGCCGGCTCAAGGCGCTCGAGCGGATCGAGATCCTCGCGCCGCTGCGCGCGTCGCGGGGCATCGACTTCGACTTCGCGCCGGTCGGCGACTGCCCGGACCCGCTGGTGCGGATGGATGGCGTCGACGTCGGCTATGCGGCCCACGAGGAGCAGCCCGCCCGCGTCGTGCTCGAGGCGGTGTCGCTGACCGTCGGGCGCGGCTCGCGCCTGGGCGTGCTGGGCCGCAACGGGGCCGGCAAGACCACGCTGATCCGCACGGCGGTCGGCGAGCTCGCACCGCTCGGTGGCGAGCTGCAGCGGGCCCGGACCGTGCGCGTGGGCTACTTCGCTCAGCAGCAGGTCGATGCGCTGCGCGCCGGCGACAGCGCGCTCGCCCACATGCAGCGGCTCGCGCCCGACGAACGAGAGCAGGTGCTGCGCGACTGGCTCGGCCGCTTCGCGTTCCGCGGCGAAGACGCCACGCGGCCGGTCGGCCCGATGTCGGGAGGCGAGCGTGCACGCCTGGCGCTGTCGATGCTGGTCTGGGCCCGCCCCCAGCTGCTGGTGTTGGACGAGCCGACCAACCATCTCGACGCGTCGACCCGCGACGCGCTCGCCGACGCGCTCGCCGAGTTCGACGGCGCCCTGCTCCTGGTCTCGCACGACCGCTACCTGCTGCGCGCGACGGTCGACCAGTTCCTGCGGGTCGCCGACGGCGGCGCATCGGCCTTCGACGGCGACCTCGACGACTACGCGCAGTGGCTGATGCAGCGCCCGGCCGAGGGTCCGCCCGGCGCCGACGCCCCGCGCGGCGACGTCCCGACCGCCGCCACGCGCCGCGACGAGCGCCGCATCGCCGCCGGGCAGCGCGCCCAGCGACTGGCCGAGCGCCGCCCTCTGCAGAAACGCCTCGAGCAGATCGAGCGCGAGCTCGCCCGCATCGAGGGCCGGCTCGCCGAGGTGGATGCCCGCCTGGCCGACCCCCATGCCTACCGCGACGTGGAGGCCGCGGCTGCGCTGGGCCGCGAGCGCACGACGCTGCAGCGCGACCGCGAGGCGCAGGAGGAGGCCTGGATGGACGTCAGCGGGCGGATCGAGTCACTGGACGCCGATTCTGCGGCCTGACGCGCCGCGCAAGCGCGCCGCAGCGCGCGCCGCCCCCGCCCCTGCCCGCGTCAGGCCTTCTTCTCGGCCGCCAGCTTCGCGCGCAGTTCCAGGCAAGCCTTGCGGTCGGCATTGACCTTCTGCACAGACGAGCGCTCGCCCATGCGCTTGAGGTAGTCGCGGGCCGGCGTGGCGGCCAGCGGATCGTCGCCCCACACCGCCTTGGCCGCCGACGAGATCAGCGGCAGGCTCACGATGGCCGCGCAGTCGGCCACGGTGAACATGTCTCCGCCGATGAAGGGTGAGTACCTGGTCAGCCGCGCGAAGGCCTTCACGTTGCGCTCGAGCTCCTTGCGGGTGGCGTCGATCACCGACTGCTCCACCTTGCCCCCGAAGAAGGCCTGCCCGTAGACGCGCCGCGCCACCAGCTCGAGGTGCAGCTCCAGGAACTGGACCAGCTCGCGGATCTTGGCGCGCTGCAGCGGATCGGCCGGCATCAGCGGCGGTACCGGGTAGAGATCCTCGATGTACTCGACGATCACCTGCGACTCGCACAGCGTCGTGCCGTCCTCGGCGCGCAGGAACGGGACCTTGCCGAGCGGGCTCGCCGACAGCGTCGACTCGTCCTTGGTGGCCCAGTTCAGCTCCTCCGCGAACGGCACGCCCTTCTCGAGCAGCTGCAGCTTGACCTTGTTGTAGTAGTTGCTGATCGCGAAACCGCAGAGCGTGACCATCGTGTCTCCTCGTCATGGATGGGCCGGTCGCCGCGTCGCCTGCGGCCTGCCGGACGGCGCCATGGTAGCGCGCCGCCTCGGCTGCGGGCCCTCCTGGCCCTCCTGCCGATGTCACCAAGGTAGAATCCGGGCGATGCACACACTGGACTCGTTCACGATCGCGGTCGTCGGATGCGGCGCGATGGGACGCGGCATCGCCCAGCTTTTCGCCCAGTCGGGTCATGTCGTGCGGCTGCACGACGCGATGCCGGGCGCCGCGCAGGCGGCTCGTGCTTCGGTGGCCGACACCCTGGGCAAGCTCGCCGAGAAGGGGCGCATCACCCGCGAGGCGCTGGACGCCACCGTCGCGCGCCTGCAGCCGGTCTCGACCCTGCCCGAGCTCGCCGGGTGCGACCTGGTGATCGAGGCGATCGTCGAGAACCTCGCGGTCAAGAAGGCGCTGTTCGAGGAACTCGAGGCGGTGGCCGGCCCCGACGCCCTACTCGTCTCCAACACCTCCTCGCTGTCGGTCACCGCGATCGCCTCCGCGTGCCGGCGGCCCGGGCGGGTCGCCGGCTACCACTTCTTCAACCCCGTTCCGCTCATGAAGGTGGTCGAGGTGATCCGCGGCGTGCGTACCGAGGACGCCACCGTCGACGCCCTGCTCGGGCTCACGCGCCGGACCGGCCATGCCCCCGTCCTCGCGCAGGACACCCCCGGCTTCCTGATCAATCACGCGGGGCGCGGCTACGGCACCGAGGCGCTCAAGCTGGTCGGCGAGGGCGTGACCGACCCGCATGCGGTCGACCGCATCATGCGCGAGCAGGTCTCGTTCGGCGGCAGCGGCTTTCGGCTCGGCCCATTCGAGCTGCTCGACCTGACCGGGCTGGACGTCTCCCATCCGGTGATGGAGTCGATCTACCGGCAGTTCTACGACGAGCCGCGCTTCCGTCCCTCGGTGCTCGCCGCGCAGCGCGCCGCCGGCGGCCTGCTCGGGCGCAAGAGCGGCGAGGGCTTCTATCGGCACGAGGCCGGCCAGCAGGTCGCGGTGCCGGAACCGGCGCTGCCGCCCGCCCCCGCCGTCGCGCCGTTCTCACGGGTCTGGGTCGCATCCGACTCCCGGCAGGAGGCGCTGCGCGAGCTCGCGACGGCGCTCGGCGCCACCCTCGACGAGGGTGCTGCCCCCGCCGCGGACAGCCTGGTGCTGCTCGCGCCGCTGGGCCTGGATGCGAGCACCGCCGCGACCGACGCCGGCCTGCCCGCCGCGCGCACGGTCGCCCTCGACACGCTGTTCCCATTCGCCGCGCGGGCCTGCCGCCGCCGCGTGCTCATGGCCACCCCCGCCACCGACCCGGCGGTCGCGCTGGCCGCGCGGCACCTGCTCGCCTCGGACGGTGCGCGCGTGACCCTGCTGCGGGACAGCGCGGGCTTCGTCGCCCAGCGGATCGTCGCGATGGTGATCGCGGTGGCCTGCGAGATCGCGCAGCAGCGCATCGCCACGCCCGCCGACATCGACCTCGCCGTGCGGCTGGGGCTGGGTTACCCGGTCGGGCCGCTGTCGATGGGCGACGCGCTGGGGGCGGCCACCGTCGCGCAGGTGCTCGAGGGCATGCACGCGAGCACCGGCGACCCGCGCTACCGTCCGAGCCTGTGGTTGCGCCGGCGCGCACGGCTCGGGCTGTCGCTGCTCCACGAAGACTGACACCCGCCGGAACAGAGCCGCCCCGGTGCACGAGACCCACACGACGGAGGGACGATGAGCAGCGAGATGACCGAGCAGAACGTCGGCACGACACCGGTTTCCGAGCGCCAGCGCTTCGACATCGGCGCCCTCGAGACCTGGATGCGCGCGCACGTCGACGGCTACTCGGGCCCGCTCGGCGTCGAGCAGTTCAAGGGCGGGCAGTCCAACCCCACCTTCAAGCTCACCACGCCCTCGCGCAGCTACGTGATGCGCTCCAAGCCCGGCCCCGCCGCGAGGCTGCTGCCCTCGGCGCACGCCGTCGAGCGCGAGTACCGCGTGATCGCGGCGCTCGCCGACACCGACGTCCCGGTGCCGCGCGTCCACGGGCTGTGCGAGGACGAGAGCGTGGTCGGACGCGCCTTCTACATCATGGACTGCGTCGAGGGCCGGGTGCTCTGGGACCAGTCGCTGCCCGGCCTGTCCAACGCCGAGCGGGACGCCACCTACGACGAAATGAACCGCGTGATCGCGGCCCTGCACAAGGTCGACATCGCCGCGGTGGGCCTGTCCGACTTCGGCAAGCCGGGCAACTACTTCGCCCGGCAGATCGGCCGCTGGTCCAAGCAGTACGTGCTGTCCGCGACCGAGACGATCGATGAGATGGACCGCCTGATCGACTGGCTGCCTCGGCATATCCCCGACGACGACGAGACCACGATCGTCCACGGCGACTACCGCCTCGACAACATGATCTTCGAGCCCACACGCCCGCGCGTGCTCGCGGTGCTCGACTGGGAGCTCTCGACGCTCGGCCATCCGCTGGCCGACTTCTCCTATCACTGCATGAGCTGGCACATTCCCCCGGGACAGTTCCGCGGCATCGGCGGGGTCGACCTCGCCGCGCTGGGCATCCCCGACGAGCAGGAGTACATCCGTCGCTACTGCGTGCGCACCGGGCGCAGCGGCATCGAGCACTGGGACTTCTACCTCGCCTACAACTGCTTCCGGCTCGCCGGCATCCTGCAGGGCATCGTCAAGCGCGCGCTCGACGGCACCGCCTCGAGCCCGCAGGCGCTGGAGCAGGCCAAGCGGGTCCGCCCGCTGGCCGAGATGGCCTGGGCGTTCGCGCAGAAGGTGCGCTGAGCCCGGCCCCGACCCGATCACCCGATTTCGAATCAACGGAGGAGAGACACGATGCAATTCGACTACACGCCCAAGGTCAAGGACCTGCAGGCCCGCCTGCTCGCATTCATGGATGAGCACATCTATCCCAACGAGCACCGCTTCCACGAGGAGGTCGATGCCAACCGGCGCGCGGGCAACGCCTGGATCCCGACCCGGGTCGTCGAGGAGCTCAAGCCGATCGCCCGCAAGGCCGGGCTGTGGAACCTGTTCCTGCCCTTCTCCAAGCGCGTCCCCGAGGGCCTGACCAACCTCGAGTACGCGCCGATGTGCGAGATCATGGGCCGCGTGCACTTCGCCGCCGAGGTGTTCAACTGCTCGGCGCCCGACACCGGCAACATGGAGACCTTCGAGCGCTACGCGTCCGAGGAGCTCAAGCGCCAGTGGCTCGACCCGCTTCTGCGCGGCGAGATCCGCAGCGCCTTCCTGATGACCGAGCCGGCGGTCGCGTCGTCGGATGCCACCAACATCCAGTTGAGCATCCGCCGCGAGGGCGACCACTACGTGCTCAACGGCCGCAAGTGGTGGAGCTCCGGGCTCGGTGACCCCCGCTGCAAGGTGCTGATCGTCATGGGCAAGACCAACCCCGACGCAGGGCGCCATGAGCAGCAGTCGATGATCATCGTCCCCACCGACACCCCGGGGATCAAGGTCGAGCGCGCGCTGTCCGTGTTCGGCTACGACGACGCGCCGCACGGCCACATGGAGGTGCAGCTGACCGACGTGCGCGTGCCGGCGAGCAACATCCTGCTGGGCGAAGGCCGCGGCTTCGAGATCGCCCAGGGCCGCCTCGGGCCGGGCCGGATCCACCACTGCATGCGCACGATCGGCACCGCCGAGCGGGCGCTCGAGCTGATGTGCAAGCGCCTGAGCTCGCGCACCGCATTCGGCAAGCAGCTGTCGACGCAGTCGGTGTGGCACGAGCGGATCGCCGACTCGCGCTGCATGATCGACCAGGCCCGCCTGCTGACCCTGAAGGCCGCCTACATGATGGACACGGTCGGCAACAAGGTCGCCAAGTCGGAGATCGCGATGATCAAGGTCATCGCGCCGAACATGGCCTGCCAGATCATCGACTGGGCCATCCAGGCACACGGCGGCGCCGGCGTCTCGCAGGTCACGCAGCTCGCCTACATGTACGCCCACCAGCGCACGCTGCGCCTGGCCGACGGTCCGGACGAAGTGCACCGCAACGCGATCGCCAAGCTCGAGCTCGGCCGCCACTCGTCCATCCCGGGCGCGATGGACCGCGTCGAGATGCCGATCACCCGCGGCTCCTGAGCCCCTGTGCGCCGTGTCCGACATCGCGGACGCGGCGACTCAGGACGCGGCACCGGCGGCCCGTGGCGACACGGGCCGCGTTGATCTGCGCTGCGCTCAGCCGCCCTCTTGCACACGGAGCGAATCGACCATGATCGAGCTGTACACCTGGCCCACCCCCAACGGCCACAAGGTCCACATCATGCTCGAGGAGTGCGGGCTGCCCTACGCCGTCCACGCGGTCGACATCGGCGCGGGCGAGCAGTTCGCACCCGACTTCCTGAAGATCAGCCCCAACAACAAGATGCCGGCGATCGTCGACCCCGACGGACCCGACGGCCAGCCGATGTCGCTGTTCGAGTCCGGCGCGATCCTGCTGTACCTGGCCGGCAAGACCGGGCGCTTCCTGCCGCGGTCCACGCGGGGCAAGTACGAGACGCTGCAGTGGCTGATGTTCCAGATGGCCAGCGTGGGGCCGATGCTCGGACAGGCTCACCACTTCCGGGTCTACGCGCCCGAGAAGATCGCCTATGCCATCGACCGCTACACCAGCGAGGCCAGGCGCCTGTACGGCGTGATGGACCGGCAGCTCGCCGATCGCGACTACATCGCCGGCAAGACATACACCGTGGCCGACATGGCGGTGTGGCCCTGGCTGCGCTCCTGGGAGAACCAGGGCGTCTTGATGGACGACTACCCGAACGTCAAGGCGTGGTTCGAGGCGATCGGCAACCGCCCGGCCGTGCAGCGCGGCGTGCAGGTGCTGGCCGACCGGCGCCGGCCGCTGCTCGACGACAAGGCTCGCGACGCGCTGTTCGGGAAGGCGCAATACGCCAGGCGCTGAGCGCGCCAAGCGCTACTACTGGATCGGTTCCTTGAGCCCGGCCGGGATCGGGAACGCGAAGACCTCGATCCCCTCGTCGGCCAGCTCGCGCGCCTCGTCGGGGCTGGCCACGCCGCGGATGCCGCGTTCCGGCGCCTCGCGGTAATGGATGCGACGCGCCTCTTCGGCGAAGCGCGGGCCGACGTCCTCGGTGTTGTCCATCAGTGCGCGCGCCATCTTCAGGACCATCTCCTGAACGGCGCGGGGGTCGCGCATGTCGACCGGGGCGCCGCCGGGCTGGGCCGCTGGCGCGGCGGGCCTCGCGGGAGCCTGCGCGGGCTCGGTGGCGCCCGACAGATTCAGCCGGGGCGCGGCGAGCAGCTTGCGGATCGCTCGGCTCTCGCAGACCGGGCATTCGATGAGGCCGCGCGCGAGCTGCGAGTCGTAGGCCTCGGCGGAGCCGAACCAGCCTTCGAATCGGTGATCGTGTTCGCAGGCGAGATCGAATACTTTCATGGGCACCGCTCGGTTGGGCGATTGTACGGTATGCCGCTAGAATCCGCGGTCCAGCGAGGAACGGCATGAAGGATCCGATCGCGCTGCCGATCGGGGAGGTGGTGACGCGGCTGCGCGAATTCAACACCATCGTCGATGCGCGCAGCCCGTCCGAGTACGACGAGGACCACCTCCCTGGCGCCATCAACGCGCCGGTGCTAGACGACGCCCAGCGCGCGCTGGTCGGCACGGCCAACGCGGTGCACGGGGCCTTCGAGGCCAAGCGGCTCGGCGCCCCGATCGTTGCACGCAACATCGGGGACCTGATCGATCGGCTGTTCGCCGACCGCGGCCGCGACTGGCAGCCGCTCGTGTACTGCTGGCGCGGAGGCAACCGCTCCGGTTCGCTCGCGACCGTGCTGGCGCGGATCGGCTGGCGCACGACCGTGATCGAGGGCGGCTACAAGGCCTTCCGCCGGCATGTGGTGGCGTCGCTGGCCGAGCTCCCGGCGGGGCTGCGCTTCGTGGTCGTGGGCGGACGCACCGGCAGCGCCAAGAGCCGGCTGCTGGAGCGCCTCGCCGCCGACGGCGAGCAGGTGCTCGATCTCGAGGCGCTGGCGCGCCACCGCGGCTCGCTGCTGGGCAGCCTGCCAGGGGCCCCTCAGCCGACCCAGAAGGGCTTCGAGACCCTGGTGTGGGATACGCTTCGCGCCGCCGATCCACGGCGGCCGGTGTTCGTCGAGTCGGAGAGCCGCAAGGTGGGCCGCTGCCAGGTGCCCGAGGCGCTGATCCACGCGATCCGCGGCTCGCGTGTGGCGGTCGTCGAGGCCGACGTGCCGGTGCGCAGCGCCTTCCTGCTCGCCGAATACAAGCACTTCCAGGCCGACGCGCCGGGCCTGCTCGAGCTGCTCGATCACCTGGTCGCGCTGCACGGCGCGAGGCGCATCGAGGAGTGGAAGTCGCTCGTGACCGCCGACCGCTGGCTGGAGCTCGTCGAGCGCCTGCTGGTGGAGCACTACGACCCGAGCTACGACCGGTCGATGCGCCGCAACTTCGCGCAGCTGGAGCAGGCCCCCGTGGTACGGCTCGAGGGCACCGACGACGCGGCCCTGGGCGCCGCCGCCGCAGCGCTGAAGGCGATCGGGTCGGGCTGAAGCCCGGGCCGGGTCGGGCTCGGAGTCCAGCTTGGTCAGGGCTGGCGGGCGTCGCCCCGCGAGCCGATGCGCTCCGGATGGCGGATGATCTTGGTCCGCTGCTTCAGCGACTCGATGTAGTCGACGGTGTCCTGCTGCGCCAGCACCTGGCCGAGTTGCTGGCCGTAGGCGGCCTGACGCGGCGTGATCTGGTCGGGCGGCGGCGCGGCCACCTTGAGCAGTTGCATCACCGAGTAGCCCTGCTGGCCGAGGTCCACGCCGCCGTAGCTGGGAAGCGCATCGGCGGGCAACCGGAACAGTGCCTCGAGTGCCGGCTGCGCGAGCCCGCCCGGCGCGGCCCGGCTCACGATGCGCGGCACGGTGAAGGCGGCCGCATCGCCCTTGCCGGCCTTGAGTTCGGCGAGCTTCGCCTCGCCGGCCTGCTTGGCCAGCCGGGCCGCCTCCTGGGCGACGACGCCCTCGCGGACGGTGTCGCGGACCGTGTCCAGCGGCTTGCGCTGCGGCGCGCGGTACTCGAGGATCCGGGCCGCCGCCAGCCGCCCGGGCGCGACCTCGACCGCCTCGGTGTTGCGCTTGTTGCGCAGGGCGTCGTCGCCAAACAGCGAGGCGAGCAGCCGCGGGCTGGCCAGCGCGGTGCCGCGCGCCGCGTCGGCCGCGGGCTGGCGCGACACGTTGTCGGCGGTCTGCACAGTCAGGCCGAACTTGTCCGCCGCCGGCTTGAGCGAATCGGACTGTTCGTAGACGGTATTGGTGAATGCCTCCGCCGCCTCGGCGTACTTGGCCGCTGCCTGCTGGCCGCGCACTTCCTTCTCCAACTCGGCGCGAACCGCCTCGAAGGGCTTCTCGGCCCCCGGCTTGATCCCGGTGACCCGGATGATGTGCAGGCCGAACTCGGTCTCGACGGGGCCTCGGATCTCGCCCTCCTTCATCTCGAAGGCGGCCTGCGCGAAGGGCTTGACCATCATCGCCTGCGCGAAGAAGCCGAGGTCGCCGCCCTGGGCGGCCGAGCCCGGGTCGTCGGAGTTCGCGCGGGCCAGCGCCTCGAACTGGCTCGGGTCGGATTTCAGCTTGGCGAGCAGCCCCTCGGCCTTGGCCTTGGCATCCGGACCCGCCTTGATCAGGATGTGGCTCGCGCGGCGTTCCTCGGCGGTGCCGAAGCGCGCCTTGTTCTGCTCGTAGTAGGTCTTCAGGTCGTCCGGGCTGACCGTCACCTTCGCGGCCAGCGCCTCGCGGTCGAGCACCAGGTATTCGACCTTCGCCGACTCCGGGGTCTCGAAGGCGCGAGCGTTGGCCTCGTAGAAGGCCGTCAGTTGCTCATCGGTGGGCTTGACGCCCGCGGCGAAGTCGCCCGCCGCGAACCTCAGCTCGCGGATCTCGCGGGTCTCCTCCTGCAGCGCGGCCAGTCGCGCGATGACCGCCTTCGGGACGATCGCGGACGACTGGATCGCCTCTGGCATCGTCTGCATGGCCAGGTCGCTGCGCAGTCGCGCCTCGAAGCCGGCCGGCGTCATGTTCTGCGCCGACAGCAGCGCCTTGTAGCGCGCCTCGTCGAAGCTGCCGTCCTCGCGCTTGAGCCCGGGGATGCCGAGGATGGTCTGGCGGACCCGCTCGTCGCTCACCGCGAGCCGCCGCGACGCCGCCTCGGACGCGATCACGCGCTGCGAGATCAGCCCCTCGAGGACCTCCTTGCGCGCCTCGGGCGTGTCGAACATCCGCGTGTCGACGCCGTCGCCGAGCATCTGGCGCAACTGCTCCACCTGCTGGCGCTGGGCCTGGTCGAACTCCTGCTGCGAGATCTCGGCGTCGCCGACCTTGGCGACGCCCCGGTCCCGGACCAGCATGCCGTCGTAGCCGGAGATCCCGAAGAACACGAAAGCGGGCAGGATCAAGATGAGCAGGATGAACTGCAGCAGGCGCTGGTGCTTACGGATGGCGTCGAACATGTCTGCGGACTCTGGCCTCTTGCATGAATGCCACAAGCGACAAGGGGCGAACTCGCGTTCGCCCCTTGTCTGTGTCAGATCTGGCGGAGTCGACGGGGCTCGAACCCGCGACCCCCGGCGTGACAGGCCGGTATTCTAACCAACTGAACTACCACTCCTGGATACGGCGTCATCGAGATGGTGGGTGCTGAGAGGCTCGAACTCCCGACCTACGCCTTGTAAGGGCGCCGCTCTACCAGCTGAGCTAAGCACCCGGCAGTGTCTCGATCAAGACCAAAATAATAGCATAGCTCGCAAGCCGCCTGCAAGGCGGCCCCGTGCGGCGGGCAGGCCCGCCGCACGGTTTGCGGTCAGTGTTTCACCACCTCGTCGGCACCGGTCGGGGGGCTGGCCGCGGCGGGCTGCTCCGGGGCCGCGGCCGCCGGCGTCACCGCCGGAACCTCCTCCTCGGGCAGCGCCATCGGCATCCGCTCGAGCGCGGCCTCGAGGACCTGGTCGATCCACTTGACCGGCACGATCTCCAGCCGGTTCTTCACGTTGTCCGGGATCTCGGCGAGATCCTTCACGTTCTCCTGCGGGATCAGGACCGTCTTGATGCCGCCGCGGTGCGCCGCCAGCAGCTTCTCCTTCAGGCCGCCGATGGGCAGCACCTCGCCCCGCAGCGTGATCTCGCCGGTCATCGCGACCGCCGCCCGCACCGGGATCTCGGTCAGCACCGAGACCAGCGCGGTGGTCATCGCGATACCCGCGGACGGCCCGTCCTTGGGCGTCGCGCCCTCGGGCACGTGGATGTGGATGTCGAGCTTCTCGTGGAAGCCGGCCTTGATGCCGAGCCGGTGCTGGCGTCGCCGCACCACCGTCATCGCCGCCTTGATCGACTCCTGCATCACGTCGCCGAGCTTGCCGGTGAAGGTCGTCTTGCCCTTGCCCGGTACCGCGACCGCCTCGATGGTCAGCAGCTCGCCGCCGACCTCGGTCCAGGCGAGGCCGGTGACCTGGCCGACCTGGTTCTCCTTCTCGGCGATGCCGAACGAAAACCGGCGGACCCCGAGGAACTTGTCGAGGTTCTTGGGCGTGACAACGACCTTCTTCTCGTCCTTCTTCAGCAGCAGGGTCTTGACGACCTTGCGGCAGATCTTGGACAGCTCGCGCTCCATCGACCGCACCCCAGCCTCGCGGGTGTAGTAGCGGACGATGTCGTGCAGCGCGGCCTCGGACACGCTCAGCTCGGTCGGCTTGAGCCCGGTGTTCTTCTGCTGCTTGGGCAGCAGGTAACGCTGGGCGATGCTGACCTTCTCGTCCTCGGTGTAGCCCGCCAGCCGGATCACCTCCATCCGGTCGAGCAGCGCCGGCGGAATGTTCAGCGAGTTGGCGGTCGCGACGAACATCACGTCCGACAGGTCGTAGTCGACCTCGACATAGTGGTCGACGAAGGTGTGGTTCTGCTCCGGGTCGAGCACCTCGAGCAGCGCCGAGGACGGATCGCCGCGGAAATCCATACCCATCTTGTCGACTTCGTCGAGCAGGAAGAGCGGATTGCGCACACCGACCTTGGTCAGGTTCTGCAGGATCTTGCCGGGCATCGAGCCGATGTAGGTCCGGCGGTGGCCGCGGATCTCGGCCTCGTCGCGCACGCCGCCCAGCGCCATCCGCACGAACTTGCGGTTGGTGGCGCGGGCGATCGATTGCCCGAGCGAGGTCTTGCCGACACCCGGCGGCCCGACCAGGCACAGGATCGGAGCCTTGACCTTGTCGACCCGCTGCTGGACTGCCAGGTATTCGAGGATCCGCTCCTTGACCTTGTCGAGTCCGTAGTGGTCCTCGTCGAGCACCTTCTCGGCATTGGCCAGGTCGTTGTTGACCTTGCTCTTCTTGCGCCAGGGCAGTCCGACCAGCACGTCGATGTAGTTGCGCACGACGGTGGCCTCGGCCGACATCGGCGACATCAGCTTGAGCTTCTTGAGCTCGCCCTCGGCCTTCTTGCGGGCCTCGGCAGGCATCTTCGCGGATTTGATCTTCTTCTCGATCTCTTCCATGTCGGCGCCATCCTCGCCCTCGCCGAGCTCCTTCTGGATCGCCTTGACCTGCTCGTTGAGGTAATACTCGCGCTGGCTCTTCTCCATCTGGCGCTTGACGCGTCCGCGGATGCGCTTCTCGACCTGGAGGATGTCGAGCTCGGTCTCGATCTGGGCGAGGAGCTTCTCGAGGCGCTCGCCGATCGAGAGCGTCTCGAGGATGTCCTGCTTCTGCTCGATCTTGATCGGAAGGTGCGCGGCGATGGTGTCGGCGAGCCGCCCGGCGTCGTCGATGCCGTTGAGCGAGGTGAGGATCTCGGGCGGGATCTTCTTGTTCAGCTTCACGTACTGGTCGAACTGCGCGAGGATCGCGCGGCGCAGGGCCTCGACCTCGGCGCCCGGGTCGGCGCCGTCCTCGATCGGGGTCAGATCGCAGGTGAAGTGCGCGCCGCTGTCGTCGATGCTCGCGATGCGCGCGCGCTGCGACCCTTCGATGAGGACCTTGACCGTGCCATCGGGCAGCTTGAGCATCTGGAGGATATTGGAGACGCAGCCGATCTCGTAGATGTCGGTGGCGACCGGGTCGTCCTTGGACGCGTTCTTCTGCGCGACCAGCATGATGCTCTTGCCGACCTCCATCGCGGCCTCGAGGGCCTTGATGGACTTGGGACGCCCGACGAACAGCGGGATCACCATGTGCGGGAAGACCACCACGTCCCTGAGCGGGAGGAGCGGAAGCGTCTGCGAGGCGGGGGAGGACGGGGAGGAAACGGGGATCAAGTCGGACATTCGATGTGTTCCTCTCTGGAGGCTCGTGATCGGCATCTGAGGCCGATCTTCGACGTTTCAAGCATACGCCGTTTCAGATGGGGTCGGCATGCCGGCCACGCCACCGCAAGGGCCGAATAGGCCCTCCGAAACCGTGTGTTTCGATCGTGAATCGGATGCCGTGCACGCGACATGCGGGAAAGCCCGCAGCCCATCCGCCGAGGCGGACGGCGACATGCGACGAATGGCCGACCCAGTGCGCCGCGGGCGCGGGGCGCGCTCACGGCGAGGCCGTACGGGGAAGGCGCTCACGACGCCCGCGTGCCCGCCTCAGCGGGACGGGGGCGCGGCCGTCACTTGGAGCCGGCGACCTTGGGCGCGTCGGCGTAGATCACGAGCGGCTTGCCTTCGCCGTCGATCGCGTTCTCGTCGATGACGACCTTCTGCACGTTCTGAAGGCTGGGCAGGTCGTACATGATGTCGAGCAGCACGTGCTCGAGGATGGACCGCAGGCCGCGGGCGCCGGTCTTGCGCTTGAGCGCCTTGCGGGCGATCGCGAGCATCGCGGCAGGACGCACCTCGAGTTCGGCGCCTTCCATCGCGAACAGCTTCTGGTACTGCTTGATCAGCGCGTTCTTGGGCTCGACCAGGATCTCGACCAGGGCCGTCTCGTTGAGTTCATCGAGCGTGGCGACCACCGGCAGTCGTCCGACCAGTTCGGGGATGAGGCCGAACTTGATCAGATCCTCGGGCTCGGCATCGCGCAGCACGGCGCCCACCGCCCGCTCGGAGGCACTGCGGACCTCGGCTCCGAAGCCGATGCCGCTCTTCTCGGAGCGGCTGCGGATGACCTTCTCGAGACCGTCGAATGCGCCGCCGCAGATGAACAGGATGTTCGTGGTGTCGATCTGCACGAAGTCCTGGTTGGGGTGCTTGCGGCCGCCCTGCGGCGGCACCGAGGCGATGGTGCCCTCGACCAGCTTGAGCAGGGCCTGCTGCACGCCCTCGCCAGACACGTCGCGCGTGATGCTCGGGTTGTCGGACTTGCGGGAGATCTTGTCGATCTCGTCGATGTACACGATCCCGTTCTGCGCCTTCTCGACCTCGTAGTTGCAGGCCTGGAGGAGCTTCTGGATGATGTTCTCGACGTCCTCGCCCACGTAGCCCGCCTCGGTCAGCGTGGTGGCGTCCGCAATCACGAAGGGCACGTTCAGCAGGCGCGCGAGCGTCTGAGCGAGCAGCGTCTTGCCGCTGCCGGTGGGGCCGACCAGGAGGATGTTGCTCTTTGAGAGCTCGACCTCGTCCTTCTTGCCCTTGTGGCGCAGCCGCTTGTAGTGGTTGTAGACCGCGACCGACAGGATCTTCTTGGCGATGTCCTGGCCGATCACGTACTGGTCGAGGATCGCGCAGATCTCGTAGGGCGTCGGCAGCCCGGACTTGACCGCGGCCTGGGTGTCGGCCTGCGTCTCGTCACGGATGATGTCGTTGCACAGCTCGATGCATTCGTCGCAGATGAAGACCGAGGGCCCCGCGATGAGCTTGCGAACCTCGTGCTGGCTCTTTCCGCAGAACGAGCAGTACAGCAGCTTCTCGCTCGAACCCTTCTTCTCTGACATGGTCACTCCGTCTGGAGAGCGAACGGGCTACCACGCTGATGGCACGTGGCAGGCCCGGGACGCATCAGGTCACGTTCGCCTCTGTGCGGCTGGCCAGGGACCGATCGATCAGTCCGTAGCTTACCGCATCATCCGCCGACATGAAGTTGTCGCGGTCCGTGTCCTTGGCGATCTGCTCGACCGAGCGTCCGGTCGCCTCGGCCATCAGGCGGTTCAGCCGCTCGCGCAGGTAGAGGATCTCCTTGGCCTGGATCTCGATGTCCGACGCCATGCCCTGCGCGCCGCCCGACGGCTGGTGGATCATGATCCGCGAGTTGGGCAGCGCATAGCGCTTGCCCTTGGCGCCGGCGGCGAGCAGGAAGGCGCCCATGCTCGCCGCGATGCCCATGAACAGCGTGGACACGTCGGGCTTGATGAAGCGCATCGTGTCGAACATCGCGAGGCCGGCCGACACCGAGCCGCCCGGCGAGTTGATGTACAGGCTGACGTCCTTGTCGGGGTTCTCGGACTCGAGGAACAGCAGCTGCGCCACCACCAGGTTCGCGGTCTGGTCCATCACCGGGCCGACCAGGAAGATCACGCGCTCGCGCAGCAGGCGCGAGTAGATGTCGTAGGCGCGCTCGCCGCGGCCGCTCTGCTCGATCACGATCGGCACCATGCCCAGGCCTTTGGGCTCCTGGGACAGGTGGGCGTTGACCAGGTCCTCGACCAGGCTGTTACGGGTCATCGTGGCGCTCCTCGTGTTCAGCCGTTGCCGGCCATCAATTCGTCGAAGCCCAGGGGCTTGTCGGTCACACTGGCCTTGGACAGGACCCAGTCGACCACGTTCTGCTCGACCACGACGGCCTCGACCTCGGCGAGACGCTCGCGATCGCTGAAGTACCAGCGGATCACCTCGCCCGGATTCTCGTAGGACTGGGCGAACTCCTCGATCTGCTTGCGCAGCTGGTCGGGCTTGGCCTGGAGCCCTTGCGTCTTGACGATCTCCGCCACGATCAGGCCCAGCCGCACGCGCTTGCCGGCGGTCTCGGTGAAGGCCCCCGGCGGTATCGGCATGTCCTTGACGTCCATGCCGCGCTGCTTGAAGTCGGCGCGCGCCCGCTCGGCCAGGCTCTCGGACTCGCTCTGGACCAGGGCCTTGGGCACCTCGATGGCCGACAGCGCCGGCAGCGCCTCCATGACCGCGGTCTTGACGCGGGTGCGCAGCCGCTGGCCGACCTCGCGCTCGAGGTTGGCGCGGACGTCGGCCCGGAGCTTCTCGATGGTGCCGTCGGCGACGCCCAGCTGCCTGGCGAACTCGGCGTCGATCTCGGGCAGGTGCGGCGCCTCGACCTTGCGCACGACGACCTCGAACTGGGCGGTCTTGCCGGCGAGCTCCTTGGCGCTGTAGTCGGCCGGGAACGCGACGGGGAAGGTCAGCGTGTCGTCGACCGACGCGCCGCGCACGCCGGTCTCGAAGTCGCCCAGCATCCGTCCCTCGCCGAGGGTGAACGGAAAGTCGGTGGCGGTGCCGCCGTCGAAGGCGACGCCATCGAGCGTGCCGGCGAAGTCGATGGTGACGCGGTCGCCGTCGGCGGCGGGCCGGCTTGCCGGCTCCCAGATCGTGCGCTGCTTGCGCAGGATCTCGAGGGTCTTGTCGACCTCGGCCTCGCCGACCGTGCACTGCGGACGTTCGACGGCCAGGGCCGAGGGCTCGCCCAGCCTCACCTCGGGGTAGACCTCGAAGATCGCCGTGAACCCGGCGAGCCCTTCGGTGGCCTCCTCGCGCGCCTCGATGCGGGGCTGGCCCGCGATCCGCAGGCCGTGCTCGGTCACGGCATCGCTGAGCGCCTTGGAGACGGCGTCACCGAGCGCCTCGGACTGCACCTGCGCTCCGTAGGACTGCTCGATCATCTTCATCGGCACCTTGCCGGGCCGAAAGCCGGGCATGCGTACCGTACGCGCCATGTCGCGCAGCTTGCGCTCGACCTGACCGCCGATGTCGGTCATCGAGACCGACAGGCTCAGGCGACGCTCGAGCGCGCCGGTCGATTCCAGTTGAGTGGCCATCTTCTCGCTATCCAAGTCTCGTGTTCGTGGCGTGTCAGGGGGTACGCGGGGGATGCGGCGCGCGGGCGAGCCCGGAGGGAGCGCCCTGGTGCGGCCGAAAGGACTCGAACCTTCACGCCTCTCGGCGCCAGGACCTAAACCTGGTGCGTCTACCGATTCCGCCACGGCCGCGCGGGGGCCGCGCCGGCCCCACTGCGCGACATTGTAGACGAACGCTCAGACCGACCCCGCCGGCAGGGCCGGGGACTCGGGGCCGCCGAGTCCGGCGGCACCCGAGCCGGCGGTTTCCGGGCGCACCCGGTACCAGGCGACGTAGAGGGCCGGCACGAACAGCACCGTCAGCACGGTGGCCACGATCAGGCCGCCCATGATGGCGAAGGCCATCGGCCCCCAGAGCACGTCGCGCGAGAGCGGCACCATCGCGAAGATGGCCGCGGCCGCGGTCAGCACGATCGGGCGGAAACGGCGCACGGCCGACTCCCGCACCGCCTCCCACAGGCCGTGGCCGTCGGCCTCGTACTGCCGGATCTGGTCGACCAGGATCACGGTGTTGCGCATGATCATGCCGCCCAGGGCGATGGTGCCGAGCAGCGCCACGAAGCCGAACGGGCGGCCGGAGGCGAGCAGCGCCGCGGCCACGCCCACCACCCCGAGCGGCGCGGTGAGCAGCACCATGAGGGTCAGCGAGAAGCGCCGCAGCTGAATCATCAGCAGCGCCACGACCAGCGCCAGCATCATCGGCATGCCGGCGCCGATCGAGGACTGGGCCTTGACGTTGTCCTCGTAGGGGCCGCCCGCCTCGATCCGGTAGCCCGGCGGCAGGCCGGCCCGGATGCGGTCGAGCAGCGGGTCGATCTGCATCGCCACGTCGGGCGCCTGGACGCCGTCGACCAGGTCGGCGCGCACCGTCAGGTTGGGCTCGCGGCTGCGCCGCCAGATGATCGGCTCCTCCATCACCTCGCTCACGGTCGCGATCTGAGACAGCGGTACCGAGCGACCGAGCGCGGTCTGGATCTGCAGGTTCGGCAGGTTGGCGAGGCTCAGGCGCTCGCCCTGCGGCGCCCGCATCACGACCTCGATCAGCTTGTCGCGCTCGCGGTACGTGCCGAGCACGGCGCCGGACACCGCCCCGCCGAGCGCGCGCGCCACCTGCGCGCTGGACAGCCCGATCGCGCGGGCCTTGTCCTGGTCGACATCGATGCGCACCGCCGGCGAGCGCTCGCCCCAGTCGGCATGGGTGTCCACCGTGTAGGGGTTGGCGCGGATGACCTCGGCGACCTGCTCGCCGATCGCCTTCAGGCGCTGTGGCTCTGGGCCGAGCACGCGGAACTGCACGGGGTACGCGACCGGGGGGCCCAGCGCCGTGCGGAACGCGCGCGTGCGGATGCCCGGGAAGGACTGATCCAGCTCGGCGCGGATGCGCGGCAGCGCGCGGTCGCGGCCGGGTACGTCCTTGGTCAGGATCACGAACTGGGCGAAGTTGGGCCGGAACAGCTGCTGGTCGAGGGACAGGTAGTAGCGCGGCGAGCCGTTGCCCACGTAGCCCACGAAGGTGGCGATGTCGGGGTCCTTGGAGAGGAATCCCTCCAGGCGCCTGGCCTGCGCCTCGGTCGCCCGGAAGGAGGCGCCTTCGGGGAGCCACAGCTCGACCAGGATCTCGGCGCGGTCCGACGACGGGAAGAACTGCTTCTCGGTCGCCTTCATGCCCAGCAGCCCCAACCCGAACAGCGCGACCGTGGCGGCTATGGTCAGCCAGCGCCGGCGCATGCAGAAGTCGATGGTGGCGCGCAGCCGCCTGTAGAAGCGGGTGTCGAACACTTCGTGACGGGCGCCCGGATTCACCTTGAGCAGGTAATAGCCGATGAATGGGGTCGCGACGATCGCGGCGACCCAGGACACCAGAAGCGCGATCGTGACCACCGCGAAGATCGCGAAGGTGTACTCGCCGGTGGTCGAGCGGGCGGTCGCTATCGGCAGGAAGCCGGCGGCGGTGATCAGCGTGCCAGTCAGCATCGGGAACGCGGTGCTGCGATACGCGAAGGTGGCCGCCGCGAAACGGTCCTGGCCCTCCTCCACCTTGCGGGCCATCATCTCGACGACGATCATCGCGTCGTCCACCAGCAGCCCCAGGGCGATGATCAGCGCGCCGGTCGAGATCCGGTGCAGGTCGATGCCGAACCAGGACATCATCAGGAAGGTGCCCGCCAGCACCAGCGGAATGGTGAGTGCCACCACCCCGCCCGCCCGCAGCCCGAGACTCAGGAAGGACACCGCGAGCACGATCGCGACCGCCTCGAGCAGCGAGGCGACGAACAGTCCCACGGCCCGCTTGACGATGCGCGGCTGGTCGGAGACCTTGGCGAACTCGACGCCGATCGGCAGGTCGGACTTGATCCGGGCCATCGCCGCCTCGAGGTTCTCGCCCAGCTGCAGCACGTCGCCCGAGGGGGCCATCGCGACCGACAGGCCGATCGCCTGGCGCCCGTTGAAGCGCATCGTCGGTGCCGGCGGGTCGGCGTCGCCCCTGAACACGCGGGCGGCGTCGCCCAGGCGCACGGTGCGCCCGCCGATGTTGAGCCGCAGCTCCTGCACCTCTCGGACCGTATCGAACTGGCCGGTGACCCGCAGCGGGACCTGGTGGGTCTCGCCCTGCACGGCCCCGGCCGGCGTCACGATGTTCTGCGCGGCGAGCTGCTCGGCGATCCTGGCCGGGTCGATGCCGAGGTTGGCGAGCGTCTGTGGGGACAGCTCGATGTAGACCTTCTCGTCCTGCACCCCCACCAGCTCGATCTTGGAGACGTCGGGGATCCGCAGCAGCGACTGGCGGATCGACTCGACCGTGTCGCGCAGCTCGCCCAGCGAGTAGCCGTCGCCGGTGAAGGCGTAGATGGTGCCGAAGACGTCGCCGAACTCGTCGTTGAAGAACGGCCCGACGACCTCCGCGGGCATCTGCGAGCGGATGTCGCCGACCTTCTTGCGGACCTGATACCAGATCTGCGGCACCTCGGCGCGGGGCGCGATGTCCTTGAGCTCCAGCACGATCAGGGACTCGCCCGGCTTGGAGTAGCTGCGGGTCCATTTGAAGTAGGGCGTCTCCTGCAGCTTCTTCTCGATGCGATCGGTGATCTGGCGGTCGACCTGCTCGGTGGTGGCACCCGGCCAGAGGGTGCGCACGACCATCGCCCTGAACGCGAAGTCCGGATCCTCGCGCTGGCCGAGCTTGAAGAAGGCGAGCGAGCCGGCGATGGCCACCACCATCAGGAAGAACAGCGTCAGCTGGGGATGGCGCAGCGCCGCGGCCGAAACATTGAAGCGCCCCCCCGCGCCGGACGCGCCCGGCGCGGCCGGGCCATCCTCGGGACGCGCGCTCATCGGGCGCTCCCCGTGCCCTGGGCGCCCGCCGGCGTCGCGGTCGGGGCGGGCTGCGGCGGCGCGAGCGGGTCGTCCAGCACCCGCACCGGCTGCTTGGGCAGCAGCAGGTTCGCGCCGGCCGTGACGATGCGGTCGCCGGGCCGCAGGCCGCCGGAGATCCGGACGGCGTCGTCCAGCAGGCCGGCCGTCGTCACCTGCACGGACTCGACGGTACTGCTGGCCGGGTCGACGCGCCACACCCGCGGCACGCCGTCGCGCGACTGGAGCGCCGATAGCGGCAGCACGAAGACCGGCTCGCTCGTGCGCAGCGCCTGCACCACGGCGGTCATGCCGAGCGCCACGCCGTCGAGCTCGCCGGCGAGCGTGATGCGGGCGGCGTAGGTACGCGAGGCGGGATCGGAGATCGGCGAGATCTCGCGCACCCGTCCCGCCAGGACGCGGTTGCCAAGGGCGGGCACCAGCACCGCCCAGCGCGACGAGGCGCGGGCGTCGGCGAGCGCCGACTCGGGAATGTTGAAGGCGATCTCGCGCTCGCCGGTGTGGGCGACGCGGATCACCGCCTGGCCGGCGGCGACGACCTGCCCGACCTCGGCCTCGACCGCGGTCACGACCCCCTGCGTGTCGGCGCGCAGCACCTGGAAGCCGACCGCGTTGCGGGCCTGCTGCAGTTGCGCCTCGGCCGCGTTCAGGCGCGCCGCGGCCGCGTCGTGGGTCGCCTGCTGGCGGTCGAGGGAGGCCTGGCTGATGTAGTTCTGGACACGAAGGCTGCGCAGCCGATCGAGCTCCACCACTGCCAGATCACGGTCGGTGCGCGCCGCCAGCAGCTGCGCCTGCTGCGCCGCCACCGCCGGGGCGAGATCGAGCGGATCGAGTCTGGCCAGGACCTGCCCGGGCACGACCCGGTCGCCGACCGACACAGTGCGCTGCGACAGCTTGCCGCCGACCCGAAAGCCGAGCCGCGCCTCGATCCGTGGCCGGACCTCGCCGGGCAGCTGGAGCGCCACCGTGGTCGACTGTGGCTGGACGACGACCGTGCGCACCGGCCGGGGCGGCTCGACCTTGACCGCGACCTCTTTGGGGGAGCATGCCGCCAGCGCGAATGTGGTGACGACGGTGGCGATCGACTGGAGCGAGAGCATCGACATCTCGTTAATGACTGACGGGTTAGTAATTAAGATAGCGGGGCACGTGTTCGGTGTCAATGCCGCGAAGCGGCGGATCCGACCGCCTACAATCCCGGCCGTGGCCTCCCCTCTGCACGGCGTCGAGCACTACGAGAACTTCCCGGTCGCGTCGTGGTTGATGCCGGCGCGTCTGCGGCCGGCCGTGGTCGCGATCTACCGCTTCGCCCGGCATGCCGACGACGTCGCCGACGAGGGCGACGCGCCCCCCGGCGAGCGGCTTGCCGCGCTCGCCGCGCTGCGCTCGGACATCGCCCTGGCACGCGCCGGCGCCGCTCCGGCCTCCCCGCTCGTCGCGGCGCTGGTGCCCCACGTGCAAGCGCATGCGCTCGACTGGAGTCGGTTCGAGGCCTTGCTCGATGCGTTTGCCCAGGACGTCACCGTGACCCGCTATGCCGACTTTGCATCGCTGCAGGCCTACTGCCGCCGGTCCGCCGACCCGGTGGGTCAGCTGGTGCTGGCGCTGTCCGGCAGGCTGGACGAGCCCAACCGCGTCCTCTCCGACCGGATCTGCACGGCGCTGCAGCTGATCAACTTCCTGCAGGACGCCGACGTCGACTGGCGGCGCGGCCGGCTCTACCTGCCGCTCGACACGCTCGCCCGACAGGGCATCGACGAGCAGGAGGTCGACCGGGCAGTGCGCGCCGGCCGCGCGTCGAGCGCGCTGCGCGCCTGCGTGGCCGCCGAGGCGCAGCGCGCCGGCTCGCTGCTCGCGGGCGGCTCGGCCCTGCCCGCACGGGTCGGCGGGCGGCTCGGCTGGGAGCTGCGCGCCGTGGTCGCGGGCGGGCGGCGCATCCTCGAGCGGCTCGCCGACGGCGGCCACGACCCGTTCGCGCGGCGCCCGGCCCTGACCGGGCGAGATGCCCCGGCGCTCGCTGCGGCGGTGCTTCGGCTGGCGCTCCATGGGCGCGCTGGGCTGCCCGCGCCCCACCACGGATCCACATCCCGATGACGCCCGACGAGTATTGCCAGGACAAGGCCGCCCGCAGTGGCTCGAGCTTCTACTACAGCTTCCTGTTCCTGCCGCCTGAGCGCCGACGCGCCATCACCGCGCTCTACGCGTTCTGCCGCGAGGTCGACGACGTCGTCGACGAGATGCGCGACGCGGGCGTGGCGCGCGCCAAGCTCGACTGGTGGGCCGAGGAGGTCGGTCGCATGCTCGCCGGCGACCCGCAGCACCCGGTCACCCAGGCACTGCGGCCCCACGTCGACACCTGCGACATCACCCGCGGGCGCCTGCTGGAGGTGATCGACGGCATGCGGATGGACCTCGAGCAGAACCGCTACCTCGACTTCACCGGGCTCGCGCTGTACTGCCGGCGCGTCGCGGGGGTGGTGGGAGAGATGGCCAGTGGCGTGTTCGGCCGCAACGATGCCGACACGCTGCGCTACGCCGATACGCTCGGACTCGCGTTCCAGTTGACCAACATCATCCGCGACGTCGGCGAGGATGCCCGCAAGGGACGCGTCTACCTGCCGCTCGAGGATCTCCAGCGCTTCGGCGTCAGCGTCGGCGATATCATCGCCGGGCGGCACAGTGAACAGTTCGTGGCGCTGATGGCCTTCCAGGCCGCGCGCGCGCGCGATTGCTACCGACGGGCCTACGCGCTGCTCCCCGAGTCGGACCGGCGCGCGCAGCGGCCGGGGCTGATCATGTCGGCGATCTACGCGACCCTGCTCGACGAGATCGAGCGCGACGGCTTCCTGGTGCTCGACCGGCGCACCTCCCTCACGCCCATCCGCAAGCTGTGGCTCGCCTGGCGGACCTGGGTCGCGGGCCGTCCGCCGGGCTTCGATACGGCGCGCGCGGCCGGCGCCGCGCCAGGCCGATCAGGCGGCTGACCGCAGGCGGCCCCGCGGCGCACTGCCGCCCGCATCCGACGAGGTGCAGCGCCCGCGCGACGGGGCGGCGATGCGCTGCGCCCCCCGACCGCGGGCGAGCCTCCACCCGCCGGTCGCGACCCGCCCCGCTGCGCTAGCATGGCCCCGCCCCCGGAGACCCGATGCCTTTGCCGAAGTCCGCGCCGCAGCGCGCCCCGCAGTCAGACCCGCAGCCGCAGTCAGGGGGCCGCGACGACACCGCGATCGTCGTGGGGGCGGGCTGGGCGGGGCTGGCCGCGGCGGTGGGTCTGGTCGAGGCGGGCCTGCGGGTCACCGTGCTGGACGCCGCGCCGCAGCCGGGCGGGCGGGCCCGCAGCCAGGCGCTCGCCTTCGACGGGCAGGCGATCGAGGTCGATAACGGGCAGCACCTGCTGATCGGCGCCTATCGCGCGACGCTCGCCCTGCTCGGCCGGATCGGCGTGCCGGCGGACGGCGTGCTCGCGCGCTCGCGGCTTCGGCTGCGTGGGCCGGGTGGGCTGGACCTGCGGGCCGCCGCCCTGCCGGCGCCCTGGCACCTGGGCTGGGCGCTGGCGAGCGCGCGCGGCCTGCCGTGGGCCGACCGGATCGCCATGGCGCGCGCGATGGCACGCCTGCGGCGCGAGGGGCCCGACGGCCCGCCGGCGGGTTCGAGCGTCGACCAGTGGTTCGCGGCCAACCGCCAGCCGGGCTCGCTGGTGTCGCGGATCTGGGTGCCGCTGTGCATCGGGGCGCTCAACACACCGCCCGAGCGGGCCTGCGCGCGCGCGTTCGCACGGGTGCTGCACGACGCCCTGCTCGCCCGCGCTGAGGACTCCGACTTCCTGCTGCCGCGCACCACGCTCGGCGACGTGCTGCCCCGCCCGGCCTTCGCGTGGCTGGCGGAGCGTGGCGCGGCGCCGATGCTGCGCACAACCGCCCGCGCGCTGCGCCGGGCGACTGGCGGGGGCTGGTGCGTCGAGACCGACGCCGGCCCGCTCGAGGCATCTCGCGTCGTCCTGGCGGTGCCGCCCGGGCAGGTCGCGCGGCTGCTGGACGGCGCCGTGCCAGAGGCGCGGCTCACTCCCTTCGACGCCTTCGAATACGAGCCGATCGCCACCGTGTGGCTCGGCTGGCTGGAGGCCCTTGCGCTGCCCGACGCGGTGATGCTCGAGGAGCGCCCCTGGGCCGGCGAGCACGGCCAGTGGCTGTTCGGGCGCGCCGCCCCCGGGTCGGGCCCGGTGCGCAGCCTCGCGGGCGTGGTCGTGAGCGCCGCCGGGCGCCGCGATGACGCCCCCGCCGACCTCGCACGCGGCATCGCGCGCCAGGTCGCCGCGCAGCTCGGGTGGCCCGAGCCGATGCACGCGCGCGCCATCGTGGACCGGCGCGCCACCATCCGCTGCAGCCCGCAGCGCCCGCGCCTCGACATCGACACGCTGGCGGCGGACGCACCCGGCCTCGCGATCGCCGGCGATTGGGTGTGGCACGCGTACCCCGCGACCCTCGAATCGGCGGTCCGCAGCGGCGACGCGGCCGCCGCGTGGCTGACGGGCGGCGCGGTGACCCGCGCCTGAGTCGACCTCGGTTGCGCGGCTGCGGCCGCGCGCCTCACCAGGCGGCGGCGAGCGCCGCGTCGATCCGCTCGACCGCGATGACCTCTAGGCCCTCGATCGGCTTCTTGGGCAGGTTCGCCTTGGGCGCGATCACCCGCGAGAACCCGAGCTTGGCGGCCTCGCGCAGCCGCTCCTGGCCACGCGGGGACGGCCGGATCTCGCCTGCCAGCCCCACCTCCCCGAACACTGCCAGGCCCCGCGGCAGCGGCCGGTCCTTGAGCGACGACACGATCGCGAGCAGCACCGCGAGGTCGGCCGCGGGCTCGCCGATCTTGACGCCGCCCACCGCGTTGATGAACACGTCCTGGTCGAAGCAGGCCACGCCCGCATGGCGGTGCAGCACCGCCAGCAGCATCGCCAGGCGGGCCGGCTCCAGGCCCACCGACAGCCGGCGTGGGTTGGGCACGTGCGCGGTGTCGACCAGCGCCTGCACCTCGACCAGCAGCGGGCGCGAGCCTTCCTGGGTCACGAGCACGCACGACCCCGACACCTGCCGCTCGTGCTGAGACAGGAACAGGGCCGACGGATTGGCCACGCCGCGCAGCCCTCGGTCGGTCATCGCGAACACGCCGAGCTCGTTGACCGCGCCGAAGCGGTTCTTGAACGCCCGCACCAGCCGGTACGACGAATGCGTGTCGCCCTCGAAGTACAGCACCGTGTCGACCATGTGCTCCAGCACGCGCGGGCCAGCGAGCGTGCCTTCCTTGGTCACATGGCCGATCAGTACCACCGTCACGCCGGTCTGCTTGGCGAGCCGCGTCAGCTGCGCCGAGCATTCGCGGACCTGGGCGACCGAACCCGGCGCCGAGGTCAGCAGCTCGGTGTAGAGCGTCTGGATCGAATCGATCACGACGACCGCCGGCTTGTTCGCCTCGATGCCGGAGACCACGCGCTCGAGCCCGATCTCGGAGAGCAGCGGCACGCGGCTGCCGTCGACGCCGAGCCGGCGGGCGCGCATCGCGACCTGCGCGGCCGACTCCTCGCCGCTCACATACAGCACCGGCACCTGCGCGGACAGGTGGCACAGCGCCTGCAGCAGCAGCGTCGACTTGCCGATGCCCGGGTCGCCGCCGATCAGCACCACCGAGCCGGGCACCAGCCCGCCGCCAAGCACGCGGTCGAACTCCTCGGCGCCGGTCGGGAACCGCGGCACCTCCACCGACACCACCTCGTCGAGCCATTGCACGCCGGCGGCGGGGGCGAGCGGCGCAAAGCGGTTGCCCGCAGCGGCGCCGCGCCCGGCAGGCTCGACGACGGTCTCCTGCAGCGTATTCCAGGCGCTGCACTGCGGGCAGCGGCCCGACCATTTTGGGGATGCCCCCCCGCACTCGGAGCAGACGAACTGGCTGCGGACCTTGGCCACCGCGCTCAGTCCGCCAACACGCGCATCGGCACCCGCGGCGCGACCGCGCACAGCAGCTCGTAGCCGATCGTGCCCGCATGCGCCGCGACCTCGTCGACCGGCACGCTCGCGCCCCAGAGCTCCACCGGCGCGCCGACGGCGGCTTCGGGCACGGGCCCGAGGTCGACCGCGATCAGATCCATCGAGACCCGCCCGAGCGTACGGGTGCGAACGCCCGCCACGTCGACGGGCGTACCGGTCGGGGCGTGCCGCGGATACCCGTCGGCGTAGCCGCAGGCGACGATCCCGATACGCATCGGGGCCTCGGCCGCGAAGGTCGCGCCGTAGCCCACGGTGTCGCCCGCCCGCAGCGACTGCACCCCGATCAGGGCGGACGACAGGGTCATGGCCGCACGCAGCCCGAGCGAGGCGGCGCTGCGGTCGGCGAAGGGCGACGCGCCGTAGAGCATGACCCCGGGACGTACCCACTGCCGGCGCGTGTCGGGCAGGTCGATCAGCGCGGCCGAGTTCGCGAGCGAGCGCGCTCCGGCGAGGTCGCGGGTCGCCCGCTCGAAGCGCTCGATCTGGGCGGCGGCGCCCCCAGGCCGGTCGGCCTCGGCGAAATGCGTCATCAGCGACACGGTCCCGACGCCCGCCAGCGAGCCGAGCGCAGCGTGCATCGCCGCCGCCTCCTTGAGCGGCACGCCCAGGCGGTTCATGCCGGTGTTGAGCTTGAGCCAGACGTCGACGGCGGGGCCGGCGTGGCCGCGCAGCCATTCGAGCTGCGTCGCGTCGTGCACCACCAGCGACAGCGCGAGCTCTCCGGCGATCCTGACGTCATCGGCATCGAAGGGCCCCTCGAGCATCAGGATGGGACCGCGCCAGCCGAGCGCGCGCAGCCGGCGCGCGTTGTCGAACTCGAGCAGCGCCAGGCCGTCGGCCGCGCCGAATGCGCGGACCGCGGCCGGCAGCCCGTGGCCGTAGGCGTGGGACTTGACCACCGCCCACACACGCGCTCCCGAGGCGTGTCGGCGAGCCACCGCGAGGTTGTGCGTCAATGCGGGAAGGGAGATCGAAGCAAGTACGGGACGGGTCATCCCCTCGACTATAGCGCCATCGCCTTCATGGTATAAACCGGCGCTGGAGACAGCTCAGAATCGATGAAACGCGGCTTCTACACGATCATGGCGGCGCAGTTCTGCTCCTCGCTGGCAGACAATGCGCTGCTCATCGCCGCGATCGCGCTGCTCATCGAGATGCACGCACCCGAGTGGATGAAGCCGCTGCTCAAGCTGTTCTTCACCATCTCCTACGTCGTCCTGGCACCGTTCGTCGGAGCGCTCGCCGACTCCATGCCCAAGGGCCGCGTGATGTTCATCACCAACACCGTGAAGGTGGCCGGCTGCGCGATGATGTTCTTCGCCGTCCACCCGCTGCTCGCCTACGCGGTGGTGGGGCTTGGCGCGGCCGCCTACTCGCCGGCCAAGTACGGCATCCTGACCGAGCTGCTGCCGCCCGAGAAGCTGGTGGCCGCCAACGGCTGGATCGAGGGCACGACGGTCGGGTCGATCATTCTGGGCACGGTCCTCGGCGGGGCGCTGATCAGCCCGACGATCTCCGCGAGCCTGCTGTCGCTCGACATGCCGGCCCTCGAGACCGGCATCGACACACCGGCCGAGTCGGCGATTCTGGTGATCGCCGTCTTCTACGGACTGGCCGCGATCTTCAACCTGCGCATCCCCGACACCGGCGCCCGCTACGCGCACCAGGAGCGCAACCCGATCCGCCTGGTGGTCGACTTCGTGCACTGCTTCCGTGTGCTGTGGCGCGACAAGCTCGGCCAGATCTCGCTCGCGGTCACCACGCTGTTCTGGGGCGCCGGGGCCACCTTGCAGTTCATCGTGCTCAAGTGGGCCGAGGTGCAGCTCGCCATGCCGCTGTCGCGGGCCGCCGTGCTCCAGGGCGTGGTCGCGCTCGGAATCGCGATCGGGGCGGTGGCGGCGGCACGCTTCGTGCCGCTGAGCGGCTCGCTGCGGGTGCTGTCCTTCGGGGTGGCGATGGGCCTGGTCGTGCCGATGATGACCCTGGTGCGGGACGTCTCCCTCGCCTACCCGATCCTGATCGTGATCGGCACGATGGCGGGCTTCTTCGTGGTGCCCATGAACGCGCTGCTGCAGCATCGCGGCCACGTGCTGATGAGCGCTGGCCACTCGATCGCGGTCCAGAACTTCAACGAGAACCTGATGATCCTCGTGATGCTGGGCCTCTACGCCTTCCTGATCCGCTCCGACGTGCACATCAACACGGTCATCGTGCTGTTCGGGCTGTTCGTGGCGATCGCCATGCTGCTTGTGATCCGCCTGCACCGCAGCAACCAGCGCAAGTTCGACTCGGTCGCCCTGATCGGTCAGGCCCGGCACTGAGCCCGGGGCCGGCTCAGCCGGCCGCGGCGTCCAGGCTCCTGCGTGCCAGGCGAAGGTCGGCCCAGGCCTTCGACTTGTCGGGCAGGGTGCGCAGCAGGTACGCCGGATGGTAGGTGACCACCAGCGGAATCTCGCGCTCGCCGCAGCGATAGCCGTGCACCCGGCCCCGCAGGCTCGCGATCGTGGCGTCGGAGTGCAGCAGCGACTGCGCCGCGAATCGTCCGAGCGCCACGATGATCCGGGGCTGGACGAGTTCGATCTGACGCAGCAGGAAGGGCGCGCAGGCCGCCACCTCCTCGGGGAGCGGGTCGCGGTTGCGCGGGGGTCGGGACTTCAGCACGTTGGTGATGAAGGCATCCCTGGCGCGGTCGACGCCGATCGAGGCGAGCATCCGGTCGAGCAGCTGGCCCGCCGCCCCGACGAAGGGCTCGCCGCTCAGGTCCTCCTGCTCGCCCGGCGCCTCGCCGACCAGCATCCAGGTCGCGGACTGCGGCCCGACGCCGAAGACCGCATTGCGACGGCCCGCGCTCAGTGCGCAGGCCGCGCAGCCGGACACCGCCTCGGACAGGGCTTGCCAGGGCATGCTTGCGATCGCCCGCGCGCGGGCGCTGGACGCCACCGCGTCGCCCGCAGCCGGCTCCGACGATGCGGCCGGCGGCTCGCGCAGCCGCCACAGCGGGCCGAGCGCTAGCGCGTCCCAGGCGCGACGACGGTGCTCATCCATCGGCGGCCTCGCCGGCGAGCGGACGGGTCATCACGATCGCGTCCTCCCGCGTACCGCCCTGTGCGGGGTAGTATCGCCTTCGCAGGCCCACACGAAGGAAGCCCATGCGCTCGTACAGCCGCAGGGCCGACGTATTGGACGGGCGCACCTCCAGCAGCATCGAGCACGCACCGCGCCCGGCGGCATCGGCGAGCAGCCAGTCGAGCATCAGCGCGCCGAGCCCGCGGCCCTGCACCGGCGCGTCCACGCTGAGGTTGAGCAGGTGGACCTCCTCGGGCAACCACATCGTGATCGCGTAGCCGAGCACGTCCGTCGGCGGTACGGTCGCCTCGAAGACCCAGCCGTCATAGCCGGCAGCGAGCGAGTCCGCGAAGTTGCCCAGCGTCCAGGGGAACTGGAAGATGCGCGACTCGATCTGCGCGACCGTCGCGAGATCGGAGCGCCGCATCTGCCGTGCCTGCCAGGGCGGCGGCGCGGGGCGGGGGCTCGGGGCCGCGCTCATCGTGCTGCCGCGCGCGATGCGCGCAACGCCGCCTGTTCGCCTACGTCGAGCGCGACCTTGTCGCGCAGGTAGGCCGGCGCCGCCAGCGCGGCGTCCACCGCGCGACCGGTTCGCAGCCCCACCGCGGCGAGCCGTGCCACCGCCGCGGCATCGGGCTGCACCGCCGACTGCGCACGGGTCCGGCCGCCCTGCCCCGCCCATGCGGCGAGCGGCGGATGCGCATCGAAGCCGTCACCGGCAAGCCATGCCGGCCCCGGCCCCAAGGCCTCGAACGCCTCGATCGCGCCCTCGGGCGTCGCGAGCCGCAGGCCCTGCAGCGGCTCCGGCCAGCCCGCCCACCCATCCTCGCCATCGGGCCCGGGCCCGAGCCGGAACGCCGCGTGGCAGACCTCGCCCATCCGCAGGTCGAGGGCGACCACTACCCAGCCGCTCGATGCCCCGGCGGCACGCGCCGCATCCGCCGACTGCAGGCCGAGGGTGCGCATGGCGTCCACCGCGACCACCGGCCGATCCCAGCCCAATCCCAGGCCCTGCGCGACGCCGCAGGCGATCCGAAGACCTGTGAACGAACCGGGGCCGCTGCCGAATCCGATCGCCTCGATCGAGGCGGGGGCGGCGCCGGCCTGCGCGAGCACCTCGTCGACCATCGTCAGGACGTGCCGCGAGTGCCCCTGGATCATCGCCTGCGCGCGCCGCCACGCACCGCGCGGCGTGCTCAGCGCGACCGAACAGTGCCCGGCGGTCGTGTCGACCGCCAGCACGGTCGAAGGCACGGTGTCCGCCGCGGGCGGACCGGGAATCGAGGGCATGCAGCGATTCTAAGGCAGCCTGCGGCGAGGGGCGGCGGGGCCCGCAGCAAGACCTGCCGCCCGCCACCCGGCAGGCGCACTGCGCACGGGTCGCCGTGCCGCGGGCCGCCCGCTCAGGGCCACTGCTGGCGCAGCTCCTGGCGCAGTTTGCGACGCTCGTCGGGCGACAGGCGCCCGCCCTCGGGGGGCACGAAGCCGGGCGGAGGCCCGTGCCGAGGTGGTCCGCCGTAGCCGTAACCGGGCGGCGGCCCGTCGCCGCGCGCGCCCGGCCCCACCGGACCCTGCTGATGGCCCCGCCGGCCGTCGGCATGCCAGCGGTCGCGCTCGGCCTCGAGCTGCTGGCGCAACTCCATGCGGCGTTGCTGACGGTCGGCGTCGTCACCCGGCGGGCGCGCCCAGGCCGGCCCCGCGCAGAGCAGGACCTGCAGGCTGAGCAGCAGGCAGGACATCCAGCGGACCACGGCACACCTCCGACATGCCGATTCTAGTCGGACGGTCCCCACGCGGCGCCGGGACGCGGGTAAGCGCTGTAACGCCGCGTTACCGGGGAGCGCCGCACCCGCGCCGGCCGGATCGGCGGGCAGTTATCATCAAAGAACCATGGACAGTGCACGCGGCCGATGAACGCCTCGCCCAAGCGGCTGCTGGTGGTCGACGACGACCCCAAGCTGCGCGACCTGCTGCACCGCTACCTGAGCGGTCAGCAGTTCGAGGTCGCGCTCGCCGCCGACGGGCCGTCGATGAACAGGCTGCTGCAGCGTGAACCCTGGGACCTGATCATCCTCGACCTGATGCTGCCAGGCGAAGACGGGCTGTCGATCGTGCGGCGCCTTCGCGGCGCCAACGACCGCACGCCAGTGATCATGCTGACCGCCAAGGGCGACGACATCGACCGGATCGTCGGCCTGGAGATGGGCGCCGACGACTACCTGCCCAAGCCCTTCAATCCGCGCGAGCTGCTCGCGCGCATCAACGCGGTACTGCGCCGGCAGCCCGCGCCGGACATGCCCGGCGCCCCCGCCTCCGACATCGGACCGGTGGCGTTCGGCCCCTTCGTGTTCGATCCGGCGCTGCGCACATTGACCCGCGACGGCGAGCCGGTCCCGCTCACCAGCGGCGAGTTCTCGGTGCTGAAGGTGTTCGCGAGGCATCCCCGCGCGCCGCTCTCGCGCGAGAAGCTGATGGTGCTGGCGCGCGGCCGCGAGTATGGCGCCTTCGACCGCAGCCTCGATGTGCAGGTGTCGCGCCTGCGCAAGCTCATCGAGACAGACCCGACCAACCCGCGCTACATCCAGACGGTATGGGGTGTCGGGTACGTGTTCGTGCCGGACTGACCGCCCGACGTGGGGCCCACCCTGCCGCGGCCGGCCGCCGCCCGGCCGCGATCCCTGCGACTCTCGCTGTTCTGGCGGACGTTCGCGCTGATCGCCGTGGTGGTGGCGGCGAGCCTGCTGGCGTGGTTGCAGCTGTTCCGGGCTGCCGAGCTGCAGCCCAGGGCGGAGCGCTTCGCCTGGGAGATCGCCTCGGTGGTCAATCTCACGCGGGCGGGGCTGGTCAGCGCGTTCGGGGAGCGCCGCCTGGAGCTGCTCGCGGACCTGGCCCGCGACGAGGGCATCCGCGTGCTGCCGGCCGAGCCGATGGACCGACCGGAACCGTGGCCCGAACAACCCTTCGGCGACCTGATCGAGGCGAAGCTGCGCGAGCTGCTCGGCCCGCAGACGCGGCTGGCCGGACGCGTCAACGGCAGCTCCGGCCTGTGGATCCGCTTCGAGATCGACGACGACCCCTACTGGATGGTGCTCGACCCGGCCCGGCTCGCGCGCCAGGCCAACCGGAACTGGCTGGGCTGGTTCGGCATCGCGGTGGCGCTGGCGCTGGCGGGCGCGCTGGCGATCAGCCGCGTCGTGAACCGCCCGCTCTCCAACCTCACCGGCGCGATCGAGCGGCTGTCGCGCGGCGAGATGCCGGCGCCGCTGCGTGAAGATGCGCCCACCGAGCTGGCCGAGGTGAACCGGCGCTTCAACCGCCTGGCGGCCGACCTGGCCGCGCTCGACCAGGACCGCGCCGAGGCGCTCGCGGGCATCTCGCACGACATCCGCACCCCGTTGACCCGGCTGCGCATGGAAATCGAGCTGTCGCCGGTGGACGCCGCCACCCGCGACTCGATGGCCGAGGAGATCGAGCGGATCGACGCAATCGTGCGGCAGTTCGTCGAGTTCGCGCGGCCCTTCCAGGACGAGGCCACGGGTCCGGTGGACGTCGAGGCGACCGTACGCTCGGTGCTGGACGGCTTCCGAAACGGCCCCGACGCCCCCGGCATGCTCCTGAGCGCGAGCGTTCCGCCCGGACTGACGTGGCGAGGCGCGTCGACGACCCTGGTCAGGATCCTCTCCAACCTGGTCGAGAACGCCCGACGCTACGGCGTCGGCCCCGACGGCCGGGCCCGCATCGAGGTGGCGGCACACCGCACGCCGCGCGGGCTGGAGCTGACCGTGCGCGACCATGGTCCCGGCGTGCCCGCCGACCAGCTGGAGCGGCTGCTGCGGCCGTTCACCCGGCTCGATACCGAGCGCAACCGCCACGGTGGCGCGGGCCTGGGGCTCGCCATCGTGGCCCGCCTGGCGCGTCGTCACGCCGGCGACCTGCGGCTGGAGCGTCCGGCCGACGGCGGCCTGCTCGCCTGCGTGCGGCTCGCCGACACCGATCCCGCCTGATCCGCATCCCGCGAACCGTCGAGCCAGGTCGATAGCCCCACTCAATCGACGGGATATCGACGATCAATTGGAAGAGGTCGCCTCGCGCCGCTATGATCCCCGGGTCACCTGCCCTGAGCAGAAGACGTTCCCCAGCCCCTGGTTGCAAGACGACAAGGAGAAACGATGCCCAGTCTCAAAGGCACCAAGACGCACGACAACCTCAAGGCCGCATTCGCGGGCGAGAGCCAAGCCAACCGCCGTTACCTGTACTTCGCAAACAAGGCCGACGTCGAAGGCCAGACCGAAGTCGCCGCGCTCTTCCGTTCGACCGCCGAGGGCGAGACCGGACACGCGCACGGTCACCTGGACTACCTTGCCGAAGTGGGCGATCCGGCGACCGATCTGCCGATCGGCTCGTCCTCGAACAACCTGAAGGCGGCGGTGGCGGGCGAGACGCACGAGTACACCGACATGTACCCCGGCATGGCGAAGACCGCGCGCGGCGAGGGCTTCGATGAAATCGCCGACTGGTTCGAGACGCTCGCGAAAGCCGAGCGCTCGCACGCGAACAAGTTCGCCAAGGCGCTGGAAACCCTGGCGGCCTGACGCGACGCGCACGACCGGCCGTCACGGCCGGCGCGGGCACGGGGGGAGCTTTCGGGCTCCCCTTTTTTGCTGGCGCCGGCTTTCCGACCCCTGCCGGAACACCGGCTCCACCCACCCATCACGACACCGAGACTCCCTCCATGACCGCTGCTCGCGAAGGCTCGCTCGAGGCCCCCACCCGGCATCCGATCGACTGGCGCAACCCGGACTTCTTCAACGAGGACCTCGCGCTGAAGGAGATGGAGCGGGTGTTCGACATCTGCCATGGCTGCCGACGCTGCGTCAGCCTGTGCAACGCCTTCCCGACGCTCTTCGACCTGGTCGACGAGAGCAAGACCATGGAGGTCGACGGCGTCGACAAGAAGGACTACTGGAAGGTCGTCGACCAGTGCTACCTGTGCGACGTCTGCTACATGACCAAGTGCCCGTACGTGCCGCCGCACCCCTGGAACCTGGACTTCCCGCACCTGATGCTGCGCGCCAAGGCGATCCAGTTCAAGGACGGCACGCCGACGAAGTTCCGGGACACCACGCTCGCCTCGACCGATCGCAACGGCAAGCTCGCCGGCATTCCGGTGGTGGTCGACGTGGTCAACGCGGTCAACCGGTCCAAGGGCTTTCGCAAGCTCCTCGAGAGCAATCTCGGCGTCCACAAGGACGCATGGGTGCCCGACTTCAGCGCCAAGCAGTTCCGCAAGACCGATCCGACGCCGGTTGCGTTCGCGGTGCGCGACGGCGAGCGCACCCCCGGCAAGGTCGCGGTGTTCTCGACCTGCTTCGTCAACTACAACGAGCCCGGCATCGGTCACGACTTGGTCAAGGTGCTCGACCACAACCGCATCCCGCACGTGCTGGTCGAGAAGGAGGCCTGCTGCGGCATGCCCAAGCTGGAGCTCGGTGACCTCGAGGGCGTGGACGCGCTGAAGCAGCGCAACATCCCCAGGCTGGCGGCGCTGGCGCGCGCGGGCTACGCGATCCTCGCCCCGATCCCGTCCTGCGGCCTGATGTTCAAGCAGGAGCTGCCGCTGATGTACCCCGACGACGCCGACGTGCAGGCGGTCCGGGCGGCGATGTTCGATCCCTTCGAGTACCTGGTCGCGCGCCGCAAGGACGGCCTGCTCGACACCGACTTCAAGGCGGAACTCGGCAACGTGTCGTACCACATCGCCTGCCACCTCAGGGTACAGAACGTCGGCCAGAAGACGCGCGAGATGCTGGCGATGGTGCCCGGCACCACGGTCCACACCGTCGAACGCTGCTCGGGCCACGCGGGCACCTGGGGCGTCAAGAAGGAGTTCCACGAGACCGCGATGAAGATCGGCCGGCCGGTGTTCAGGCAGATGGCCGAGCACCCGGCGGGCGAGACGCGCTGGGTCGCCTCCGACTGTCAGCTCGCCGGCCACCACATCGCTCAGGGGATGCAGGGCAAGGCCGACGGCAAGCTCGCGCACCCGATCACGCTGCTGCGCACGGCCTACGGCCTGCCGGACTGAGCGCCGGCACACCACATACCGAACCAGGAGTCCCAGACATGACAGGAGTCACCATGCCCCGGATCGACCGTGAATCGCTGATGACGCTCGAGGCGTACTCAAAGGCCCGCCCCGAGTTCCGCCGCAAGGTCATCGCCCACAAGAAGCGCCGGTCCGTGCCGCTCGGCGAGCACGTCACGCTGCTGTTCGAGGACGAGCTGACGGTGCGCTACCAGGTTCAGGAGATGCTGCGCATCGAGAAGATCTTCGAGGAGGAGGGCATCGTCCACGAGCTGGAGTCGTACAACCCGCTGATCCCCGACGGGCGCAACCTCAAGGCCACGATGCTGATCGAGTACGTCGACGAGGCCGAGCGCCGCGCCGCGCTCGCGATGCTCAAGGGCGTCGAGCAGCGGGTGTGGCTGCAGGTCGAGGGCTCGCCCCGTGTCTGGCCGATCGCCGACGAGGACATGGAGCGCGAGAACGACGACAAGACCTCGGCGGTGCACTTCATGCGCTGGGAGCTGACCGAGGAGATGGCAGCAGCCCTGAAGTACGGGGTGTCGCTGACCCTGGGCGTGGACCACCCCAGCTACACCGCGACGCTCCAGCTGCCGGCCGATACGCGCAACGCGCTCGCCGCCGACCTCGCCTGACACGGCGCGGCGGGCCCGGCGACGGGCCCGCCCGACGGCAGCGGGCCAGCGCGACCCGGCTCGCTCAGGCCCGGGCCGCGACGAGCAGCACCGTGGCGTGCGCCTCGATGCCCTCGCCGCGACCGGCAAATCCCAGCCGCTCGCTGGTCTTGGCCTTGACGTTGACCTGGCCGGCAGGCACCCCGAGGTCGGCCGCGATGGCCTCGACCATCGCCGGCACATGGGGCGCCATGCGAGGTGCCTGCGCGACGATCGTGCAGTCCAGGTTGCCCGGCGCCCAGCCGGCGGCCCGCACCCGCGACACCGCCTCGCGCAGCAGCACGCGACTGTCGGCGCCCGCGAAGCGCGCGTCGGTGTCGGGGAAATGGCGTCCGATGTCGCCGAGCGCGGCCGCGCCCAGCAGTGCGTCGGTGATCGCGTGCAGCAGCACGTCCGCATCCGAGTGGCCGAGCAGACCGCGAGCCGAGGGGATCGCGACGCCGCCGATCACCAGCGCCCGCCCTGGCACCAGCGCGTGCACGTCCCAGCCCTGCCCGATCCGGATCGCGGGCGCGGGCGCGGTCGCCGTGCGGGGCCTGGCGCCCAGCGCCTCGCGCATCGCCTGCAGATCGTCCATCGTGGTCACCTTGAAGTTGCGCCGGGTGCCCAGCACCAGCGTCGGGGAGCGGCCGGTCGCCTCGATCGCCGACGCTTCGTCGGTCACGTCGTGGTGACGCTCGAGCGCGGCGAGGAGCATCGCATGACCGAACACCTGGGGCGTCTGGGCGGTCCAGAGACCGTCGCGCGACACGGTGGCCACCGAGCGGCCGCTGCCGCCGCGCTTGACCGTGTCGGCCACCGGCAGCGCGAGCAGCGCGCCGATCGGCTCGTCGCGCAGCGCCTCGAGCAGGCGCGCGAGCGCCAGCGGCTCGACGCCGGGGCGCGCGGCGTCGTGCACCCAGACCCAGTCGCCGTGGCGTGCGCCGAAGCGCTCGGCGAGCGCCCGCAGCCCGCCGATGACGCTCGCCCGGCGCGTCGCGCCGCCCACCGGCGCGACCGCGACGCGCGGACCCGCCAGGCCGGCCAGACCGGCAGCCACCACGTCGTCGGGAGCCACCACGACCAGGACGGTATCGATCCAGTCGCAGGCCTCGAGCACCGCGACCGTGTGCTCGAGCACGGTGCCGCCCTCAAGCTCGAGATATTGCTTGGGGCGGTCGGCGCCCAGGCGAGTGCCGATACCCGCCGCGGGCACGACGGCGAAGTGGCGGGGCACGGCGTTGGCGTCGACGGGATCGGACATCGCTTCGGCCTCGCGCCGCGAAAGCTACAATTATAGGTTTTCGGGCGAGGCACCGGCCGGCTTGCTTCACGCAGCCCGTCGCCTGCCGCCACTTTGCTGGTCCATCGATTGAGCGCTGCAACGCCCGTCCTGCCCGTCTCCGCGCCCGATCCGGCCGCCGGCATCCCCGAACCTGGCCCGGGCGCGGTCAGCACCCTGCCCGCGACCCACGGCTCGGGCGACGCGCTGCTGCTCGCCGCGATCGCACAGCGCCACGCGCAGCGCGCGCAGCTGCTGGTGGTGGTCACCGCCTCGGCGCTCGACGCCTCGCGGCTGGCGGACGAGGCGCGCTGGTTCGCGCCGGCGCTGCGGATCCACGTGCTGGCCGACTGGGAGACGCTGCCCTACGACGCGTTCTCGCCGCACCAGGACCTGGTGTCGGACCGGCTCGCCACGCTCTTCGAGCTGCAGCAGCGACGGGTCGACCTGCTGTTCGTCGCGGCCACCACGGCGCTGCACCGCTTCGCGCCGCCGTCCTTCGTCGCGGGCCACACCTTCGCGTTCCGCAAGGGCCAGCAACTCGACGAGCAGGCACTGCGCGGGCAGCTCGCGCTCGCCGGCTACGAGCATGTGTCGCAGGTGGTGCGCCCAGGCGAGTACTGCGTGCGCGGCGGGCTGATCGACCTGTTCCCGATGGGCTCGGCGCTGCCCTATCGGCTCGACCTGTTCGACGACGAGGTCGAGTCGATCCGCGCCTTCGACCCCGACACGCAGCGCAGCCTGTATCCGGTCGACACCGTGCGCATCCTGCCGGGGCGCGAGTTCCCGCTCGACGAGCCGGCGCGCACGGCGTTCCGCGGCCGCTGGCGCGAGCGCTTCGAGGGCGACCCGTCCAAGGCCGGTCCGTACCGGGACGTCGGCAACGGCATCGCGAGCGCGGGCATCGAGTACTGGCTGCCGCTGTTCTTCGAGTCGACCGCGACCCTGTTCGACTACCTGCCGCAGGACGCGGTGCTCGCCACCCACGGCGACGTGGAGGGCGCCGACCGGCGCTTCGCCGACGAGACCGCGCAGCGGCACCGTTTCCTCGCGCACGACAACCAGCGCCCGCTGCTGCGGCCCGACGAGCTCTTCATCGGCGCCGAGGCCTTCTTCGTCGAGGCTCGGCGCTTCGGGCGCTATGCGCTGCGTGAGCCGCGCACCGCGCTCGCTCCAGCCGACGAGGCCGCGGCCGGCCCGGCACAGGCGAGCGCCGGCCCTGCGACGCCGCGGCGCCAGCATTCGGGCAGCCTGCCGCAGCTCACTGTCGAGCGCCGCGCCGAGCGCCCGCTCGCAAAGCTGCAGGCCTGGCTGGACGCCACCGACGCACGCGTGCTGATCGTCGCCGAGTCGCCCGGGCGGCGCGAGACCCTCGCGCAGCTGTTGGCGGAGCACGGCATCGTGCTGCCGCAGGTAGACGACTGGACCGCATTCGCGCAGGCGCCGATCGATCGCGCGCTCGGCATCGGGCCGGTCGGCGAAGGCTTCCTGCTGCCGATCGGACCGGGGCTCGCCGTCGTCACCGAGGCGGAGCTCTTCACCGGCACCGCGCGACGCCGGGGCCGGCGCCAGCGCGAGGCCACGACCGACATCGGCGCGATCATCCGCGACCTGTCGGAGCTGTCGATCGGCGATCCGGTGGTCCACGTCCAGCATGGCATCGGCCGCTACCAGGGGCTGGTGAACCTCGACCTGGGCGACGGCCAGACCGAGTTCCTGCACCTGCGCTACGCCAACGACTCGACGCTGTACGTCCCGGTCTCGCAGCTCCACCTGATCGGCCGCTACTCCGGCGCCTCGCCCGATGAGGCGCCGCTGCACGGGCTGGGCTCGGCGCAATGGGAGCGCGCCAAGCACAAGGCCGCCAAGCGCGCCCGCGACACCGCCGCCGAGTTGCTGAACATCTACGCGCGGCGCGCGGCACGCCAGGGCCACGCCTTCCGCTTCGACGCGCAGGACTACGAGGCCTTCGCCGAGGGCTTCGGGTTCGAGGAGACACCCGACCAGCTCGCTGCCATCCACGCCGTCACCCAGGACCTCGTCTCCGGCAAGCCGATGGACAGGCTGATCTGCGGCGACGTGGGCTTCGGCAAGACCGAGGTCGCGCTGCGGGCGGCCTTCGTGGCCGCGGCCGACGGCAAGCAGGTCGCCATCCTGTGCCCGACGACGCTGCTCGCCGAGCAGCACTTCGAGACCTTCAGCGACCGGTTCTCCAACTGGCCGATCCGGCTCGCGGAGCTGTCGCGCTTCCGCTCGCCCAAGGAGGTCCGCGTCGCGCTCGACGGGCTGGCCGACGGCCGGATCGACATCGTCATCGGCACCCACAAGCTGCTGTCCAAGGACGTCAGCTTCAAGCGGCTGGGACTGGTGATCATCGACGAGGAGCACCGCTTCGGGGTGCGCCAGAAAGAGGCCTTCAAGGCGCTCCGATCCGAGGTCGACGTGCTGACGCTCACCGCCACCCCGATCCCGCGCACGCTGGCCATGAGCCTCGAGGGCATCCGCGACTTCTCGGTGATCGCGACCGCGCCCCAGAAGCGGCTCGCGATCAAGACCTTCGTGCGCCGGGAGTCCGACGCCGCGATCCGCGAGGCGCTGCTGCGCGAGCTGCGCCGCGGCGGCCAGGCCTACTTCCTGCACAACGAGGTCGAGACCATCGAGAACCGGCGCTCGATGCTCGAGAAGCTGGTGCCCGAGGCGCGCATCGTCGTCGCGCACGGGCAGATGCACGAGCGCGAGCTCGAGCGGGTGATGCGCGAGTTCCATGCGCAGCGCGCCAACGTGCTGCTGTGCACGACCATCATCGAGACCGGCATCGACGTGCCGACCGCCAACACCATCGTGATGCACCGGGCCGACAAGTTCGGGCTCGCGCAGCTGCACCAGCTGCGCGGGCGCGTCGGCCGCTCGCACCACCAGGCCTACGCCTACCTGCTGATCCCCGACGAGGCGGCGATCACCAAGGACGCGACCAAGCGGCTCGAGGCGGTGCAGGCGATGGAGGAGCTCGGCTCGGGCTTCTTCCTCGCGATGCACGACCTGGAGATCCGCGGCGCCGGCGAGGTGCTGGGCGACTCGCAGTCCGGCGAGATGCAGGAAGTGGGCTTCGCCTTGTACAACGACATGCTGAACCAGGCGGTGAGAGCGCTGAAGTCCGGCCGCGAGCCCGACCTCACTGCGCCGCTCGAGGCGGTCACCGAGATCAACCTGCACGTGCCCGCCCTGCTCCCGGCCGACTATTGCGGCGACGTCCATGAGCGCCTGACCCTCTACAAGCGGCTCGCCAACTGCGCCACCACCGACGCGCTCGACGGGATGCAGGAGGAACTGGTCGACCGCTTCGGCAAGCTGCCCGACGCCGCGCGCGCGCTGATCGAGACGCACCGGCTGCGGATCCTGTCGGCGCCGCTGGGCGTCGCGCGGATCGACGCGGCGGCCGAGGCGGTGATGCTTCAGTTCGTGCCGAACCCGCCGATTCCGCCCGAGCGGATCATCCGCTTCATCCAGTCGCGCCGAGACGTCCGGCTGTCCGGCCAGGACCGGCTCCGGTTCACGCTCAAGACCCCCGACCTGCCGCAGCGGGTGGCGCGGCTGCGCGAGATCCTGAAGGCGCTGTCGACATGAGCGCGCCGCCCCGCGCGGAGCTGCGGGCATGACCCGCCTCGTCGTGCAGCATCCGGCGCTCGGCGACGCGGCGGTCGACGCGTTCGCCGACGCGGTCGACGCACGCCCTGACCGCCGTACCCAGGCGCTCGCCGAATGGCACGGCGTGTCGATCGACGGCGAGCGGGTCGGGCACCTCGCCGACGCACTGCGCGTGGACGCCGAGATCGTGCCGCCGGGCCTGCGGTTGCAGGACTTCCGGCTGGCAGCCTTCGACATGGACTCGACGCTAATCACCATCGAATGCGTCGACGAGATCGCCGACTACGTCGGCCGCAAGGCCGAGGTCGCGGCGATCACCGAGGCCGCGATGCGCGGCGAGATCGCCGACTACGACGAGAGCCTGCGCCGGCGCGTGGCGCTGCTGGCGGGATTGCCCGAGGCGACCCTCGAGCGGGTCTGGGCCGAGCGCGTGCGGCTCTCGCCGGGCGCGCAGGCGCTGGTCGATACCCTGAAGGCCGCCGGGCTCCGGCTGCTGCTGGTCTCGGGCGGCTTCACCTTCTTCACAGAGCGCCTCAAGGCGCGGCTCGGCATGGACTTCGCGCACGCCAACCTGCTCGAGGTCGAGGGCGGGCTGCTGACTGGCCGCCTTCGTGGGCCGATCGTGAACGCCGAGGCCAAGCGGCGTATCGTCGAGCAGACCTGCCTGCGCGTCGGCTGCACGCCCGCCCAGGCCATCGTGGTGGGCGACGGCGCGAACGACCTGAAGATGATGTCGATCGCGGGCCTGTCGGTCGCCTTCCATGCCAAACCGATCGTGCGCGACGAGACCACGCACGCGGTCAATCACTGCGGGCTGGACGCGATCCTGAACTTCTTCGAGGGCTGACCGGCGCGGCGCGGGGCGCCGTGCCGGTCCGACGCGCCGCCGCCGCCGCGCCCCTCAGGCAGGCTCGGGCACACTCGGCAGCCCTGCCAGCGCCATCGCCAGCTCGCGCTCGTCGTACTTCTGGTCGGTCAGCTTGCCCTGGGCGTAGTCGATGTAGGCCTGCATGTCGAAATGCCCGTGCCCGCAGAGGTTGAACAGGATCGTCTCCGAGCGCCCTTCCCGCTTGCAGCGCAGCGCCTCCTCGATCGCCCCCTTGACCGCGTGGTTTGCCTCGGGCGCGGGCACGATGCCCTCGGCCCGTGCGAAGGTCACGCCGGCGGCGAAGCATTCGGTCTGGTGGTAGGCGGTCGCCTCGATCAGCCCGAGTTCCCTCAGGTGCGACACGAGCGGGGCCATGCCGTGGTAGCGCAGACCGCCCGCATGGAACCCGGGCGGCGTGAAGGTGGAGCCAAGCGTGTGCATCTTGGTGAGCGGCGTCATGTGGCCGGTGTCCCCGAAGTCGTAGGCATAGCGCCCGCGGGTCAGCGACGGGCAGGCCGCCGGCTCCACCGCGACGATCCGCGCCTTGCGCCCGCCGCGCAGCGCGTCGCCGATGAAGGGGAACGCGATCCCCGCGAAATTGGAGCCGCCTCCGGTGCAGCCCACGACCACGTCCGGCCAGGCGCCGGCCATCTCCATCTGCTCCATCGACTCGAGCCCGATGATCGTCTGGTGCAGCAGCACGTGGTTGAGCACCGAGCCCAGCGCGTACTTGGTGTCCTCGCGCTGCGCGGCGACCTCCACTGCCTCCGAGATGGCGATGCCCAGGCTGCCCGGATGGCCGGGCGCCTTCTCGAGCACGCTGCGCCCGTAGGCGGTCTCGCTCGAGGGCGACGCCACGCAGCGCGCGCCGTAGGTCTCCATCAGCGCGCGCCGGTAGGGCTTCTGGTCGTAGGACACACGCACCTGGAAGACCATCACCTCGAGACCGAACAGCGACCCCGCGAAGGCCAGCGACGACCCCCATTGCCCGGCGCCGGTCTCGGTGGCGAGGCGCTTGACACCCGCCTCCTTGTTGAAGAAGGCCTGCGCGACCGCCGTATTGGGCTTGTGTGAACCAGCGGGGCTCACGCCCTCGTACTTGTAGAAGATCTTGGCGGGTGTGCCGAGCGCCTTCTCCAGGCGATGCGCGCGGAACAGCGGCGCGGGCCGCCACAGGCGGTAGACCTCGCGGACCGGCTCGGGAATCTCGACCTCGCGCTCGGTGGTGACCTCCTGCATGATCAGCGCCATCGGAAACAGCGGCGCCAGATCGTCGGGCCCCACCGGCTGCAGCGTGCCCGGATGCAGCACCGCGGGCAAAGGCTTGGGCAGGTCGGCCTGGATGTTGTACCAGCGCTTGGGGATGCGATCCTCGGGCAGCAGGTATTTGGTCGCGTCGCTCATCGTTGCCTCCGTCGGTGGGTATCGGGTTCGCGATGATGCCCCCGGTCGGAGGCGCAGCGCAACGATCCGACGAAGCCGCCCTCAGCGGGCGCCCGCGTCGATCAGCAGCCGCGCGACCGCCGCAGGGTTGCCGCAGGTGGCGGCGAGCAGCGCGTCCGGCGGCCGGCTGCGCGAGCCCCGTGCGCGGCATGCCTGGGCCGGCCGTGGCGGAGGAGGGCCACGCCGCCGTGGAGGCGCCCAGCAGACGCCGGCGCGCGCCGGACTGGCACCGGGCCAGGCCTCGCCCCGCCCGCGGCGCGGCCTCGCTCCGGCTCAGCCGGCGTCGACCACCCGACCGGACAGGTCGTGCGCATCGGAGGCTTCGATCAGCACGGTGGCAAACTGCCCCGCGCGCAGCGACGCGTGCGGCGCGACATGGACGATGCCATCGATCTCGGGCGCATCGGCCATCGTGCGGGCGTGCGCCCCCTCCTGGCCCACCGCATCGACCAGCACGCGCTGCACACTGCCCACCTTCGCCTTGAGCCGCTTGCGGCTGATGCGCTGCTGGACCGCCATGAAGCGCTTGCGGCGCTCCTCGCGCACCGCGTCGGGCAGCGCGCCGTCGAGCAGGTTCGCGGTGGCCCCGTCGACCGGCGAGTACGCAAAGCAGCCGACGCGGTCGAGCTGCGCCTCCTTGAGGAAGGCGAGCAGGTCCTCGAAGTGCGCCTCGGTCTCGCCCGGGAAGCCCGCGATGAAGGTGCTGCGCACGGTGAGGTCGGGCACCACAGCCCGCCAGCCACGGATGCGCTCGATGTTGCGCTCGCCACTGGCCGGGCGCTTCATGCGCTTGAGCACCTCGGGGTGCGAGTGCTGGAACGGCACGTCGAGGTAGGGCAGGATCAGACCGTCGGCCATCAGCGGCAGCACCTCGTCGACATGCGGGTACGGATACACGTAGTGCAGGCGGACCCAGGCGTCGTGGCTGCGGGCCAGCGCGCCGAGCTCGCGGCACAGTTCGGTCATCCGCGTGCGGACCGGCCGGCCATCGACGAAGTCGGTGCGGTACCTGATATCGACCCCGTAGGCGCTGGTGTCCTGCGAGATCACCAGCAGCTCCTTGACGCCCGACTTGAGCAGCGCCCCGGCCTCTCGGATCACCTCGCCGATCGGCCGGCTCACCAGGTCGCCGCGCATCGACGGGATGATGCAGAAGCTGCAGCGGTGGTTGCAACCCTCGGAGATCTTCAGGTAGGCGTAATGCCGTGGCGTGAGCTTGATGCCGGCCTCGGGCACCAGGTCGGTGAAGGGGTCGTGCGGCTTGGGCAGGTGCTGGTGGACGTGCCCCATCACCTCCTCGAGCGCATGCGGGCCGGTGACGGCGAGCACGCTCGGATGCGCCTGCGCCACCAGGTTGCCGCCGCCCTCGCCCGCCTTGGCACCCAGGCAGCCGGTGACGATGACCTTGCCGTTCTCGGCGAGCGCCTCGCCGATGGCATCGAGCGATTCACGCACGGCGTCGTCGATGAAACCGCAGGTGTTGACGATCACCAGGTCGGACTGCTGGTAGTCCGGGGAGATCGTGTAGCCCTCGGCACGCAGCTGGGTGACGATCCGCTCGGAATCGACCAAGGCCTTGGGGCAGCCGAGGGACACGAAGCCGACCCTGGGTGCGGGGGGTGTGACCACGGACGGCGCGGGACCCGCGGCGCTGCGGGGGGCGGCGCGAGGCCGCTTGACGGTGACGGTGGGCATCGCTGGCGGGCCGTGGGCCCGGTCTTGGGGAGCGCGGATTCTAACGCGCGCGCCTGCCCGAGCCGTGCGGCACGGCTATTTCCTGTCGTTGCCGCCTGAACCCGGCGGCGGCCCACCCGGGGAGCCCGGGAACGGGAAGCTCTGGAACACCGAGCGCGCCTGCTGCTGCATCTGCTCCTGCATCTGCACGAACAGGTTCTTGGACTGGTCGATGTAGTGACTCATCATCCCCTGCATCATCGGCGCCTGGACCTGCATGAACTGCGTCCAGAGCTCCGGGTTGGTGGGCAGGTTCTTGCCGTCGTAGAAGACCTTGGACTGCTCCTGAAACTTGTTCTGGATCTCGATGAAGGCCTCCATCGTCTTCTCGAGGTAGGCCCCCATCATCCCCTGCATGGCGTGGCCATAGAACCGGATGATCTGCGAGAGCATCTCGGAGGAGAACAGCGGCGCGCCGCTGGCCTCCTCCTCCAGGATGATCTGCAGCAGGATGCTGCGAGTCAGGTCCGCGTCGCTCTTTGCATCGATGACCCGGAATACCTCGTTCTCGAGCACCAGCTGCTTGACGTCGGCGAGCGTGATGTAGGCGCTCGTCTGGGTGTCGTAGAGGCGCCGGTTCGGGTACTTCTTGATGAGGCGGCTGGCGTTGGCCATGGGGGCTCCGGGGTGTCTGCCGTGCGGCATCATCCCATGTGGAGACCGCCGTTGCACGAAAAGTCGGCTCCGGTGGTGTACCCGGCATCGTCCCCCGAAAGCCAGCCGCAGATCGACCCGATCTCCTCGGCACGCCCCAGGCGCTTGACCGGGATGGTCTGGATGATCTTCTCGCGGACGTCCTCGCGGACCGCCATCACCATGTCGGTGGCGATGTAGCCGGGCGAGACGGTGTTGACCGTGACGCCCTTGGAGGCGACCTCCTGGGCGAGCGCCATGGTGAAGCCGTGCATACCGGCCTTGGCCGCCGAGTAGTTGGTCTGCCCGAACTGGCCCTTCTCGCCGTTGACCGACGAGATGTTGATGATCCGGCCCCATCCCTTGTCGAGCATTCCGTCGATGACCTGCTTGGTCACGCAGAACAGGCTGTTCAGGTTGGTGGAGATCACCGCGTTCCAGTCCTCGAGCGACATCCTGCGGAAGGGGCTGTCGCGCGTGATACCGGCGTTGTTGACCAGGATGTCAGGGTTGCCGTGCTCGGCCTTGACCTTCTCGAAGGCCGCCTTGGTCGAGTCCCAGTCGCTGACGTTGCCGACCGAAGTGAGGAAGGTGTAGCCCGACGCCTTCTGCTCGCGGATCCACTTCTCGTAGTCGCGCGTCGGGCCGCAGCCCGCGATCACCGTATAGCCCAGGTCGTGGAAGCTGCGGCAGATCGCTGTGCCGATCCCGCCCATGCCACCCGTGACGTACGCCAGCTTCTTGGTCATCTGAACAGTCTCCTCGAGCCCGCTGCGGGGCATCGAAATCAGGGTTGAACGGAAGGAAGGGGGAAAGCAGCCGCGTCGATGCGTGCCTTGATCTTGACGTATTGGCCCGGCGCAGGCTCGAGCGGCGGGTGGGCAGCATCGCCCAGGCGGATCGGAGCCGGCCGCGCCGCGCCCTTGAAGGGCTCGAGCCAGGCCGCCCAGTCGGTCCACCAGCTGCCAGGCAGCTCGGTGGCGGCCGCAAGCCAGTCGTCGGGCGAGGCCGGCAGCGTCTCGCCGACCCAGTAGCTGCGCCGGTTCCTGGAGGCCGGGTTGATCGCGCCCGCGATGTGCCCGCTCGCGCCCAGCACGAAGCGCAGGCGGTTGGACAGCACGGCCGTCGAACCGTAGGCCGCGCGCCAGGGCACGATGTGATCCTCGCGCGCCCCGAAGATGTAGGTGGGCACGTCGATGCGGCGCAGGTCGATCTTCTCGCCCACGCAGGTGAGCGCGTCGGGCTTGCGCAGCTCGTTCTGCAGGTACATGTGCCGCAGGTACCAGCAATACAGCGGGCCCGGCAGGTTCGTGCCGTCGGAATTCCAGTACAGCAGGTCGAAGGGCGGCGGCGACTCGCCCTTCAGGTAGTTGGCGACCACGTAGTTCCAGACGAGGTCGTTGGGTCGCAGGAACGAGAAGGTGGTCGAGAGGTCCTGGCCGGTCATGAGGCCACCCTCCCCGATCGTCTGCTCGCGCCACGCGACCTGGGCGGGGTCGATGAACACACCCAGCGTGCCCGGCTCCTCGAAGTCGAGCAGGCTCGTCATCAGCGTGAGCGCGGCGACCGGCTTGCGGCCCCGGGCCGCCAGCGCGGCGAGCGCGGTGGCGAGGATGGTGCCCCCGACGCAGAAACCCAGCGCGTTGATGGTGTCCTGGCCGCTGATCGCGCGGACCGCGTCGATCGCGTGGATCACGCCGCGCTCGACGTAGTCGTCCCAGGTCAGCGCCGCGTGCTCGGGCTGCGCGTTGATCCAGGACACCAGGAACACCGTGTGGCCGCGGCCGACCGCGTGCGCGACGAAGGAGTTCTCGGGCTGCAGGTCGAGGATGTAGTACTTGTTGATGAAAGGCGGAACCAGCATCAGCGGGCGCGCGCCCACCGTGGGCGTGCTCGGGGTGTACTGGATGAGCTCGACCACGTCATTGCGAAACACCACCGCGCCCTTCGAGGTGCCGACGTTGCGCCCGACCTCGAAAGCCGACTCGTCGGTCATCGAGATGTGGCCCTTACCGAGATCGGCGAGGAAGTTCTCGATCCCGTGACGCAGGCTCTCGCCGTTGGACTCGAGCAGCAGGCGCTGCGCGTCGGGGTTGGTGGTGAGGAAGTTGGACGGCGACAGCGCGTCGACCCACTGCTGCGTAAAGAACCGGATGCGATCGCGGGTCTTGCGGTCGGCCTCGACCGAGTCGGCCATCTGCTGCATGAAATCGGCATTGAGCAGGTACAGCGCCGCGTTCCACGCGAACGGCGCCTGCTTCGTCCAGGCCGGGCTCGCGAACCGCTTGTCGTCCAGGGCGGGCGGCTCGGCCTGCGGCGACATGAAGCCCGACCACAGGGTCTGCAGGCGGGCCGCGTACTCGTTCTGAAGCGCCATCAGCCGGCTCGGGTCGATGCTCCAGACAGGGAACGACGTGGCGGCCGACGAGACGGCCTCCTGCAGCGGATGGGTGGGCATCAGCGGCGCCACGGCGTGCATCGACGCAGGGTCGGTGGCCGGACGCGGCGCGGCGGCGCCGGGCCGGCGCGATGCGGCCGCGGCAGGGCGCTGCGCGGCCGCAAGGGGCTTGCGGGCCGGTCGCGCCTTCGTGGTCGCGGCGGTCTTGCGAGCCGGTGGCGCCTTCGCGGTCGCGGCGGTCTTGCGGGCCGGTGGCGCCTTCGCGGTCGTGGCGGTCTTGCGGGCCGGTGGCGCCTTCGCGGTCGTGGCGGTCTTGCGGGCCGGTGGCGTCTTCACGGTCGTGGCGGTCTTGCGGGCTGATGGCGTCTTCACGGTCGAGGCGGGCTTGCGGGCCGGAGCGGCCTTGGCCGGCGCCTTCGCCGCGGCCTTGCGCGGCGCGGCGGCGCGAGGGCTGCGTGCAGCCGGGCTCGCGACCGCGCGGGCCGGTACGGGCTTATCGACCGGGCGCGCAACACGCGCCGAGGGTGCCGGCCGACGCGCCGGCGGCATCGCTTTGGTACCGACGACGCGTGGTTGCCGTGAATCAGCCATTGAGTCCCCTGGGTATCGATCCGCCTTGCGAGCAGCCAAGTATGCTGCGGAGACCTTTCGCGAATCTTGCATCGCGTGCAGGCCCTTGTCCATCCGACCCGGAACACCATCGTGTACATCGTCGCCATTGCCTGGCTCTACGTCGTGTTGATGATGTCGCTGACGGAGCGCTCGATCGTGGCGGGCGTCGCCACGTTCGTGTTCTACGGCCTCGCACCCCTGGCGCTGGTCCTGTGGCTGATGGGCACGCCGCAGCGTCGCCGCAACCGCAGGTCAGCGGGTGAGCCAGACGAGTGAAGCCATGCGGCCGCTGCTGCGGTCGCGTCGGTGCGAGTAGAAGTGCTGCGGCTCGAGCATGGTGCAGCGATCGCCGCCGTGGACCGCCTCCACGCCGCGCGACGCGAGCCGCAGGCGCGCGAGCCGATAGAGATCGGCCAACCACTTGCCGGGCTCCGCAGCCTGCGCGAAGGCCGGCCCCGCGCGCGGGTCGGCGTCGCAGAACGCGGCGCGCACCTCCTCGCCCACCTCGAAGCTGCGCGGGCCGATCGCGGGCCCGAGCCAGGCGAGCAGCGGCGCGTCGGCGCCCAGCCGCGCACGCATCGCATCGACCGTGGCCTCGGCCACGCCGGCGGCGAGACCGCGCCATCCGGCGTGCGCGGCCCCGACCATGCGGCCCTCTCGGTCGGCCAGCAGGATCGGCAGGCAGTCGGCCGTCATGATGGCCAGGACGATACCAGTGCGCGCGGTGATCGCAGCATCGGCGACGGGTAACGGCAACGGGTCGGGGGCGATGCCTGCGGACGGGGGGAGCACGTCGACCGCCTGCGCATCGGCGTCGTGCACGGCCGTGCCGTGGACCTGGCGGAGCCAGACGACGGCGCCGGGCACCTGCCCGGCCAGCCGGGCCCGGTTGGTGCGCACCGCCTCGGGATCGTCGCCGACGTGGTCGCCGAGATTCAGCCCGCGTGGCGCGCCGTCGGCCGCGCCGAAGCGCCCGGCGCTGACGCCGCCGAGACGCGTACTCGAGAAGGCGCCGACGCCGACCGGCGCTGGCCAGGTCGGGACGATGCCTGGGAGCCGGGTCACCGCGCGCCCCCCGCCGGGTCGACGGCCGGCGGCGCGGCCGCGGGCAGCCCGACCGCCTCGAGCAGGCCGCGCAGTTCGGGCGGCGGCGCGCTGCGGAACGCCAGCGGCAGGCCGCTCGCCGGATGGACGAGGTCGAGCCGCCAGGCATGCAGCGCCTGGCGCGCGAAGGCGCCTCGCGGGCGGCCCCCGTAGAGCAGGTCGCCCACCAGCGGATGCCCCCGGCTCGCGAGATGGACCCGGATCTGGTGGGTGCGCCCGGTCTCCAGGCGGCACTCCACCGACGCGACGCGGTCGCCGGCGGCCAGCCGCGCCACGTGGGTCACCGCCGCCTTGCCCCGCCCCGCGGGCACGACCGCCATGCGCAGCCGATTGCCGGGATCGCGGCCGACCACCGCGTCGATCGTCATCTGCGCGGGCGGCACGCCCTCGACCACCGCCAGGTAGCGGCGGCTGACGGTACGCGCCGCCAGCGCGGCGGTCAGCCGCTCGAAGGCCCGCTCGCTGCGCGCGACCATCATCAGCCCGCTGGTGTCCTTGTCGAGCCGGTGCACGATGCCCGCACGCGGCAGGCGCGCGGCGTCGGGACGTGCAAACAGCAGGCCGTTCATGAGGGTGCCGCGCCAGTTGCCGGGCGCCGGATGCGTGACCAGGCCGGCCGGCTTGTCGATCACCATCAGGTCGGCATCCTCGTGCAGCACGACCAGCGCGACGTCGTCGGGCTCGAACGCGCGCTCGGCCTCGGTGGGCAATGCACGCACCTCGACGGACTCGATGCCACGCAGCCTGCGGCTGGGCAATGCGGGGTCGCCATCGAGCGTCACCGCGCCGAGCGCGATCCAGCGCTGGATCCGCGTGCGCGACACGCCCTCGAGCGCGGACGCGAGGAACCGGTCGAGGCGCTGGCCGGCGCCATCGCGGGCGTCGAGGGTCTTGGGCGGGTCGGCTTCATCGGCGATGTCGTCGTCGGGCACGGTCCGCTCGGGGTCCGCGGCGGCCCCTTCGCTATAATCGACCGGATGGTCTTGCATGAGCGGCGGTGGCGATGACGACTGGACGACGGATGACTGGCGTGAAGGGAGCCGGGCTGGACTCCAGGCGGGGATCCGCATGGCGCGGCGTGGTCGCGGCGGCGGCTATCGCGCTGCTCGGCGGCTGCGGCATCTTCAGCAAGGGCGGCGAAGTCGATCGTACCGCGAACAAGCCCCCCCAACAAATCTACAGCGACGCGAAGGAAGAGGCGGCGGCCGGACGCTACGGCGAGGCGGTCAAGCTGCTCGGCAAGCTCGAGTCGCGCTATCCCTTCGGGGCGTGGGCGCAGCAGGCCCAGCTCGACACCGCCCACGCGTACTACAAGGACAACGACCGCACGCAGGCGTTGGTCACCATCGAGCGCTTCATCCGCCTGTACCCGACCAGCGACTACCTCGACTACGCCTACTACCTGAAGGGGCTGATCAACTTCAACGACGAACAGGGCCTGATGTCGAGTCTGGGCAGCCAGGACCTGTCGGAGCGCGACCAGAAAGCCGCCCGCGAGTCCTTCGAGGCCTTCCGCCAGGTCATCACGCGGTTTCCCGACAGCCGCTACGCCGAGGACTCCCGCTCGCGCATGCGCTACCTCGTCAATGCGATGGCCGGCGGCGAGGTGCACGTGGCGCGCTACTACTTCAACCGCGGCGCCTACCTCGCCGCGATCAACCGTGCCCAGGGCGTGATCCAGCAGTACCAGGCGACGCCTGCCGTCGAGGAGGCCCTGTTCATCATGGTCCAGGGCTACCAGAAGCTGGGGCTGGAAGACCAGCGTGCGGACGCCGAGCGCGTGCTGCGGCGGACCTTCCCCGACACGCAGCTCTTCAATCGCGGTCTGAACCTGAAGAACCGTTCCTGGTGGGAAGTCTGGAAGTAGCGGCTGCTGACCGGCCAGGCCGACCCCCGCGCCGCAGCCGTCTCAGGGCTGCCGCGCTGCCCCCGGCAGGAAGGCGAGCGCGTCCTCCCAGCGCGCCACGCGCGTGAACGGCGGCAGGCTCGCGATGAGCCGGCGCCCGTAGCCCCGGGTGACGAGGCGCTCGTCGCACACCATCAGCACGCCGCGGTCGGTCTCGGAACGGATGAGGCGCCCTGCGCCCTGCTTGAGCGCCATCGCGGCCGCCGGCAGGCTGTCGTGCGAGAACGGATCGCGCCCTGCCCGGCGCAACGCCTCGCCGCGCGCCTTGACCACCGGATCGTCGGGCGGCGCGAAGGGCAGCTTGTCGATCACCACCAGTGACAAGCCGTCGCCGGCTACGTCGACGCCCTCCCAGAACCCGGCGCTGCCGATCAGCACCGGCGCCCGCGATGCGCGGAAGCGCTCGAGCAGTTCGGGCCGGGGCGCATCGCCCTGGACCAGCAGCTGCAGCCCGGTGCCGTGAGCCGCGTCGAGCTCGCGCAGGCCATCGGCGATCTCGCGCATCGCGCGCAGCGTCGTGCACAGGAAGAACGCACGGCCCCGGTTGGCCTCGACCAGCGGCCACGCGGCCTGTGCGACGCGCCCTGCGAAGCCCGGCGCCGAGGCCTCGCCGATGCCGCGTGGCACCCACAGCGCGGCCTGACGTGCGAAGTCGAAGGGGCTCTCCCAGCGCTCGCAGCGCGCATCGTGCAGCCCCAGCGCATCGACGAAGTGCGTGAAGTCCTGGCCGATCGACAGCGTCGCCGATACGAAGATCCAGGCACGAGGCGGGCCGGCGCGATGGCGCCCGAAGGCAGCCGCGACCGACAGCGGCGTGCGCCGCAGGCTTGCGTGCGGCCCGTTCGTCTCGGCCCAGATCACCGCCGCGTCCTCGGTGCCGGGGGCATGCGCTGCCTCGGGATCGGCGCCGGGCACCGGCTGGCGCCGCTCGACAGGCACGCCATGAGCATCCTGCGCGGGCGCATCGTCCCAGGCAGGGTCGTCGCCGACCGCGCCCGCGCGGGCCGCGGGCGACGCCTCGTCGGCGAGAAGCGCGCGCTCCCATCGCTGCAGCCTCTCGCACAGCTCGGTTGCACGAAGCCCGCAGCGATCCAGCTCCGGACCGCGCCCGGCGTTGTTGGCGACGATCGCCGACACCGACACCAGGTCCGCGACGAGTTCGTCCAGCGCGTCGTCCAGTGCCGGCAGCGCGCGCAGCTGCTCGGCGCTCCAGCGCCGCGCCGACTGGCCCCGCGGGGCGCCGCGGCCGGCGCCCGGGCGCGGGGCGCCGCCCGTACCCTCCAGTGCGAGCCGCAGCTCGCGGCTCGCCCGCTCGAGCCGGTCGGACAGCGCACGCCAGTCGGCACCGTCGCGGGCCTCGGTCAGCCCGGCGCGAACCAGGTCGCGTGCGAGCTCGATGAGCTGGCGGGTGGACACCGCCTCGCCGAAGAACTCGGTGGCCGCCTCGGGCAGCTGATGGGCCTCGTCGAACACCACCGCGTCGGCGGTCGGCAGCAGCTCCCCGATCGAGTCCTCTCGCAGCGCCAGGTCGGCGCAGAACAGGTGGTGGTTGACCACCACGACGTCCGCCATCAGCGCCTCGCGCCGCGCGCGGAACACGAAGCAGCGCTTGATGTCGGCGCACTCCTGGCCGAGGCAGTTCTCGCGCGTGGAAGTGGCGCTCGCCCAGGCCGGGTCGTCCTCGGCCAGGCCGGTGCATTCGGCCCGATCGCCGCTGACGCTGGTCTGCGCAAACAGGCGGATCCGCCGCAGCTTCGCGGGGGTGCCCGGGTCGGGAAATCGACCATCGAGCAGGTGACGCTCGAGGTGATGATGACAGACGTAGTTGGCCCGGCCCTTGAGCAGCGCCGTGTGCAGGTCCCGGCCGAGCGCGGCGCGGACCGCCGGCAAGTCGCGGGCGTGCAGCTGATCCTGCAGATGACGCGTGCCGGTGGAGATCAGCGCCTTGCCACCCGCCAGCAGCAGCGGCACGAGGTACGCGAAGGTCTTGCCGGTACCGGTGCCCGCCTCGGCGACCAACGTGCCGCGCTCGGCGACCGCGGTCGCGATGCTCACCGCGAGCACCTGCTGCCCCTCACGGGGCCGGAAACCGGGGATCGCGCGTGCGAGCGCGCCGCCCTCGCCGAGCGCGGCGGCCACGGCGGCGGAAAGGTCGGAAACGGCGGATGCCTTCGGGTGTACCGCGCCGCTCACGCCGCGCCGCTCATGCCGGCACGTCCGGGGTCAGCTGCATCTGAAGCAGCAAGATCGCGTCCTTGACCTGCAGCTTTCGCTTCTTGAGCCGGCGCACCTGGAGCTCGTCGACCGGCGCGATCTCGACGAGCCCGACGATCGCCTGGTCCAGGCTCCGGTGCTCGTTTTGCAACTCGGCGATCCGGCGCTTCAGGGACTCCGCATCTCGCATGGGTCGACGGTCATTGGTGCCGGTTGATGGTCGTTGCCGACCCGGCGGGCCATGGAATGATAAGCCGCGTGACCGCCGACCTTCAAACCGAAGCACCAGGACTTGCGATCGAGGCATGCATCGCCCAGCACCAGGGCGATCGTGCGCCGCGTTGCCAGCGGGCGGTCCTGCAACCGTCGGCGGCGCTGCCGAGCCAGGCGCTGGGCGGCAACCAGGCCCCCGCCCGCACGACGCCCGCGAGGCCGCGCCCGATCCGACGTCGGGCACGCCCCGCGGGCGACCGATGACACGGGCCGCACCGACCCGACGCTGCGCAGGCGACCCGGCGAGCGGGTCAGGGTCGCGGCGTGACCGGTCCAGGCGACGACTGAGGCGGGGATCCGGGTGCAGGCGACGACGGAGACGGGGATCCGGGCGCAGGCAGGGACCGGGTCGCTGACGAGGACGCATCCACGCCCGGAGCCTGCTGCCCTGACGGAGGCGGCGGTCGTGCGCCAGGCCGCTTCGTCGCCGGAGGTCGCGCCTCGCGTTCGCGCTGCTCCCGGGCGCGGCGCTCGGCGTCCAGCCGGCGCTCCTCGCTGCGCTCCCTGGCCTGGACCTCGCGCTGCGCCGCGCGCTGACGGTTGGCCTCGATCGCCTCCGCGCGGGCCCGCGCGTTGGCGGGATCCTGGGTGGCGCGGCGCACCGCCTCCACGCGCCGCGCCGCGTTGTCGGCCTCGCGCCGGGCGCGTTCGGCACGGTTGGCCTGCGCCTGAAGCGCGACCTCGGGCGCCTCGCGCTCGCGATCGGCCTGCGCCTGAGCCGAGGCCGCCGCGCGGGCCTCGAAAGTCCGGCGATTCTCCTCCCGGCCGGCGGCCTCGTCGTCGTCGCGACGGGCCTGCTCCGCCAGCGCCGCAGCGGCGCGCCGGTTGAGCGCCAGCGCCGACTCCTCCCGCAGCGCCTGGTTGGCGACAACCTCGATATCGTCGAGCCGCGCGGTCGCGAGCCGATCGCGTCGCCCGACGTCCGCCAGGCACGTGTTCACCAGGAACTTGCGATAGCAGACGATCCGCTCGCGCACCAGCGCGTCGGCCACCTCGTCGCGGGCGGCCCGTACGGCGGGCTGCGCGAGACGCGCGGTGTCGGGATCCATCGCCGAGCGCGCGTCGAACTGCGGCAGCAGTCTGGACGGGTCGACGCGCTCGGGCGCCGCCTGCGGCGTCGACCCGCCCTGCAGGACAGCGCAGCCGTTCAGCAGCCAGAGCAGCGCCAGCACCCCGCCCCAGCGGGTCGTGACGGGCTCGAGCGGCCCGTGCCGGCACGCCCCGCGTTCAGTCACACCCTGCCCCTGGAGCGGCATCGGGCACGGCCGGGCCGACCGCGGGCCCCATGTTGGGCAGCGGCGTGCCAGTCCCTGGCACGGCATCGATATTCGGGAAGTACAGCCCGGTCAGGTTGCGGTCGTGCACCGGCGGTTCGATCTGGCCGTGGCGGCCGCCATAGCGCCGCCAGTCCCTGACCCAGAAGGTGTCGTCGACGACCGACCGCATGCCCTTGGTCTCGCGGTCGCCGATCAGCACGCCCTGCACCCTCAGCCCGAGCTCGCGGCGCGCGGCGGCCACCGCGTCGACGGTCGCCGCGGTCGGGCCGAACTCGCCGTCGGAGGCGATCAGCAGATCGGCCTGCCGCCAGCCTTCGGAGCGTACGCGCAGCAGCGCACGCTCGAGCGGCTCGACCACGTCGGTGCCGCCATGGAAGCTCGAGGACACGAATTCGGCGAGTCGCTGCAGACCGTCGAGGTCGGCCGACACCTCGCACTCGACGACCTGGCTGGCGCCGCTGAAGGCATAGACGTGGCAGCGCCGCCGCTCCGACGCGGCGATGCGCATCGCCTGCACCACGATCGCCTTGGCGACGCGCTCGGGACCGCCCGCCATCGACGCAGAGGTGTCGACGCAGACGACGACGGGCCCGGCCTCGAGCACCGGGCGCGGCCGGGGCTGCGGCGCACGGGGCGCACCCGGGTCTCGGACCCATGCGGTCTCGACCCAGTGGTCGCGGTGCTGCCAGGACAGCAAGGCCTGCTCGGCGAGCCGCGCCGCGAACAGCCGGCGCAGCCGCCGCGCCCGCACCGGGTCGATCCGGCGCGAACGCCACAGCGCCTCGATCGGCAGCATCCGCGAGACGTCGCCCGAGCGCCGGATTCCCTCCACCTCAACCGGTGTGCCCGGCAGCGCCACCTCGCGAGGCCGGCGCACCCAATGATCGTCGCCACCGGGCCCCGGCTGCACCGTGGGCTCCTCGCGCTCGTCGTCGGACGGCCGGACCCGACCCAGCCGCCGGATCAGCGCCGACAGCTGCGGCATGCTCTCGATGAGCGCGCGGGCCTCCAGGATGCGCTGCCACGACTGCGACCTCAGCAGCCCCTGCAGCTCGCTCCAGCGGGCGAAGTTCGCGACGCCGTCGAGCCCCTCCACCAGCCGCATCACCTCGTGCAGGGACTCGCCGCGCTCGACCCATTCCGCCGCGAACGAGGTCGCGGTCCGGGCGATCGCGACCGAGCGAGGCATGAGGTCGCACAGGCGCGCGACCTGGTCGACGTGCCACAGCAGCGAGCGCAGCACCTGGTCGGCGACCGCCGGCTGGCGCCGCGCCAGCCCGGGCAGGTCGAGGCGCTCCAACGGCTCGCCGTAGGCTGCCGCGAGATCGGCCGGCAGCGCCTCGTGCAGGTCGGACCCGAAGGGCGATGCGCCGTCGAGCAGCCGCGCCCGCGCGATGGCCGCCCACTCGAGCCGCGCGAACGGGTCGCCCTCGTTGTTGACGAGCGCAGGCAGCCACAGCGTGCGGGGCAGCGCATCGAGCGGCGCGAGGCGGACCTCGAGCGCCTCAGGACGAAACCGGCTCGGGGACCATGCCATCGTCGGACTCGGAAAGCGGCAGGTCGTCGAAGGCGGACCGCGTGGCGGCCAGATCGACCCGCAGCGCCCGCATCGCGCGCTCGCCGTCGGCCAGCCGCTGCACCACGCTGCCGACGAACCCGGGGGCGATCCAGAGGTTGCCCGCCAGCACTCCGCGCAGCCCTTCGGTGTGAGCGGCGGCGCCCGCCAGCCAGGCGTCGACCTGCGCGATCACGGCGTCGATCTGCACGAGCCGCGCGCGCACGTGGCTCGCGCTGAAGCGGCGCCGCTTGCTGAATGCCGACATGCGCGGCGCGGCGTCCGACATCGTCCCCGCGTCCGCCCCGCCCAGCCCGCGCGCCAGCGCGAGCTTGCCGCTGTCGTCGAAAGCGAGCTCGGTCGCGGTCTGCTCGATCTCGAGCTGCTTGGCCCAGGCCTGCGCGACCCGGGCGAGCCGCACAGGCTCGAGCGCGCGCGCGCCGCCCAGCCCGTCGGCGAACCAGCCCTCGATGCGCGCGACCTGCACCGCGTCGCTGGCGAGCAGCCAGCGCAGCAGCCACAGGTCGACGAAGCCGACCTCGGCGCGCCCGTGGCTCGCCGCCGCGACCCGCAGCGCATGGACGGTCTGCACCCAGCGGCGGTCCGACACCTCGAACGCGCCGTCGGCGAGCAACGCGCGCAACCCGGCGAGCGCGCCGACGATCTCGTCGGGCAGCACGACCGCGTCGGCGGCCGCGCCGATCGCACCCAGCAGCGGCACGTCGGCGCCTGGCGGTGCGATCGCGGCGCAGGCGTCGCCGGCGCGCAGCAGGGCCTCGAAGGCCTCCGCGGCCACCGGCGGCACCTGGCATCGGAACAGGAACCGGTCGAGGAAGGCGCGCAGGGACTCGTCGCCGGGCACCTCGTTGCTCGCCGCGACCAGCGTCGCGAGCGGCGAAGCGATCCGGTGGGCGCCCTGGTCGAAGGCCCGCTCATTGAGCAGCGTCAGCAGCGCGTTGAGGATCGCGGAGTTCGCCTTGAACACCTCGTCGAGGAAGGCGACCGTCGCGGTGGGCAGGTAGCCGTCGATCTCGCGCAGGTAGCGGCCCTCGTCGAGGGCTGCCAGGGACAGGGGCCCGAACAGTTCCTCGGGCACGGTGAAGCGGGTGAGCAGGCGCTCGAAATAACGCCCGCCTACCTGCTCGCGCAGCCGGCGCGCCAGCTCGCTCTTGGCGGTCCCGGGCGGACCGATCAGCAGCACGTGCTCGCCGCACAGGGCCGCGAGCAGCAGGCAGCGCGCCTGCTCATCACGCCCGACCAGCCCGCGCGTCAGCGCGGCCAGCGCCGCACGCAGCGACTGCGGCGACGGCACGGCGTCCCTCGCATCCCGGTTCGATCCCAAGCGGCCTCCTGCATCCCAGGCGATTGTGGCACAGCCGCCGGGCGCGCCCGGACGGGGCAGCAGCCGCTCAGGCGAGCGACTCGGCCACGCCCCGCCGCGGCGCCTGCAGGTATTCGCGCGACTGCATTTCGATGAGCCGACTGGCCGTGCGGTGGAACTCGTTGGCCATCGCGCCGCTGGTGTACAGCGCCTCGGGCGGGCATTCGGCCGACATCAGCAGCTTGACCTTCTGGTCGTAGAAAACGTCGACCATCCAGGTGAACCGGCGGGCCTCCGAGGACATGGCCGCGCTCATCCGCGGTACGTCAGACACGATCACGGTATGGAACCGGGTCGCGATCTCGAGGTAGTCGATCTGCGAGCGCGGCCCGCCGCACAGGGTCGCGAAGTCGAACCACACCACGCCGCCCGCGCGTCGCCTGGCCGTCAGCTCGCGGTTCTCGACCGTCAGCCGGGGATCCCCGTCGTCGGTCTCGGCCACCCGCGCAAAGGCCTCCGCCAGCTGGGCGTCGGCCTGCGGTCCGGCCGGCACCAGGTAGGCGTCGACCTGCTCCATCACGCGCCGGCGGTAGTCGACGCCGGCATCGACGTTGACCACGTCGAGGTGCTGCTTGAGCAGCGCGATGGCGGGCAGCACGCTGTCGCGGTGCAGCCCGTCGGGGTACAGGTCGTCGGGCCGGTAGTTGGACGTCATCACGAAGGTGACGCCGTTGGCGAACAGGCCGTGCAGCAGGCGCTCGAGGATCATCGCGTCGGCGACGTCCGAGACATGGAACTCGTCGAAGCAGATCAGCCTGTAACGGCGTGCGATCCGCAGTGCGACCTCGTCCAGCGGATCGGTGACATGGCGCAGGTCGCGCAGTTCGCGGTGCACCCCGCGCATGAACTCGTGGAAGTGGACCCGGGTCTTGCGCACCAGCGGGACGGTCTCGTAGAAGACGTCCATCAGGAAGCTCTTGCCGCGGCCCACGCCACCCCACAGCCACACCCCCCGCGGCGGCGGCGGATGGTTGATGAGCTTCATCAGGCGGTTGGAGCGGCGCTTCTTGTAGGCGACTGCGTCGTCATACATGCGCTGCAGGCGATCGACCGCCTCGCGCTGGGCAGAATCGGGGCTGTAGCCCCGCCGCTCGATCTGCTGGAGGTAGTGCTCGAGGACGTTCATGCGCGGCCCTGGGGGCTGCGGGCCCGGGGGCGACGGGACGCCTGCGCGCCCGGCAGCCCCCGCGCCCGCAGGCGGTCACATGTTCAACGCACGCTTGTCGACGGCGAGCGCGGCTTCGCGCATCACCTCCGACATCGAGGGGTGCGGATGGCAGACCCGTGCGATGTCCTCGCTCGAGGCCTTGAACTCCATCGCGACTGCCGCCTCCGAGATCAGGTCGGAGGCACCGTGACCGACGATGTGCACGCCCAGCACCTCGTCGGTGGCGGCATCGGCGAGCACCTTGACGAAGCCTTCGGCCGCGTTCATGCCAAGCGCGCGGCCGTTCGCGAGGAACGGGAACTGCCCGGCCTTGTAGGCACGTCCCGAGGCCTTGAGCTGCTGCTCGGTGCTGCCGACCCAGGCGATCTCGGGCGATGTGTAGATGACCCAGGGGATCGTGTTGTAGTCGATGTGGGGCATCTGACCCGCGATCAGCTCGGCCACCATCACGCCCTCGTCCTCGCCCTTGTGGGCGAGCATCGGCCCGCGCACGACGTCGCCGATGGCGTAGACGTTGGGCAGCGCGGTGCGGCAGTGGTCGTCCACCGGGATGAAGCCCCGCGCATCGACCTGCAGCTTGACCGCGTCGAGGTTCAGGCCCTCGGTGTTGGGCACGCGGCCCACCGAGACGATCAGCCGGTCACACTGCAGCGTCTGGGCCACGCCCTGCGCGTCGGTCCAGGCGACGTTCACGCCCTGCTTGCCGACCTCGATGTCGCCCAGCGTCACGCCGAGCTGGATCTTCAGGCCCTGCCTGGTGAAGATCTTCCAGGCCTCCCTGGAGACCGCCTCGTCGCAGGCGGTGAGAAAGCCCGGCAGCGCCTCGAGCACGGTCACCTCGGCGCCCAGGCGGCGCCACACCGAGCCCAGCTCCAGCCCGATCACGCCCGCCCCGATGACCCCGAGCCGCTTGGGCACCGCGGTCAGCGCGAGGCCGCCCACGTTGTCGCAGACGAACTCGTTGTCCACCGCGACGCCCGGCAGGTGGCGCGCCCGGGAGCCGGTCGCGACGATCACGTGCCGTGCCTCGATCAGCTGCGGGCCACCGGCCGCGAGCACCTCGAGCCCGACCATGCCATCACCCATGCCGGTAAAACGCGCATGCCCCTTGAGCCAGGCGATCTTGTTCTTGCGGAACAGGAACTCGATCCCCTTGGTCATCTTGGTGACGATGCCGTCCTTGCGGGCCTGCATCTTGGCCAGGTCGATCTTGGCGCCGCCGATCTCGATGCCGTGCTCGCCGAGATGGTGGGCCGCCTCCTCGTACTTCTCGCTCGACGCCAGCAGCGCCTTGGACGGGATGCAGCCGACGTTCAGGCAGGTGCCGCCCAGGGCCATCTCGCCCTTGGGATTGGTCCACTTCTCGGCACAGGCGACCTTCATGCCGAGCTGCGCCGCGCGGATCGCCGCGATGTAGCCGGCCGGGCCGGCACCGATCACGACGACGTCGTACCGTTCGCTCGCCATGTCAGCCCCTCACAGGTCCAGCAGCAGGCGCGCCGGATCCTCGAGCGCCTCCTTGATGGACACGAGGAACAGCACCGCCTCGCGACCGTCGATGATCCGATGGTCGTAGGACAGGGCGAGGTAGTTGATCGGGCGGATGACGATCTGCCCGTCCTCGACCACTGCGCGCTCCTTGGTGGCATGCACCCCCAGGATCGCGGACTGGGGCGGGTTGATGATCGGCGTCGACAGCATCGAGCCGAACACACCACCGTTGGAGATCGAGAACGTCCCGCCGGTGAGGTCCTCGATGCCCAGTTTGCCGTCCTGGGCCTTCTTGCCGTACTCGCCGATCTGCTTCTCGATCTGGCCAAAGGTCATCTGGTCGGCGTTGCGGACCACCGGCACCACCAGCCCGCGCGGCGAGCCGACGGCCACGCCGATGTCGAAGTAGCCGTGATAGACGATGTCGGTGCCGTCGACCGAGGCGTTCACGACCGGAAACTTCTTCAGCGCGTGGACGGCCGCCTTCACGAAAAAGCTCATGAACCCGAGGCGGGCGCCGTGCTCCTTCTCGAAGCGGTCCTGGTACCGCTTGCGAAGGTCCATGACCGGTTGCATGTTGACCTCGTTGAACGTGGTCAGGATCGCGTTGGTGCCCTGGGACTGCAGCAGGCGCTCGGCCACGCGCTGGCGCAGCCTCGACATCGCGACGCGCTGCTCCGGCCGGCCCTCGATCAGCTTGTTGGGGTCGAGCGCGGCCGGTACGGCCGGCAGGCCGGGCGCCGGCGCCGGCGCGGCGCGCGGCGCTGCGGCGGCGGGCGCAGGCGCGGCGGCCGCGCTCCCGGTCGCCACCGCGGCGAGCACGTCGGCCTTGGTGACCCGACCGTCCCGGCCGGTGCCGCTGACCTGGCCGGCGCTCATCCCGGCCTCGGCGAGCAGCTTGGCCGCCGAGGGCATCGCGACGTCGCCCTTCGAGCCGCCGGAGGGCGCGGCTGCGGCGCCGCCGCCGGGCGCGACCGGCGACGCCGCGGACGGTACCGCGGCGGCCGTGGGGGCCGTGGGGGCGCCGCCCACCGAGGCGCTCACCTCGGTGTCGATGACGGCGATCACCTCGCCGGCCACCACTGTGCTGCCGTCACCTTTCAGGACGCGGGCGAGCACGCCCGCCTCGGGTGCCGGAAGCTCCAGCACGACCTTGTCGGTCTCGATATCGATGAGATTCTCGTCACGCTCGATGGCGTCACCGGGCAACTTGTGCCACTGCAGCAGCGTGGCCTCCGCAACCGACTCGGACAGTTGCGGCACCTTCACTTCGATCAATGCCATGTCAGGAGGCTTTCTTGGTCTTGGTTTTCGGGGCATCGCCCAGCGCGGCGGTCAGGAGATCCTTCTGCTGGGCGTAGTGCTTGTCGTAATAGCCGACGGCGGGTGAGGCCGACGCGGGGCGGCCGGCGTACGACAGACGCTGGCCCTCCTTGAGCGAATCGTTCAGGTGGTGCTGCATGAAGAACCAGGCGCCCTGGTTCTGCGGCTCGTCCTGGCACCACACGATCTGCGTGGCCCCCGGGTACTTCCGCAGCTCGGCCTCGAGCGTCTTGTGCGGGAACGGATAGAGCTGCTCCATGCGCAGCAGCGCCACGTCGGTGAGCTCGCGCTCGCGGCGCGCCGCAAGCAGGTCGTAGTAGACCTTGCCGGTGCAGAGCACGACCTTGCGGACCGCCTTGGGGTCGATGCCCGCCGCGGTCTCGCCGATCACGGTCTGGAAGCCGCCGCGCGCGAGGTCCTGCAACGGTGACACCGCATCCTTGTTCCGCAGCAGCGACTTGGGCGTCAGGATCACCAGCGGCTTGCGGAACATCCGGATCATCTGCCGGCGCAGCAGGTGGAAGATCTGGGCCGGCGTCGTCGGCTGGCAGACCTGCATGTTGTGCTCGGCGCAAGCCTGCAGGAAGCGCTCGAGCCGGGCGGACGAGTGCTCCGGGCCCTGCCCCTCGTAGCCGTGCGGCAGCATCATCGTGAGGCCGCAGGCGCGCCCCCACTTGGTCTCGCCCGAGGAGATGAACTGGTCGATCACGACCAGGGCGCCGTTGACGAAGTCGCCGAACTGCGCCTCCCAGATGACCAGCGCATTGGGCTCGGCGGTGGCGTAACCGAACTCGAAGGCCAGCACGGCCTCCTCCGAGAGCACCGAGTCGATGACGGTGAAGCGACCCTGGTTGTCGCCGACGTGCTCGAGCGGAATGTAGTAGCCCGAATCCCAGCGCTCGCGGTTCTGGTCGTGCAGCACCGCGTGGCGGTGCGTGAAGGTGCCGCGACCGGAGTCCTGGCCGGACAGCCGCACCGCGTAGCCCGAGGCCAGCAGCGTCGCGAAGGCCATGTGCTCGCCCATGCCCCAGTCGAGGGCCAGGTCGCCGTGGCCCATCGCACGGCGATCGGCGACGACCTTCTCCACCAGCGGGTGCAGCTTCAGCGTGGCGGGGGTGGTGGTCAGCCTCTCGGCGATCCGGCGCAGCTCGGCCATCGGCACCGCCGTGTCGGCTGCATCCGTCCACTTGCGGTTCAGGAAGGGGATCCAGTCGACCGCGAACTTGCTCTTGAAGTTGGAGATGACCGGGTCGGAGGTATGGCGCCCGGCGTCCATCGCCGCCCGGAAGCCCTTGACCATCGCATCGCCCTGGCCGGTCGAGATCACGCCCTGCGCCTCGAGCTTGTCGGCGTAGAGCTTGCGGGTGCCCGGGTGCTGGCCGATCTTCTTGTACATCAGCGGCTGCGTGAGCGCCGGCGTGTCCTGCTCGTTGTGCCCCAGCTTGCGAAAGCACACGATGTCGACGACCACGTCCTTGCGGAATTGCGCGCGGAAGTCCATCGCCAGCGTCGTCGCGAACACCACCGCCTCGGGATCGTCGCCGTTCACGTGGAAGACCGGCGCCTCGATCATCTTGACGACGTCGGAGCAGTAGATCGTCGAGCGCGAGTCGCGCGGGTCGGACGTGGTGAAGCCGATCTGGTTGTTGATGACGATGTGCACCGTGCCGCCCGTGCCATAGCCGCGGGTTTGCGCGAGGTTCAGCGTCTCCATCACGACGCCCTGGCCGGCGAAGGCTGCGTCGCCGTGCACCACGACCGACAGCACCTGCGTGCCGTCCTGGTCGCCGCGGCGGTCCTGGCGCGCGCGGGTGGACCCGGCCACGACAGGGTTCACGATCTCGAGGTGCGACGGGTTGAACGCCAGCGACAGGTGAACCGGCCCGCCGGGCGTCGAGACGTCGCTGGAGAAGCCCTGGTGGTACTTGACGTCGCCCGAAGGCAGATCGTCGGGGTGCTGTCCCTCGAACTCGGCGAACAGGTCCTTGGGCATCTTGCCGAGCGTGTTCACCAGCACGTTCAGCCGGCCGCGGTGGGCCATCCCGATCACGAACTCCTGGATGCCCTGCTCGCCGCCGTGCTGGACGATCTCGTCCATCGACGCGATGAAGCTCTCGCCGCCCTCGAGGGAGAAGCGCTTCTGGCCGACGTAGCGCGTGTGGAGGTACTTCTCGAGGCCCTCGGCAGCGGTCAGCCGGTCGAGGATGCGGCGCTTCTTGTCCTGCGCGAACTTGGGCCGCGCGCGGGTCGACTCGAGCCGCTCCTGGATCCAGCGCTTTTGCGCCGGATCGTTGATGTACATGAACTCGGCGCCGATCGTGCCGCAGTAGGTCTCGCGCAACGCGCGGACGATGTCGCGCAGCGGCGCGCTCTCGAAGCCGAAGAAGGTGTTGGCCGCCGAGTAGATGTTGGCGTGGTCGCCTTCGGTGAAGTCGTAGAAAGCGGTCTCGAGCTCGGGGATCGGCGGGCGCTCCTGGCGCTTGAGCGGATCGAGGTCGGCCCAGCGCGAGCCGAGGAAGCGGTACGCAGCGATCAGCTGCTGGACGTAGACCTGCTTGCGCGCGGTGGCCGCGTCGCCGCCCATCACCCGGGGCTGCAGCGTGCCCTCGCGGGCCCGCTCTGCGAAGGACTGGACGATCGGGGCGTGGGCCACGTCGCGGGTCTGGGGGTTGCCGTCGGCGGCCGGCACCATCTGCATGGTGTCGAAGTAGGCCCGCCATTGCTCCGGAACCGAGCCGGGATTGTTCAGGTAGCTTTCGTACAGCTCTTCGACGTACGGTGCGTTACCGCCGAACAGATAGGAATTGGACTGAAAGGCCTTCATCATCGCGCTTCACCTTTATTAACGAGCTTCTCGTCAAAAGTGCGGGAACGGGCTGCACCGGTGGCCGGTTCCCTTCCCATCCGCGCGCCGGCTCCAACCGGTCTGCGGACGCGTCTGAGCGGTGCCCACGGACTCGGTCCGGACGCCGACAGAACAGGCGCGGATGGTAGCACGCGGCCCCCCTCGCGACGCGTGGAGATGAGGCACCAAACCCACGCTGATCGGGGTCTCGGGGCCCTTCTCGACGCTCAAGTCGCGGCCCGGCGCTCCGATAAGTTCTGAAGCTGCGGCGTCCGGCCGCAGACCCGAACGCAGGAGCACAGGATGTCGTCGAGCATCATGCACAAGGCGATGGATGCCGATTGCGTCGAGCGGCACGCTCCCGGACGTCTGCACCCGCGCTGGAGCGACGCGCCGGCCGGTTCGATCGGCGCCCTGCTCGACTGGGTCGAGGCCTGCGGCGACGCCGTCGTGGCCGTCGACCGCGGGGGACTGATCCTCCATGCGAACCGGGCGTTCGAGCGGACCTTCGCATTGACGGCCACGCCCGCCGGCGCCCGCGGCGAGCCGTTGTCGGCCCGAGTGCCGCTGCTGAGCGGGCCGCGCCTCGAGCGCTGGATGGGCGAGACCGCGTCGGCGAACGACATGGATCCGCCGCGCGTGCACCGCCTGCTCGCCGAGGGGCTGCGCGGCGACGGCGGCCGCTTCCTGCTGAGCGCGACGCTGATGCGCCCGCGCGGCGCCGCGCACGGCGGAACAGGCCCCGGGTCCGCGCTGTCGTGCATCGCGGGCATGCGGGCGGTGGATGCGCTGCGCGGCCCGTGGGACAGCCGGGCGCTTGACACGAGGGCGGTCGCGGCCGAGCCGGCGCCTCCGGGCGGCGACGGCGTCGCGCTGGGCCCGCTGCTCGACGCCGCGATCCGGTCGCTGCCGGCGGCCGACCGCCAGCGTCGATGCGAGGTCTCGCTGCATGCGCCGGGCCAGCACCTGACGGTCGATCCCGATCGGGTTCGCCACGCGCTGGTGCAACTGCTCGCGAACGCCTGCCGGTTCTCGGCGGCCGACACGCCGATCCGCATCCATTCGCGCGGCGACACCGCGGACGGTGCGCGCTACGTGGTGCTGACCGTGGCCGACCGTGGCGCGGGCATGCGCCGCGCCGACGTTCAGCGCGCATTCGAGCCCTTCTGGCGCGCCGATACCGGCATCGGGCCCGGCGTGGACGACCGCAGCGGCCAGGCGACCGGACTGGGGCTGCCGATCGCGCGGCGCCTCGTCGAGGAGCAGGCCGGCTGGATGGAGCTGCGCAGCGCGCTGGGGGTGGGCACCGAGGTCGACGTCTGGCTGCCCGAGGCCTGAGCCCGCCGTGCCGCGCCGGCGCCCCTCGCAGGGCCCCGGGCGCGCTGGCGGGGGGCGCGATGCGTCAGCGCTGGTCGATGGGCCGCACGTCGCGGCGTGGGGAGCCGACGAAAAGCTGGCGCGGCCGACCGATCTTCTGTTCGGGATCCGAGATCATCTCGTTCCACTGCGCGATCCAGCCCACCGTGCGGGCCAGCGCGAAGATGCACGTGAACATCGAGGTCGGAATGCCCAGCGCCTTCTGCACGATGCCCGAGTAGAAGTCGACGTTCGGGTACAGCTTGCGGGACACGAAGTAGTCGTCCTCGAGCGCGATCTTCTCGAGCTTCATCGACAGCGCGAACAGCGGGTCGTTCTGCAGGCCCAGTTCGCCCAGCACCTCGTAGCAGGTCTCGCGCATCAGCTTGGCGCGCGGATCGTAGTTCTTGTAGACCCGGTGCCCGAAGCCCATCAGCTTCACGCCCGAGTTCTTGTCCTTTACCTTGTCGATGAACTCGCCGATCTTCGCGATGCCGCCCTGCTTCTGGATGTCGTCGAGCATCTCGAGGCAGGCCTCGTTCGCGCCGCCGTGCGCGGGGCCCCACAGGGTCGCTATGCCCGCGGCGATGCAGGCGAACGGGTTGGCGCCCGACGAGCCGGCGAGCCGGACCGTCGAGGTCGAGGCGTTCTGCTCGTGGTCGGCGTGCAGGATCAGGATGCGGTCGAGGGCGCGCACCAGCACGTCGTTGATCACGTACTCCTCGCAGGGCGTGCCGAACATCATCCGCATCAGGTTCGCGCCGTACGAGATGTCGTTGCGCGGGTAAATGAACGGCTGGCCGATGGTGTACTTGTAGGCCATCGCGACGAGCGTCGGCATCTTGGCGATCAGCCGGATCGCCGAGATGTGCCGGTGCTCGGGATTGTTGATGTCGAGCGAGTCATGATAGAAGGCCGACAGCGCGCCCACGCAGCCCACCAGCACGGCCATCGGATGGGCGTCGCGGCGGAATCCCTGGAAGAAGCGGGTCATCTGCTCGTGGACCATCGAGTGATGGATCACCCGGTACTCGAAGTCCTTCTGCTGTGCGCGAGTCGGGAGGTCGCCGTTGAGCAGCAGGTAGCAGGACTCGAGGTAGTCGCACTGCTGCGCCAGCTGCTCGATCGGGTAGCCGCGATACAGCAGTTCGCCCTTGTCGCCGTCGATATAGGTGATCTTGGAGTCGCATGCTGCCGTCGACATGAAGCCGGGGTCGAACGTGAACTTGCCCGTCTGCCCGTACAGCTTCCGGATGTCGATGACTTCCGGACCGACCGTCCCTTCATAGATTGGGAATTCGACCGACGGCGAGCCATCGGAGAAGGTCAGCGTGGCTTTCTTGGTGGAGTTCATCGGGCGCCCTTTAGGGTTCGGTCGGAGAAGTACGGCGTCGGCGTAGGCGGTGGAACAAGCGGCGGACGAACGGCGGGGCGTGCCGTCAGACTGCGCGCACGCGCGCCAGTACGCCCCGGACGTCAGGGTCGTCCAGGTCGGCGCCGGGCTCACGGCGCCCCAGGATCAGATCCAGCAGGTCATTGTCGGTCAGATCGAGGAGCCGATCCAGACCGGCCACCTCGGGGTCGGTCAGCCCGGCCTCGTGCAGGTCGAGGAAGCGAGTGAGCAGGAGGTCGTTCTCGAGCAGACCGCGGCGCGCACGCCAGCGCAGGCGCCGACGGTTGATCGGGTCGTCCTGGTGACGCCCCGGCGCCACGGGCCCCGCGCCAGCCATGCTCGACATCGCCTCGCGCCCGGTGCTCAGACCGCCCGCCGGACCATCAGGTCCTTGATCTTGCCGATCGCATGCGTCGGGTTCAGGCCCTTGGGGCAGACGTCGACGCAGTTCATGATCGTATGGCAGCGGAACAGCCGGTACGGATCCTCGAGGTCGTCGAGCCGGGCGCTGGTGGCCTGATCGCGGCTGTCGGCGATGAACCGGTAGGCCTGCAGGAGGCCGGCCGGGCCGACGAACTTATCGGGATTCCACCAGAACGACGGGCAGGCCGTCGAGCAGCACGCGCACAGGATGCACTCGTACAGGCCGTCGAGCTCGTTGCGTTCCTCCGGCGACTGCAGGCGCTCCTTCTCGGGCGGCGGCGTGTCGTTGATCAGGAAGGGCTTGATCGAGTGGTACTGCTTGAAGAACTGCGTCATGTCGACGATCAGGTCGCGGATCACCGGCAGCCCGGGCAGCGGCTTGAGGACGATGGGCTCCTTCAGGTCGCGCAGGTTCGTGATGCAGGCGAGCCCGTTCTTGCCGTTGATGTTCATCGCATCCGATCCGCACACGCCTTCGCGGCAGGACCGGCGGTACGAGACGGAGTCGTCGGTGACCTGCTTGATGCGCATCAGCGCGTCGAGCAGCATCTTGTCGGTCGGGAGCAGCTCGACCGTCAGATCCTGCATGTAGGGCTTGGCGTCCTTGTCCGGGTCGTAGCGATAGATCGAGAAACGGACAGTTCGGGTTCCCTCGACCTTATTGGACGAGCCCACGGGGGCGTTCATGACTGCACTCATCGAAACAGACTCCTCGTCAGAACGTACGCGCCTTGGGCTCGAAGGTCTCGACCGTCAGCGGCTTCATGTTCACCGGCTTGTAGTCGAGGCGATTGCCCTCGGTGTAGTAGAGCGAATGCTTGATCCAGTTGGCGTCGTCGCGCGTGGGGAAGTCGCGGTGCGCATGGGCGCCGCGGCTCTCCTTGCGCGCCTCGGCCGACACGATCGTGGCCTTGGCGGTCTCGACCAGGTTGTCCAGCTCGAGGGCCTCGACGCGGGCGGTGTTGAACACCTTGGACTTGTCCTTGACGTGCACCGCCGCGGCGCGCTCGGCGAGCGCCATGATCTGGGACACACCCTCGCTCAGCAACTCGGAGGTGCGAAACACGCCGCAGTGCAGCTGCATCGACTTGCGGATGCCGTTGGCGACTTCCTGCGTGTTCTCGCCGGAGCTCGAGCCCTCGAGGCGCGCCAGGCGGGCGAGCGCGTTGTCGCCCGCCTGCGGCGGCAGCGAGCGGTGGCGCTGGTCCTTGAACTTCGCCTCGACGATGTGGTTGCCGGCCGCCCGGCCGAACACGACCAGGTCGAGCAGCGAATTGGTCCCAAGCCGGTTGGCGCCGTGGACCGACACGCAGGCGCATTCACCGATCGCGTACAGACCATCGACGATCGCGTTGGGGTTGCCGCCGCTCGGGGCCACGACCTGCCCGTAAAAGTTGGTGGGGATGCCGCCCATCTGGTAGTGGATGGTGGGGACGACCGGGATCGGGTCCTTGATGGGGTCGACGTTGGCGAACTTGATCGCGATCTCGCGGATCGACGGCAGCTTCTTGATGATCTTCTCGGCGCCGAGGTGATCGAGCTTGAGCAGCACGTAGTCGCCGTCCGGGCCGCAGCCGCGGCCTTCCTTGATCTCCTGGTCCATCGACCGGGAGATGAAGTCGCGCGGCGCGAGGTCCTTGAGCGTGGGCGCATACCGCTCCATGAAGCGCTCGCCGTCCTTGTTGAGCAGAATGCCCCCCTCGCCGCGTACACCTTCGGTGATCAGCACGCCCGCACCGGCCACGCCGGTCGGGTGGAACTGCCAGAACTCCATGTCCTCGAGCGGGATGCCGGCCCGCGCGGCCATGCCCATCCCGTCGCCGGTATTGATGAACGCGTTGGTGGAGGCCGCCCAGATCCGGCCGGCACCGCCGGTGGCGAGCACGGTCACCTTGGACTCGAGCACCATGACCTCGCCGGTCTCCATCTCGAGCGCGATCACGCCGACGACCGCGCCTTCGACGTCGCGGATCAGGTCGAGGACCATCCACTCGACGAAGAACTGAGTACGGGCGCGGACGTTGCGCTGATAGAGCGTGTGCAGCAGCGCGTGGCCCGTGCGGTCGGCCGCGGCGCAGGCGCGCTGGACCGGCTTCTCGCCGAAGTTGGCGGTATGCCCGCCGAACGGGCGCTGATAGATCGTGCCGTCGGCATTGCGGTCGAATGGCATGCCGAAGTGCTCGAGCTCGTAGACCGCCTGCGGGGCCATCTTGCACATGTACTCGATGGCGTCCTGGTCACCGAGGTAGTCGGAGCCCTTGACGGTATCGAACATGTGCCAGTACCAGTTGTCCTCGCTCATGTTGCCGAGCGACGCGCCGATGCCGCCCTGCGCGGCGACGGTGTGGGAGCGGGTCGGGAACACCTTGGAGAGGACGGCCACGTTGTAGCCGGCCTCGGCCAGTTGCAGCGAGCAGCGCATCCCGGCGCCGCCTGCGCCCACGATGACCGCGTCGAAGCGACGGCGCGGCACGCCGCTCGCGAGTTGATTCAGGACTTCGGCCAACTCAGACTCTCCAGAGGATGATGACCGCCCAGCAGGCGTATGCGATCAGTGCCAGCACGGTGGCGACCTGCAGGACCAGACGCAGGCCGGTGGGCTTGACGTAGTCCATGTAGATGTCGCGCACGCCGACCCACGCGTGCCAGCTGAGCGAGATGACGGCCAGCAGCGTGGCGACCTTCATCCATGCGCTGGCGAACAGGCCGGCCCAGGTGCCGTAGTTGAGCTCGGCGGTGAACAGCACCGCCCCCAGCAGCAGCAGCGTGTAGGCGAGCAGGACGACCGCGGAGACACGCTGCGCGAGCCAGTCGCGCAGGCCGTAGTGCGCGCCGACGACGATTCGACGGGTCGTCATGTCAGAAGGCTCCGAACAGCCTGAGCGCGAGGATCAGGGTCAGACCGACCGAGATCCACAGCACTGCGCTGGCCGTGGTGTTGGATGCGTGCTTGTCGATGCCGACGTGGCGATCGAGCAGCAGGTAGCGGATGCCGGCGACGGCGTGGTGCACGAAGGCCCAGACCAGCACCAGCAACACCAGCTTGCCGGGGATGCTGCCGACGATGGCCCGGTAGGACTCGAAGCTGATCTCGGAGGTGATGCTCTGCTGCAGCAGGTACAGCGAGAAGGGGATCCCGACAAGGAACAGGATGATGCCGCTGATCCGGTGGAGGATGGACACGATGCCGGCCGGCGGGAGCCGGTAGCTCATGATCTGCGTGACGTGGATGTTCCGGTGTTGCGGTCGCGCTTTCTGGGCGGCGAGATCGGCCATGGATGCCTCGAAGGGTGCTCTGAAGACTGGGACGCTGAATCTGGACGAATGTTGCGGACCGGTACTGCCTACTGCGACGCGAGAGGTCTTCCACGTTGCCCGGTTCCCGAAGGACACGGGCAAAACCCCGATATTCTGACGCAAATCTCGCGGCGCACCAATTCTCAGCCCAGTTCATTGAAATAGTGGTACCCGCGGGTCACGTACCAGCCGCGGCGCACCTCGACCGGCCTGTCGCCGTAGGTACAGGACACCCGCTCGACCAGCAGCAGCGGCTCGGCGGGCGCCACGCCGAGCACCCGCGCCTCGTCCTCGCCGGCGGCGACGGCGCGCAGCCGCTCGCTCGCCCGGATCATCCTCGTGCCGAACTCGGTCTCCAGCAGACCGTAGAGCGGACCGGTGTAGGCATTGAGCCGCTCGGCGGTCAACCCCCTGAAGGGCGCGCCGGGCAACCATATCTCGTCGAGCACCGTCGGCACGCCGTCGAACTCGAGCAGGCGCCGGATCATCACCACGGCCTCGCCCGGCTTGAGCTCGAGCGCGCGCGCGATCTCGACCGGCGCGCGCAGTCGGCGGCACTCGAGGAAGCGGCTGGTCGGCTGGCGCGGCTCGCCCTCGTCCGGGCGCAGGCGCAGGAAACGGAACTGCGCACGGGACTCCTGGTGGCTTGCCACGAAGGTGCCCCGGCCCTGGCGGCGGACCAGCAGGTGGTCGGCGGCGAGCGCGTCGATCGCCTTGCGCACGGTGCCCTGGCTCACACCGTAGCGGGCAGCGAGTTCGGTCTCGCTTGGGATGGCCTCGCCCGGGCGCCACTCTCCGGCCTGCAGGCAGAGCACCAGGCGGTCGCGGATCTGCCGGTAGAGCGGGCTGAAGGTGACCGTACTCATGGCAAGCATGTAACCATGCCCGGCCAGGCTTGTCCAGTGTCTGTTGTCTTATATAAGTTATACGACAAGTTTGACAGGGGGCAGCCGCCCTTCTACACTCTGTGTCGCTTCCGACCCCCTCCGAAGGATGATCATGACCAAGCCCGCCAAACGCGTGGCCGTGACCGGCGCAGCCGGCCAGATCGGCTACTCACTGCTGTTCCGGATCGCCAACGGCGACATGCTGGGCAAGGATCAGCCGGTGATCCTGCAGCTGCTCGAGATTCCCGACGAGAAAGCCCAGAAGGCACTGAAGGGCGTCATGATGGAGCTTGAGGACTGCGCGTTCCCGCTGCTGGCCGGCATGAGCGCCCACGGCGACCCCATGACCGCCTTCAAGGACGCCGACTACGCGCTGCTGGTCGGCGCCCGGCCCCGCGGCCCCGGCATGGAGCGCAAGGACCTGCTGGCCGCCAACGCGCAGATCTTCACCGCGCAGGGCAAGGCCATCAACGCCGTCGCGAGCCGCGGCATCCGCACGCTGGTGGTCGGCAATCCGGCCAACACCAATGCGTTCATCGCGATGAAGTCGGCCCCCGACCTGCCCAAGCGCAACTTCACCGCCATGCTGAGGCTGGACCACAACCGCGCGCTGTCGCAGATCGCCGCGCGCACCGGCAAGCCCGTGGCCTCCATCGAGAAGCTCTGCGTGTGGGGCAACCACTCGCCGACGATGTACGCCGACTACCGCTTCGCGACGGTCGGCGGCGCGTCGGTCAAGGCGATGATCAACGACGAGGCCTGGAACCGCGACACCTTCCTGCCGACGGTCGGCAAGCGCGGCGCCGCGATCATCGAGGCCCGCGGGCTGTCCTCGGCGGCGTCAGCCGCCAACGCCGCGATCGACCACATGCGCGACTGGGCGCTGGGCACCGGCGGCAAGTGGACCACGATGGGTATCCCGTCGGACGGCTCCTACGGCATCCCGCAGGACGTGATGTACGGCTATCCCGTCGTCTGCACCGCCGGCGAGTACCAGATCGTCCAGGGCCTCGAGATCGACACCTTCAGCAGAGAGCGCATGGACTTCACCCTGAAGGAACTCCTCGAGGAGCGCGAGGGGGTCCAGCACCTGCTGGCCTGACGACGCGCCCGCCGGTGGCCGCCACGCGCCGACCCGATGCGGACGGCGCGGCGGTCCGCCGGCGACGCTCCGGCGCGCGCGCCGGCCCCCCAGCGAACGCACCGAGGCTTCCACGATGACCCCAGGACAGAAGTTCCGCCAGGCGCTCGCCGACGAGCACCCGCTGCAGATCGTCGGCGCGACCACCGCCCAGCATGCGCTGCTGGCGCGCCACGCCGGCTATCGCGCGGTCTATCTGTCGGGCGGCGGCGTGGCCGCGGGCTCGCTCGGCCTTCCCGACCTCGGCATCTCGGGGCTCGAGGACGTGCTGATCGACGTCCGCCGCATCACCGACGTCTGCGACCTGCCGCTGCTGGTCGACGTGGACACCGGGTTCGGCTCGTCGGCGTTCAACGTCGCGCGCACCGTGCGCTCGCTGATCAAGGCGGGTGCGGGCGCGATGCACATCGAGGACCAGGTCGGCGCCAAGCGATGCGGCCACCGCCCGAACAAGGAGATCGTCGGGCAGGACGAGATGGTCGACCGCATCAAGGCGGCCGTCGACGCCCGCACCGACCCGACCTTCTTCGTGATGGCGCGCACCGACGCGCTGGCGGTCGAGGGCTTCGAGCGCGCCGTCGAACGGGCGGTGGCCTGCGTCGAGGCCGGCGCTGACGGCATCTTCCCCGAGGCGCTGACCGAGCTGCCGATGTACAAGCGCTTCGCCGACGCCGTCGGCGTGCCGGTGCTCGCGAACATCACCGAGTTCGGACAGACGCCGCTGTTCAGCGTCGCGCAGCTCGCCTCGGTCGACGTGGCGATGGTCCTCTACCCGCTGTCGGCGTTCCGGGCCGCGAACAAGGCCGCCGAGAACGTCTACAAGGCAATCCGGCGGGACGGCGGCCAGTCGGCCGTGCTCGACACCATGCAGACCCGCCAGGAACTCTACGACGCGATCGGATACTGGGACTTCGAGCGCAAACTCGACCAGCTCTTCGTCGCCAAGAAGTAGCCGTACCGCGCCGCACCATGCCGGGCCGCCGCCGGCGGCTCCCGCCGGCCCGGCCCCTTCCCAGGCACATTCCAGGAGTAGGCAACCGATGAGCAGCGAACCGCAAACCCCGGCCTTCAAGCCCAAGAAATCGGTCGCACTGTCCGGCGTGACCGCCGGCAACACGGCGCTGTGCACCGTGGGGCGCACAGGCAACGACCTGCACTATCGCGGCTACGACATCCTCGACATCGCCGAGGCCACGGAGTTCGAGGAAATCGCCCACCTGCTGGTGCACGAGACCCTCCCCACGCGCGCCGAGTTGCGCGCCTACAAGGCCAAGCTGCAGTCGCTGCGCGGCCTGCCCGCCAACCTGAAAGCGGTGCTCGAGTGGCTGCCCGCGTCCAGCCACCCTATGGACGTCATGCGGACGGCCGTCTCGGCGCTGGGCTGCCAGGTCCCCGAGAAGGACGACCACAACCTTGCCGGCGCCCGCGACATCGCCGACAGGCTGATGGCCTCGCTCGGTTCGGCGCTGCTGTACTGGTACCACTACAGTCACAACGGCCGGCGGATCGAGGTGGAGACCGACGACGACTCGATCGCCGGGCACTTCCTGCACGTGCTGCACGGCCGCGAACCGTCGGCGCCCTGGGTGCGGGCGATGCACACCTCGCTCAACCTCTACGCCGAACACGAATTCAACGCATCGACCTTCGCGGCGCGCGTCGTCGCCGGCACCGGCGCCGACATGTACTCGGCGATCACCGGCGCGATCGGCGCGCTGCGCGGGCCCAAGCACGGCGGCGCGAACGAGATGGCCTTCGAGATCCAGAACCGCTACCGCAGCCCCGACGAGGCCGAGGCGGACATCCGCCGAAGGGTCGAGGCCAAGGAGGTGGTGATCGGGTTCGGACACCCCGTCTACACTATCGCCGACCCGCGCAACAAGGTGATCAAGGACGTCGCCCGCCGCCTCGCGAAGGATGCCGGCGACATGAAGATGTTCGACGTCGCCTCGCGCCTCGAGACAGTGATGTGGGACGCGAAGAAGATGTTCCCGAACCTCGACTGGTTCAGCGCGGTGTCGTACCACCTGATGGGCGTGCCCACCGCGATGTTCACGCCGCTGTTCGTGATCGCCCGCACCTCGGGATGGGCGGCGCACGTGCTCGAGCAGCGGATCGACAACAAGATCATCCGCCCGAGCGCCCATTACGTCGGACCCGAGAACCTCAAGTTCGTGCCGCTGGAGAAACGCAAATGATGACTGCTTTCCGCACCACCCTCGCCCGCACGCTGACGGTCCTGCTGGCCGGCGGCACGCTTGCCGTGCCTGCGTTCGCCCAGGACGCCAAGCCCGCCGCCCCGGCGAAGGCCGCACCGGCCAAGCCCGCCAGCACCAAGCCGATCGTCACGCCGCAGGAGCGGCGCAAGGCGGCCGGCGTGCCCGAGCCGACGACGGCCGAGCAGATGGCCGCGCTGCCCGCCGCCGACGACGCCCAGAAATCGGCCGCGGAACTGGTCCATTACGGCAAGTACGTCTGCGACGAGAAGTTCGAGGTCTTCATCGAACGCAACAAGATCGTGGGCGGCTACGTCGACGTGCGCTACAAGAAGGACGTATGGGTGATGAAGCCGGTCTCGTCCAACACCGGCGCCGTCCGGCTCGAGGACATCCGGGGCAAGGTGCTGCTGGTCCAGATCCCGTTCAAGTCGATGCTGCTGAACACGCAGACAGGCCAGCGGATCGTGGACTCCTGCCAGCACGACATCCAGCTTGGCAACGCGAAGGAAGCCGCCGCCGCCCCGAAGACCGACTCGCCGATGCTGAAGTAGCGAACCGAAACCAGAACGAGCACAGAGAGATCACCTCATGTCCGCGCACATCTCGAACGTCCGCCCCAAGCCCGACAAAGTCCTGGTCGACATCGTCGACTACGTCACCAAGTACAAGATCCAGAGCAAGGTCGCCTACGAGACGGCCCGCAACGTGCTCATCGACACGCTGGGCTGCGGCCTGGAGGCGCTCGAGTATCCGGCCTGCACCAAGCTGCTCGGGCCGATCGTGCCGGGCACGGTGGTCCCCAACGGCGCGCGCGTGCCAGGCACGCAGTTCCAGCTCGACCCGGTCCAGGCCGCGTTCAACCTGGGCGCGATGATCCGCTGGCTCGACTTCAACGACACCTGGCTGGCCGCCGAGTGGGGCCATCCGTCGGACAATCTCGGCGGCATCCTGATGACCGCCGACTGGCTGTCGCGCAACGCCGTCGCCGCGGGCCGCAAGCCCATGTCGATGAAGGACGTGCTGACCGCGATGATCAAGGCGCACGAGATCCAGGGCGTGATCGCGCTCGAGAACTCGTTCAACAAGGTCGGCCTGGACCATGTCGTGCTGGTCAAGGTGGCCTCCACCGCGGTCGTCGCGCAGATGCTGGGGCTGACCCGGGACGAGATCATCAATGCGGTGTCGCTCGCATGGGTCGACGGCCAGGCGCTGCGCACCTACCGGCACGCCCCCAACGCCGGCTCGCGCAAGAGCTGGGCGGCCGGCGACGCGACCTCGCGCGCGGTGCGCCTCGCGCTGATCGCCAAGACCGGCGAAATGGGCTACCCGTCGGTGCTGAGCGCCAAGACCTGGGGCTTCTACGACGTGCTGTTCAAGGGCAAGCCCTTCTCGTTCCAGCGCCCCTACGGCAGCTACGTGATGGAGAACGTGCTCTTCAAGATCTCGTTCCCGGCCGAGTTCCACTCGCAGACCGCGGTCGAGTGCGCGATGACGGTGCACGCCGAGATGAACCGGCTGGGCAAGACGGCCGCCGACATCAAGAAGATCACGATCCGCACGCACGAGGCTTGCATCCGCATCATCGACAAGAAGGGCCCGCTGAACAACCCGGCCGACCGTGACCACTGCATCCAGTACATGGTCGCGATCCCGCTGCTGTTCGGGCGGCTCACCGCGAGCGACTACGAGGACGGCATCGCCGCCGATCCTCGCATCGACGCGCTGCGCGATCGCATCGTGTGCGTCGAGGACCCGGCCTTCACCAAGGACTATCACGACCCCAAGAAGCGCTCGATCGCCAATGCGCTGACCGTCGAGTTCACCGACGGCAAGAAGCTCAAGGAAGTGATCTGCGAGTACCCGATCGGGCATCGGCGCCGCCGCAAGGAGGGCTGGCCCCTGCTCGAGGCGAAGTTCCGCACGAACCTCGCACGCCGCTTCCCGAAGAAGCAGCAGGACGCGATCCTTGCCGTCTCCCTCGAGCAGAAGACGCTGGAGTCGATGGCGGTCAACGACTACGTCGACCTCTACCTGATCTGAGCCCGCCGATGCGCCTGCGCGCAGCGATCGCCCCGTCGTCCGCGTCCCTGGCCGTGGCTGCGGTCGCGATCGCGGTCGCGACGCTGCCTGCCGAGGCGCTCGGGCACCCGAAGCGCCGGGCTGGGCTGTGGGAGGTCCGCAGCGCCGGCTCCGACTCGCTCGGCATGCCGCCGACGCGTTTTTGCGTGGGCGAAGCCACCGACACCGCCGCCGGTCACCTCGACCGCTCGAGCGGCCCCCGCGGCTCGTGCAGCCTCGGGCAGTTCGTGCGCGCGGGCGAGGCCTGGGTGGCCGAATCGGTCTGCCGGGAGGGGCGCTCGACCGTCGTGAGCCGGGCGGTCGCGACCGGCGACTTCGAGACCGAGTACCGGATCGACACCGTGGTCACGCACGCCGCGGCCGGCGCGGCGCCCGGCTCGCCGCCCCGCCGCGAGGACCGCGAGGCGGTGGTCGCGCGCTGGCTCGGGCCGTGCGAGACCGGCCAGCGCCCCGGCGACCTGGTGATCCCCGGCATGGGAACGCTGAACATGGACGACGGCAGCTTCCGGGCGGAGGCTCCGACACGCGCGCGGCGTCCAGCTGCCTCGGGCAAGCCGCCCGCCGCATCGCCCGTACCCCCATCCTCCGCCGCGGCGCCCCCGCCGGCCGCGGCCACGCTTCCCGCTGCGACGTCACCGCGCTGACGCCCCCCAGCCCTCCCCTGCACGCCACACCCATCCCCCGAAGAGGCTCGCCATGGCTCACAACGCGTTCAAGACCCTGAAGGACTTCGAGATGAAGTCCGGCAAGACCGGCCAGTTCTACTCGCTGCCCGCGCTGGCCAAGACCTTCCCCAACGTCAAGCGCCTGCCGGTGTCGATCCGGATCGTGCTCGAAGCGGTGCTGCGTAACGTCGACGGCAAGAAGGTCACCGAGCAGCACGTGGCGCAGCTCGCGGGCTGGCGCCCCAACGACAAACGGACCGACGAGATCCCCTTCATCGTCGCGCGCGTCGTGCTGCAGGACTTCACCGGGGTGCCGCTGCTCGCGGACCTCGCCGCGATGCGCACCGTCGCCTCGCAGATGGGCAAGGACCCCAAGCGCATCGAGCCGCTGGTGCCGGTGGACCTGGTCGTCGACCACTCGGTGATGATCGATCACTACGGCACGCCCGACGCGCTCGATCTGAACATGAAGCTCGAGTTCAAGCGCAACGTCGAGCGCTACCAGTTCATGAAGTGGGGCATGCAGGCCTTCGACACCTTCAAGGTCGTTCCGCCCGGCATCGGCATCGTGCACCAGGTGAACCTGGAGTACCTGGCCCGGGGCGTACATGCCAAGGCCGACGGCAAGAAGAAGGTCTACTACCCCGACACCCTGGTGGGCACCGACAGCCACACGACCATGATCAACGGCATCGGCGTCGTGGGCTGGGGCGTGGGCGGCATCGAGGCCGAGGCCGGCATGCTCGGCCAGCCGGTGTACTTCCTGACGCCCGACGTGGTCGGCGTGCACCTCAAGGGCAAGCTGCGCGAAGGCGTGACCGCGACCGACCTCGTGCTGCGCATCACCGAGATGCTGCGCAAGGAGAAGGTGGTCGGCAAGTTCGTGGAGTTCTTCGGCAAGGGCACGACCACGCTCGCCCTGCCCGACCGCGCCACCATCGCCAACATGGCGCCCGAGTACGGCGCGACCATGGGCTTCTTCCCGGTCGACGACAAGACGATCGCCTACTTCGAGGGCTCCGGGCGCACGAAGGACGAGATCGACGCATTCGCCTCGTACTTCAAGGCGCAGGGCCTGTACGGCGTGCCCGACGACGGCAAGATCGACTACTCCAAGGTGGTCGAGCTGGATCTCTCCACGGTCGCCCCCTCGCTCGCCGGCCCCAAGCGCCCGCAGGACCGGATCGAGATCGGCCACGTCAAGTCCACCTTCGCCGAGCTGTTCGCCAAACCGGTCGCCGACAACGGCTTCAACAAGCCCGCCGCCCAGCTCGACCAGGTCTACATGACGCCAAGCGGGCTGGCCATGCGCAACGGCGACGTGCTGATCGCGGCGATCACTTCGTGCACGAACACCTCCAACCCGGGCGTGCTGCTCGCCGCCGGGCTGCTGGCCAAGAAGGCTGCGGCCCGCGGCCTGAAGGTCGCGCCGCACATCAAGACCTCGCTCGCGCCCGGCTCGCGGGTGGTGACCGAGTACCTCCAGAAGGCCGGGCTGCTCGACGCCCTCGGCACGCTGGGCTTCTCGGTCGCGGCCTACGGCTGCACCACCTGCATCGGCAACGCCGGCGACCTCACGGCAGAAATCAACGAGACGATCACCGCCAACGACATGGTCTGCGCGGCGGTGCTGTCGGGCAACCGCAACTTCGAGGCACGGATCCACCCGAACCTGCGCGCCAACTTCCTGGCCTCGCCGCCGCTCGTGGTCGCCTACGCGATCGCCGGCAACGTCACGGTCGACCTGATGACCCAGCCGCTCGGTCAGGACCCGAAGGGCCGCGACGTCTACCTCGGCGACGTCTGGCCGACCTCGGACGAGATCCACGCGCTGATGAAGTACGCGATGGATGCCAAGACCTTCAAGCGCCTCTACAGCGACATGACCAAGGATCACGTGCTGTGGAACGGTGTCCCGGCGGCAGGCGGCCAGGTCTACGACTGGCCCAAGTCGACCTACATCGCCGAGCCGCCGTTCTTCGACGCGTTCGCGATGACGCCGACGGCGTCGGGCTCGATCCGCGGCGCGCGCGCGCTGGGCCTCTTCGGCGACTCCATCACCACCGACCACATCTCTCCGGCCGGCTCCATCAAGCTGGACTCGCCCGCCGGCAAATACCTGGTGGCCAACGGCGTGCTGAAGTCGGACTTCAACTCGTACGGTGCCCGCCGCGGCAACCACGAAGTGATGATGCGCGGCACCTTCGCGAACGTACGGATCAAGAACCTGCTGGTCCCGCCGAAGGCGGACGGCTCGCGCGAGGAAGGCGGCGTCACGATCCACCAGCCGAGCGGCAAGCACATGTTCATCTACGACGCGGCCATGAAGTACGTGGCCGACGGCGTGCCGACGGTGGTGTTCGGCGGCGAGGAGTACGGCACTGGCTCGTCGCGCGACTGGGCGGCCAAGGGCACGCAGTTGCTGGGCGTGCGGGCGGTCGTGGCGCGCAGCTTCGAGCGGATCCACCGCTCCAACCTGGTCGGCATGGGGGTGCTGCCGCTGCAGTGCAAGGGCACGGACTCCTGGGAGTCGCTCGGAATCCGCGGCGATGAATCCTTCGACATCGCCTTCCCGGCCGAGATGAAGCCGCAGCAGGACATCGAGATGATCATCCGCGGCAAGGACGGTACGACCCGCGGCGTCACGCTGCTGTCGCGGATCGACACCCCGATCGAGGTGGACTATTTCCGCCACGGCGGCATCCTGCCCTTCGTGCTGCGCGAGCTGATGGCCGCCTGAACGGGGCGCCGGGTCCTGAGCGGGCCGGGGGCGCCTTGCCACGCCGCCGCCCGCCCGGGCGCGCGGCGCCGGCGCGGTCCGGCCGGACTGCGCCGCCCGTGCAACCGACGTTGGCCGCCGCCCATCCGGTGGCAGCCGACGCCCCCCGCCCGATGCCGCCTGCGGTGATGGGCTGGGCTACACTCGGGTGGTCTCCCCGCATACGCGCAGCGTGCTCGCCCGTCCTGCCACAGCAGCTCCAGCCCTACCCGTACTGACCCGCGTGCTGCTGGTCGCGGTGCTGGCGCTCGTGTTCTGCCTCGCGGCCCGCCTCGTCTCCTACGGCGACGCGATCCGGGTCCTGTTCTGGCCTGCGACCGGCGTGGCGTTCGCCTTCGGCTGGCGCTACGGGCTGGCGTGGACCCTGCCGGCGGCCTTCGGCGCCTTCGTCTACGGCCTCGTCAGCTATCGCGACCCGGGACTCGCGCTCGCCGCGGCACTGGTGACCGTCGCCGGCGCGGGCGTCTCGATCCTGGTGCTGCGCCGGCTCGGCGACTGGAAGCCGGCCGAATACCGGCTCGAAGCGGTGGTGCGCTTTCTCTCGGTCACGCTGCTGGTCGCCTCGCCGCTGGGGTCGCTGATCGCGGGCAGCGTCGCGCTGCTGTACGGCGTGGCCGGCGACACCCATCCGCTGCACGTCTACCTGAGCGCCTGGCTGACCTGCGCGCTCGGCACGATGCTGGTCGCGCCGGCGGTGCTCGCCTGGATCGACGACTCGCTTCCGCAATCGGACACCGGTGACCAGCCGGTCCAGATCTTCGACCTGTCAGGCGTGCTGATGACGCTGCTGGCGGCCGGCGCGAGCCTGCTTCTGTCGTCGATCAACCAGACGCAGTACGCCTACATGCTGCTGTTCCTGTTCTTCCCGATCGTCGCATGGACGGCGGTGCGGATGGACGAGCGGGCCAATGCGCTCACCCTGCTGCTGTCGGCGCTGCCGCTGCTCGCCACCCGCGCCTACCAGGTGCCGGCGGCGGGCGACGACTTCTACCGCTCGGTCGAGGCTGCGGTGATGGTGTTCTGCGCGACCCTGGTCGCGCTGGTGCTGCAGGCGGTCGCGGCCGACAGGCGCCTCGCGCTGCTGCGGGTCGCCCGCCAGGCGCGCCAGGACATGACCACCGGGCTGCTCAACGATCGCGGCCTGCTGGCGGAGTTCGGCAACCGGCTCGCCTCGCCCGAGCGGCCCAACTTCGGGCTGATCGGGGTGCACATCAGCAACTTCGATGCGTTGAGCGACCTGTGCGGCACGATCCCGGCCATGCAGCTCGAGCAGTCGACCTCGGCGCTGCTGCTGCGCCAGCCCAACACGCAGTTCGCGGCGCGGATGTCCGCCGGCCGCTATGCGCTGGTGATCGAGGCGGACACGGTCGCGCAGGTCCGCGCGGTGGCGCGCGACACCTACTCCCAGCTCGCCGGCCAGCTGTTCGCGACCGAACACGGCAACCTGCGGCTGCAGGCCTGCGTAGGTGGTCTGCTGATCGACCGGCATGCGCTGATCAACACCGAGGACTGCCTGTCGTCGCTGGCCGACGCGCTCGCAATCGCGGCGAGCGTGCGCGACCCGCAGCTGTTCGTCGAGCCGCTGTCGCAGATGATGATCGACTCGCGTCGCACCCATCAGAGCAAGATCGAGCACGTGCGCGAGGCGATCCGGGAGACCCGGCTCGAGCTCCACGCGCAGCCGGTCGTCGACCCGGACGCGCCGGAGGGCTCGATGTCCTACGAGGTGCTCACGCGGCTGCGCGACCGCGACGGCAGCCTCATCCAGCCACCCGAGTTCATGACGCTGGCGGTGCAGGGGCAGATGTCGGTGCCCTTCGACCGGGCGGTGGTCAAGCGCGCCTTCGAGTGGCTGGCGGGCAACCCGCAGGCGCTCGCGCGCACCCACAAGTGCTCGATCAACCTCTCGGGCGCGACGATGAGCGACGGCGCGATCGCCGAGTACATCCGCACGCAGCGGGCGCTGTACGGCGTGCCCGCCGACAAGATCGTGTTCGAGATCACCGAGAGCGATGCGATCCGCAACCCGTCGGCCGCATCGCGGCTGGTGGACGAGCTCAAGGCGCAGGGCTTCGACATCGCGCTCGACGACTTCGGCGCTGGGCTGGCGACCTTCGAATACCTCAAGCGCTTCCCGCTCGATTACCTGAAGATCGACGGCTCGTTCATCCGCAACCTGACCACCAGCCCGATCGACGAGGAGATCGTGATGTCGACGGTGCGCGTCGCCCGCCGGCTGAGCCTGCGCACGATCGCCGAGCATGTCCACAGCCAGCCGGTGTTCGACCGACTGCGCGAGATCGGCGTGGACTACCTGCAGGGCGACCTGTTCGGTAAGCCCCAGCCGATCGACATGCTGTTCAACCGCTTTCCGGACTGCGCGCCGGGCTCTGAGCCGGCGGACGCCGGCCGGGCCGAGGCGGACGCGCTGGCCTCGGGGCTGGCTGGCGAGGCGCCGGAGCAGGCGCCCGGCGCACTCGCACCGGTCGTGGACGACGTCGGGCAGGCCGGGCCGCGCCACGCGCACTGAGGCCGACGCGGGCGCGGGCCGACGCGGGCGGTGCGACGGGATCGGGGGCGTGCTGAGTGCTGCGGGGCGGTCAGCGGGGCGCCTGCCCGCGCAGCGCGTCCCAGCGCGCCAGGTCGCTGGCCACGTCGACATCCCAGACGGTCCTGAGCGTGACCGAGCGCACGCCCGCGGCGCGGCTGCGCTCGAGCGTCGCGGCCATCACCTGCGCAGTCCCCCAGGGCATCGCGTCGAACAGCACAGGCAGCGGGCGCGACAGGCCGACCAGCGCGTAGCCGCCATCCTCGGCGGGCAGGAACACCGCGTCGGCGTCCTCCAGCGTATCGAAGGCCTCGGCCACGTCGGCGGGGGTCAGCACCGGGCAGTCGCAGCCCACCAGCACGGCATGCTCGCCGCGCGACAGCGCCGCCGCCAGCGCATGGTGCATGCGCGCGCCGAGGTCCGCGCCTCGCTGGGGGGCGACCGACCAGCCCCGTGCGGCGAGCCGTGCGCACAGCGTCGAGGCGCGGCCCGGCGCCGGAGCCCCCTCGCCCGCGTCGAACCGGAATTCGCGTTCCCCGACCTGCGCTGCGCGCGCCGTGCGCAGCGTGGCGGCGAGCAGGCGGCGATGCGCGTCGAGCGCCCGGGGGGCGCCCACGACCGCGGCTAGCCGCGTCTTGACCCGGCCGAGCACCGGCAGCCGCGCGAACACGATCAGGCGACGCGGCGTCATCGCGGCCCGTAGTACAGGCGATGCAGGCGTGCGGGCGACGCGCCGAGCGCATAGGCTGCGCGCAGCGCCCACATCAGCAGGACGGTGCGCACGACGCCGTGGCGCTCCCAGCGGCGCGCGGACACGCCCACCCGCAGCCGCAGGCACGCGGGCGGTGCGACGCGGCGCAGGCGGGCGCAGAGCTCGACGTCCTCCATCAGCGGGATCGCGGCGTAGCCGCCAAGCGCCTCGTACAGGTCGCGCGCGACGAACAGGGCCTGGTCGCCGGTGGCGATGCCAGTGATGCGCGAGCGCAGGTTCATCGCGCCACCGATCACCGCCAGCGCGGCGCGGGGGGAGTCGAGGCGGACATCGAAGCGCCCCCAGCGCCGGCCGGCGGCGACGGCGCCGCGCACCGCGTCGCCCGCGCCATCGGGCAGCCGGCAGTCGGCATGCAGAAAGAGCAGCACATCGCCTGCGGCCAGAGCGGCGCCCGCGTTCATCTGCGACGCTCGTCCGCGCGGGGCGTCGATCACCCGCGCGCCGGCGGCCCGGGCGAGCGCGCCGGTGTCGTCGCGGCTACCGCCGTCGACCACCAGCACCTCGTCGGCATGCAGCCGCGCGCGCGCGACCGTCGCGGCGATCGAGCCCGCCTCGTCGAGCACGGGCACGACGATCGAGAGGCTCGGACGGGCAATGTCGGAGGGGCTCACCGTCGGTCGTTCAGATCCCAGTCGTAGTCCCGATACGCGATGCGCGCCCGGCCCTCGCGCACGGTCGCCTGGCCCTTGAAGTCGGCGGCCAGCAGCTCGGCGTAGCGGCCGAGGAACTGCTCGCGCGACGCGACGCCGCGCCATCCACGGTTGAAATCGCCGCCGTACCAGTCGAAGATCTTCGAGACCTCCAGGCGCCCGGAGGCCGGCTCGAACCGGTTGCGGCTCGGGTCGCTCAGGAAGCGCCGCGTGCTGTCCTCGAGCTGGGCCTCTAGGCGCGCCGCCGTGATCGCCTCCGGCCTCAGCGCGGGGCATCCGACCGACGCGCAGTTCACCACGAAGTGGATGCGCGGCTCGTCGAAGACGCCCGGCGCGCGGATCAGCCCGTGCTCGAGGTCGTCGAGGCTGCGCGACTCGCCGAGCAGCATGAAGAAGCGCTTCTTCCACGGCGACTGGATCAGCGAGCCGAGGTCGCGGATCGACTTGAGGTCGGGGTACTTCGTGAGGACCAGCTCTAGGGTCCAGGCGTTGTAGGCGTTGATCAGGAAGGCCAGCCGCTCGTCACGCGGCATCGCGTCGTACTCGGCGCGCGTCACCGCCGAGTAGCCCTCGAGCACCCGCCGCAGTTCGGCGCGCTCCCGGGCGATGCCCGCGTATGACACGGTCGTGCCGACACCCGCCGCGTTCCAGGCGACGTGCCTGCGCAGCAGCGCGTCGAGGCCCGCGTGCGCGGGGTCGGGCGCGGCCAGGCAGGCCTGGCCGAGCATCAGCAGCACGACGAGGAGCAGCGGGCGGAGCAGGCGCATCGACGGGTCCTCCGGGGGCTCAGCCGCGCTGCCAGCGATGGAAGCGCTCGACCCATCGCAGCAGGGCGTGGGGCGCGTGCGCGCGCTTCCACTCGCCCGCCGCGTACTTGTTCGACTCGGCCAGGGTCGGATAGATGTGCATCGTGCCCAGGATCTTGTTGAGGCCGAATCCGTGCTTCATCGCGGCGACGAACTCCACGATCAGGTCGCCCGCGTGCTCGCCGACGATGGTCGCGCCGAGGATGACGTCGCTGCCCGGGCGGGTGAGCACTTTCACGAAACCCTGCGCGACCTCGTCGGCGATCGCGCGGTCAAGATCGTCGATGCCGTAGCGGGTGACCTCGTAGGCGATGCCCCGCGCGGTGGCCTCCTGCTCGTTGATGCCGACGCGCGCGACCTCGGGGTCGACGAACGTGCACCAGGGCACGACGCGCCAGTCGACGCGAAAGCGTCTGAAGCGCCCGAACAGCGCGTTGACCGCGGCGTACCAGGCCATGTGTGCGGCGGTGTGCGTGAACTGGTAGGGTCCGGCCACGTCGCCGGCCGCGAACACGTTCGGCAGGCGCGTCCGCAGGTAATCATCGACCTCGATCGTGCGCCCCGCTGTGAGGGGCAGCTTCAGCACCTCCAGCCCGTAGCCCTCGGTGTTGGCGACGCGGCCCAGCGCGCACAGCAGGCTGTCGAAGCGGATGCGGACCTCGGCGCCGGCACACTCCGCGACCAGCGTGCGCGTGCCACCGTCACGCTCGAACCGCAGCGCGCGCGTGCCGGTGCGCACGTCGATCCCCTCGGCCGCGAAGCGCGCGGCAACGAGGGCCGACACCTCGGGATCCTCGCGCCCCATCAGCCGGGGCGCCATCTCCACCAGCGTGACCCGGGCGCCCAGCCGCGCGAAGCCCAGCGCGAGCTCGCAGCCGATCGGGCCGCCACCGAGCACCATCAGCCGCCCGGGCAGCTCGCGCAGCCCCCACACCGTGTCGGAGGTCAGGTAGCCGACCTCGTCGAGCCCCGGGATCGGCGGCACCAGAGGCCGGGCGCCCGCCGCGATGACGATGTTGCGGGTGGTCAGCGTGCGGATGCCCTCGGGCGTGCGCACTGCCACCTCCCAGGGGCTCAGGATGGTCGCCTCGCCCAGCATCACGTCCACGCCGAGCCCCGTGTAGCGCTCGACCGAGTCGTGGGGCTCGATGGTGCGCACCACGCGCTGCACCCGCTCCATCACCTCGGCGAAGTCGACCTCCGCCGTCATCCGGCGGATGCCATAGGCCTTGGCATGGCGGGCCTGCGACAGCAGCTTCGCGGTCCGCAGCAGCGCCTTCGAGGGCACGCAGCCGGTATTCAGGCAGTCGCCGCCGAGCCGATGGCGCTCGACGAGCGTGACCTTCGCCTTGACCGCCGCCGCGATGTAGGCGGTCACCAGCCCGGCGCTGCCACCGCCGATCACCACCAGGTTGGTGTCGAACTTGGAGGGCCGCGTCCAGCCCGCGTAGACGCGGCGCGCGGCGACGACGTCGACGACCTTCTTGGCGAGCAGCGGAAACAGGCCCAGCAGGACGAAGGAGCCGAGCACTGCGGGCGATGCGATGCCGCGCAGAGAGTCGATCCGGGCCAGCTCGGTGCCGGCGTTCACGTAGACCGCCGTGCCGGCGAGCATGCCGAGCTGGCTGACCCAGTAGAAGGTCCGCGTGGCGATCGGGGTCAGGCCCATCACCAGGTTGACCAGGAAGAACGGGAAGATCGGGATGATCCTGAGCGTGAACAGGTAGAAGCCGCCGTCGCGGCGGATGCCGGCGTCGATCGCGGCCAGCTTCTCGCCGAAACGGGCCTGCACCATGTCGCGCAGCAGGTAGCGGGAGGCGAGGAAGGCGAGCGTGGCGCCCACGCTGGACGCGAACGACACCAGCAGCAGCCCCCACCCCAGCCCGAACAGGGCGCCCGCCAGCAGCGTCAGTACGGTGGCTGCGCCCGGCAACGACAGCGCGGCGGCCAGCACGTAGACGCCGAAGAAGGTGGCTGCGCTCGCGAGCGGCCGCTCGGCGACCGCCGCGGCGAACGACAGCTGGCGCGCCTTGACCTCCGCGAGCGAGAGATGGCGCCCCAGGTCGAGCAGGAAGAAGGCGGCGATCGCGGCGGCGATCACCGCGACCAGTAGCACTCGACGTCGGCTCATCGTCCCGCCCTCCCCGGGCGGTGCTGCAGCGTGAGCCGCGGGTGGGGCCGCGGCTCAGCCGGGCGCACGGAACAGTCCGCGCATCGCCGACCCGACGCTGTGGGACGGGCCGCGCAGGATGCGCGCCCGGTAGGAGCGCTCGGCCGGCGACCCCGCCGGCCACTGCGCGTCGAAGCGCTCGAGCCAGCCTTCGGCGTCGAAGTCGACGGCGATCGCTGCGACCTCGCAGCCCCCGAGTCGGGCCCTGTACAGCGCGCGGGCGCCGCGCGGCGCGGGCAGGCCGGCACGGGCGATTCGGGTCACGACCCCGTGCGTGCTCCGCGCGAAGTTCGCCATGCCGGCGGCGCCGTTGTTGACCACCGCGAGCAGGCGGCCCGAGCGGGCGGACGCGAAGCTTGCGGCCACCGGCAGGCAGGTGTGACTGCTGGCAAGCAGATCGACGTCGGCGGCGTCGAAGGCCTCGTCGAGCCCGTCGGCGCGGCTCGCTTCGAGCGTGTCGTGCGCGAGACGCCAGCCGGCGAGCGCGCGGTCGTCGCCGTGGACGATGCCGACCCGTAGCGCGCCCACCTGCGCACGGCGCAGCATCGGCAAGGCGCCGAGCGCGGGCCCGGCGCCCAGCCGCCGCGCGGTGGCGCGCAGGCGCAGGATCATCGCGTTGGAGCGGTCGACATCCTCCTGCGGCACGGCATCGGGATAGCCGCAGCCGCAGCCCGGATCGTCGTCGGTGGCGTCCTCGCGCGCGAGCTCGGTCTCGACGTTGCCGCGCATCAGGTGCCAGCGCCCGACGCCGGCCTCGATCGTCGCGAAGGCCGCGGGGTCCGCGTCGAACCAGTGGAAGTCGCCGTTGGCCACGACCTCGACGCGCGCCGCCGACGCGGCGGCATCGGCATCGACGAGCGCCTGCAGGGTCGCGAGCGCCTCGGTGTTGCCATAGAGGCCGCCCACGACCCACAGCACCTCAGCCTGCAGCGCGGGTGCGGCGCGCAGCGCCCCCGGGCCGTAGCGGTAGTCGATCGGGCAACTGCGCCCCGGAGCCGTGGCCGACGGCCCCGCGGGCTGCGCAGCCGTCGTGCCGCTCATGCGGCCAGGGCGCCGCCGCAGGAGCTGCCCTGACCCGCCGTGCAGCCGTAGCAGTGGTCGCGGACCACGATCGGCAGGCCCGCCATGGCGGTGCGCGCCAGGTCGCTGACATGCGTGCGGGCGCGCTCGCGCGAGCGCAGCGGCAGGCCCAGCATCTGGTTGAAGTCGCAGTCGTAGGCCCAGCCCTGCCAGTCGATGCTCACCATGTCGCGGCACATCACCGCCTCGAGGTTGCCGTCCTGGTGGGCGCTGCGCAGCAGCGACATGTAGGCGCCGAAGGTACCTTTGGACACCAGCGTCGAGCCGAAGCGCTGGATCGGCATGTTGGCCAATGTCAGGAGCCGGTCGAAGCGGATGCCGAAGCGATCGCCGAGCATCTTCCGGTAGTCCTGCTCGAGACTCGATTGGGGCGGCGGCAACGAGGGCCCGAGCGGGTTGTAGACCAGGTTCAGCGGCAGCCGGCCGTCGCCCGCGCCGTAGCCGAGCTGGTTCAGGCGCTGCAGGCCACGCACGCTTGCGGAATAGACGCCCTTGCCGCGCTGCGCGTCGACGTTGTCCTCGAGATAGCACGGCAGCGATGCGGTGACCTCGACACCCTGCTCGGCCAGGAACTCGGCGAGCGACTCGTGGCCTGGCTCGAACAGGATGGTCAGGTTGCAGCGGTCGATGACCCTCACGCCGGCCTCGCGGGCCGCGACGACCAGACGCCGGAAGTGCGGGTTGAGCTCGGGCGCGCCGCCGGTGAGGTCGAGCAGGCCGACGCGGCAGGCCGACAGCGCGTCGATGACGGCGTCCACCGTCTGCGCGTCCATCGACTCGGTGCGGTTGGGGCCGGCCGCCACGTGGCAATGCTGGCAGGTCTGGTTGCAGACGTAGCCCAGGTTCACCTGGAGCGTGTCGAGGCCGCGCCGCGCGATCGGCGGGAAGTCGGTCTTCAGGAGGAGGGGAAGGACCGCGTGCATCGTGCTGCCTCGAGAGTGAACCGTGACGTCGGCGGTCGTCCGCCGGAACAGACACCTTACACTGCGCCGCCGTCGCGGTGGGCCCGGAAGCGGTCCACGAAGCGCTGGTCGATGCCGTCCTTCAGGCGCCACCATGCGGCGCCGGCCGCGCCGAGCGGACCCCATGCGGCGATCGCAGTGCCGTCGCAGCGGTTGAGCAGCGCAAGCGAGCGCGGCTGCGGAACGTATCGCGACCCGGGGTCGGTGCACGGCAGCCGCGCTGCGTCGGCCGGTCCGCCATCGGGCCGACGGGCGAACCCTGCGCTGCCCTCGGCCCGCAAGGCGATGGAGGCGGCAAGCGGCGCCCCCTGCCGCAGCGCGTGCACGCCCGACTTGGGGACCGGCGCACCCGTGAAGCTCGCGCAGTCGCCGCTCGCGAACACACGGCCGTCGCCGACGGCTTGCATGCACGCGTCGACGGCCACGCCGCCGTCGGGCTGCACCGGCACGCCCGCGCGCCGAGCCGATGCCGTGAGCCATGCGGGCGGCCGCGCGCCGTTGGCGACAATCGCGAGGTCCGCCGGCAGCTCGACCTCGGCGCCGGCATCCGCCCGCAGCAGCACCCGGTCGCCGCGCACGCCGGTGTAGCGCACGCCGAGGTGCATCGAGACGCCCCGCTCGCGCAGCGAGCGCCCGGCGAGCGCCGCCGCGATACCGGAGAGCCCCGACAGCAGGCGATCGCCCGTACTCGCCAGCGCGACCGAGCCGCCCGCGAGCCGCCCGCCCGCACGGCACTGCGCCGCGAGGGCGCATGCGATCTCGAAGGCCGCGGCGCCGCCGCCGATGACCACGCAGCGGGCGGCGGCCGGCGGCTGCGCGATCCAGTGTTTCCAGCCGCCGACGAAGTCGGCGAAGGGCTTGGCGCCGAGCACGCGGACCGTGCTGCCCGGCGCGATGTCGCCGGGCAGGTTGGCCGATCCGACGTTCAGCGACAGCAGGTCGTAGGCATGGCGCCGCCCGCCGGCCCCGATCGCCTCGCGGGCCGCGAAATCCACGTCGACCAGGGTGTCCTCCTCCCACGCCAGACCCGCATCGGCGGCGACCCGGCGCAGGTCGATCGAGCAGTCCTCGAACCGGTACTGCCCGGCGAGCCAGCCCGGCATCATTCCCGAGTACAGCAGCCGCGGCGCGGGCGCGAGCAGCGTGACCTGCGCGCCCCTGCCCAGCCGGGCGACGAGGAGCGGGCCGGCGATCAGGTGCGTATGGCCGCCACCGGCGAGCAGGACGCGGGTCATGGGCCGCGATGATAGGCGATCTGTCGCAGCGGCCCGACACCGCCCGGCCGTTCGGCGCCTCCCAAGGCAGCCCACCGGCCCGACCGGCGGCGAATCGGACGCGCCGAGCAGTATTGCGCAGACCAATACTGGCATGGCTGCTGGAATCCCAGAATGCTGTCGAACCTCGAACTTGAACGCCTCACGGAATCGGACGTCGGCCGGCGTCTGCTGGACGACGCTGGCCTGACCGGCTGGGTGCGCATCGAGCCCCGCCCGGTTCGCCGGGTGGTGGTGGACTTCTCGCTGCGGACCGGCGAACCCGGACGCCAGCGCGACCTTCGGGTCGGCGTCTGGCCGGACCGCACGCTCGCCGAGATTCGCCACAATGCCGATCGCGTGCGGACCGCGGCGCCCCCCGCCGAGCCGACCCTGCCGGCGATGGCCGCGCGCGCGCTGTCGCACGCCCCGGCCTCCTCGGTGGCCTCGGTGCCGCCCCGACAGGCGAGCGTGCCGGCCTGGCTCGCCGCCCGCCCGGTGCCGTCGGCCGAGGCCGGCGCCCCCCTCAGCGTGGGCCCCCTCTTCGATACACCTCCAGCCGCGCCCGTCCCCGCCACCAGCCGCACGCTGGCCCTGCGGACCGTGGCCGAGGTGTTCGACCGCTGGCTCGCCGAAGCGCTCAGCGCCCGCAAGGACGCCGGCGAGTCGGTCAGGCGCAGCATGCACAAGGACGTGATGCCGAGCCTCGGCGCGCTACCGGCCAACGCGGTCCGCCGCGGCCAGGTGGTCGGGGTGCTCGAGCGCATCGTCGAGCGGGGCTCGGCGCGCCAGGCGGGCTGCGTGCTCGCCGACCTGCGACAGATGTTCCGGTGGGCAGCGCTGAACGGCGAGGTCGATGCCGACCCGACCGCGACGCTGCGCAAGGCCGACTTCGGCGGCACCCCGCAGGTACGGGCCCGTCGGCTGAGCGACGAGGAAGTGGCCGAGCTCGCCGTCCGCATGCGCACAGCCCGCCTCGCCCGCCACATCCGCCACGCCGTGTGGCTGATGCTCGCCACCGGCGCGCGTATCGGCGAAGTGGCCCATGCGCGCTGGCGCGACCTCGACCCCGTGGCGCGCACCTGGACCATTCCGGCGGAGTTCAGCCACAGCGGACGCGACCATGTCGTGCCGCTGTCGGCCTTCGCGCTGCGGCACTTCTCGCCGGAAGGCGAGTCCCGCCGCTCCGAGACCTGGGTGTTCCCGGGACGCTACGCTTCCGAGGCCCTGTCGCCCAAGGCCCTCGGCAAGCAGATCCGCGACCGCCAGCGAGGCAGCCACATTCGCGGCCGCGCGAGTGGCACGACCACCCTGCTGCTGCCCGGCGGCGCCTGGACACCGCTCGACCTGCGGCGCACCGCGGCGGCGCTGATGGCGGAACTGGGTACGCGCGCCGAAGTCATCGGCGCCTGCCTCGACCATGCGGTCCGCGGCGACGCGCAGCGCGCCTACCACCGCCTGCCGACCCTCGAGGAGCGCCGCGAGGCACTCGAGCGTCTGGGCGAGCGGCTAGACGCGATCGAGCGAGCGCAGCAAGACGGCGCACGCCGCGCGGCCTGACCGGGCGGCGGGCCGTCGCAGGCGGTACCCGCAAAGAAAAAGAGCCGGACCCTCGTGAGGTCCAGCTCCTTGGTTCCTGCTGCAAATGATGGTCGGGACGGCGGGATTCGAACTCGCGACCCCCTGCACCCCATGCAGGTGCGCTACCAGGCTGCGCTACGCCCCGAAGCAGTTGAGTATAGCAGGCCGCGCGCCGCTCAGCCCCGCGCGCCCGGCTCAGGACTCAGCAGGTCGAGCGCCGCGAGCAGATCGGCACGCACCGCGTCGAGCCCTGTCGCAGGCGGCTGCTCGTCGACGTCGCCGACCTCTGCGACTGACGCGGCCAGAAGGGCATCCGGGGCCTCTGACGCCTCGCCGGGCGCAGCCGCGCCAGGACCCGAGGCGTCGGTCTTGCGGCGGCCGCTGAGAGCCTCGCCGAGCCGGTTGCGCGCGCCGCTGATCGTGAAGCCCTGCTCGTAGAGCAGATCGCGGATGCGGCGCACCAGCAGGACTTCGTGGTGCTGGTAGTAGCGGCGATTGCCCCGGCGCTTCATCGGACGCAGCTGCGTGAACTCCTGCTCCCAGTAGCGCAGCACGTGCGGCTTGACCCCGCACAGCTCGCTCACTTCGCCGATGGTGAAGTAGCGCTTGGCAGGGATCGGGGGCAGCGGCGTGCGGACGTCGTGCTTGCTCGGGGCGCTTGAACTCATCGGCGGGGCACGGTGTCGCGGGCGGGGGCCGGGAGCCGGCCGCTCACTCCGACGGCAGGCGCTCGATCAGCGCCTTGAGCTTCTGGCTGGCGTGGAAGGTCACCACGCGACGCGCGGAGATGGGGATCTCCTCGCCGGTCTTGGGGTTGCGCCCGGGCCGCTGCGGCTTGTCGCGCAGCTGGAAGTTGCCGAAGCCCGACAGCTTCACGCTCTCGCCGCGCTCGAGCGCATCGCGGATCTCGTCGAAGAAGGTCTCGACCATGTCCTTGGCTTCGCGCTTGTTCAGGCCCACCCGCTCGAACAGCATCTCGGCGAGCTCGGCCTTGGTCAGCGTGAAGGCGTCCTCGGACGCCGCATCCTCGCCGAGCGCATCGGCGAGGTCGCGTGCACCCAGCGAGAGACCGGAGCCGAGGTCGGACATGGACGGATGGTTCATCGTCGGGTAGGTCAGGAGGATCGCAGTCTGGCACCGTGGGAATCAGCAAGCCTGGCCGCGACCGCCTTCATCGCAGAATCGACTTCAGCGTCCGAAAGGGTGCGCTGAGTATCTTGCATCCAAAACCGGAAGGCAAGGCTTTTCTCCTTATTTTCCAATCCCTTACCACGGTATTCATCGAAAAGTCTCACGTCCTGCAGCGCCGCGAGCGAGGGCTCGGAACCGCGCAGCGCATGGATCTCCGACAGCACGCCCGCGACCTGGACAGCCTCGGGCACGACAAAGGCGAGGTCCCGGATGGCGGGCGGAAAGCGGGAGAACTCGCGGTAGGTCGGCACCGGCCGGCGCAACGTGGCGTCGAGGTCGAGCTCGAACAGCACGGGTGCGCTGGCCAGCTCGAGCACCTGCAGCAGGCGCGGATGCAGCGCGCCGATCCAGCCGACCGCAGCGCCGCCCCCGTCGAGGATCCGGGCAGACTGTCCCGGATGCAGCGACGGGTGGACGGCGGCCTCGACGCGCAGGCCGTGGCAGGCAATCGCCTCGAGGTCGCCCTTGACGTCGAAGTAGTCGACGGCCCGGGTCTTCACGCCCCACTGCTCCTCGACCACAGGCCCCCAGGCCAGCCCGCCGATCCGCCAGGGTTGGTCGATACCGGCGACCGACAGCGGCCCGGCCTGCACCGAGGCGTCGCGCAGGAATACGCGGCCCACCTCGAACAGCCGGACGCGGGCCGCCTTGCGGTTCAGGTTGTGCCGCAGGTTGCCGATCAGCCCGCCCCACAGCGTGGTGCGCATCGCGTCGAGCGTCTCGGCGATCGGGTTGCGCAGCAGGATCGGCGAGGGGCCGGCCTGCAGCTGCGCCTCGACCCGGCTCGAGACGAAGGCGAAATTCACCACCTCCTGCCAGTCGCGATCGGCCCAGCAGCGCCTGAGCACGCTGACGCTGCGCCGGTCCTCGGGCACCGGGCGCATCGTCGCGCTCGCGCGCGGCGCCCGCACCGGCAGCCGCTCGAAGCCCCAGATGCGCACCACTTCCTCGATCAGGTCCTCTTCGATCTCGAGGTCGAAGCGGCGCGACGGCGGGGTCACGGTCAGCACGGCGTCCGAGCCGTCGGGCATCGCGCCCTGCGCGACGGTCCAGGGCAGGCCGAGCCGGTCGAAGGCCGCGGTGCAGTCGGCTAGGCCGATGTCGGCGCCGATGACCTTGCGTGCGCGCGCCACCCGCAAGGACACCGGCCTGCGCTCGGGCACGCCGGTGACGCGGTCGTCGACCGGGCCCGCGCGTCCGCCGCAGACCTCGAGGATCAGTCGCGTCAGGTACTCGATGTGCTCGACGGTGGTCGCGGCATCGACGCCGCGCTCGAAACGCTGTGCGGCGTCGGTCGAGAAGTTGTAGCGACGCGCACGGCCCGCGATCGAGCCCGGCCACCAGAACGCGGCCTCGACGTAGATGTCGGTGGTATCGAGCGACACGGCGGTCGCGTCGCCCCCCATGATGCCGGCGAGACTCTCGACCTGCCGATCGTCGGCGATCACGCCGACCGGCAGGCCGTCCGCATCGGGGCCGAGCTCGACGGTCTGCCCGTTCAGCAGCTTGAGCTGCTCGCCCGCCCGCCCCCACCTGACACGCAGGCCGCCGTGGATGCGCGCGAGGTCGAACACGTGGGTGGGGCGGCCCAGCTCGAGCATCACGTAGTTGGAGATGTCCACCAGCGCGGAGATGGAGCGCTGGCCCGAGCGCTCGAGCCGCTGGCGCATCCACGCGGGCGTGGCCGCGCGCGCATCCACGCCCCGCAGCACGCGTCCGCTGAAGCGCCCGCACAGGTCGGGGGCCTCGATGGCCACTGCGAGCCGGTCTTCGATCGTCGGCTGCACCGGCTCGATGAAGGGCAGCACGAGCGGCGCGCCGGTGATGGCCGCGACCTCGCGAGCGACGCCGGTGACCGACATGCAATGCGCCAGGTTGGGCGTGAGCTTGAGGAGCCAGAGCTGGTCGTCGAGCGCGAGCGTCTCGCGCAGCGGCGCCCCGACCGGTGCGTCGTCCGGCAGCACGAGCAGTCCGCCGTGATCCTCGGACAGCCCCAGTTCGCGCGCCGAGCACAGCATGCCGCGGCTCTCGACGCCTCGCATCGTCGCCACCCCGATCTTCATGCCGCCCGGCAGCACCGCGCCGGGCAGCGCGCAGGGCACCTTCAGGCCGGCCGCCACGTTGGGCGCGCCGCACACGATGGTCGCGGGCTCGCCCCGCCCGGTGTCGACCGTGCACACACTGAGCTTGTCGGCGTTGGGATGGCGCTCGCAGGTCAGCACCCGCCCGACCACCACCTCGCTGAACGGCGGCGCCGCCGGCGCGCGCTCCTCCACCTCGAGCCCGGCCATGGTCAATGCATGGGCCAGCTCGTCGCTCGACATCGCCGGGTCCGCATAGGCCCGCAACCAACGTTCGGAAAATTTCATGGACCGGTCAGCCGTTGAACTGTTCGAGGAAGCGCAGGTCGTTCTCGTAGAACATCCGCAGGTCGCCGACGCCGTAGCGCAGCATCGCGAGCCGCTCGATACCCGAGCCGAACGCGAAGCCGATGTAGCGCTCGGGGTCGAGGCCGATGTTGCGCACCACGTTCGGGTGGACCTGCCCCGAGCCCGACACCTCGAGCCAGCGACCGGCCAGCGGACCGTCGGCGAAGCGCATGTCGATCTCGGCCGACGGCTCGGTGAACGGGAAGTAGGACGGACGGAAGCGAACGTCGAGGTCGTCGCGCTCGAAGAAGCGGCGCAGGAACTCCGAGTAGACGTTCTTCAGATCGGCGAAGGAGATGTCCTCGTCGATCCACAGCCCCTCGATCTGGTGGAACATCGGCGAGTGGGTCGCGTCGGAGTCGACGCGGTAGGTCTTGCCCGGGGCGATGACCTTGATCGGCGGCGCGTGCATTCGCGCGTAGCGGATCTGCATCGGGCTGGTGTGCGTGCGCAGCAGCAGCCCCCTACCCTTGTCGTCGGTGCCGTCGACGTAGAAGGTATCGTGCATCGAGCGCGCCGGGTGGTTCTCCGGCGTGTTGAGCGCTGTGAAGTTGAAGAAGTCCTCCTCGATCTCCGGTCCGTCGGCGACGTCGAACCCGATGGAGCGGAAGATCGCCTCGATCCGCTCGATGGTCAGCGTCACCGGATGCAACCCGCCCCGGCCCGCACCGCGACCCGGCAGGGTCACGTCGATGGACTCCTGGGCGAGCCGCGCGTCCAGCTCGGCCTGTTCGATCGCCTGCTGGCGTGCTGCGACCAGCGCCTCGATCGCCTGCTTGACCTGGTTGAGCTCCTTTCCGACGACGGCACGCGCCTCGGGCGACAGCTTGCCCAGCGCCTTCATCCGGGCGGTCAGCAGGCCGTCCTTGCCGAGGAATCGGGCCTTGGCGTTGGCGAGCGCCGTCGGGTCGGCGGCGCCGGCCAGCAGCGGGCCGGCCTCGTCGATCAGTGACTGCGGGGAGTCGTCCATCGCATCCATCCGTCAGCGTCGCGCGGCAGCGCGCCGCGTCGATCGGGGTTCAGGGAGCAGCCGCGCATCGTACGGCGGCCGCGCCGTTCGCAAAAAAGAAAACGGGGCCGAAGGCGGCCCCGTTGTGCTTCGTCCCGACCCGGAGGCTGCCGCATGCCATTGAAGCGGCGAGCGGCCCGTTCCGGTCGGGGGTCGTGCCGGCGGTCAGACGCCGAGGGAGACCTTCACGCGGGCGACGATCGCCGCGAACGCCGGCTTGTCGTTGACCGCCAGCTCCGCCAGCACCTTGCGGTCCAGCCCGATCTCGGACTTGACCAGCCCGGCGATGAAGCGGCTGTAGGTGATGCCGTGCTCGCGTGCCGCCGCGTTGATCCGGGCGATCCAGAGCGATCGGAACACGCGCTTGCGCGTGCGGCGGTCGCGGTAAGCGTACTGACCCGCCCGCATGACCGCCTGCTTGGCGATCCGGTAGACGTTGTTGCGCCGACCCCGGTAGCCCTTGGCGAGCTTCAGGATCTTCTTGTGACGGGCTCGGGCGGTGACGCCGCGCTTGACTCGGGACATGTCGGCCTCCCCTTACGCGTACGGCATCATGGCGCGAACGCTCACGACGTCCGAATCGTGGACCGACACGGCACCGCGCAGTTGGCGCTTGTTCTTGGTGGTCTTCTTGGTGAGGATGTGGCGCTTGAACGCCTGACCGCGCTTGATCGTTCCGCCGGCGCGGACGCGGAAGCGCTTCGCAGCGCTCTTCTTCGTCTTCATCTTGGGCATGACTGCTCCATCGTTCACCGCTGCCAGGTGGCAGGCGCGAGCCCCGCGACCGCCCCGAAACCTCCGGACGACCGCCTGACTGCACTCCCGCACTTCTGATGACCCGAGCGGCTTCTACTCCCGGAAACGGCTTCGCCCCCGGGGAACCTTCAACTATATCAGAACCTTACTTCTTCTTCTTGGGGGCGATGATCATGATCATCTGCCGGCCTTCGAGCTTGGGCATGGACTCCACCTGCCCGACCCCTTCGAGGTCGGTGCGGATCCGCTCGAGCAGCCGGATGCCGAACTCCTGGTGGGCCATCTCGCGCCCGCGGTAGCGCAGCGTGATCTTGGCCTTGTCGCCTTCATCGAGGAAGCGGTTCAGGTTGCGCAGCTTGACGGCGTAGTCGGCATCGTCGGTTCCAGGCCGGAACTTGACTTCCTTGACCTGGATGATCTTCTGCTTCAACCGCGCGTCGTGGGCACGCTTCTGTTCCTGGTACTTGAACTTCCCGTAGTCCATCAGCCGCGCCACCGGCGGCATGGCGGTGGGCGCGATCTCCACCAGGTCGACATCGGCCTCTTCCGCCATCCGCATCGCATCGCGGGTGGCGACGATACCCAGCGGCTGGTTGTCGACGCCCATCAGGCGAAGCTCCGGGACATTGATCTCGCCGTTGATCCGGTGAGGCCTTTCGCGCTCGTTCGCAGTAGCTATGCTGTCATCTCCGATGTCTGGGGTTCAATGCGGAACGCGCGGCCGCACGCCGGGAAGCCTCGCGAAGATACCTGTCAGCGGGCCTGGGCCCGCCGGTCGGCGACATCGTCGGAGAGGCGCCGGCTGAATGCGTCAAGGGGCATCACACCCAGATCGACGCCTCCGCGTGCGCGAACGGCAACCTGCTCAGCTTGCCGCTCCTTTTCGCCAACGATGAGCAGATAGGGAAGCTTTTGCAAGCTGTGCTCGCGGATCTTATACGCGATCTTCTCGTTCCGCAAATCGGACTGCACCCTAAACCCTTGTTTTTTCAGTGCTTGTGCAACGTCCCTGGCATAGGGCGCATGCGCCTCGGTGATGCTCATCACCACCGCCTGAACCGGCGCCAGCCAGGACGGGAAAGCCCCGGCATGGTTCTCGATCAGGATGCCGATGAAGCGCTCGAGCGAGCCCACGATCGCCCGGTGCAGCATGACCGGGTGGCGGCGGGTGTTGTCCTCGGCGACGTATTCGGCGCCCAGGCGCTGCGGCATGAAGAAGTCGACCTGCATCGTGCCGCACTGCCAGTGACGCCCGAGCGCGTCGCGCAGCGTGTACTCGATCTTGGGCCCGTAGAACGCGCCGTCGCCCTGGGCGATCGTGAACTCCACGCCGGATCGGCGCAGCGACTCCATCACCGCGAACTCCGCCTTGTCCCAGAGCTCGTCGCTGCCCACGCGCTTGTCGGGGCGCGTGGCCACCTTGTAGAGAATGTCGGTGAAGCCGAAGTCGCGGTAGACCTCGTGCAGCAGCGCGGTATACGCGATGCACTCCTCCAGGATCTGGTCCTCGGTGCAGAAGATGTGGCCGTCGTCCTGCACGAAACCGCGCACGCGCATGATCCCGTGCAGCGCGCCCGAGGGCTCGTTGCGATGGCAGGCGCCGAACTCGCCGTATCGCAGCGGCAGGTCCCGGTAGCTGCGCAGGTCGCTGTTGAAGACCTGGACGTGTCCCGGACAGTTCATCGGCTTGACCGCGTAATCGCGGTTCTCGGAGGCCGTCGTGAACATGTGGTCCTTGTAGTTCTCCCAGTGCCCGGACTTCTCCCACAGCGTGCGGTCGAGCACCTGCGGGCAACGGATCTCCTGGTAGCCGTGATCCTCGTAGACCCGCCGCATGTACTGCTCGACCTGCTGCCACAACTGCCAGCCCCTGGGATGCCAGAACACCATGCCGGGCGCGTCGTCCTGCAGATGGAACAGATCGAGCTGCTTGCCGAGCTTGCGGTGGTCGCGCTTCTCGGCTTCCTCGAGCATGTGCAGGTAGGCGTCCTGGTCTTCCTTGCGGGCCCACGCCGTGCCGTAGATGCGCTGGAGCATCTCGTTGCGGGAATCGCCGCGCCAGTAGGCGCCGGCGAGCTTCATCAGCTTGAAGACCTTGAGCTTGCCGGTGGACGGGACATGCGGGCCCCGGCACAGGTCGACGAAGGTGCCCTCGCGGTACAGGCCGATCGACTGGTCGGCCGGGATCGAGGCGATGATCTCGGCCTTGTACCGCTCACCGATCGACTCGAAGAACGACACCGCGTCGTCGCGTCGCCACTCCTCGCGGGTGATCCGCTCGTCCTTCTTCGCGAGCTCGGTCATCCTGGCCTCGATCGCGGCGAGGTCGTCGGGTGTGAAGGGTCGCCTGTACGAGAAGTCGTAGTAGAAGCCGTTGTCGATCACCGGGCCGATGGTCACCTGCGCGTCGGGGAAGAGCTCCTTGACCGCATAGGCGAGCAGGTGCGCCGTGGAGTGCCGGATCACCTCGAGGCCATCGGGGTCCCTGTCGGTGACGATGGCGAGTTGCGCGTCGTGCTCGATGCGGTACGAAGTGTCGACGAGGGTACCGTCGACCCGGCCGGCGAGCGCGGCCTTGGCCAGGCCCGGGCCGATGGCCGCGGCGACCTCGGCGACCGTGGGCGGCGCGGGAAATTCACGAACCGAGCCATCGGGCAGGGAAATACGGGTCACGATCGAATCCTGTGGTCGGAGCGTAGAGCGGGGGGCTAGCTGGGCGCGCGATGGCGCCGGAGAAAAAAAAAGTGCGGCCGAGCCGCACTTTCCTGGAAACGATGCACGTGCGAATCAGGACTGTCGTTACCGGCAGGGCGTAGTTCGGACGGCGATGTGCGCAGCGGCGGACCGCATGTGGGTTCCCGGTGTGTGTTGGCGGGCGCGATGGGACTGGAGCCTGCTGATGCCAGGATGATGCGGTCTGCAGCCGGAAGCCGTCAACCCCGAGCGGCCCTCCGAACACCGCGCTTCATGGGAGCCGTCCCGGGGGGTGGTTCCGGGGGGGTGATCACGGGCTTGAGCCCCGGCAGACGCCGACGATCCGACTTGACGCACCTGTCACACGACGCCCTGCCCGGCATGCCGGCTGGCGCGGAACGCCGGACAACGGTACCTTCGCGCAGAAGGCGGCGCGTGTCGCGAACGGGGACGGAGGAGCGATGGTCGATGGGATCGACGTGCGGCGGCGCCGGGCTCTGGCCGCCGCGCCCGCGAGCCTCGCCGCGCTGGCGGCATGCTCGTCGCCCGGTCCGATTGCGACGCATGCAGGGACCGGTGGCGGGGCCGGCTCGGGCGCGCGGCAGCCGCCCGCCGGCGGCACACCCACGGCTTCGGCGCAGCGCGCAACGAACGCGACCGAGCCGGCGTTCGCCCGGCACCTGCTGAACCGCTTCGGCTACGGGCCGCGGCCGGGCGAGGTCGAGCGCCTGTGCGACCAGGGCGCCGGCGCCTGGCTCGACGCCCAGCTCGATCCCACCCCCTTCGATCCGCCTGCCGAGCTCGCCGCTGCGCTGTCCGCGCTGCCCACACAATCAGGGACGCACCCCGCGACGCTCGCTGCATTTGCCCGGCTGCAGGCCGACGTGCTGCGCACCGGCATCACGGACGCGGACCGGGAGACTGCCCGGCGCGAGCTCACGCAACTGGTCACGACAGTGCAGGGCGAGGCCCGTCGGGCGAGGCTGCTGCGTGCGCTGAACGGCGAGCGCCCGCTCGAGGAATCGCTGGTCGAGTTCTGGTTCAACCACTTCAACGTGTTCGCAGGCAAGGAGACGGTGCGGGTGACGGTCGGCTACTACGAGCGCGAGGCGATCCGGCCCTACGTGCTCGGCCGGTTCCGTGACCTGCTCGGCGCCACCGCCAGGCACCCGGCGATGCTCAACTACCTGGACAACTGGCAGAGCGTCGCGGACGGATTCCGCTTCCCCGCCGGGCTGCAGACCGTGGGCGGCTTCCGGCTGCCGCGCGGGCCGAACGAGAACTTCGCCCGCGAGCTGCTCGAGTTGCACACCCTGGGGGTGGAGGCCGGCTACACCCAGGCCGACGTGTCCGAGCTGGCCCGCGTGTTCACCGGCTGGTCCTTCGATCGCCGCGATCCCGGCGCGACGCACGCATTCCGCTTCTACGCGGCGCGCCACGACGGACGCGCGAAGACGGTGCTGGGTCGGGAGGTGCCGGGCGGCGGCATCGCCGAGGGCCAATGGGCGCTCGACCTGCTCGCCCGCCATCCGTCGACCGCGCGGCGCGTCGCGCGGCGCCTCGCCGTCGCCTACGTGGCCGACGCGCCGCCACCATCGCTGGTGGACCGGCTGGCCGCGCGCTATCTCGACACCGACGGCGATCTGCGCGAGGTCGTGCGCGCGCTGGCGACAAGCCCCGAGTTCGCCGATCCCGCGGTGCGCGGCGGCAAGTTCAAGACCCCGTATCAGTACGTGGTGTCGGCCGTGCGCGCGGTGGGTGCGACGCCGGCCGACACGCGGCCGCTGGCCGCGGCCTGCGCCCGGATGGGCATGCCGATCTACGGCTGCCCGACCCCGGACGGCTGGAAGGACACCCGCGACGCCTGGCTCAATGCCGATGCGCTGCGCCAGCGGGTCGATTTCGCGGTGGCGCTCGCACACAGCCTGCCGCCGCGGGCGCCCGCCGCGATGCCGGCCTCCATGCACCCCGACGCGGCGCTCTCGATGCTGCCGGAGCCGGTGGCGGGCGCGCTCGGACCGGCCACGCGCGCGGCGCTGCCGTCGGTGCCCGCCGGCGGCGAACGGCTGGCGATGGCGCTGGCCAGCCCCGACTTCATGAGGCGCTGACGCGATGGACGATCCTTGCACCCCGACCGCGCAGACCTGCAGGCAGGCCAGTGCCGGCCGGCGCGGTGTGCTCGCCCGCGGGGCGGGCCTGGGCCTGGCTGCGGCCGCCGGCCTGGCCGGCCGGTCCGCAGCTGTGATCGCGCGGCCGGCCGCCGACACCCGGCTGGTGGTGGTGATGCTGCGCGGCGCCGTCGACGGCCTGAGCGTGGTCGTGCCGCACGGCGACCCCGAGTACGCGAGGCTGCGCGCGGAGATCGCGATCGCACCGCCCGGGCAGCCCGACGGCGCGTTGCCGCTCGACGGGCTCTTCGGACTGCACCCGGCGCTCGGGCCGCTGCTTCCGCTGTGGGCCGGGCGACGGCTCGCGTTCGTGCACGCCAGCGGCTCGCACGACCCGACGCGCTCGCACTTTGACGCGCAGGACCACATGGAGACCGCGACGCCGGGGCGTCGGTCGATACCCGACGGATGGCTGAACCGGCTGCTGGGCGAGCTCGGCGGCCCGGTGCCGGATGCGGGCGTGCGCGGCGTGAACCTCGGGCCGGCGATGCCCAGGATCCTGGTCGGGGCCTCGCAGGTGGCTGCGTTGCCGAGCGGTCCGACCCCGCCTGTGGCAGGCGTCTCGCCGATGCTCGCGTCGGCGCTCGACCGCGTGTACGCGGCCGATCCCGATGCGGCCGGCGCGTGGTCGGCCTTGCGCGACACGCAGCGAGCGATGGCGCTGGCCGGCGTCGACGGCATGGATGCGGGCATCGCGCCGGGGGCGGTGCCGCTGGCGGCGCTCGAGCGCGACGCAGCGCGGCTCGGTCGCCTCATGCGCGGCGAGCCGGCGCTGCGCGCGGCGTTCTTTTCGGTGGGCGGCTGGGACACGCACGTCGCGCAGGGTGGCGCCCGCGGGCAGCTTGCGCTTCGGCTCGGTGCGCTCGCCCGGGGCCTCGACGCGCTCGCGCGCGGCATGGGCGATCGCTTCGACGACACGCTGGTGCTGGTGATGTCGGAGTTCGGCCGCACCGCGCGCCAGAACGGTACCCAGGGCACCGACCACGGCCACGGCAACGCGATGTGGCTGCTCGGCGGGGCGGCTGCCGGCGGTCGCGTGCTCGGCGCCTGGCCTGGGCTGGATGGGTCGGCCCTGCACGAGGGACGCGACCTGGCGGTCACCACCGACTTCCGCCAGGTGATCGCCGAAGTGCTCGAGCGCCACCTGCGACTCGATGACCGCGCGATCGCACGGGTGCTGCCCGACGGCGCGGGGCCGGGCGGACGGCCGGGCGTGGTCAGGGGCTGAGCCGCGGCGGGCGGGCCGCCCGCCGCGGCGCCCTGCCCGGCGCTCGTCGCGGGCGCTGTCGGCCCGGACCGGACCGGGGCGGGCGGCGGCCCGGCTCAGCGCGTGTGGTGGGTCGGTGCCAGCGCGTACACCGGCGTCGGCAGGCCTTCCTTGCGGGCCTTCAGCTGCAGCGACAGGAACTGCGAGTAGTGCCGAGACTGGTGGAGGTTGCCGCCGTGGATCCACAGGTTGGACACCTGGGTCGGCTTCCACATGTTGCGCAGCTCGCCCTCCCAAGGGCCGGGGTCCTTGGGCGTGTCGGAGCCCAGGCCCCAGACCTTGCCGACGCGGTCAGCGACCTCCGGCGAGATCAGGTCGGCCAGCCAGCTGTTCATCGAGCCGTAGCCGGTCGCGTAGACGATGAGGTCGGCCGGCAGCTCGGTGCCGTCCGACAGCGTGACCGAGCGCGGGTTGATCCGCTCGATCGTGACGCCGCTGCGCAGCTTGATGCTGCCGTCGGCCACGAGCTCGGACGCGCCCACGTCGATGTAGTAGCCGGAGCCGCGCCGCAGGTACTTCATGAACAGGCCCGAGCCATCGACGCCGAAATCGAGCATGAAGCCGGCCTTCTCGAGCCGCGCGTACAGGTCGGCATCGCGCTTCTTCATCTCGTCGTAGACCGGCACCTGCAGCGGCGCCATGATCTTGTAGGGAACCGAGGCGAAGGTCAGGTCGGCCTTGTCGGTCGTGACGCCCGCCTTCACGGCCGCCTCCGAGTACAGGCCGCCGAGGGCGAGCTCCATCAGCGAGTCCGACGGCGCGATGTGCGTCGAGCTGCGCTGGATCATGGTGACGTCGGCACCGTTCTCCCAGAGCGCCGCGCAGATGTCGTGGGACGAGTTGTTGGAGCCGAGCACCACGCAGCGCTTGCCCTTGTAGGCCTCCGGGCCCGGATGCCCGCTGGAATGGTGCTGCTCGCCCTGGAAGGTCTCGGCACCGGGGATCTTCGGCACGCTCGGATAGCCGGATACGCCGAGCGCAAACACCAGTTGCGTGGGGCGCAGCACGATCTCCTTGCCGCCGCGCTCGACGACCACCTCCCAGGTCTGGGTCGCGTCGTCGAACCGGGCCTTCTTCGCGGTCGTGCCTCCCCAGTAGTTGAGCTCCATCACCTTGGTGTACATCTCGAGCCAGTCGCCGATCTTGTCCTTAGGCGCGAACACCGGCCAGTGATCGGGAAAGGGCAGATAGGGCAGGTGGTCGTACCAGACCGGGTCGTGCAGGCACAGGCTCTTGTAGCGCTTGCGCCAGGAGTCGCCGGCGCGCTCGTTCTTCTCGACGATGATCGTCGGCACGCCGAGCCGGCGCAGCCTGGCGCCGAGCGCAATGCCGCCCTGCCCGCCGCCGATGATCACGACATAGGGCTGCTCGGTGAAGCCGAGCGTCGCGGCCTCGTGTTCGCGCTCCTCCAGCCATGTGCGGCGCCCGGGATGCACGCCGTGCTCGGCGCCCTTGATGCGCTGCGTGCCGGTACGCTCCTCGAAGCCCTTGAGCTCGGTCATGGTCGTGAGCAGCGTCCAGGCCTTGCCGTCCTGCAGGCGCAGGTGGCCGCGACCGCGGGAAAGCGCCGTCTCGAAGGTGAACCACGCGTCGATCACGCCGCCTGCCTCGGTGGCCTCGCCCTCGATCGCGAACCCGCTCGGACGGGTATCGGCGAGGCGCGCCTCGAGCATCGCGCGGATCGCGTCGGGGCCCTCCTGGGTGCTGATGTTCCAGGTGAAGCTCACCAGGTCGCGCCAGTAGCAGTCGGGCGCGAACATCCCGAGCGCGGCGTCGATGTCGCCCCGCTCGAGCACCGTGGCGAAGTTGGCCAGCCAGGCGCTCGCGAGTTGCGTCGAGTGGGTGGACAGGTCGGTCATCGCGTGTCTCCTCGTGTGGGTGTATCCCGCATCGCGGCGTGGCCTGTTGCTGCGCCGGCGCGCAGAATCATCTGTCGTGATCGTGCCCAAGCCGAGGGCTTGCGCAAATCGAGTCTGCCAGCCCACCCCCGACCGGTCAAACACCCGGGTCTGCTGTCGGGCCGGGGCATTTGGTATCGATCCGGTCGCGTCGCGTCGATGGGCCTGGCGCAAGACGCCACGCGGCGCTGCAGGGCGGCGCAGGGGCATCGACTGCCCGAGCGCCGGCATTCGCAGGGGCCACGCCCGCACGCTCCTCGCAACGCATCCCGAACGCGACCCGACCGGCACGTTCTCGCCGGCCCGAGAATGCGAAAAGCCCGAGCAAATCGGTGATTTGCTCGGGCTTGTAATTGGTAGGCGCGATTGGACTCGAACCAACGACCCCCACCATGTCAAGGTGGTGCTCTAACCAGCTGAGCTACGCGCCTGCGAATCGATGATCATAGCAAACCAGCGACGGGCTGTCGAACCGCCGCCCGTCGATTCAGGGACTTGCGAGCGCTTGGTGATGCGCAGCGTCATGGGTGGCCCGATGCAGGCCTGCGCCCGGCGCGCTGCGCGCGATCGGCTATGCTCGTGGGCGAAGCGCCCGCCGGGCGCCGCGACTGGACCCGATTTGGATTCCGACAGCCCGTTCAAGAGCCGCGGCGGCCCGACCCGTCTGCTGGGCGCGTTCCGGTACTCGTTCGCCGGTCTGCGCTCTGCGTTTCGCGCCGAGGCTGCTTTCCGCCAGGAGCTCGCGCTGTGCGCGGTGGCGGTGCCGCTCGCGCTGTGGCTGCCGGTGACGCCGCTGGAGCGGCTGCTGATGATCGGCTCGCTGGCGTTGGTGCTGGTGGTGGAGCTGCTCAACTCGGCGATCGAGGCGCTGGTCGACCGGATCGGGCTCGAGCGCAACCCGCTGTCCAGGCGCGCCAAGGACCTGGGCAGTGCCGCCGTGATGCTGACGCTCATGCTGGCCGGCGCGACCTGGCTCACGCTGCTGTGGCCGCTGATCCGGACGTGGGCGCAGTGATCGCGCGGCGCAGGCGGCGGCGGGCGGGCGGCCTCAGCCCCGCCTGAAGCTGCGCGCCAGTACGGTCACCGGCGCCAGGCCCACCAGCACGATCACCAGCGAGGGCAGCGCGGCCTCAGAGAGCCGCTCGTCCGCCGCGAAGTTGTAGGCGACCACGGCCAGCGTGTCGAAATTGAAGGGCCGCAGCACCAGCGTCGCGGGCAGCTCCTTCAGGCAATCGACGAAGACCAGCAAGGCCGCGGTGGCGATGCTCGGGCGCAGCAGCGGCCAGTGCACGCGGCGCAGCACCTCGATCTGGCTCGCCCCGAGCGTGCGCGCGCTCGCGTCCATGGACGGGCCGATCCGCTTGAGCGAGGCCTCGAGGCCGTGCTGCGCGACCGCAAAGAAACGCACGCAATAGGCGTAGACCACCGCCACCGCGGTCCCGCCCAGCAGCAGACCGGCGCCGGACTGTCCGGCCGCCAACCGATCGATGCCCCCGACCACCGCGAGCAGCCCGACGCCGAGCACGATGCCCGGGACCGCGTAGCCGGCACTCGCGACCGCCGCCAGCACGCCGACCCAGCGCGCCTGGACCGTGCGTACCGCGTAGGCCATGCCGAGCGCGAAGGGGACGATCACGGCGACCGCGAGACCCGACAGCATCGCGGTGTTCAGCGCCCAGCCCGCGAGCCGCGGATCGAGGCCGGCGCCCTGCGCCCACCAGGCACGCAGCAGCAGGATGGACGGCAGCACGAAGCCCAGCAGCACCGGCACTGCGCAGGCCGCGCTCGCCAGGGCGGCGGGCGCGCCTTCCAGGCGCCGCACACGCGCCGGGCGCGTCGAGCGGGCGTGGAAGGCCATGCGGCCGCGCTGGCGCCGCTCCACCCAGACGAGCGCGAGCACTGCCGCCAGCAGCACCAGGGACAGCCGCGCCGCCGCGCTGCGATCGCCCAGCCCCTGCCAGGCGCGGTAGATGCCAGCCGAGAAGGTGTCGACGGCGAAGAAGTTGACCGTGCCGAAATCGGCCAGCGTCTCCATCGTCACCAGGGTCAGGCCGGCAACCACCGCCGGCCGGGCCACCGGCCAGGTGACTCGCCACCACACCAGCGGCGCCGGCATGCCGAGCGAGCGCGCAGCCTCCGCGAGTGACTCGCTGCGCTCGGCGAACGCGTTGCGCGCGAGCATGTAGACGTAGGGATAGAGCGCCAGCGCGAGGAACACGCCGGCCGCCGGCAGCGAGCGCACGGGTGGGAACCAGTAGGCGCCGATCGACCAGCCGGTGACACCGCGCAGCCAGGTCTGCAGCGGCCCGCTGGTGTCGAGGAAGTCGGTGTAGGCGTAGGCGAGCACGAAGGCCGGCATCGCGAGCGGCAGGATCATCGCCACCTCGAGCATCCGTCGCCCCGGAAACTCGTAGGCCGCCACCAGCCAGCCCGCCCCGACCCCCAGCAGCAGCACGCACGCCGCCACCAGCAGCACCAGGGCCGCCGAGGTCATCGCGTAGCGGGGCAGCACCGTGGAGGCGAGGTGCGCGAGCGCATCGTCGGCGCCGGCCGGCTGCACGGCCACCCACAGCAGGGCGAGCATCGGCGCGATCACGCAGCCGGCCACGAGGACCGCCAGCCACCCGAAGGGCGAGCGGATCATCGGGCGACCGGCGGCGATGCGACCGCCCTGTGCGTCGGGCTACAATTGTCCATGGAGATGCGAATTATAGGCATTCACATCTGATGGACCGCGCATCGGCTGGCGCCGTCGATCGGACCGGGTCGCCCGCCGCCTCGCCGGCGGCCCCGCAGGCCGTGCGCGAGGGCCTCACGCCCGCCGCTTGCGCAGCGCGACGTGATGCGCCGTCGCTCGAGGTCGACGGTCTGTCGGTCGCGTTCCCGACCGCGGCGGGCCGCCTGCAGGTGCTCGACCGGCTCACGTTCACGCTGGCCGGCGGGGAGATCGGTTGCCTGCTCGGCAGCTCGGGATGCGGCAAGACGACCGCACTGCGGGCGGTCGCGGGCTTCGTGAGGCCCGACGCCGGCGTGATCCGGATCGCCGGCGAGGAAGTGTCCTCGGCAGGCGCGGTGCGGCCGCCCGAGCGGCGCGGCGTCGGTGTGGTGTTCCAGGACTATGCGCTGTTCCCGCACCTGTCGGTGTCGGGAAACGTAGCCTTCGGGCTGCGGCGCGGCAGTGCGCAGGCACGCCGCGAACGGGTCGGACAGATGCTCGAGCTGGTGGGGCTGGCCTCGGCCCACGAGCGGTTCCCGCACGAGCTGTCGGGGGGTCAGCAGCAGCGCGTCGCGCTCGCCCGGGCGCTCGCGCCTTCCCCCGCGCTGCTGCTGCTTGACGAGCCGTTCTCGAACCTGGACCCGGACCTGCGCGAGAACCTCGCGCTCGAGTTGCGCGACATCCTGAAGCGTCACGGCACGACGACGCTGATGGTGACCCACGACCAGTACGAGGCCTTCGCGCTGGCCGACACGGTCGGGGTCATGGAGCACGGGCGGATCGCGCAGTGGGACGAGGCCTATCGCCTCTACCACCATCCGGCGAGCCGCAGTGTCGCAGACTTCGTCGGCATGGGCGTGTTCCTGCGTGGCTGGCTGGTCGAGGGCGCGTCTGGGCCGTCGGTGGAGGTGGAGCTGGGCAGCCTGCCGATCCTGCATCCGGACGACCGCGCCGGGGCGCGCGCAAACGCGGGTCCCGGGGGCGAACTGCTGGTGCTGCTGCGGCCCGACGACGTGGTCCACGACGACGCGAGCGCGGTCCATGCGACCGTGCAACGCAAGGCGTTCCGCGGCGCGCAGTTCCTGTACACGCTGCAGCTGCCGAGCGGCCAGCGGCTGCTCGCGCTCGTGCCGAGCCACCACGATCATCACATCGGCGAGGCGATCGGCATCCGGTTCGCGGCCGACCACATCGTGACGTTCGCCTCTGACTGAGCGCGAGCGCGGGGCGCGGGTCAGACGAGGAGCGTGGCCTTGCGCTGCGCGAAGCGCTGGTGCAGCTCGCTCGCGCGCAGGGACAGCGCGCGCCGGTCGGGCCGGCGCACCAGCAGCACCACGGTGCGCCGGGAGTTGATCCAGGCGACCTTCACTTCCTGTGGCAGGCCGTCGCGACCGATCAGCTCGAGCCAGTCGCCGCGGCGTAGTCGCGCGAGCGCCTCGTCGGGGTCGAGCCGCAGCCGCTGGGGGTCGTCCGGGAAGTCGCCCAGCTCGAGGGAGCTCAAGACGGTCAGCAGCCGCTGCTCGCCGGAGCGCGAGTCGCCCCCGGGTGGGTCGGAGCCGTCGGAGCCGCTTGCGCCGTCTGCGCCGTCTGCGCCGCTGCGGGGCGCCAGGCCGATCCGGGGCGCGGCACTGTGAGCGGGCGGGTCGCCGGATTCACTCGCCGCTCGGTCGCCGTCGGCGTGCGCGCCGTCGGGGGCGGCTGCGTCGAGCGTCGCATCGCCGCCGTGCGGCGCACGGGGCGACTGGGCCGTGCCGTCCGGCGCACCGTCGGCCGGCGCGAAGTCGGCAATGCCGAAGTCGTGCGTCGGCGGCCCGGCGCGGCTCAAGGGCCAGTTGCTCAGGGCTGCGGCATCCACCACCGGCGGCATCGGATCGCCTGGCCAGGCGGCATCGGCCCAGACGGCCGGCGGGCGACCGGTGGTGGGCGGGGCGTCGGGCCGGAGCGGCGGCGCTGATGCATCCGGCGTGACGGCCGCGGGAGCGGCAGGCTCGACGGGACTCGCAGCGCCCGGCGCCACCGGCGCGTCGGCATGCAGGCCCCGGCTCGACCAGGCGTCGAACGACGCAGGCGTGCCGTGCGAAGGCGCCGGCTCCTGCAGGTGCGATGACGCCGCGGGCTCGGCGGGCTCGGCGGGCTCGGCCGGCTCGGCCGGCTCGGCGGGCTTGGAGGACTCGGCGGACTCGGCGGGCGCTGCCGGGGAGACGGCAGGCGCCGCCGGGGCGGCAGCCGGGCCGACAGCGGGCGCCTGCGTCGCCTCGGACGGCGGCGCGTGCGCCGCGGCGGTCCGCAACGCCTGCTCGGCCAGCGCGTCCAGGCCGACGGGCGCCGACGGCGGGCGGTCCACGGTGCGACGATCAGCACCTCGGTTACGGTTGGCGGCGGCTGCTTCGGACGGGCCACCGGCATCCGATGCCGTGCCGGTGGAGGCTTCCGTGATCCGGTCATCGAGGGTCGGAGGCATGCCCTCGTCGAATGACGCGCCACCTCCGGCGCCCGGTGACGAGGGCGGCGCCGATGTGCCGGAGGCCGCCGGGGATTCACCTTCGCCGTCGCGCGGCACCTTCTGCATCTTGCGCAGGTGGATCAGGAACAGCTCGTCGAGAAAGGAGCGGAACTCCTCGGGTCGCGCGCCGATGTCGTTCACGCCCTGCGTCAGCAGACGGATCAGCGGCGGGATCCGGCTCGCGAGCTGGCGGCGGCTCTGGCGCGGCTCCGCCTTGGAGAGCGTCCAGAGCAGGTCGTCGACCACCTGCATCGCGAGGCGATAGGCGGCGCTGTCCTGTCCGTCCCTGAGCACGGCGGTGCGCAGGTGTCGCAGCCACACGCCGAGCAGGAACTCACGTACCGAATCGGGAACCTCCGCCTGCCCCACCCGGTCGACGAGCTCGGCCTCGAGGCGGCGGGTGACCTCGCGCTCGCGCTCGCGCGACGGGCGGCGGCTGAAGTCGCGGCGGTTGCGGCGATCGGGGGTGGCCTCCAGCGCGAGGCGCTCCTTGGCGACTCGGGCGACCAGCTGCGCGACGCCGTGCGCCGCGCGGTCGTACTCGCGCCTGACCTGCTCGCCGAGCACCGTCGAGCGCGCCTGGAAGGCGTGCGAGACGACCTCGACCGCGCGCACGACCGTGTCGAGGCGGCGGTACAGCTCGCTGCCCTTGGTGACGTCGTCGGCGTACGCAACGGCGATCGCGGCGAGGTTCTCGACCAGCCGACGCACCGAGCGCCGATCGTCGCCGAGGTAGCCGGCATCGAGCGCGGCCAGCGTCGCGGCCGGCTGCTGCATGCGCCAGAGCAGCGGCTTGGCGGCCTCGGGCATGCGGTCGTCGTCGACGACGTACTCGAACATCGCGCCGACCAGGTCTAGCGCAGCGAGCTGGGCTGCGGGCGCCTGCGCCGCCAGCATCCGCTGGCGCAGCGAATCGAAGAAGCGCTGGCGGGCGGCGCGCGAGTAGGGCGAGACGCCCACGTGATGGGCGAACGCGACCGCGTCCTGCTCGAGCGCTTCGGGACGCGGCAGCGAGCCGGCGTGACGATAGGCGGCCTCCGGCGGAGCGGGGCCGCCGAGCGGCTGACGACCGAGCACGTCGGCAACCTGCGTGCTGTGCACGAGGGCCTGCGCGGCGCGCTCCATCGCTGCCTCGCCGGTCGACGACACCTCGACGCAGTCGTCGCCGTCGCCGTCGCCGGGCCGCGTCTCGCGCAGCGCGGGGAGCTGGGCGGCGACCCGACCATCGGGCACCTCGACCGCCACGGGCTCGGCCGGCGCGGCGCCGCGCCGGTCCGGCGGGGCCGGCCCGATGGGTGCGCCCCATGCGTCTTCGGTCGGCGCTGCGGCCTGGGCGAGGGGCTCGGCAGTGGCTTCCGACGGCTCGGCGGCCGTGCCCTTCGGCTCGGGGCCAGCCTCGGGCAGGGGCGGCTCGGGCTCGGGCTCGGGCTCGGGCTCGGCTGCAGCAGCGGGCAGAAGCGCAGCCGCAGCCGCGGGCACAGGCGCAACCGCAGGCCCAGCCGCACGCGCAGCATCCGCTGCGGCCAGTGCGCCAGGCATCGATGCCGTCATCGATGCGGGCGCCCAGACCGGTGCCTCGCCCGCAGGCGGACCAGGCGACGGCGGCGCCTGCGTGACCGCCTCGGGCAGCCAGGGGGTCACGCCGCGGGCCGTGAGCCAGGCATCGGCCTGCTCGAGCACGTCGGCCAGCCGGGGCGCGAGCCGCTCGAAGAGCGCCTCGCGCAGCGCCGGGCGCATCGTCCGATCGGTGACCACCGGATGCAGCGCGGCGAGCGCCGCGGCGGCCACGGCCCCGGCACCGAGCGGCGCGCGTACCTCGATCGAGCGGGTCAGCGTCAGGCTCTCGACGCGGTGCAGCCAGGCCTCGTACGGCGCGCCGAGTCGCTCGCGGATGCCCGCCGCCAGTTCGTCGGCGAGGATGCGCACGTCCAGTTCCTCGTCGGCCACGAGGCTCAGCGGGAACTCGGCGTCAGGGCGGCTCTGGTTGATCTCCAGCAGCCGGAAGGTGATGTCGTAGAGACGTCCGAGCGCACGGTGCGCGCGCGGCACGGCCTCGATCCGCAGCACCGCAGCCGACGCGTAGCGCTCACGCCGGGTCAGCGCCGACGCAGCAACGTCGGCAACGACCTCGATACGGTCGGCCAGCTCGGGCAGCCCCGCCGACAGTGTCCGCACGAATGCCTGCCCGAGCCGCTCTCGGACTTCGGTGAACAGCGCAAAACGGTCGGTGACGGACACGAGACGCGGATTTCCGGAATCGGGAGAATGGGCGAAGACCGCAATGCCGGCATCGTAAGCCATCGTCCGGCACGCCTTTGTGATCGAATCGTCTGTCTGCCATCGACCGGCCCCGCAGCGCGGTGAACCGCCTTGCGCCGGATACCCACTCATGCACGCACGCCTGACCGCAGCCTTATTCGCCCTGTCGTGCCTGCTCGCGGCGGCACCCGCAGCGGCGCAGTACCAGGGCATCGTCAGCCTGCCTCCGGTCGGGCCCGGCGAGAGCCGCCTGCTGGTGGGTGGCTCGGCGATCACGCGCCCCGCGTACTTCGGCTCGGACGACCGCGTGTGGACGGCGCTGCCCTACGTCGACTACGCCCGGCGCGACGGCTTTTTCGCCGGCACCGGAACCGGGGTGGGTTATTCGGTGGTGAACACCCAGCAGACGCAGGTCGGATTCCGGCTGATCCCTCGTTTCGGGCGCAGGCAGAGCAGCTCGAACGACCTGCGCGGCATGGGCGAGATCGACTGGGGCGCCGAGGCCAGCGTCTACGCGACCCACGCGCTGTCGCGCCAGTGGACGGTCGGGCTGAACCTGCGCGCCGGCGGCAAGGGCGGCGAGATCGATGTCGGCGCACGCCACGACTTAGTCCTGGGTCCCGGCACCCGCATGAGCGTCTTCGGCTTCGCGACCGCCGGCAACGACAAGTCGCAGCGCACCTGGTTCGGCGTCGACGCCGGCCAGTCGCTCGCATCGGGCTATCCTGTCTACACGCCGGGCGCGGGCCTTCGCACCGCCCAGGTTGGCGCTTCGGTGAACCATTTCTTCGCGGGCCGATGGATCGCCATCGGCGGCCTGAGTCTCGGCCAGGTGCTCGGCGACGCGGCCGACTCGCCGATCGTCCGGCAGCGTACCAACGTCACCGGCTTCGCCGCGATCGGCTACCAGGTGTTCTGAAGACCATGAGCAATCCCAGCCCCTCGAGCTCCCCCGCCCGCCCGCCGCTCGCCGGCCTGCGCATCGTCGAGTTCTCGGCCTTCGTGGCCGCGCCCACCAGCGGCCTGGCGCTCGCCCAGCTCGGCGCCGACGTGATCCGCATCGACCCGCCGGGCGGCAACATCGACGCCAACCGGATGCCGGTGAACGCCGAGGGCGCCAGCCTCTACTGGGCGTCGCTGAACCACGGCAAGCGCTCCATCGAGATCGATCCGCGCCACCCCGAGGGCAGGCGGCTGCTGCAGGACCTGATCGTCGCACCGGGCGAGGCCGGCGGAATCTTCGTCACCAACCTCGGGGTCGACGGCGAGCTCGCCTATCCCTCGCTGCGAGAGCGCCGCGCGGACGTGATCATGGTCCAGCTGAGTGGGTCGCCCGACGGTGCCAACGCGGTCGACTACACGGTCAACTGCGCGGCCGGCTTCCCGATGGTGACCGGCGACGGCCGCGCGCCGGTCAACCACGTGCTACCCGCCTGGGACCTGATCGCCGGCATGACCCTCGCCACCGCGGTGCTCGCGGCCGAGCGCCACCGGCGCCTGACCGGCGAGGGCCAGCTGGTGCGGCTCACGCTCGCCGACGTCGCGTTCGCGGCGGTCGCCAATCTGGGCTACGTGGCCGACGTCGAGGTCAACCGCAGGCAGCGCGCCGCCGACGGCAACTTCCTGTACGGTGCCTACGGCGACTCGTTCGCGACCGCCGACGGCCGGTATGCGATGGTCGTCGCGATCAGCACCCGGCAGTGGAAGGCGCTCGCGCGCGCGATCGGCGTGGAGGCCGCGCTCGAGGCCGCGGCCACCGCGCTCGGCCACCGGCTCGACACCGAGGAGGGCCGCTGGAACGCGCGCGACCTCATCTCCGCGTTCTTCAAGCCCTGGTTCGCCCGGCGCACGCTCGCCGAGATCGGCGCGGCCTTCACCGACCGCTCGCTGTTGTGGGGGCCCTACCGGACCTTCGAGCAGATGCTCGCGGAGGATGCGCGCGTGTCCGAGGCCAACCCGATGTTCGGGCGCATCGATCACCCAGGCTACGGCCGCTTCCTGACCGCGGCCAGCCCCCTCGACTTCACCGGCTCGGGCAGGCTGCCGCCTGCGCCCGCGGCGCGCATCGGCGCCCACACCGGCGCGGTGCTGCACGACGTCCTGGGCCTCGCACCGGAGCGTATCGCCGCGCTGCGCGAGGCAGGCATCGTCGGCGGCCCTGCCGCCTGACCCACCCGACGACACAGGCACGCCACATGACCGACACCCCCTCCCGCCGGCTCGCCGACGCCGACCTGGACGCCGACTGCGCGGCGGCGCTCGCTGCCGCCGACCGGCTCCTCGATGCGCTGCGCACGCTGATGCGCGCCCGCCTGGGCGACGGCGGCCCCGATGCGCTCAACCGCGAGCAGGCCCGCGGTCACGGATTCGCGTGGGCCGCGACCTACGTGCGCGCGCTGCGCGAGATGCACGGATGGGCGCAGCGCCTGGGCGCGGCCGGTCGGCGTCGCGAGCTCGAGTCGCTGCTGCTGCAGGCTGCATTCGGCGAGTACCTGGGCCAGCTCGCGGGCGGCCTGCCGATGAGCCAGGGCGAGATCTTCCGCTGCACGCTGATCGACGAGCACGGCGACGCGGTCGCGGCGTTCGCAGCCGATCCGGCGGTCAGGCGCCTGCAGGCGCAGGGCTTCGCGCCGCCGGTGCGGGCACGCATCGCGGCACTGATCACCGAGGGCCGCAGCACGCGCAGCTTCGGGGACCCGGGCTTCGACGACCCGGCGCTGCACGAAATCCGCAGCCAGTTCGCGCGGTGGTCCGACGACCATGCCGAGGCCGCGCACGGCTGGCACCTGCGCAACGAGCTGATCCCCGACTCGGTGATCGCCGAGCTGGGTGAGCTTGGCGTGTTCGGCCTCACCGTGCCCGAGGACCACGGCGGCTCGGGGCTCGGCAAGTCGGCGATGTGCGTGGTGACCGAGGAGCTCTCGCGCGGCTGGATCGGGCTCGGGTCGCTCGGCACCCGCACCGAGATCGCCTGCGAACTGGTGCTGCTGAGCGGCACCGACGAGCAGAAGGAGCGGCTCCTGCCGGGCCTGGTGTCGGGCGCGACCATCCCGACCGCATGCTTCACCGAGCCCGACACCGGATCGGACCTCGCGTCGCTGCGCACCCGCGCCGAGCGTGGCACCGCGGCAGACGGCCGCCCCGTCTGGCGGATCCACGGAAACAAGACATGGACCACCCACGGCGCGCGCAGCGACGTGATGACCCTGCTCGCGCGCACCGACCGCGACGTCGCGGGCTACCGCGGCCTGTCGATGTTCCTCGTCCCCAAGCCGCGAGGCACCGACGCGCAGCCGTTCCCGGCGCCCGGGATGCGCGGCAGCGAGATCGAGGTGCTCGGCTACCGGGGCATGAAGGAATACGAGATCGGATTCGATGGCTACGAGATCCCCGAGGGTACGCTGCTCGGCGGCGCCGAGGGCAACGGCTTCAAGCAGCTGATGCGCACCTTCGAGAGCGCGCGGATCCAGACCGCCGCGCGTGCGGTCGGCGTGGCGCAGAGCGCGCTCGAGCTGGGGCTCGCCTACGCCTGCGACCGCATGCAGTTCGGCCGCCCGATCGCGGCCTTCCCGCGGGTCGCCGACAAGCTCGCCTGGATGGCGGTCGAGATCATGGTGGCGCGCCAGCTGACGCTCTTCGCCGCGCGCGAGAAGGACGCCCACCGGCGCTGCGACGTCGAGGCCGGCATGGCCAAGCTGCTCGCCGCGCGCGTGGCCTGGGCGAGCGCCGACAACGCGGTGCAGGTCCACGGGGGCAACGGCTACGCGCTGGAGTACCGGATCAGCCGCGTGCTGGTCGACGCGCGCATCCTGAACGTCTTCGAGGGCGCAGCGGAGATTCAGGCGCATATCGTGGCCCGGGCGTTGCTCGACTGAGCGGGGATAGTCCGGCGCCGCAGGCCGGATCCCCGCCAGGCGCCCCGGCTCAGCGCCCCGCGAACACCGCCGGGCGCCTGCCCAGGAAAGCCTCGACGCCCTCGGCGAAGTCGGCGGTCCGCGTGCTCGCCACGAACTGCTCGGCCTCGGCATCGAGCTGGCCGTCTAGGTCGCGCCCGGAGGACTCGCGCATCAGGCGCTTGAGCCGGCCGAGCGCGAGCGTCGGCCCCTCCGACAGGCGGCGCGCGAAGGTGTCGGCCTCCTCGCGCAGCCGGTCGGCGGGCACGACGCGGTTGACCAGGCCCAGCCGCAGCGCCTCGGCGGCATCGATCGGGTCGCACACCAGCGCGAGCTCGAGCGCCTTGCGCAGGCCGACGATCCGCGGCAGGTTCCACGAGGTCGAGCAGTCCGCGCTGGTGCCGAGCCGCGTGTAGGCGAGGTCGAAGCGCGTGCCCTCGGCCGCGATGGCCAGGTCGCAGCCCAGCGCGACGCCAAGCCCCCCGCCGGCCACCGCGCCGTGCAGCACGGCGATCGAGGGCGCGGCCATGCCGGACAGGATGCGGATGCCGCCGTGCATGCCCGCGATCAGCGTCGCCGCTGTGCCGGCCGGATCGGCCCGCATCGCCGCGATGTCACCGCCGGCCATGAACGCCCGGCCCTCGCCATCCAGGACCACGGTGCGCACCAGCGGGTCGGCTGCCACCTCGCGGCACGCCAGCAGGAAGGCGTCTGCCATCGCGGCATCGATTGCGTTCAGCGCGCGCGGGCGGTTGAAGCGCAGGCGCGCCACCGCGCCGTCGCGCCAGTGCAGCAGCGGTGCGCCGGTGTCGGCGGGCCTGTCGGGGTAGCTCATGCGTGTCTCCGGGATGGGTCGCGTGGGATGCGCCCGACGATACCCGATCGAGGGGCGGCCACGCGGGCCGTGCCCCCTTGCCGTGGCGCGGGCCGGGCCGGCGCCAGGCTGCGCGAGCGGGCTGGCCGGCCTGTGCCGGGCGCAAGCCTCGCTCAGGCCGAGGCCGGCCATCGATGGCGGCTCCGCTTAACCGATCGGCGCAGCGCCGGATGTGTCGTACGACAACCGATCCAGGCCATCGGTCGGTCGCTCACCGCCTTCCGGCGCGCACCGTCCGGTCGCCCGTCGCGACCGCTATACGCTGACTTTCACTTACACGACGGACGCCGTCAGAAGGGGGTCGCCATGGAATACCAAGACGTCGACGTACTCGACCGCACGCCCTGCTCGCTCGCAGGAATCCTGGAGCCGGATGCCGCACTCGCCGCCGCGCAGCGCCTGCAGAACTGGTACCAGTCGAATCCGCAGGGAGCCGCGCAGTCGCTGTTTGGCCGCGACGGCCGGCGCGTCGAGACCCGGATGGGCATCGAGTTCATCATGCACGCCGGCGACTGACCGACCTGCGACCTCGCGACCCCATCCGGCGCGCGCTGATCGCGGGCGCCTCGGCGGGCGTCGCGCTCGCGGCCCTGCCCCGGAGCGGCCTGACCGATGCCTACGCCCGCCAGACCAGCGAGGCCATGTCACGCAAGTTGGGCCAGCCCGTCGTGGTCGACAACCGCCCCGGCGCGGGCGGCATCATCGCGGCCGAGGCACTCGCCAAATCGCCCCCCGACGGCTTCACCCTGCTGGTCGCGATCCAGACGGCGCTGTGTAACGGCCGCGTGCTGTACCCCTACAGCCCCGACCGGGACTTCGCGCCCATCACGCTGTTCCCGGCGGGCGCGCCCGCCTTCGGGGTCAATGCGACGCTGCCGATCCGCACGCCCGATGAGTACGTGGCCTGGGCCGCGAAGAACCCGGCCGCCATCGGCACCGATGCCGCAGGCTCCTGGCCGCACATGATCGCCGACACCTGGAACCGCACGCACGGCCTGAAGATCGACGCTAAGCAGTGCAAGGACGAGGCGCCGCAGTGGGTCGCGATCGCGGACCGGCTCGGGATCAAGCTGGACTGAGCGGCGGCCCGGGCGCGGGCGGGCGATGCGCTCAAGCGCGCGCCTGGACCATCCCGGTACCCCATCAAACGCCGCCTCCTTGCCGGGCTTCGGCGCCCTCGGCCTGGCGGCCAGCCTCGCGGGCAGTCGGAACCAGAGCGCCGTCGGTCGCCCGCTCGTGGCGCGCCGCGGGCCTCCCGAGGGCCAGGATCGGCCACGACCGACACGACCAGCGCCCGCCCACTCCCCGCCCGCGTCACGACCGCTCTTGCGTTGAAAGAAGCGTCGATGTCACCGGGCAAGCCACTGTCGCCCAGTCCATCCGGAGCGGACAGGCCCATGCGACCAGGCCTCGAACCCGGGCCACGCCTCGCCGCCGGGGCCTACGCAACGGATGTCGAAACTCTTTACATCGAACCCGATGCCGTCCGGGAAGCCCGTGCGCAATGGATTTGAGAACAATGACTTGGCTTGTCTGGCCCAGTTCCTGCTTTCGAGTTAGAGGCCTCTTGAACCGCCCCATCCCCACACCATGCGAACCCTCTGCCGAATCCTCAGCATCGCCGCGCTGACCGCCGCCGCGTCGTCGGCCTATGCGGTGCCGACCTTCTATGCGACCACGCACGCGGACAACGCCTACCTCAATTGGCAGGTAGCGACCAATCTGGGTGCACCCGCCCTCGACGGCACCTTCAGCTCGTTCCCCGTCTCCGGCCCGTTCTTGCAGGCGGAGGCATGCACGAACGTCCCGCTCACCTGGGGGTCGCCGACGCCGGTGCGCCTGAACTGGATCGCCAACAATACGAGCTGCACCAACAACATGGGCAAGCCCCTGCCCCAGTGGACGCAGTTCATCTTCCGCCAGAGCTTCACGCTGACCGCCCAGGAGGCCGCGAGCCTGCAGCTGTCGTTCCAGTGGGCCGCCGACGATTCCGGTCGCGGGATCTGGACCCAGGGCACCTGGACCCCGAAGTGGTCGCTGAACAGCATGGCGCAGGGGGATCTCGTGGAGGGCATCTGGGGTCCTACGACGACATGGCCGGGGCCGACCTATTCCCTCGGCCCCACTGTCACCGTCTCGGGCTTCAGGGAAGGCGACAACACGATGTACTTCTGGGTGCAGGGTAACGGCGGCACCGACGGCATGATGCTGATGAACGCCCAGTTCTCGAACCGGACCGTGCCGGAGCCGGCGACCCTCTGCCTGCTGGGGCTGGGGCTGCTGGGCGCCACCGCGGCCCGGCGGCGCGCCACGGCGAGGGCCTGAGCCCCGCGCCGGGACCGACCCGCGGGAGCGGGGTCGGGGTTCCCGGCGCCGCGAGGCCCGGGCGCACCTGAGGGTCGGCGCGCGCCCACCCGCGCGCGATCGCCTGCCGTGGCGTCTGTCTTCGGAACGTGCCGAGGATTGACGACGCTCTCCTACGCCCGTACGCTGTCCGGACCTGTCCGTACAGGCCGGCCGCACCCGATGGCTGCCCTACGGCCCTGCCCGGAGGAGACCATGAGCATCGGCGCCGCCCCGCCCGGCCACGCGCGGCACGCGCTGACCGCGCGCGCTCGCCGCCCGTCGAACCCGGTCGATCGCCGCCTGCCTGTCGAGACCTGCATCGGGTTGCCCATGCCCGGGACGGTCCGGGACGACGAGAACACCCATTGACGAGCGCCGGCGCACAGCGATGAACGCATCGGCCACCGCAGCACTCGAGGAGACCCTCGGCCACATCGGGCGCTGGAACCCGATCGTCAATGCGATGATCACCGTCACCGAGCGGCAGGCCCGGGAACGGGCCACGGCCCTCGACCGGATCGCCGCGGACGGCGGCTGGGGCGGGCTGCTCCACGGCATGACCGTGAACCTGAAGGACTGCCTCGACTGGGCGGGCACACCCACCACGGCTGCGTCGGTGATCCTCGCGGACAACGTACCGACCCGCAGCGCGTTCATCACCGAGCGCCTGCTGCGCAGCGGCGCGGTCCTGGTCGGCAAGTCGAACCTGCACGAGTGGGTGTTCGGTCCAACCAGCCAGAGCAAGCACTTCGGCCCGGTCTTCAATCCCTGGAACCCCGCACACGTGCCGGGCGGCTCGAGCGGCGGCTCCGGCGCGTCGGTCGCCTGCGGCATGAGCCGGGTCTCGATCGGCAGCGACACCGCGGGCTCGATCCGGCTGCCCGCCTCCTTCAACGGCGTGGCCGGACTGCGCCCGAGCGTGGGGCGCGTGTCGCGTACCGGCGGCATCGCGGTCAGCGCGCCCTTCGACGCGTTCGGCCCGCTCGCGCGGCGGGTCGACGATGTCGCCCGCGTGTTCGCGGTCATCGCCGGGCACGATCCGCAGGATCCTTTCTCGGTCGACCTGCCCGTACCGAACTTCCTGCCGACTCTGGACGACCCGGTCGCCGGGATGCGCATCGGCGTGATGCGACGCTGGTTCCTCGATGACATCCATCCCGAGCTGAAAGCAGCGATCGAGGCTGCGATCGGGGTATTCCGGGAGCTGGGCGTCGACATCGTCGAGCTGGACCTCGGAGACGTCGAGCGCGCGCAGGACATGCTCGCCTTCCGCGTGGTGCTCGCGGACGCCTACGCGCTGCATCGTGAGCGCCTCTCGAGGCGCCGCGCCGACTATGGCGAGGACCTGCATATCCGCTACGGCATCGGCGAGCGCGTGACCGGCGCCGAGTACGCCGAGGCGCTGCGCTGGATGGAAGACTGGCGCCATCGGCTGGGTGCCGTGTTCCAGGAAGTCGACGCGATCCTGAGCCCGACCACGCCCGGACCCGCCCCGGCCGTGGCCGGCCTCGAGTACGGCAGCGCGATCAGATCGATCCCGCGCTTCACGTCGGTGTTCACGTCGGCCGGCGTGCCATCGCTCGCCGTGCCCTGCGGCTTCACCACCGACCCCCTGCCACTGCCGCTGTCGATGGAACTGAGCGGCCCGGCCTTCGGCGAGCCGCAGATCCTGCGGCTCGGCCACGCATTCCAGTCCGTCACCACGCACCACCGGCGCCGACCGGTCCTTCCCGCGGGCGGCTGAGCCTCCGAACTCAGCCGCAAGCCCTGCCCTTTCCATCAGGAGTGAAACCGAAATGAAGAAACGCGAATTCCTCTCGGCCGCCGCAGCCGGTGCCGCGCTCGCGAGCGCCCCCGCGTTCGCGCAGGCCGACTTTCCGGCGATGAAGCTCAAGGTGGCGTCCAACTACCCCGCGTCGTCGCTGTTCAGCCGCGTCCAGCAGTTCTACCTGGACGAGGTCACCAAGCAGACCAACGGCAAGGTCACCTTCGAGTGGTTCTACGGCGGCGTGCTGCTCAAGGCCGGCGACGTGTACCCGGGCCTCGCCCGCGGCGCGATCGACATCGGCTTCACGGTGCCGGCGGCATTCAACCCGCGCGAGTTCCCGATCTCCGGCGTCACCCTGCCCTTCGTCACCGAGAATCCGCAGGCCGGGTGCCTCGCGTTCCGCGACTGGTATGCGGCGACCCCCGACGTGCAGAAGGAATTCCAGCGCAACAACGTGCACCTGCTGCTGACGCTGTCGACCTCCGAGAACGTGCTGTGGACGATGAAGAAGATCAACAGCGCGGCCGACCTGAAGGGCTTGCGCATCCGCACCCTGCTCGGGCCGGGCGACGCGCTCACCGCGCTGGGCGCGACCGCGGTCACGGTCCCCTACACAGACGCGATCGACCTGCTGTCGCGCGGCGGCGTCGACGGCATCTCCACGACGCCGTTCGAGCAGGGCGTGAAGGACGGCCTGGCCGAGATGACCAACTTCCTGTCGACCGGCGGGCGGATGGGCATCTTCGCGACCGTGATGACCTCGATCAACCTCGACAAGTGGAAGTCCTTCCCCAAGCCGCTGCAGGACATCTTCACCAATGCGTCGGCCAGCGCGCTCGACTGGTACATCAAGGCCCAGAACGCCGAGACGGACGAGTCGGTCGACATCCTCCTGAAGGCCAAGCGCATCCAGGTCGCGCCGCTGGACCCGGCCGAGGAGAAGCGCTGGCGCGATCAGACCAGCGAGGTGATCATGAAGAAGTACAGTGATGCGGTCGCCCGTGTCGGCGGCAACGCGCAGCAGCTGACCTCGAGCTTCAACGCCCTCGCCACCAAGTACGAGAAGCAGTATCCGTACACGACCGGCATCGACCGTTACCTGGCCAAGAAGAAATAATGAGCACGCGGCGAAGCATCCTGACGTTCGCCGCCAGGACGGCGGCGATATCCCAGGCCATGGCCCGGGTCACCGGCCTGCTGATCATCGTCATCATGCTCGCCGTGGTCATCGACGCCGTGCTGCGCGGTGGCCTCGGGATCGCCCTGTGGGGCATTCTCGAGGTCGGCGTGCTGCTGCTGCTGGCGCTCATCTACTTCGGGCTGCCTGCGACCCAGGCCGGCCGCGAGAATTTCCGCGTCTCGATCGTCACCGAGCGGCTCCCGCCCTGGCTCGACCGACTGGTGGCCTGGATGCTGATGCTGGTGCAGCTCGTGATCATCGGGATCCTGTGCTGGGTCACCTGGCGCAGCGCGATCTTCTCGTTCAACCGCGATGAGGTCTCGATCGGCATGGTCCAGATCCCGCTGTGGCCCAGCCGCGTGATGGTTGCGGCGGGCCTGTGCATGCTGCTGGTGCAGTCCCTGGCAAGTGCGGTCGAGTTCGCGCTGCTCGGCAAGCATCCGTACGCGGTCGACCTCGCCACTGAGATCAGGGCGGAAATCGGCGACTTCGACGCAAAACCGCTCTCAGGTCAGTCATGACTCCCACTGAACAAGGCTTCATCCTCGTCGGCGGGCTCTTCCTGCTGCTCGCGCTCGGCTTCCCGATCGCGCTCTCCCTCCTGACCTGCGGGGTGGTGGGCATCCTCGCGATGCGTGGATGGAGCGCTGCCGACTACCTGCTCGGCACCCTGCCCTACTCGGTGACCGCCGAGTTCGCATTCATCGTCGTGCCCCTCTTCCTGTTCATGGGGCACATGGCGTATTCGGCGGGTATCTCCGAGAAGGGCTTCAAGGCGGCCACCGCGTGGCTCGGGCACATTCCGGGCGGTCTCGCGATATCGGCGGTGGTGGCCTGCGGCGCCTTCGCGACGGTCTCGGGCTCATCGATCGCCACGGCCGCGACGATCTCCAAGATCGCCGTGCCGCAGCTGCTCAAGTCCGGCTACACGAAGCGCCTCGCGGGCGCCTGCGTCGCGACCGGCGGCACGCTCGGCGTGCTGATCCCGCCGTCCACGGTGATGGTGCTGTATTCGATCGCCACCGAAACGCCGATCCCGTCGCTCTTCATGGCCGGCATCGTGCCCGGCATCCTCACGATCGTGGTCTATGCGCTCGGCATCCGGTTCATGGTCCAGCGCGACCCGGAAATGAGCCAGATGACGGTCAGCCCGAAGGTTCCCTACGGCCAGCGGCTGCGCCTCACGCTGTCGTCCTGGGAGATCCTGATCGTCTTCACGGTGGTGATGGGCTCGTTGTACTCGGGGCTCGCCACCGCCAGCGAGGCGGCCGGATTCGGCGCCTTCGCGGCACTTGCGATCGCGATCGTGCGCGGTGCGCGCATGAAGGAAATCAAGGAGGGGCTGCAGGTATCGGGCTCCAGCACCGCATCGATCTTCTTCCTGATCATCGGGGCGGGCCTCTTCAGCGCGGCGCTCGCCACCACGCAGCTTCCGCAGAACGTGGCGGCCTGGGCTGTCGGCCTCAACCTGAACCCGGTCATGCTGACCGTGCTGCTGCTGCTGCCGTTCCTGGTGCTGGGCTGCTTCGTCGACGCGGCGTCGATGATCCTGCTGACGATGCCGGTGGTCTTCCCGATCGTGAAGCAGGCGGGCATCGACCCGGTGCTGTTCGGCATCCTGGTCGTCAAGATGACCGAGATCGGCAACATCACGCCGCCTGTGGGCCTGAACGTCTTCGTGGTCTCGGCGGCCAATCCCGAGATCCCGATTCGCGAGATCTTCATGGGGATCTGGCCCTTCTTTGTGATGGAGCTGCTGATCGTCGCCCTGCTGATCGCGTTCCCGGCCATCACGCTCTTTGCCGTGCGCACGACCTGAGGCAGACATGTCCGACCTGAACGTCTACGAGCGACAGAACTTCGGCAACAGGATCGGCTTCGGCCGGAAGTCGGCACTGCTGATCATCGACCTGCAGGTGGGGTTCTCGCGGCACGACGTGCTCGGCGGCTACAACATCAACACCGCCATCGACAACACCGTGATCCTGCTCGCGGCCGCGCGCGCGGGCGGCGTGCCGGTCGCGCACGTGCGCTTCGCGACCGAATGCCGGGGCGAGGACATCGGCACCTTCGGCATCAAGGTGCCGGTGCTGCGCACCCTGTCGCCCGACAGCCCCGATGCGCAGTTCGTCGAGTCGCTCAAGCCCATCGACGGCGAGTTCGTCTCGATCAAGCGCCACAGCTCTGCCTTCTTCGCGACCAACCTCGCGTCCTGGCTGATCTTCAACGGCGTGGACACGCTCTTCATCACCGGCTGCACCACCAGCGGCTGCGTGCGGGCGAGCACGGTGGACGCGTCCTGCTACGGCCTGCGTCCGATGGTGGTGGTGGACTGCGTCGGCGACCGTGCGCAGGGTCCGCACGAGGCGAACCTGTTCGACATGGGCCAGAAGTACGCCGACCTCGTGAGCCTGTCGGAGTCGGTCGCGCACTTCTCGGGCGCCTGACCCCCCGACGGACGGCCCGCACGCGGGCCCGGTTCAGTCCCCGCGGCCCGACGCGGGCTCGGGCATCGCTCTGGCGAGCATCGAGCCGATCACGATCATCTCGGGGATCACCGGCGTGAACCGATCGATTGCGGCCAGGGTCGCGAGCTGCAGGGCCGCCGCAGGGAGCGGGACGTCCCGCGGCGGGTCCAGCCGCCCGGCCAGGCGGCCGGCCTCGACTTCGATCTGCGCGCCAACCTGCGCCCGTGCGAGGTCGATCGCGGCGAAGGCCGGCGGCACGAGCAGCGCGACCAGCCCCAGCATCGGCGGGCGGCTCGCGAAATGCCGGTAGAGGCTCGGCCACAGCGGCGACGGCTCGGCCACCGGCCCGCGGTCGTTGAGCAGCATGATCGCCGCTCGCGCCGCCTCGCTCACCGAGTGGGGATCGGCCATCGGGACGAGTGCGCCGATCGGTGGCGGCGGCACCCAGTCCGGCTCGGACGCTCCCCCGATGGCCGATGCGACGGGACCGGCAGCGTCGGCCGAGGCGCGCTGCGCGACGCCGCCACCGAGGTGGACCGCCAGGCAGCGCAGCACCAGCAGGTTGACCGGGTTGGAGCGGTTGTACGCGGTCAGCAGCGTCGCGAATTCGCGCTCGCCCTCGGCGTCGATCCCGATCAGGCGCAGTGCCGCCCTGGGCAGGCGCGCCACCGGCACGTCGGCCGCGCGCGCGGCGACCTCCCAGGCCGCACGCTGCATCACCCCCGCCCGCATCGCAGGGCCGACGAGCGCCCAGGCCCATTCGAGCACGCCGGGCAGCGTCGCGAGGTGGCGGTAGATGAGCGGCACCATCGGCACGCCGCACAGTCGGCGGATCTCGGCGTAGATGTGCCGGACGGCCTCGCTCGACTCGGCCTCGGGCAACTCGCGCAGCAGCAGCGTGCTCAAGCGGTCCGCGGCGGCGTCGGGCGCCGCTGGTGCCAGTCGGTGACCGACTGGAAGGCCCAGCCCGCCTGCAGCAGGAGCGCATCGTTCCAAGGGGCTGCCTCGAGCTGCAGGCCGATCGGCAGGCCGGCCTGCGACAGGCCGCAGGGCAGCGACAGCCCGGGCAGCCGGCCGAATGCGCCGGCATAGGTGTTCTGCGTGACCGCGCGCGTCGCCTCGAACAGGCTGCGCTCGTCGTCGATGGGGGGTGCGACGGTGGCGGACGTGGGCGAGACCAGCATGTCGACCTCCTCGAACAGCCCCTCGAGCATGCGGCACCAGCGCTCGCGCTCTCGCATCGCGCGCGCGTAGTCGACGCCGGAGAAGCGCGCCGCCAGGCGGATGCGCTCGAGCGTCTGCGCCGCCCAGCGGTTGCCCCCCTGCTCGATGCGCCCGGCATGGAGCGCGTGCGCGTCCGAGGCGATCATGGTCGTCGCGAAGGCATGGATGGATTCGGCGCCCGGCACCTCCAGCTCGACGATCCGCGCACCGAGCCCGCGGAGCGTATCGATCGCCCCGTCGAGCGCATCGGCCACGTCCGGATCGAGGCCCGTGAAGTAATGATTGGTCGGGCGGCCGATGCGCAGGCCCTCGATGCCGTCGGACAGCCGTGCGAGGCATTGGTCGACGGGTCGCGCCTCGCTCAGCGGGTCCTTGCGGTCGAAGCCCGCGATCACCGCGAACAGGCGCGCCACCTCCTCGACGGTGCGCGCCATCGGTCCCACGGTGTCGTGGGTCGGCGACACCGGCATGCAGCCGTGGTTGGACACGCGACCGAAGGTCGGCCGCAGGCCGGTGATGCCGTTCAGCGCGGCGGGAATCCGCACCGAGCCGCCGGTGTCGGTGCCGAGGGCCATCTCCCCCATGCCGGTGGCGACGGCCACCCCCGAGCCGCCGCTCGAGCCACCGGGGATCCGCGTGGTGTTCCATGGGTTGCGGCACTGGCCGATCACCGGATTGAAGGAGCGCACCCCGTAGGCGAACTCGTGCATCGTCGCCTTGCCCACGATGACCGCCCCGGCCTGCCGCAGCCGCGCCACCACGTGCGCGTCCTGTGTCGGGACGTGGTCCGCGAAGAAGCCCGAGCCATAGGTGGTCCTGAGCCCGGCGGTATCGAGGTTGTCCTTCACGATCACCGGCACGCCGTGGAGCAGCCCGCGGCTGCGGCCGGCCGCGGTCTGCGCGTCGGCATCCCGCGCGGCCTGCCGCGCGCCCTCGGCGTCGGTGGTCACCATCGCGTTGACGTGCGGATTCCAGGCGTCGATCGCGGCGAGGCAGCGCGCCACGCGGTCGACCGATCGGTTCGGGGTCTCGTTGCCGTCGTGCATGTCGGTCCGTTCCATCCGTCAAGTTGGCCTGCGCCCGCCGCAGCGGGGCGTTCGGGGTCCACGTCGTCCACCATGCCGGGCAGGCTAGGATGGATCCCGCCGTCGTTCGCGCCCGACCCGGTGCCGGCTCACATCGACGGGTCAGCAGGTTACCTGCTTCTCCTGGCGGATCCGCGGTCTTCGGAACAGCCCCCTCGCGATTGACGACGCTCAAGTACAACCGTACCCTGTACGGACCTGTCCGTACAGGCCGGCCGTATCCGATGGCTGCCTTGCGGCCCGGCCCCGAGGAGACCATGACCATCGGCGCCGCCCCGTCCGGCCACGCGAAGCACGCCTCGATCGCGCGCGCGCTGGCCGACGACATCGAGGCGGGCCGGTATCCGGTCGGCAGCGGCCTGCCCTCGGAGGCGGAGTTGACGGGCCGCTTCTCGGTCAGTCGGCACACGGTGCGCACCGCGCTGCGCACGCTGCAGGAGATGGGCCTGATCACCGCCCACGCGGGCATCGGCAGCGTGGTCAGGGCGGTGCATGCCGAGGCACGCTACACGCAGTCGTTCGGGTCGGTGGCCGACCTGCTGCAGTACACGCGGACCACGCGCTTCGACACCGTCGAGCGCGGCGAGCGCATCGCCGACGACGCGTTCGTCGCGCAGTACGGCGGCCAGGCGGGCGAGCCCTGGCTGCACCTGCGGATCGTGCGCAGGCCGATGGACAGCGACATTCCCCTTACCGTCGCCGACGTCTTCGTGCCGCGAGCGATCGGCCTGGCGCTCGGCGACTTCCCGAGCGAGGGAACCCCGATCTTCGAGCAGATCCGCGCGCTCGGCGAGCCGATCGTCCGTATCGAGCAGCGGATCGCGGCGCAGATGCCGAGTGCCGACGAGGCGCGACGGCTGCGGACCCCCGCCGACCGCCCGGTGCTGGTGATCCTGCGTCGCTACCACGGCGAGAACGGGCGCCTGCTCGAGGTCACCCGGACCGTGCACCCCGGCGACGCGTTCACCTACCGGATGGACCTGCGTCTGACCTCGGGTCGCCTCGCCTGACCCGACCCCGCACCCACCTTCCAGTCCGCCCCCAAGCTTCGTTCACCCGGCGATCCCGCCCCCAAGGAGAGACACCATGACGCCCACCTTGCGCCGAAGCACCCTGCGCCGCATCGCGCTCGCCATCGGGGCCGGCTCGATCGCCCTGCATGCCCCCGGCGTGCTGGCCCAGGCCCAGCCGGCCAAGCCGATGTTCGACAAGCCGATCCGCCTCGTCGTGCCGTACTCGGCCGGCGGCGGCACCGACATCCTGGCGCGTCACGTCGCCGAGCGCCTGCGCGCGCGCATCGGGCAGTCGGTGGTCGTCGACAACAAGCCGGGCGCCAACGGCGTGATCGGCACCGACATCGTCGCGAAGTCGGCGCCCGACGGCACGACGATCGTGCTGGTCGTCAACACGCACCTGCTCAACCCCCTGCTGATGAAGCAACTGCCCTACGACACCTTCAAGGACCTGACCCCCATCACCAAGGTGGCGACCTCGCCGATGGTGGTCGTGGTGAACTCGGAGCTCCCCGCGACCACCGTCAAGGACGTCGGGGCGCTGATACGCAAGGCCCCCGACAAGGCCTCGTACGGCAGCTCGGAGAACATGACGCGGCTGGTCGGCGCTTTGTTCGTGCGCTCGCAGGGCGCCTCCGACGCAGTGCACGTGCCCTACAAGGGTGGCGCGCCGCTGATGGCCGACGTCGCCGCCGGCTCGACCACGATCGGGGTGACCAGCGTCCTGACCGCGCGGCCCTTCATCACCTCGGGCAAACTGCGGCCGATCGCAGTGACCGGGTCCAGGCGCACCGACGCCCTGCCGAACGTGCCGACGATGGTCGAGGAAGGCGCGCCCGAGGTCGTCGCCAACACCGACTACACGCTCTACGCGCCGGCCGCGACGCCGCGCCAGATCCTCGAGCGGCTCCAGAAGGAGATCTCCGAGGTGGTCAACTCCCCCGAGATGGTCCGGATCCTCGCGGACCAGGCGGCGACACCGGGCGGCGCGTCGGTCGCCGACACCGACCAACAGGTGAAGAAGGACTTCCAGTTCTGGCAGAAGGTCGTCGCCGACGTGGGACTGAAGGCGGAGTGAGGCGGACACCATGGGAGCCACCACGATGATCGAACCCGTCACGCGGCCCCGAGGCTGGATGTCCGAGGCGCTGCGGCGCGATGCCGGCTGGGCGACGCGTCTGACCGCCGCCGAGATCGCCGACTTCGAACGCGGGCTGGTCCACGCGCGCGGCACCGGCCGGGGCCTGTGGGACCTCGAGCCCGCCGACTTCCCGTTCGGTGCGGCGGCGCTGGAGCGGCTCGGCGAGGCGGTCGCCGAGACCCAGGAGGGACGCGGCTTCCAGATGCTGCGCGGTCTGCCGGTCGAGCGCTGGTCGACCGAGGACGCGCGCCTGTTCTTCTGGGGGCTCGGGCTGCACCTGGGCGTGCCGCGCCCGCAGGGCAAGGCGAGCCAGTACATGTCCGACGTGCGCGACGCGGGCGGCACCTACCGCAGCGTCCAGGGTCGCGGCTACAACACGAAGTCGGCGCTCGACTTCCATGCCGACGGCAGCGACCTGGTCGGGCTGATGTGCCTGCGCACCTCGCTGTCGGGCGGCGAGAGCCTGATCGCGTCCTCGGTCACAGCCCACAACATCATGCTCGCCGAGCGGCCCGACCTGCTCGCGCTGCTCTACGAGCCGGTGGCCTTCAGCCGGCAGGGCGAGCACGCGCCGGAGGAGCCGCCCTGGTACATGGCGGCCGTCATGGGCGTGCGCGACGGCCGCTTCGCGTGCCGGCACATCCGCAACCACGTGAAGTCGGCGCAGCTCAGTTTTCCCGAGGCGCCGCGGCTGACGCCGGCGCAACTCGAGGCGATGGACCTGTTCGACGCGATCCTGGTACGCCCCGAGGTCTGCTTCCGGCTCGACTTCGAGCCCGGCGACATCCAGCTGATCAACAACCACGTGATGCTGCACTCGCGCACCGACTACGTCGATCACGACGAGCCCGAGCGCAAGCGCCACCTGCTGCGGCTGTGGCTGTCGCTGCCGGGGGCGCCCGCGCTGCCGGTGTCGTGGCGGCTGGCGTACAAGGACGTCGAGGCGCGCGCCGTGCGCGGCGGCTTCCGCGGCATCGGCATCACCCCACAGATCGAATCGTTCGAGGCGCGGATGGCCGCGCACCACGCGATGGCATTCCGCGTCTATGCGGATCGCGCGCAACCACAAGGAGTCGATGCATGAACCGGAAGTCGCTCAAGGGCGTGTTGAAGAAGGGCCGGCTGATCGCCGCGCCGGGCGTGTACGACATGGTCTCGCTGCGGATCGCCGACCGGATGGGATTCGAGTCGCTCTACATGACCGGCTACGGCACGGTCGCCTCGCACCTCGGCCTGCCTGATGCGGGCCTGGCCACCTACACCGACATGGTCGACCGCGTGCGTGCGATGTGCACCATGGCGAAGACCCCGGTGATCTGCGACGGCGACACCGGCTACGGCGGGCTGCTGAACGTCGCACACACGGTCGCGGGCTACGAGGCGGCCGGCGCCGCCGGCATCCAGCTCGAGGACCAGGAGTTCCCCAAGAAGTGCGGCCACACGCCGGGCCGACGGGTGATCCCGATGGCCGACATGGTGCGCAAGATCCGCGTCGCGAAGGAGGCCCGCACCGGCGACATGCTGATCATCGCGCGCACCGATGCGCGCACGACGCTCGGCCTCGACGAGGCGCTGCGCCGGGCTGAGGCCTACGGCGAGGCGGGTGCCGACGTGCTGTTCGTCGAATCGCCCGAGACCGAGGCGGAGATGGCGAAGATCGCGTCCACGTTCGACCTGCCGATGCTGATCAACGTCGTCGAGGGCGGCCGCACGCCGGTGCTGCCGCCGGCGGTGCTCGAGCAGATGGGGTTCGCGATTGCGATCTACCCGGCAGCGGGCTTCCTGTCGGCGGGTTATGCGATCGAGAAGGCCTATGGGCAGGTGCTGGCGACGCGCTCGTCGATCGGCAGCCCGGTGCCGATGGCGGACTTCATGGACTTCAGCAAGATGATGGGGTTCGAGGCGGTGTGGGCGTTCGACAGGCGGCACGCGGAGGACTGAGCGCGGCTGC
>CAYNRU010000042.1:0-8012 GCA_964399635.1 uncultured Bordetella sp.
ACGGACCAGGGCTGCGTGGTCGTCGAGGTCGGCGAGGTCGCCGGCGTGGAACACGCTGCGCGCGCCGCGCTCGGCGAGCCCGGCCTCGGTCAGCGCCGTGCCGGCGTCGCGCGCGAGGTCGCAGAAGGCGAGGTCGAAGCCCGCCTGCGCGAGCGCCCAGGCGATGCCGCGGCCGATGCCGCGGTTGGCGCCGGTGACGAGGGCGACCGGGCGCGGGGCCCGCGGGCTGCTGGGACCAGCGCCCACCACGCCCGGCTCGACAGCCTGGGCCTGCGGTGCGCCGCGGGGGCTGCGGGGACCGGGCACCGCGCTCAGTCCGGCAGGCCGCCCGGGGGCTTGACCGTGATGCGCCACAGGGTGCGCGGGTCGTCGGGACCGGTGAGCGTCGCCGCGTGCGGCATCGTCGCGCGTGCCGGCGCCTCGAGGTACGAGTCGCCAGTGTGGAAGCAGGTGCCGCCGTCGGCCAGGCCGATCGGGCGGCCGTCGCGGCGGACGTTCGACAGGATCAGGATGTCGGCGATCTCGGGGTGGCGGAACGGGTCTATCGTCCGCGGCTCGGGCACGCCCACCCGCCGGGCGACGCCGTGGAACTGCGCGGTGAAGCTCGCCATCGCCGCCGCGGCTACTTCAGGAAGTCTGGCGACACCATCCTGGGCAGGAGCAGCGACACGTCCGGCCACACGATCACCAGCGCCAGCACCCCGAGCATCGGCACAAGCATGATCAGCGTGTCCTTCAGCACGTCCACCATCCGGACCTTTGCGATCGAGCACGCGATCATCAGGCACAGGCCGTACGGTGGCGTCACCAGCCCGAAGGCGAGCGACACGATGCCGATCATCGCGAACTGCACCGGATCCATGCCGACCGCCTGGGTCAGCGGCTGCAGGATCGTGCCCACGATGATGATCGCCGGGATGGCATCCAGGAAGCAGCCGACGACCAGGAAGACGGCGGCGACGAACATGCCGGTCTCGATCGAGCCCATGCCCCAGGTGCCGACGTTCGCGAGGATCGCCTTCGGGATCTGGTAGTACGCCAGCAGCCAGCCGAACGCGCTCGCGGTGCCCACGCAGAACAGCGTGACCCCGGCGAGCCGGCCGGTGTCGGTCAGCGCGCCAGCCAGGCCCTTGAGGTCCATCTGACGGTACACGACCAGCGACAGCGTGGCTGCGTACAGGACGGCGATGCAGGCCGATTCGGTCGCGGTGAACCAGCCGAAAACCTTGCCGCCGATGATGATCACCGGGGTCATCAGCGCCGGCACCGACACGAACAGCGAGCTGAACACCTCGCGCAGCGTCGCGCGCGGATAGGTCGGGTAGTTGCGCAGCTTGGCGTAGGCGTGGACGGTGCCCATCTGCACCAGCCCGAGCAGCAGGCCAGGGATCACGCCGGCGAGGAACAGCGCGCCGATCGAGACCGACAGCACGCCGCCCCACACGATCATCAGGATCGACGGCGGGATCACTACCGCCAGCACCGAGGACACCGCGGTGATGGCGACCGAGAAGCTGTCGTCGTAGCCTTCCTTGCGCTGCGCGTCGATGAAGATCTTGGACTGGCTGGCGGCATCGGCCGTCGACGAGCCGGAAATGCCGGCGAAGAAGACCGACAGCACCACGTTGATCTGCGCCAGGCCGCCCGGGAAGTGGCCGACCAGCGAGCGCGACAGCCGGACCAGCCGGTCGGTGATGCCGCCGACGTTCATCAGGTTGGCGGTCAGAAGGAAGAACGGCACCGCCAGCAGGATGAAGGAGTTGAACGCGTTGAAGGTCTCCTGCACCAGCGTCATCGGCGACAGGTTGGGCTCGAGCAGCAGCATCGGCAGGCAGGCGAGGCCGAGCGCGACCGCCACCGGCACACGCAGGAACAGCAGCGTGAAGAACACGCCGAACAGGATCCAGGACGCGGTGCCCGGGTCGACGCTTGTGATGACCGCGTTCATGCCGGCGCTCCGGTCAGGATGCGCCACTGATCGACGAAGCGCTCGCCCAGGAAGACGAGCCAGGTAAAGCCGGTGATCGGCCACGCGACGTGGATGATCCACAGCGGCAGGTCGGCCAGCTCGGAGGTGCGATTCCAGCCGAAGCGGGTGAACTCGATCCCGTACCACACGAAGACGATCGCGAACACCAGCGAGGCGACCAGTCCGATCAGGCTCAGCGCCGCGCCGAATCGGCCGGTGGCCGACGGGAACACGTCGACGATGAAGTGCGTGCCCTCGCGCAGGCCGATCATCGTGCCGATCATGATCAGCCACACGAAGAGCAGGCGCGCCATCTCCTCGGTCCAGATGTAGTGCGGCAGCAGGTCGGTGAAGCGCGAGAAGATCTGCAGCGTCACCGGAAAGACGAGCACGGCGACCGACAGCCCGAGCAGCCCGTTCAGAAGCTTCGCGTAGGCGGCGGTGAAGCGGCGCCAGGCGCCGGGAGCGGGCGGGGAGTCGGAGGTCATGGAGTGGGTGCGTCGGTGGGTCTGGAACGTGCCCGCGATCGGGTCGGGGCGGTCGGCGGCTGCGCCGTGGGCGGCGGCGCGCGGCCCGCACGCGGCGACCCGCGAGGGCCGCCGCGGCGATCCGAGCTCAGGACAGCGCGTTGATCTTCTGGTAGATGCCCTCCGCGCCGATCTCCTTGGCGTACTGCTCCATCACAGGATCGACCAGCTTCTTCATCTGGGCGCGCTCGGTGAACTCGATCTTCTTCAGCTTGCCGGCCTTCTCGAGCGCGTCGACCTTGGCGCCGTCCTCGCTCGACTCGAGCTGGCGTCCGAAGGCGGCCGACTCCTTGCCGGCCCGGGTGATCGCCGCCTGCAGATCGGCCGGCAGGCGCTTCATCGTCTTGGTCGAGAAGCACAGCGGGCGGATCGTGATCGCGTGCTGGGTCATAAGCAGGTTCGGGCCCACCTCGAAGAACTTCATCTGCTCGACGCCGGCCGCCTCGTTCTCGCCGGCGTTGATCACGCCGTTCTGGATGGCGTTGTAGACCTCGTTGTAGGCGATCACGGTCGGCGACATGCCGATGGCCGCGAAGGTCTTGCTCCAGATCGGCGCGCCCTGCACGCGGACCTTCAGGCCCTTGAGCTCGGCGAGGTTGCGCGCCGGCTTGTTCGAGAAGATGTTGCGCACGCCGCCGCCGGCGTAGCCGATCAGCGCGACCTCGGCCTTCTGCTCGACCTCATCGGCGACGCCCTTGAACAGGTCGGCGTCGAGCACCTTGTTCCAGTGGGCGAGGTCGCGGAACAGGAAGGGCGCGTCGACGAAGGGCGCGGCCTTGGAGAAGGTGGACATGTGTGCCGGCGACACGATCGCGTAATCGACCGCCTTGCCCTGCGCCATGTACTCGAAGTATTGCTTCTCGAGGCCCAGCGCGCTGTTCTTGTGCAGCACGAAGTTGATCGGCTTGCCGTAGTACTTCTTGACCAGCTCCTCGAAGCGCACCATGGTCTTGGTGAAGGCGTGGTCGTCGTTGAACTGCGATGCGCCGTTCAGCGTGATCGTGGCCTGGGCGCGGGCGGTGTGGACGAACGGGGCCGAGACGGCTGCGGCCGCGGCCAACGAGCCGATGAAGCGTCTGCGTTGCATGGTGGGATCTCCTCGTGTGTCTTGACGGCATCGGCCCGTGGGCGTGCGGCGATGATCGAACCGATCGGCGCGACCTTCTTGGGGCGCGGCGATAACCGGTTGGTTAAAAGCCTAGCACAGCCAAGCGGCGCCGGGGCCGCCAGCGGCGAGGTGGAGCGAGGGCGGCCCGCGGACGTATGCTGGGCCGCTCCAGGCTGCAGCAGGAGCGATGCGCATGGCTGAGCAATCGATGGTCGAACTGCCCTCGGGGGTCAGGGTGCCCGCGCTCGGGCAGGGCACCTGGAAGATGGGCGAGTCGCCCGCCGCGCGCCGGGCCGAGATCGCGGCGATCCGCCGCGGCATCGATCTGGGCCTCACGCTGATCGACACCGCCGAGATGTACGGCGACGGCGGTGCCGAGTCGCTGGTCGGCGAGGCGGTGGCGGGACTGGGCGACCGCGTGTTCGTGGTGTCCAAGGTGCTGCCCTCCAATGCGTCGCCCGCCGGCACGGTGGCCGCCTGCGAGCGCAGCCTCGGGCGGCTCGGGCGCGATCGCATCGACCTCTACCTGCTGCACTGGCGCGGCCGGTGGAAGCTCGCCGACACGGTCGAGGCGTTCGAGCGGCTCGTCGCGCAGGGCAAGATCGGCGCGTGGGGGGTGTCCAACCTCGATGCCGACGACATGGCCGAGCTGTCCGGCCTGACGGCCGGCGGGCACTGCGCGACCGACCAGATCTATTACGCGCTGTCGCAGCGTGGCCCGGAGTTCGAGCTGCTGCCGTGGATGGGATCCCGGGGGATGCCCGCAATGGCCTACTGCCCGCTCGACGAAGGGCGTCTGGCCGACCACCCGGCGCTCATGCCGATCGCGCATGCGCTTGGTGCGACTTGCGCGCAGGTCGCGCTCGCGTGGCTGCTGGCGCCCGCGGTGCGCACCGCGCCGGTGATCGCGATCCCCAAGAGCGCGTCGGCCGCGCGCGTCGAGGAGAACGCGGCGGCGGCGGCGCTGCGGCTGCCGCCCGAGCACCTCGCCGCGCTCGATCGGGCGTTCCCGCCACCGCGGCGCAGGGCGCCGCTGGCAACGGTCTGAACGCGCCGCTGGCCGGTTCGCCCGATGGGGCAGGCCGGCCGGTTGCGCCGGACCCGCTTTGCAGGCGGTATGCTGCGCATCGTCCGGACACACGGACAGCCCGCCCGGCGACGACCCGCCGCGCCACACCGGAGGAGACATGGACCGATTCGACGATTCCCGCCGGCGCATCGCTGCCGCGCTCGGCCTCGCCCCGCTCGCCGCCGCGCTGCCGCGCGCCGCCTCGGCGCAGGGCCTCGCCGGCTGGCCCGGCAAGCCGATCCGCATTCTCGTGGGCTTTCCGCCGGGCGGCCTGACCGACGCCTACGCCCGCCAGTACGGCGAGTTCCTCGCCGCCAGGCTCGGCCAGACGGTGACCGTCGAAAACCGGCCTGGCGCCGGCGCGATGATCGCGCTCGAGGCGCTCGCCAAGTCGCCGGCCGACGGCTACACGATCGGCTTCACCACGTCGGGCACGCTGTGGCAGAACCGGGTGCTCTACCGCAAGCTGCCGTACGACGCGGACCGCGACCTGACGCCGGTGTCGCTGTTCCCGAGCGGCCCGCTCGTGTTCGGCGTCCACGACAAGCTGCCCGTGAAGACGGTCGGCGAGTTCATCGACTGGGCCAAGCGCAACACCGCGTCGATGGGGAGCTACGCGCCCGCCTCGTACCCGCACATGGTCGCCGACACGATCAACCGGGTGCATGGCACGAAGATCGAGTCGATCCAATACAAGGGCGAGGCGCCGATGTGGGTCGACGTCGCGTCCGGGCAGGTGCAGGTCGCGATCGGCAGCTTCCAGGCGTACAACACGGTCGGCTCCAAGGGGATGGTGCGTCCGCTCGGTGTGACCGGACGTTTCCGGTCGCCGCGGCTGCCCGACGTGCCGACGCTGACCGAGGCCGGGATGGCCGACCGGCTGGTGACGCTGGACGGCTGGCTGCCGATGGTCGCGCCGGCCGGCACGCCCGAGCCGATCCTCGCGCGCCTCGCCGAGGTGGCGCTCGAGTGGGGCGAGTCGCCCCGCGCGGCGCAGCTGCGCGAAACCTTCGCGATCCCGAACAAGCCGACCTCGCTCGCCGAATCACGGCAGCGCTACAAGGACGAGTCGGTGGTCTGGATCGAGCTCGCGAAAGCGCTCGGGGTCACGCTGGACTGAGGGCCGCCGCAGCGAGCCGATCAGCGGGACGGGCCCGCCGTTCCCGTCACGACCCGGTGTACCCCGGCGGGCGCTTCTCGAGGAAGGAGCGCACGCCCTCCTCGTAGTCGCCGGAGCCGGCGGCGAGCGCGTATTGGTCGAAGTCGGCGTGGCTCGCCGTGCGGTCGAGCGCGAACACCGACGCGTTGATCGCCTGCTTGATCATCCGCAGCTGGACCGGCGGCATGCCGGCGGCCCGCTCGGCCATCGCAAGCGCCGCCCCGAGCGCGCCGCCCGGGGGCGCCACCTCGTCGACCAGGCCCCACTGCGCGGCCCGGGCGGCCGGCAGCTTCTCGGCCAGGATCACCACCCGCTTGGCGCGGGCCGGTCCCACCAGGTGGGCGATCCGCGGCACCGTGCCCCACGAGAGGTTCATGCCGCGCTCGATCTCGGGCACGTAGAGCGTCGCCGACTCGGACGCCACCCGCAGGTCGCAGGACACGGCCAGCGCCGCGCCCCCGCCCACGCACCAGCCCTCGATCGCGGCGATCGTCAGCGGCTCGAGCTCCTCCCAGGCGCGGCACATCCGCCCGCCGGTCTGCATCGCGAGCCGGCGCTCGGCCAGGCGGGCGGTACGCGCCCGCTGCAGCTCGGCGTCGCGCAGGTCGGCGCCCAGGCTGAACACCTCGGCCGTGCCGGTCAGCACGACCGCCGACACGTCGGCGTCGTCGTCGAAGGACCTTGCCGCGCGGGTCAGCTGACGCAGCGCCTCGAGCGACAGTGCGTTGCGGCCGTCGCCGCGGTCCAGCCGCACGATCGCGATCCGGCCGCGGCGCTCGACGTCGACGATCCGGGCGCTCACGAGGCGCTCCGCGGTGCGCCGGCGACGGCGGCGGGCAGGTCGGTCGGGGCGGGGTGCGCGGCGGCGGTCATCGGCGGGCGGCTCTCGGTGGGGGCGGGTACCGGGATTGTGCGCGAAGGCCCGCGGCCCGGCCATCAGCCGGGCGTCCGGGGCCGGTACAATGGAGGCCTTCGCCGGTGGCGCACGCAGCGCGCCCGCGGCTCGCGACCGCCTTTCGTCGCGCCGGCCGGCCCCACGACCCTCGTCGATCGAGCAGAGCTTCCAATGGCCCAGTACGTCTACACCATGAACCGGGTGGGCAAGATCGTCCCGCCCAAACGCGTCATCCTCAAGGACATCTCGCTGTCCTTTTTCCCGGGCGCCAAGATCGGCGTGCTCGGTCTCAACGGCTCGGGCAAGTCGACCCTCCTCAAGATCATGGCGGGCGTCGACAAGGACATCGAGGGCGAGGCCGTGCCGATGCCCGGCATCAAGGTCGGCTACCTGCCCCAGGAGCCGAAGATGGATGCCGACCGGACCGTCCGCGAGGAGGTCGAGGAGGCGCTGGGCGACATCGTCGCGGCCAAGCATCGGCTCGACGAGGTCTATGCGGCCTACGCCGAGCCGGACGCCGACTTCGACAAGCTCGCCTCCGAGCAGGCCGAGCTCGAGGCCCTGATCGCGACCAGCGGGGGCGACAACACTGAAGCCCAGCTCGAGATCGCCGCCGACGCGCTGCGCCTGCCGCCGTGGGACGCCAAGATCGGCCCGCTGTCGGGCGGTGAGAAGCGTCGCGTCGCGCTGTGCAAGCTGCTGCTGTCCAAACCCGACATGCTGCTGCTCGACGAGCCGACCAACCACCTGGACGCCGAGTCGGTCGAGTGGCTGGAGCAGTTCCTGCACCGCTTCCCCGGCACCGTGGTGGGCGTCACCCACGACCGCTACTTCCTCGACAACGCGGCCGAGTGGATCCTCGAGCTCGACCGCGGCTCCGGCATCCCCTGGAAGGGCAACTACAGCTCCTGGCTCGACCAGAAGCAGGTCCGACTGAAGAACGAGGAGTCCACCGAGTCGGCGCGCCAGAAGGCGCTGAAGAAGGAGCTCGAGTGGGTCCGCCAGAACCCGAAGGGCCGGCAGGCCAAGAGCAAGGCCCGCCTGCAGCGCTTCGAGGAGCTGAGCTCGCACGAATACCAGAAGCGCAACGAGACCGCCGAGATCTTCATCCCGGTCGCCGAGCCGCGGCCCGGGCGGAATGTAGATTTCCTGCGTCTCTTGCCGGCTCTGGTATTCCTGTGAAACAAGTTCCTGAAAGCGGCTGAGCCGAGCCTTGCTCTTGGCCTGACGTGCCTTGGGATTCGCGCGCACCCACTCCAGTTCGGCCTTGATCGCCTTCTGACGC
>CAYNRU010000043.1:0-202483 GCA_964399635.1 uncultured Bordetella sp.
GCGCTGGCGCTCCGACCAGGCCGATCCATTCGGCTCGGCTGCGCCCAACCAGAATCCGGCCTCCATCGGGGTCTTCAACTACAACCCCAGGTTCCCAGGGCAGTTCTACGACGTCGAGTCCAACCTCCACTACAACTACTTCAGGGATTACGATCCGAGGGTGGGGCGGTATGTGCAGTCGGATCCGATTGGGCTGGCTGGGGGCATCAACACCTACGCATACGTCGACGGAAACCCGGCGGCGTACTTCGATCCCGATGGCCTGCAGGCATACAGCGGGCAGACGCCTCCACCGAATATTCCCGGCGGTCCTTGGGAGCCCCGCCCCGGTGCAAAACCTGGATCTGGATCATTTCAGGGACCGGCGCAGGAGAGGGGGCCTCGTGCAATTTGTCAGTATGTTCCGGACAGAGGCAACGGTGGTCCGCCCAAGGCAGACCGCGCGTACTGGAAGACTCAGCAGCCAGGGAAGCCTTGGGAGCGATTTACGCTGGAGGGGGACCGTTCTTCGCCAGATAACCCTTCGTGGAAGTTGCCGCCGCTGCGGTTTCCTCCATTGCTCCTCTGCCCGGGCTGTATCGGTTTGCCGCCACCGCTACTTGGCGGCGATTCATAAGTTCAGGCAATGAAACTTGAGCATGATCCACGCTTCTACGACTTGGTCGCTTGGTTCTTAACGGCGCTGGACTCTGCGAGCCTTACCGTATCAGAGCAACGCGATGTGCTTGGCCATACCGGGTCGACAGTCTCGTGGGAACTGCATAGCGATCTGAAAAACTTCGGGTCTGAGTTGGCGCTCAACTGGGTAGATGATGTCGGGCCTGAGAGGCTGGTCCTGCTAGAGCAGTTTCTTGTGCTGCTTCGATTTGATCCGGGCGACGATCGGTTCGCATCTGGTTTGTCCCATCCGGTCTGGAACGACATTCGCGCAATGGCGCCAATACTTGCGAGCAAGATGTCGGAGGTCTTGCCGTCCGAGTGGCGCAAAGCAGAGTAGGTCGTCCGCTCTAGACAACCCAAAGCGCGATGCAGCGGGGGATGGGAACTTCAAACGCCCTTTCGGGGCGGCTGTGTCGACAGTGACACCACGACGGCCAGGCGCCGCAAGTCATCGACGATGCCCTGCGGCGTGAGCCCGGCCTGGCTGAGCCTGGCGGCGAACTTGCCCCGTGACAGCACATCGAGCAACTCGGCCAGCAGCACCTCGCTCGTGCAAAGCTCGAACTCACCGGCCTTGGCGCCATCAATGAGCCGGCGCGGCAGCCCGGTGGCGATCACGCCCGAGACGAGCAGGTTCGTGTCGAGGACGAAGCGCACTGATCAGGTGTCCTGCCTGGCGCGCCGCTCCTGCCGCGCCGCCTGAATCTCCGCCTCGACCTCACCCTCGGAGACAGGCGGCAGGTTCAAGGCATCGAGCCTGGCCAGCCCTTGCGTGAGCCGCTGCGCGGCTGCCGCGCGCTCTTCGCGCTGGCTCAGAAACTCCACAAAATCCACCACCTCGGCCACGCGGCTGGGCGGCAGCTTCTTCAGTCGCTCGATCAACTGAGCTTCGATTGCGGTCATCGCATTCCCCTTGTTCCTGACTTGTTGCTTGAGACGCTCAGCGCCCTTGCTGCGCCAGCGCCATCTCGATAATCTGGATCACGAGTTTCTGCTGCGGCTTCGGTAAAGCGCTGATGCACTGACCCCGCCTTCAACTCGCCCCGCGCAGCATCGCCTCCATGGCCTCGGCCGACAGCAGCCCTGCATTAGCCGCCTTCTGGGCCAGCTCGTCGGGCAGGTTGATTTGCACCGTTGTCATGTTCGCTCCTTGATGTTGTGCCTGAAGCTCAAGCCCGGCTCTCGGCCTTGCGCTTCAGCCGCCCGCGTTCGATGAACGCGTCGATGACCTGGAGCACCCGGCGCTTGTCGGCCACGTCCAGCTTCTCGATGGCCAGCAGCCGCCGGCGCAGCCGGCTGTCGCCTTCTTGCTTGGCCAGCTTGCGCTTGGCCGAGCGCCCGAACATCTCATCGATCGTCACCCCGAGAGCCGTGGCGATCTGCGGCAGCAGGTTGGCAGGCGGCGTGGCCGCAGGGCTCTCGTAGTAGGCCACCATGCGCTGAGAGATCCCCAGCTCGGCCGCCAGCTCGATCTGTGTGAATCTAGGGTGCGGGTGGGGTGCATGGGAGGCCTTGGCTTGACATATATACATCGTGTGTATAGTAAGCCGTCCTTCAGATTGTTTAGCAACCTGACGCGCTGGAGAAAGCGCGTCGGGGAGGAAGGTGTCGAGACGATGCTGATGGCCACGATCGAGGCCGGCCACAAACTCGGGCTGCTCAAACAATCGAGCATCGATCGGGCGCAGATCGGGCGCTACGCGCATGCCAAGCAGTACCGGCGGATGAAGAAGTCGCTGCGCACGTTGCGTTCGCGCGTGGGCCGCGTGATGCGCGATGTGGGACGCCAGATCGAGCGAATCGATCCGAGCCGGCAGGACAGGGCCCGCTCCATTCTGAGCAAGGCCAATCGGATCCTGACGCAAAAGACCCAGGACAAGAACAAGCTCTACGCCTTCCACGCCCGCGAGGTCGAGTGCATCGCACAAGGCAAGGCGCGCACGCTGTACGAGTTCGACGATCGGACACATGAAGACCGACGGCCGACTTGCCCGCAACTGGCTGAAGGGCGAGCTGGGCGATGCGCTGCACGCCGTGCTGCGCGGTGCCGGTCACAACATCCGGCTGCCGCTCAAGGAGCTGCGGCTTCTTCTTGCCCAGCCGCTTGCAGGGCTGCTCGCGGTGATGGGCCTCAGGCTGGCTCCACCGGCTTACGGTTGACGATACGGCGAGTTGTTCAGGCCGGACTAATTGGCTTCGTGAATCCGTTTGCTTCTACGTTCGGCGCCCTCGACGTGAGGGGCGGGGCGCGTCAGTGCAGGACCAGCGGCTGCTGCATCAGGCCCTCGAAATTGCTCAGGAAGTCGTCGACCTCCTCGATCGAGGGCTCGGTGGCGATCAATTGGGTCACGTCGAAGCGGAACTTCTCGGCCAGCACGCCGCCAAGGAAGATCTCGCGCTTCGCGGTCTTGTCCATGATCTCGTAGCCGCCGGAAAAGGACGGCTCGCCCTCCGGAGACTTGAACTCCACGACGCAGTAGTTCGGGCTGTTGTAGATCATGTTCATTCGCACACCTCGCAGGGGACGCCGCAGTGTTGTGGGCGGGCAGGCGATCCAGACAGGACCTGCCGATGGTCGTGCTGTATTGACCGACAGGCGTCGCCGGAACCCCGTGCATCCGTCGGAATACCGCCACTCATCCTTTCCGGGCTGCCGCCCGGAGTGCCTTTTCGACCATATCGGGATCGACCGCCCGTTCCGCAAGCACCTCGAGCCGGCTGTCCGCCCGCCACGCCGTCTCCTGCCAGTCCGACCTGCCGTCCACCCACTGCCAGGCATACCAGGCGCGCGCGGTCCGGAACACGCCCTTGGCGCGCAGCAAGCCGCAGGCCCGCCCGGCCCCGCCCGGCGCCGCGAAGGCCTCCAGCGCGGCCTGCAGCCGTCCACGGTCGAACTCGACGCTGCCCGGCCACCACCAGCCGTCGGCGACCGCCCCCGGGTCGGCGCGGTGCCGGTGCAGCGGACGCGGCGGGGCGGCGGCGGCGTTAGCGTCGGCGTTAGCGTCGGCGTTAGCGTCGGCGTCGGCGGAGGCGGAGGCGTCGGTGGACGCGTCGGCCGGGGCGCCGGGCGGATCCGGCGCCGGGGTCATCGACCCGACCGCGGGGCGCGCGCCCGGGGCCGGCTCACCGGCCAGGGGCGCTCCGGCGGCCGGCTCCCCGCCGGGCCCGCCCGCCGCCAGCGCGGCCAGCACCGCCTCCAGCGGCACCGTGCCGTCGGCGGTCGGCAGCACCGGCCGCGGCCACGGCGGCGCCGCGCCGAGCCGCGCGGCGAGCTCCCCGGCCGCATCGGGCGTCACCGCCCCGGCCCGGTTCAGCACCAGGAGCCGGGCGAGCACCACCTGGTCGACCGCGGTCCGGTGGCCCGGGCGCGCGGCATCCAGGTACAGGGCGGCCCGGGTCGCGTCCACGACCGCGATCGGCGGCAGCACCCGCAGCCAGGCCGACAGCGCGGGCGAACGCAGCTGGTCGACCAGCTCGCCCGGGTGGCCCAGTCCGGTGGTCTCGATGAAGAGACGATCCCAGGGGCCGCGGCGCAGCAGCCGCGCAAGCGTCGCCCCGAAGGCGACGCGCGCCGCGCAGCAGGCGCAGCCCCCGGCGATCTCGGCGACCATGACCCGCGCATCGGCCCCGTCGCCGCCCAGCAGCGCCCGGTCGACCCCCAGGGCGCCGAACTCGTTGACCAGCACCGCCCAGCGCTCGTCCGCCGGACGCCGGGCGAGCCAGCCGCGCAGCAGCGTGGTCTTGCCGGCGCCCAGGAAGCCGGTGAGGAGCAGGGTCGGGACCGGCGCGGCCGCGGCGCGCGGGGGTAGGGCGCCGCGGATCGGCTCGCCGGTCGACACGCCGCGCCCCTCAGCGTCGCCAGAAGGCCGGGGTCAGCAGCGCGAAGAAGGTCAGCAGCTCCAGCCGCCCGGCCAGCATCGTGATCATGCACACCCAGGTCTGGAAGTCGGTGAGCCCCTGGTAGTTCTGGCTCGGGCCGAGCGCACCGAGCGCGGGCCCGACGTTGTTCAGGCATGCGAGCGTGCCGCCGAAGGCGGTGACGAAATCGAGCCCGGTGGCCGTCAGCAGCAGCGTGACGCCGACCAGGGTCGCGCCGTACAGCAGCATGAAGCCGAGCACCGCGAGCACGACGTGGTTGCCGACGATCTGCTGGTTGAGCAGCAGCGGCCTGACCGCCCTCGGATGGCTCATCCGCAGCAGCTCGCGGTTCGCCTGCTTGAACAGGATCAGCGTGCGAACCATCTTGATGCCCCCGCCGGTGGAGCCCGACGAGGAGCACAGCGTGCCCAGCATCAGCAGCAGCATCGCCGCGAAGCCCGACCACTGCTCGTAGTCGGCACCGGTGTAGCCGGTGGACGTCGCCATCGAGACGACCTTGAAGGCCCCGAAGCGCAGCGCGGTCAGCGGGTCGACGTAGGCGCTCGTCCACCACAGATAGGCGCCCATCCCGAGGGCCGCACCGACGATGCTCCCCCACACCCAGCGGGCCTCCGGATCGCGCCTGTAGGCCGCGAGCGACCGCGAGCGGATCGCGAGGAAGTGCGAGGTGAAGTTGATCACCGCCAGCAGCATGAACACCATCAGCACCGCCTCGATGGCGGGCGAGTCGTAGCCGGCGATGCTGTCGTCGCGGGTCGAGAAGCCGCCGAGCGCCAGCGCCGAGAAGGCGTGGCAGACGGCCTCGAACCAGTCCATCCCGGCCAGTCGCAGCGCCAGCATGCACAGGGCGGTCAGCGCCACGTAGATCAGCCACAGGTACTTCGCGGTCTGGGTGATGCGCGGGGTGAGCTTGGACTCCTTCATGGGGCCGGGCATCTCGGCCTTGAACAGCTGCATGCCGCCCACCCCGAGCAGGGGCAGGATCGCGATCGCGAGCACGATGATGCCCATGCCGCCGAACCACTGCAGCGCATGGCGCCAGACGTTCAGGCTCTGCGGCAGGGTGTGCAGGCCGGTCAGCACCGTCGCGCCGGTGGTCGTCAGGCCCGACATCGACTCGAAATAGGCGTCGGTGAAGCTGATGCCCGGGATCTCGAGCAGGAAGGGCACCGTGGCGGCGGCGGCCATCGACACCCAGGCGAGCACCACCAGCAGGCAGCCGTCGCGGGGCTGCAGCTCGCGCTTGAAGCGGCGGGTGGGCGCCCATAGCGCCAGGCCCGCCGAGGCCGTGCCCACCGCTGCCCGGGTGAAGCTGTCGGTGGTGCCGTCGTCCACCGCGACCGACCATGCGATCGGGAGCAGGTACGTGGCAGCCATCACCATCAGCAGGCCGCCCAGCACGTGGGCGATGGCCAGGACACGCTGCAATCCGGTCGTGCTCCAGGGGAAAGCGGCATTCTACCGGGGCGCTGCGATGCTAGTATTTCCCGCTTACAGGCGCACGGATGGCCCGACCGTAGCGCGGCATGACCCGGGCACTGTCGCGCACGCCGCACCGATTCGGCTGCGTCGGGCGCAGGAGGAGACACGTTGCGTCCGACGGACATCCGCAGTCCCGACCATTTCCACAAGGTCGTCGACTGCCAATGGGCCTGCCCGGCCCACACCCCGGTACCCGAATACATCCGCCTGATCGCCGCCGGCCGCCATGCCGACGCGTACATGGTCAACTGGGAGTCCAACGTCTTCCCCGGCATCCTGGGGCGGACCTGCGACCGGCCCTGCGAGCCGGCCTGCCGGCGCACCCGGGTCGAGGAGGAGAACCAGCCCAACCCCGAACCGGTCGCGATCTGCCGCCTCAAGCGGGTCGCCGCCGACCTCAAGGGCGACGTCACCGCGCTGATGCCCCCGCCGGCCGCCGCGCCCAACGGCCGCCGGATCGCCTGCGTGGGCGCCGGACCCGCGGCGCTCACCGTCGCGCGCGACCTCGCGCCGCTCGGCTACTCGGTGACGCTGTTCGACCAGAACCCGCAGATGGGCGGCTTCATCCGCTCGCAGATCCCGCGCTTCCGGCTGCCCGAGTCGGTGATCGACGAAGAGGTCGGCTGGGTGATGCGGCTGGGCGACGTGCGCTTCGAGCACCGCGCTGTCGACTCGCTCTCGGGCCTGCTCGGCGAGGGCTACGACGCCGTGTTCGTGGGCTCGGGCGCGCCGCGCGGGCGCGACCTCGACGTGCCCGGCCGCGCCGAGGCCGCGGCCCACATCCACATCGGCATCGACTGGCTGAGCTCGGTGTCCTTCGGTCACGTCACGAAGATCGGGCGGCGCGTGCTGGTGCTGGGCGGGGGCAACACCGCGATGGACTGCTGCCGCTCGGCGCGCCGCCTGGGCGGCGAGGACGTCAAGGTCGTCGTCCGGTCGGGCTTCGACGAAATGAAGGCCTCGCCCTGGGAGAAGGAGGACGCGCAGCACGAAGGCATCCCGATCCTCGACTTCCTGGTGCCCAAGGCGGTCGAGCACGACGCCGGCCGCCTGGTGGCGATGACCTTCGAGAAGGTCAAGGCGGTCTACACGACCGACGACACCGGGCGGCGCAAGCGCGAGCTGGTGCCCACCGGCGAGCCCGACCAGCGTCTGGAGTGCGACGAGGTGCTGGTCGCGATCGGCCAGGAGAACGCCTTCCCCTGGATCGAGCGCGACACCGGCCTGAAGTTCGACCGCTGGGGCATGCCGGTGCTGGATCCGGTGACCCTGCAGTCGAGCATCCCCAACGTGTTCTTCGGCGGCGACGCCGCGCTCGGCCCCAAGAACATCATCTGGGCGGTGGCGCACGGCCACGACGCCGCGATCTCCATCCACCGCCACCTGGAGGGCCTGGACGTCTCCGAGCGGCCGGCCCCGGGCGTGTCGCTGGTGTCGCAGAAGATGGGCATCCACGAGTGGGCCTACGACAACGACGTCGCCTCCGACTCGCGCCAGAAGGTGCCGTGGGTGAACGCGGCGAGCGCGCTCGCCAGCATCAAGGTCGAGGTGGAGCTGGGCTTCGACGCCGCGACCGCGTTCAAGGAGACGCAGCGCTGCCTGAACTGCGACGTTCAGACGGTGTTCACCGGCAGCCAGTGCATCGAGTGCGACGCCTGCGTCGACATCTGCCCGATGGACTGCATCACCTTCACCGCCAACGGCGAGGAGGCCGAACTGCGCACGCGGCTCAACGCGCCGGCGCTCGACACCGACCAGGCGCTCTACGTGTCGGACGCGCTCAAGACCGGGCGGATCATGGTCAAGGACGAGGACGTGTGCCTGCACTGCGGCCTGTGCGCCGAGCGCTGCCCGACCGGTGCCTGGGACATGCAGAAGTTCCTGCTCGAGATGACGCACGCGGGCGAGCCGCCGGCCCGTGCCGGGGCGGGCGCCAACCATGCGCCCTACTGGAGCGCGCACCGTGCCGCCACCGCCGGCGGCGCCGGCGGGCGCGCCGTGCTGGCCGCTCCCGTGGATCGGAGAACCGAATGAACGCCCCGCTGACGCCCGAATCGGCCCGCCCCGCGCATGCGGTGCGACCGCTCTCGGCCCTGAACGACTTCGTCGTCAAGTTCGCCAACGTCAACGGATCGGGCTCGGCCTCGGCCAACGAGCTGTTCGCCAAGGCGATCCTGCGCATGGGCGTGCCGGTCAGCCCGCGCAACATCTTCCCGTCCAACATCCAGGGGCTGCCGACCTGGTACGAGGTGCGGGTGTCCGAGAAGGGCTGGCTCGGCCGGCGCGGCGGCGTCGACCTGATGGTCGCGATGAACCCGCAGACCTGGGAGCGCGACATCAAGGAACTGGAGCCGGGCGGCTACCTGTTCCACGACTCGAGCAAGTTCCTCGCTCCCGAGAAGTTCCGCGACGACGTGACGGTGATCGGCATGCCGCTCACCGAGATCTGCAACGCCACGTATGCCGACTCGCGCGAGCGGCAGCTGATGAAGAACATCCTGTACCTCGGCGCGCTGTCGCAGCTCATGGGCATCGAAGCCGCCGAGATCGAGACGCTGTTCGGCGAGCAGTACAAGGGCAAGGAGCGGCTGCTGGCCTCCAACGTCAAGGCGCTGCAACTCGGGCGCGACTACGCATCCCAGTGCCTCGACCCGATCGGGCTGCGCGTGGAGCGGCGCGACGCGGTCGGCGACAGGATCTTCATGGAAGGCAACGCCGCGGCGGCGCTCGGCGCGGTCTACGGGGGCGCGAGCGTGTGCGCGTGGTACCCGATCACGCCGAGCTCCTCGGTCGCCGAGGCATTCCAGCGCTGGTGCCAGAAGTTCCGCACCGATCCGGCGACCGGCCGCGCGCGCTACGCGATCGTGCAGGCCGAGGACGAGCTCGCCTCGGTCGGCATGGTGGTGGGCGCGGGCTGGAACGGCGCGCGCGCCTTCACCGCCACCAGCGGGCCGGGCGTGTCGCTGATGACCGAGTTCATCGGGCTGGCCTACTTCGCCGAGATTCCGGTCACCATCGTCAACGTGCAGCGCGGCGGCCCATCCACCGGCATGCCCACGCGCACCCAGCAGGCCGACCTGATCGCCTGCGCGTACGCCTCGCACGGCGATACCAAGCACGTGCTGCTGCTGCCCGAGGACCCGACCGAGTGCTTCGAGCACACGGCCGCGGCGCTCGACCTGGCCGACCGGCTGCAGACCCCGGTGTTCGTGATGACCGACCTCGACATCGGCATGAACACGCGCCTGTGCCGCCCGCTCGCCTGGGACGACGCCCGGCGCATGGACCGCGGCAAGGTGATGGACTTCGACATGCTGGAGTCGGGGCGGGACTTCGGGCGCTACCTCGACGTCGACGGCGACGGCGTGCCCTACCGCACCTACCCGGGCAGCCACCCCACGCGCGGCGCCTACTTCACGCGCGGCACGACCCGCAACCCCTACGCCAAGTACAGCGAGGCGGGGCCGGACTACATCTACAACATGGAGCGGCTGCTGCGGAAGTTCGACACCGCCAAGGCGCTCGTGCCCCAGCCGGTGGTGCGCCGCGCCGGGTCGCGCACGCGGCTCGGCGCGATCTACTTCGGGTCGACCAGCCCGGCGATGGACGAGGCGATGGAGGTGCTCGAGGAGCACGGCGTCGTGCTCGACACGATGCGCCTGCGCGCCTTCCCGTTCCCGGATTCGGTGCGCGAGTTCATCGACCAGCACGAGACGGTCTTCGTGGTGGAGCAGAACCGCGACGCCCAGATGAAGTCGATGCTGGTCAACGAACTGCAGGTCGACCCGGCGAAGCTGGTGTCGGTGCTGCACTACGACGGCACCCCGATCACCGCGCGCTTCATCATCGGCCGTGTCACGGCTGCCACCAGCGGCACGCGCCCGAAGACCGCGCGCCGCGCGCCGGTCGCGCCCGGCAGCGGAGAATGAGATGACCTACCTCGCCAAGCCCAAGCTGCACCACCCGACGCTGGCCCGCAACAAGGTCGGCTTCACGCGCCGCGACTACGAGGGCGCGATCTCCACGCTGTGCGCCGGCTGCGGCCACGACTCGATCTCGGCGGCGATCGTCCAGGCCTGCTGGGAGCTCGACATCGAGCCGCACCGCGTCGCCAAGCTCTCGGGCATCGGCTGCTCGAGCAAGACGCCCGACTACTTCCTCGGCAACTCGCACGGCTTCAACAGCGTGCACGGCCGCATGCCCTCGGTGCTGACCGGCGCCAACCTCGCCAACCGCGAGCTGCTGTACCTGGGCGTGTCGGGGGACGGCGACTCCGCCTCGATCGGCCTGGGGCAGTTCGCGCACGTGATGCGCCGCGGCGTGGACATGGTCTACATCGTCGAGAACAACGGCGTGTACGGGCTCACCAAGGGCCAGTTCTCGGCCACCGCCGACCAGGGCTCCAAGTCCAAGCGCGGCGTGGTCAACGCGGACGCCCCGATCGACATGGCCTCGCTCGCGCTGCAGCTCGGCGCAACCTACGTGGCGCGCGGCTTCTCGGGCGACAAGGCCCAGCTCGTGCCGCTGATCAAGGGCGCGATGGAGCATCGGGGCGCGGCGTTCATCGACGTCATCAGCCCCTGCGTCGCGTTCAACAACCACGCCGGCAGCACCAAGAGCTACGACTACGTGCGCGCGCACAACGAGGCGGTGAACCGCATCGACTTCATCGACCTGCGCGACGAGGTGATCGACTCGGCCGAGCCGGGCGGCACGGTCGACGTACCGCAGGGCGACGGGACGGTGCTGCGGCTGCGGCGCATCGCCGAGGGCTACGACGCGACCGACCGCGTGGGCGCGCTCAACTACATCGCGCAGCACCAGTCGCGCGGTGAGCTGGTGACCGGGCTGCTGTACATCGAGCCCGATCCCGAAGACCTGCACGCGCACCTGAACACGGTCGAGACGCCGTTCAACCGGCTGACCGACGCGGACCTGGTACCGGGCGTGGCGGCGCTGGCGGCACTGAACCGCTCGCTGCGCTGATCCTCGGCGGGCCGGCCCGCCGGCCGGTCCGGTCAGGCCGTGCGATGCCTCGGCGTGCCGTCGGGCGGTGGGTCGGGCTGCGCGAGCCGGTCGCGCTGCGCGAGCGCCGGAAACCACCGCATCCACAGCGCGACCACGATCACCGTGCCCACGCCGCCCAGCACCACCGCCGGCACCGGGCCGAGCCAGGCCGCGAGCACGCCCGACTCGAACTCGCCGATCTGGTTGGAGGCGCCGACGAAGACCGAGTTCACCGCCCCCACGCGCCCGCGCATCGCATCGGGGGTCTCGAGCTGCACCAGGGACATCCGGATCACCACGCTGACCATGTCTGACGCGCCGAGGACCACCAGCGCCGCGAACGACAGGGGCAGCGAGCTCGACAGCCCGAAGACGACCGTGGCAACGCCGAAGGACGCCACCGCCGCGAACAGCAGCGGTCCGACCCGCCGCTGCAGCGGCCGGCGCGACAGCCACAGCGCGATCGCCAGCGCCCCGACCGCCGGCGCCGAGCGCAGCAGCCCCAGCCCCCATGGGCCGGTCATCAGGATGTCGCGCGCGTAGATCGGCAGCAGCGCCGTCGCGCCGCCGAGCAGCACGGCGAACATGTCGAGCGAGATCGCGCCCAGCAGGATCGGATGGCGCCGGATGAACCCGATCCCGGCGAAGAGGTAGGCGGTCGTGACCCGCGGCCGCTCGCTGTTGTCGCGCACGTCGGGGATGCGCAGCGCCATCAGCCCGGAGGCGACGTAGAGCGCTCCGCTGACCGCGTACACGCTGTGCGCGCCGGCCACGTAGAGGAAGCCGCCGATCGCCGGGCCGACGATGGTCGCCGCCTGGTGCGCGGAGCTCGACAGCGCGACCGCGCGCGTCATCATCGCGGCCGGCACGAGCGTGGGCAGCAGCGACTGCGACGCCGGCATCTCGAACGCGCGGGCCGCGCCCAGCAGGAACACGAACCCGAAGAGCAGCTCGGGGCTGGCGCGCCCGGCAAGCGTCGCGCCGGCCAGCGCCAGCGTTGCCGCGGCCTGCGCGAGGCGGCAACCGGCGAGGATGGCGCGCCGGTCGTGCCGGTCGACGATCGGGCCCACCACGAACAGCAGGACCAGGCTCGGCAGGAACTGCACCAGCCCCACGAGCCCGAGGGCGAGCGCGCTGCCGGTCAGCTCGTACATCTGCCAGCCGACCGCCACCACCTGCACCTGTCCGGCGAGCGTCGCGCCGAGCCGCGACAGCCAGTAGTGCCGGTAGGCAGGAATCGACAGCGGACCTGCGGAGCCGGCGCCGGCCGTGCGCGGGGAGAGCATGGCCGATGATACCGGCCGGGGGCTCAGGATCCGGCGGTGGCGCCGGCCCGCCCGCCCGCGCCGGCCGTGCCGGCTGGCGCGAACGCAGCGCGCGCCGCCTCGGCGATCGCGCGGCGCAGCCAGGCGTGCGCGGGCCGGACGTCATGCCGGCGGTGCCACAGCACGTCCACGTGCACGGTCGGCAGCTCCATCGGCAGCGCGCGGGTGACCAGTTGCGACGCGATGCCGGTGGACGGAACGAAGCGGTAGGGCAGCACGGTCAGCAGATCGGTCTCGGCGACCACCTGCCCGGCGGTGAAGAACTGGTTGACGGTGAGCACGACCCGCCGTCGGCGGCCGAGCGCGGCCAGCGCCTCATCGACGAATCCGAAGGGCCGCCCCGAGAAGCTCACCAGCAGGTGGCGGGCGCTGCAGTAGCGGTCGAGGTCGAGCGGCGCCCGGGCGAGCGGATGGCCGGCGCGCATGACGCAGACGTACTGGCCGTCGTAGAGGCGCTGGAACTCGATCGGGTCGGGCGTGCCTTCCTGAATGGCCGCCATCCCGATCGCCGCCACCGCGGCCGGGAAGTGGCCGATCGCGGCGTCGAGCTCGCCGCCGGCCAGCAGCGCCCGCGGGTCGCGCGTGAGCAGCGGGCGCACGCGCAACGACACGCCGGGCGCATCCGCCTCCAGACGGCGCACCAGCGGCGGCATCAGCAGCGCGGCGGTCGCGTCGGCCATCGCCAGCACGAAGGCCTCGCGGGAGCGCTCGGGCTCGAAGCCCGTCCCCGGCTGCACCGCGGCCCGCAGCCCCTCCAGCGCAGCACGTACCGCCGGCCACAGCTCGATCGCCCGCGGCGTGGGCTGCACGCCGTAGCCCGACCGCACGAGCAGCTCGTCGTGCAGCGCATCGCGCAGGCGGCGCAGGGCGTTGCTGACGGCCGGCTGCGTCATCGAGAGGTTGGCCGCCGCGCGCGTGAGGTTGCGCTCCGCCATCACCTCGTCAAACACCCGCAGCAGGTTCAGGTCCAGCGTCCTGAAGTTGGCCGGTATCGGCGGTCGATCATCGGTGATGAATGGTGTACTCACACAATCATTCTATCTGTGAATGGTTTGAATTACGAACATCCATTGGATTTTCTTGCTGCATCGCCGCATCGTGATGGTCAGGCGGACGCAGTCGCGCCTGCCTCGTACAGGAGTTCGAACATGACGACGATTCACATGGCCCCCGGTGCAATGGTCCTCAAAGGCACCACCCACAACGGTCTCGAGCGGTTCACGGTCGGTATCGGCCTGCTGGGCCGCCTGCTCGCGGCTGCGGTCCGTGGGCTCGACGCATGGCGCGAAGCGCGTATTGCGGCGCACAACGATGCGATGCTCGCCCAGCTCGCAGCCAGCGACCCGCGCGTCCTGGCCGACATGCGCGCCGCTCTGCATCGCCGTCAAGGCTGACGCAGCGACCGGCCGCGGCGGGTCCGCGGCCGGCGGGTCGGTGGCATGCATCCCGCCGCCCGGGGCGACCGCACTGGAATGCACCGGCAGATTCCGGTCCGTTTCTTGACAGTAAGCACATGCTTACACACTCTCGAACCCGCGGCGTGCCCGACCGCCCTGCACGCCAGGCGCACGGCCTTCGGTGCCGCGAGCGCTCCCTGCATGTCATGTGTACGGCCTTCGGCGCTGCAAGCGGTCAGCGCGGCGGCGATTCGTCATACCGAGCGGCCTGCTTCATCCTGCGCCGCAGTGTTCCGGCCCGCACTGGCGCGCTCCGCCGCGCCGGGACATTGGTCATACAATTACGGGATGGCGAAACCCCTGTCCCGAAGTGCGGTCCTGGCTCGCGAACTGCTCGGCATGATTGCTCGGCGCGAGCTGCGACCGGGTGACCCGATCGACCTGCACGCGCTCGGCCGCCGGCACGGCGTCAGCCGCACCGTTGTGCGCGAGGCGCTGGCCGACCTCGGCGGCAAGGGCCTGGTGCATGCCCGGCCCAGGGTCGGCACCACGGTGGCGCCTGACACCGGTTGGAACATGCTCGACCCGGTGCTGGTCGCGGTGGCCGCGGCGCAGACCGGCTCGGCCTCGATGCTCGCAGAGGCGCTCGAGCTGCGACGGATCGTCGAGCCCGCACTCGCCGCGCAGGCCGCCCGCGACGCCACCACCACCCAGCGCGCGGACGTGCTGCGCGCGCTGCGCGTGCTGGCCGACGCGATGGGCGCAGCCGACCGGGACGCGCTCGCCGCCGGCGACGCGGCCTTCCACGACGCGATCGCCGCTGCCTGCGGCAACCGGCTGCTGCGCTCCATCGACCGCTCCCTGGCGCCGGTGCGCGCGCTGCAGCGCGAGCGGCTGCACGCCGCCGACCTGCACGGCGCCGACCCCGGCCTGACCATACTGCGCTGCCTCGCGCTGCAGACCCGCCTGGGCCTCGCGGTCGCGCGGCGCGACGTCGCCGCGGCCACCGACTGGGCGATGGAGCTGGCCTGCGCGATCCCCGCCGGCATCGGGCAGTCCGAGTCGGGCACGTTTGCCGCGCGCCCCGCCCCGCCCCAGGCCGAGCCCGCCATACCCCTCGTCGCGGCCCCGCTCGCCGCGCCCGCAACGGCCCCCGAGCCCGCGCCCCAGACCGATGACTGGCCAGCCACCACGATCCTGGTCCGCGACGCCGGCGCCACGACACCGATGCGCCGCGGGCGCCTCGGCCCGATCGCGCCCGGCGACACCGGCATCAGCGTGCCGGCGCTGATCGGCGACGCCCCCCTCGCGGCCGAGGCCCGAGCCCGCTGACCCGACCCGCCCACGGGCCGCCGGCCCCTGACCGCGCAGCCGGCATGCCCTCCCCCGCAGGTCTGATCGCGGCGCTCGCCGCGATCACCATCGTCAGCCAGTTCCATCGGTCCTCGATCGGCGTGATCGCGCCCGAACTCATCCGCGAGCTCTCGCTGTCCCCGAACGCCCTGGGTATCGCCGGGGGCATGTTCTTCATGATCCTGATCGCCGTGCAGGTGCCGGTGGGCGTGCTGTTCGACTGGATCGGACCGCGCCGCCTGGTCGGCGCCCTGACCGGCGTGGCGGTGGCGGGATCCCTGCTGACGGCCACCGCGACCGACGCGGCCTCGCTGGTGGTCGCCCGGGCGGTCGTGGGGCTGGGCTGCGCCGCCTACTTCATGGCGGCCGTCGTGATGTGCTCGCGGGCGTTCTCGGGCGAGCGACTGGGCACCGCGCTGTCACGGGTGTACGCACTCAGCCAGATCGGCAACCTGCTGGCCGGCTGGCCGCTGGCGGCGCTCGCCGACGCGGCCGGCTGGCGCAGCGCCTTCGTGCTCGCGGCGCTCGCCACCGCGGCGGCGGGTCTCGCCTTCTGGAGGACCGTCGGAGACGACGCGCGGGCGGTGGGCAGCGGCGGGCCGGAGACGCTCGGGCAGGCGCTGCGCGGCGTCGGCGAGGTGCTCCGGACGCCGGGGCTGGCGCCGATCCTGGCGATCCAGACGGTCGCCTACGCGGTCGTCTCGACGGTGCTCGGACTGTGGGCGGGCCCCTATCTGCACGACGTGCACGGCCTGGACGGCACGGCACGCGGGCAGGTGCTCGCCGCGATGACGGTGGCGCAGGTGCTCGGCGTACTCGTCTGCGGCCCGCTCGATGCGCGCTTCAACACCCGCCGGCGCATCGTGCTCGCCGGCGGCGCGATGGCGGTCGCCACGCTGGCCGCCCTCGCCGCCTGGCCCCACCCGCCGCTCCCCGCCGCGATCGCGCTGCTGGTGCTGCTGTGCGGCGTCGCCAGCTACGGCGTGACCATCGTCGCCCACGGCCGCACTCTGTTCCCCGACCGGCTGCTCGGCCGGGGCATGACGACGCTGAACCTCGCCCAGGTGATCGGCGCCTCGCTGATGCCGGTGATCACCGGCGCCGTGGCCGCGGCGCTCGCCGGCGACGCATCGGGCGCCGGCTACCCGGAGCTGGCCTACCGGGCGATCTTCGCGGTCATCGGCGCGAGCCTCGCCGCCGGCCTGGCGCTCTATGCGACCGGCGCCGACGCGCCGCCCCGGCCGGGCGCGACGGCGCGGACCTGAGCGCCGCATGGCCCGAATGCGCCTGCGGCACGCAGGGCGCGGCGCTGGCCGACGGGCGAGCGGTCAGTGCGGGGCGTTCGAGCGCCGGAACATCCGCGTCGCGGGCGGGCGTCCCTTGGCGACTGCGGATCGGCGCCCGTCAGGTGGACGGCCGCACGACCCGCAGCGGGCTCATTTGTAGAGCACCGCCGGCAGCCACAGGCCGATCGCGGGGAAGATGTACAGCATCGCCAGCGCGATGATCTGGATCATCATGAACGGGATCATCCCCGCGAAGATCTGGTTCAGCGTCACGTGCGGGGGCGCCACGCCCTTCAAGTAGAACGCCGCCATCGCGACCGGCGGCGACAGGAACGCCGTCTGCAGGTTCAGCGCCACCAGCAGCCCGAAGAACAGCGGATCGACCCCGAAGTTGTCGAGCAGCGGGATGAAGATGGGCATGAAGATCACGATGATCTCGGTCCACTCCAGCGGCCAGCCGAGCAGGAAGATGATCGCCTGCGACAGCAACATGAACTGGAGCTTGGACAGCCCGAGCGACATCACCCAGTTCTCGATCAGCTCCTGCCCGCCCAGCAGTGCGAATGCCGCCGAGAAGATCGACGAGCCGACGAACAGCCAGCAGACCATCGCGCTGGTCTTGGCCGTCAGGAACACCGACTCCTTGACCACCCTCATGTTCAGCTGGCGGTAAGCGCCGGCGAGCAGCAAGCCACCGAGCGAGCCGACCGCGGCCGCCTCCGTCGGCGTCGCGAGGCCGAACACGATCGTGCCCAGCACCGCGAGGATCATGAACGCGAGCGGAAAGAACGAAGACAGCAGCATCTTGAAGACTTCGAGCCGCGTGAACGTCAGCACCGCGTAGTAGAAGGCCACGGCGGCCGACAGCAGGGCCGCGGTGATCCAGAACCACGCCGGCGCCGACTTGCGCTCGGCCGACACGCCGGCATCCGCCGGGGCCTCGGCGGCCTTTGCGGCCGGCTGCTGCTGCGCACCGGGCACCGCGCCCGAAGCCTGCGGCAGCGCGGCGCCGGCCGCGGACGCCGGCTCCTTCGCACCCGCCCCCTCGGCCTTCGCCGGCTCCTCGCTCGGCGGCTCGGCGACCCCGGCGCTCGCACCGCCCGCCTCGGCCGCGCCCGGCGGCTCCGCCAAACCACCGCTCGTGCCGGACTCGCCCGACCCGCCGGCCCCCATCTCGACCAGCCCGCCGGTATCGATCGCGACGTCGGGCGCCGTCGCGCCGCGCCACATGACGGTCAGCAGCGCAGCGAGGAACAGCGCCGGCAGCGCGGCGATGAGCGCCTGGCGCAGCACCTCGAGCAGCGGCACGCCGGCGTTGCGCCGGCCCTTGAGGGCGCCCAGCAGGCCGGGCAGGACCCGGGGCCCCATCCGCTCCTGCAGGGTCCGGGCGGTCGGCGTCAGCGGCACGTGGCGCTCGGCCGCGGTCAGCGGCGGCATCAGCCCGGGCCGAAGCTTGGCCAGCACGATCACGTACAGCACGTACAGGCCGGCCAGCATCAGGCCGGGGAAGAACGCGCCCGCGTAGAGCTGCACCACCGACACGCCGGCGGTCGCACCGTAGACGATCAGCATCACCGAAGGCGGGATCAGGATCCCCAGGCAGCCGCCGGCGGTGATCACGCCCGCCGACACCTGGACCGAGTAGCCCGCCCGCAGCATCGCCGGCAGCGCCAGCAGCCCCATCAGCGTGACCACGGCGCCCACGATGCCGGTGGCCGTCGCGAACACCGCGCAGGTGAACAGCGTCGCCACCGCGAGCGAGCCGGGCACCCGCGCGAGCGCCAGGTGCAGGCTCTTGAACAGCTTCTCGATCAGGTTCGCGCGCTCGACGAGGTAGCCCATGAACACGAACAGCGGGATCGAGATCAGCACGTCGTTGCCCATCACCGCGTAGGCACGCTGCACCATCAGGTCGAGCGTCTGGTTCAGGGCGAGCTCCGGCGAGCGCATCCGGTACGCGAAGAACGCGAAGATCATCCCCATGCCCATCAGCGTGAAGGCGGTGGGAAAGCCCAGCATGATCGCGACCACGACCAGCCCGAGCATCAGCAGGCCGAGGTGGCCGCTGGTGAGGTTGCCCCAGGGCATCAGCAACGCGATGCCCGCGACGATCAGTCCCATGATCGCCAGGCCGAAGTACATTTCGCGGCGCATCGCTCAGCGCTCCCCGGCCGCGCTGACGGGGCCGACGTTGGGCGGCGCGCCGCCTTCCTGCGTCACCATCGCCTTGAGCTTGTCGACGTCCACCTCCTCGACGTCCTGCTCGCGCGACGGCCACGCGCCGTCCCGCAGGCAGACGATGCAGCGCAGGATCTCGACCAGGCCCTGCATCAGCAGCAGCACGCCCGCGATCGGGATGACGGTCTTGAACCAGTAGAGCGGCGGCCCGTCGGCGGAGATCGAGGAGTGCTCGCGGATCGCCCACGAGTCGGCTGCGAACGAATACCCGGCGTACGCGAGCGCGACCACCCCGGGGAGGAAGAACACGAGGTAGAGCAGCAGGTCGAAGAACGCCTGCGTGCGCGGCTTGAAGAAGCCGTACAGGATGTCGCCGCGCACGTGCCCGTTCTTGGACAGCGTGTAGGCGCCCGCCATCATGAACAGCGTGCCGTACATCATGATCTGCACGTCGAACGCCCAGGGGTGGGGGTTGTTCATGACGTAGCGGGAGAACACCTCGAATCCGATCAGCCCGGTGAGCGCCACGATCAGCCAGGCGAAGGCCTGGCCCGCGAACGTCGAGATGCGGTCGACGGTGAGGAGAAGCTTTTGCATTGCGAGAGTCCCGGGACGTCTCGGCGCGTTCGGGCCGGCGTCCTGTGTGTGGAGTCGTGGTGCGTGGCAGGTGTGACGCGCACGACGCGGCGTGCGCGAAGCACGGCCGCCGCCGCCGGCCGGCGCCCGCGAAGGCGCCGGCCGATGCCCACGACGATCAGCCCTTCTTGCCGAAGTAGTGGTTGAACGCCATGCGTCGGTTGACGTTGGTGTCCATGTCCCAGCGCACCACCCGCTCGGCGAATGCGCGCTGCGACGCCACGATCTCGGCGAACAGCGGGTTCTCCGCCGACTTCTTCTTGACGACCTCGTCGTACACGACCATCTGGCGCTGCAGGATCGCGTCGGGCGTCTTGTAGAACTTCACGCCCTGGCTCGCCTGCATCTCGGCGTAGTCCTTGGAGTAGCGGTCGACCGCCTTCCAGGACATGTCGGCCGACGCGGCCTCGACCGCATTGTCGATCACCGCGCGCAGCTTGGGAGGCAGCGCCTCGAGCTTGGACTTGTTGAACAGGATCTCGAACTGCTCGGCGTTCTGGTGGAAGCTCTGCAGCATGCAGACCTTGGAGACGTCCGGGAAGCCGAGCAGCCGGTCGGAGCTGGCGTTGTTGAACTCGGCCGCGTCGAGCAGGCCGCGGTCCATCGCCGGGATGATCTCGCCGCCGGGCAGCGCGTTGACCGACACGCCCATCGCCGTGAACACGTCGATCGAGATGCCGACGGTCCGGTACTTCAGGCCCTTCATGTCCTCGACCTTGGCGACCGGCTTCTTGAACCAGCCGAGCGGCTGCGTGGGCATCGGGCCGTAGACGTAGGACTGCACGTTGGCGCCGACGGTGGTGTAGAGCTTGTCGAGCAGCGCGCGCCCGCCGCCGTACTTGTGCCACGACAGCAGCATGTTGGCGTCCATGCCGAAGGCCGGGCCCGAGCCCCACAGCGCGAGCGCGCTGTTCTTGCCGTAGTGGTAGACGACCACGCCGTGGCCGCCATCGAGCGTGCCCTTGGACACCGCGTCGAGCAGGCCGAAGGCCGGCACGACGGAGCCGGCGGGCAGCACCTCGATCTTGAGCTCGCCGCCGGTCATGTCGTTGACCTTCTTGGCGAAGTCGTTGGCGTACTCGTGGAAGATGTCCTTGGCGGGCCAGGTGCTCTGGAAGCGCAGCGAGGTCGTCTGCGCCTTCACGATTGCCGGGAAGCCCAGCGCCGCGGCGCCGGTGGCGGCGCCGGCGGTCGCCATGAACTTGCGGCGGGTGCCGATGGATGAGTCCATCTGATCGTCTCCTGTGGTGGGGAACGCAATGGTAGGCGTCCGTCACGCCGCTGTCATCGGATTTCCGAGTGGCGAGGCGGGCCGCTCTTGCCTAGAAGAACCCGACGCTCACCTGGAAGAGCTTCTCGACCTTCGGGATCTGGCGCTTGTTCGCGACGAACACGATCACGTGGTCCTCGGACTGGATCACGGTGTCGTGGTGCGCGATCAGGACCTGCGAGCGGCCGCCCGAGCCGGCCCGGACGATCGCGCCGATGATCGTGCCCTCGGGCAGGACGAGCTGGTCGATGCGCCGCCCCACCACCTTGCTCGACCTGGCGTCGCCGTGCGCGACCGCTTCGAGCGCCTCCGCCGCACCGCGCCGCAGCGAGTGCACCGCCGCGACGTCGCCGCGGCGGACATGCGCGAGCAGCTCCCCGATCGTGGCTTGCGCCGGCACGATCGCGATGTCGATGCGCCCGCCCTCCACTAGGTCGGCATAGGCGCGCCGGTTGATCAGCGCGATGACCCGCCGCGCGCCCATCCGCTTGGCGAGCAGGGAGGACATGATGTTGTCCTCGTCGTCGGAGGTGAGCGCGCAGAAGAGATCCATGTCTGCGACGCTCTCCTCCTCGAGCAGGTCCTCGTCGGTCGCGTCGCCGTGCAGCACCAGCGTGCCCGCCGGCAGCTGGGAGGCGAGGTGCTCGCAGCGCGCGAGGTCGGGCTCGATGATGCGCACGTCCATGGTCCCGGCCAGCCGCTGCGCGAGCCGCAGGCCGATGCGCCCCCCGCCGGCCAGCATCACGCGCCGGACCGGCGAGTCCATCTTGCGCAGCTCGGTCATCACCGTGCGGATGTGCTCGCTCGCCGCGAGGAAGAACACCTCGTCGCCCGGCTCGATCATCGTGCCGCCGTCGGGGTAGATCGTGCTCTCGCCGCGGAAGATCGCGACGATGCGCGAGTCGACCTGCGGGATGTGCGACTTGATCTCGCGGATCGGCTTGGACACCAGCTGGCCGCCGGCGTAGGCGCGCACCGCGATCAGGCTCACCCGCCCGCCCGCGAACTCGAGCACCTGCAGCGCCTCGGGGAACTCGACGAGCTTGGCGATGTAGTCGGTGACGGTCTTCTCGGGGACGATCAGGTGGTCGACCGAGAACGCGCCCTCGCCGACCAGCTCCGGATGGTCCTGGAAGTCGGCCCCGCGCACCCGCGCGATCCGCGTCGGGACGTTGAACACCTGCGCGGCAAGGTGGCAGGCCACCAGGTTGGTCTCGTCGCTCTGGGTGGTCGCGATCACCATGTCGGCGTCGTCGGCGCCGGCCTCGCGCAGGGTCGAGGGCTGGGCGGCGTTGCCCAAGACCGTGCGCAGGTCGAGTCGGTCCTGCAGCGCCGCCAGCCGTGCGCGGTCGGTGTCGATGACGGTGATGTCGTTCTGCTCGGAGACCAGGCTCTCCGCCACCGAAGCGCCCACACGTCCGGCGCCGAGGATCACGATCTTCAAGGCGCGGTCACTGCTGGGTCTGTCCGATCTTCCGGTACGCGCCCTTGGAGAGGTCGATGCCCAGCTGCTTGAGCTTGCGGTAGAGGTGGGTGCGCTCGAGGCCGGTCTTCTCGGCCACGCGCGTCATCGAGCCGTGCTCGCGCGACAGGTGGTGCTCGAAGTACGCACGCTCGAAGGCGTCGCGCGCCTCGCGAAGCGGCAGGTCGAGGGGCAGCTCGCGCAGCGCGGCGGGGCCGCCGCCGATGCTCGCCACCGGGGCCGCGAGGAACTGCGCCGCCGGCGAGGCCAGCGGCACGTTCGGGCCGCCGCCCACCGGCAGCATGGTGATCATGGGCGCGCCGCCGGTGTTGGCCGCGAGCGGCTGGTACACCTGCGGGGCCACCTTGGGCGCGTTCTGGGCGCGCCCGCGGGCCAGCCCCTGCTCGACTGCCTTGAGCAGCTTTTGCAGCGCGATCGGCTTCTCGAGGAAGTCGAGCGCGCCGATCCGGGTGGCCTCGACCGCGGTATCGATGGTGGCATGGCCGGACATCATGATCACCGGCATCGTGAGCTTGCCGCCGGCCGCCCACTCCTTGAGCAGCGTGACGCCGTCGGTGTCGGGCATCCAGATGTCGAGCAGCACCAGGTCCACAGGGTTGTGCTCGCGGGCATCCCGCGCCTGCTGCGCGCTCTCGGCCAGCAGGACCGAATGGCCCTCGTCGCCCAGGATCTCGGACAACAGCTCCCGGATGCCGATTTCGTCGTCAACGACCAGTATTTCCGCCATGGCTTCCTAGCTGTCGGCAGGCCTGGCCGGATGGAGGTCCGGTGGCCCGCTCGCCTCGAGTGTTGTGTGCGCGCCGCAATTGTCGTCGGTTTTTGCTAATTTCGTAAATAGCAGGTTGACCGTCGCGCCGCGAGCCGCCCCGCCGTCGCCGGCACGATTGCTCGCCTCGATGCGGGCGCCGTGCTCCTCGACGATCTTGCGCACGATGGCGAGGCCCAGTCCGGTGCCCTTGGGCTTGGTGGTGACATAAGGCTCGAACACCCTCGCCAGCGACCCCGGCGGAAAGCCCGGGCCGTCGTCGCGCACCAGCAGCCGCGCGCCCGCGACCGCCCCGCCCCGGCGCACCGTCTCGGTCACCACCTCGATCAGCCGCGCCTGCTGCCTGTCCGTCGCCTCGATCGCGTTCTTGACCAGGTTCAGGATCACCTGGCGCAGCTGCGAGGCGTCGCCCAGGATCGGGGGCAGATCGGGGTCGAGCACCGTGCACAGGGCGCCCGAAGCCTCGAGCGGCGCGTACAGCGCGAGCACCTCGTGGATCAGCTCGTTGAGGTCGATCGGCAGCAGCCGGGCCGCCGGCAGCCGGGCGTAGTCGCGGAACTCGTCGACCATCAGCTTGAGCGCGCCGACCTGGTTGACGATGGTGCGCGAGCTGCGCGCGAGCAGCTCGGCGTCGGCGGGCGGGAGCTTGTCGGCGAGCTTGTGCTGCATCCGCTCCGCGGCGAGCTGGATCGGCGTCAGCGGGTTCTTGATCTCGTGCGCGAGCCGGCGCGCCACCTCGCTCCAGGCCACCGCGCGCTGCGCAGACACGACTTCGCTCACGTCGTCGAAGACCACCAGCCAGCCGCGTTGCGGACTGGGCAGCCTGGCGCCGCGCACCAGCAGCGTCAGCGCGGGGGCCGCATCCGCACTCTGGGGCCCGTCGCGGCCGAACACGAGCTGGCGCTGCCAGCCACGGCCCGGATCCTCGTCGAGCTCGGCGAAGGCCTCCATGATCTGCGGGCCCGCCTCCCCCAGCCGGGGCAGCTCGGCCAGCGTCCGGCCGGCCATCGCCTCGGCGCTCGCCTCCAGGATCCGCTCGGCGCCCACGTTGGCGAGCGACACCCGGAAGTCCTCGTCGAGCACGATCACGCCCGCGGTGAGGTTGGCGAGCACGCTGGCGAGGCGGGCGTTGGCGCGCTCGAGCTCCTGCTGGTTGCGCTCGACCAGCGCGCGCGCCTCCTCGAGCTGGCGCGTCATCGCATTGAAGGACTGGGTGAGCACGCCGAGCTCGTCGCGCCCGGTGTAGTCCTTCACCGGCCTGAAGTCGCCCTCGGCGACCGCCCGCGTGCCGGCCGCCAGCATCGACAGCGGGCCGGTCATCCAGCCGGCCAGCAGGAACGAGGCGGCGATCGCCGAGAAGACCGTCAGCATCAGCGTGACGGTCATGGTGATCCGGAAGATCCGCTTGAGGCCGGTGCGCGACAGCGACAGCTGCTGGTAATCGCGCCAGCCCTGCTGGATCGCCTCGGCGTTCTCGGCCAGCGACGGAGGCACCGGCTGGATCAGCTGCAGCATGCGCAGGTCCTCGCCGAGCTGGCCGCCCCCCAGGATCGACTGGATCACCCGCAGCTTCAGGCCGCGCGACTCGGCGCTCGGGTCGGTCGGCTCGACCGCCGCATAGCTCCGCGTGCCGCGCGCCTGGCGCAGGGCCGGCTGCGAGGGCAGGTCGGGCACGAGCTGCGCGAAGCCGCCGCCGCTGGCGACCAGGATCCTGCCGCTCGCGGTCACCACCAGCGCCTCCTGGGCGCCCGCCCGCTCCCGCATGCGGTTGAGCGTCGAGGGCCACTGGCTGGCGGGCAGGTCCGACAGCTCGGAGGCCATCGAGCGCGCGGTGGCCTGCAGGTCGGACAGCATCGAGTCGAGCGAGGCGCGACCAAGCGTCAGGCCCGACTCCAGCGCCCGCTCCATCGGCACGTCGTACCAGGACTCCACCGAACGCCCGAGGAACTGCACGGCCACGGTGTAGATCAGCAGCACGGGCACCAGCGTCATCACCGTGAACGCGAAGGCGAGCCGCGCCATCAGCCGCGTGCCGAACATCCCCGCGCGCCAGCGCTGCCACAGCCGCCGGGCGAGCTCGCCCGCCAGCAGCAGCAGCGCCACCCCGATGCCGATGTTCAGGCCGAGCAGCAGGCCGTAGTGGCTCTCGAGCAGGCGGTCGTTGCCGCTGGCGACCGCCAGCAGCGCCAGCAGCACTGCCGCGAGCGCGACCGAGACGAACAGCGCATAGCGCAGCGCCCGGGTCACTGACCGCTTCGAGGGGTCTCCGCCGTGAAGACGAACCGCTTCCATTCGGATTGGGGATTCCAGTCCCGGTTGGTGATCGCGGTGATCTGGAAGGGCTTGGGCAGCTGGGCAGTGTCCAGCCGCAACCGCAGCCATCCCTCGTAGACCGTACCTGGGCGGGTACGATCGCGGGGTATCACCCGCCAGCCGCGCAGCGCGGACATCGCGTCGAGCGCCTCGGACAGCGTCGCATGGCTCTGCGGCACGCCGTTGAGGAGCACCCGGTACTGCCGGGTCAACGCATGATAGGACAGACGGTGGGTCTGCGTGGCGAGCGCCGTGCGCTCGTCGAACCAGTACCAGCGCGGCCGCAGCAGCTCGAACTCCACCAGGAAGTACAGCGGCACGCCACGGTTCACCACCTCCTCGAGCTGCGGGCCGAGCACCAGCATGAAATCGGCCGACAGCAGCCAGGCCTCGCCATCGGCGGAGGGCGCCATGGCGAGGTTGAGCACGTCGATCCTGTCGGACGAGCGGGCGGCGGGCAACCAGGCCAGCAGCGCTGCCGTCGACAGCGCGGCCAGGGCGGTGCGTCGCTTCACTGGTGTTTCGTCAGGCAGCCATAGAAGAAGCCATCATGCTCGCGCGTCGCGCCGGTCTCTGGGAACAACTGGGCGACCGGCTCGGCCAGACCCCCGGGCCAGACCCATTCGAGGGGCAGGCGGGTGCAGTCCGGATGCGCTTTCGCGAAGCGCTCGACGATCGCCTCGCCCTCGTCGGGAAACACGGAGCACGTGACGTAGAGCAATTTACCACCCGGGCGCAGGACCGGCCAAAGCGCCTCGAGCATTCGCTGCTGCTGCAAGACGAGTGTGGCGAGATCGCCACGGCGGCGCAGCCAGCGGACGTCGGGGTGGCGACGCACGATGCCGGAGGCGCTGCAGGGCGCATCGACCAGGATCCGGTCGAAGGGCTGGCCGTCCCACCAGGTGTCGGGGCGCGCGGCGTCGGCGGCCAGCACCCGGACGGTGGCCGGGGGCACCGGCAGGCCGCAGCGCGCGAGGTTGTCCTCGATCCGGCGGCAGCGCTCCGGATCCACGTCGAGCGCGAGCAGCGCGACGTCGGCGAGCTCCAGGATATGGCAGCTCTTGCCGCCGGGCGCCGCGCACGCATCGAGCACCCGCTGGCCCGGGGCGAGGTCCAGCAGGCGGGCGGCCAGCTGGGCGCCTGCGTCCTGCACCGACACGTCGCCCTGCGCGAAGCCCGGGATCGCCTCCACCGGCAGCGCCTGCGCGAGGGCGAGCGCGTCGGGGCCGAGGCGGCGGGTGGCGATGCCGGCCGCGGCGAGCCGCGCCGCGCAGGCCTGCAGGTCGGTGCGGCGCCGGTTCACGCGCAGCACCAGCGAGGCCTGGCGGTTGCCCGCCTCGGCGATCGACTGCCAGCGGTCGGGCCAGGCCTGCTGCAGCGTCCGCAGCCACCAGTCGGGATGGTCGTAGCGCGCCACCGGGTCGTCGGCGATCGCGGCGAGCAGCGCGTCGCGGTCGCGCCCGAAGCGACGCAGCGTGGCGTTCAGGAAGCCCGCCGCGCCGCTGCCGGGGCCGCGGGACAGGCTGCGCGCAGCGGCGACGGCCTGGTCGACGACGATCGCGGCGGGCCGGATCGGATCGAGCAGCTGCGCGAGCGCCACCAGCTGCAGCGCGGCCATCCGCGGCATCGGGCGGCGCGAGTTGAGCAGGGCGGCCAGCGCCTGCAGCCGGCCCAGCCGGCGCACCGCGTGATAGGCCATGTCGCGGGCCGGCGCCCGCGAGGCGGGCGGCAGCGAGGCGGTGCGCGCCGCGAGCGCGTCGGGCAGCCGGTGACCGGCGAACAGGTCGGTCAGCGCCTCGGCCGCGGCGAGCATCTCGCGCGACAGCGGGGCACGGTCGGCGAAGGCGGCGCGCGGGCCCGCTTCGTCCGGCGCGCGGGCCTTGCCGTCGGCGGCCGTGGCACCCGGGTGCGCACCCCCGTCGGGCGGGGCCGGCACGCCGTCGCGCGCGGGACGCCGCGCGTGCGACGCGGCGCCCGTCCCGGCGGCTGCGCGGGGCGGGCCCGCCAGCCGGCCGGGCGGGGCGGCGGCGGTCACTTTCGGGGCACTCAGCGCCGGGCGCCGGCCGTCGCGCCGGGGAGCATCTGCAACAGCCGATCGATGCGTTCCTCGGTCGAGGGGTGCGTCGAGAACATGCCGCGCAGCCCGCCACCCGACAGCGGGTTCATGATCATCATCTGCGCGGTTTCCGGGTGACGCTCCGCGGCGGGCAGGGACATGCCCTGCGCATAGCGGTGGATCTTGTCGAGCGCCGACGCGAGCCCCTGCGGGTCGTCCGCGATCTCGGCGCCGAGGCGGTCTGCCTCGAACTCGCGGGCCCGCGAGATCGCCATCTGGATCAGCATCGCGGCGAACGGGGCGAGGATCGCGACCGCGATCCCGGCAATCGGATTGCTCGGACGCCCTTCGGCATCGCGGCCGCCGAACAGCATCGCGAAGTTGGCGAGCGCCGAGATCGCGCCGGCCATCGTCGCGGAGATGGTCGAGATGAGGATGTCGCGGTGCTTCACGTGGGCGAGCTCGTGCGCCATCACGCCGCGCAACTCGCGCTCGCTCAGCACGCGCAGGATGCCGGTGGTGGCGGCCACCGCCGCATGCTCCGGGTTGCGCCCGGTGGCGAAGGCGTTGGGCGCGGGCTCGTCGATCAGGTACACCTTGGGCATCGGCAGGCCGGCGCGCCCGGCCAGCTCGCGGACCATGCGGTAGAACTGCGGCGCGCTCGCCTCGTCGACCTCCTGCGCGTTGTACATCCGCAGCACCATCCGGTCCGAGAACCAGTACGCGAAGAAGTTGGAGACCAGCGCAAAGCCCAGCGCAAGCACCATGCCCTGCTCCCCACCGAGCGCTCCGCCCGCCGCGACGAACAGCGCGGTGATGCCGGCCATCAGCATCGCGGTCTTCATCCAGTTGAACATTCATCGCCTCCAGTCGGTCGCGGCACCCGTGCCGCATTGTCGCCCAGGCCGCCGGGCTCGAGCCCGATCCAGCCCCGTGCACGGCCCGGACATGGGCCCGGACCGCCCGAATTCAAGCCCGCGCGGCACCCTCCGGCGGGGCCACCGGCGCCTGCAGCAGGTCCCCGGGATGCAGCGGGAATCCCGCCAGGAACTCGCGCGCCGGCATCCGCCGCCCGCCGGGGCGCTGCAGCTCGAGCAGTGACACGGCGCCCGACGCCGCGCCCGGGGCGTCGGCGCCGCAGGCCACCAGGATGCCGCCGGCGCCGACCGACAGGACCGTGCCGGGCGGCACCGGCGAAGGCGAGACCGGCGCGGGCGCGGCCTGCAGCCCGGGCACGGCGGCGTCAGCGGCCCGCGCCCGCCACAGCTTGAGCACGGTGCCCGGCAACCGCGCCAGCGCGGCGGCGCCGCCGGGCGCGGGATCGAGCGCGCGCAGCCGGTCGACGATGACCCGGGCCGGCGCCGACCAGTCGATCGCCGAGTCGGCCCGGGTGATCTTGGCGGCGTGCGTGACGCCTTCGGCGGGCTGCGCGTGCAGGGGCAGGTCGCCCGCCTCGAGCCGCGCGAGCGCCTCGACGATCGCCTCGGCGCCGACCGCGGCGAGGCGGTCGTGCACGCTGCCGGCCGGTTCGTCGGCGCCGATCGGGATCGCCCTCACGAGCCGCATCGGCCCGGTGTCCAGACCCGCGTCCATCTGCATGATGGTGATGCCGGTCTCGGTGTCGCCAGCCTGCACGGCGCGCTGGATGGGCGCCGCGCCACGCCAGCGCGGCAGCAGCGATGCATGGATGTTCAGGCAGCCGAACCGGGGGATCGCGAGCGCCTCGGGCGGCAGGAGCATGCCGTAGGCCGCCACCACCATCGCATCGGCGCCGACCGCGCGCAGCCGCTCCCAGGCATCGGGCTCGCGCAGCGTGCGGGGCTGCCAGACCGCGATCCCGCGTGCCTGCGCCCACTGCTTGACCGGGCTCGCCGCGAGCCTCTGGCCACGCTGCGCCGGCCGGTCGGGCCGGGTGAGCACCAGCGCCACGTCGTGGCCGGATTCCGACAGCGCGCGCAGCGCCTGCTCGGCGAAGACGGGCGTGCCGGCGAAGATCAGGCGCATCGGGCACCGGGGCGGCGATGGCCGGCCGGCATGCCGGCGACCGCGATCTCCGGCCCCGGCAGGCGAGCCGGGCGGTGCATTGCCGGCGTCAGGCGACCTGCCGGTCGAGCTTGAGCATCTTGCCCTTGATGCGGCTCTGCTTCAGGCGGGAGAGGTACTGGACGAACACCTTCCCCTGCAGGTGGTCCATCTCGTGCTGGATGCACACGGCGAGCAGGCCCTCGGCCTCGAGGGTGTACGACTCACCGCGCTCGTCGAGCGCGCGCACGGTCACGCGCTCGGGGCGCTCGATCTCGTCGTAGATGTTGGGCACCGACAGGCAGCCCTCCTCGTGGACCGCGCGCTCGCCCGAGGCCTGGAGGATTTCGGGATTGATCAGCACGAGCAGCGCGTCCTTCGCATCGGACACGTCGATGACGATGATCCGTTCGTGGACGTCGACCTGCGTGGCGGCCAGACCGACGCCCGGCGCGGCATACATCGTATCGGCCATGTCGCGCACGATCGAGCGCACGCGGTCGTCGACGACGTCGATCGGGCGCGCCACCTTGTGCAGGCGCGCGTCGGGGTAGCGGAGGATGTCAAGTACGGCCATCGGGCTAGATCTACCGTTGAACCTCGGGTGGGCTTTTCGATTGCGAAATCAACGTACTATCGAGACAATTTGAGGCGATGCCTCGCTTTTCAACACTTCGTGCTGGCCTGCGGGGCGACCTTGCCCCGGCGGCGGCACGTCGGAACACACCGCACCGGACTCCGGCAACCGCCCCGGCACTGGCTCAAGCACTCGATCAGGCAGCGCGATCATGATTAAAAATCTTAGCATGTGGGTCCTGGGATGCGCGGTCTGGCTGGCAGCCGGCACCGCCACGGCGCAGCCCGCCGCCGGCCCGCTCGAGCTGGCGCCGGATGCCCCGGACAAGTACGTCGTCGTCCGCGGAGACACGCTCTGGGACATCTCGGGACGCTTCCTCAAGACCCCCTGGCGCTGGTCCGAGGTGTGGCAACTCAACCGCGAGCAGATCGCCAATCCGCACCTGATCTACCCGGGTGACATCGTCTACCTCGACCGCTCCGGCGCCGAGCCCCGCCTGCGGCTGGGCCGGTCGGTGGACGGCATGGCATCCGCGGCCGTCGAGCCCTCCACGCGCGCCGAGCCGATGGTCCGCTCCTCGTCGCTCGAGCGCAGCGCGATCCCCACGATGAACCTGGCCGCGATCCAGGTCTTCCTGACCCGACCGCTGATCGTCGAGGAGCAGGGCCTCAAGACCAACCCCCGCATCGTCGCCACGCAGGACGGCCGGGTCTACCTGAGCCGCGGCGACCTCGCCTACGTGCGCGGGCTGAGCAACGACAGCGCCGCCGACTGGCACGTCTATCGCCCTGCCAAGCCGCTGCTCGACCCCGTCACCCGCCTGCCGATCGCCTGGGAGACCCTGTACGTGGGCGCCGCGCAGCTGGTCCGCAAGGGCGATCCGGCGACCTTCCGCATCCAGGGCGCCGCCGAGGAGATCGGCGAAGGCGATCGGCTGATGCCGGCCGAGCGCGCCCAGGTTCCGCTGGTGGCGCCGCACCCGCCGGGCGCGCCGGTCGAGGGACGGATCGTGGCGGTCCACCGCGGGGTCGACCAGGTCGGCAAGCTCAGCGTGGTCGCGCTGTCCGTGGGCAAGCAGCAGGGCATCGACGTGGGGACCGTGCTCGCGGTGCAGCTGACCGGACGCGAGATCCTCGACCGCGAGACAAAGGAGAGGATCCGCCTGCCCAACGAGCCGATCGGCCAGCTGCTCGTGTTCCGCTCGTTCGACCGGGTGTCCTACGGACTCGTCGTCGCCGCGTCGCAGGCGATCTCGGTCGGCGCGACCGTCACGAACCCCTGAACCAAGCCGCGTCGCCGTGTCCTTCGTCGACGGCGACCGCGAGGACCTCGGCTACTGGCTGAGGCTGGTGCTCACCCCGGGCCTCGGCCCGGTCCGTGCCCGGCGGCTGCTCGAGCACTTCGGTCTGCCCCACGCGATCTTCGAGTCGGCGGGCGGCATGCTGGCCGAGGCCGTGGGCGAGCACCTGGCCCGCGCGCTGCGCGCGCACGACCCCGAGCGTGAGCGGTGCATCGCGCGCGCGCTCGACTGGGCCGGCGCCGACGACCACCACCTGGTCACGCTGGCCGACCCGGACTACCCCGCGCTGCTGCTCCAGATTCCCGACCCGCCGCCGCTGATGTACCTGACCGGCCGCCGCGGGACGCTCGCGCGCCCGATGCTGTCGATGGTCGGCTCGCGCAACGCCACCGCTGGCGGCGTCGCCAACGCGCGAGCCTTCGGCCGGGCGCTGTCGGAGGCCGGCTGGACCATCGCCAGCGGCATGGCGCTGGGCATCGACGGGGCTGCGCACGAGGGGTCGCTGGAGGGCGGCTCGGGCACGCTGGCGGTGCTGGGCACCGGTGCCGACGTGCTCTATCCCGCGCGGCACAAGGGCCTGGCGGCCCGCATCGCCCTGGATGGCGCGATCCTCTCCGAGCTGCCGCTGGGCACCGAACCCGCGCCCGGGCTCTTCCCGCGCCGCAATCGGCTGATCGCCGGGCTGTCGCACGGGGTGCTGGTGGTCGAGGCGGCGATGAAAAGCGGCTCCCTGATCACCGCGGCCCAGGCCGGCGACTTCGGCCGCGACGTCTTCGCGATTCCAGGATCCATCCATTCGCCGCTCGCCCGGGGCTGTCACGCGCTGATCCGACAGGGCGCCAAGCTGGTCGAGTCCGTCGAAGACCTGCTGACCGAACTGCCGCCCGCGAACCACCCACTCGATCCGCGGACGCGTCCGATGTCAGCGAGCGCCCACAGCGCTGCCGTGCCTCTCCAGACGCCGATCGACGCACCCGACCACGACCCGATCCTGGCGGTCCTGGGTCACGAGCCGGTCCTGCCCGATACGCTCGCCATGCACCTCGACCTGCCCTCCGGTGCGCTTGGCGCGCGGCTGGTCATGCTCGAGCTGGCCGGGCACCTCCAGCGCCTGCCGGACGGGCGGGTGATCCGACCCCCACCCATCGGCTGACTTGCCAGTGCGCCGATCAGGCTCTTATGATTGGCGCCCCCCGTCGACCCGTCGACCCCTTGTCGCAGCCTCACCGCGACCGCGTCGCCCTCACCTGGCAGCAAACTGATGGGTAAGTCCCTGATCATCGCCGAAAAGCCTTCGGTCGCCGCGGACATCGCGCGAGCCCTGGGCGGCTTCGCCAAGCAGGGCGACTTCTTCGAGAGCGACACCTATGTGCTGTCCTCGGCGGTCGGCCACCTTGTCGAGATCGCCGCACCCGAGGAGTTCGAGGTCAAGCGCGGCAAGTGGTCATTCGCGCACCTGCCGGTCATCCCGCCGCACTTCGACCTCAAGCCGATCGACAAGAGCACCGAGCGGCTCAAGCTGCTGACCCGGCTGATCAAGCGCAAGGACGTCGACGGCCTGATCAACGCCTGCGACGCCGGGCGCGAGGGCGAGCTGATCTTCCAGCTGATCGCCCAGCACGCCAAGGCCAGGCAGCCGGTGCGCCGGCTGTGGCTGCAGTCGATGACCCAGAACGCGATCCGCGACGGATTCGCCCAGCTGCGCGACGAGAACCAGATGCAGCCGCTCGCCGATGCGGCGCGGTGCCGCTCCGAGGCCGACTGGCTGGTGGGCATCAACGGCACCCGCGCGATGACCGCGTTCAACTCGCGCGACGGCGGCTTCTTCCTGACCACCGTGGGCCGGGTGCAGACGCCGACCCTGGCCATCGTGGTCGAGCGCGAGGAGCGAATCCGAAAGTTCCGCCCGCGGGCCTACTTCGAGGTCAAGGCGACCTTCGGCGCCCGCGCCGGCAGCTACGAGGGCAAGTGGTTCGATCCGGCCTTCCAGCGCAACCCCGCCGATGCCGACGTCCGCCCCGAGCGGCTCTGGGACGAGGCCCGCGCGCGCGCTATCGTCGCCGACTGCGAAGGCAGGCCGGGCAGCGTCACCGAGGAAGCCCGGCCCTCCACGCAGGCCGCCGCCGCGCTCTTCGACCTGACGAGCCTGCAGCGCGACGCCAACGGCCGCTTCGGCTTCTCGGCCAAGACCACGCTGTCGATCGCGCAGGCCCTGTACGAGAAGCACAAGGTGCTGACCTACCCGCGGACCGACTCCAAGGCGCTTCCCGAGGACTACGTGCCCACCGTCAAGGACACGCTCGCGATGCTCAACGGCGTGTCGCAGTACGGCCGGTTCTCGTCGCAGATCCTCAAGAACGACTGGGTTCGCGGCAACAACAAGCGCATCTTCGACAACACCAAGATCTCGGACCACTTCGCGATCATCCCGACGCTGCAGTCGCCGGGCAACCTGTCGGACGCCGAGCAGAAGATCTACGACCTCGTCGTCAAGCGCTTCCTGGCCGTCTTCTTCCCGTCGGCCGAGTTCCGCATCACCACGCGGATCACGACCGTCGAACAGCACCAGTTCAAGACCGAGGGCAAGGTGCTGGTCAGCGCCGGCTGGCTCGCGATCTACGGGCGGGAGGCGATCGAACCCAGGCCCGGCCCCGGCAAGGAGGCCGAGGAGGGCGCCGGCACGCTGGTCGCGGTCGAGTCCGACGAGAAGGTCGCCACGCTGGCCGTGGAGGCGCTGTCGCTCTCGACCCGGCCGCCGGCGCGCCTGAACGAGGCGACGCTGCTGTCGGCGATGGAAGGCGCGGGCAAGCTCGTCGACGACGAGGAGCTGCGCGAGGCGATGGCCGCCAAGGGGCTGGGGACGCCGGCGACGCGCGCGCAGGTCATCGAGGGCCTGATCAACGAGAGCTACCTGATCCGCGAGGGCCGGGACCTGATCCCGACCGCGAAGGCCTTCCAGCTGCTGACACTGCTGCGAGGGCTCGGCGTGGCCGAGCTCACGATGCCCGAGCTGACCGGCGAGTGGGAGTTCAAGCTGTCGCAGATGGAACGCGGCAAGCTCGATCGGGACGCGTTCATGCACGAGATCGCCGAGATGACCCGGCACATCGTCGAGCGCGCCAAGGGCTACGGCACGAGCGACGTGCCGGGCGACTATGCGACGCTCACCGAACCCTGCCCGCGCTGCGGCGGCACGGCCCGCGAGAACTACCGCCGCTTCGCCTGCACCGCGTGCGACTGGTCCATCACCAAGTCGCCTTCGTCGCGACTGCTCGAGCCTGCCGAGGCAGAGCAGCTGATTCACGACAAGGTCATCGGGCCGCTGCACGGCTTCCGCAGCAAGATGGGGCGGCCATTCTCGGCGATCCTGAAGCTCGCCGAGCCCGACTGGAAGCTCGAGTTCGACTTCGGCCAGAGCGACGGCGACGGCGACGGCGACGAGCCGATCGACTTCTCCGACCAGGTCCCGGTGGGCGACTGCCCGCGCTGCGCATCGCGCGTGTTCGAGCACGGCATGAGCTACGTCTGCGAGAAGTCGGTCGGGCCGGGCCGCAGCTGTGAGTTCCGCTCCGGCAAGGTCATCCTGCAGCAGCCGGTCGAGCGCGCGCAGATGGCCAAGCTCCTCGCCGAGGGGCGCACGGACCTCCTCGACGGCTTCGTGTCGTCGCGGACCCGTCGGCGCTTCAAGGCCTTCCTGGTGCGCCAGCCCGACGGCAAGGTCGGCTTCGAGTTCCAGGCGGCCGCGCCTCGCCCGGGCGCCAAGGGTGCGACGGACACTGCGGCCACGGCCGGCGGGCCTTCGGCCGCGCGCGCCGGCGCGTTCCGTGGCGCCGCCGCGGGCACGAGGCCCGCGGTCGCGCCGGCCAGCAAGGCCGTGTCCGCCCAGGCGCCCATGAACAACGCGCCGGCGAAGAAGCCCGCTGCCGCGACGAAACCGGCCGCAAAGAAATCCGCCGCGACGAAACCCGCCGCGACGAAACCCGCCACGACGACACCGGCCGCCAAGAAGCCCGCCGCGAAGAAACCCGCCGCCAGGAAGCCCGCTGCCAAGACGGGTGCGGCGTCCAAGGCCACTGCAACCGGCGCGGCCCGCAAGGCGCCCGCAAGCCGCGGCGCCGCCGCGACGAAGGCCCTCGGGAGCCGGACCCGAACGACGAAGGGCGGCTGACGCTGCCGCCCGACGACGATGGCCCGGCGGGGGTGGCCCCAGGGCTCGCCCCCGGGATCCGTCCTCGGGCGAAGGTGGTGCGGCCCACGGAAGACCGGCCAGCCCTCGCTGCCAGGCAGTCGGAGGGCGTACGTCGCGGCCGCGACATGGCCGGCAGTCCTACCGGGCCGTCCCCGGGCTCGGCAGCCAGAGCTGCAGCGCGATCCGCTCCGCGTCGCTGAGCGACGCGAGCTCGACCCCGTCGCGGTGCTCCCAGATGAGCCGTCCGTAGAGCGCGCCCAGCGTTGCGACCTCCAGGGTCAGCGAGGACTCGGGCCCGCTGGCCGGCTGCGCGGCGCGCGCCCGATTGATCGCGGTCTCGAGATCGCCGATGGACAGCCAGGCGCTCATCGGGCCAGGGCGCGCCTGGGGCGCCCGCGCGTGGGAAGAATCGGGTTCGACATGGTCGGCCAACGCTAGCACACCGCAGCGCGACCCCGGCGTGACCCTGTTCCGCGCGTCTGTGTTCCTCCCGGCGCTCGAAACCGTTGTACCGGCATCATGACCGCGTTCGAGCCGCCCGCCCCTGCCACCGACGTCGTCGAAGCGTACGAGCCGAGCGCATCGCGGGTCGATGCCGACTGGGTCTTCGGCTACGGCTCGCTCATCTGGGATCCCGGCTTCGATCCCGCCGAAGCGCATCTCGGGCAGGTGCACGGCTACCACCGGTCCTTCTGCATCCGGTCGACCCGCTACCGCGGCACGCCCGAGGCGCCCGGGGTGGTCCTCGGGCTGGACCGCGGCGGATCGTGCATCGGCGTGGTCTACCGTCTGCGGCCCGACTCGCGCGCACGGGCCCTCGAGGCGCTGTACGAGCGTGAGATGACCGGCGGCGTCTACCTGCCACGCCTTCTGTCGGTCGTCATCGATCCGGTTGCACAGGGCTCCGCTCGTCGTGTGCGGGCGCTCACATTCATCGCCAACCACAGCAGTGGCTCGTACGAGCGCCTCACCGATGACGAGATCGTTCAGCGGCTGACTGCCTGCTGCGGCCAGCGCGGCCGCAACCGCGAGTACGCGATCCGGACGTGGCACAGCCTTGCCGAGCGCGGCGTGCACTGCCCGCAGCTCGGACGCCTCGGCCGGCGCCTGGAGTCGGTCGACCGCCCCTGACTCCCGGCCCCTGCGCCCGGGCCGAGACCGATTCGAGATCACATCGATGCCGGCGCGCGATCGTCCTTCCATCTGTGCGTGACGAGCGTGCCTCACTCTGTGCAGCGTCACTGCGTGGCTCCGAATCGAACTCTCCCCCCTGGAGCCTTGGCCGGTCGCGAGACCGGCCTTTTTTTGGACCCGGCCTCCCGCCCGGACCCGGGTCCTGGACCGCAACGAGCCGGAATCGATCCGGATACGTCTGGCAACCTTCCATGCGTCGGCCCGATCGGGGGTGACTGCAGAGGCGCGGACTCGCAGCCGATAATCCTCGCGTAGCCGGCCCGGGCACCCCCCGGCCGGCACGCCCGGACCTCTGCACGACGCGCCCATGGACATCGCCCGGCCCACCGCCCCATTCCCGCGCCCAGACCGCGCTGCCCGCGGCGCGCCCCGCGTCCGGGCCGCGCGGCGTCCGGCGGGCGTCGGCGCCCGTCCCCGATGAGCCCGCCGCTGCCCACGCTCGTCGCACGCCACCTGGGCCTGACGGACGAGGCGTCGCTGCAGGCGGCGCTCGCCGCCGGCGAAGCCGCCGCCGACGGCCTGGCGCCTCCAGTCGCGGCGCTGCTGCGAGGCCTGCGCGGCCTGCTCGCCGAGTTCGGCCGGGACGACGGGCGCGACATGCCGGCGGGCGCCGTCCCGAAGGCGCTCGCCGAGCGCAAGCACGTCGAACTGCAGCGCGACCTCGAGTCGCAGAAGTTCGCGCTCGACCAGCACGCGATCGTCAGCGTCACCGACACCGCCGGCGTGATCCTCTACGCCAACGAGAAGTTCTGCGCGCTGACCGGCTACACGATGGGCGAGCTGATCGGCACCAACCACCGCATCGTCTCGAGCGGCGCCCATCCGCCGGAGTTCTACGCGGCGATGTGGGGCACGATCCGCGCAGGCGAGGTCTGGCACGGCGAGATCTGCAATCGCGCGAAGTCGGGCGAGCTGCATTGGGTCGACGCGTCCATCGTGCCCCTGCTCGGCGCCGACGGCCGACCCGAGCGCTACATCGCGATCCGCACCGACATCACCGAGCGCAAGCGGGCCGAGGCGGCGCTGCGCGAGCAGGTCCACTTCGGGCGCGAGCTGCTCGACGCGCTGCCGGTGGCGGTCTACTTCAAGGATCGGCAAGGCCGCTTCCTCGGCATGAACCGCGCGCTGGAGTGGCTGTTCGAGCTCGATCGCAACGTAGCGATCGGCCAGACCTCCGACGAGGTGTTCGCCAACGGCTACGCGGATGTTCACGTCGAGCGCGACCGCGAGCTGCTCGCCAAGCCGAGCCGCCAGTCGTACGAGATGGACATGCCGCTGCCCGACGGCACGGCGCGCACGCTGTTCTACAGCAAGGCGTCGATGACCGATGCGGACGGCGCCATCACCGGCGTCATCGGCGTGATCCTCGACACCACCGAGCGCAAGTCGCTCGAGGTCCGGCTGCAGGAAGCCAAGGAGTCGGCCGAGGCCGCGAACCGCTCCAAGAGCGAGTTCCTGGCCAACATGAGCCACGAGATCCGCACGCCGATGAACGGCATCATCGGCATGACCGATCTGGTGCTCGACACCGGCCTGACCGCGAACCAGCGCGACTACCTCGAGACGCTGCGCCAGTCGGCCGACGCGCTGATGGAGATCATCAACGACCTGCTCGACCTGTCCAAGATCGAGGCTGGCCGCATGAGCCTCGAGACGATCGAGTTCGACCTGCACGAGCTGCTCGAGCACACGGCACGCCCGATCGCGCTGTCGGCGCAGCGCAAGGGCCTGGCGCTGTTGATGGCGATCGACCCCGCGCTGCCCTCGCTGGTTCAAGGCGACCCCGGCCGGCTGCGCCAGATCCTCGTGAACCTGTTGGGCAACGCGGTCAAGTTCACCGCGCGGGGGTCGGTGACGCTCGCCGTGCACGTGGTCGCGGGCGAGTGCGGCGCGGCCGGCACGCAGGGCGCGACGCGCACCGTCACCCTGATCTTCGAGGTGCGCGATACCGGCATCGGCATCCCGCTGGACAAGCAGCAGCTGATCTTCGACGCCTTCTCGCAGGCCGACACCTCGACCAGCCGGCGCTTCGGCGGCACCGGGCTGGGGCTGGCGATCACGCGCCAGCTGGTGCACGCGATGGGCGGGGACATCGGCGTCGACAGCGCGCCGGGCCAGGGCAGCTGCTTTCGCTTCAGGATCCTGCTGGATGCGCCGGTGCGTGTCGCGTCGACCCGCGCCGGTGCGGCGCGCGCCGGCGCCGCCGGCCACGCGACCGACGCGCGCAGGCTGCGCGTGCTGCTCGCCGAGGACAACCCGGTCAATCAGAAGCTCGCGCAGGCGATGCTGAACAAGCTCGGGCACACGGTGACGGTTGCGGGCAACGGCGCGCAGGCGTTGGCGCTGGTCGGGCAGGCGGGCTTCGACCTGGTGCTGATGGACATGCAGATGCCCGAGATGGACGGGCTCGAGGCGACCCGCCGGATCCGCGCGGCCGGGCACGTCCTGCCGATCGTCGCGATGACCGCCAACGCGATGGACAACGATCGCGAGCGCTGCATCGAGGCGGGAATGAACGACTTCCTCGCCAAGCCCGTGCGCACGGTCGAGCTCGCCGCGGTGATCGCGCGCCAGCCTAGCGCCACCACGCACGGCGGCTGACACCGCCGGCGCCCTCGCGCCCTCGCGCCCGCGCGAGCGACGACCGGATCGCGGCCGGTACAATCAACCGCATGAGAGCTTGGCGATGGATCGGCGCGGTGGCCGCGCTCGTGGTCGCGGCCGCGGGTGCCGTGCTGGTCGCCAGGCCGCCGACGGTTTCGCTCGCGACCGTCGGCGAGGCGCCGCTCGTTCAGACGCTGGTGTTCTCGGGACGGGTCGCCGCCCCCATCAGGGTGGACCTCGGCGCAACGATCACCGGCCGCGTGCTCGAGGTGCGCGTCCGCGAGGGCGACAGCGTGGCCGCGGGCGACCTGCTCGCCCGGCTTGAGTCGGCCGAGGTGCAGGCCCAGCTGTCGCAGGCCGAGGCTTCGCTGCGGGTCGCGCAGGCGCGGCTCGCCGGCCAGCGCGAGCTGGGCGTGCCGACCTCCGACGCGGCGCTCGAGACGGCCCGCGCCTCGCTCGAGGCGGCACAGCGCGACGCCCAGCGCAACCGCGACCTGTTCGACCGCGGCTTCGTGTCGCAAGCCCGGATCGACGACACCGACCGCGCGGTGCGCATCGCCCGCGCGCAACTCGACGCCGCGCGGGCGGGCGTGCGCGCCAACGCGGGCGGCGGCTCGGAGGCCGCGCAGGCCCGGCTGCGCATCGACGAGGCCCGCGCCGCGGTCGGACTCGCCCAGGCGCGGCTCGCGCAGACGCGTATCACGGCGCAGGCCGACGGGCGGATCGTCACGCGCCTGGTAGAGCCGGGTCAGATCGTCCAGCCCGGACGGGCGCTGTTCACCTTCGCGGTCACCGGCGCGACCCAGGTGGTGGGCCAGGCCGACGAGAAGTTCCTCGCCCAGATCGCCGTCGGGCAGCCCGCCCGCGTGGTGGCCGACGCGTTCCCGCGCGAGCCCTTCGATGCGCGCATCGTCCGCATCGCGCCCGGCATCGACGCGCAGCGCGGCACGGTCGAGGTGAAGTTCGAGGTCGCGACGCCGCCGCCCTTCCTGCGCGAGGACATGACCCTGTCGCTGCAGGTGACCGTGGGCCGGCGCGAGCGCGCGCTGACCCTGCCCGCGCAGTCGGTGATCGGCGCGGGTCTGGATGCGGCGGTGCGCCGTCTCGTGGACGGCCGCGTGGTGCAGCAGGCCGTACGCACCGGGCTGCGCACGCTCGAGCGGGTGGAGATCCTGCAGGGCCTGCAGGCTGGCGACGCGGTGCTGGCCGACCCGCTGTCGGCGGAGCCGGGCGCGCGGGCGCGGCCCGCCCGCGCCGGTGAGGCCGCGACCACGCGGGCGCCGACGCCCGCGCCGGGTGCGGACGCGGGTGCGGGCGCGGCGGGTGCGCTCGGCGCCCTCGCCGGCGCCCGCTGAGCGGGGCGCGCCGAGATGAGGTTCGCCTGGCACGTGGCGGTCCGCTTCCTCGGCGAGGGACGGTTCCAGACGATGCTGCTGATCCTCGGCGTGGCGGCCGGCGTCGCGGTGGTCACCTACATCACGGCGCTGGTGGAGGGGCTGCAGGCCAACACCATCCGACGCACGCTGGGCGTCCAGCCTCACCTGACGATCCGGCCGGTGAAGGACGTGCCGCTCGCGGCCCGGCTCGGCGCTCCGGCCGCGCCGCAGGACGCGGCGCCCGCGGCGGCTCCTCCCACCGTGGTGGGCCTGGAGCAGCCCCGCGCGCAGCGCACGCGCTCGATCGACAACTGGCAGCCCCTGATGGCGATGCTCGAATCCACCCCCGGCGTGGTGGCGGTGTCGCCGTCGGCGTCCGGCGCGGCGCTCGCGCAGCGCGGTGAGGGCAGCCGAGCGATCGCGCTGATCGGCATCGACCTCGACCGCTACGATCGCATCGCCGGGCTGCGCGAGAAGATCGTCGCGGGCGTCGCGCGGCTCGCACCCGGCGAGGCGATCATCGGCAAGGAGCTCGCCGAGGACCTCGGCGTGCAGCTCGGCGACCGCTTCACCGTGTCGCTCGGGCCCGCCACCACCGACTCGATGCGCGCGGTCGCGATCTACGACGTGGGGGTGCGCGAGATCAACCGTCGCAACGTGTACGTCCCGCTCCGCACCGGCCAGAGCCTGCTGGGCATCTCGGGCGGGGTCACCAGCCTGGACCTGACCGTGGCCGAGGTGTTCGAGGCCGAGGACGTGGCGCGCCGGCTGCGGGCGCGGCTGCCCTTCGAGATCGAGAGCTGGATGCAGACCAACAGCCAGCTGCTGTCGGCGCTGAACGCGCAGACGATGTCGACGCTGCTGATCCGCGTGGTGGTGATGATCGTGGTCGTGCTGGGCATCGCCAGCGTGCTGGTGGTGTCGGTGGTGCAGAAGCGCAAGGAGATCGGCATCCTGCGGGCGATGGGCGCCTCGCGCGCGCAGATGACGCGGGTGTTCCTGATGCAGGGCGCGCTGGTGAGCGCGGCCGGCTCGGTGGCGGGCGCGGTGCTTGCGTGGGCGATGGTGGCCGGCTTCAGCGCGCTGGTGCGCGGGGCCGACGGGCGGCCGCTGTTCCCGATCGTGCTCGACTTCACCACCTTCGCGTGGGTCGCGCTCGGCGCGACGGTCTGCGGGGTGCTCGCGGCGGTGGCGCCGGCGCGCCGGGCCGCGCGGCTCGACCCGGCGCAGGCGATCCGGCTGTGAGCCGGGCCGCGCCCCGGGGGCGACGATGAGCGCGGACGCCCCGGCCGCAACCGGGGACGGCGGCGAGCTCGCCGCCGCGCGGCGCGCCGGGGGCGATGCCCGGGTGCCGCTCGTTGCGCTCAGCGGCATCCGCAAGGTCTACAACCCGGGCACGCCGATCGAAGCCGAGGTGCTGCACGGCATCGACCTCGAGATCGCCGCCGGCGAGTTCGCGGCGATGATCGGCCCTTCGGGCTCGGGCAAGAGCACGCTGCTCAACCTGATCGGGCTGCTCGAGCGGCCGAGCGCGGGCGAGTACCGGCTGCAGGGGCGCCGCACCGACACGCTGAGCGACGACGCGCTCACCGAGGCGCGCCTGAGCACGCTGGGCTTCGTGTTCCAGTTCCACCACCTGATCACCGCGTTCGACGCGCTCGAGAACGTGGCGATGCCGGCGCTGATCCGCAGCGGCCGCATCGACGCGGCCGCCCGCGCGCGGGCCGGCATGCTGCTGGAGGCGGTGGGCCTGGGCGAGGCACGGCACCGGCGGCCGAGCGAGCTGTCGGGCGGCATGCAGCAGCGCGTGGCGATCGCCCGCGCGCTGATGCACGACCCGCCGCTGGTGCTCGCCGACGAGCCCACCGGCAACCTCGACACCGCGAGCGCCAACGCCGCCTTCGAGCTGATGCGGCGCTTCAGCCGCGAGTCGGGCACCGCCTTCCTGATCGTCACCCACGATCCGCGCATCGCACAGCGCTGCGACCGCGTGATCGAGCTGATCGACGGCCAGCTCGCGCCGCCCGCGCCCGCCTGAGCGAGTCGGGCGCCCGCGCCACGCATCGCCGTGCCGCGGCCACGCCTGGCCCGCGCACCGCGCGCCACGACACCGTGCCGTCCGCAGGCGGCCCGTATGATGACGCGCTGACCCCCATGAAGAACGCCCCCGCCCCGACCCTGGAGCGCCCGTCCGGCCCACCGCCCTCGGCCGCCGGCGTGCTCGCCGACTTCGGCCCCACCTATGCGGCCAACGGGCTGGTCGGCTTCATCTTCGCCGCATCCGGCCCGGTTGCGATCGTGCTCTCGACCGGCTCGCGCGCGGGCCTCGGCCAGGCCGAGCTCGCCTCGTGGCTGTTCGGCGCGTTCTTCCTGAACGGGCTGCTCACCATCGTGCTGTCATGGCGCTGGCGCACGCCGCTGGTCTGCTTCTGGACGATCCCGGGCACCGTGCTGGTCGGCCCCGCGCTGGCCCACGGCAGCCATGCCGAGGTGCTCGGCGCGTTCGTGGCCACCGGCGCGCTGATCGCCGCGCTGGGGGCGTCGGGCTGGGTGCGTCGCGCGCTCGCCGCCGTTCCGATGCCGATCGTGATGGGCATGGTGGCCGGCGTGTTCCTGCGCTTCGGGCTGGACCTGGTCCGCGCGGTCCACGAGGACGCCGCGATCGCGGCGCCGATGGTCGCCGTCTTCGTCGCGCTCAGCGTGTTCCCGCGGGCCGGGCGGCGGCTGCCGCCGCTGATCGGCGCGCTGCTGGCCGGCGCCGCCGCGATCGCGCTGGGCGGGCGGATGCAGTGGCCGGACCACGCGAGCCTCGCGCTGGTCGCCCCGACGCTCTACCTGCCCGCGTTCTCGTGGACGACGATGCTCGAGCTGGTCGTGCCGCTGGCGATCACCGTGCTCGTCGTGCAGAACGGCCAGGGCTTCGCGGTGCTCAAGGCGGCTGGCCACGAGCCGCCGGTCAACACGGTGACGCTGGCCTGCGGCCTGGCCTCCATGGTCACGGCGGCCGTGGGCACCGTGTCGACCTGCCTGACCGGGCCCACCAACGCGATCGTCGCCTCCTCCGGCGAGCGCGCGCGCCACTACACCGGCGCGGTCTTCGTCGGGGTGCTGGCGTTGGGCTTCGGCCTGTATTCGTCGGCCTTCACCAGCCTGATGCTGGCGGCGCCGCGCGCCTTCGTGGCGGTGCTCGCCGGCCTGGCGATGCTCAGGGTGCTGCAGGGGGCGTTCGCGACCGCGTTCCGCGAGCGCTTCGCGCTCGGCGCGCTGGTGACCTTCCTGGTGACCGTGGCCGACCTGACGCTCCTGGGGATCGGCGCGCCGTTCTGGGGATTGGTGATCGGGCTGGCCGTCGCCTGGCTGCTCGAGCGCGGCGACTTCGCACGCCCTTGACGGGCACGAGATCCGCCCCCACCTCGACCAGTACCGTCCACCCACACGCCCGCGCGGCCGCCCGGTCATGACCCAGCCCCCCCACACGCTGAACGCCGTCTGCCCGCATTGCGACGCAGTGAACCGGATCCCGGCCGCGCGCCACGACGAGCAGCCGCAGTGCGGGCGCTGCGCCAGCCCGCTGTTCCCGGGCAAGCCGGTCACGCTCGGCGCCGCGGACTGGGATCGCTTCACCGGCCGCAACGACCTGCCGGTGCTGGTCGACTTCTGGGCGACCTGGTGCGGCCCCTGCCGCGCGATGGCGCCGCAGTTCGAGGAGGCGGCGCGCCGGCTCGCCGGCCGCGTGCAGTTCGCCAAGGTCGATACCGATGCCGAGCCGGACATCGCGGGGCGTTTCGCGATCCGCAGCATTCCCACCCTGGTGCTGATGCAGGGCGGCCGCGAGCTGCGCCGCACCAGCGGCGCGATGAGCGCCGCACAGCTCGAGCAGTGGGTGGCGGCCGGCTGATCGGGCTGGGGCGGCCGCGTCGCGCGGCCGATGCGGGCGAACGACAGACCGCCCGCCGGTCCGGCGGGCCTGCCGTCCCGGTGCTGTACAGTGGCGGCGCCGCGCCCGAGCGCCGCTCCAACCGCGCCGCCCACCTCCCGAAATGCCCGACCAGCCCGCCGCGCCCCCTCCCTCCCCTGCGAGCAGGGCCGTCGCGGCCGTGCGCGCCGCCGCCGCAGCGCAGCAGCCATCGGTCAACGGGCCCGAGCTGACCCGCTCGGTGCTCGCGATCCTGGCGCTGATGGCGCTGATCGCCGGCAGCATATGGGTGCTGCGGCCGTTCATCCCGGCGATGATCTGGGCGACCACCATCGTGATCGCAACCTGGCCGCTGATGACGCGCGTGCAGCGCCTGCTGTGGGGCCGGCGCTGGCTCGCGGTGACCGCGATGACGCTGGCGCTGCTGCTGCTGTTCTTCGTGCCGCTGTCGATCGCGATCGCCGCCGTCGTCGACAACGCCGACACCTTCATCGGCTGGTTCAAGACCATCTCCACGCTGCGCTTCGGCGAGCCGCCAGCCTGGCTGGCCGGCCTGCCGATGGTGGGCCCGCGCGCAGCCGACTACTGGCGCGAGCTGGCCGCGAGCGGGATCGGCCCGCTGATCTCCAAGGTGACCCCCTACGTGGGTACGGTCGCGACGCAGGTCGTTCGCGAGGCCGGCGCCATCGGCGCGGTCGGGCTGCAGTTCCTGCTGACGGTGGCCATATCGGCCGTGCTCTATGCGTACGGCGAGACCGCCGCCGCCGGCGCGATCCGCTTCTCGCATCGGCTGGCCGGCGACCGCGGCGTGACCACGGCGACCCTCGCAGCCGCCTCCGTGCGCGGCGTGGCCCTCGGCGTGGTGATCACCGCGGTCGTGCAGTCGGTGCTGGGCGGCATCGGCCTGGCGGTCGCCGGCATCCAGGCCGCGGCGCTGCTCACCGCGCTGATGTTCCTGCTGACCATCGCCCAGCTGGGTCCCTTCCTGGTGCTGCTGCCCGCGGCCGGCTGGCTGTTCTGGACCGGCGAGACCGGCTGGGGCTCGGCACTGGTCGTGTGGACCATGGTGGTCGGCACGATGGACAACTTCCTGCGCCCCTGGCTGATCAAGCAGGGGGCCGACCTGCCGCTGCTGCTGATCTTCGCGGGCGTGATCGGCGGGCTGGTCGCCTTCGGGCTGGTGGGGATCTTCATCGGGCCGGTGGTGCTCGCGGTCACCTACACGCTGCTGGGGTCCTGGCTGGACGAGGACCGCGCGAGCCCGCCGCCGCCGCCCGGCGGGCGCTGACCCTGATGGCCGTCCGACTCGAGCACATCGACCTGCTCGTGCCGGTCGGCCTGATCGAAGACAAGTATCCGGGCGGCTTCGCGCGGTTCGTGGACGACCACCGCGCGCTGATCGGCCGCCGCATGTGGCACGACGGGCGGCTGCTGCGCGACGGCGCGCTGGATCCGGAGCGGGCGCGCGCCCTCGTCGAGGGCTGGCAGGCGATCGGGTTCGAGCCGCTGCACTGGATCGACGGAGCGCTGCACTGGAAGGAGCTGTGCGTGGTGGATTCGGCCGCGGGCGGCCCGACCGCGGCCTGCGACTGGCTCGCCTGGGACCCGGACGCGCGCATCGCGTGGATCAGGGGGCTCGAGCCGGGCGAGCCGGTGGGGCGCGACTGACGCGGGCCGGGCGCGCTCAGCGCTGCAGCGCCTCGCGCAGCACGCGGGCCGAACGCTCGGAGGCGACGATCGCGAGCTTCATGGTGGCGCGCGTCGCGCCCACGAAGAGCTTCCTGACCGTGCGCTCGTCGAGGCTCTCGAAGTCGACCTCGGCGAGCACCACTGCGGGGGCCGCCTGGCCCTTGAAGCGGTAGACCGACTCGACCAGCAGCTCACCCTCGGTGAAGACCGGCTGCGTGAGCAGGTCGTAGCGGCCGGTGAAGCGGCGGATCGGGTGGGGCCCGAGCGCATCGAGCGACAGCAGCGCCGACTGCTCGCGTCCGCGGAAGGACACGACCGCGATGTCGTGGCGCCGGAAGCCCGCCGACAGGCACTTGCGGATCGCCTCCTTGGTGGCCGCCATCAGGCCCTCGCCGTCGGCGTAGCCGATGATCTCCAGGTCGGCGCCGGCGAGGGGCCCCGCCGCCTCGATCTCGACGCCGGGCGGGAGCAGTGCACGCAGCAGGCGCACCACCTCGCGCGGGCTGCGGTAATTGGCGCGCGCGTGCAGGGTGACCCAGCCGGGCAGCCGCGCGGGCTCGCGCCCGTACAGCGCCTGCATCGGGTCCTCGAGCCAGATCACGCGGGCCGCGGGCGCGGCGTGCCGCAGCACCTGGTCGCGCCACGCCTGCGAGAAGTCCTGGCCTTCGTCGACCACCACGGTGTCGAAGCGCCAGCGCGCCTCGACGGGCAACGCCGCCGCCTCGCGCTCGAGGCGCTCGAAGCCGTCGGGCGCAGACAGGTCGACGCTGCGGCCCGCGTCGCGCAGCAGCCGCTGGCACAGCGTGTGGAACGTGCAGACCTCGCCGCCCGCGGGGACGATGGCCGCGAAGTGGTCGGCCAGCGGCCGGTTGTAGCAGACATAGAGCGGGCGCAGCCCGCGCGCGACCGCGTCGCGGTACTCGGCGAGCGCGAGCTGCGTCTTGCCCGAGCCGGCCGTGCCGTTGACGTGCAGCCGGTAGGGCGAGAACTCGAGCTGGCGCGCCCACTGGGCGAGGCCCCCCGAGATGCGCGTGACCATCGCCTGCGCCTGGCCCACCATCGCGTTGACGTCGGTCTCGAGCTCGATCACGTCCCGGAAGAAGCGGTCGACCTGCTGCCACGCCGGCGCGGGCGCGCTGCCGTGCCCGGGGGGGCGCCCGGGCGGCAGGATCTCGCGGATCCTGGGCACCAGCCGGTCGCGGTTGCGGGCGTCGATGATGCGGTCGGCCGACACGCCAGCGGTCTCGGGCCGGCGCACCGTGTAGTCGGGGCAGTAGAGCAGGTAGTCGACCTTGACCGCCTCGCAGCCGGGGCGCCGCGCGAGCTTCTCGCGCAGCGCGGCCACGGTGCGCGCCATCTGCACCGGCACGCTGCGGATCCGGCCGCGCTCGCGCCGCGACAGGCCGTCGGCGCCCTCCTCGAGGAAGCCGGTCTTCTGCTCGACCAGCAGCAGGTCACCGCCGCGGGCGACGATCACGAAGTCGATCTCGCCGAACACCGAGAAGCCGCGTTCGACGTTGGTCCAGTGCACCGCGTGGTAGACCGTGTAGTCGTCGGGCAGCCCGGCCGCGAACAGCTCGAGCGTCTCGTGATGGCGCTGCGCGCTGGCTGGCCCGCCGGCCGACGCCGCGCCGCTGGTGGCCAGCTCGCGCCAGCCGTCGGGGATGATGCGTGCCATCGGACGATTCTATCCGCGGCGGGGCCGCGGCCCGGCGCTCACAGCATCCACTCGATCGGCAGCCAGGACAGCACGCGCACGAGCGAGCGCCGCAGCAGGCCCACGCCGGGCTCGGTGCGCAGCGGCTCGACGCCGCCGTCCAGCCAGCGCAGCCGGCCCTCCGCATCGAGCACCACGCGATAGGCCACCGACGGGAACATCGCGTCGAACGCACCCGAGAGCCGCGTCGCGAGCAGCGCGCTGTCGACGACGAAGCCCATCTCGGTGTTCAGCTCGGCCGAGCGCGGATCGAAGTTGAACGAACCGACGAAGATCCGCTCGCCGTCGACCGCGAAGGTCTTCGCGTGCAGGCTCGCCCGCGAGCTCCCGGTCACGCCGGTGCCCTCCTCGCGCGGGCGCCCCGCATACCTGGGCCGCAGCTCGAACAGCTCGATGCCCGCGCGCAGCAGCGCCTCGCGACGCTTCGCGTAGCCGGCGTGCACGGCCGACACGTCGGTGGCCGCCAGCGAGTTCGTCAGCAGCCGCACCCGCACCCCGCCCTCTGCCAGCGTCGCGAGCGCCTGGGTGCCGCCCTCGCCCGGCACGAAGTACGGCGACACCAGGTCCAGCGTGCGCCGCGGCGTGCCGAGCTCGGCCGTCAGCTTGGGGAGCATCTGCACCGAGCGGGTCCCCATCGGCTCGCGGATCTTGGCAGGGTCGTCGGCGAACAGGCGCGCGCTCGCCCACTCCGCGGGGACCGTGCCCGCCAGCAGGTCCTGCACCAGCGAGGAGGCCGCGACCGCGCGGCGGTACGACGCCGTGGCGGGGTCGGCGGCGATCTCCTCGAGGCGCCCCGACCAGGCGTCGGCCGGCGTCGGCGCGACGCCGGCGAGCAGCACCGCCACCGGGTACGCGGCCGGATCGTCCCAGTAGCGCTCGAAGGTGTCCGACACCTGCCGGACCGCGTCGCCGATCACGACCAGATCGAGGTCCGCGAACGACGGCTCCTCGCCGGCCGCGAAGTACTCGTCGCCGATGTTGCGCCCGCCCACGATCGACACGCTGGCATCGATGGTGAACGACTTGTTGTGCATGCGCCGGTTCAGGCGCGTGAACTCGGTCGCGAAGCCGAGCGCCCGCAGCGCGCCGCGCTGCGCGAACGGGTTGAAGAGGCGCACCTCGATCGAGGGGTGGGCGTCGAGCATCGCGAGCGTCGGGTCGAGCCCGGCGGTGCCGTTGTCGTCGATCAGCAACCGCACCCGCACGCCGCGGTCGGCGGCGCGTCGGGCTTCCTCGAACAGCAGGGTGCCGGTGGTGTCGCCGCGCCAGATGTAGACCTGCACGTCGAGGGTCCGGACGGCCCCGCGGGCAGCGAGCACCCGGGCCGCGAACGCGCCGTGCCCGTCGGTCAGCGGATGCACGCCCGCGAGCCCGGGGTGGGCGGCGCTCGCGGCCGCCACCGCGCGATCGAGCCGGGTGTCGGTGCCGCCGGTGACCGGGCCCGGCGCGGGCCGGTGCACGTCCTGCGGCAGGCCCGCGCAGCCCCAGGTCATCGCCGCCGCCAGCAGCGCTGCAAGCATCCATACCCGCATCGATCCACCCCCGGAAGGACCGCGGCGTGCCGGAGCGCCCGCCGCATCATCAGAACGCCAGCCATCGCAGGCTCGCCTGCGCGCGAACGGTGCCGGCACGGCCGGCCCGCTCGCTCGCCGCCTCGCCCCAGGTCAGCTCGACACCCGCGAACACCGTCGGCGACAGCCGCCAGACCAGGTTCGCCGACGCGTAGGACAGCGCCCGCAGCGCCGTCGGCGCCCGCAGCCCGGCCTCCTCGATCCACAGCCGGCTGCCGCCGAAGGTGCTGCTCAGGCCGCTCGCCCACGCGCGGCGGTAGTAGAGCGTGGCACCGGTCAGCGTCGCGAGCGAGAGCCCCGCCCCCGGGACGATCGCCACGCCGCTCGCCGACACCGCGTCGTTGAAGTAGCGCGCGATCCCCTCCCCTGTGACCCACTGCCCGGAGAGCACGTCGTCGCCGAAGGTCGCCAGGCTGCCCGACACCGACAGGCCGCGGCCCGCCGCGCGGCCCGATGCGCCGAGCGGCGGGCCGCCCGCCTGGGTGCCTCCCGCCTCGACGTCGATGCGCCGCGACAGACCGGCGATCTGCAGGTGCGCGCCGTCGCCACCCAGCCGCACCCGTGCTGCGAGGTCGGGTCGCGCGGCCGCGGTGCGCAGGCCCGGCAGCGGATCGTCGCCGACGCCCGCCTCCTCGACCGACAGGTCGGCCGACGCGGACGCGCCCAGCGGCACCGACGCGCGCACGAGCCACTGCCGCACGAAGCTCACGCCGCTGGGGCCGTTGTAGTCCAGCGTCGCGGGCAGCACGGTGTCGTCCATGAAGGTCGAATAGGTCTTGCCCACCAGCAGCGTGTCGCCCACGCGCACCCAGCCTTGCGTCAGTTGCGGGCGGGTCGTGCCGTCCGGTCCGAACAGGTTCGCCTGCAGGCGCGTCCATACCGGAATGCCGGCAGCGGTCGGCGTGCGCGAGATCCATTCGAGTTGCGAGGCGCGCGCCGACAGGCGCTGCACGCCCGGCGCGTCGCCGAAGGGCGTCGCCGACACCAGCATCGTGTCCTGCTCGCCGCCGTCCTGGCGCCGGCGCGCCGCGATCGCGTCGACCTGCAGCTGCACCCCGGCCAGGTACTGGGTGCCGCCGCTGGACACGCGCATCGACGCGACGAGCCGCTCGCGCAGCGCCGTCTCGAAGGCCGCGCCCCGGGCGGCGGGCTCGGCGGCGATGGCGTCATCGGCCGCGCCCGCAGAGGCCGCCTGCGCGCAGGCCTGCCCCGCCGCCGCGCAGAAAACCGCGATCGCGCCCAGCCGCGGCAGCGGGCGGCGTCGGCGCGTCGCGCCTGGCAGCGTGCCCCGTCGCCACGCGCCAGCCTCGATGCGCTCGGCGCAGCGTGCAGGAGGCGCATCGGACGGGTGGGCCGCGAAGGGGGGCATCGCCAGGCGTGTCGGGCGCCGCAAAGGCGCGGGCAGCGGCCCGGACGGGGCCGCAAGGGCTGCAGGGGCTGCAGGGCGCGAGTGTAGACGATGGCGGCGCCCGCCCGAGCGCCTCGACGTGCCCCGGCTAGAACGACCGTGTCGCGCTGGCCCCGAGGAACCAGGCGCGTCCCGGCGCCGGCTCGAAGAAGCGGCGCTGGGCCTCGTTGACGATCACCGAGCCGACCACGCGCGTGTCCGCGAGATTGTCGACGCGGGCGATGGCGGCGAGCCGCCAGGCGCCGACCGGCAGGCGCCAGCCGACCCGCAGGCCGGCGACGGTCGCCGATGAAGTGGCGTCGGTGTTGCGGTCGTCCACCGCGATCGACCCGGTGTGCAGCAGCTCGAGCCCCGCATGCGGGCCGCGCGCGGGGTCGGGTTGCCAGGCCAGCTCGGCGAACAGGCGCCGCCCGGGCACGCCCGGCACGCGGTTGCCGGGTGCGACCGCGTCGGCGCCGCTGCCCAAGCCGTCGACGAAGCTCGCCCGCAGCACGGTGGCGGCGAGCTGGGCGTGCCAGCCGGGTGCGGGTCGCGCGCGCCACGCGAGCTCGACGCCGCGGCGCGTGCTGCGGCCCGCGTTGCGAAAGGTGCTGCGCCCCCCGACGTTTGTGTCGACGACGATCTCGTCCTCGGTGTCGGCACGAAACAGCGCGAGGTCGACCCGCTGCGTCGGCGACGCCCGCCACTTCGCGCCCGCCTCGAGGTGCGTGCTGCGCGCGGGCTCGAGCGCCAGGTTCGGTCCGCTGGCGCCGCTGCGGTAGGCGAGCTCCGCGCCGGTGGGCGTCTCGAAGCCGCGCCCCGCGTTGACGTAGACGTTCAGTGCGTCGCTCGCATGCCAGGTGACGCCTGCCACCGGATTGGTCGCGTCGTAGCGGCGCCGGCCGCTGTCGTCGGGGTTGCCCGGCCGCAGGTAGGCGTCGACGGTCTCGAACACGATCCGGCTGCTGCGCGCGCCCGCAAGCAGGGTCCACGGCCCGGTCGTCCAGGCAAGCTGCGCGTAGGCGTCGGTGCTGGTCACCGAGTTGTCCTCGTCGCGGCGCAGCGCACCCTGTACGCCGCCCTCGTTCAGGTAGCCGCGACGCCGCTCGTCGAGCCGCTCGGCCTCGATGCCCACCGTGCCGCGCAGCCGCGACGCACCGAGCGCGCGCTCATGCGCGTACTGCAGGCCCAGGCCGCCGTAGCGGCGATCGAGCGCGACGATGCCGCCCGAGGACGCGGGAGGCAGCTGGGCGGAGAGCGGCAGGGCCAGCGCCTGGAACAGCTCGCGCTCACCGCCGTAGACCCGCGCCGTCAGGCTGCGCTCGGCGTCGATGCGATGCTCGGCGACGATGCCGGTCTGCCGCTGCGACACGGTCTTGCGCGCATCCTGCGCAACCGAGGCCGGGCTCGCCGCGCGCGGGTCGGCCTCGAGCTGCGAACGGGTCAGGCCGCCCGGATCGAGGGCCAGCGGCTGGTCGAACGCGTTGGCGACCAGCGTGACGCGGGTGCCCCGCTCGGTGGTGCCGACCAGCCTCGCGCCCAGCAGCCGGCGCTCGGCCGCCGAGTGCGTGCGATAGCCGTCGGTCGAGAGCCAGGACGCATCCACGGCGCCCGTGCCCGAGCCCACCGCGGCGCCGCCCGACAGCCCGTGGCGGCGCAGCCCGAAGCTGCCCGCCCCCACCGAGGCGCCCGCCTCGGGGGGCGCGCCGCCCTCGCGCGAAAACACTTGCAGCACCCCGCCCGCGGCGTTGCCGTAGAGCTGCGCGAGCGGCCCGCGCAGCACCTCGATGCGCTCGGCGGCGGCCAGGTCGATCGCCGACACCTGCCCCTGGCCGTCGGGCATCGTCGCCGGGATGCCGTCGACCAGCAGGCGCACGCCGCGGATGCCGAAGCTCGCACGCGCGCCGAACCCGCGGATCGACAGCTGCGTGTCCTGCGCCCAGTTCTGGCGGCTCAGCGCGACGATGCCCGGGATGCGCGAGAGCGACTCGGACAGCTCGACCCGCGGCCCGGCCTCGCCGATCGCCTCCTGCCCGACCGCCTGGATCGCGGCCGGGGCGTCGAACGAGCGCTGCACCGACCGGGTGGCCGACACAACGACGTCGTCGAGCCCGGCCGAGGCCTGCGCGGGCGGCCAGGCTGCGGCGGGAGACGGCGCAGGGGAGCCCGCAGCGCCGGCATCCTGCGCACCCGCGTGGGCGCTCCACGCCGCGGCGAGCAGGCACAGCAGCGGGACGATCGGGCGCTGCGGGGCGGGGTGTCGGGGCATCGGGCTCGAACGGGCGTCTCGAGGCGCACAGGCGCCGGATCGACCCGGCTGGCCGCACTGTAGCGCAGCGAGCCGCCGCCGCGCCTTGCCGGCCGCGGCGTGGCCCTCGATTTGCACCGCGGCCCCGGCGCTGCGATGCTGCGGCACAGACCCCCCCGACCGGAGACCGCATGACCCCCCCGCCCGAAGACGCCGTCCTGGCCGGCATCCGCGTGCTCGACTTCGGCCGCTTCATCGCCGGCCCGCACTGCGCGGCCATGCTCGGTGACCTCGGCGCCGACGTGATCCGCATCGAACGTCCCGGCGGCGGCGAGGACCGCTGCGTGGCGCCCGCCACCGACGCCGGCGACGGCGGCACCTTCCTGCAGTGCAACCGCAACAAGCGGGGCATCACGCTCAGCCCGGGGACGCCTGCCGGCCGCGAGGTGGTGCGCCGGCTGGTCGCGGGCGCCGACATCGTGGTGGCCAACATGCCGCACGCGGGCCTGGTGGCGTTGGGCCTGGACCACCCGACGCTGTCGGCGATCAACCCGCGGATCATCCTCGTGACCGCGTCGGCCTATGGATCGAGCGGCCCCTGGGCCGAGCGGGTCGGGTTCGACGCGGTCGGGCAGGTGATGGCGGGCGGTGTCTACATGACGGGCACCGAGGCGCAGCCCTATCGCGCCGCGGTCAACTACGTCGACTTCGCGACCGCCTCCAACTGCACGGTCGGCGCGATGGCGGCGCTGATGGCACGCGCCCGCAGCGGCCGCGGGCAGGTCGTCGAGGGATCGCTGCTGCGCTCGGCGCTGGTGGTCAACAACCCGGCGCTGATCGAGCAGGCGCTGCGCGCGCCCGACCGGCGCCCCACCGGCAACCGCGGCCAGACCGCCGGGCCGGTCGACCTGTTCCGCACTCGCGACGGCTGGATCGTGCTGCAGGTGGTGGGCGAGGCGATCTTCGCGCGCTGGTGCCGGCTGGTCGGCGAGCCCGGCTGGGTCGACGACCCGCGCTTCGCCGACGACGCCGCCCGCGGCGAGCAGGGCGAGCTGCTGTCGGCGCGCATGCGCCAGTGGTGCGAGGGACTCGGCACCGACGAGGCGCTCGAGCTGCTCGGCCGCGCGCGGATCCCGGCCGGGCCGGTGCTGACGCCCCGTCAGACGCTCGCGCACGAGCAGGTGCGTGGGGGCGGGCTGCTGCAGGACGTCCCGTATCCCGATGCCGCCGTGCCGGTGCCCATCGCGGCGCCCGCCTTCCTGATGGACGCGAGCGCCGTGCGCATCTGGCGGCGCGCGCCCCGTCTGGGCGAGCATACCGACGAGGTGCTGCGCGAGCTGGGCTACGACGACGCGGGGATCGCCGAGCTGCGCGCCGAACGCACGGTCTGACGAGGCCCGGCACTGCATCGGCGCGGCGCCCCGACGAACGGCGCCGACGGACGGCGCCGACGAATGGCGGCCCTGGCGTGACCGAGGGTGCGTGCGCGCCCACGGCCCCGGGTGGACACCCGGGCCCCCCGGTATACACCCGGGTTGTCCACACTATCGCCGGGCCGTAGCGTGGGTCCGTGCCTGACGCGCGTGGTCACCGACGACCCGACACGCCGAGGCGTTGCGGCCCCGAGGCCGATCCGACCGACACCCACGAGGGGTTACCCCGATGAAGCTGCGCACCCGACTGCTGATGCTGACCGCGATTCCCGCCCTGTTCCTGCTGATCGTCGCCACGGCGTCGACCTTCGTCGCCGAACAGGGCACGCAGGCGCTGAAGACCGTCTACGAGGACCGGGTGGTCCCGCTCAAGCAGCTCAAGACCATCGCCGACATGTACGCGGTCAACATCGTCGACACCGCCCACCAGGCGCGCGACGGCGGCCAGACCTTCGAGCAGGCCATCCAGTCGGTCGGAACCGCGCGCGCGACCATCGCCAGCGAGTGGAAGGCGTACACCTCGACCGCCCTCGTGACCGCGGAGCAAGCCATCGTCGATCGGGCCCGCTCGCGTATGGCGGTGGCCGACACCTCGGTCGACACGCTCGTCGGGATACTCAAGTCCGGTGACCGTGCCGCGCTGACCAGCTACGCGGCCAAAGACCTGTATCCGGCGATCGACCCGATCTCGGCCGAGATCAACGAGCTGACCAAGCTGCAGCTCGACCTGGCGCAGCAACTGTACGAGGACGGCCGGCGCCAGACGCGCACCTACGTCCAGGTGCTGCTCGCCCTCAGCGCGGCGGCGCTGGTGCTCGGCGCGGTCGCGGCCACCGTGGTGACGCGCAAGCTGATGGCCTCGCTGGGCGGCGAGCCCGACGCGGCCGTGGCGCTGGCGCGCGCGATCGCGGACGGCGACCTGTCGTCGACGATCCCCGTGCGTGACGGCGACACGCAAAGCCTGGCCGCCGCACTTGCCGCGATGCAGGCCTCGCTCAACGTCATCGTCTCCGAGGTGCGCGCCGGGGTCGACCAGGTGGCGGGCGCGTCTTCGCAGATCGCCGCCGGCAACCAGGACCTGTCCAACCGCACAGAGGAACAGGCGAGCAGCCTGCAGCAGACCGCCTCGTCGATGGAGCAGATGACCGCCGCGGTCGCGCAGAACAGCGGCTCGGCCCGCGAGGCCAATGCGCTCGCGGCGCAGGCGAGCCGCGCAGCCGGCGACGGCGGGTCGGTGGTCGGGCGCGTGGTCGACACCATGCGCGCCATCGACGCGCAGAGCCGCAAGATCGCCGACATCACCGGCGTGATCGACGGCATCGCGTTCCAGACCAATATCCTCGCGCTGAACGCGGCGGTGGAGGCGGCGCGCGCCGGCGAGCAGGGCCGCGGCTTCGCGGTGGTGGCCTCGGAGGTGCGCACGCTCGCGCAGCGCAGCGCCCAGGCCGCCAGGGAGATCAAGTCCCTGATCGCCGAGAGCGTGGAGCAGGTGGGCCAGGGCTCGCGGCTCGCCGACGAGGCCGGCGCGGCCATCGCCGAGGTCGTGGTCCAGGTCGACGCGGTCAACCAGCTCATCGGCATGATCAGCGAGGCCTCAGTCGAGCAAGCGAACAACGTCGCGCAGGTCACGCGGGCCGTCGGCGAGATCGACCGGATGACGCAGCAGAACGCGGCGCTGGTCGAGCAGAGCGCGGCCGCCTCCGGGAGCCTCTCGGAACAGGCGAGTACGCTGTCGGGGGCGGTCGCGCGCTTTCGAACGACCCGGGCGCCAGCCGATCGCGGCGGGGCGCGCGGCGGGCATCGGATAAGCTCCGTGGATGCGCCCGCGTGATCTCGCCGAACTCTGCCTGCTCGCGCTGCTCTGGGGCAGCGCGTACCTCTTCATGCGGGCCGCGGTGCCCGCGTTCGGCCCCGCGCCGCTGATCGCGCTGCGGCTCGGCATCTCGGCGCTGATACTGCTGCCGCTGCTGCTCGCGCGAGGCGGGCTGCAGGCCCTGCGCGGCGGCGGTCGCGCGCTGCTCGTACAGGGCACCCTCTTCAGCGCGCTGCCCTTCACGCTGCTCGCCTGGGCCTCGCTGTCGATGACCGCGGGCCTCACCGCGATCCTCAACGCCACCGCGCCGCTGTTCGCCGCGATCGTCGCGCACTTCTGGCTCGCCGAGCGCATCGGTCGCTGGCGGGCGCTGGGCCTGGCGATCGGCTTCTCGGGCGTGCTGGTGCTGGTATGGGGCGACGTGAGCTTTCGAGCCGGTGGCAGCGGCTGGGCGCTGCTCGCGGTGATGGCCTCGTCGATGCTGTGGGGCATCGGCGGTCACTACACCCGACTGCGGCTCGGCGGCATGAGCCCGGTCGCGATCTCGGTGGGCACCCTGACGGTCTCGGCTGCGGTGCTCGCGCCGTTCGCGGTCGCCACCTGGCCCGCATCGCCGCCGAGCGTGCGTGCTTGGATGGAGCTGCTGTTCCTCGGCGTCGTGTCGTCGGGGCTGGGCTTCCTGCTGTACTACCGGCTGGTGCGCAACATCGGCGCGATCCGGGCGACATCGGTCACCTTCCTGAACCCGCCGGTGGCGCTGATCGCGGGCGCGCTGTACCTGGGCGAGCCGATCACGCTCCAGATGCTCGCGGGCGCCGCGGTGATCCTCGCCGGCACCGGGCTGTCGCTGGGGCTGATCGCGCCGCGGCGCCCTCAGCCCGTTGATGCGGTGACCCGGTGAGCCGGCCCGCGCCCGGGCGCCACACATGACGAGCCGGCGCAACCCGCCGCCCGCCCCCTGCCCCTGCGGCAGCGGCGCGGCGTACGCGGACTGCTGCGGCCCGTGGCACGAAGGCCCGATGCGGCTCGCGGCCCCCGACGCCCTGCGCCTGATGCGCTCGCGCTATGCCGCCTGGACAATGGGCCTCGAGGCCTACCTGCTGGACACCTGGCATCCGGACACCCGCCCCGCCGCGCTCGGCATCGATCCGTCGACCACGCGATGGCTGGGGCTGGAGGTACGTGCGCATCGCCGGGTCGACGACACGCACGCCGTCGTGGAGTTCGTCGCACGCAGCCGCGTCGGCGGGCGCGGCCAGCGGCTGCACGAGGTCAGCCGCTTCGTGCGCGAGGCCGGCCGCTGGTGGTACGTGGACGGCGAGATCCGCTGACCCGCGGCGGCGCGCCCCGGACACGGCCCCGATGCCCGGGGCGAGCGCCACCGGTGCGCGGCGCACCGTCTTGATGCGTTGCATCAATCTCGCCCGAGCCTGCCGTTTGTTGATTTTCGTCAAACGCCGTGCGGGCGGGGCGGCCGATACCGTGTTTTCCGACATCACGGGAAGCGAGGACATTGTTGCAATGCACCACGAATCGATGTAGCATCACAGTGTCTCCTCCACCTCCTCAATGGTGGTTTCAGCCCGCACCGTCTGGTGCGGGCTTTTTCTTTTCCCGACCCCGCTCGCAGCGGCGGCCCGAGGCGGGCCTGCCTCGCCCGCCTGCCTGTCCGGTGCTCAGCCCCGGCTGCGGTGCACGTCGTGCGTGACGAACGGCGCCTCGTCCTGCGAGGGCCGGTCCAGCCAGTCGGGATGGGCGAGCGTGCGCTGCAGGTCGGTCAGGCCCGCGCGCCAGTGGTCGCGCATCGTCATGGCGCTGAACTGGTAGCCCTTGAAGTGCCCCTCGGAATCCTTGTCGTCGTAGATGAGGTGGACGACGTTGACGCGTCGGTCGTTCGCGGCCTGCTCGGCGCGCGCGAAGGCGGGGTGGGCGCGGCGCGCCGGCGGGACCAGCTCGAGCAGCTCGCGCAGCAGCTTGGCCTGCGTCTGCTCGGTCGCGAGCATGGTGGTGACCAGCCGCGTGCGGCTCGAGAACTGGATGTCCTTCTGGCGGTTGGCGACCTCGTTCAGGTCGCGCGGGATCACGCCGCGCGCGCTCCACAGGTCGACCTGGAACACCAGCGCGTCCTGCCTGGGCAGCTCGCCCAGCACGACCGACAGCGGCGTGTTGGACACCAGCCCGCCGTCCCAGTACCAGCGCTCGCCGATGCGCACCGGCGGAAAGCCCGGCGGCAGCGCGCCCGACGCCATGAAGTGCTCGGGGGCGAGCGCGCCGCGGCGGTTGTCGAAGTACTCGAAGTTGCCGGTCGCGACGTCCACCGCGCCCACCGACACCCGCATCGAGCTGGGGTGGTTCAGCAGGTCGAAGTCCACGAAGCGCAGCAGCGTGTCGCGCAGCGGCGTCGTGTCGTACCAGCTGGCGGCGGCGGGCCCGGGCCGGTACTGCGTCCAGGGCGGGGGCACGCGCGGCACGAAGAAGCCGTTCTGGCCCTCGGTGAGCGCCCGCCAGGCCTCGCCCGCATTGATCGCGGTGGTGCCCTGCTGCCAGGCTGCCTCCATCGCGCGCAGCCAGGGCTCGAACAGCCCGCCCGCCGCGCTCAGCGGCGAGGCGGGCAGCAGGGGCGGGCGGCAGATCGTCTCCCAGAACGCGCGCAGCTGCTCGACGCGCCGCTCGCGCGGGTTGCCCGCGATGACCGCCGCGTTGAGCGCGCCGATGGAGATGCCCGCCACCCAGTTGGGCTCGACGCCGGCCTCGTGCAGGCCCTCGAACACGCCGGCCTGGTAGGAGCCGAGCGCGCCGCCGCCCTGGAGCACCAGCGCGACCACCGGGTAGCGGGCCGCGACCGCGGCGACGGCAGGCGCCGGCCTTGCGGGCCGCGCCGCCCCCGAGGTCACAGGTTGCGCTCGCGGGCGAGCCGAGTGCCCTCGACCAGCGCGCGCAGCTTGGCCGACGCGATCGCGCGGTCCATCGGCGCCATGCCGCAGTTGGTGCAGGGAAACAGCCGGTCGGCGGGCACGTAGCGCAGCGCGCGACCGATCGTGTCGGCCACCTGCTCGGGCGTCTCGACCGTGTCGCTCGCCACGTCGATCACGCCGACCATCACGTCCTTGCCGGCGAGCAGCCCGAGCAGCGGGTCGGGCACCTTCGAGTTGGCGCACTCGAGCGAGACCTGGTCGATGCGGCTCGCCGCGATCGCCGGGAAGATCGCCTCGTACTGACGCCACTCGCTGCCGAGCGTGGCCTTCCAGTCGACGTTGGCCTGGATGCCGTAGCCGTAGCAGATGTGGACCGCCGTCGTGCAGGACAGGCCCTCGACCGCACGGTTCAGCGCCTCGATGCCCCAGGCGACGACGTCGTCGGTGAACACGTTGAAGGCGGGCTCGTCGAACTGGATCACGTCGACGCCGTCGGCCTGCAGCGCGCGCGCCTCCTCGTTGAGCAGCGCGGCGAACGCCATGGCGAGCTCGCGCCGGCCGCCGTAGTGCCCGTCGGCCACCGTGTCGACGATGGTCATGGGCCCGGGCAGCGTGAACTTGAGCCGGCGCGTGGTGTGGGCCCGCGCCAGCTGCGCCTCGAACGCATGCACCCGGCCCTTGAGGCGGATCGGGCCCACCACCTGCGGCACCATCGCGTCGTAGCGGTTGTTGCGGATGCCCATCTTCACCTTGTGCTCGAAGTCGATGCCCTCGACCGCTTCGAGGAAACCGTGCACGAAGTGCTGCCGGCTCTGCTCGCCGTCGGTGACGATGTCGAGCCCGGCGTCCTCCTGCTCCTTGATCCAGAGCAGGGTCGCATCGCGCTTGGCTTCAAGGAGCGCATCGCCCTCGGCGCGCCACCTGGGCCACAGGCTGCGGGTCTCGGCGAGCCATCCGGGCTTGGGCAGGCTGCCGGCGAGCGTGGTCGGGAACATGGGGCACCTCGGGACGGAAAACGGACGGACAGCGATGGTAGCCGCTGCGCGCCGGCCCGAGGCGCGGCGGGGGCATCGCCCCCCCGGGGCGGCGGGGCTCAGCGCACGTTCAGCACGGCGCCCAGCCGGCGGCGCCACTCGGACACCACCTGCGGCTGGGAGGCAGCCAGGTCGAAGACCTGCACCATCCGCCTGCGGCCGATGTCCTCGCCGAACGCGCGGTCGCGCTGCACGATCTCGAGCAGCTGCTCGAGCGCGCCGGCCCACTCCTTGTACTCGATGTAGTACTCGGCGAGGTCGAGCCGGCCCTGCAGGGCGGCCGGCTGGTCGTGGACGCGCGCGAGCAGGTCGTGCGGCACCGGCGGCCTGGCCGCCTCGACCGCGGCCGCCACCTGGGCGAGCAGCTCGGCGACCTGCGGGTCGGCCTTGGCCGGCGCCGACAGCGCGTCGAGCTGCCCGCGCGCCGCGGCCGGATCGCCCTCGGCCAGCAGCAGCTGCGCGTACAGCAGCCGCGCCGAATCGTTGGACGGGTCGAGCGCGATCGCCTTCTTCACGTGGTCGGCGGCCTTGGCCTGGTCGCCCGCATCGAGCGCCGCACCCGCCTGCTCCAGCTCCATGTCGGATGGGTTGGGCATCAGCCGGTCGATGAACTCGCGCAGCTTGCCCTCGGGCAGCGCGCCCTGGAACTGGTCGACCGGCTGGCCGCCGACGAAGGCGATGACCGTCGGGATCGAGCGGATGCGGAAATGCTGGGCGAGCTGCTGCTGCGCGTCGGTGTCGATCTTCACCAGCTTGAAGGCGCCGGCGTAGGCCGCCTCGAGCTTCTCGAGCAGGGGGCCGAGCGTCTTGCACGGCCCGCACCACGGGGCCCAGAAGTCGACCACCACCGGTACCTGCATCGAGGCGTCGACGACGTCTGCCTGGAAACTCTGGATCGTGGTGTCGGTGCTCATGGCGGGTTCGCGTTGGCGTGGGATGGAGGAATGACCGCAATTCTGCACCGGTCCGGCCACGCGCCATGCGCAGTGCCCCCGACGCGCGGCGGGTACGGCTTGCCGGAGCGATCACATTCAATCGACATCTTCCACTTTCCATCAATTTCGGGCCTCTCTGCGTCGTGGACCGCCCGCCCGTCATCGACGCCCCGCTGCTGCCGGCGCAGCGGCGCGAGCGCATCGTCGGCCTTCTGCGGCGCTCCGGGGCGGCGACGCTGCAGCAACTGCCGCAGGCGCTGGAGGTGCCGCCCTCGACGCTGCGCCGCGACCTCGACGGCCTGGCGGCCGAGAAGCGCGCGATCGGGCAGCCCGCCACCGCGGCGCTGCAGCCCCACCAGAGCGTGATCCTCGACAACGGCACGACGGTGCTCGAGGCCGCCGTCTTGGTCGTGTCGACCGGTACCCGGGATGTTTGAGTGCGAGCGCTCGCTTCGGCTACGGCACCCTGCCTGCATTGATTGACCGAGGAGTGAGCCATGGGACCACCCACTGCCCGCTGTCCGAGGTGCCGTCGCGGGTCGCCGCGCGGCGACCGCGGCGGTGCTAGCATCCGACGCTCTTCGGAGGATTCCTCGATGATCGTGCTCGTCTTGGGCCTGGTGCTGTTCCTGGGCATGCACTCGGTGCGCATCGTCGCCGACGACTGGCGCGGCGCGCAGCTCGCCCGCCTGGGCGAGGGCCCCTGGAAAGGCGTGTACTCGCTGCTCTCGGTGGTGGGCTTCGCGGCGATCGTCTGGGGCTACGGCATGGCGCGCGCCACCCCGGTGGACCTGTGGTCGCCACCGGTCTGGACCCGCCACGTGGCCGCGCTGCTCACGCTCCCGGCCTTCGTGCTGCTCGCCGCCGCCTACGTGCCCGGCACCCGCATCAAGGCGGCGGTCGGCCATCCGATGGTGCTCGGCACCAAGGTGTGGGCCTTCGCGCACCTGATCTCCAACGGCCGGCTCGCCGACGTGCTGCTGTTCGGCGGCTTCCTGGCCTGGTCGATCGTGCTGTACGCGGCATCGCGCCGGCGCGACCGCAGGACGAGCGTGCGGCGCGTCGCCGGGTCGGCCTCGCGCGACGCGATCGCGGTGGTCGCCGGGCTGGTGGCCTGGGCCGCGTTCGCGTTCTGGCTGCACGGGATGCTGATCGGGGTGCGGCCCTTCGGGTGACGCGCCCGCGTCAGTCCGCGGGCGGCGCGATCTCGACGACGATCTTGCCGGGCGCCTCGCGGCGCTCGAGCGCGCGCAGCGCCCCGATCGCCCCGGCCAGCGCGAAGCGCGCGCCGATCAGCGGCCGGAAGACGCCCGCGCCGGCCAGCCGCGCGAGCTCGGCGCGGATGCCGGGCGCCTCCTGCGGCCGCTGGCGCAGCCACTCGCCCGCGCGCACGCCGACCACCGAGTAGCTCTTGATGAGCACGTGGTTGGCGCGCAGCGCCGGGATGCGCCCCGCCGCGAACCCGATCACCAGCAGCCGCCCCGCGAAGGCGATGCAATGCGTGGAGCGATCGAACACGTCGCCGCCCACCGGGTCGAAGACCACGTCGGCGCCGTGCCCGCCGGTCAGCGCCTTGACCTCGCTCGCGAAGTCGGTGCGCGACGACAGCAGGTGGGTGGCGCCGAGCGCGCGCAGGGCCTCGAGCCGCTGCGGGTCGCTGCCGGTCGCGATCACCGTCGCGCCCAGGTGCGCGCCGAGCTGCACCGCGGCCGCGCCCATCCCGCCGGTGGCGCCGTGCACCAGCAGTGTCTCGCCGGCGCGCAGGGCGCCGCGCACCACCAGCGCCACGTAGGCGGTCAGCGCGCCGACCTGCCAGGCGGCTGCGCTCGCGAAGTCCCAGCCGGGCGGCACCGCGGCCAGCGCGCTCGCCGGCACCACCGCGCGCTGCGCGAGGGCGCCGGTGTAGTTGGAGAAGCAGACCGCGTCGCCCGCGCGCCAGTGCGCAACGCCCTCGCCCACCGCCTCGATCACGCCGGCGCCCTCCATGCCGGGCACGAAGGGCAGCGCCGGCTTGAGCTGGTAGCCGCCGCGCGTCATCAGCAGGTCGGGGAAGTTGAGCGCCGCGGCGCGCATCGACACCGCGACCTGGCCCGGCCCCGGCGGCGCCGGCAGCAGCACCTCGAGCTCGAGCCCCGACAGGTCGTCGGCGAGGCGGTGACAGCGCAGGGCGAGGTAGCTGCGAGCCATCGGTGGCACGACGCGCGGCGTCAGCCGAACACCGCGGTCGTCTGGTGGCTCGTGCCGATCGCACGGCCCGCGCCGTCCCACATCCCGGCGGTCTGGCTGGTGTAGCCGTCGGCCGCGAACCGGCACTCGGTCCGCATCATCAGCCAGCCCGAGGGATCGAACTCGCGCGGGTCGGTGAAGAACTCCAGCAGCCAGGTGAGCGACGCGCCCGGCACTCGGGTGTCGAACATCGACAGCACCGGCGAGGGCGGCATGTCGGCGAGGGCGACGAGGTTCGCCTCCCGCACGGCCGGCAGCGCGAGCGCCGCCGGCGCCGCCGAACCGTCGTCCGGCGCCGCCTCGCGCAGCTGCGCCCACATGGTGGTGGGGCGCGGCGGCGTACCCGTGAACGGCGGCGAGCCCGCCGCCCAGCGCTGCCGGTACTGCGACAGGAAGCCGGGCATGCGCTCGGGCAGGAAGGGCGCGTCCTTCAGGCGCCCGAAGGGGATCGCGTCGGCCGGCGGGGGCATCGGCAGCAGCGCCCGCGAGTCGCGCGACGCGCCGAACAGCCCGACCAGCAGCGCGGCCACGCGCTCGCCGCTCATGAGGCGGCACTGCGCGTGGGTCATGGCGCGGCCGCGCCGCAGCACCTCGGCATGCGCGCTCGCGGGCCCGACGTCGACCGCCGACACGAAGGTCATCTGCAGCGCGCGCAGCGGCAGCGCGTCCCCGACGGCCGCGCGCATCGCGAGGAGGCCCAGCGCACCCTGCAGGCCGCCGAACGCGGCCTTGCCCTGGAGCCAGCCGTGGGGGATGTGCGCCTGCGCCACGGCGCCCTGGGGCGTCACAAGCGTCGGGCGCGATGCGATCTCGGAAAATGGGTGCATGTCGTCATGGCAGGCGCGCATGAGGCGCGCGGCAGCGGCCGAGGATGCCACACTCCCCCGCCGGGCCGCTTCCGGTCCGCCCACCCCACCCGCCCTCAGGAGACGCGCCATGCGCATCGAGACGCTCGCCGTGCACGCCGGCTACAGCCCGGACCCCGCCACCAAGGCCGTCGCCACGCCGATCTACCAGACGGTCGCCTACGCCTTCGACAGCGCGCAGCACGGCGCCGACCTGTTCGACCTGAAGGTCCCCGGCAACATTTACACGCGGATCATGAATCCGACTCAGGACGTGCTCGAGAAGCGCGTCGCCGCGCTCGAGGGCGGCATCGCCGCGCTCGCGCTCGCCTCGGGCATGGCCGCCATCACCTACGCGATCCAGACCATCGCCGAGGCCGGCGACAACATCGTGTCGGCCACGCAGCTCTACGGCGGCACCTATAACCTGTTCGCGCATACCTTCCCGCAGATGGGCATCGAGGTGCGCTTCGCCGACGCGCGCCGCCCGGAGACCTTCGCGGCGCTCATCGACGCGCGCACGAAGGCGATCTTCTGCGAGTCGGTGGGCAACCCGCTCGGCAACGTCACGGACTTCGAGGCGCTCGCCAGGGTGGCGCACGACGCGGGCATCCCGCTGATCGTCGACAACACCGTGCCCAGCCCCTACCTGTGCCGGCCCTTCGAGCACGGCGCGGACATCGTCGTGCACTCGCTCACCAAGTACATGGGCGGCCACGGCAACAGCGTGGCCGGCGCCATCGTCGACAGCGGCAAGTTCCCGTGGGCGCAGCACAAGGCGCGGTTCCGCCGCCTCAACGAGCCCGACGTCAGCTACCACGGCGTGGTCTACACCGAGGCGCTCGGGGCCGCCGCGTTCATCGGACGCGCGCGCGTGGTCCCGCTGCGCAACACCGGCGCGGCCATCTCGCCGATGAACGCCTTCCTGATCCTGCAGGGCATCGAGACACTCGCGCTGCGCATGGACCGCATCTGCGACAACACGCTGGCCCTCGCCAGGCACCTGAGCGCGCACCCCAAGGTCGCGTCGGTCAATTACGCGGGCCTGCCGGACCATCCCGACCACGCGCTGGTGCGCAAGTACATGGCCGGGCGCGCGTCGGGGATCCTGTCGTTCACGCTGAAGGGCGCAGGCGGCGAGGGCCGCGAGGCCGGCGCGCGATTCCTAGACGCGTTGCAGCTCTTCACGCGGCTGGTCAACATCGGCGACGCGAAGTCGCTCGCGACGCACCCGGCCTCCACCACGCACCGGCAGCTCGATCCCGCCGAGCTCGCGCGCGCCGGCGTGAGCGAGGGCATGGTGCGTCTGTCGGTGGGCATCGAGCACGTCGACGACCTGAAGGAAGACCTCGAGCGCGCGCTCGCCGCGGTCTGACCCGCGGCCGTCGCGGCGCCGCGGTCCGCCCGGACCGCCGCACCGCGACGCAGGCGACGGCGGTGGCGGTGACCGAATCGAGATCGAGCCGATCCCGACTCGATCCCTGCCCGATCCCCTGGCGATCCGGGCGCCTTGCACACTGGTTTGCATCGGCGGCGCACTGGATGCGCGTCGCCGGACCGGCCCGCGTGCCACCCCACACCCCTTCGCAAGGAGCACACCATGAACCGCATCGCCAAGCTCGCCATCCCCGCCGCCCTCGCCCTCGCCGCCTTCGGCGCCCAGGCGCAAGGCTTCTCGCCCAGCGCCGGCGGCGTGTACAAGGGCCACACAGCCCAGGCATCGGCCCAAGCCTCGACGTCGGCCGAGCGCATGACCCCCTTCACCCCGGTGGCGGGCGGCGAGTTCAGGGGCCAGGCCGCCCCGACGCGCGCCGGCGCCGAGCCGACGCCGCAGCGCGCACCGACCCAGGGCTTCCTGGGCGCGTAAACGCCCGCGCGCCGCGTTCGCCTCGCGCGGACGCGACACCGAGGCCCGGCCGATCGAAGGATCCGCCGGGCCTTAGGGTCTGCGGCCGCCGACCGGAACGGGGCGCGGATGCACGCACGGCCCACCGCAGCTATCATCGGCCGCATGGCCAAACTCACTCCCAAGTCCGCGCAGCCCGCCGCCCGCGACGGACTGTCCCGCAAGCACTACCAGGCACTGCTCGAGCCCCTCGAGATCGAGCTCGACCAGCTCGCCCGCTGGCTGCGGCACGGCGGGCGCCGCATGGTCGTCATCTTCGAGGGCCGCGACACCGCGGGCAAGGGCGGCGTCATCAACGCGATCGCCGATACGCTCAATCCGCGGCAGGTCCACGTGGTCGCGCTGCCCAAGCCCACCGAGCCGGAGCGCACGCAGTGGTACTTCCAGCGCTATGTGCCGCACCTGCCCTCGGCGGGCGAGATGGTGCTGCTCGATCGCAGCTGGTACAACCGCGCGGGCGTCGAGAAGGTGATGGGCTGGTGCACGGACGACGAGTACCACCGCTTCCTCGCGCAGGTGCCGGTATTCGAGCGCATGCTGGTGGACGACGGGATCCTGCTCTTCAAGTACTGGCTGACCGTCGACCAGGTCGAGCAGGAGCGCCGGATGCGCGAGCGGCTGGACGATCCGCTCAAGCGCTGGAAGCTCTCCCCCATCGACCTGCAGGCCCGTGCCCGCTACCGCGAGTACGGCACGGCGCGCGACGCGATGCTGGCGGCCACGCACACCCCGCAGGCGCCCTGGACACTCGTCGACTTCAACGACCAGCGCCTGGGCCGGCTCACGCTGATCCGGCACCTGCTCGACCGCGTGCCTGACATCGACATCCCCGCCGAGCCGATGGTGTTCCCGCCGCTGTCCGGCCCGCCGCTGGAGGAGCGCTTCCACGGCAAGTTCGCGCCGATCAAGCCCTTCCCGCTCGACTGAAGGCCCGGCCGTCCTCGACAGGGGTGTAGCGCACCGGCACGAAGCCCGAGCCCGCATGGCGGGCGTCGTGGCGCCGGATGCTCAGCCTATCGACCGCGGTGGCGCGCGCGGATCAACCCCCGGACACGACGCGGGTCGCCTGCGCGCCGCTCGCCGCGCCGCGCCCGGTCAGGTCCGCTCGCGGTCCCAGGCCCCCGCGCTGCCCGCGCGCCGCAGCGCCGCACGCTGCACCTTGCCCGTGGAGGTCCGGGGCAGCGCATCGACCAGGGCCACGTAGCGCGGCCGCGCGAACCGCGGCAGCTCGCGGTCGGCGTGCTCGAGCACCTGCGCCTCGGTGAGCGCGGCGCCCGGCTGCGGCACCACCGCGAGCATCACCTCGTCCTCGCCGCCCGGGATGTCCGAGGGCACCGCGAACGCGGCCACCTCCGCGACGCCGCGCAGCGGCGCGATCACCGCCTCGACCTCGGTGGCGGAGATGTTCTCGCCGCGGCGCCGGATGCAGTCCTTGATGCGGTCGACGAAGGTCACCCGCCCGTCGGCGGTCATGGTCGCCGCGTCGCCGGTGTGGAACCACAGGTTGCGCCAGGCCTCGACCGTCTGCTGCGGCATGCCGTGGTAGCCGGCCATGAACCCGAACGGCACGCGCGGGCGCACCAGGATCTCGCCCAGCTCGCCCGCCGGCACCGGGCGGTCGGTCGCGGGGTCGGCGACCACCACCTCGAAATAGCGCGCGTACACGCGACCCGCCTCGCCCGGGGCGCGCTCGCCGAGCCGGCCCCAGACCGGGATGTTGACCTCGGTCATGCCGAAGCCCGAGGTCACGTCCGGCACGCCGAAGCGCTCGCGGAACGCGGCGTCGTGTTCGGGCGCGTTGGGCGCGTTGCACACGACGCGCAGCGCGTGGTCGCGGTCCAGCGGCGAGGGCGGCTGCGCGACCACGAAGGCCGCGAGCGCGCCGAGGCAGTTGGTCACCGTGGCGCGATGGCGCCGGACGTCGTCGAGCCAGGCCGAGGCCGAGAAGCGCGGGCGCACGATGGTGACGCAACCGGCGATCAGCGTGGCGCCGAGCTGCATCAGCAGCCCGTTGGCGTGGAACAGCGGCAGCACGATGTAGTAGCGGTCGTCGGCGTTCAGCGCGACCGAGTCGATCGTGCCGCGCCCATACAGGTAGCAGTGCGCGTGCGGCATCAGCACGCCCTTGGCCGGGCCACTGGTGCCCGACGTGTACATCACGCAGGCGATGTCCTGCGGGCGTGGCGCCGGACCGTCCCAGGGTGGCGCGTCGCGCCAGCCCTCCCAGGCGAGGCGCGCCACCGGGACGTCGGCAGGCCCGGCGCCCGCGGGATCCGCCAGTCCCGCGACGAGCACACGGCACAGCGCCGGCACGCCCTGCGCCGCCGCCTCGAAAGCCGGCAGCAGGGTCGCGTCGACCACGGCCGTCGCTGCGCCGCAGTTCTGCAGCGGGTGGCGCAGGAACGCGCCGGACAGCTCGGTGTTGAGCAGCACCGCGACCGCGCCCAGCCGCCCCAGCCCGAGCCAGGCCCGCACGATGTCCAGGCCGTTGGGCAGCATCACCGCGACATGGTCGCCGGGGCCGACCCCCAGCCCCGCGAAGAAGCCGGCCACGCGGTCGGCGTCGGCCGCCGCCTGCCCGAAGCTCAGGGTCTCGCCGCCGGTGGTCTCGATCCAGCAGGCCTCGGGACAGCGGGCCGCCTGCTCGGCGAGCACCGCCGGCAGCACCCACCGGTCAGGGTCGTCGAGCCCGGTGTACGCGCGCGGGTCGCTCATGCGCCGCCCCGCGCGCCGAGGATGCCGGCACGCGCCGGGAACGTCGGCCGTCCCCCGGCGCCGCGGCGGCGCGCTGCTGCCCGATCCATCGTCGTCTCCCTGCGGGGCACGCGCCCTGCCCGATCGGCCGACGATACCCGAGCGCGCTCCCGCGCGACAGGGCAGGCCCGGCCGGCCGGTGCCGGGGCATCCGGCGCCCGTGCCACACTGGCGCCTTCGCGGCATCGCGCGATGCGCGCCCCGAAGCCCACGACAACGACGACAGGACGACCCCCGATGCTCAAGTTCTACTACAACACCGCGCCCAACCCGATGAAGGTCGCCCTGCTGCTCGAGGAACTGGGCCTGCCCTACGAGGCGGTGCCGGTCGACACGCGCAAGGGCGAGCAGCACACCGACGCCTTCAAGGCCGTCAACCCCAACGCCAAGGTGCCGGCCATCGACGATGACGGTACGGTGGTCTTCGACAGCAACGCCATCCTGCTGTACCTCGCGGACAAGGCCGGGCGCTTCGTCGCGACCGACCCGAAGTCCGCGGCCCGCGGCGAGACGCTGTCGTGGCTGATGTTCATCGCGAGCGGCATCGGCCCGTACTCGGGTCAGTCGGTGCACTTCCGGCACGCCGCGCCCGAGCCCAAGGCGTACGCGCTCAACCGCTACGACTTCGAGGCGCACCGCCACTGGAAGATCCTCGACGACCACCTCGCCAAGAACACCTGGATGGCCGGCGGCGAGTACGGCATCGTCGACATGGCCTTCTGGGGCTGGGCGCGCCTGGTGCCCTTCGTGCTGGGCATGCCCGACCCGTGGCAGACCTACCCCAACGTCAAGCGCCTGCTCGACGCGATCAACGCCCGCCCCGCGGTCGCCCGCGTCGAGCAGCTGCGCACGAAGCACGCGTTCAAGACCGAGAACGACGCCGAGGCGCTGCGCAACATGTTCCCGCAGAACGAGCGCCTCAAGGCCGGCGCCTGAGCGCGGGCACGGCTGCACCGACGCCGATGAGCCAGCCCCTCCCCCCGATCGACGAGGTGCCGTTCGTCAACGGCGCGACCCGCCTGTACGGCATCGTCGGCGACCCGATCGCGCAGGTGCGCTCGCCCGAGATGGTGACCTGGGAGCTGCAGCGCCGCGGGCTCGACGCGGTGCTGGTGCCGCTGCATGTGCACGCCGCCGATTTCGACGAGGTGATGCCGCGGCTGATGCGGCTCGGCAACCTCGAGGGGCTGGTGTTCACCATCCCGTTCAAGGCGCGCGCGCTTGCGCTGGCCCGGCGGCTCGGGCCGCAGGCGCAGGCGGTCGGCGCGGTCAACGCGCTGGCGCGCGCGCCCGACGGCTCCTGGACCGGCGAGATCTTCGACGGCCTGGGCTGCGTCGAGGCCTTCCGCCGCGCGGCGCTGCCGCTCGGCGGGCGGCGCGTGATGCTGCTCGGGCTGGGCGGCGCGGGCTCGGCGATCGCCGTCGCGGTGGCCGGCGAGCGGCCGCTCGCGATGCGGCTCTTCGACCTCGACGCCGCGCGCGCCGAGCGGGTGGCCGCGAGCCTGCGCGCGATCAGCCCCAGCACCGCGGTGACCGTGGGCGCACCGGCGCTGGACGGCATGGACGTGCTGATCAACGCGACGCCGGTCGGCATGCTCGACGACCCCCGCCTGCCGATCGACGTCGCGCGGCTGCCGGCCTCGCTGGTGGTGTTCGATGCGATCGTCAAGCCCGAGCGCACGCCGCTGCTGGCGCTGGCCGAGGCGGGCGGCTGCCGCGTGCTGCGGGGGCGCGAGATGATGCGCGGCCAGATCTCGCGGATCGTGGACTTCTTCGAGGCGGCGCGCCGGGCCTGAGGCCGCGCCGGCCCTCGGCACGTCGCGCGGTCAGCGCGAACGCCCTCAGCCCTGCGCCGCGACGCGCCCCTCGCGCACCGCCACCACCCGGTGGCAGAACTCGAGCGCGAGCTCGGGCTGGTGCAGGCTCGCGAGCACGGCGAGGCCCTCGTCCGCGCAGCCGCGCAGCAGCCCGAGCACCGCGCGGGCGTTGTCCGGATCCAGGCTCGCGACCGGCTCGTCGGCGAGCAGCACGCGCGGCCCCTGGACCAGCGCCCGCGCGATCGACACGCGCTGCTGCTCGCCGCCGGACAGACGGTCGGCGCGGTCGCCGGCGTGGGCGAGCAGCCCCACGCGGTCCAGGCACTCGAAGGCCTGGCGCCGGTCGAGGGCATCGAAGCGCCCGGCTAGCGCACGCCAGCGGGGCATCCTGCCCAGGCGGCCCATCAGCACGTTGTCGAGCGCGCTCAGCCGGCCCACCAGGCGCGGACGCTGGAACACCACCGCGATGCGCGCGTCGCCGCGGCGCGGCGCGCGGCGCGGCTCGCCGAAGCGCAGCACGGCGCCCGCGTCCGGCGCCTCCAGCGCGGCCAGCAGGCGCATCAGCGTGGTCTTGCCCGCGCCGCTCGGCCCCACCAGCGCGACGAACTCGCCCGCGTGCAGCTGCAGGTCGACGTCCACGACACCGCGCCCGCTGCCGAAGGTGCGCGTGGCGCCCGCCATCGAGAGCGCGGGCACGCCGCCCGGGGACGCGGCCGGGGCGCCGCTCACGACAGCCGCCGCCGGACCCATCCGGCGCCCGTGTCGATCAGCGTCACCGCGACCAGGATCACCGCGAGGATCGTCGCCAGCCGCGCGAAATCCAGCAGGTCCATGCTCGCCTTGAGCTCCTGGCCAATGCCGCCCGCGCCCACGACGCCCAGCACCGTCGAGGCGCGGACGTTGAACTCGAACAGGTACAGCGCGATCGAGGCCCAGGCGGGCGCGAGGTCGGGCAGCAGCGCGTGGCGGATCGCGGCGAGCCGCCCCGCGCCGCCCGCCTCCAGCGCCTCGGTGGTGTCGAGCGGCATCGTCTCGATCTGGTCGGCGAAGAGCTTGGCGCAGCTGCCCCAGGTATGCAGCATCACGCCCAGCATGCCGGCGAACGGCCCCAGGCCCACGGCCGCCACCAGCAGCAGCGCGAACACGAAGGTATCCACCCCCCGGAAGCCGTTGAGCACCCATCGCAGCGGCACGCGCAGCGCGGGCAGCGGCGTGACGCCGCGCGCCGCGAGCACCGCCGCCGGCACGGCCGCGAGCGCCGCGAGCGCGGTGCCGAGGAACGCGATCGCGACGGTCTCGCCCATCCGCTGCAAGAAGATCGGCAGCTCCTGCAGGTCGGGCGGCCAGGCCTGTGCGAGCCAGTGCCCCATCTTGGGAATGCCTGCCGCCAGCCGGGCGAGGTCCACGCCGGTCACCTGCCAGGACACGGCGAGCGCGATCGCGAGCGCCGCGAGCAGCGCGACCCCGCGCAGGAGCGCGCCGGCACCGCGGGCCGCATGCGCGGCGATGGCCGCGTCGATCCGAGGATCGCTCAAGGACGCGGGCTCACCGGCAAGCGCACGCCAGGACCGCCGGCCCGAACCTGCCCGCACAGCGCATCGCCGCACTCATGCGCGCTTGAGCCGGCCCAGCGCATGCCCGGCGTTCTCGATCAGCCGGTAGCTGTCGTGTGTCGCGGCCACGAAGCCGGTGTAGCGCCGCGGCATCACCTCGGCCGCGCTGCCCGGGCCGATCGCGAGCAGCGCGCGGCGGGCGGCCTCCACCTGCGCGGCGGGCAGCTCGCGCGACACCGCTATCGCGTCGTTGGGCAACGGATCGGACGCCCACACCACGCGGGTGGCATCGGCTCGCAGACGCCCCGATTCGAGCATCGCGTCGCGGTTGCGGTCGTAATCGGTCGCGAGGTCCACCTGGCCGCCCTGCACCGCGATCTCGTTGGCCGGATGCGAAGCGCCCTCGCTGTACTTCCAGTAGGCGCGCGGATCGATCTTCCAGACCTCCTTCGCGTAGTACTGCGGGATCAGCCAGCCCGAGGTGGAGCCCACGTCGGCGAACGAGATGCTCATGCCGCGTGTGTCGTCGGGAAAGCGCGCGACCTTCGCGTCGGCCCGCGCGACGACAATGGCGCGGTAGGTCGCGCGGTCGTCGTAGCGGACCGTCGCGATCGCGCGGCAGCCCGACGCGGCGTTCGCCAGCACATAGCCCCAGGGGCCCATCCAGGCGAGGTCGAGGTTGCCCGATCCCATCGCCACCGCGAGCCCTGCCCAGTCGGTGGTGACCGCGAGCTCGAAGCCGGGCGCGCCCATCTCGCGCGCGAGGTGCGCAAAGAACGGCGTGTAGGTCCGGCGGGTGTCCTCGGGGGTCGGCATGAAGGGCCCGACCCCGAAGCGCAGGCGGCGGGGCTGGGCTCGCAGGGCAGGCGCGAGCGTTGCGCCCGCCAGCGCGAGGCCACCGCCGAGGACGAGGCGACGTTGCATGGAGCGGCTCCGGAAAGTAGCGCCGATCATAGTCGAAGGTCCGAGGCCCGCCTTACCCGGCCGGGCGCGCCGCGGCGGCGCGCGGTGCCGCCGGCCGGCACAGCAGCGCCGCCGCGACCTGGCAGGCGAGGCAGGCGAGCAGCGTATAGCGGGCGGTACCGGTGGCCGCCTGCAGGGCGCCCGCGGCAAGCGGCCCGAAGGCGAACAGCACCTGCCCGATCGCCCAGACGCGATTGACCACCGCCCCGTACTGCGCCGCAGGGAACTCGCGGTGCGCGTAGAGGGCCGGCAGCGTGATCACGTTGCCCACAGACGCGCCGAACATGCAGCAGCCCGCGATTACGACCCAGGGCGTGTCGCTCGCGAGCACCGTGGCCATGCCCAGCGCCTGCAGCAGGAAGCTGCCGGCGGTCGCCCAGCGGTGGTCCATGCGGTCGATGACCATGGCCAGCAACAGGCGGCCGGCCAGCGACGCCGCGGTCGTCGCTGCCACCGCCGCGGTCGCGTACGCATCGCCGATCCGCGGTGCGAGGATGGGCAGCTGCTGCGCGATGAAGGCCACCTGCGCGAGCCAGCCGATGGCAAACAGCGCGCACACGCGGACCAGGTGCGCGTCCGTACGCAGCGGCACGGGAGGCGGCGGCGCCGCGGAGGGCGAGGCGCGCGTGTCGCCCGTCGCCCGCGGCTCGACCAGGTTGGTCGCGATCAGCACGATCATGACCGCCGCCATCGCCGCCGCCGTCCCGGCGAGCCCCGGGCCGAGCCCGAAGCGGGCGATGCACCAGGCCATCGGCGGCACGATCAGCACGCCCGCGGCGCTCGCGCCGGTGAGCGCGAGGTTGAGCGCGAGCCCGCGGCGCTGCTCGAACCAGGTGCCGATCACCTGGGTGATCGCGGTGCCTGAGGTGGCCGACCACCCCAGCGCCATCACCGCATAGGCGGCGAGCAGCAGCGCGACGTGGCTCACGTAGGGCAGCGCCGCCGCGCCGCCGGCCAGCAGCAGCACGCCCGCGATCGCGACGCGCCGCCTGCCGTGGCGCGCAGCCTGGCGCTCGGCGATGAACACACCCGCCGCTCCGAGCAGAAAGTACATCGTGGTCGCGCCCGACAGCAGCGCCGCCGACCAGCCCGCGTCGCGGCTCAGCACCTGCACGTACAGCGACAGACTGTAGAAGCCCAGCCCCCACGCGAACAGCGCCATGCAGAACGCGGTGCCCACGATCCGCCAGCCGGCGATCGGGCGCGGCGTGCGGAACTCGTCGGGCGCGGGCGCCGCGACGGACCGCGGCGCCGGGCCGGTCATCGCCCCTCGACCCGGTCGAGCTCGAACGGGCCGCGCGCGAGCGCCTGCGCCGGCCGACCGGCGCGGAACAGCCATGCGTCATGGGGGCCGTGCAGCGCCATCGCGTCGCCGCGCACGGTCAGCCAGTCGCCCTCGGGCAGGCCGACCACCGGCACCGACGGCGACAGCACGTGGAACTCGGCCAGGCGCTGCGTGCGCGTCTCGCCCTGGTGCCCGGGCGGCAGCGCATCGGTGAAGTGGCAGTTGAGTTGCACGTCGATCAGGCCGAGCGACCCGAGGCCCCCGGGATCGACGATCGGCATGTCGTTGGTGGTGCGAATGGTGGGCGAGGCGAGCACAGCGCCGGCGCTCCAGCCCACGTAGGGCATCCCGGCGCGCGCCGCGCGCGCGAGCGGCGCGAGCCAGCCCCGGGCGCGGCACTCGGCCAGCAGCCGGAAGGTGTTGCCCCCGCCGACCAGCGCGAGCTCGGCGTCGGCCAGCGCGCGCGCCGGGTCGTCGAGGCGGTGCGCGCTCTCGATCGCGAGCCCGAGCGGCGCGAGCGCCTCGCGCACCGCGTCCGTGTACGCGTCCCAGCCGACGGTCGTGCCCGCGAAGGGAAAGAAGAGCGCGCGCCTGCGCGGGCCCGCCGCCTGCCCGATCGCGTCGAGCGCGTGCACGAGGTAGCGCCCGTCGGGCATCCGGGAATTGGACAGCAGCAGCAGGTTCATCGGCGGGCCCGCGGGTCGGGGAAGCGGTGACCCAGTGTAGCGACATGCACGGGACGCCCGCATCGAAACGGCCCCGCCCGCGGCGCCGCGCGATTCCCGTACACTGCGCGCTCGCACGCCGCCCGCCATGGGCCGCGTGCGTCCGCTGGGGGTGCTGCCCCCGGTCCTTCGGGGCCGGGCGCGGCTGAGAGAGTCCCCTTGAACCTGACTGAGGTAATCCTCGCGAAGGGAAGCACCGAGACCATGTCGTCCGTCGTCCGCAATTCCGCCCTCGTTCCCGTTCCCTCGGCCGACCGCCCCTTCGGCTGGCGCGACCATGCCTCGCTGTGGCTGAGCCTGGGGGTCGGGCTCCTGGTGATCCAGGTCGGCTCCTTCCTGATGCCCGCGATGGGCACGCAGGCCGCGCTGCTCGCGATCGTCGCGGGCTCGGTGCTCGGCGCGGGCCTGCTCGCCTGGACCGCCCGGATCGGCTGCGACAGCGGCCTGTCCAGCGCGGGCCTCATGCACGCCGCCTACGGCAGCAGCTTCGCGCGGCTGCCGGTGATGCTGAACATCGTGCAGCTGATCGGCTGGACCACCTTCGAGCTGGTCGTGATGCGCGACGGCGTCACCGCGATCCTGCGCCAGGCGGGCCTGCTCGCGCCCGCGCCGGCCGCGGCCGAGGGTGCGTCCGCGCTCGCGCTGACCGCGCCCTGGGCCCTGCCCCTGCCGGCGCTGCTCGCCACGCTGGCCTTCGGGGCGCTGCTGCTGGCGCTCGTGACCGGCTCGATGGTCACGCTGGTGCGCCGGTTCATGAGCCGCTTCGGGCTGCCGCTGGTGATCCTGTCGCTCGCGTGGCTGAGCTGGCAGTTCCTCGGCCGCGCGCAGGCGATGGGCTGGGACGCCATCTGGAACCGGCCGGGCAGCGGCGGCATGAGCACGTTCGGCGCGCTGGACCTGGTCATCGCGATGCCGATCTCCTGGCTGCCGCTGGTGGCCGACTTCGCGCGCCACGGCCGCAACGGTCGCGACGCGCTGGCGGGCACCTGGATCGGCTACGCGATCGCCAACGCCTGGTGCTACGCGCTCGGCGTGCTGGTGGCCCTGACCGCGCCGTCCGCCGACCTGGTGGGCGCGCTGCTGCTCGCGCAGGGCGGGCTGATCGCGCTCGGCCTGATCCTGATCGACGAGGTCGACAACGCCTACGGCGACGTCTACTCGGGCGCGGTGGCGGGCCACAGCCTGCGCCCGGCCTGGAGCGTGCGCGGCTGGGGCATCGGGCTTGCGCTCGCCTGCACCGCGCTCGCGCTGGTGCTGCCGATGCACGGCCTGGAGCCCTTCCTGCTGACGCTGAGCTCGGTGTTCGTGCCGCTGTACGGCGTGATCCTGGGGCGGCTGGGCGGCCGGCGCGACGTCGCCTCGCTGGTCGGCGCGACGCCGGTGCGGGCAGGCGCGGTCATGATCTGGATCGGCGGCATCGCGCTGTTCCACCTGCTGCCCACGCTCACCACGGCGCTCGGGTCGGCGCTGCCGACGCTGGCGGTGACCTTCCTGCTGGCGCGGCTCACCGGCGGCGCGCGGGGCTGACGCGGCTCACCGGCGGCGCGCGGGGCTGTCGCGGGCTGTCGGGCTGTCGGGCTGTCGGGCTGTCGAGCGGGCGCGCCGGCACGGTCGGGGCGCGCGCGAGCGCAGGGGCTGCCCTTGCCGCCGCCTGCGGCCATCGCGCCGTGCCCGGGGCCCGGCCGGGTCGCCGCCGCGCCGCGCCGCGTGCATGATGTGCCCGGGGGACGCCCCCGCCGTGACCCGACCATCGACCTCCAGGACCTTTGCCGCCATGACCCCGTCCCTCCTCCGATCCCCGGCCCGCGCCGCGCTGGCCGCGCTCCTCGCGGGCTGGCTCGCGCCCGCCGCGGCCCATCACCCGACCGGCGGGGCGACCCCGGCCACCCTGCTGCAGGGCGTGCTGTCGGGCATCGGGCATCCGATGATCGGGCTCGACCACCTGAGCTTCCTGCTCGCGGCGGGGCTGCTCGCGGCCTGGGTGCTCGCGGTGCCGGCGCGCCGGGCGGTCGGGCTCGCCGCGGCCTTCGCGCTGGCCGGCACGCTCGGCACGCTGCTGCGGGTGCCCGATCCGGCCCTGCCCTGGGCCGAGGCCTTGGTCGGCGTGTCGGTGCTGGCCGTGGGCGCGTGCCTGCTGCTGCGCGCCGCGCCCGGCGCCGCGTCGGCGGTCGTGGCGTCGGTGCTGGCGGGCCTGGTGCACGGCCATGCGTTCGGGGAGGCAGTGGTCGGCGCCGAGTCCACGCCCATCGCCGGATACCTCGCGGGGCTGCTCGTCACGCAGTCGGCGATCCTGGTGGCCGCCTACCTCGGGGGCCGCTGGCTGCTGCGCACGGCGCCCGGCCGGGTCCCGGCGTCGATGCGCACGGTCGGCCTCGCGGCCTCGGCCATGGGCGTGCTCGGCATCCTGCGGGCCTTCGCCGGCTGAGCGACGGGGCCGGACCCCGAGCGCAGGCCCACCGCCCGGGCCGCATCCATGACCGAGCTGCGCGAGCTGGTGCGCCGCTTCGCGCACGCGGGCCGCATCGAGGCGATCTTCCTGCGGCCCGGGCGCCGCGTCGCGACGCTGCGGGTGCCGTGCGCCACCGCGCTCGCGGGCCGCGGGCTGGACGGCGACCGCGGCGCACTGCGCGCACCCGGCGCGAACGGCGGCGGCAAGCGGCAGGTGACGCTGCTGCAGGCCGAGCACCTCGCGGCGGTCGAGGCGCTCGCCGGCGGCGGTCCGGTGGACCCGGCGCTGCTGCGCCGCAACCTCGTCGTCTCGGGGCTGAACCTGCTCGCCGCGCGCAGCCCCTTCGCCAACACGGTGCTGCGGCTGCGGATCGGCGAGGCGGTCGTACTGCAGGTCACCGGCCCCTGCGAGCCCTGCTCGAGGATGGAGGAAGTGGTGGGCCCGGGCGGCTACAACGCGATGCGCGGGCACGGCGGCGTCACCGCCCGCGTGCTGGCGGGCGGCGTGCTGCGGGTCGGCGACACGGTGACGGTGGAGGCGGGCTGAGCGGTCGCGCCCGCGCGGCGGAGCGGCGGCCTCGGTGATAAGGTTCGGATCCATGCAGGCGCGGGCCCGGCCTGCGGCCTGCCGCCACGCTCGCGCCCCGCGCCGCCCTCAGACCCAAGAGACACAACGCCGATGATCCCGCTCTCCATCCTCGACCTCGTTCCCGTCCGCCTGGGCGACACCGCCGGCGACGCGCTCCACTGCGCGCTCGACCTCGCGCGCCACGCCGAGGGCTGGGGCTACCGCCGCTACTGGGTCGCCGAGCACCACAACATGACCGGCATCGCCAGCGCCGCGACCTCGGTCGTGATCGGCTACCTCGCCGGCGGCACCCGGACGATCCGCGTCGGCTCGGGCGGCGTGATGCTGCCCAACCACTCGCCGCTGGTGATCGCCGAGCAGTTCGGCACGCTCGAGTCGCTGTACCCGGGCCGCATCGACCTGGGCCTGGGCCGCGCCCCGGGCACCGACCAGCTCACCATGCGGGCGCTGCGCGTCGACCCGCGCGCCGCCGAGCACTTCCCCGACGACGTGCAGGAGCTGCGCATGCTGTTCGGCCCGGTGCAGCCCGGCCAGCAGATCCGCGCGGTGCCGGGCGCGGGCCTGGAGGTGCCGATGTGGATCCTGGGCTCGAGCCTGTACGGCGCGCAGGTCGCCGCGCACTTCGGGCTGCCCTACGCCTTCGCGTCGCACTTCGCGCCCGACGAGCTCGATGCGGCCATCGCCATCTACCGCGACCGCTTCAAGCCCTCGGCGCAGCTCGAGCGCTCCTATGCGATGCCCTGCGTGAACGTGATCGTCGCCGATACCGACGCGCAGGCCGCGCGGCTGTTCACCAGCCTGCAGCAGCGCTTCGCGGACATGGTCCGGGGCCGGCGCGGCCAGCTGTCGCCGCCGATCGACGACATCGAGACCTACTGGTCGCCCGCCGAGCGCGCGCAGGCGATGCGCATGCTGGCCTGCGCGTTCGTGGGCTCGCCGGACTCGGTGCGCCGGCAGCTCACCGACTTCGTCGAGCGCACCGGCGCCGACGAGCTGATGGTGAGCGCCACGGTGTTCGACCACGCGGCACGGCTGCGCTCCTACGAGCTGCTCGCCGGGATCGGGCGGTCCATCCCGGCCGCGCGGCACGTCGAGACGACCGCCGCCTGAACCCTGGGGCGGCGCCGGTCGCGCCCGCGACAATACGGCGGATGCGGCGCGCGCCGCGGCGGGTGCAGGCGGGCCCGACCTGGCGGGGGGCGGTGGACGACGCCTGAGGGCAGCGGCCCGGGGAGAGCCGCCGCGCGCCGCGCGCGACACCCGGGTCCGTGCACGGCATGATTGAAGCCCGCCCGCTGCGCCGCCTGCCTCCCCGCCTGCTCCGCTCGCCACGCTCCCCCCTCGGATGCCCCCGCCCGCAGCCCCCCTGCCCACCCGCCGCGCCGCGCTCCTCGCGCGCCTGGCCGAGCCGCGCGTGCACGACCTGGCGATCGTGGGCGGCGGCGCCACCGGCCTGGGCCTCGCGCTCGACGCCGCCGCGCGCGGCTTCGACGTGGTGCTGGTGGAGTCGCACGACTTCGCCAAGGGCAGCTCGTCGCGCGCCACCAAGCTCGTGCACGGCGGCGTGCGCTACCTCGCGCAGGGCAACATCGCGCTGGTGCGCGAGGCGCTGCGCGAGCGCACCCGCCTGCTGCACAACGCGCCGCACCTGGCCGGCCCCCTGCCCTTCGTGATGCCGGCCTACGGGCTGTGGCAGGCGCCCTTCTACGGCGCGGGCCTCAAGCTGTACGACGCGCTGGCGGGCAGCGCGGGACTCGGGCCCACGCAGTTCCTCGGCCGCGCCGCGACGCTGCGCCACCTGCCCGGACTGCGCCCCGAGGGCCTGCGCGGCGGCGTGCTGTACTGGGACGGGCAGTTCGACGACGCGCGGCTCGCGATTGCGCTCGCGCGCACCGCCGCTGAGCGCGGCGCCCTCCTGGTGAACCACGTCGCCGCGACCGCGCTGGTGCACGAGGCCGGGCGGGTCGCCGGGGTCGAGTGCGAGGACCGCGAGACCGGCCTGCGGCACACCCTGCGGGCCCGCTGCGTGGTGAATGCGGCGGGCGTGTGGGTCGACGCGATCCGCGCGATGGACCGCGAGCCCGGCGCCGCCCCCATGCAGCCGATGGTCGCGCCCAGCCAGGGCGTCCACCTCGTGGTGGACCGCGCCTTCCTGCCCGGCGACAACGCGCTGCTCGTGCCGTCCACCAGCGACGGGCGCGTGCTGTTCGCCGTGCCCTGGCTCGGCAGCACCCTGCTCGGCACCACCGACACCCCGCGCGAGGACCTCGCGCGCGAGCCCGACGCCTTCCGCGCCGAGGTCGACTTCATCCTCGGCGAGTCGGCCCGCTACCTGGCGCGCGCGCCCGGGCGCGGCGACGTGCGCAGCATCTGGGTCGGCCTGCGCCCGCTGGTGCGCCCGCCCGCCGATGACGGCGGCGACACCAAGCGGCTGAGCCGCGAGCACACCGTGCTGACCAGCCGCAGCGGGCTGGTGACCGTCACCGGCGGCAAGTGGACCACCTACCGCGCGATCGCCGAGGACGTGCTCGACGCCTGCTTCGCGGCGGCGCTGCTCGATGCGCGCCCGGGTGGCGTCACCGACGCGCTGGTGCTCGCCGGCGGGCACGACCTGCCAGGCATGCCGCCGCCGCTCAGCGCGCCGCCGGGCCTGCACCTGTATGGCGGCGAGGCAGCCTTTGTGCGGACGCTGCCGGGCGGCGCGCACGAGCTCGCCCCCGGCCTGACTGAAGCGATGGTGCGCTTCGCGGCGCGCCACGAATACGCACGCACCGTCGAGGACGTGCTCGCGCGCCGCTCGAGGCTGCTGTTTCTCGACGCGCGCGCCGCCGCCGCGGTCGCGCCCTGGGTCGCGGCCCTGCTGCGCGAGGAGACGGGCGTGGACCCGCGGCTCGAGGACTTCGGCCGGCTGGCGCTGCGGTACGCGACGCTGCCGGGCTGAGCGGGCCGCCCGGCCGCGGCCGTCCACCCGGGTCCGGCCCTGAATGGGGCGCGCGCCCGCCGACGTTGACCCGCCCCGCCCGCTGCGCGAGCATCCACCGACGCACCGACCGCGCCGCAGGACAAGGACACGCGCGACCGCAGCACCCCGACACCCCATGAGGAGACAACCGATGGCCGCACACCCCGCCCGCACGACGCCGATGACCACCGCCCGCCTGCAGGCCTTCGCCGACGCCTGGAACAGCCACGACGTCGACGTGCTGATGAGCTTCATGGCCGATGACTGCGAGTTCCTCACCTCCGCGGGCCCCGACGCGTGCGGCGCGCGCCACGCCGGCCGCGACGCGGTGCGTGCCGCCTTCGCGGAGGTGTTCAAGCGCATCCGCGATGCGCACTGGGGCGGCGCGCGTCACGTGGTCGACGGCGACCGCGGTCTGTCGCAGTGGACGCTGACCGGATCGCGCGCGGACGGCACGCGGGTGGAGGTCGACGGCGTCGACGTCTTCACCTTCCGCGACGGGCTGATCACGGTCAAGGACAGCTACCTGAAGACGCGCGTCGCACCGAAGGCCGGTTGATGAACGCCGCTGACTTCGCATCGCTTCTGGCCCGCTTCACCGCCGCCGCCGAGGCCGGCGACGGCGCGGCCTTCGCCGCCTGCTTCACCGAGGACGGCGTGTACCACGACTACATCTACGGCCCGCACACCGGGCGCGCGTCGATCGCGTCGATGCTGGTGGATCTGTTCCACCGCGACGCCGGTCCCGACTACCGCTGGGAGATGTCCGATCCGGTGTTCGACGGCACGCTCGGCTATGCGTCGTCGCTGTCGAGCTTCACGTCCACCCACGCGGATTACGCGGGCCGCAGCGTGCTGATCGACGGCATGAGCCGCTTCCGGCTGCGCGGCGGGCTGATCGCCGAGTACCGCGAGTCGGTCAACGGCTGCGTGGCGATGGCGCAGCTGGGTGTCGAAGCGCCGCGCATGGCGAAGGTCGCGGCCAAGTGGGCGCAGCGGCTGCTCGCCGAACCGCAGTCGGTGGTGTTCCTGGCGCAGCCGGGCGCGGCGCGGCCGGCGCGCTGACCGCGGCGCGCGTGGCGTTCGACGCGATCGTGAAGCCCGAGCGCACGCCGCTGCGCGCTCGCACCGAGATCCATGCACCGCGCGAGGAGCACCTCCGGGGCCTGCACGCGCCGCCGCCCCTCCGCTAAACTGCCGACGACCACACCGGGAGGAGACACCCATGGACCGCCGAAACGTCCTGCACGCCGGCCTGGCCGCCGCGTGCGCCGCCGCCTCGCCGCGCGCGTTCGCTCAACCGTCGTTTCCGTCCGCGCCGGTCAAGCTGATCGTGACCTTCCCGGCCGGCGGCCCGACCGACATCACCGCGCGTGCGCTCGCCGAGGCCACCTCGAAGCACCTCGGCCAGCCGGTGCTGATCGAGAACCGGCCCGGCGCGGCCGGCACCCTGGGCTACGCGACACTGGCGAGCGCCCGGCCCGACGGCTACACCGTCGCGATGACGCCGATCACCGGGCTGCGGGTGTCGCAGATGGAGAGCACGTCCTGGAACCCCCTGAAGGACGTGCAGTACGTGATCGGCCTGACCGGTTACGTGTTCGCGGTCGTCGTGCGGGCCGACGCACCGTGGAAGACGATGCAGGAAGTCGCCGAGCACATCCGCGCGAATCCCGACAAGGTCACCTACGGCTCGCACGGCATCGGCAGCTCGGTCCACATGGCGATGGAGGAGCTCTCCGGCGCGCAGGGCTGGAAGCCGGTTCACGTGCCGTTCAAGGGCAGCGCCGACATGCTCGCCGCGCTGATCGGCGGCCATGTCGATGTGGCGCTCGATTCGACCGGCGCGGTGCCGCAGGTCGAGGCGGGGCGTGTGCGCGTGCTGGCGGTGTTCACCGAGCAGCGGACCGCGGTGTGGCCTAACGCACCGACGATGAAGGAGCTCGGCTACGGCACGGTCGCCACCGGCCCCTACGGCATCGGCGCGCCGCCCGGCACACCCCCCGCGATCGTGAAGGCACTCCACGACGCCTTCCGAAAGGGGCTCGAGGAGCCGTCGCATCTCAAGGCCCTGGAGCGCTACAACCAGCCGGTGTGGTACCGATCGTCGGAGGACTACGCGGCCTTCATGCGCTCGCAGCACGACGTCGAGCGCCGGACGCTGGAGCGGCTGGGGCTGCTGAAGCGCTGAAGCGTCGGCCGGGCAAAGGCGTCGTCGCCCGCCGGTCGATGCCGCAGGATCCATCGCGCTCAGGGCGCGCCCTCGATCGGATCGACGATCGGGAACATCGGATCGAACCGGTCGAGCACCGACCACATCCGCAAGAAGGCCTGCGCGTCACCGTCCAGGCGGAGCCGGCCGGCGGCCGCGGCCTCATCCATCGTGAGTTTCTGCATCATCACCTCGTCGACCACCGAGCGGTCGATCGTCACGGTGACGTCGGCCCGTGGGGGCCGCCCCTCGCATGCATAGCTGAGCGCACAGTGCTGCAGCACCGATGACCAGCGCTCGTTCACGTCGGGGAACACCCAGTCGACCGTGATCGTCAGTCCGCGCGCGCGCGCCGCGTTCACGCGCACGCCGACGAAGTCGAAGAACATCTCCAGCGTCATCGCACGGACCATGTCGGTGCTCGCCAGCCCCCGGCGGCCCGAGGGCACGACCCGCTGGCGCAGCTCCTTGGCGCCCATCAGGTAGGCGTTGCGCCAGGTCGAGGACTCGGCCTGGAACGCGAGCTGCTCCATCGCGGCGGCCGACAGCTCGCGCGCCTCGGTGTTGTCCGGCTGCGCGAACACGACATGACCGAGCACCTGCGCGACCCAGCGGAACTCGCCGCGGGCGAAATCCTCGCGGGCCTTCGCGATGATCGCGTCGGCGCCGCCCATGTAGTCCACGACCTTGCGTCCGGTCGGTCCCGGCGGCAGCGGATTCAGGTTCGCCGGATTGCCGTCGTACCAGCTCAGGTAGCGCTGGTAGATCGCCTTCACGTTGTGCGACACGGTGCCGTAGTAGCCGCGCGCATGCCACTTGTCGGACAGGCCGTCGGGCAGCCGCAGCATCTCGGCGATCTCGGTCGGCCGCCAGCCGTGGCTCATCAGCCGCACCGTCTGGTCGTGCAGGTACTTGTAGAGGTCGCGCTGCTCGGCGACGTAGCGGCGGCAGCGCTCGTTGCCCCAGATCGGCCAATGATGCTGGGCGTACACCACCTCGACCTGGTCGCCGAAGCGCCGAAGCGCGCGGTTCAGGTACTTCGACCACAGCAGCGCGTCGCGGACCTGGGCGCCGCGCAGCGGACACACGTTGTGCATCGTGTGCGTCGCGTTCTCGGCAAGGTTCAGCGCCTTCCACTGGGGAAACCAGACATGCATCTCGGCCGGTGCCTCGGACTCGGGCGTCAACTGGAACACGATCTCGACGCCGTCGATCACATGGCGTTCCCAGTCCTGCACGATCAGCCGCGTCGGCGCGATCAGCGTGAGCCGTCCCGTCGACGCGGTCTTGCCCAGCCCCGCGTCGACCTGCGCGGCGGGGCCCTTCGGCAAGAAGGTGCCGAACTGGTACTGGCTGCGGCGGCCCATCGCCACGCCGGCGACCACGTTCTCGGCGACCGCCGACTCCATGAAGCGTGCCGGCGCGATCACCTGCACGCGCCCGGCGCGCACGTCCGCCTCGTCGATCACGCCACGCACGCCGCCGAAGTGGTCCATGTGCGAGTGGCTGTACATCACCGCGAGCACCGGGCGGCGCGGACGGTGCGCGAAGTACAGCTCGAGCGCCGCACGCGCGACTTCGGTGCCGGTCAGCGGGTCGATGATGATGAGCCCGGTGTCGCCTTCGATGATCGTCATGTTCGCGAGGTCGAGCCCCCGCACCTGGAAGGTCCGCTCGCAGACCCGGAACAGGCCGTTGATGGTGTTCAGGCGCGCCTGCCGCCACAGGCTGGGATTGACGGTGTCGGGCGCAGCCGGGTCCTGCAGGAAGCCGTAGGGGGCCATGTCCCACACCACGTGGCCGGCGTCCGAGGTGATCCGCAGCTCGGGCAGCGTGCCGATGAAGCCGCGTCGCGCGTCCTCGAAGTCGGTCTCGTCGGCGAAGGGCAGCGTGTCGACGACGTCGCGGTTGGCCGCGATCGTGCTCGGATGGGCGGTGCTCATGGGGTCTCCTCGGGCGACGGGTGCGGCCGCCCATGTCTGCGGTTCGGCGAGGCCCGAAGCATCGCATGAGGCGCGGGGCACCTCGAATGGCGCAGCGCGCCGCCCGCCCGATCAGACCGCGCCGGCCCGGTTCCGCAGCCTGCGGTCGATCATCGCCCGTTGGCTCGGAGACTTCGGCCACCTCGGTCGCGCCCTCGCATCGGCGCCGGCATTCACGCCGCCCTGCGGGACCGTGGGTCGAATGAACCCGAGTGGATGGCCGTCGTGGCCTTCTCCCTGGTCGAATCGATCGTGTGCGTTCGGGTCGTTCGCGGACGATCCGACGTTTGCATCGCCGGTTCAGATGCAGTCTGGGCTCAGGACTGACGACCGCAACCGGAACGTGACGGTGACGGCGACGCCGGGCTCGACGCCGGCGAGGGCCAGGGCAGCGCTGCTCACCGAGCCGCGGCCGGTGGCGTTCGCCGGCAGGCCTGAGCGCGCGGCGTCAGGCCGCCCGCATCCGCCCCGCCACCGCCCGCACCCGCCCCGGCGAGGCCTTCCAGATCGCGACGATCGACAGCAGGGTCAGCGCGATCGAGATCCACCAGGCGATTGCATAGCTGCCGGTGGCGTCGTGGATCGCACCCGCCACCAGCGGGCCGAGCGCCCCGCCGCTGATGGCGGCGAACATGATCACCCCGAAGATGCTGCCGTAGTGCCGGCCCTCGAAGATCTCGGCCGGGATCGCGCCGAACACCGAGGTGACGCCGTAGCCGAGCACGCCCTGCACCAGCACCATGGCCCACAGCAGCGCGGGGCTCTGGTGGCGCTCGAGCGCGAACAGCGCCAGGTAGGTCAGCACGAAGCCCGCACAGCCCACGCTCCAGACGATCTCGCGCCCGACCTTGTCGGACAGCTGGCCGAGCGCGATCTGGCCCGGCACGCCAGCCAGGCTCACCACGCCGAGCGCCAGCGCCGCCTCGGTCGCCGAGAACCCGACCTCGACCAGGTACTTGGTCTGGTGCACCTGCACCATGTACCAGGCGAAGAGGCCGCAGAAGTAGCCGAGGCACACCCACCAGAAGCGCGCCGTGCGCAGCGCGCGCGCGAGCGTCCAGTCGATGGCGACCCAGGCCGCGTCGACCACGTTGGAGCGCCGCGCGGCCGCGGGCGCGCCGGCCACCGGCACCGCGTCGCCGTCGGGCAGCAGGCCGATGTCCTCGGGGCGCCGGCGCAGCAGCAGCACCAGCGGCGTGAGCAGCCCCAGCGTGAGCAGGCCGAAGGCGATGCAGGCCGTGCGCCAGCCCGACTGCTCGATCACCCGCTGCATCAGCGGCAGCAGCACGATCGAGCCCGCGCCCACGCCCGAGAACGCGATGCTCAGCGCGAGCCCGCGGCGCCGCACGAACCACGCCGGCATGAACATCGCCTGGCACGAATAGCCCAGGCACACGCTGCCCGCGCCCACCATGACGCCCAGGGTCGCGTAGAAGTGCCAGGGCTGCGTCGACAGCGTCGACAGCAGCAGGCCGCCCGCCGTGGCCGCGACGCCGATCAGCGAGACGGTGCGCGGGCCGCGGCGGTCCATCATCCGGCCGAGCGCCGGACTCAGGAAGGCCGACACCAGGAAGCCGAACGAGAAGGCGCCGGCGGTCACCGCGCGGTCCCAGCCGAACTCCTCGAGGATCGGCGGGAACAGCAGCGAGAAGGCGGTGCGCGCGTTGACGCCCACGGCCATGGTCACGAAGACGACGGCGACGACGAGCCACCCGTAGTAGAACGGCAGGCGACGGGCAAGGCGCGCGATCACGGGGACTCCTGGCGGTTTCGATCGGTCGGTGCGTGCACCCCGGGGCACCCGCGCAGGAGGTCGAGTCTACGCAAGGCCGCGGCGGCTCGCCCCGCGATCGGGCGGCGAAGCGGAACGGGCTCCGATCCCACCGGGCCGTGGCCGCCCCCGGCGATCGCCTCGCGGGCCATCGCGGCGCACCGTACACTTCATCGGCGAGCGCCGGCCCGGTCGCCGGCGGCAGGCCGATGCGCCCACGCCGACGACGACCTCCCCTCGAGCATCCCCCGACACACCGAGCCATCCGCATGCGATACGTCGTCTTCAACCAGAAAGGGGGCGTGGGCAAGTCCACGATCACCTGCAACCTCGCCGCGATCGACGCCGCGCAGGGCCTGCGCACCCTCGTCGTCGACCTCGACACCCAGGCCAACTCCACCCGCTACCTGCTCGGCGCCGACGCCGACGCGCCTCGGCGCGGCGCGGCCGACTTCTTCGAGGAGACCCTCAAGTACGCGCTGCGCCCGCGTGACCCCGCCGACACCATCGCAGGCACGCCCTGGGAGCACCTCGATCTGATGGCGGCCGACCCGCGGCTCGAGGAGATGCACGGCAAGCTCGAGTCCCGCTACAAGATCTACAAGCTGCGCGAGGCGCTGGTCGCGCTCGAGGACCGCTACGACCGGATCTGGATCGACACGCCGCCGGCACTGAACTTCTATACGCGCTCGGCGCTGATCGCCGCGCAGTCCTGCCTGATCCCCTTCGACTGCGACGAGTTCTCGCGCCGCGCGCTCTACAGCCTGCTCGAGGGCGTGGCCGAGATCCAGGCCGACCACAACCCCGCGCTGGTGGTGGGCGGGATCGTGGTCAACCAGTTCCAGGCACGCGCGAGCCTGCCCAGGCGCACGGTGCAGGAGCTGATCGACGAGGGCCTGCCGGTGCTGGCGCCCTACCTGAGCTCGAGCGTGCGGATCAAGGAGTCGCACGAGCTGTCCGTGCCGATGATCCACCTGGATCCGCGGCACAAGCTCACGCAGGAGTTCGTGGCGCTGCACGAGGCGATCACCGGCTGATGCGGCGCGGCGCGGGCGACACGCGCCGCCCGCGCCCGCGCCTGCCCTCAGTCGTCGTCCCGCGCCATCTCGCCCAGCCGCTCGGCGACGATCCGCATCCCCGCCTCGCGGACCGACTCGGGCATCGCCGCGACCAGGGTATCGAGCACGGCCATCGCCGATGCGCCGGGCACCGCGTCGTCGCCCGCGCAGGCGGCGAGCCATGCGAGCACCAGCACCCACGCGCTGCGTGCCGGCACGCCCGCCTGCACGAGCGCGTCGATCGCAGCCTGCACGCCCTCGGGCATCGGCGCCCGGGCCAGGCGGGCCGTCAGCGCATCGAAGCCGGACGCATCGCGCAGGCCGTCGGCGAGCAGCGCGAGCCACTGCTGCGGGGTGGGACGCGGCGGGGCCGACCGCTCGATATGCGGGAGCGACGACATCGACATGAGCGTCGAGGGCCCCGCGCCGCGCGCTGACCTCATCAAGGCGGGCCGTGAGCCGGCGCCGCTCGCCGTACTCAGGAGAAACGGTTCCGACGCCTGCATGCTGTAAAACGTGCGCGAGGGCATGACGTCGCTCACCGACCCGGTGGCGCCCCAGCCGGCCGCGAGCATGTGCTCGACCCGCTGCAGCGCGGGCTGGTCGGTCGCCTTGTCGGCGCCGACGCGCCGGTGCACGAGGAACAGGTGGGTGTCGTCGGTGACCAGCTGGTGGCGCAGCGCGAGGTCCAGCGCCCAGCGCTGCGCGCTGGCGCGCTGGCCGCGCCGGCGCCCGATAGCGGCGATGCGCTGCCATGCGGCGATGCGTGGCAGCACGGCGGCGAGCGTGTCGTGGGTCGCAGCCTGCGCATCGGCATCGGCGGCCGGCGGGGCGAGGCCCGAGGCAGCGTCGGCCAGCGGCGCATGCAACGTCATCGTCGCCATCGTCGGCATCGCAGGCGATGCGGCGCCGGAGGGCGGCGGGTCGGCGTCCGGGCCGAGGGCGAACGACAGCCGGGGCGCAAGCGTGGCCGGCACGGTGTCGAAGCCCGCGAAGACATGGATGGTGTCGCCATCGAACAGGCCCGCGGGCATCCGCGTGGACCAGGCCGGCTCCGCGCCCCAATCGATCGCCAGCTGCGAGGCCCGCGGCACGCGCAGCCGCGCGAACATGCGCACCACCGCCGCCTCGATCGCCTCGTCGGGGGCCACCAACTCGCAGGCGCCGCCGGTGGCTTCGGCGAGCTCGCGCAGCAGCGACTCGGCCGGCGCGCTGCCCACCCCCACCGCGAAGACCCGGTGACCGGACGTCCGGGCCGCCTCCACGATGGGCTGGATCGCCCAGACGTCGCCGTCGGTGATCAGCAGCACGTCCGCCTGCGGCGCCCCCGGCAAGGCGAAGGTCGAGGTCAGCGCGCCCTCGAGCTCGGTGCCGCCGAGGGTGGCGTCGGTGCCGGCGACCGCGGCGCGCGCCACCGCTAGCACCGACGGCTCGGCGCGGCGCAGCCCGGCGAAGGTGTGCTGCACCGACGAGCCGAAGCGGCTGAACGAGAAGCGGTCCGTCCCCCGCAACTCGGCGACCACGCGGGTCAGCGCCCGGCGCGCCGACGCGATGCTGTCGCCGCCCATCGAGCCCGAGCAGTCGACCAGGATCTTCAGGTCGAGCGAGGCGCGGGTGGCCCCGCCGAGCGACGGGCAGAAGCTCGCGAGCACGACGCAGCCGTCGCCGTCGGGCGCGCGGACGGCCTGGGCGGTGCCGGCGGACGCGGGCGCGCGCCCGGTGCCCTCGCCGAACGTCAGCACGACATCGCGGTCCAGCCAGCCGCTGCGCGCGAGCCGCGCGACCACGCCGGTGGCGCTGCGCGACACGGCGATGGCGTGCGTGGGGGACTGGGGCTCGCCATCGGCCAGCGGCCCGTCGATGGCGACCTGCAGCTCGAACGGATAGGCGGCCGACAGGCTCGCGCCGACCGACTCGTGCCCCGCGATGCCGGCGTCCCGCGCAGGGTCGCCGTAGCGCGGCGCGATCGTCGTGGGGACGGACAGCCGGACGCGGCCCTGCTCGATGCGCAGCAGCTGCGCATAGCGGATCTCGACGACCGCCTCCTCGCCCGGCTTCAGGTTGCCCAGGCTGGCGGTGTAGAGCTGATCGGACGAGCGCTGGACCAGGATCGGCGAATCACCGCCTTCGATGGCCTCCTCGTAGCGGGCCTCGGCCTCGTGCTTCGGCAGCACCGCCCCGGCGAGCCGGCGGCCGGCGATCTCGACGGCCAGCCCCATCAGCACGCCGCCCCAGGCGAGCGGGAAGGTGTAGACCGTCTCGAGCGTGTCGGGGGTGTCGTTGCGGTAGGCCTGGCGTACCGTCATCGAGAGCAGCAATCCGCTGATCCGCCCGTGGGCGGTCACGCCCTTCAGGGACATGGCGCGCCCGGTGGTGGCGCAAAGCAGGGCGTGGGGTTCGGTCATCGGCTTGCCTCGGATGAAGGACAAAAGGGGACGCACGGGGGGGCGACGCTCAGCCGCGCCCCTCGCTCCGGATGCGCTCGAGCGCTTCTGACACCTGCGCGAACAGCCTGCGGACCTGCTCGGGCGACAGCCCCGCGCGGCCCGGCTCCACCTGCAGCTCCACGCCGTCGGCCAGCACCAGGTGGCTCCAGACCTCGACCGTGCCGGCGCCGCGGGGGCGCACCGGCACTGCCGCCGGCGCGCCGGACAGCACCTCCCGGATGCGCTCGAGCGAGATGCCGGCATCGGCCAGCTGGCGGATCCGCAGCAGGGTGTCCAGGTGCGGCCCGAGGTAGCGCGCCGCGCGGGTCTCGCCCTCGGGCGGATCGAGCAGGCCGATCTGGATGTAGTAGCGGACCGTGCGCCGCGGCACGCCCGCGAGCGTGGCGAGCTCGTCGAGCGTGAAGCTGCGGTCGGGGCCGGCGGACGTGTCGGGGAAGGTGGGCTCGCTCATGGGTGGACGCTTGGTGTGATCTCACTATACCAGTATTACTGTATTAAACAAGTGTCTTAATGAAGATGGCGTCCGCGCCGACGCGGACGGGGTGAGGCGTGATCGCTCGCTCATCCCCGTTTACCATCCACCTGGATGGTGATAGGATGGCTCCATGCCCTCCCCTCCCATCGCAGCCCAGGCGCGGCCCAAGGCGCCCGACTCAGAGAAGATCACGATCAACCTCGGGTTCATCGACCTCGGCCAGATCGACCTGCTGGTCGCCGAGGGCTTCTACGGCCATCGCAGCGACTTCATCCGGACAGCCATCCGCAACCAGCTCGCCAACCACGCCGACGCGGTGAGGCAGGTGGTCGCCCGGAAGATGCTGGTGCTCGGCCTGCATCACTTCACCGCCGACAGCCTGCGTGCGGTGCAGGCCGCCGGCCAGTCCCTGCGGGTCCGCGTCCTCGGCCTGGCCACCATCGCCGACGACGTCACCCCCGACCTGGCCCTGGCCGCCATCGACTCGATCGAGGTGCTCGGCGCGCTGCACGCGAGCCCGGCGGTCAAGGCCGCGCTGGCCGCCCGGCTGCGCTGACGCGCGCACCGCGCGGCCCGGCCGCCCCCCCACGAGGACTCCATGAACGACGCCTTCCAGGCCCTGATGCACCGCGCCACCAGCCTCACCCGCGAGGGCCGGCTGGGCGAAGCCACCGAGGCGATCCAGCGCGCGCTGCGCGGCGCGAGCGGCGCAGCCATGCGGGACGCCGGCCCGGCCCCGCCGTACGACGTCCTCGACCGCTGCATCGTCGAGGCCGGCCCGGCCCCGCTGCACGACGTCCTGGACGGCTGCATCGTCGAGGTCGACCCGCCCCCGCGACCCGCCGCCCGGCGGCCCGATGCCCGCGCCGACGCCGCCGCGACGCCCCGCGGCGAGGTCCGGTCGGGCACGCACGCGCACGGCACGATGTCGCGCGACTACCGCCTCTACGTGCCGCCCGGGCCGCTCGCGGCGCCACGCCCGCTGGTCGTGATGCTGCACGGCTGCACGCAGGACCCCGCCGACTTCGCGGCCGGCACCGGCATGGACGAGCACGCCCTCGAGCAGGGCTTCTTCGTGCTGTACCCGGCACAGTCGCGGCGGGCCAACCCGCAGCGCTGCTGGAACTGGTTCAAGCACACCCACCAGCGGCCCGGCCGCGGCGAGCCGGGCCTGATCGCGTCGATGACCCGCGCGGTGATCCGCGAGCACGGCCTCGACCCAGGCCGCGTCTACGTGGCCGGCCTGTCGGCGGGCGGGGCGATGGCCGCGATCGTCGCGGCGGCCCATCCTGAAGTCTTCCGCGCGGTCGGCGTGCACTCGGGGCTGGCACCGGGCGCGGCGGGCAGCCTGCCCGAGGCGCTGTCGGCGATGCAGGGCGGCGGCGCGCCCCCCGGGCAGCAGCGCCTGATGGTGCCCGCCATCGTGTTCCACGGCGACCACGACCAGACGGTGCATCCGTCCAACGGCGAGCGGGTGATCGAGGCGGCGACGACAGGCGGCGGCGCACCGCGCATCGAGCGCGGCAGTACGCCGCAGGGGCGCGCCTTCACGCGCACGATCCACCCCGGCGCCGACGGCCGCGCCGACGCCGAGCACTGGGTGGTGCACGGCGCGGGCCACGCCTGGTCGGGCGGGCGCAGCGCCGGGTCGTACACCGACGCGAGCGGCCCGGACGCCACCGCCGAGATGCTGCGCTTCTTCTTCGAGCAGCCCGCCGCGCGCTGAGCGGGGGTCAGGCGCCGATGCGCACCGCACCGATCCGCTGCGCGAGCTCGTCGTCGCGCAGGGTGGTGTAGTCGGCCGGCACCACGCGCAGCACGGCCTTGCGGGTGCGTTCGCCCAGGCTGGCCTGCAGGTGCCCGAGGAAGGGGTTCGAGGCGATCAGCACGATCCCCGCGCACTCGCCGCGGGCCACGCCGGCGTCGAGCAGCGCGGCCACCTCGTGGGCGAAGCGCTCGCGCTCGCGCTCACGCACGCCGGTCTTCGGGTCGAAGGCCGCGCCGCCCGGCCCCCTGCCCGGCCCGGTCGAATGCCCCGGCCGGTCGTCGCCGAGCTCGGTGCCCTTGAGGCGGCTGGCCGGATGCACCAGGTCGGCACGGTGCGCATAGACGCCGTGCCCCCCGTTCTCCTCGAGCACGCGCGCCCGCGACGCGTTCGCCACCACCAGCCAGTTCTTCATCGCCGCCGCCTCCCGTGCCGGCCGCCCGGACGGGCGTCCTGCCCCCGACTCTAGGTGGCCGCGCCCACCGCGCATTGACCTTGCGCAAACCGCGCTCGCGTACGGCGGGCTCGGCCGCGGCCTGCGGCCGCCGAGGTGGGCCGCCGGGGCGGGCCGCCACGTAGAATCGGTCGCAGGCGGGCGCCGCCTGCCGCCCCGCCATACCGGCCTCATGCCCGCCACCGCCTCCGACGCGACCCTGCCCGCCGTCCGCACGCTGCCCGCCGCGCGGCCCTTCGCGTGGCTGGCCCGCGGCGCGCGCGACCTGGCGGGCGCCGGCTGGGTCAGCCTCGCGCACGGCGTCGTGCTGGCCGCCTGCGGCGCGGCCATCGTCGCCCTCGCGCATGACCGGTTCTGGCTGCTCGCCGGCGCGCTGTCGGGCTTCCTGGTGGTCGCGCCGGTGCTCGCCACCAGCCTGTACGCGCTCAGCCGGGCGCTCGAGCGCGGCGAGCCCGCCTCGGTCGCGGTGGTGGTCCGGACCTGGACCGGCTGGCAGCGCGGCGCCGACCGGCTCGGCAACGACTACTGGTGCCTGGTGCAGTTCGGCGCGCTGCTCGCGCTCGCGGCCACCGGCTGGGTGCTCACCTCGGCCGCGCTGATCACGCTGCTCGCGCCGGTGCCGGTGGCCACGCCGCTCGACTTCCTGCGCCACGTCGTGCTCGCCCCGCGCGGCATGCTGTTCGAGCTGTGGCTGGCGCTGGGCGGCGTCCTCGCCGCGCCGATCTTCGCCTCGAGCGTGGTGTCGATGCCGCTGTTGCTCGACCGGCGCATCACGCTCTGGCGGGCCGTGCGCACCAGCTGGCGCGCGGTGGCGGCCAACCCGGGCGCCGCGGCCCTTTGGGCCGCGCTGGTGTTCCTGCTGACGCTGCTCGGGCTCGCGACCGCGATGCTGGGCCTGGTCGTGCTGATGCCGCTGCTCGGCCACGCGAGCTGGCATGCCTACCGCGACCTGGTCGACGCCTCCGCGCTGGCGCTGCGCGACGCGCCGCCGGACCGCGCGGCCGGCCGCTGATGTTCGGCTTCACCGAGGCGCAGATCTCGGGCTTCGGGCTCACCTTCGGGGTGGGCGCCTTCATGCTCTACATGCTGTTCATCATCGCGCAGCTCGCGCGCGAGTCGAAGGCCGGACGCTTCGGCACCTTCGTGCTGTTCCTGGGGCTGGCGTTCGGCATGGTGGGCTTCGTGGCCAAGCTGCTGATCCAGTGGATGATCGAGCGCTGACGCGCGCGGCCCGGGGCGGGACGGCCGGCACCCGGTACAGTGACGCACCGCAGCCTGGGTGCGCTGCAAGGCCGCGGCGTCCGCGCCGACCCAGCCTCTCCTCCGAGGAATCCCGATGACCGGTCCGACCCCTTCCCGCCCGCGCCCGCCGTCCGTCGCAGGCCCTGCGCTCGCGCGCATCGCGGCGCGCGCCTGGCGCGCGCTCGGCGTGGCGCTCGTGTTCGCCGTCGCAGCCGCACCCGCCGCGGCTCAGTCGGCGGCCGCACCCGCCGCGACCGCCCGCGCGACCTTCGCCGGAGGCTGCTTCTGGTGCGTCGAGGCGGATTTCGACAAGGTGCCCGGCGTGCTGTCGACCACCTCGGGCTACATGGGCGGCACGGTCGCCCGGCCCACCTACGAACAGGTGTCGACCAACAAGACCGGGCATGCCGAGGTCGTCGAGATCGTGTTCGACCCCGCCAAGGTCAGCTACGAGACCCTGCTCGCGACCTTCTGGCGCAGCATCGACCCGACCACCCGGGACGCCCAGTTCTGCGACGTCGGGTCGCCCTACCGCAGCGCGATCTTCACGCACGACGCCGCGCAGCTCGCGGCCGCCAAGCGCTCGCTTGCCGAGCTCGAGAAGACGAAGCCCTTCAAGGACCCGATCGTCACGCAGATCCAGGCCGCCGACACGTTCTGGCGCGCCGAGGACTACCACCAGGACTACTACAAGAAGAATCCGGTGCGCTACGGCTACTACCGCAGCGCCTGCGGACGCGACGCACGCCTCGCGCAGCTCTGGGGCAAGCCCTAGGCGCGAGTTGCCTGAGGCGGGCAAAATGAGCCGCGCCGGCGCATCGTCGGCGCATCCGACCGGACCGCCCGCTCGTCCATGTCCCCGCTCAGCCACCACGAGCTGCTCGCCGTCGTCGCGCCCTTCGCGCGGCGCGGACACCGCGTCGACCTCGCCGCCACCGACCGCATCGGCCGGCGTATCGCGTTCGTGCCCACGGACCACCCGCCCGACGGGTCCGGGCGCCCGGCCCTGCGGGAGTCGCTCGAGCTCGAGTGTCCGCCGGACGAAGCCTGGCGCCTCACGCGGCGCCTCGCGATCGACGACGGGCTGCAGGCGGTGCTGCACACCGAAGGCCGCGACCCGGGCGAGCTGCTCGCGCGGATCGAGGCGGTGGCGCCCGCACGCCAGGTGCTGCAGGGCGACGGCTGGCTGATCGCGGCGACCCACCGGATCGACGCGGGGCGAGGCGCCTCGCGCACGCCGGGCGACCCCGCGGCGACGCCCGGCGAGCTCGTCGTGCTGCGCGGCGCCGCGCGTGTCGGCGGGCTGCTGCTCTCGATCAAGGTCCCCACGGTCAGCGGCATCTCCGCCGAGATCACGATCGCGCCGATCGCGCCCGACGACCCGATCGAGCTGCCCGACGACCTGCTCGCGGTGCTCGGCTGGGGCTGGTCGCGCCTGGACCGCAACAGCACGGGGTGGACGGGTACCGTGGGCCTGCGCGGGCGCGGCGCCGAGCGGCTGCGCGACGCGGAGGACCGGCTGCGGCGGGCCGCCGGGCACGTCGCGCGCACGCTCGCCGAGCCGCCACGCCGCTTCCACGAGCGCCAGCGGCTCGCGCGCTGGGGGGTGACCGCGCGCCGCTCGGTGCCGCTCGCCGCGAGCATCGGGCTCGTCGCCGCGGCCGCCGCCGTGCCGAGCCTGGGCCTCGCGCCCGACTCGCCGATCCGCATGCTGATCTTCAACGCCCCGCCGCTGCTGCTCGGACTCTTCTTCTGCCTGCGCGAGATGCCGCGCATCGAGATCCCGCCCCTGCCGCGACCCTCGGCCGCCGGCGCGTGGCGCCGGGCGCAGCCGCCCGCGCAGCAGCCCGACCGCCCCGCGACGGGCCCCCTGCGGACGGGACCATGAGCACCGACCCGATGAACGTGCCGCCGATCTCGATCGCGGCGGCGCGCGCCGCGCTGATCGAGCAGTACGCCGACCCGGTGCTGCGCCGGCGCGCCACCATGCTGTGGGGCACCCGCGGCGTGGGCAAGTCCTCGGTGGTGCGCCAGGTCGCCGAGCACTTCGGGGTGCCCCTGGTCGACCTGCGCCTGACCACCATCGAGCCGGTCGACATCCGCGGCGCCATCTACGCCGACGACACCCTGGGCAGGACCGTCTGGTTCCCGCCCGAGTTCCTGCCCGGCCCCGACACCCCCGACGGCATCCTGTTCCTCGACGAGCTCACCGCCGCCGACCAGCGCCTGCAGATCTCCGCCTACTCGCTGATCCTCGACCGGCGCGTGGGCCGCTACGGCCTGCCCGACGGCTGGCAGATCATCGCCGCCGGCAACGCCGCCCACCACGGCGCCGTCAGCCACGACATGGGCACGGCGCTGGCCGACCGCATGTTCCACTTCAACGTGCAGACCACGCTCGAGGCCTTCCTCGCGCACGCGCTCGCCCGAGGCTTCGCCCCGGAGGTGATGGCCTACCTGAAGGTACGCCCCGACAAGCTCGACGACACCCAGGTGCAGCTCGCCGCCGACCACCTGGTGGGCGCCAGCCCGCGCGGCTGGGAGGACGTCTCCGACGTGCTCAAGTCCGGGCTCTCCGAGGCCGCGCGGCGCAGCTTCGTGCAGGGGCGCATCGGGGCGGCCAACGCGGCCGAATTCTTCGGGGTGCTGCGCGAGCTGCAGGCGTCGGTGGACGTCGCGCGGCTGGTGGCGGCGCGCCCGGGGCCGGAGACGGCGGGGCTGCTGCCGCGCTCGCTCGACGCCCTGTACGGCATGCTGTACGGGCTGCTGGCGGTGTGCGTGGACGACGCGTCGCTCGCGCGCGCGCTCGAGATCGTCGAGCAGCTCCCGGAGGCCCGCGCCGCCGTGCCGCTGCCGGTGCGCGAGGCGCAGACCCTCGCGATGGAGCTGCTGATGCAGCGCGCGCTCGAGCGCGGCCTCGAGACCACGGTGCTCGACAGCCCCGCCTACGCGCGGCACCTGCAGCGGCGCGCCGGCAGCGCCGATGCCTGAGCCCGCGCCCGCCTGGACGCACCGCGGTACGCGGGCGGTCGAGCGGATGGTGGAGTACGCGCCCGCCACCGGCGGGCTGGCGCTGTGGGTCGCCCACCTCGACCTGCCCGCCGACCCCGGGCCCGCCTTGCCGTGCGGCCCGCCGCCGCCCGCGATCGAGACCGACGGCCGGACGATCCGCTACCGCGCCGCGTTCGAGGCGCTCGGGCTGGAGGAGCAGGCGGGCCTCGTCGCGCACGAGGTGCTGCACGTCGCGCTGCGCCACGCCCAGCGCTACCTCGAGCTGCGCGAGCGCACCGGCGACGTCGACCTGTCGCTGTTCAACACCTGCGCCGACGCGATCGTCAACAGCACCCTCGGCCACCTCGGCTGGCTGCGGCTGCCCGAGGGCGCGGTCCGCCTCGAGCAGCTGCTGGTCGAGGTGCTCGCGCTCGCGCAGGACGTCGAGCGCTCGCTGCTCGAGTGGGACGTCGAGCGGCTCTACCGCACGATCGACGACCGGCGGCCGCCCGGGCACCGGGGCGGCGGCGACGACGACCGGCGCGAGGGCGCCCCGCGCGAGTCCGCGCAGCGCGACGGCCCGCGCGCCGCCCGGGTGCGCGCGCTCGGTGCGGGCACGCCGGCCGACCTGGTGCCGGGCGAGGGCACGCGGGCCGCGCCCGGGGAGCGGGCCGACGACGAGCGGCAATGGACCGAGCGGCTGCTGCGCGCGCATTCGGGCGACGGGCCGTTCTCGATCCTGCGCACGCTGCCCGCCGACCTCGGACGCCCGCGCACGCCCTGGGAGCAGGTGCTGCGGCTGCGGCTCGCCCGCGGCCTCGCGCCGCAGCGCGAGCTGTCGTGGTCGCGGCCGTCGCGCTCCTACCTCGCCAACCGCGGCCGCGGCGGGCCGGGCCGACGCATGCCCTGGGAGCCCGGCTTGGCCGGCACGCGCCGGGTGCCGCGCCTGGCGGTGGTCGTCGACGTGTCCGGCTCGATCGACGAGGCGCTGATGCGCCGCTTCGGGCGCGAGATCGAGGCGATCGTACGGCGCCTGGGCGCGGGCCTGGTGCTGGTGATCGGCGACGACCGCGTGCGCCGGGTCGAGCGCTTCGAGCCGGGCCGCGCCACGCTGGCCGGCATCGTGTTCGAGGGCGGCGGCGGCACCGACTTCACGCCGCTCCTCGCGGAGGCCGACACGCACGACCCGGACCTCGCCGTCGTGCTCACCGACCTCGACGGCCCGGCCCGCTTCCGGCCACGCTGGCCGGTGGTCTGGGCGGTCCCGCAGGCGCACGCCGGGGCCGTCCAGCCCTTCGGGCGCAAGCTCGTGCTGCGCTGAACCCGCAGGATCGGCACGGCCTCGCCACGGCGCCTGCAGGATCACGCTACCATCGGCCCCGAACCCGACTCACGGACGCAACGCATGCCCACCACTACCTTCATCCTGAACGGCCGCGCCGTCACCCGCGAGGTCGAGAACCGCCGGCTGCTCGTCGAGGTGCTGCGCGAGGACCTCGGACTGACCGGCACCCACGTCGGCTGCGACACCAGCCAGTGCGGCTGCTGCACGGTACTGGTCGACGGTCAGGCGGCCAAGGCCTGCGCGATGCTCGCGGTGCAGGCCGAGGGCCGGACCATCACCACCATCGAGGGCCTCAAGGGCACGGGCGGCGCGCTGCACCCGATCCAGCAGGCCTTCGTCGAGTGCCACGGGCTGCAGTGCGGCTTCTGCACGCCCGGCATGGTGGTGAGCACCGCCGCCCTGCTCGCCGAGCACCCCCGGCCGACGGACGACCAGATCGTCCACGCGCTCGAGGGCAACCTGTGCCGCTGCACCGGCTACGTGAACATCGTCGAGTCGGTGCGGCAGGCCGCGGCCGCGCTCGACGGCACGCGCACCTGACCGCCCGAGGATCGCCGAACATGAGCGCCACCCCCACCGCCGACCTGAACGTCGGCCGATTCGGCAGCGGCCACTCGGTCCGACGCATCGAGGACCCGACCCTGGTCGCCGGAGCCGGGAAGTACGTCGATGACGCGTCGATGCCCGGCCAGCTCCACCTGGTCCTGCTGCGCTCGCCGTATCCGCACGCCCGGATCGCATCCATCGACGCCGACGCCGCCCGCGCGATGCCGGGCGTCGTCGCCGTCTACACCGGGGCCGACCTGGCGGCGGCCGGCGTCAAGGTGATGCCGACCCCGGGGCCCTTCCCCCGACCCGACGGCAAGCCCTCGGAGGTGGCGCCGCTGCGTGCGCTCGCGGTCGACACCGTGCGCTTCGTCGGCGAGGCGGTCGCGGCCGTCGTCGCGCAGACCCGCGAGGCCGCCCGCGAGGCGCGCGACGCGATCATGGTCGACTACGAAGACCTGCCCGCCGCCGTCACCATCGCCGACGCGCTCGCCGAGGGCGCGCCGCTCGTGTGGCCCGCGGCCGGCGACAACTGGGCCGCGCGCGCGCAGCACGGCGACGCGAAGGCCGCCGCGGCCGCCTTCGCGGGCGCCGCGCACGTCGTCGCGCTCGACCTGGTCAACCAGCGGGTCGCGGCGGTCGCGATGGAGCCGCGCGGCGTGCTCGCCTACCCGGACCCGGACACCGGCCGCCTGACGCTGCGGCTGTCCTCGCAGATGCCCTCCGGCGCTCGCGACACCATCGCCGAAGCCCTCGGGCTCGCCAAGGAGGCGGCGCGCGTCGTCGTCGGCGACGTCGGCGGGGGCTTCGGCATGAAGACCGGCGCCTACCAGGAGGACGTGGTCGTCGGGTTCTGCGCCCGGCAGCTCGCCCGCCCGGTCAAGTGGACCGCCGAGCGCGGCGAGGAGTTCCTCGTCGGACGCGCGGGCCGCGACGTCGAGAGCCGCGCCGAGCTCGCGCTCGACGCCGCCGGCCGCGTGCTCGCCCTGCGCGTGCGCACCAACGCCAACGTGGGCGCCTACGCGACCACCACCGGCGTGGTGATCCAGCTGCTGATCGGACCCTGGGTCGCGACCAGCGTGTACGACATCCCGCTGATCGACTTCGACCTGCGCGCGGTGATGACGCACACCGCGCCGGTGGGCGCGTACCGGGGCGCCGGCCGGCCGGAGGCCATCTACGTGATCGAGCGGCTGATGGACGCGGCCGCCCGCAAGATGGGCCTCGATCCGGCGGAGCTGCGCCTGCGCAACATGATCCGCCCGGAGCAGATGCCCTACACCAACCCGATGGCGCAGACCTACGACACCGGCAACTTCCCCTCGATCGCCAGGCAGGGCCTGGCGCTCGCCGACTGGGACGGCTTCGAGGCGCGCGCCGCGGCGTCCAAGGCGCGCGGCAAGCTGCGCGGCCGGGGGCTGGCGACCTTCCTCGAGTGGACGGGCGGCAACGTGTTCGAGGAGCGCGTGACCGTCGACGTCTCGGCCGATGGCTTCATCGAGATCTACACCGCCACGCAGGCGATGGGCCAGGGCATCGCGACCAGCTACGCGCAGCTCGCGGTCGATGTCTTCGGCGTGCCGATCGACCGCGTGCGCATCGTGCAGGGCGACACCGACCGCGGCCAGGGCTTCGGCAGCGCCGGCTCGCGCTCGCTGTTCACCGGCGGCTCGGCGGTCCGCGTCGCGTCGCAGCGCACGATCGAGCAGGCCAAGGACCTCGCCGCCGACGCCCTCGAGGCCTCGCCCAAGGACATCGAATACAGCGAGGGCAGCTTCTCGATCGCGGGCACCGACCGGCGCATCGGGCTGTTCGAGCTCGCCGGCAGGCAGGCCGACCGCCGCGTCTACGTCGACGCCACCAGCGCCGTGTCCGGCCCGACCTGGCCCAACGGCTGCCACGCCTGCGAGGTCGAGGTCGACCCCGACACCGGCGAGGTCGAGGTGGTCGCCTATTCGTCGGTCAACGACGTCGGCCGCGTGGTCAACCCCACGATCGTGGTCGGCCAGCTCGACGGCGGCGCGGTCCAGGGGCTCGGCCAGGCGCTGTGCGAGCAGATGGTCTACGACCGCGAGACCGGCCAGCTGCTCACCGGCTCGCTGAGCGACTACGCGCTGCCGCGCGCCGACCTGGTCCGCAGCTTCCGCACCGAGCTCGACCAGTCGGTGCCGTCGGTCAACAACCCGCTCGGCGTCAAGGGCGTGGGCGAGCTGGGCACCATCGGCGCCACGCCCTGCGTGGTCAACGCGGTGATCGACGCGCTTGCGCGCGAGGGGGCGCTCGAGCGCGCCCAGGCGATGCAGATGCCGCTCGTGCCCGAGAAGGTCTGGCGCGCGCTGCACGGAGAATGACGACATGAACGACTTCGACTTCCATACGCCCGCCACCGTCGCCGACGCGACCCGTGCGATCGGCGCCGCCGCGGACGGCCGCTACCTCGCGGGCGGCCAGTCGCTGCTGCCGGCGATGAAGATGGGCCTGTCCGCACCGAGCGACCTGGTCGCGCTGTCCGGCATCGTGCAGCTCCAGGGCATCCGCGTTCAGGCCGGCGTGCTGCACGTCGGCGCGGGCACCACGCACGCCACCGTGGCCGCGAGCGAGGTGGTGCGCGGCGCCATCCCCGCACTCGCCGCGCTGGCCGACCTCATCGGCGACCGCGCCGTGCGCTCGATGGGCACGCTCGGCGGCAGCCTCGCGCTCAACGACCCGGCCGGCTGCTATCCGGCGGCGGTGCTGGGCCTGGGCGCAACGATCCGCACCGACCGTCGCGGCATCGCGGCCGACGACTTCTTCACCGGCATGTACGAGACCGCGCTCGAGCCGGGCGAGCTGATCGTCGAGGTGGCCTTCCCGATCCCCGACAAGGCGTCCTGGCAGAAGTTCAGTCAGCCGGCGTCGCGCTTCTCGCTGGTGGGCGTGTTCGCGAGCCGCGGCCCGGCCGGGGTTCGCGTGGGCGTCACCGGCGCGGCGAGCTGCGCGTTCCGGGCGACGGCGCTCGAGGCCGCGCTTGCGCGCGAGTGGTCCGCCGCCGCCTGCAAGGGCGTCGCGGTATCGGCCGACGGCCTGAACGCCGACCTGCACGCGAGCGCCGCGTATCGCGCGCACCTGGTGGGCGTGCTCTGCCGCAGGGCGGTCGAGCAGGCCTGACCGGGCCGGGCGGCGGGGCGTACGCGCGCGCCGCCGCTCGGTCATTTCACGAGCATCACCGGCACGTGGGCGAGGTGCACCACCCGCTGCGCGACCGAGCCCAGCAGCAGGCCGCCGAGCGCGGTCATGCCGCGCGTCCCCATCACGATCATGTCCGCGCCGCGCTCGCCGGCCACCCGCACGATCTCCTGCGCGGGCGTGCCCAGCACGCCCGTCGTGCCCGCCCGGGTCAGCCCGCAGGCCTGGGCCTGCTCGAGCGCCGCGGCGAGCACCGTCTCCTGGCGCTCGCGCTGCACCCGCGAGACCGCCTCGTAGTCGTAGGGGGGCAGGTCGCCGTGATAGCCCGGCCCCTCCCGCACGTTGAGCAGCACGGCCTCGACCGCCACCTCGGCGGCGAGGCGGCCCGCCGCCTCGATCGCGCGCCGCCCGCCTTCGGACCCGTCCACGGCGATCAGCATCTTCAGCATGGCATCCTCCGCTTGGTGAGCGCGTCGGGGCCGTCGGCCCCGCACGTGTCCCGAGACGATGATCGCCGGGGTCGCGGATGCGGATGTTGAGCCTGGGCAAGTCCCGTGCGGGCCGCGCGGTCGCCGCGGCGCTCGCGCTCGGGCTCGCGCCGGCCCGGGCGCAAGCCGCGACGCAGGCCACGGACGCGCCGGCCGTGCAGGGTCCGTCCTCGCTGCCCCCGTCCTCGCTGCCCGCCGAGGCGCCGCACCCCGCCGTCGCGCTCGCCGACGTCTACCGGCGCGAGGTCGACCGGCGCCTGACCGTGCCGCCCGCCGAGCGCGCGACCTACGCGGCGGCGCTGCTCGGCGCGCTGCAGGCGGGCGCCGTGCGCATCGATCGCGGGCAGTTCGTGCTGCTCGTCGACCGCAGCGCCTTCGTGCAGGCGGCGATGGTCTGGTGGGTCGGCCCGGGCGGGGCCGCGATGCTGGTCGGCGCGTCGCCCGCCTCGACCGGGCGGCCGTCGGGCTTCGAGCACTTCGAGACGCCGGTCGGCGTGTTCGAGCACAGCCTCGCCAACCCCGACTTCCGTGCCGAGGGCACCCTCAACGACAACGGCATCCGCGGCTACGGCGACAAGGGCATGCGGGTCTACGACTTCGGCTGGGTGGTCGCGCGCCGCGGCTGGGCGCCCGGCGAGCAGCCGATGCGCCTGCAGGTCCATGCGACCGACCGCACCCGGCTGGAGCCGCGGCTCGGGCAGCGCGCCTCCAAGGGATGCATCCGGATCCCCGCCACGCTGAACGCGCTGCTCGACCGCCACGCGGTGCTCGACGCGGCCTACGACGAGGCGCTCGCCGCCGGGCGCACGCTGTGGGTGCTGCGGTCCGACCGGGTGCCTTCGCCGGCAGCCGGACGCTGGCTGGTGGTGGTCGATTCGGGACGCAGCGCGCGCCCGGCCTGGTCGCCCGCCCCGCGCGCGCCGGCACGCGAGGCCGCCGCCGCGGATGACGCATCGCGCGCCTGCTGACCGCCGCCGGCCCGGCTCGCTATCGCTTGACGTCGAACACGGTTACTCAGTGCGCGCCGCCCCGGGTCCGCGGGATGGCGCGCAGGGCCGGGTCCGCCTCGAAGGTCTCGCCGTCGGGATCGAATCGCGAGATCGCGTCGGCGACGAAGTCGATGAACACCGAGACCCGGCGCGGCAGCCGCGACGAGCGGCGATAAAGCAGCGACAGCGCGGGCCCCCCCGGCCAGGACCAGTCGCCGAGCACGCGCACCAGCCGGCCGCCGTGCAGCAGCGCCGGCGAGAAGAACCCGATCCTGAACAGGCCCGCATCCGCGACCGCTGCCGACAGCAGCGCCTCGCGATCGTCGGTCACCAGGTGGCGCCCGACCTCGACCGTGCCCCGGTCGTCCCCCCGCTCGTAGTCCCAGCGGTCCCAGGGCGAGATCGTCGTCGACAGGGGCGACTTGTGGATCAGCGTGCGGTGCGCGAGCAGCTCGCGCGGGTGCCTGGGCGTGCCGTGCCGGCCGAGGTAGCCCGGCGATGCGTACACGCCGAACTTCAGCCGCCCGAGCGGCCTGGCGACCAGCTCGCTGTCGGCCAGCGGCCCGAACTGGATGCCCGCGTCGAGGCCGCCGGCGTTGATCTCCGCGACGCCGCCGCGGGCGCGCATCTCGACGTTCACCTCGGGGTGCCGGTCCCTGAACCCGGTCAGCAGCGGCATCAGCAGGTGCATCGCGACTCCCGGCGGAATGCCGATGCGCAGCGTGCCGGCGATCCGCTCGCGCTGCCCGCCCGCCATCGCGTCGAGCCGGGCCGCGCCCGCGAGCATCTCGCGCGCATGCCGCAGCACCAACGCCCCGTCCGGGCTCAGGCGCAGCTGCCGGGTGGTCCGGTAGACCAGGCTCATCCCCAGCTCGCGCTCGAGCTGCGCGATCGCGTGGCTGACCGCCGACGGCGTCACGAGCAGCGCCTCGGCCGCGCGGGCGAAGCTGCCCGCGTCCGCGACGCTCACGAATATCTCCAGTCGTCTCAGCCGGTCCATGCGAATCGGTTCGAAGCAGGCGCCATTCATGAATTCTATTCACTTGTGAGACGCCCGCCGACCGGTTCCCGCGGACGCCGCCCGCCCGTAGAGTCAGCGGCACATCCCCGGAGCCGCTCATGCATCGCCACGCCCGCACCCGCCCGCCGTTCCATGCGCCGTTCCGCACGACCTTCCGCGCCCCGGTCACGGCGATGGTCGCCGCACTGGCCGCCGCCGCGGCGATCCACTCCGCGGACGTCGGTGCTCGATCGTTCCCGTCGCGCCCCGTGAAGATCGTGATCGGATTCCCGCCGGGCTCGGCCCCGGACGTCGTCGCGCGCACGATCGCGGAGACGATGGCGCCGGACCTCGGTCAGCCGGTCGTCGTGGAGAACCGGACGGGTGCGGGCGGAACGATCGCGACCACCGCGGTCGCCACCGCGCTGGCGGACGGCCACACGCTCAACGCGAGCGGCTGCTCGGGCGACTCGATCGTGCACGCGTTCGTCTCGCAGGGCCGCCCGCCGCTCGGCCTGTTCAAGGACCTGACGCCGGTCGGGCGCCTGATGCGCGACCACTGGCTCGTCGTGGTGCCGGCCGACAGCCCGGCCGCCAGCCTCCAGCAACTCGGTGCGCAGGGCCGCGCGGCCGCCGAGCCCCTCGCCTTCCCGTCGCCGGGCGACGGCACCACGCCGCACCTGCAGGCCGCGCGCCTGGCGCAGACGCTGGGGTTCAAGGGCCTGCACGTGGCGTACAAGGAATCGCCGGTGAGCGACCTGGTGGGCGGCCGGCTCGCCTACGCCGTGTACGGCTCGGTGAGCATGGCGCCGCTGGTGAAATCGGCGCGCCTGAAGGCGCTCGCCGTGCTGTCGACCGACCGCCTGCCGGCGCTGCCCGACGTGCCGACCGCGATCGAGGCCGGGCTCGGCGGCTACGCGTTCAACGGCGGCATCTGCCTGTGGACGCCGGGCGGCACGCCCGACGCGGTGCAGGCGCGGCTGAACGACGCGCTGAACGCGGCGCTGCGCCGGCCGGAGGTGCTGGCGCGTTTCGCCGGCCTGGGCGCCGACCCGGTCCCCTCAGACCTGGAGGCCACGCGTCGCTACGTGAGCGCGTTCGCGGCCGAGAGCGACGCGCTGCGCACCGACGTGCTCGGCACCGCCGCGGCACCGCTGAGGCCCTGACCTGCCCGGAGGCGGATGCGGGTCCGCGACTTCGGCTGGGTGGTCGCGCGCCGCGGCTGGGCGCCCGGCGACTCCGCGCGCGGCGCGCGGGCCGCCCGGGTCAGTCCACCTTGACGCCCGTGCGCTCCACGAGAGTCTTCCAGCGCACCTGCTCGCTCGCGAGGAAGCTGCCGAACCCGTCGACCGTGCTGCCGCGCGGCAGCGCGCCGATGCCGCGCATCCTGGCCGCGAACTCCGGGTCCGCGAGCGCGCGGTTGACCTCGGCGTTGATCCGCTCGCGCAGCTCGCGCGGCGTGCCCTTGGGCGCGGCGAGCGCGATCCACGCCACCGCCTCGAAGCCCGGATAGCCGGACTCGGCGATGGTCGGCGTGTCGGGGAACGCCGGCAGCCGCTCGCGCGTGCCCGCCGCGATCAGGCGCGGCTTGCCGGACTTCACGTGAGGCTGCGTGACCGTCACCGTGTCGAGCCCCACCAGCACGTTACCGGCGATCAGGTCGACCATCGCGGGCGGGCTGCCCGGGTAGGGCACGTGCAGCACGCGGATGCCGGCGCGCTGCTTGAAGTCCTCCATCATCAGGTGCGACAGCGTGCCGTTGCCCGCCGACATGTGCGTGAGCTTCTCGGGGTTGGCGCGCGCGTGGTCCACCAGCTCGCGCAGCGTGGTCGCCGGCACCGATGGATGCACGACGAGCGCCAGCGGCAGGTCGGCCACCAGCGAGACCGGGTCGAAGTCGCGCACGCTCTCGTAGCCGGTGTTGCGGTACAGGTAGGGATTGACCGCGTAGCCGGCCAGCGCCGATAGCGTGAGCACGCTGCCGTCGGCAGGCGAGCGCGCCAGCTGGGCGAGCACGATGCTGCCGCCCTGCCCCGGCTTGTTCTCGACGATCACCGAGTGGCCGAGCGCCGCGGTCAGCCGCTCGGCGACCATCCGGGCCACCTGGTCGGTGGCCTGCCCGGGCGGAAAGCCCACCAGGATCCGGGTGACCTTGCCCGAGGGCGCCTGCGCCGGCGACTGCGCGTGCGCGGACGGCGCGGCGGCGCCCGCCGCGAGCAGCGCGCAGGCGAGGCCCGCGACGGCCGCGCGCAGCGCCCGCATGGATGACTCGAGCATGGTGGCGTCTCCCTCGGTGGCGGGCCGCGGGCCCGCCGTGCCCAAGACTAGCCGCTGGCGCCCGGCCATGCCAAGCCCGGGGCCTGCGCACGCGCCACCCCGGTTCCGGATACGCACGCTCCGCCGGCCTCGCGGCGCGCCGTGTCGCGCGTCTTGGCTCGTCCTCGCGCCCACGGCGCCCCGGCGGGATTACCATCACCCGATGGGACCCCTCACAGGCATCAAAGTCCTCGAGTTCGAGGCGATCGGACCCGGCCCGTTCTGCGCGATGATGCTCGCGGACATGGGCGCGGACGTGCTGCGCATCGACCGGCCCGCCGACCCGCGCGCCGGCTACGGCCGCGAGCGCTGGTACGACGTGATGACGCGCGGCCGGCGCTCGGTGACGCTCGACCTGAAGTCGCCGGGCGGCGTCGAGGCGGCGCTGCGCCTGGCCGAGCGCGCCGACGCGCTGGTGGAGGGCCTGCGGCCCGGCGTGATGGAGCGCCTGGGCCTGGGCCCCGACACGCTGCTCGCGCGCAACCCGCGCATCGTCTACGGCCGCATGACCGGCTGGGGCCAGGACGGGCCGCTCGCGCAGCGCGCAGGCCACGACATCGACTACATCGCGCTCACCGGCGCGCTGCACGCCATCGGCCGCGCGGGCGAGGCGCCGGTGCCGCCGCTGAACCTGGTGGGCGACTTCGGCGGGGGCGGCATGCTGCTCGCCTTCGGCATCGCCTGCGGGCTGCTCGAAGCCCGCGGCTCGGGGCGCGGCCAGGTGGTCGACGCAGCGATGGTCGACGGCGCCTCGGTGCTGGCGACGATGTTCCACGGCATGGCGGCGGCCGGCCGCTGGTCCGACGCCCGCGGCGCGAACGTGCTCGACACCGGCGCCCCGTGGTACGACACCTACGAGACGCGCGACGCCCGCCATGTGGCCGTCGGCGCCATCGAGCCGCAGTTCTACGCGGTGCTGCTCGAGCGGCTGGGGCTGGCGGGCGAGGCGCTGCCGCCGCAGAACGACCGCGCCGGATGGCCGGTGCTGCGGGCGCGCTTCGCGGCGGTGTTCCGCAGCCGCAGCCGCGACGAGTGGGTCGCCGCGTTCGAGGGCAGCGATGCCTGCTTCGCGCCGGTGCTCAGCTTCACCGAGGCGCGCGCCGACCCGCACAACGTGGCGCGCGGCACCTTCGTGGAGTCGGGCGGCATCGCGCAGCCCGCGCCCGCGCCGCGCTTCTCGCGCACCCCCGGCGCGATCCGCGGTGCCCCGCCCGAGCGCGGCCAGGACGGGGGCGCTGCGCTGCGCGACTGGGGCTTCGACGCCGACGCGATCAGCGCGCTCTCGGCGCTGGGCGTCGGGTTCACACAGCAAGAGGGCCAGTCATGACACACCGTTTCCAGCCCGCGCGCGTCGTGCGCGCCCTGCTCGCGGCCACCGCCGCCATCGCCTTCAGCGGCGCCCACGCGATCGAGGAGCCCGCGTTCGAGGTGATCGAGCGCGACGGGCGAATCGAGCTGCGCCGCTACAGTCCGGTGGTCGTCGCCGAGACGGTGGTCGAGGGCGACCTGGACACCGCCTCCAGCCGGGGCTTCCGGCTGCTCGCCGGCTACATCTTCGGCGACAACCGGCCCCGGGCCGGGGTCGATGACGCCAAGGGCGCGCAGAAGATCGACATGACCGCGCCGGTCACGGTCGAGCCCGCATCCGTCCGGATCGCGATGACCGCGCCGGTGACCGTCGAGCCGCAGGGCGCGCCCGACGCCGACGCGCTGTCGCGCGGCACGCGCTGGGTGGTCCGGTTCACGATGCCGGGCGCCTACACGCTCGCCACGCTGCCGCAGCCCGGCAACCCGGCCGTGACGCTGCGCGAGCTGCCGGGCGCGCGCCGCGCCGTCGTGGTGTTCTCCGGGTTCGCAGGCGAGGGCAAGGTACGCGAGGCGACCGCGGAGCTGCTGGCCTGGGTCTCCAGCCGGCAGCTGAAGGTCGTGGGCCCGCCCCAGCTCGCCCGCTACGACCCGCCGTGGACGCTGCCGTTCCTGCGGCGCAACGAGGTGATGGTCGAGGTCGCGACGGCGCCTTAGTCCGCCATCGCCCCGTCAGGCGAACCCCGGCGGCGCCGTGAACCCGAAGCCCTCGCGCTCCAGCAGGCGCGCCACCGCGAGCAGGTCCAGGTCGGCTGCGCGCGGCCCGATCAGCTGGGCGCCCACCGGCAGGCCATCTGGCGCCGCGCCGGTCGGGATCACCGTCGCGGGCAGCCCCGCCACACCGCCCAGCCCGGCCCAGAACATCTGCGTGGTGGAGGGTTGCGGCACGCCGTCGACGTCGACCATCCGCTCCCAGCGCTCGCCCTGCTGCATGTGCGGGAAGGCGGTGGTCGAGGCGGTCGGGCACACCAGCACATCGAAGCGCTCGAACCACTCTCGCCAGCCCTCGACGATCGCCATGCGGTCGGCGTTCCAGCGGTGCCACGCCTGGTACGGCATCGCCTGCGCGCGCACCAGCGCCGCCGCGTAGCGCCAGTCGTCGTCGCGCAGTGTCGCGCTGCGCGCGAGCGCGTCGGCGTACTGCGCGCCGGTCAGGGTGCCGCTGGTCGCGGTGCGCAGCAGGATCAGGTAGACCCGGTGCGCATGTTCCAGGTCGAAGGGGAGCGCGGTCTGCATCGACACCCTGGCGCCCGCCGCCTTCAGCCCGCGCGCGACGCGCGCGATGCCCTCCTGCACCGCGCGCGACACCGGCGCCGTGTCGGCCGTCTGGAGCACGCCCACCCGCAGGCCCTTCAGCGTGCGCCGCGCCGGGCGCGCGAGCGACAGCGCCCAGCCCGGCTGCCACTGCGGGTCGGGGCCGGCGGTGACCTTCATCAGCAGCTCGAGGTCGGCGGCGCTGCGCGCGAGCGGCCCGCACACCGCGAGGTCGCGGCCGTGCACATAGGGCGGCAGGCCGTGGCCGCGGTCGGGCACCAGCCCGATCGTGGGCTTGTGGCCGAACACGCCGCAGTAGTGCGCCGGATTGCGGATCGAGGCGCCGATGTCGGAGCCGAACTCCAGCGGCGTGAGCCCCGCCGCCAGCGCCGCCGCCGAGCCGCCTGAGGAGCCGCCGGGCACCCGCGTCGTGTCCCAGGGATTGTTCGTCGTGCCGTAGACCGGATTGAACGACTGCCAGTCGGCCATCGCCACCGGCAGGTTGGTCTTGCCGAACACGATCGCGCCCGCGGCCGACAGCCGCTCCACGACCACCGCGTCGTGCGCCGGCCGGTTGCCGCGCTGCGCCTCGAAGCCGACGGTGGTCGCGAGCCCCGCCACGTCGAAGGACTCCTTGACCGTCATCGGCACGCCGTGCAGCGGGCCCAGCCGGTCGCCGCGCGCGCGCGCGCGATCGGCCGCGCGTGCCTGCCGGCGCGCGCGCGGCAGGTCGGTCGCGACGACCGCGTTGATGGCGGGATTGAGCCGCTCGATCCGCAGCGCGAGGGCGTCGAGGGCCTCGAGCGACGAGACCTCGCCGCGACGGATGCGGGCGGCGAGCTGCTTGCCGGAGAGCCAGGCGAGGTCGGTCATCGGGATGGCCTTGCTGTGTGTCGGGATGCGATGGGGCACCGGCCCGTCAGGCGGCGCCGAGCGTGCCGAACCAGGCGATCACCTCGTCGCGGGGCCGCACGTCGCCGTACTTGGCATTGATGTCGAACAGCGCCGCGTCGTGCGGCGCGTCGTGCCGGTCGCCCACGCACTCGCGCGGCACGACCACGCGGTAGCCGTGCTGGATGCCGTCGACCGCGGTCGCCCGGACGCAGCCGCTGGTCGAGCAGCCGATCAGCACGACGGTATCGACGCCCAGCGTCTTGAGCGTCGTGGCGAGCGAGGTGCCGAAGAAGCAGCTCGGATACTGCTTGGTGACCACCATGTCGGTCGGCTTCGGCGCGACCCCGGGATCGATCTCGCCGAGCGGCCCGCCCTTGACGAACAGCTTCAGCGACGGGACCTTCTCGAAGAAGAGCCCGCCGTCGGCACCGCCCGGGTGGTAGACCACCTGCGTGTAGACGACGGGGACGCCCGCGGCGCGCGCGGCGTTCAGCAGCGCGACCGACTGCGCCACCGCGTCGACCACGCCCTGGCCGTAGAAGGGCGCGCCCGGCGTGGTGTACGCGAGCACGAAGTCCACCACGATCACCGCCGGCCGCTTGCCGTAGCCCAGGGCCGTGTCGAACACGCCCCGGTAGTTGTCGTCCCGTGCCTGGTCGTTCATCGTGTGCCTGCGTGTGCGGTGTGGATCGGATCGGCCCCGCATCGCCGGATGCGGCGGCCGTGATGCGCCGGGCTCACTCCCGGTCCTTGAGGTTGGCGTCCTTCACCACCTGCCCCCAGCGCGCGTAGTCGGCGCGGATCTGCGCTGCGAACTCCTCCGGCGTGTTGGCCACCGGATCGAACGCGGCGGCCAGGTACTTGTCGCGGATCTCGGGCATCGCGAGCACCGCGGCGATCTCCTGCTGCAGCCGGTTGACGATCGCCTTGGGCGTCTTGGCCGGCGCGAGCAGGCCGTACCAGGAGCTCACGCTGTAGCCGGCGACGCCGAGCTCCTCGATGGTCGGCACGTCGGGCAGCGACGGCGAGCGCCTGGCGCTGGTGACCGCGACCGCGTGCAGGCGGTCCTGCTTGATGTAGCTCGCCACCGTCGGCACGACCGTGAAGAACAGCGGCACCTGGCCCGCGACGACGTCGGTCACCGCCTGCCCGCCGCCCTTGTACGGAATGTGTGTGAGCTTGATGCCGGTGCGGATCGCGAGCAGCTCACCCGCCAGGTGCGGCGTGGAGCCCTGGCCGGACGAGGTGAACTGCAGGCTGCCCGCCTTGGCCTTGGCCTGCGCGACCAGGTCCGCCACGTTGCGGATCTGCGAGCCCGGATGGGCGACGAGGATCAGCGTCGCGTCGTTGAGCTTGGTGATCGGCTCGAAGTCGGTCAGCGGATTGAACGGCGCCTTGAGCATGTGCGGCGCGACCACGATCCCGCCGTCGAAGCCCATCAGCAGCGTGTAGCCGTCGGGCGGCGCGTTGGCCACCGCCTGCGCGCCGATGAAGCCGGACGCGCCGGGGCGGTTCTCGACGATCACCTGCTGCTTGAGCCGCTCGCCGAGCCGGTCGCTCATGAAGCGCACCACGGCATCCCCGCCGCCGCCCGGCGAGAACGGCACGATGATGCGGATCGGCTTGTTCGGGTAGCCCTCCTGCGCGGTCGCGGGCAGCGCTGCGGCGACGAGCGCCGCGGCGCACAGTGCACGTGCCGCCAGCCCCAGGCTGCTGCGACGTTGCGAAGTCTTGTGGTTCATCGGTGGGCCTCGGTGCATGGATGGGGAGGATGCACCCGCCCGCGCGGGCGCGGGGGGCGGTCCTGAGTCTATCGGTCCCAGACCTCGTCGGGCACCGGCAGCCCAGCGAGGTCCTCCGCCGTCAGCGCGCGGTCGGGCGTGACGCCGTAGGTCTCGAGCATCAGCATGATCTGGCGCGAGTGCTGCGCGGCATGCCACGTCGTGCGCTCGAGCACGTCGTGCATCGTGCGCTTGCCGTAATAGGTCGGTACGAGGCGCTGCAGCGTGCGATCGGCCTCGCCGTCCCACCAGGCGTGCAGCTCGCCGCGGACCTTCATCCCCCAGTGCGCGATGTCCTCGGCCGTCCAGGCCAGCGGGGGCACCTCGTTGAAGCCCTCGAACTTGAGCTCGATGCCCTTGGCCGCCTCGACGCCCATCTGCGCGACACGGAAGATGTGGAACACCGTGCCCGCCGGGTTGCGGTTGCGGTTGCGGAAGTTCTCGCGCAGCTGCGACTCCGAGAACTGCGGGATGAAGCGCGCGGCGGCCTGGATCACCATGTCGAGCTTCGCGACCAGCTGCTCGGGCGGCAGCGGGTCCATCAGCTTGGTCTTGAGGTCCAGGAACTTGACGACGTCGCTGAAGGACTGGCACAGCGTGTAGCGCCCGCCGAGCGCGACCACCGGGACGCTGCGGGCGCCGAGCGCGCGCAGCCGCTGCATGCCGTCGGGGTCGTTGTGCACGTCGATCGACTCGAAGTCGATGCCCTGCTTGGTCAGGAACTCCTTGGTTCGCAGGCAGGACGAGCAGCCTGGCTGCCAGAAGACCTGAACGCGTGCGGAGGTGTTGGTGTGCATCGTGTTCCCTCTCGATTGAATTTCCAGGAATCGCCGCCTGAGTCGTGGGCGTCAGGCACCGCCGGCTGCACCGCGGGGCTCAGCGCCGCGCCGCCAGCCCCAGGATCGAACGTGTCTCGTCGGGTGTCGCCACCGGCCGGCCCACCAGCCGCGCGAGCCGCGCGACCTCGTGGACCAGGTCGGCGTTGCCCGGGGTACCGAGCTCCGGGTACGGGTAGTCGCCGATGCCGATCGCCACGTGGCCACCGGTCGCGATCGCGGTCATGGCGAGCGGGAACAGGTTGCCGCCCTTGCAGCAGACGGACCACTCGACGCGCCCGCCGCGCGGCAGGTGGTCGGTGTAGGCGCGCAGGCCCTCGGGCGTGGCGGGATGGGCGCCCAGCTGCCCGCCCTCGCCGTGTACCAGCAGCAGGTAGGCCGGTTCTGCCGCCTGCGCCATCTCGATCAGCGCCGCGGCGCTGCGCAGGAACGGGATGCTCCAGCAGGCGAGCGCCGGCTTGATGCCCAGCTCGGCGAAGCGCCGCGTGAAGGCGAGCAGCGTGCCGTGCGCGTTCACGTAGACCTTGTCGTCGGTCACGAAGCGGCGGGCGGCGGCATCGAACACGTCGATGTTGGTCGAGCCCGGGTCGAGGCCCACGATCTCGGGCTGCAGGACCGCGTCGCCCGCGAAGGCCTCGAGGTGAGCGATCCGCTCGAGCGTCCCGCCCTTGGTGATCTGGCCGAGGGTGGGGTTGATCAGCAGGTCGGAGTTGGCGCGGATCGCCCGGATCGCGGCCGCGTAGTCCTCGATGGCGTGGGCGGGCGCGCCGTCGGGGCGACGCGCGTGGAAGTGCACGATCGAGGCGCCGGCGTCCTGCGCGGCGCGGGCCTCGCGGCCGATCTCTTCGGGCGTCCAGGGCACGTTCGGGTTGTCGCCGCGCATCGCGTACTCGTTGACGCGTACCTCGATGATCAGCTTGTTCATGCGCGGTCATGGGATCGGTCGGCTCGTCCCGGCAGGTGTCGCCGGCCGATGCCCGGTCCCGGATGGCTCCGATCGCGCGGGCTCGCAGTACACCCGTCGTCGCTCATCGGTGCTTCCCGGCCTGCGTCACCCGGAATTCGGGCGCCGGTGCATCGTCCTTGCGCGGTGGCCGCCTGACCTGCTGCCCGAACCGGGCCACGGGCGCGGCGAGCTCGCGCATCCGCGCGATGTGCTCGGGCGCGAGGCCCCCGAGCCCGTGGCGCCGCGCGAACGCGGTCATGTCGGCCAGGCCGGGCTCGTCGTCGGGCGGGGCCGCGCTCACGGCCGGGCCCTGTGCAGGCGCCACGGCGTGGCCGCCTCGTAGGCCGCGGCCACGCGGACGATCGAGGCCTCGTCGAAGCGGTTGCCCACGATCTGCCAGTTGAGCGGCAGGCCATCGGCGAATCCGGTGCATTGCGCCATGCACGGATGGCCGGAGAGGTTGAAGGGCGTGAGCATTGTCTCCACCGTGAAGGCGGTCATCTCGGGCTCGACGCCGAGCCGCGGCGGCATGTGCAGCGTGCCGTAGGTCACCAGCGCGTCGTAGCCGCGCATCAGCGTGTCCATGCCGTCGGCGACCGCGCGACGCAGCCGCTGCGCGGCGAGGTAGTCGACGGCGCGCACCAGCGACCCGGCCAGCAGCTTGTCGCGCAGCGCGAAGCCCATCAGGCCCGGCTGCTCCATCAGCTCGAGCTCGTGGATCGCGGCCGACTCGGCCGGGCCGATCATGCGGGTCGCGGCGAGGCATTCGGCCGCCGGTACCGGCAGTCGCACACGGGTCAGCGTCGCGCCCAGGCGCTCCAGCACCGCCAGCGCCTCCTCGAAGCCGCGCTGCAGCGGCGCATCCGGCGCGGGAAAGCCTGCGCCCGGGCCGTCCACCACGGCGATGCGGGCCCCCGCGATCGACTCGCCCACCGAGCGGCGCAGCGCGCGCGCCGGACGGGGCGCCGCGTCGCGCGCGTCCATCAGGGTGTCGAGCACGATCGCGCAGTCCTCGACCGTCCAGGTGAACGCGCCGGGGACGTCCATCGACCAGCAGTTGGGCAGGATGCCGTCCAGCGGCAGGCGTCCCGGCGTGCAGATCATGCCGACCGTGCCGGTGGCGGCCGCGGGCAGGCGCACCGATCCGGTCGTGTCGGAGCCGAGCGCGAAGCTCGCGGTGCCGGCCGCGACCGCGGCGCCGGCGCCGGTGGACGACCCGCCGGTGAAGCGCTCGACATCCCACGGGTTGCGGGCCGGCGGGAAGGGCAGGTCGAAGTACTCACCGCCGTTGCCGGTGCCGAACTCCCAGGTGGCGAGCTTGCCCACCAGCACCGCGCCGGCCGACTTCAGGCGCGCGACCAGCGCGGCGTCCTGCTGCGGCACGTGGTCGAGGCGCAGGCGCGAGCCCGCGGTGGCGGGCATGCCGGCCACGTCGTAGTTGTCCTTGACCCCGAACGGCAGGCCGTGCAGCGGGCCCCGCCAACGGCCCGCCGCGATCTCGGCCTGCGCGAGCGCCGCGGCCTCGCGCGCCTGCGGCGCGGCCACGCGGATGTAGGAGTGGATCCGGTCGTCGACCTCTTGGATGCGGGCGAGCACGGCCTCGAGCAGCTCGACCGGCGACAGCTCGCCGCGCGCCACGCGGGCCGACGCCTGCGAGACCGTCAGCGCCCACAGCGGGCTATCGACAGCGGCCGCGGGCCCGGTCATGCAGGGGTGCCCGACGCGGAGCGCGTTCGGGCGTACTGAGGCACGGGGCTTGGCACGGGGCGAGACTCGGGCGCGGACATCGGGACGGATCGGGACATATGCCCAAGCAACTATAGGAGCGACGCCCGGACGGCGGAACCTCTGAAACGCGAACGCCCCATCTGAACATCAGATGGGGCGGGCACGCAAGGTCGCGCCCCGCCACGCGCCCGTGCGGACCAGCATCACGGCCTGCTCCTGAAGGATCGCGTAGACCGCCTCGGCCGCCATGCCCATCGCGCGCGAGTCCAGGGTGCAGAGCGAGACCGGCCTGGAGAACAGGTCGCTGCGCACGCGCAGCACGCGCAGCGCGCCCGCCGCCGCCTCCTCGTCCACCACCGACCACGGCAGGAAGGTCCCCGCGATGCCCCGCATCGCGCACGCCTTGAGCATCCGCAGCGAGTCCAGCTCGGCGATCGGCACGAGGCGCCGACCCTCCCGCGCGAACGCGCCCTCGACCACCCGCCTCATGCCGTTGCCGGTACCCGGCACGACCAGCGGGTGGCTCGACGCGTGCTCGATCGAGATGGTGTCGCCCAGACCCTGGATCCACGGCGCATTGGTCGCGGCCACGTAGTACAGGTCCTCGTCGAGGATCGGCACCACCTCGAGCCCCTTGGCCGACTCGCGCTGGAACAGCACGGCCATGTCGAGCCGGCCGTTGAGGGCGAACTCCTGCAGCAGCGCGCTCACGCCGTCCACCACGTGCAGCGTGATGCCCGGGTGGCGCGCGAGCACGGCGCCGAGCAGCGGCATGCCCAGGGTATGCAGCACCGCGGTCGGCAGGCCCACCGACACGGTACCGGTCGGCGAGCCGCTCGCGGTCGTCACGTCGTCCTCGGCGCTCTGCACCTGCCGGGTGATCGTCTGCGCGTGCCGGTAGAGCAGGCGCCCGGCCTCGGTCAGCTCGACCCCGTTGGAGCGCCGGATGAACAGCTTGGCGCGCAGGCCGTGCTCGAGCGCCGACACCTGCTGGCTGACCGCCGACTGCGCGATCGACAGCTGCACGGCGGCCTTCGAGATGCTCCCGAGATCGGCCACCTTCAGGAAATACCGGAGCTGTCGCAGTTCCATGGGGATCGGGGCATCGCGGTGCGGTACGGAGCGGATGCGCCGTCGTGGCCGGCGAGGATTGCACATCGGACCGACCGCCTGCAAACCGCCGCCGGCGGGCCCGCCGCAGCGCCCTGACCGACCGAGGGCACCCGCCCGCGGCCTCGCCGTGCAGACAGGCGTTGACGCCCGGGCGTTTCGACTCGACCATGGGACACGGCGCCCAGGCAGGATCGGGCGCGCTCCGCACGACCCGGCCCGGCTCGAGCGCCGCCGACGGGCCACCCCGAACGGCTGGTGCCATGTCAGATCCCATCTCCTTGCCGGGTGCCTCGGTGGTCTCCTGGGTCCTCAACGACCCGGCGGCCAGGCACCCCCTGCTCGTCGGCCTCGAATGGGCCGACGACGACGACGAATGGATCATCGCCGCCTCCGCGCAGGGCGCGCTCGCGCTGACCGCCGCCCGCGGCGCCGCGACCCGCCGCATCCGGTTCACCGAGCTGGAGTACGGCGAGGTCTACGCACCCGACGACAGCCCCTTCGCACGGGAGTGGCTGAGGACGCGGTCGGTGTTCGACCGCAAGCTCGCGGCAGCGCACGCGCACTTCCGCCGGCGCGGCGTGCCCGTCGGCGAGCGCCTTCCGGGGGCTTCGGCCGTCCGGCTGCACGAGCTGCTGGGCGCGCTGCCGCCCGACCCCGCCGTGCCCGGGGGCGCCGCCCGCGAGGCGCTCTTCGAGGTGGTCAGGGCCTCCGACGACACCGACCTGCTCGAGTGGTCCGCGCGGACCTTCGACGGCTGGCGCGGGCGCCTGTCCGAAGGCGCCCCCTACGACGGCGAGGCGACGCTGCGCATCCAGGTCGCCGGCCTGGCGCGGCGCGCCGGACTGCCCGAGCTCGCGCTGCACGCGACCGACGCCGTCCAGCGCGACCGCGACGACTTCGAACGCACCGACGCCCAGGACGCTGTGCTGTGCATGGAGCGCGCGGCCGCGATGCTCGACGTGCTGGAGCGGCGCCCGGACGGCGCGTCCGACGACGATGCGTTCGGCCACGCCGAGGCGCTGCTGAAATCGGCCTGGCGTCACAATCCGGGCGCGGGCGACGTCCAGGCGGTCTACCGGCGCTTCCAGGCGCTGCGCCGGAGCGCCGCGGCCTGAGGCCCGTGCGCGGCGCGTGCCGCCGCTTTCCGGAACGAGCCGCCCGGCCCGGCCCGGCTGGCGCACCGGGGCTTGGGTGCATCATGAACCCACCCGACCCATCGCCCCGGACCCGACCATGACCGACGCCGCCCCCCGCATCACCACGCACCTCGACGGCGCGATCGGCTGGATCGTGCTCGACAGCCCGCAGCGCCACAACGCGATGTCGGTCGGCATGTGGGAGGCCCTGCCCGCCGCCGTGGCCGCGCTGGAGGCCGACCCGGCGGTGCGGGTGGTGGTGCTGCGCGGCGCGGGCGACCAGGCCTTCGTGTCGGGTGCCGACATCTCGCAGTTCGACGACCTGCGCGATTCGGTCGAGGCCAACGAGCGCTACGAGTCGATCGGCGACGCCGGCATGGCGCGGATCGCCGCCTGCGGCAAGCCCACCATCGCGATGCTGCAGGGCTGGTGCCTGGGCGGGGGCGTCGCCATCGCGCTCAACTGCGACCTGCGCATCGCCGACGAGTCGCTGCGCTTCGGCATACCGGCGGCGCGGTTGGGCATCGGCTACCGCTGGCGCGGCATCAAGCGGCTGGTGGACACCGTGGGCGCGCCCAACGCGCGCGAGATCTTCCTGACCGCGCGCCGCTTCGACGCGGCCACCGCGCAGCGGATGGGCTTCGTGCACCGGGTGGTCGCGCGCGGCGCCCTCGAGGCCGCAGTGCGCGCCGAGTGCGAGCTGCTCGCCGCCAACGCGCCGCTGACCATGGCCTCGGTCAAGATCGCGATCGACGAGATCCAGCGCGCCGGCCCGCAGATCGACGCCGAGCGCATCGATGCAGCGACGCGGCGCGCGTTCGAGAGCGAGGACTTCATCGAGGGGCGGCGCGCGTTCATGGCCAAGCGCACGCCGCAGTTCAACGGCCGCTGACCGGCTGCGGCACGACACGCACGAAACAGGAGACGAGCCGATGAGGACCACCCGACGCGACGCCCTCAGGCTGGCCGGCGCGGGCGCCGCCGCCTGGACCCTGGCCGGGCGGGCCGGCGCCGCCGACTTCCCCGACAAGCCGGTGAAGCTGATCGTGCCGTACCCGGCCGGCGGCGGCGCCGACTCCTGGTCGCGCATCGTCGCGGGCCGGCTGGAGAAGCTCCTCGGCCAGCCGATCGTCTTCGACTACCGCCCCGGCGGCAGCACCACGATCGGCGCCGAGGCTACCGCGCGCGCGCCGGCCGACGGCTACACCATCCACCTGTACGACAGCACCGCGTTCGCCTACGTGCCCAACATGCGCCGCGTGGGCTACGACCCGGTCAAGTCCTTCGTGCCGCTCGCCTACATGGGCGTGCTGCCGTTCGTGATCGTCGCCCATCCCGCGGTGCCGGTGAAGAGCATCCCCGAGCTGATCGCCTACGCCCGCGCCAACCCCGGCAAGCTCAACTGCGCGAGCGCGGGCGTGGGCTCGCCCCATCACCTGATCGCCGAGATCTTCAAGAGCCGCAACGGCATCACGATGAACCACGTGCCGTACAAGGGCGCGGCGCAGTACATCGCCGACCTCGTCGGCGGGCAGGTCGACCTCGCGGTGTCCACCGTGGGTCCGGCCGCGCCGCATGTGCAGGCCGGGCGCCTGCGGGCGCTGGGCGTGTCCACCGCCAGACGCTCGCTGGCGCTGCCCGACGTGCCCACCATCGCCGAGCAGGGCGTCGAGGGCTTCGACGAGAAGCCCTGGAACTGCTTCGTCGGCCCCGCGGGCATCCCCGCCGAGCCGCTCGAGCGGCTGCGCACCGCGCTCAAGTCCGCCCTCGAGGACCCCGAGGTGATCGCGGCGCTGAACAAGGCCGGATGCGAGGAGGTCGGCACGGTGCCGGTCGCGAAGCTGACCGACATGATGCGCGCGGACCTCGCCAAGTGGGGCGAGGTGATCCGTCGCGCCAACATCACGCTCGAGAACTGAGTCCACCCATGTACCGACCCGCTCCCGGCGGCGCCTTCGAAGGGCTCCGCGTCATCGACCTCGCGCAGGTGCGCTCCGGCCCGACCTGCGTCAAGCAGTTCGCCGACTTCGGCGCCGACGTGATCCGCATCGAGCCGCCGCCCGGCGCCGGCCGCGCCGACCTGATGACCGGCCCGCGCGATGGCGCCGACATGCAGAACCTGCACCGCAACAAGCGCCTGCTCACGCTCGACCTCAAGGCGCCGCAGGGCCGCGAGGTGCTGCACCGCCTGGTGCGCAGCGCCGACGTGCTGGTCGAGAACTACCGGCCCGACGTCAAGGAGCGCCTGGGCCTCGACTACGAGACCCTGGCCGCGATCAACCCGCGCATCATCCTCGCGAGCATCTCGGGCTTCGGGCAGGACGGCCCCTACCGCGAGCGGCCGGGCTTCGACCAGATCCTGCAGGGCATGTCGGGCCTGATGTCGGTCACCGGCCAGCCGGGCCAGGGGCCGATGCGCGTGGGCGCCGCCGTCATCGACGTGGCCACCGGCCTGTATGCGGCCCTCGGCGTGATGGCCGCGCTGCACGAGCGCACCCGCAGCGGCCGCGGCCAGTGGGTGCAGGCCTCGCTGCTGCAGTCGGGCATCGGGCTGATGGACTTCCAGGCGGCGCGCTACCTGGTCGACGGCGTCGTGCCCGGGCAGGTCGGCAACGACCACCCCACCAGCATGCCGACCTCGGCCTACCCGACCTCGGACGGCTACATGAACGTCGGCGCGGGCGGCGACGCGATCTGGCGCAGGCTGTGCGCCGCGATCGGACAGCCCGCGCTCGCCGACGACCCGCGCTTCGCGGTCGACCTCGACCGCTCGCGCAACCGCCAGGCGCTCAACGCGCACCTCGCCGGCGTGTTCGCCGCGGGCACCACCGCCGACTGGCTCGAGCGGCTGAACGCCGCGGGCGTGCCCTGCGGCCCCATCTACGCGGTCGACGAGGTGTTCGCAGACCCGCAGGTGGTGCACGGCGCGATGGCGGCCACCGTGGCGCACCACTCGCGCGGCGACATCCGCGTGATCGCACCGACGACGGTGCTGTCGCGCACGCCGGGCAGGCTCGACCGCGCGCTCGGGCCCAAGGGCCTGGACAGCGACGACGTGCTGGGCGAGCTGGGCTACGGCGCGGCCGAGATCGCGGCGCTGCGGGCCGACGGCGTGGTGTGAGCGCGCCGCGCGCGCCTACTCCCTGAACCCCGAGGCCTTGACCACCGGCTCCCATTTGGCGCGGTAGTCGGCGAGCAGGCGCACGGTCTGCGCCTGCGACGCCGCCACCGGGGTCATCTTGGTCGCGCGGAACTTCTCCTGCAGCGCGGGCTCCTTCATCGAGGCCTCGACCGCACGCGCGATCAGCTGCACCTTCGCCTGCGGCATCGAGGCGGGCGCGAGCAGCGCGTTCCAGCCGTCGGCCACCAGCGGCAGCCCCGCCTCCTTCATCGTCGGGAGCGAGGGCGCGTCGGCCAGCCGCGCGCCGGCGCCGACCGCGAGGATCCGCAGCTTGCCGGCTTCGTGCAGCCCGATCAGCGAATCGAAGGTATCCACCGCCACCGGCACCTGCCCGCCCAGCAGGTCGGTGGCGAGCGGCGCCGAGCCGCGGTAGCCGACCACCTGCGCCTTGATCGCCGCGGCGTCGCCGATCATCAGCGCAAAGAAGTGCGGCAGACTGCCGGTGGCGGGCACCCCGAAGTTGGCCTTCTCCGGGTTGGCCCGCAGCCAGGCGAGCAGGTGCGACAGCTCGCGCACCGGCACCGCCGGCCCCACCGCGACCGCGAAGTCGTAGCGCGTCACCATCGACACCGGCACGAAGTCGCGCTGCGGGTCGTAGCCCACGTTGGCCGCCACCAGCGGTGCGACCACGTCGATCGCCGGATTGGCCACCAGCAGCACGTTCTGGTCGGCGGGCGTGGCCTTGACGATCTGCGCCGACAAGCGCCCGCCCGCACCGGTCCGGTTCTCCACGATCACCGGCACGCCCAGCCGGTCCTTCAGCGACTCGGCCAGCAGGCGCGCCGCCCGGTCGGACGCGCCGCCCGGCGCGTAGCCGACCACCAGCTTCAGCGGGCCGTCGAGCTTGTCCGGCTGCGCCTGCGCGTGCGGCGCCAGCACAAGGGCCGTGCCGCCCAGCAGGGCGGACACGACGGCGCGGCGCGGCGCGGTGCCGCGGGTCGGGGCGCGATGCTTCGGGCGATCCATGGGTGTCTCCGGTTCGGTGCCGCGGAACGGCCGCGGTCTGTCCCGGCATTGTGCGGCCTGGCGGACGATGCGTCGAAGGCGCGTGGCGCGCGGCCGCCGCGGCGACCCGCGCCGCTCAGGCCCGCCGCGCGACCCGCGCCCCGAACAGCGGCCCGTCCTCGTAGCGCAGCACCACCATCTCGACCGGGCCGTCCAGGTCCGGCGTGCCGACCTCGCCCACCATCCGGCACATCAGCCGCGGGCCGCCGTCGGCCAGGTCGACGATGCCGATCGCATAAGGCGTGTCGCCGCGGAAGGCGCCCGGCGCCACATGCACGCGGGTGAAGCTGTAGAGCGTGCCGCGCGGGACGAGCTCGATCCAGGGCACCGCGCGGCTCCAGCAGGCGCGGCACAGGCTGCGCGGCGGAAACCCGACGGTGCCGCAGTCGGCGCAGCGCGTGGTCGTGAGCCGGCCCGCGTCGAGCGCGTCCCAGAAGGGCCGCGTGAAGGGCGACACGCGCGGCGGGAAGGGCCGCGGGCCGGCCATCGCGATCTCGGGCAGCGGGCTCATGCCACGCCCTCCAGCACATGCACCAGCGCCGCGTTGTACTTGCCGAGCTCCGAGATGGTCATCGCGAACCGGCGCCGGGCCACCTGGCGGCTGCCCGCCCGCCCCAGCACCTGAATCGCCGCCTCCACCACGTCGTAGAGCGGCGTGACCTCGGGCGGATGCCCGCGCGACAGGCAGCCGCCGCAGGTGTTGACCGGATGGCGGCCGTCGACGCGGGTCTCGCCGGCCGCGGCGGCCGCCGCGCCCCGCCCGCGCGGGAACAGGCCGAGCGCCTCGGTGCCCAGCGCCTCGACGATCGTGCAGGGCGCATAGACCTGGAACGCGCCGATGTCGGCCAGGCCCACGCCCGCGGCCGCGAGCGCGCGCCCCGAGGCCGCCCGCAGCGTGCCGTAGTCGAGCGCGTCGCCCGGCCGGTCGGACAGCTGGTGCAGGCCCTCGTGCTCGAAGCCGCGCCCGCGCACCAGCACGTAGGGCCGACCGCTCGCACGCGCGACGTCCTCCGAGACGATCACCAGCGCCACGGCGCCGTCGGCCCGGCCCGGCACCTCCAGCAGCCCCAGCGGCTCGACGATCGGCCGCGCCGCCAGCACCTCCGAGATCGTCACCGGCGTGCGGAACTGCGCGAGCGGGTTGTCCACCGCGTGCGCGCGGTTCTTGACCGCGATCGAGGCGAGCGTCTCGCGCGGCACCCGGTGCTCGTGCAGGTAGCGCTGCGCGTCCATCGCGTACCACGCGATCGGCACCGCCCCGAACACCGACTGGAAGTCGACGTCGCCGGTCAGCCGGATGCTGTAGTCGAGGTGGCGCGCGGTGGATACGCCGGTCTCGAAGTGCACGCCGACCGACAGCGCGCAGTCGGCCTGGCCGGAGCTCACCTGCTGCAGCGCGACGTCGAACGCGTGGCCGCCGGTCATGCCGTTGCCGAGCACCTGGATCACGGTGGCGCGGGCGCGGATGCCGAGGTGCGCGGTCAGGAAGGTGTGGAAATAGCCCTGCCGGGTGTGGTCGCCGGGATGGGCCACGACGACGCACTCGAGGTCCTCCTTCGCGAGGCCGGCCATCGCCATCGCCTCGAGCACGACGTCGGTGGCGAGCTCGTGCTCGAGCACCGCGTCGCCCTGCGCCACGCGCTGGTAGGTGCCCACCGGCACGGCCCCGTAGCCGAGGATGGCGGCCCGGCGCGTCATGGCCGCACCGCGTGCAAGGAATGTCTCATTGCCGGAAGTATCATCGATCACCGGCCGACGAGCGCGCCGGGCGAGCCGAAAGTTCACCGAGACGCCGCCGATGCCCGAAGCCCGTGCCCCGCGAAAGACCGGCCTCAGCGCGCGACGTCGATGCCTTCGCGCTGGCGGTCCCACAGCGCGTCGCGGCGCGCGATCGCGTCCTGCTTGAGCTTGTACTTCTCGAGCTTCTCGGTCGCGGTCTTGGGCAGCTCCCCGATGAACGCCACGAAGCGCGGCACCATGTAGTGGCTCATGTGCTCGGCCGCGAAGCGCACGACCTCGGCGTGCGTCATGGCCATGCCCGGGTTGAGCACGACGTACACCATCACCTCGTCCTCGCTCAGCTCCGAGGGCACCGGCACCGCCGCCACCTCCAGGATGGCCGGGTGGCGCGACAGGATCATCTCGACCTCGTAGGCCGAGATGTTCTCGCCGCGCCGGCGGATCGCCTCCTTCTTGCGGTCCACGAAGTACAGGTAGCCGTCGGCGTCCAGGTAGCCCCGGTCCCCGGTGCAGAACCAGCCGTCCACGAAGGCGCGCGCGGTCTCCTCGGGCATCCTGTAGTAGCCCTTCATCATCGAGCCCGGGTGCAGCGGCCGGACCAGGATCTCGCCGACCTCGCCCGCGGCGAGCGGCGTGCCGTCGTCGTCGACGATGCGCAGCTCGGATGCGCCGCGCGCCGAGCCCGCCGAGCCCGCCTTGTCGGCCCGGTCCTCGGGCACGAAGGCGGTCACCGCGTAGTTCTCGGACATCGCGAACACCGAGGTCACCGCGACGCCGTAGCGCCGGCGCAGCTCCGCGTAAAGCGTGCGCGTCATCGGCACGGCCATGATCTGGCGCAGCGTGTGGTCGCGGTCGGCGGGCCCCTCGGTCAGCTGCAGCAGGATGTTGGTCATCGCGCCGAGCGAATTGAACTGCGTGGCGCCCGAGGCGCGGATCTCGTCCCAGAAGCGGGTGGCCGAGAAGCGCGGCGACAGCGCGAACGCGGCGTCCGCCCACAGCGCCGCGCTGCACGAGAACCACATCGCGTTGGCGTGGAACAGCGGCAGGCACGCGAAGATCACGTCGTCGGGCCGATAGCCGTAGTCCTGCGTGATCGCGCGGCCGATGCCCAGGCCCTGCGAGTGCGGGCACAGCACGCCCTTGGAGGGGCCGGTGGTGCCGGAGGTGTAGATGATCAGCTGCGTGTCGTCGTGGCGCACCCGGTCCACCGGCGGGGCCGTGTCGTCGACGGACTCGAGCGCGCCGAGCGGCAGCACCTGCGCACCCGAGCCGCCGACGTCGAGCGCGGCGCCGGGCGTCGCGGCCCGCAGCAGGTAGCGCCGGACCTTGGGCAGGCGCCCCGCGATCGCGGCGATCCGGTCGGCCCACTCGGCGTCCACGACCACGGTGGTCGCATCCGACTGGTCGATGAAGTAGCGCAGCATCTCGCCCTTGGCCGCTGTGTTGAGCGGCACGGCCACCGCGCCGAGCTTGCCCAGGCCCCACACCACCCACAGGAACTCGGGGCAGTTGGGGAGCATCACCGCGACGTGGTCGCCGTGCCCGATGCCCTGCGCCGCGAAGCCGTTCGCATAGCGGCTGGTCATCGACTCCACGTCGGCGTAGGTGTAGCGCAGGCCCTGCCACAGCAGGAACGGGCGCTGCGGCACGCGGCGCGCCTTGTCCGCGAGGACGCGCCCGATGGTGCGCTCCTCGAGCGGGTAGTCGCGAGTCTCCATGCTGCCTCTCCCTTCGCGTGGCCGGCGCGCAGGCAGGGCGCCGACGCCGGGCGAGTATAGGGTTGCCGCAGGCTTGTCGGACGATCCTGCCGCCGCTGCGCATCGCGCAGGTGCTCGCCGACTGGGTCGGGGACTGACCCGCGGGCGCGCGGGCCGGCCGGCCCGCGATTGCTGTATGTTCGGGATCGAGAAGCGGGCATCGCCCCTGTCCTGTGGGCGACCCTGCACCCGGGCGGACGCGCGCCGCCCGGACACCACACCGAGGACGACGAGGAGGCAGGGCCCGTGGCATCGAGCATCGAGCAACTCATCGGACGGGCAGGCGCGCTGACCGTGGGCGAGTTGCTGCGCGCGCAGGCGCGGCGCGTGCCCGAGCAGATCGCGGTCGACGACGGCGTCGCTGCGCTGAGCTTCGCCGCGCTCGATGCGCGCAGCAACCGGCTGGCCAACGCGCTCGCGGCGCTCGGCGTGACGCGCGGCGCGCGCATCGCGATCCTGTCCGAGAACCGCGCCGAGTTCCTCGAGGCCAGCTTCGCGGCGGCGCGGCTCGGCGCGATCCTGTGCGCGCTCAACTGGCGGCTTGCCCGCGCCGAGCTCGCGCACTGCGTCGCGCTGGTCGAGCCCGCGGTCGTGCTGCTGTCGCCGCGCTTCGAGGCCGCCTACCGGGCGACCGGCGCGGCCGTCCCCGCCGAGATCCTGCTCGGGCCCGACTACGAGCGGCGCCTCGCGCAGGCCGACGCCACCGAGCCGCCGCTGGTCGCGCAGCCCGAGGACGGCCTGCTGATCCTGTACACCAGCGGCACCACCGGCATGCCCAAGGGCGCGCTGATCAGCCACCGCGCCGAGCTCGCGCGGATGGACGTCAGCCGCATCGACGCCGGCCTGCAGCCCGGCGACAACTTCGTGGCCTGGGCGCCGATGTTCCACATGGTGTCGCTCGAGCATGCGCTGCACGTGCTGGAGCTGGGCGGCACGGTCTTCGTGGTCGACGGCGCCGACATCGCGCGGCTCGTGCACCTCGTGCGGACCGAGCGCCTGTGGTGGCTGGTGCTGATCCCCGGCATGATCGAGCAGCTGGTGGACGCGCTGCGCGAGGGCGGCGTCCGGCCCCGCGGCATCCGGCTCGTCGGCGCGCTGGCCGACCTCGTCTCGCCGCAGCTGATCGCACAGGCCTCGCGCCTGCTCGAGGCGCCCTACTGGAACACCTTCGGCTCGACCGAGACCGGCATGCTGCCCGCCGCCGGCACGCGCCTGGCGATCGGCGAGGCGCCCGACTGCCTCGACAAGGCCCACAGCTCGCTGTATCGCTGGCGGCTGGTCGACAGCGAGGACCGCGACGTCGTGCGCGGCGACCCGGGCGAGATCGCCGTGCGCGGCCCGACCGTGTTCAGCGGCTACTGGCGGGCCGACGCGGTCAACGAGGTCGAGTTCCGCGGCGGCTGGTTCCACATGGGCGACCTGTTCGTCGAGCACCCCGACGGGCGCCTGGGCTTCGTGGACCGCGCCAAGTACCTGATCAAGTCGGGTGGCGAGAACATCTATCCGAGCGAGATCGAGCGGGTGCTGATGGCCGACCCGCGCGTCGCCGAGGTGGTGGTCGTGCGCCGGCGCGACGACCGCTGGGGCGAGGTGCCGGTCGCCTTCGTCGCGCTGCAGACGCCGGGCGTACCCGCCGACGAACTGATGCGCGTGTGCCGCGCCGGCCTGTCCTCCTACAAGCTGCCCCGGGAGATCCGCTTCGTCGCCTCCCAGGACGACTTCCCCCGCAGCACCAGCGGCAAGGTGCAGCGCCAACTCGTCGAGCGATGGCTCGAGCCGGGAGCCTCATGACCACCGCCGCGGACGCGCTGCCGATCCTGCACCACTACGACTTCTCGCCCTTCGCCGAGAAGGTCCGGCTCGCGCTCGGCCTCAAGGGCATCCACTGGCGCTCGGTGATCGCGCCGTCCTTCATGCCCAAGCCCGACCTGGTCGCGCTCACCGGCGGCTACCGGCACATCCCGGTGCTGCAGGTGGGTGCCGACGTGTTCTGCGACACCCGCACGATTCTGCGCGAGCTCGACCGCCGCGTGCCCTCGCCGCCCCTGATCCGCGCCGAGACCGCGGGCGTGTCGGTCGCCTTCGAGTCCTGGGCCGAGCGGGACCTGTTCTGGCCCATCGCCCGCTACGCGAGCGGCGTCAACGCGCTGACCATGGACCCGCGGCTGCACCTCGACCGCGCGACGCTGCGCGGCAAGCCCCCGCCCTCGGCCGAGCGACTGCAGGCCGTGGCGCGGCGCAACCTGCGCCAGCTGCGCCCCTGCCTGCCGGTCGTCGAGAACCGCTTCGCCGACGGCCGCCCGTGGCTGCTGCCCGACGGGCCCGGCCAGGAGGACCTCGCGACCTACCACGCGCTGTGGTTCCTCGGCGCGCTACCGATCGACTGCTCGGCCGAGCTCGAGCCCTATCCCGCCACCCGCGCCTGGATGGCGCGGGTGGCGGCCATCGGCCACGGCACCCGCGAGGACCTGTCTGCCGCCGAGGCGCTCGCCGTCGCCGCGCGCTGCACGCCGCGCGACCCCGTCCCGAGCATCGACGACGACTCCATGCCCGAGCTCGGCCGGCAGGTCGCCATCCGCCCGGACGACTACGCCACCGCCGCGGTCGAGGGCGCGCTCGCGCACATCGACCGAGACGACGTGTCGCTGCGCCGCACCGACCCCGTGCTCGGCGAGGTGGTCGTGCACTTCCCGCGCGTGGGCTACACCCTCAGCGAGCGATGACCCCGGCATGAGCATCCCCACGACCACCGACCACCTCGCCGACCGCGTCGCGCTGGTCACCGGCGCCGCCTCGGGCATCGGCGCGGCCACCGTCGAGGTCATGCTGCGCGAGGGCGCGCTGGTGCTGGCCACCGACATCGACGACCGGGCCGGCGCCGCGCTGACCGAGCGGCTGTCGGGCAGCCGAGGCCGGCTCCTGTTCCTGCGGCACGACGTCACCAGCGAGTCCGACTGGGCGGCGGCGGCGGCGGCGGCCCAGGCGCACTTCGGCCCGCTCGACGTGCTCGTCAACAACGCCGGCATCGCGCCGCCCCTCAAGACCCTGGCGGCGACCACGCTCGACGAGTGGCGCCGCGTGATCTCGGTCAACCTCGACGGCGCCTTCCTCGGTGTGCGCGAGGGCTTGCGCGCGATGGCGGGGCGCGGCGGCTCGATCGTCAACGTGTCCTCGGTCGCCGGCCTGGTCGGCATGCCGCTCACCGGCGCCTACGGCGCCTCCAAGGCCGGCGTGCTGCTGCTCACCAAGGGGGCCGCGCTCGAGGGCGCGCACCTGTCGCCGCCGGTGCGCGTCAACGCCGTGCACCCCGGCTACATCAGCACCGCGATGACCGGCGAGATCTCGGAGCTGCTCGGCGCCGAGCGCTTCGAGCGCCGCGTGCGCGCGATGGTGCCGCTCGAGCACATGGGCGACGCACGCGATGTCGCCGAGGCGATCGCCTTCCTCGCGGGCGGGCGCTCCAGGTTCACCACCGGCTCGAGCGTCGTCGTCGACGGCGGCTGGACCGCGCACTGACCCGGGCGGGCCGGCCCTGCCCTGCCCGGGTCGCGGGTCGCGGTGCCCGGTCCGCGGCGCGCGGCGCCCGGCGCGGCCCCTGCGCTATGATCGGCGCGCGCCTGCGAGCCGCCCCCGGGGCGCGTCCGCCACGCCGCACTCCAGGAGACCCGATGCGATCCGTCTACAACTTCAGCGCCGGCCCCGGCGTCCTCCCCGAAGCCGTGCTCGAGCAGGCCGCCGCCGAGATGCTCGACTGGCACGGATCGGGCCAGTCGGTGATGGAGATGAGCCATCGCGGCAAGGAGTACATGTCGATCCACGCGCAGGCCGAGCAGGACTTCCGCACGCTGCTCGGCGTGCCCGACGACTACGCGGTGCTGTTCCTGCAGGGCGGCGCGACCCAGCAGTTCGCGATGGTGCCGATCAACCTGATGCGCGGGCACCGGGGCGCCGACTACGTGCACACCGGCGAGTGGTCCAAGAAGGCGATCAAGGAGGCCGGGCTCTTCGGCAAGGTCAACGTGGCCGCGTCGGCCGAGGACCGCAAGTTCGCCTACGTGCCCGAGCGCGCCGGCTGGCGGCTCGACCCGGACGCCGCCTACGTGCACATCTGCAGCAACGAGACCATCGGCGGCGTCGAGTTCGACTGGGTGCCCGACACCGGCGAGGTGCCGCTGGTGGCCGACGTGTCCTCGCACTTCATGTCGCGCCCGATCGACGTCCCGCGCTACGGTCTGATCTACGGCGGCGCGCAGAAGAACATCGGGCCGGCGGGGCTGACGATCGTGGTGGTGCGCAAGGACCTGCTCGGGCACGCGCCCGCGGGCACACCCACCATGCTCGACTACAAGCAGCAGGCCGACAACGACTCCATGCTCAACACGCCGCCCACCTGGGCGATCTACGTGGCGGGCCTGGTGTTCCGCTGGCTGATGGCGCAGGGCGGCGTGGCCGGCATCGAGCAGCGCAACATCGCCAAGGCCAGGCTGCTGTACGACTGCCTCGACGCATCCTCGTTCTTCTCGAACCCGGTCGCACCTGCCGACCGCTCGCGGATGAACGTGCCGTTCACCCTGGCCCGCCCGGAGCTCGACGACGCCTTCCTCAAGGGCGCCGAGGCGCGCGGCATGCTGCAGCTCAAGGGCCACCGCTCGGTGGGCGGCATGCGCGCCTCGATCTACAACGCGATGCCCCTGGAGGGCGTGCAGCAGCTCGTCGCGTACATGCGCGAGTTCGAGGCCCGTCATGCCTGATCGCGCCCGCGGCTTCCGGATCCGGGTGCTGAACCAGGTCTCGCGCACCGGCCTGGATCGCCTGCCCGCGTCGCTCTACACGCTGGGCCCTGCTATCGCCGAGCCGCACGCGATCCTGCTGCGCTCGGCCGACCTGCACGGCGCCGAGATCCCGGCCACCGTGAAGGCGATCGCGCGGGCCGGCGCCGGCACCAACAACGTGCCGGTCGATGCGATGAGCCTGCGCGGCGTGCCGGTCTTCAACGCGCCCGGCGCCAACGCCAACGCGGTCAAGGAGCTGGTGCTGGCGGGCATGCTGCTGTCGGCGCGCAACCTGCCGGCCGCGCTGCGCTTCGTGGACGGCCTGGACGCCGGCTCGGCCGAGCTCGAGCGCACCGTCGAGGACGGCAAGAAGGCGTTCAGCGGCTTCGAGCTGGCCGGCCACACGCTCGGGGTGATCGGACTGGGGCGCATCGGCTGCCTGGTGGCCGATGCGGCGATCCGGCTCGGCATGCAGGTGATCGGCTACGACCCCGAGATCACCGTCGACGCCGCCTGGAGCCTGCCCGCCCAGGTGCGGCGCGCGCAGAGCGTGCCCGAGCTGCTGCGCGGCGCGCACTTCGTGTCCCTGCACGTGCCGCTGTTCGCCGCGACCCGCGGGCTGATCGATGCCCGCGCTCTGGACGCCTGCAGGCCGGGCACGGTGCTGCTGAACTTCTCGCGCGAGGGCGTGGTCGATGAGCCCTCGGTCCGCGCGGCGCTGGACTCGGGCACGCTGCGCCACTACGTGAGCGACTTCCCCACCGCCGGCCTGCTCGGCCACCCCCGCTGCGTCGCGCTGCCCCACCTGGGCGCCTCCACGCTCGAGGCCGAGGAGAACTGCGCGGTGATGGTGGTCGACCAGCTGCGCGACTACCTCGAGCACGGCAACGTGCGCAACGCGGTCAACTTCCCGGACGTGACGCTGGCGCGCGAGTCCGAGTTCCGCGTGGCCATCGCCAACGCCAACGTGCCGAACATGCTCGGGCAGATCAGCACCGCGATGGCGCAGGTGGGGCTCAACATCCACAACATGCTCAACAAGTCGCGCGGCGACGTCGCCTACACGCTGGTGGACATCGACAGCCCGGTGCCGCCGGAGGCGATCGCCGCGATCGAGCGGATCGCGGGCGTGCTGTCGGTGCGCGACCTGCCGCTCGCAGCGGTCCGGGAGGCCTGACGGCGCGCACGGCGGGCGGTGGCATACTGGCCCGTCGGAGGGCCCGTTGACCGAACAGGAAGTCCACCACCCGCTGCGCCCCGTCCTCAGGAACTGGCTGTGGGAGCGCGGCCGCATCGGCACCCGCTGGCTGCGCTGCGCCGACGGCGAGATCGGCTTCGACGAAGGCAAGAAGGCGCACTTCGCGGCCGAGCCCCCGATCCACGTGCCGCTCGGCGCCGACGCCGACGCGGCCACCGACACGCGCCATGTGGGCCCGCCGGTGCACGAGGCCGGCCTCGCGCGCTTCCTGCGCGCCGCGCAGCTCGGCAGGCCCGAGGAGGCCGGGTCGCCCGCCGACGTCGCGCGCTCGGTGCAGGACTGCGTCGAGATCGCGCTGTGCTGCGCTTACCAGGCCGACGCGCGGCGCTCGCAGGCGCGCTGGGCGCTCGAGCCGATGTTCGACGACGAGATCCGGGCCGCGGTGGTGGCCGACGTGCGCCGCCTCTATGTGCCGCTGCGCGCGCAGCTCGCCCTCTACGACTGGACCGTGTTCCACGGCCTGCCCGTGCCGCTGCTGCTGAGCGAGTCGCCCTTCGTCGACTGGCGGGTGCGCGCGCAGCCCGCGGTGCCCTTCGTGTCGATGCCGCTCGGGCCCTACTGCCTGCTGGTTGGCGCGCCGTCCAACAAGACCAGCCGCGCCGGCCCCGTCGCCTGGAAGAGCGTGGTGTCGATGGGCCCCTTCAAGGACCAGAACCGGCATGTGATCGAGGGTGCGAGGCAGTGGCTGGTGGCGACCACCGACGAGCAGTTGCTCGCCCTGCAGCCCCGCTACCTGCCGCCGGAGCCGCCGGCCAAGCCGGCCGGCTGACCGACGCCCGTCCGTGCCGGGGTCGGCCGGTCGGGAGCGCGGCCGCCGTGCACGGCGCGTCCCCCGACCCGCGGCGCGCCTCTGCGCGCGACCCTCGCCCTCAGTTAGGGCAGCCCGGCGGCACCGGCGCCTGCGTGACCGCGCCCAACGCGCCGCCGATCATGCTGCCCATGTTGCGCCCGAAGCCACCGCCCAGCACGGCGCCGCCGATCGTCGCGCCGGCGCTCGCCGCCTGGTTCCCCGCCTGCGCGCCGCGCGGCGGGCAGTCGGGCCGCGGCGCGACGGCCTGCGGGGCACCCGCCGGGGGCGGCGCGGGTGCGGCGGGTGGCGCTGCCGCCGCCGCCGGGACGGCCGGCGCGGTCGCGGCTGCGGCCGGCTGCGCGGCCGGCGGCGCGGCCGGCGGCGCGGCTGATGGCGCGGCTGATGGCGCGGCCGGCGGCGCGGCCAGCTGAGGCGCGGACGATGCCGACGGCGCCGGAGAACCCACCGGCGAGGCAACCTGCACAGGTGCGACCGCCGCGGGCGCGGCCGCCGCGAGCCGGGCTGCCTGCGCCTCGGAAGCGGCGACCTCGGGCGGCGCCTGCCCGACCAGCGTCTTCAGCCAGGCGCTGTCGACCGCGTTGAACAGCGCCGTACGCGCCGGGCCCGGCGGCCCTCTCACCTGGAGCACGACGTTGACGATCCTCAGGTTCGCGGCGCGGCTGTTTGCCGGCGCGCCGAACACCGCGACCTCCTCCCAAGGCGTGGCGCCGACCGGCGGCGGCCTGTCGACGTTGATCTTCAGGAAGATGCCGAAATCCTGCGGATTCGTCTCCAGCCGGCGCTCCTCGTCCTTCAGCGGGTCGATCTGGGGCTTGACCGCAAGCTCGTGCGCCCATCTCACCTCGCGCGCCTTCTGCTCGAACACGCGGGCTTCGGCCGTCTTCTGGTTGACCAGCGCCTGCTGCTCCGGGGTGAACGGCGGATCGCTGCGTTTGCGCGTCGGCATTTGTGCATACGTCGCGCGGACCTGGTCCTCGATCGCCTTCATCTCGGCCGCCTTGTCGGGCGGCAAGGCCTCGATCGCGCGGATGCGCTCGACCACCGCGCGGCGCTCGACGTACAGCCGATCGGCTTCCGCCTTCGGGAAGGTGTAGAGGTAGCCCGCGTCCGCGGTGACGTTGAAGTTGCCAAGGGCGGCACCGCACACCGAGGCTCCAGCGGAGAGCGAGGGCGCCTTGAAGTCGAAGGGCCGCCCCTTTCGCTCGGCACCCGCGGGCGGGCCCGGCAGCGCGGCGGCGAGCGCGGCGACACCGCGCTGGTGGTAGGCACGCTCCGCGGCGGTCATGTCGCGCATGCCGTCGACGCAGTCGGCGCGGGCGATGCCCGCGGCGAGCAGGACGGCCGCGGCCGCGGCTAGGGAGCAGGCACGGAAAGCGGAAGTCGGCATTCAGGGCTCCAAAGGATCGAACCTGACGCAGCACTGGAACGGACGCTCAGCCACGCGTTCGCCACACTTCCCGCATTCCACACTAAACCGGCGCGTCGCGCCACCATGCCCGGGCTGCGCAGGTACGGGCCCGGGCGCAGGACCACCCGCGGGCGCCACCTGGCGGTGGGCGCCAGAACGCCGTGGTACCGGTGCTGTCTGCTGGTCGGCGCGCCATCCGACAAGACCAGCCTTGCCGGGCCCGTCCCCTGGAAGAGCGTGGTGTCGACGGACCCGTTCGAGGACCTGAAACGCCACGTCGTGGAGGGCGCGCGGCTGCTCCACGAGCCAGGATCGAGCCACGGTCGTTTGTCTTACTACGTAAGACAACCTACAATCGACTCGCCCCGTCGTAAGCTCAACGCCAGATGTCGAACCTGATCGTTTCCTCCAAGGGCCAGATCGTCATACCGGCCGAGATCCGGCACAGGCTGGGCCTGGGCGCCGGCACGCGGCTGGAGATCCGGGAGGAGGCCGACGGGCTGTGGCTGCGCGTCGTGCGCCCCGTGCCTCGCGCGGACGTCGCGGCGCTCGCCGGCATGGTGAGGGCGCCCGCCCGCGGCGTGCCCCGCCGCCTCGAGGACTTCGACCCGGCGAGCGTCGCCGGGCGCGAGCGGCCGGGCAAGCCGTGAGGGCGCTGGACACCAACGTCCTGGCACGCTTCTTCGTCGACGATCCGGACGACGCCCAGGCTGTCCGGCAGCGCCCGGCCGCCCTCGCCGCGCTGTCGCAGCGGTGCTTCGTGCCGATGTCGGTGGTGCTGGAGCTCGAGTGGGTGCTCCGGGGCTTCTATGAGCTGCCGCGCCGGGACGTCGCGCGGGTGCTCCGGGCCCTAGCCGGCATCGAGCACGTCACGCACGAAGACCGTGCACTGCTGTTCGCTGCGCTCGATGCGTTCGACGCCGGGCTGGATTTCGCCGACGCGCTGCACCTGGCCCGCAGCGCGCGAGCCGCCACCTTCGCGACCTTCGATCGACGCCTCGCGGCGCGCGCCCGGGCGCTCGGCCTGTCGCCCGCGGTCGAGCTCCTCGGCCGACGCCGCGCCTGAGCCGCCCGCGTCACCCGAACGCCCGCGGCTGCCCCGTCGACTCGATCACCGAGGTCCAGAGGTCGCCCGCCGGGTCCACCTGCCGGCGCCCGCTGGTGGCGAGCGCCATCGGCACGTGCACGAAGCGTCCGTGCCAGCGCCCGATCAGCATCTCGGTGTTGCCGGCCATCGCGGCGTGCACCGCGCTGCGCGCCATGTTCCAGCAGTACACGCTGTCCGACGGGCGGGCCGGCACGCTGCGGATCGCGTAGCTCGGGTCGATGTACTTGACCGTGACTTCGCGGCCCCGGCCGCGGAAGTGCTCGGCGATCCGCTCGCGCAGGAACACGCCGACGTCCTTGAGCCGCAGGTTGCCGCTCTTGTCGGTGGCGTCGCCGGGCGACGGCGGCCGCCGACAGCGGCGCGTCGCCGGGCAGCTCGGCCGCGGACTCGGCGTCCATCATCCGGTGTTCCTCAGGCCGGCCGCGACGCCGTTGATCGAGATGTGGATGCCGCGTTGCACGCGCTCGTTGACCGGCTCGCCCGCCGGGCGCTGCCGGTAGCGGCGCATCAGCTCCACCTGCAGGTGGTTGAGCGGGTCGAGGTAGGGGAAGCGGTGCTCGATCGAGCGCGCGAGCGAGGGGTTGGCGGCGAGCCGCTGCGACTCGCCGCTGATCGTCTCCAGCGCGTCGCCGGCCGCGCGGTACTCGGCCTCGATCAGGCCGAAGACGCGACGCGCGAGCTTGCGGTCGGTGACCAGCTCGAGATAGCGCGCCGCGATGCCCAGGTCGGTCTTGGCCAGCACCATGTCCAGGTTGGACATCAGCGTGCGGAAGAACGGCCACTCCTTCATCATCCGGCGCAGCAGCGCGAGGCGCGCGTCGCGCCGCGCCGGGTCCGCGTCGAGGTAGGCCCGCACCGCCGACCCGAAGCCGCACCAGCCGGGCAGCGCGATCCGGCACTGGCCCCAGCTGAAGCCCCACGGGATCGCCCGCAGGTCCTCGATGGCTCGGGTCGACTTGCGCGACGCCGGGCGCGAGCCGATGTTGAGCTCCGCGATCTCGCGGATGGGGGTGGCGTCGAAGAAGAAGTCGGTGAAGCCCGGGGTCTCGTAGACCAGCTTGCGGTAGGCCGCCATGCTCGCCACCGACAGCTCCTGCGCGGCGTCGAGGAAGGCGCGCGGCGCGCTCCTGGTCGGGTGCAGCAGGGTCGCCTCCAGCGTCGCCGCCACCAGGGTCTCGAGGTTCTGCAGCCCGATCTCGGGGTGCGCGTACTTGGAGGCGATCACCTCGCCCTGCTCGGTCAGGCGGATCTGGCCGTTCACCGTGCCCGGGGGCTGCGCGAGGATCGCCTGGTAGCTCGGGCCGCCGCCGCGCCCGACCGTGCCGCCGCGGCCGTGGAAGAGCCGCAGCACCAGCCCGTGCGAGGCGCGCAGCGGCCCGAAGAACTCCAGCAGCGCGACCTCGGCGCGGTACAGCTCCCAGTTGCTGGTGAAGAAGCCGCCGTCCTTGTTGCTGTCGCTGTAGCCGAGCATGACGTCCTGCTCGGCGCCCGAGCGCAGGATCATGTCCTGGATGCCGGGCAGCGCGTAGAAGGCGCGCATGATGGGCGCGGCGTTGCGCAGGTCGCCGATGGTCTCGAAGAGCGGCACCACGATCAGGTCGTTGACCGCGCCGTCGTCGAGCGTGCCCCGCATCAGGCCCGCCTCCTTCTGCAGCAGCAGCAGCTCCAGCAGGTCGCTCACGTCCTCGGTGTGCGAGATGATGTAGTGGCGCAGCGCCTGGCGCCCGTAGCGCACGAGCATGACCGCGGCCAGGTCGAAGATCGCGAGCTCGCCCACCGCGAGCGGCGAATACTCCGCGCCCTTGACGCGCAGGCCGCGCGCATCGTTCAGCAGGCTCATCAGCAGCGCGCGCCGCTGCGGCTCGGCGAGCGAGGAGTAGTCGGCCTCGATGCGCGCCACCCGCAGCAGCTCGGCGACCACCGCCTCGTGCTTGTCGGAGCTCTGGCGCAGGTCGACCGTGGCGAGGTGGAACCCGAACACCTGCACCGCGCGGATCAGCGGCGCCAGGCGCGGCGCGACCAGCGCGCGGCCGTGGTTGAGCATGAGCGACGCCTCGATGACCCGCAGGTCGGCAAGCAGCTCCGCGGCATCGGCATAGGGCGCCTGCGGCGCCACCGCGTGGCGCAGCGCCTCGGTGCCGGTCAGCTCGCGCAGGGTCGCGGCGAGCCGCGCGTAGATCGCGACGAGCGCGCGCCGGTAGGGCTCGTCGGAGCGGTGCGCGTTCGTGTCGGGCGAGCGGTCGGCGAGCGCCTGCATCTCGGGCGTCACCTTCACGAGCAGCGTGGACAGGGACAGCTCGGCCCCCAGCTCGTGCACCTCCACCAGGTAGAAGCGCAGCACCGTCTCGCTCTGGCGGCCCAATGCCATCGACAGCGTGTCGGCGGTGACGTTGGGGTTGCCGTCGCGGTCGCCGCCGATCCAGTTGCCCATCCGGAAGAAGCTCGCGATCTCGTGGCCCGGCAGCGCCTCCTCGATCTGCGCGTAGAGCCGCGGGATCTGCTGCAGGAAGGTGCTGCGGTAGTAGGACAGCGCGTTCTCGATCTCGTCGGCCACGGTGAGCTTTGCATAGCGCAGCATCCGCGTCTGCCACAGCTGGGTGACCCGCGCGCGCAGCGCCACCTCGTTGCGCGCGAGCTCGTGGGCGGTCGCGATGCCGTCGCGCGCGGCCACCAGCTCGGCGATCGCGCGCTCGGCATCGAGCTGGCTCTTGCGCTGCACCTCGGTCGGGTGCGCCGTCAGCACCGGCGAGATGTAGGCGCCGCGCAGCACCTGGGCGATCTCGCCGGCGCGGATGTCGCGCCCCGCGAGCCGCTCGAGGGTCAGCGCGAGCGAGCCCTCGATCAGCGCACCGCTGCGGGCCTGCTCGTCGCGGCGCCGCACCACGTGCCGGTCCTCGGCGATGTTGGCGAGGTGCGAGAAGTACGCGAAGGCGCGGATCACCGATACGGTCTGGTCGACGGTGAGGCTCTTGAGCAACCGCCCGAGCGCGAGGCCCGCGGCCTTGTCGGCCTTCAGGCGGCCGGCCACCGACAGCTGGCGGACGCGCTCGATCAGGTCGTAGGCGTCGCGGCCCTCCTGTTCGCGGATCACCTCGCCGAGGATGCGTCCGAGGAGCCGGATGTCGCGGATCGCGGGGTCGCGCTCGTTGACGGCGAGGGCGGCGGGCTTGCGCGCGCGGCGGTGCGCGGCAGGGGCCGACGCCTTGGGCTTGCGCGGGGCGAGGGGCATGGAGCGGGTGATCACGGGAGCGGTGGCCTGACGGAGGTGGTCATCTACAAGCAAGGAGTAAACCACACGAGGCGGGTGCGGGCGACGCGTGGCGCCGGCGCGCGGGCCTGGCGGGCCGCCCCGGCCGACACCGGCGTGGGGCGCGACGCACGAAACGGGGGCATCCCGGCCCCGGGCCGTGCCCGGCGCGGCGCCTGCGGCAGGGGCGGCCTCAGCGCGCGGCCAAGCCGCGGTCCGACGCTCAGCCCCCGATCTCGGCCGCAGCCCGCAGCCCCCACCACGCCGCCTCCTCGAACACCGAGTAGCCGGACAGCTCCGAGTGCGCATAGCGCACCGGCCCCGACGCGGCGCGCAGCGCGGCCAGCAGCGGGCTCTCGAGGAAGCCGGGCGAGGGCGCGGCGATACCATGGCCGCGCACCGTGACCTCCACGCGCACGACGTCGCGCCACACCCGGTGGCCGTAGGCGCTCTCCAGGTCCAGGCCCACCAGCGCGAGCCACGCGCGCGGGTCCGGCTCGCCGGGGGCGGCGAGCAGCGCCTCGAGCGCCTGCGCCGCGTCGCGCTCGCGCGGCACGAAGGCGCGGTACGCGCTCATCACGACCGGGCCGGTGGTGTCGATGCGGATCGACTGGTGCTGCGCGTGCACGAAGCCCAGCGCCGGGCTGCCGTGCACGATGCTGTCCCAGGCCAGCTCGCTCGGATGCCCGTCGTCGTCGGCGGCGGGCCGCTCGGCGGGTGGCCGGCGCAGCAGCACGTTGGCGATCGTCCAGGGCACGCGCCGCGCGCTGGCGCCTCGGGGGTCGAGCCGGCCGATCGACTCGCCGAGCTCGGGCACCATCCGCGCCGCGATCGCGAGCGGCGTGGCCACGACCACGCGGCGGGCGCGGATCACGATCGGCACCGGCTCGGCCCCGGGCCCGCCCTCCTCCCAGCCGAACAGGCGCGCGCCGTCGCCCTGCTGCTCGATGCGCTCCACCGACACCGCGCGCAGCCGGCCAGCCGCCGCCGCCGGCGCGGCCAGGTGGCGCGCGAGCGGCGCGAGGCCGTCGGGCCAGGTGAGCACCGCGCCCGGCTCGGCGTTGCGGGCCTGACCCCCGCGGCTCGCGAAGTAGTGCACCAGCGCCCAGGCAGAGACCTCCTCGAGCGTCGCGCCAAACTCATCGCGCGCAGCGTAGTCGAGGTACCAGCGCAGCGCCGGGTCGCGCCAGCCCTGCGCGTCGAGCCAGGCCGCGGCATCCAGCCGGTCGAGCGCGCGCGACGGCGCGTCGGCCGAGGACAGCGCGACCGGCACCACGAAGGCGCGCCGCCCGTCCGCACCGCGCTCGGCGGCCAGCCCCTGCACGTGCTCGAAGAAGGCCGCGGTCTGCGCGCGCCCGTCCGCGTCCTGGGCGTGGCGCGGCACCATGCCCGACGCCCACAGGCCGCCCGACAGCACCCGCTCGGCGGGGCCGTGCACCAGCACGCGCTCGTCGTAGGTGGGCGCCTGCGCGGCGACGCCCTCGAGCAGCACGCCCGCGTCGGCCAGCAGCTCGCGCATGTGCCGCGACTCGGTCGAGGGCAGCGGCAGGTAGTGGCTGCCGGCGGGGCAGGCCAGGCCGCCCACGCGGGTGCCCGCCGCGTTGCCCAGCGGCTCGGGCCCGGTCAGCACCCAGTGGTCGCGATGGCCTGCCCGGTCGAGCTGCCACGCGCAGGCCAGGCCGGCCACGCCGGCCCCCACGATGGCCACGTCGATCCGGTGGGTGGCGGCGGCGCGCCAGTCGGCGTAGCCGGGCGGACCCTGCTGCCAGCGCTCGCGCAGCCGGTGGCCTGCCTCGCGGCCGGGCGCATGGACCGCGACCGGCGGCGGCACCCAGACCGGGCGGCGGTCGCAGCCGGCGAGCGCCGCCGCCAGGCCCGCGCCCGGCAGCGCCAGCCCGGCCCGCAGCAGCCTTCGCCGGTCAGCGCGCGACACGGGCCCAGTCGTCGTGGAAGTACTGCACTAGGCGCTGCGTGTTGAGCCAGTTGGGCTCCACCGCGCGCGGCCCCATGTCGGGCGGGAAGGTGAACATCTGCGCGGTGACCGCGGCGTCCAGGAAGCGCGTCGGCACGCGGTAGCGCACCGGCGGCACGAAGCCCGGCCGCAGCGACGCCGCGATGAAGCCCCACTCGCCGAAGGACGGCACGTGTGCATGGTAGGGCGTCGTCGAGAAGCCCGCCTCCTTCAGCGTCGCGTCGATGGACCAGTAGGCGTTCGGCGCGAACCACGGCGAGGCCGCCTGGATCCCGACCTGGGAGTGCGGCGCCAGCACCCGCCTGAGCATCGTGTAGAACGGCACCGAGTACAGCTTGCCCAGGCTGTGGTTCGCCGGATCGGGGAAGTCGATGATCACCACGTCGAAGGTCTCGCGCGCCGACTCGAGCCACTGGAATGCATCCTGGTTGACGACAGTCACCCGCGCATCGCGCAGCGCCCCCCGGTTGAGCGCGACCAGGTCGGGCGCGCTCGCGAACAGGCCGGTCATCGCCGCGTCCAGGTCCACCAGCACCACCTGCGTGACCGACGGATAGCGCAGCACCTCGCGCGCTGCCAGCCCGTCGCCCCCGCCCATCACCAGCACGCGGCGCGGCTCCGGATGGTTCTCCATCGCCGGCAGCACCAGCGCCTCGTGGTAGCGATGCTCGTCGCGCGACGAGAACTGCAGGTTGCCGTTGAGGTACAGCCGCAGGTCGTCCTTCCAGCGGGTGACCACCATCCGCTGGTAGGGCGAGGACGCCGCATGCACGATCTCGTCGCCGAACAGGCCGCGCTCGGCCCAGCCGACCAGCCGGTCGGACCCGGTCATGCCCAGCGCCAGCACCGCCAGCACGCCGAAGCCCCGCAGCATCATCGGGCGCCACTGCGGCAGCTCGCGGCGGAACGCGTGCGCGACCCACAGGCCCACCACCGCGTTCAGGATGCCGAACAGCAGCGCCGTGCGCGCCAGCCCGAGCCGCGGGGCGAAGAACAGCGGGAACAGCACCGACACCGCCAGCGCGCCCAGGTAGTCGAAGGTGAGCACCCGGGACACCAGGTCGGCGAACTCGTTCTTCCTCTGGTTCAGGACCCGCATCACCAGCGGGATCTCCATGCCCACCAGGATGCCGATGATCAGCACGATCGCGTACAGGGCCACGCGAAACGGCGTGCCCGCCCATGCGAAGGCGACGAACAGCACCGACGCCGACACGCCCCCCGCCAGCGCGACCAGCAGCTCGATCTCGACGAAGCGCGCCAGCACGTCGGCGTCCCGCACGTAGCGCGACAGGTGCGCGCCGATGCCCATCGCGAAGAGGTAGACGCCGATGATCGTGGAGAACTGCAGCACCGAGTCGCCGAGCAGGTAGCTGGCGAGCGCCGCCGCGACCAGCTCGTAGGCCAGCCCGCAGGAGGCGACGACGAAGACGGCGAGGATGAGCAGGTGGTTCAGGCGCATGGCGGGCGGCTCGACGGGTCCCGGAAGCCCCGGGGTGCTGCTATTCTGCCGACGGCCAGACGCCGAACGGAGCGAACGTCGATGGACGCGATGCAGTTGTCCGAGATCGTACTCAACTACACAGCCTACCTGGTGACCGGGCTGCTGCTGCTGGCGCTGTTCTTCGTGGTCTACACCCGCATCACGCCGCACGAAGAGCGCCACCACGTCCGCAACGGCAACACCGCGGTGGCGCTGTTCCTGAGCGGCGCGATGGTCGGGTTCACGCTGACCATCGCCTCCGGCATCCTGACCCATGTCCACTACGCGAATTTCGTCGCCTGGATCGTCAGCGCGCTGGTGGTCCAGCTGATCGCCTACGCGGTGATGAACCGGCTCATCCCGGACCTCAGCCGCCAGCTCGAGGAGAACAACGTGGCGGTCGGCACCATGGGCGGTGCGGCCGCCCTGTGCGCGGGCATGATCAACGCCGCCTGCGTGTTCTGAGCCCGGCCGCCACGGCCCGGCACACAGTGTTTCCAGTCAACCCGCGACCGACAGGGGGTTTGCCATGAGCATCGGTTCCTTCATCAAGAAGCAGTTCATCGACATCATCCAGTGGCCCGAGCAGCCACCGGACGTGCTGATGTGGCGGTTCCCGATGCAGGACCAGGAGATCCAGTACGGCGGATCCCTGACCGTCCGGGAAGCCCAGGCGGCGGTGTTCGTGAACGAGGGCACGGTCGCCGACGTGTTCGCGCCCGGCATGTACACGCTGACCACGCAGACCCTGCCGGTACTGACCTACCTCAAGAACTGGGACAAGCTCTTCGAGTCGCCGTTCAAGTCCGACGTGTACTTCGTGTCCACCCGGCAGCTGCTCGGGCGCCGCTGGGGCACGGCGCAGGCGATCTCGGTCCGCGACAAGGACTTCGGCATGGTGCGCATGCGCGCCTTCGGCCTGTACGCCTACCGCATCACCGACCCGAAGAAGTTCTTCACCGAGGTGGCCGGCAACCGCGCCGAGATCCGCGCCGACGAGATGGACGAGCAGCTCGACGGCACCGTGCTCTCCAGCCTCGCGACCGCGATCGGCGCCTCGGGCGTGCCCTTCCTCGACATGGCCGCCAACCAGACGGTGATGGCCCAGGCGATCGGGGCGCAGATCCAGCCCGCCTTCAACGCCATGGGCCTGACGCTCGAGAGCTTCATGATCCAGTCGATCAGCCTGCCCGACGACCTGCAGGCCGCGCTCGACAAGCGGATCGCGATGGGCATGGCCGGCGACCTCGCCGCCTATACCCGGTTCCAGACCGCCAACGCGATCCCGATCGCGGCGGGCAACGAGGGCGGGCTGGCCGGGCTGGGCGCCAACCTCGGCGTGGGCGCCGCGATCGGCGCGGCGATGGGGCAGTCGATGGCAGCGGGCCTGCCCGCGGCCTCAGGCGCTCCGGCCGCCCCCGCCGCAGAGTCGCCGTCCGATCGGCTCGGCACGCTCAAGGGCCTGCTGGACCAGGGGCTCATCACGCAGGCCGACTTCGACGCCACCAAGGCCGAGATCCTGAAGAAGCTGGCGGGCTGAGGCCGCCGCGCGCCGCATGTTCAGTGCCGCCTGCCCGTCGTGTGGCGCGAAGGTCTCGCTGCGCGCGAGCCAGTCGAGCGCGGCCGTCTGCGGGTTCTGCAAGAGCACGCTGGTGCGCGATGCCGACGCGCTCAGGCGGGTCGGCGTGCAGGGCGAGCTGCTCGAGGACTACTCGCGCGTGCAGGTGGGCACCGGCGGGCGCTTCGAGGGACGCTCGTTCACCGTCGTGGGCCGGATCCAGCTGCGCTACGACGACGGCGCCTGGAACGAGTGGCACCTCCTGTTCGAGGACGGCGGCAACGGCTGGCTGAGCGAGGCCTCGGGCCAGTACGCGGTCACCTTCGACGAGGGCCCTGCCAGCGGCGCACCGGGCTTCGACGCGCTCAGGCCCGGCATGACCGTCGGCCTCAAGGGCAAGCCCCACACCCTGACCGACAAGCGCACGGCGCGCTGCACCGCCGCCGAGGGCGAGCTGCCCTTCCCCGCCGACAGCCGCTGGGAGGCCCGGGTGGCCGACCTGCGCGCGGGCGAGCGCCTGCTGACGCTCGACTACTCCGAAGGCGAGCCGCCCAAGCTCTATCGGGGTACCGCGCTCGCGCTCGAGGCGCTGCAGCCCACGCTGCTGCGCGCGCTCGCCGTGGTCGGGGAGACCGCGGGCGCGCTGCCCGGCGCCCTGCAGACGCTGGACTGCCCCGCCTGCGGCGCGCCGGTACGCTTCGTGACCCAGATCGCCACGCTGGTCACCTGCAAGGCCTGCAAGAGCGACCTGTCGGCGCAGGCGCAGGGCCTGGTCGTGGAGGTCGCGCGCGCCGACGCGGCCGAGCGCCGCACGTCGATCGCGCTGGGCGCCGAGGGCGAGCTGCGCGGCGAGCGCTACACCGTCATCGGCATCCTCGCCCGGCGCACCGACGACGATCCCGCCGAATGGTTCGAGTACCTGCTCTACAGCCCCGGCGCGGGGCTCCGGTGGATCGTGCAGGTGGGGCATGCGTTCCAGTGGGTCGAGGTGCTCAACGCTGCGCCCGAGCTGTCCGGGGGCAGCGCCCGCCTGGACGGCGCGTCCTACGCCAGCCACGAGGCCTACGCCGCGCTGACCACCTGGGTCGCGGGCAGCTTCAACTGGCGCCCGCGGGTCGGTGACCGCTGCGGCGTGACCGAGTACGTCCGCGGCATGGGGCCGGGCCGGGTCGTGCTGAGCGCCGAGAAGACCGACGCCGAGCTCACCTGGTCGCGCGCGGTGGACCTGCCGGCCGAGGAGGTCCTGCGGGCCTTCCCGCGGGACGCCACGGCCGGGGCCGTCGCCGCGCCGGCCGCAGCGGCCGGAAAGCCCGGGTCGACGGCGCGCGTGGACCTCGGGGCCCGCAAGCTCAACGACCTCGCGATCCTGTTCAGCATCCTGCTCGTGGTGCTGGCGCTGCCGACGGTCTTCGTCGGCGACTTCGGCGAATCGATCGACACCGTGGCGATCGCGCTGCTCGCGCTCTGGGCACCCGTGTACTGGCTCGGCCGGCGACGCAGCGACGACAGCGACGGCGACGGCGACGGCGGGGACTGACGGCCATGCGCGCCCTGTACACCCTGTTCGCGTGCGTCGTCCTGGTCGTGTCGGCCGTCGCCATCTATACCGGCGACAGCCGCTCCGGGCTCAGCGGCACCGGCTACCGGGGCGGCGGCGGCGGGTACTCCGGTGGCAGCGGGTACTCCGGTGGCAGCGGACACAAGTAGCGCGCTGCGCGCGCGCCACGTGCTGGCCGACCTGCTGCAGGTCGACCCAGCGCTGCTGCGCGACGCCGCGGCGATCGAGGCGCTGATGCGCGCGGCGGCTGCCGCGGCGGGCGCCCGCGTGATCGCGGGCCACTTCCATCGCTTCGGTGGCGAGGGCGGCGTCACCGGCGTGCTGATGCTGGCCGAGTCGCACATGTCGATCCACACCTGGCCCGAGATCGGGCTGGCCGCGGTGGATGCGTTCATGTGCGGCGACGCCCGGGCCGAGGTGGCGGTGGCCTGGCTCGAGCGGGGGCTCGGCGCGGCGCCGTGCGCGATACGGGTGATCGAGCGCGGCGCCTGATGGGGCCACGGCCCGCGCGTCAGGCCAGCGTCTTCCTGAAGAACGCGACCGTCCGGTCCCACGACAGCTTCGCGGCCGGCTCGCTGTAGCGCGGCGTCGCGTTGTTGTGGAAGCCGTGCTGCGTGCCCGGGTACACGTGCGCCTCGTACGAGGCGCCCGCGCTGGCGAGCGCCGCCTCGAAAGCCGGCCGCATCCCGTTGATGCCGGCGTCGTTCTCCGCGTAGTGGACCAGCAGCGGCGCCTTGATGCGCGGCACGCTCGCGGTCTCGGCCGCGGCGCCGTAGTACGGCACGCCCGCCTGCATGTCGGCGCCCATCGTGGCCGCCAGCCAGTTGGTGGTACCCCCGCCCCAGCAGAAGCCGGTGACGCCGAGCTTGCCGTTGGACAGTGCATGCGCCTTGAGGAAGCGCGCGCTGTTGAGCATGTCGGTGCGCAGCTGGCCCTGGTCGAGCTTGGCCTGCAGCGCGCGGCCGTCGTCGTCGTTGCCCGGGTAGCCGCCCACCGGCCACAGGCCGTCGGGCGCGAGCGCGACGAAGCCGTCCACCGCGGCGCGGCGCGCCACGTCCTCGATGTAGGGATTGAGGCCACGGTTCTCGTGGATCACCAGCACCGCCGGGAACGGCCCGGTCCCCGCCGGCTGCACCAGATAGCCGCGCATCTGCCCGGAAGTGCCCCCCGGCGACGCATAGCTCACGTACTGAGCCTTGATGCGCGAGTCGGTGAACGAGACCGTCTGCGCCTGGGCGTAACGCGGCATCAGCGCCTGCGCCATCGCCAGGCCGCCAGCCGTCACCGCCGCGGCGCGCAGCAGGAAGGTCCGGCGGTCGATCTGCCCGTGGCAGTACTCGTCGTAGAGGTCGAACACACGCTGGTCGATCTCGAACTGGGTGACTTCCTGGGCATGAACCGGCATCGAAGGTCCGACCTCGGTCGGCTCCATGGTGGTGGGCGACCGCGCAATCTATCGGCCCGCAGGCCGCGGGTCAACGCTCGGCGCAGCGCAGCACGTCGGACGCGGACGACAGATCCAGGCAGTGCCTGAGGTCGCCCCGGGGCCGCTCGGCCGCGGCCTTGCGCCGGGCGGGGTCGTCCGGTGCAGGCGGGCGGGCCGTGCCCCCGCTCGCAGCGCCCGCCTGGCTCGCGGACTGGCCGGCGGTCATCGCCTTGCCCGCGTCGCCAGCGCGCGCGGACGGGTTCAGCCAGCCCTGCGCCGTCCCGCGCAGGGCGCGCAGCGTGTCGTCCTCGACGAACAGCGCGCCCGCCACGGCGAGCAGCAGCATCGCCGCCAGCCCGGCGATGAGTGCCCTGCGGGCGCCGCCGCGGCGCGCGAGCGCCGCCGCGGCCAGCGTGCGCTGGCGTGCGCTCATGCTCGAGCGCCGGTCCTGGGCGCGGATCGCCGCCCACCCGAGGGCCAGCCCCGCGACGATGCCGACCAGGCTCGACGCCAGCTCGGGCCAGGGCTTGGACAGCGAGTCCGGGTAGCCGATGGCGAGCGTCGCGACCGCCGCGCAGAGTGCGGCGACCGCCAGCAGCCGCCGATTGTCCGAGAGGTAACCGACGGCCAGCAGCAGCACGGCCTGGATCAGTCCGATGGAGAGGTCAGACATGGAGACGGTGCGCACGTGCCGCGGAAAACGATGCGCGAGCCTCGCCCCCCTGCGGGCTGGTGGCCAGCGCCAACCGACGATCGGGGCCTCGCGAGTGCCGGGAGCATACGAGGGCCGCGCGCGAGCGCTGCGGCGCCGGTGGCCGGCGCCGCCCGGGACTCAGTCCGGGCTCACGGCCCCGTCCGCCTGTGCGTCGTAGGCCGCGTTGCGCCAGGCGTCGAAGTACGCGTCCTCCGGTCCGGACAGCGCATCCTGCGGCTGCCCGGATCCGGCGCGCACGGCGTGCCCGGCGTGCGCGCTGCGGGCACGGACGCGCAGGCTGATGCGCCGAGACGGCTGCAGCAGCACCGATGCGCGCCGCGGTGCGCCGCGGGCGCGGCCGTCGAGGAAGGCCGGCACCGGTGCGCCGTCGAACTCGAACTCCAGCTGACCCGCCATGTCTGTCTCCGGAAGGATGGATCGAATCGGTTCATTCAGCGCCGCGCGTCGGGCAGGCGCATCGCGGGCGGGGGCGGCCGGACGGCGTCGGCCGATGAAGGGCGGCGCGGGTGCGCGGGTGGCGCGGGTCTTCGGGCGCATGGGTGGCGCGATGCTCGGTTGGCGCGGGTCTACGGGCGCATCGGCGGCGCGATGCGCGGCTGGTCGATCGGCCGCGCGCCCGCGCCCGCTACCGGCGGCTGATCGGCGCGGTCCGCGGCACGGCTGCAGCCGTCGCGACCACCGAGCCGTTCGCATCGCGCAGCTCGAGCCGCTCGCCGTCGCGGCGCATCGCGGCGGCGCTGCCGATCGACTTCAGGTAGGCAGCCTCCTGCGCCTTCAGGTCGGCGGGTCCGGCACAGCCGGCACGCGCGTACTGCAGCGGCCCCACGTTCAGGCGGCGCTCGGCGAGCGCCCACGGGCCCGCGTAGCGCGAGCAGCCGCCAAAGCCACGCACGCGCCCGTCCGGATCGAACTCGACGGTGATCAGGCTGCCCGGCAGCACGCCCACCATCGACCGCGCGGCGCCCGCGTAGGCGGTCACCCGCCACACCGTGTCCACGAGCCCGGCCGGCTGCGGCGCAAACACCGCGAGCGGCGTGCCGTGGCGGTCGGCGAGCACGAGCGACGCGTCCTCCATGCGCCACGCCGTCGTGCGCGCGAGCACGCGGCTGTAGGCCTCGGCGCTCGCCTGGACCGCCTCGGAGCAGTCGCGCCGCGATACAGCGAGGTCGCGCCCGATGTGCAGCGCCGTGCCGTGCGCGTGCCAGGGCCCGACGAAGCGATTGCAGCCGTCGCTGCCGGTGATCCGGTCCGCCGCGAAGCGCAGGGTCGGCGGCGAGGCGTCGGCGGGCAGCGTCTGCGCCCCCATCGTCGACAGCATCCAGGCGCTGCCCTCGAGCGCCGTCGGCGCCGTCGGCGCCGTCGGCGCGGGCGGAACTGTCGAGCAGGCGGACAAGGCCGCCACGGTGAGCAGCGCTGCGGCGAGCTTGAGCGGGATAGGGCGCGACGGCCGCATGTCGAGGGGACTCATACGGCCAGTCTCGAAACCTCGGCACCCGGGGTCAAGGCGTCTGTCTCGCGGGCGACCCGTTGCACCGACGTACGGAGGGGTCGGCGGCGCGGGCGGCGCAGCGCGGGCGCCCGTCTCCCGTTCAGGCGGGCGCGCCCGCCGCGTGGCGCGCCTCGAAGCGCGCGCGCCAGTCGGCGCCGCCGAGCCAACGCAGCAGGCTGCCGGCCGAGCGGCCGTGGCGCTCGATCGGCTCGACGCAGGCCCAGGCGAGCGCGAGGTTGCACGACATCGCAGGCGGGCGCCCCGCGCCCGCCGCGCCGAGCAGGGCGCCGAGCGTCGGCAGTCCGGTGCCCAGCATCACGATCGCGTCCACGCCGCCCGGATCGATGGACGCCAGCGCACGCGAGGCCGCATCCTCGGTCATCGCATAGATCGGGTGGAAGGCGGGCGCCGCGCCCGCGGCCGCATGGTCGGCGACGCGCGCCACCGCGCCCACCTCCAGCCCGCGCGCCTCCCAGTAGCCCACGCTCGCCCGCGTGAGCGCGTCCGGATAGGGCGTCACCAGCCCGATCCGCCGCGCGCCCAGCGCGCCGAGCGCCGCCACGATCGCGAGCGCGGAGGTCACCACCGGATAGCCCAGGCGCGCCGAGAGCGCGCCCACCGCGAGGTCCTCGCGCGCCGGGCCGGCGAGGTACGAGGCGCCGGTGCAGGCGAAGCCCACGGCTGCGAGCGGCATGTCCGCGAACTGCCCGATCGCGCGCCCGATCCCCTCGAAGTAGTCGAGCAGCCGCCGGTCCATCGACGGATCGTCGCTGGTGAGCCGCGCCGCGACGACGCCCACGCCCCTCGGGGCTAGCAGGCCGAGCTCGGGCTCGACCGTCGTGTTGGCCTGCGGCGTCAGCACGCCGACCAGGCCCCGCGGCGCATAGGCGAGCGCCACGCGGTCAGGCCCGGGCGCCGCAGGCCGCGTCCTGCAGCGCGCCGAAGAAGCGCGCCCGCTCGCGCGCCCGGTTCATCAGCAACGTCAGGTCGTTCTCGGTCAGCACCATCCGCACGCCCAGCCCGATGAAGCGCGCCCAGTGCGCGTCCTCGCGCACCCCGCCCATCCCCACGTGCTTGCCGTGCGCGCGCGCGGCGGCCACCGTGCGCGCGACCGCGTCGGCCAGCTCCGGCCGGCCGTAGCCCCCGGGCAGGCCGAGGTCGTACACCATGTCGCTCGCGCCGATGAACAGGATGTCGATGCCCGGCGTGGCCGCGATCGCGTCGACCTGCTCGAGCGCGGCGCGGCTCTCGATCATCGCGACCGTCAGCGCCTCGGCATTGAAGCGGCGCGTCGCCTCGGCGAGAGACAGCCCGTAGCCGAACTGCGGGATCGACCCCGGCACCGACAGCTCGCCCTCGGGCGGGAAGCGCGCCGCGCGCGCCGCGCACCGCGCCTGCTCGACGCTGTCGACGTGCGGCACGATGACGCCCAGCGTCCCGTTGGTGAGCCAGCTCGCGATCTCGGCCGGCTCGTTGCGGCGCACCCGCGCCAGCGGCACGACGCCCGCCCGGATCGCGCCGAGCGCGATGTCGTAGCCGGTGTCGCTCGCCATCGGGCTGTGCTCGTTGTCGAGCATGATCCACGCAAAGCCGCAGTCGGCGAGGATCGCGCCGATCTCGGCCGTGCGCGAGTGGCGCACGTTGCAGCCCACCAGGACCTCGCCGCGCCCGAGCCGCTCGCGAAAGGCGGCGCCGAGCGCGGGGCGCGCGCCGCCGGCGGCGCCCGTCGCGTCGAGGCTCATTCGGCCACGATGCCCGCGTCGCGGATGATCTCGCCGTACACCTGCGCGTCGCTGCGCATGCGCGCGGTCAGCGCCTCGGGCGTGCCGGCCACCACGTCCATGCCCAGCCCCTTGAGCCGCGCCGTCACCGCGGGCAGTTGCAGGATGCGCACCAGCTCGGCGTTGAGCTTGCGCACGATCTCCTTGGGCGTGCCGGCCGGCGCGAAGATCGCGTACCAGGTGTCGAGCGCGAAGCCGGGCATCCCGGACTCGATCATCGTGGGCAGCTCGGGCGCGACCGCGGTGCGGGTCGCGCTGGTCACCGCGAGCGCGCGCAGCTGCCCCGCCTGCACCGCCGGCAGCGAGGAGCCGATGTTGTCGAACATCATCGCGACGTGCCCGCCGATCAGGTCGACGCGGGCCGGGCCGCTGCCCTTGTAGGGCACGTGGACCATGTTCAGCCCCGCGGTCCGCTTGAACTTCTCGCCGGCGAGGTGCCCCCCGCCGCCGGTGCTGGCCGACGCGAAGTTGGTGCCGCCCGGCTGCTTGCGGATGTACGCGATCAGCTCCTGCACCGTGGCGGCCGGGATGTTCTTCGGGTTCACCACGAGCAGCAGCGGCGCGGCCGCCACCATCGTGATCGGCTCGAAGTCCTTGAACGCGTCGTGCTTGGTGTCCTTGATCAGGATCTGGTTGGTGCCGTGCGAGCTCTGTGTGCCGAACACCAGCGTGTAGCCGTCGGGCGGCGAGTTCGCCACGAACTGGCTGCCGATGTTGCCCGAGGCGCCCGGGCGCGTGTCGATCAGCACCGGCTGGCTCCAGGTCTTGGTCATCTCCTCGCCGAGCACGCGCGCCACCGTCTCGACCGTGCCGCCGGGCGGATAGGGCACGACCAGCCGGATCGGCTTGGACGGATAGTCGGACTGGGCCAGCGCCGGGGCGCAGGCCAGCGCCGACAGCAGCACGGCCGCGGCGAGGCGGGTCGATTCACGCAACATGAGGTCGGTCTCTCGGAAGGTGAGGGTGGACGACGACGGGGCCGCGCGTCAGCGCAGCGCCGACGCCTCGGCAAGCGTCAGGTCGGTCATGAACATGTGGCCCGACGAGTGGGTGATCATCTCGGACACGCCCGAGGCCATCGCGATCGACTGCGGCGTCACGCCGCAGGCCCAGAACACCGGCACCTCGCCCTCGCCCACCGGCGTGTAGCGGCCGGAGTAGACCTGCGAGAGGTCGTCGATGCCGATCTGCGACGGGTCGCCCACGTGCACCGGCGAGCCGTGCGCGATCGGGTAGCGCGCGGTGGTCTCGATGGTGCGCATCAGCAGCCGGCTCTCGATGGGGCGCATGCTGACGATCATGTTCCCCTCGAAGATGCCGGCCCGGGTGCACGGGATGTTGGAACGGTAGACCGAGATCCGGCCGGCATCGTCCTTCAGGTGGCGCAGCGGGATGCCGGCGTCGAGCATCGCCTGGTCGAAGGACAGGCTGCAGCCCAGCAGGAAGCCCACGTGATCGTCGCGCCAGTGCGCGCGCAGGTCGCGGACCTCCTCGACAAGCACGCCGTCGCGGAACACGCGGTACTTGGAGAGGTCGGTGCGGATGTCGGCACCCGCCGCGCAGTGCCTGGGCACCGGGTCGCCCGCGTCGAGCACCTCGATCAGCGGACAGGGCTTGGGGTTGGCCAGGCAAAAGCGCAGGAAATCGAACGCGTGGCGCTGGGGCACGATCGCGAGGTTCGCGTGGATGTGGCCGCGCGCCATGCCATGGGTGACACCGGTCCACCGGCCCTCGCGAACCGCCTGGCGTACCTCCGAGGGGTGGGCCGTGGCGAGGTCGCTGCGGGTGGGGTGGCTCTGCGCCGGCGTGTCGAGCATCTTGAAGCATCCTCGGAATCCACGGGCCTCGCCCGCTCGCTGCGAGCATACCCGATGGCCTGCGCGGGATTGCCCCTGGCGGGCGGGCGCGGGTCGGGGCAGGGCATTCGATGTCGCCATGCTCGAGGCCCGCGATGCGCGCGGGCACCTGTGAGCGGACCCCTCGCGGCCCGACGCGCCTATACTCGCGGCCGTCGCATCGATCGGACCGCCGCCGGGCGCGGCCCCGGTCGGGATCGAGGACAGACGCGCCGCGGCCGCGGCAGGAGGGCGAGATGACGTTCGTCGATGGAGTGCTCTGGTGGATCGTGCTCGGTGCGCTCATGGGCTGGTTGGCCGCCTGGTGGCTCGGGCGCTCGACGCAGCGGCTGCTGACGGAGCCGGTGATCCAGATCGTCGAGCGCACGCTCGACAACCCGCGTCACATCTCGCGGATCGCGACGCTCGAGGGCGAGGCCCTCGGGCTGCAGCGCGAGCTCGCCGCGATCCCCGCGTTGCAGGCGCGCGTCGACGAGCTGCTGGCGACCCCGCCGCAGGTCGTCGAGAAGGTGGTGACCCGCACGGTCGACCGCGTGATCGAGAAGCCCGTCGAGCGGATCGTGGAGCGGATCGTGGAACGCATCGTCGACCGTCCGGTGCCCGACCTCGCCGCGCTCGCCGGGCGTGACGCGGCGCTGCGTGTGCAGCGCCAGCGCATCGAGCACCTCGACGCGCTCAGCGAGGTGCTCGCCGACCGGCTCGCCACTGCGGCCCGTCCTGTGCCGCCGGCGGCCGAGACGACACCGCCCGCGACGCCTGCCGCACGGTCGGACGTACCGGCCGCAGACGTAGTGCGCCCGCTGCGCGCGCGCATCGAGCACCTGGAGGCGCTCGCCGCGGTGCTGGCCGAGCGGCTCGCCGAAGCACGCCGCTCGGCGCACGCGGGCGCCACCGGCTTCGCGGTGGCGAGCGACACGGACATCGAGATCGTAGAGGGCATCGGCCCCAAGATCGCCGAGCTGCTGCGCGCCCGCGGCCTGGGCTCGTTCGGCGCGCTCGCGCAGGCCTCGCCCGGCACGCTGCGCGAGATCCTCGACGACGGCGGGCCGGCGTACCGGATCGCCGATCCGGGCAGCTGGCCCGAGCAGGCGCGGCTCGCCGCCGACGGCCGCTGGGACGAGCTGAAGACGCTGCAGGACTCGCTGAACGCGGGCCGACGCTGAGGAGCCGACGATGACCACGACGACTTCGGACACGACGACCGTGCAGGGCGCACCCCGCCGCGTGGTCGACGACGCCTGGCACGCGCTGAACCGGCGCTATGCGATTGGCGCGGGCGTGCTGGCCGCGGCGCTGGCGCTGCTCTGGGCGCTCGGCGTCGGGCCGGGCGCATGGCGCGGCGCGCAGCCCGGCGCGGACGTCGCACCCCGTGCGGCGGACGCCCCGGCGCCCGCGTCGCGCGACGCCGCCGTCGCACCCGCGGCGACCAGGCCGTCCGCCGCGGCGGGCGACACGCCGGCCACTGCGGCGGCGAAGGCGGGCGCCGCAGCGCCCGCGCCCCGCGGCGGCGCCACGGCCGGCGCGCCCGCGGGCGGCGGCGACCCACCCGCGGCCGCCCGGGGCGGCCCGGCGACGGGCAACGGCGCCCCCGCCACCGATGCCGCGACCGCACCGCGCGCCCTGCCCGGCGCGCCCGTCGCGCGCCTGTACTTCGAGCCCGACCAGGCCTGGCCATCGGGCGAGATCGGCCCGCGACTGGCGCCGGTGCTGGCCAGGCTCAAGGCCGAGCCGGACACCAAGGCCCTGGTGAGCGGCTTCCACGACCGGCGGGGTTCGGTCGAGCGCAACGCGGCGCTCGCGCTGCGCCGCGCGCAGGCGGTGCGCCGCGCGCTGATCCGCGAGGGCATCCCGGCCGCGCGCATCGTGCTCGCCAAGCCGCAGCAGACGCAGGGCAGCGGCCCGGACCGCGAGGCGCGGCGGGTCGAGGTCACGGTCGCACGCTGAGGATCGGCCGCCGCGCGGGGCGGCCCGCCGTCCGGATCAGAGGCGGTCGGTGCCCATCAGCTCGGCCACCCCGGGCAGCGGCCCCTCGTCGCTGAGCAGCGGCGCGAGCCGCCTGTCGGCCAGCACGTCGGCGATCGCCCGCGGCGCGCCATCCACGTAGACCACGCCGCCCACCAGCCTGACGCCGTGGCTGTAGTCGGCGTAGCGCGCGCCGTGAACGGTGGACAGCGGCTGGATCGGCGCATCCGGGCCGCGGTGCCAGCCGTAGATGGCGACGCGGCCCGGCGCGCTCCACAGCCGGCTGCTCATCACCAGGTCCTTCTTGTGCCCCGCGGTCAGCGCGCCGGGCCTGCCGCCCGCGCCGTCGCGCTGCGCCTGCACCATCGCGTTGTGGCGCAGGTAGTAGGCGGTCGATCGCATCGCGTCGCCCGCCGGCAGGGGCTGCGGCCTCAAGCGCACCGCCGCCTCGCGATAGATCAGGTCGACGATCCTGCGCGTGGGCAGCACGAAGCCGAAGCGGGCCGCCACCGCCAGCGCGGTGTCCAGCCCCATCGGCACGAGCAGGAAGTCGGTGTCCGAGCCCAGGCTCAGGTAGTCGGACAGCACGCACAGCGTGAGCTGCACCGACTGGCCGCCCGGCAGGCGCGCGCTCAGCGTCGTCGGCAGCACCTGACGCAGGAAGCGCGGCATGTTGCCGGCCAGCAGCTCCTCGCGGATCGCGGCGTCACGGTCGGGCTCGCTCAGCGGCGCCACCGCCTGCGCGAACGCGCTGCCCGCGCGCGCCTCGGCCGCGCGCTGCGGGATGCGCTGCGCCGCGGCACCACAGAGCGCGTCCGGCGCCTCGGCGCAGGCCGCCCCGGCCAGCATCAGCGCCACGAGTCCGGGCAGGGCATGGCGGCGCAGGGTGTGGAGCAGGGTCATGCGCAAGCGGGTGCGACCGGCCGGGAGGGGAGGCCTCCCTTATACCGAATTTCGCGGCCCCACCGCGCGCCGCGCCACCCGACTTGACCGCGGTCAAGGCGCCCCGAGCGTCTTGCAGCAGCGAAACCCGAGGTGGTAGTTGGCGTGGCTCGCGGCGTCGAGCACGCGGCTGCCGTGCCAGTAGGGCGCGCGCCATCGGCACCAGTCCTCGTGGGCACGGTACGTATCGAACACGAACCAGCTGCCCTTCATCTCGGTATGGCCGAGCTCGCGGCTGCCCCGGCTGGCCATCTGCTCGGGGCGCAGCGGCAGGTTCATGTGCTCGGCCGCGTTGCCGTTGAGGTCGTACACGCCGAGCGGGCTGCGGCACTGCGGGAACGCGCCGGTCGGGTAGGTGTTGGAGCCGCAGGCGTTCCAGCCGCCGCCCTCGCAGCCCGGTGTCTTCTGGCCGGCCGCGGCACAGATGCCGCGCTGGTACTGCGTGCCGTAGCTCCAGCGCCGGTCGCCCGCGTAGGAGGCGTTGTGGGCGCTGCGCATGCGGCTGATCGCCGCCTCCGCCGGCAACCCCGCCGCCAGCTCGAAGCGGTAGTCCGGCGCCAGCGATCGCCCCTCGCAGGCGCCCTCCCATTCATGCGCGTCGCACAGCCGCTTGCCCATCGCCTCGCACACCTGGGCCGCCTCGCGGGCGCGCACCCACACCACCGGGTATTCGCATGGGATGTTCGGGAACTCGTAGCGGTCGATGCAGGCGCGGGCCTGCTCGGGGCGCTGCGTCGCCGGGTCGTACAGCGGCGCCATGTGGCGCGCGCCGCAGATGCGCTCGGCGTCGAAGGGCTCGGCGGGCGACGGCGCCGCGGCGCGCGCGGCGCGGCACTGCTCGGGCGTCTGCGGGTGCACCGAGATCGCCGGGTTGCCCTGACCGATGAACCCCGAGCGCATGAAGAGGGCGCGCAGGCGCTGCACGGTCTCGTCGGAGAGGCCGTGCTCGTCCTGCAGCCGTGCCAGCAGCGCCTCGTTCTGCTGCTGCAGCGTCACGGCGCCCACCGCGCCCGCGAAGCACAGCGCGCCCACCCACAGCCACAGCGCGCGCAGCCTCATGGCCCGACCTTGCGCAGCAGGTAGAAGAAGTCGCGGTCGTCGGCGAAGCCCAGGAAGCGCGGCACCAGCGCCGTGCCGACCTGCCGGTCGAGCACGGCCATGCCGTCCACCAGGTTCTCCACGCCGATCTGCGCGCCCTGGCGCGGATAGAGCGCGAGGTAGGTGTGCTCGAGCGCGTTCATGTCCAGGTGCATCGCATACCGGCAGCCGTAGGCCTGGAAGGTCTGCGCCATGGCGCGCGGCGTCGCGCTCGAGAAGTAGCCATAGACCAGGAAGCGCCGCCCGCCGCCCGCCAGCAGGCAGGCGCCCGCCCGCAGCGTACGCAGCGCCTCGTCGGCCGAGCCGGACCAGTTGCCCGGCCCCCACTGGCCCACGAGCGGGCCGATCGTGCCCGCCTCGCCGCTCGCGCCGCGCTCGAGCAGCGGCACGCCGTTTTGCCGCGCGTGGCGCAGCCGCGGCGCCAGCGCGTCGTCGTTGGTGCGCCAGGTCTTCATGTCCACCGAGCCGTCGTCCAGCACGAGCAGCGTGGACAGGCCCGGTACCAGCCTGCTGAAAACGACCCCTTGCTCGACGAAGCCGTAGTGGCTGCCCTGGCTGACGCCCGCCAGCGCGCCGCTGCGAAAGGCGCCGTGCTCGCGCTTGAAGCCGCCGGTGAAGGTCGCGACGGCGCGCGCCTGCAAGGACGGGGCGAGCATGCCCGTGCGCACGAGCGGCGCGGCGCTGTCGAAGCCGTCGGGCCCGGGCCAGGCCGGGAGGCGGCGCTCCGGCGGCACGCGCGCCGACCACCCCAGGCGCGGATGCTCGGTGCCGAGCGCGAAGCCGAGCTCGAACGCGCCGAGGTCGAAGGCCACCAGGTACGCGAGGGCCTGCGCCTCGACCGGATCGAGCTGCGCGGCGGCGATCGCCGCGCCGGGCTGCATCACGCTGACGAAGACGCCTGCGACGCCGGCCGCGGGCGCCCAATGGCCCAGCGCCAGGCCGCGCTCGCGCGGGCCGACGTCGATCGCGAGGCTGTCGGGCAGCACCGCCGGCGCGGCACCCGGCTCGCGCAGGCGGGCCACGGGCGGCGCGGCACCCGGCTCGGCGAAGCCGGCGGCCGGCTGCGAGGCCGGCTGGCCGCGCTCGATGAACGCATCGCGATAGAGCTCGCGCCGCACGAAGCCCACGATCTGCTCGCCGCGCCACACGTGATCGCGCAGGAACTCGGTGGTGGCCTCGAGCGCGCTGCGGTTGCCGCGCACGGCGTTGCGCAGGTAGAGACGGCCCTCGCACAGCGGCGCATACGCCAGCTGCGCGCTGCGCGCACGCGCGAGCGCGTCGCCCGGCCACAGCGCGCAGCGGTGCTCGCCATCGGGCGCGGCGATGCGCAGCCGGCCCGCCGCGCCGGGGTCGAGCGTCACACGCTGGCGTGACGGGTCGGCGTTCTCGAGATGAAACGTCTGCGCGGCGGGCCCGCCGGGCGCGGCCAGGGTGACCAGCAGCCAGGCGTTCACGACCGGGTTCAGCTGCAAGAGGCTCAGGCTGCCGAGGCGTCCGGCCGCGTCGCGCAGCGCCACGCTCTCGCTCGTGCGCATGCCCTGCAGCGCGACGATGCCCGAGGCCGCTGGCACCTGCTGGCCGGTCGCGTGCATCGCCACGACCAGCAGCGCAAGCGCCCAAGCGGCACGCAGCCGGCGCACCGCGCCCGCGTTCAGAAGACCCACTTGGCCAGCCCCAGGACGCCGCGCTTCCAGGGCACGCGATGCGTGATGCCGCTGCGGCCCTGGAACTCCGCGCGATGCGCCAGGTACCACTCGTAGTTGCGCACCAGCGCCTCGCGATTGGAATGCGCCGGCGTGAAGCCGAGCCGCTGCTGCAGACGCTCGATCGACACCTCGCTGTCGCGGTCCGCCGTCTCGTAGATCCATGCGTACAGCGGCGACAGCCCCATGCGGTTCAGCAGGCGCAACAGCAGCACGGTCGGGCGCGCGGGCAGTCCGATCACGCGCTTGCCGCGGCCGGCACGGTCGAGCACCGCCTGGAAGTTGTCGCGCATCGTGCCGAAGGTCTTCGCGCCGATATTGAAGGTGTCGTCGACGCGCGCCGGCGCGAGCGTCAGGCACAGCGCGATCGCCTCGCACAGGTCGGCCACGTCGAGCAGCTGGTAGCCGTTGTCGCCGCGGCCCAGAACGGGGAAGTTGCGCCCCTCGAAGGCCCAGTCGTAGAGCAGCTCGAAGGCGCCGAGGCGCTCGGGGCCGACGAAGGTCTTGGGCCGCAGGACGGGCACGCACAGGCCGCGCGCGCGGTAGTCCAGGCACAGACGCTCGGCGTCGATCTTGGCGTGGCCGTAGGGCCCCACGCCGTGCAGCGCGTCGTCCTCGCGCAGGGGATGGTGGTCGGGGATGCCGTAGACCGCGGTCGACGAGATGTAGACGAATCGTGCGACGCCGTGGCGCAGCGCCGCCTCCAGCAGCAGCTTCGTGCCGTCGACGCCGGTCGAGCGGATCTCCTCGTCGCTCGCGAGCGGCAGCGCCGCCGCGCAGTGGACCACGACGTCGATGTCCTTCATCGCGTCGTCCACCGCGCGCGCGTCCCGGATGTCCCCCAGGATGGCGTCGATACGGTCACGCTCCGGATAGTCGAAGGGCGCAATGTCCAGCGAGCGCAGGACCATCCCGCGCGACAGCAGCAGACGCACGAGGTTGATGCCGAGGAAGCCGGAGCCGCCGGTGATCAGGCATCGCATGGGGGATGGGCTCGTGATCGACATCGCAGGCCCAAGGTAGTGCGTCCGGGATCCGCGTCATTGACACAGCGCAATGGCCCTGAAGAACTGCCTCGGTGCAGGCCATGTCCCCAGGCGCAGACCGCAGGATCCGCGGTCGGTGTTAGCCTTTGCGCAAAGAACCACGGGGGAGACGACATGGCTTCAGGCGAAGCGCTGATCCGGATGACCGCGACCGAGGCCGTCTCGCGGCTGCGCCGGCGCGAGGTGTCGCCGCTGGAGATGGTCGATGCGGCCGCCGCGCGCATCGAGGCGGTGGACGGCCGCATCAACGCGCTGCCGATCCGGTTCTTCGACGTCGCGCGTGACGCCGCGCGCCGCTTCATGGCGACCCCGCCGCCGCAGGATCCGCCGCCCGGCTGGCTCGCCGGCCTGCCGATGGCCGCCAAGGACTACAACGACGTCGCCGGCCAGCGCACCACCTACGGCTCGCCGATCTTCGCCGACAACGTCGCCGCGCGCAGCGACCACACCATCGCCACGCTCGAGGCGAGCGGCGCCATCTTCATGGCCAAGTCCAACGTGCCCGAGTTCGCCGGGTCCAACACCTTCAACCCGGTGTTCGGCGCCACCCGCAACCCCTGGAACCTGCAGATGACGCCGGGCGGCTCGTCGGGCGGCGCCGCCGCGGCGCTCGCCTCCGGCATGCAGTGGCTCGCCACCGGCAACGACCTCGGCGGCAGCCTGCGCATCCCGGCCAGCTACTGCGCCATCGTCGGCATGCGCCCGTCGGTCGGGCGCGTGCCGCGGGGTGCGGGCCTGCCGGCCTTCGACGCGCTGTGGGTAGAGGGCCCGATGGCACGCAACGTGCCTGACCTCGCGCTGATGCTGGATGCGCAGTCCGTGCAGCATCCCGGCGATCCCCTGTCGATGCCCGCGCCGCGCGTGCCCTTCGTCATGGCCGCGCAGTCCCTCAAGCCGCCGCGCCGCGTGGGCTTCTCCGCCAACCTCGGCCTGTCCGCCGTCGACCCCGAGGTCGCCGCGATCTGCGCCGCGGCGGCGCGCCGCTTCGAGGGCATGGGCGCCATCGTCGAGGAGGCTACGCCCGAGTTCGGCGACGCCATCGACACCTTCCAGACCCTGCGCGGCCTGCTGTTCGCAGCGCTGCGCGGCGACCTGCTCGCCACCGAGCGCGCGCGGATCAACCCCTCCATCGTCTGGAACATCGAGAAAGGCCTCGGGCTCACCGCCGACGAGATCATCCGCGCCGAGCGCGGGCGCGCCGCCCTGTACCAGCGCGTCGTCACCTGGTTCGAGCGCTACGACCTGCTGCTGTGCCCCACCGTCGCCCTGCCCCCCTACCCAGTCGAGCAGCCCTACCCGACCCGCATCGGCGACCAGGCGCTCGCGAGCTACATCGACTGGATGTTCCTGACCTTCGTGGTGACCCTGACCGGCTGCCCGGCCCTGTCCCTGCCCTGCGGCTTCACGCGCGACGGCCTGCCGGTGGGGCTGCAGATCATCGGGCCCTCGCACGGCGACGCCGCGGTGATCGCCGCGGCGGCGGCGCTGGAGCAGGAGCTCGGGATCGCGGGGCGGGTGCCAGTCGATCCGATGGGGTGAGCGGCAGGGCGGCCGGTCCTGCGGGGCGAGACGCACGATGCTCGTCCGGTCACACGCCCGATCACACGGTGCCTCGCTAACTTCGGGTCTCCACTCCACCCACCCCGAAGGACCGACCGTGAACCATACCCACCGACCCATCGCCCGACGCGTACTGACCCATGGCCTGCTGCTCGGCGCGCTGGCGCTCGCAGGCGCGCAGGCGGAAGCCCAGCAGCGCTTCCTGATCGAGCGCGACATCCCCGGCGCCTCAAAGATGTCCTACGACGACCTGTACACCGCGTTGATGTAGTCGAACACGATGTTCGTCTTGAAGCTCTCAGCATGCTCCAGAAGCTCTCAGCATGCTCCAGAAAACGTTGCATCAGCTGGCCACCCCGGGTGATGTCGGTGACCAGCAGCGGGTTCCGGTTGGCGCGGGCGGCGTAAATCGCGGCCGAGTACCCAGCAGGGCCGGATCCCAGGATGATTGCTCAGGCATGCATCGCGAGTACGTTCAATCCGGCTGGATGTTGCCCGCCTTCACGACGGCGGCCCAGCGCTGGTAGTCGGCGCGGAACTGCGCTGAGAACTCGTCCGGCGAGTTCCCCACCGGGACAAAGCCGGCCTTGCCATAGGCCTCGCGAGTCGACGCAGCAGCAAGGACCTCGGAGAAGGCCGCCCGAAGTTTCTCGATCACCGGGCGTGGCGTGCGGGCAGGCGCAAAGATGCTGTACCAGGACACAACATCGAAGTCAGGCACGCCCTGTTCCTGCACCGTGCCCACGTCCGGAAGCTGGGGCAGCCGCTCCCGGCTAGTGACTGCGATCGGTTTGAGGCGCCCCTCTTTGATGAACTGTACGGCCGTCGGCAGCACCGTGACCACCAAGGGAATCTGGCCAGCCACTGCATCTGTGACAGCCGCCGATCCACCCTTGTACGGCACATGCTGCCACTTAATGCCCGTGCGCTGTGCCAGCAACTCACCCACTAAGTGGTGGGTGGTGCCCGTACCCGCACTGCCGTAAGAAAGGCCCTTCGGATCCCGATGACTTAGTTCAATCAGTTCCTTCAGGTTCTGGGCCTTGACGGAGGGATGGGCCAACAATATCAGAGGGGCATCTGCCAGCTTGGTGACGGGCGCCAGATCCTCCAGTGGCTTGAAGGGCGGCTTGAGAATGTGGGGCGCGATAGCCAGCGATCCGTCGAACCCCATCAACAACGTGTATCCATCAGGTGCGCTGTTGGCCACCGCCTGCGCACCAATGAATCCGGAAGCCCCGGGCCGATTGTCGATCACGATCGGAACGCCCAGCTGCTTGGAGAGGTTTTCCTGGAGGGCCCGGACGGACAGGTCGCCCCCACCCCCGGGTGCGAAGGGCATGATGATCCGGATCGGGCGCTCCGGAAAACTCGGTTGGGCGAGGCAGAAAGTCGCTTGCAGCAGCACGGCTACGAGAGCTGCACGCCGAATGATGGATCGCATTGTGGTTGTCTCCTTGAATTCCTACGCGTGTCACTCGCGTTGTTCAGTTGTCCCAGACGTTTTCCGGTATCGGGAGTCCATCCAGGTCTTCTCGAGACAATGGTTGGTGCGCCGCAATCCCATAGTCACTGAGCATCAGCACCAGCTGGCGGGTATGGTGGGCGGCATGCCAAGTGGTGCGTTCCATCACGTTGTGCATCGTATGCCGGCCGTAGTAAGTCGGGACAGTGAACAACATGCTGCGATCTTCCAGTTGCCCCCACCAGGCCCGGATGCGGTCCCTGACCTGAAGGCCCCAGTCGGCGATGTGCGCTGCCGACCAGTCGGCGGGTGGCAGGTCGTCGAAGCTCTCGAACTTGAGCTCCACCTGCTGGCCCGCGAGGAGGCCCATTTCGGCCACGCGAAACACGTGGAAGGCCGTATCGGCCGCCGATCGATTTCGATTTCGGAAAAAAAGCCGCAACCGGTCGGCAGGGAATTGCAGCGTGTAGCGGGCTGCGCTGGTGAGAACCAAATCGAGCTTGGCCATGAGCTGCTCGGGCGATAGCGGGTCGGCCAGCTGCACGTTGAGGCCGAGGAAGCGGACCACGTCGTCGAAGGACTGGCAGAGGGTGTACTTGGCACCGACGGCCACCACGGGCACGCTGCGGGCACCGAGGGCACGCAGCTGCGCGAGCCCCTCAGGGCTATCGTGGATGTTGATGGAGTCGTACTCGATGCCGTTGCGGGAGAGGAACTCCTTGGTCCGCAAGCACGACGAGCATCCAGGCTGCCAGAACATCTTGATTCGCGCGGCGCTTTGCGTCTGCATGGTGTCTCCGAAATTAGGTAGGCCGCAGCAGAGCGCGTTGCTTTCGACCACCATGTTGCGGATTCTGGTGTTCGGCCGGCACTGAACAAAGGAGAATTTCTGCACCCCGCCCTAACCAAAAGTTATGGCAACGCCCGGATTCCTTCTACTTTGCACCGCCCCGCACATGAGTCGCCTGGACCCCGTATCGCTAAGGTTGTTCATCAGGGTTGCCGAAACCGGCACGATCGCCGCGGCCGCAGATGCTGAACATGTCTCGTCGACGGCGGTCAGCAAACGATTGAGTGAGCTGGAAGCCGTCCTGCGAACACCGCTGTTGACCCGGACGAACAAGGGCGTCGAGCCTACCGCGGCAGGGGTTGCGCTGCTGCGGCTGGCGCGCGGCGCGTTGCATGAACTCGACCAGGTCTGGTCCGAGATGGAGAACTTCTCCAGCGGCGTGCGTGGAGTGATTCGCGTCTGCGCCAGCATGTCAGCCATTACCCAGTTCCTGGCCCAGCCACTCAAGAGCTTCATCACCAAGCACCCGGAGGTGCAACTGCAACTGGAAGAGAAGACCAGTTCTCTGGTGGCCCGGTCAGTCGCCGAGAACGCCGCCGATGTCGGGGTCTACCTGCCGATCGTGCTGGGGCCGGATCTCGAAGTATTTCCCTATCGCTCGGACAGGTTGGTCGCGATTGTCCCCAAAGACCATCCACTGGCCCGGCGCAAGCAGGTGGCCATGTACGAGTTGCTTGTATTCGACATCGTCGGCCTCCACACGGGTAGTGCCATCAACATCGAGCTGGCACGCGTGGCACAGATCGCCCAGCGTCCGTTGAACCTGCGAATACAAGTGACCAGCCTCGATGCGCTGAGTGTCATGGTGAGCACCGGACTCGGCGTCGGTGTCATGCCGGAGTGGGTTGCCTACCGGCAAGCAAAGACGACGCCCCTGAAGATCATCACGATCACGGACCCCGGAGCCACTAGGCAGTTCCGGATTGGCGTGCGGAGATTGGATGCCTTGCCGCCTGCCGCTCGCCTACTGGTGGATCACTTGCTGCACGACGCAAAGCAGGCCGAGCTTACGCGGTGAGTTCCAGTCAGTCGTAGCGGTCTGTCGCCTATCGTCGGTGGCGGCCCGCTCCCGGCCGGCAGCAGGCGCTCGATGAGAACCTGCTGGCGTGGCTCAGGCGACCAGCGCGAACGGCTGAATCTCTTTGGCGATGGCTTTGCCATTCTGCATCTCGGCCACTCGGAGCTCGTACGCTGCCTGAAGGTTCAACCAGCCCTTGGCCTCGCTGCCGAAGTAGCTCCAGGCGCAGGGCCGTATCAGCCGACACGCCGCGCATGCTGACGCCGATGGGCTTGATGTAGTCCTCCTCCAAGCACCGTTGATGAAGGGGCAAGCCGCCAAGAGGCTGGAGCCTGACGACAGCTGCGATCTTCCGCGAACTGGTGCTGCCGACCCATTGCAGCCCTCCGGCCGCAGAGCGGGGCGGACGAGAAGAAGACGTAGGTGGTTGCCGCGGCGGCTCGTTGAGTGCGGGTCGTGTCGTCCTTCTGTATGCTTAGTTCGATGTCCACGGCACCTGCACCCGCCCCACCGCTCGCTCGCGCCCTGGCCGCGCGCGGCATCCACTACGGCTGGGCGATGGCCGCCCTGACTTTCGTGTACGCCGTGTTCTCGTCGTCCGCGCTCGGTGTTCCGAGCGTCCTGATCGTGCCGATGGCGAAGGGCCTTGGCTGGTCGATCGGCGAGCTGTCGGCGCCGCAGGGTCTTCGCCTGGCGCTGTTCGGGCTTGCAGCACCTCTGGCTGGCGGGTTGATGCTGCGCTACGGACCGCGGCGGATGGTGGCGATCTCGGGCACGCTGCTGCTTGTTGGCCTCGCGATCTCCGTCGCGACCACCCAGAAGTGGCAACTCTGGCTCGGCATGGGCGTCCTGCTCGGTCTGGCGCCAGGGCTCACCGCCATGCAGCTCAACTCGGTGGTCGGAGCACGCTGGTTCGTCGCCCACCGGGGCCTCGTGCTCGGTTTGCTGGGCGGCGCAGTGGCCACGGGAACCCTCGTGTTCATGCCGCTCGCAGCCTGGGTGGCCGAGCGCTGGGGCTGGCGTGTCGCGATGCTGATCCCGAGCGTCGGGACCGCAGTGAGCTGGCTCCTGTTCCTGTGGCTCGCACGCGACCGTCCCCAGGACCTGGACTTGCCTGCCGTGGGCGAGACGGCCGTCTCGCCCGTCCCACCCACGCCGACAGCCAACTTCGTGGCGTTGAGCGCGCAAGCACTCTCGCTCGGATCGAAGCGACCCGTGTTCTGGATCCTGGCCGCGACGTTCGCGATCTGCGGCGTCTCGAGCTTCGGCATCACACAGGCCCACCTCGTCCCCTTCTGCGGTGACCTGGGCGTGCCGCTGGGCACCGCAGCCTGGTTGATGGCCGTGATCGGCATCTGCGATCTGATCGGCACGATCGGCTCGGGCTGGCTGTCCGACCGCTACGACAACCGCTGGCTGCTGGCGTGGTACTACGCGCTGCGCGGAGTTGCGCTGTTGTGGCTGGTGAGTGTCCAGCCGACGATGGTGGGCCTCACGATCTTCGCGGTCATCTACGGGCTTGACTTCATCGCGACGGTACCGCCGTCGGTGCGGCTCACCGTCGTCACCTTCGGTCGCGAGATGGGGCCGGCAGTCTTTGCATGGATCTTCGCGGCACACCATGTCGCGGCAGGCGTGATGGCCTTCGGAACCGGCGTCAGCCGGGACATGCTCGGCACGTACGAGCCCGCCTTCCTGCTCGCCGGCGTGCTGTGCTTTGTCGCCGCGTTGTGCTTCTTCGCGGTGCGGCGCCCAGCGCCCGTGGCGGCCTGACCCAAGACACCCCGGCGCAGCTTCACCACGCACGTGGCCATGTCACCTCAGGCGTCCGCGTTGCGGCTGGCAGCGTGGGGGTGGTGCTCATGACGACACCGATGCGTGTGGCGCGATAGCGGCCTTTCGTCGGTGGCAGCGTTTGGCCGACAAACGTCTCGCGGCTGCAAACCCAATGTGCCAGGCGAATAGCCGAAGTTGCCGCTGAGGATCACTTGTAATCCTGCTCCAGCTGATGGCGAATGGCACCGATGCGGACAACCTCGCCGCGGACTTCAAACGCGGCAATGAGTCCGGCACTTCCGAAGGGGATGATCAGTTCGCGCTGCTTGTCGTTGACGGCGCGAGCGGCCTTGCGACACAAGTACGGCGAGAACTCCAGCAGTCGGAGTGCGCGGTCGACCGCGTCTCTGAGGCGCCGCACGACGTCGAGGTCAGGCGTCGCACTGGCGGGTTCACGTTCGATGGTGAAATCCTCGATCCGGAGCAAGTCGCCAACAGCCTCGTCCGCGAGGACGACGCGGTAGACGGTCACTGCCCCGCGCGCGGCTTACCTGCCGCCAGTCGCTGGCGCGCCGCCTCGAGCCGGACATCCATCTGCCGCAGCATTTCCTGCGGCGAGAGTCCGCTGTCTTCACGGGCAGATCGCTCGACGCCGTCGCTGGCGCGTGCAAGGAAGGAGCGTGTCACGGCGATCAGTTGGCTAGCCGCGCCATCGTCATGCAGCACAAGACCCAGCGCCCAGTGCAGTTCGAGATCACCCACGACACCCGGGACGCCTTGCAGGCGTGGATCAACCAGGCCCGGTTGAAGTCCGAGGACTTATCGCAGGTCTGCAGCACCTTGAACCACAGGAACCTCCTCGGTCACCCGCCGGCCATGTGGCTCATCGGTCCGAGCGAGCGGCGACCGCCGGAAAGGCGGCGCCAGCGATCAGATCGGTAGGTTCGATGCGCGCACAGGTGGAGATTCCAGAGGTGTAGCCGTTGACATCCACATTGCTCAGCGTGTGGTACTGCTGGCCGCTGTGCCGCACACCGATGCTGGTGCCTAAGGCTTCGATGAAGCGGTAGTTGGCCACCACGGTCACACGCCTCTTCGGGATGTTGGGCTGGCGTTTGCCCACGGTATCGCCCGGGGTCGTCACGAGGCCGTCGTTCTCCTTGAACAGGCAGCACCGGTCTCGGCGCGGCGAAGCGGCCGTCCCGATCGGTACGAACTAGATTCCCGACAACACCGCGTCCAAGGCCGAAACCAGCGCGCTGGCTTGCGAAGCCACGTTCTGCACCGGTCGCCGCAAGGCCTTCGCGGGCAAAGGTGCGGCGTAGTGCGCCAGCGCATGTAGCCGCTGGCCCTTCACCATGATGACCGGACATAGCGCCGTCGGCACCTTGGTCGCGACATCGAGCACAGCCAGCGGCATGGTCAGCCGCGTGGCCAAGGCATCCAGCAGATCGCTCTGGACCACCACCACGTAGGGGATGCCCTCGGCCGCGCTGCCGCTGGGGTTGGTGAAGACGTCGTACTGGGCCATCGGCCGCTCACCACGGGCGCAGGTCGGCGCCAGGAATGCCGTGCGTCTCGAAACGAGCGTTCTGGACGGCGATCCAATCACCGTACTCGGCTTCGAACGCCTTCTTGCGCGCGGCTCGGCTCGCCTTGTCGTGGTTGGCCTTCAGGGCCTGGTATTGCTCGGCCGAGAGGATCACGGTGTCGAGTTGGCCGGCTTTTTCCACGAACACAGGGCCGCGCTTGGCTTGGACGCAGAGGCTGCCAAAGCGGTTCTTGGCTTCTGTGGCGGTGACGCGCATGGTGGTCTCCCAGGATGTTTGGCCATTTTAGCCATTGACGACCATGGGCGCAAAGCGGTGCGGCATGCGCGTCGGCCCGTGCTGAAGAAGCCATTCATCAAGGTCGGCTCGTGGCCGGCAGCAGTCGGTCAAATCGGCGCGGCGGAGATCGGCTTCAGCCCAATAGCAGACAGAATCGAGCCTGCGACTCTTTTCCAAAGCAGACTCCTCAGCCGCGGTCGGCGGCCAGAGCGACTACCCCATCCGCCTCAGGGTTCGGGGTATCTCGTGGCGACTTCCGTTCCTTGGAACAACAAGATCACCACGTTCAGGCTCAGAACCCGCCCGTGAACTGAAAGCGATTGGCGGGATGCCACAGCATCGCCACCGATGCCACCTGCCCGCGTGACCGCGTTTTGCGACGCAGCACGAGGCAAGGCTGACCACCATCATCTTGCTGAAATCGAGTTGCATGTAGTCCGCAGCCAACGCCGGGTTGCTGGTGCCTGGTGCATGCCACGCACATGACGGCCGACGAGTCGCAGCGTGCGGCGCGCAGCGGTGCAGTTGCAGGCATCTGCCCCAGCACAGAGGCCAACCTGGGTGACGGCATCTTCGACATGGCGGCGTGGCGCAGCCCCGGCGGGCGCTGGGGCATCGGTTCCGACAGCCACGCCTGCGTCAATGCGGCGGAAGAGCTGATGCTGCTTGAATACAGCCAGCGGCTCGCCACCCGCCAGCGCAACGTGCTTGCGCGGGACGGCGAGCGCGATGTGGCGACCGCCATGACGCTGGATGCCGTGCTGGGCGGAGCCCAGGCCAGCGGCCGGGCCATCGCTGGCCTAGCGGTTGGTCAGCAGGCAGATTGCATCGTGCTCGATGCACAACACCCACTGCTGCGCCAGTTGCCGACACCCCAGGCCATGCTGTCGGCCCACGTCTTTGCCAGCCATCGTCGCAGCGCCGTGCGCGAAGTGTGGGTGGGCGGACGACTGCGGGTGCACGAAGGCGTCCATCCCTTGAACGAGGAGACCTCCAGCGCCTTCATCGCCGCGCGCCACGACCTGCTGTCCTCGACATCATGAACAACAGGCTTCAGGCATCAGGCTGTGATCGGGTACGAGGCACGTTTACCGCGATGACCGAGCCGCGGCAGGGTGAGTCGAAGCTCGAATAAGTGGCAGCGTCCCATCCGGTGATCGCTCTTCAGATGCCCGATCACCGGCTCGATCGCCTGGCGGCGCTTGAGCGTCCTGAGCTCGAGCACGGTGCGCCGCGTCTTCTTGCCGCGGTGCTTGATCTCGGTCTCGCGGTTGTCGGCCTCCACGCCGCGGTAGCCCAGATCGACCCACGCCGTTCTCGGCTTCGCTCCGGTATCCTGCATCAGGATCGTCGTCTGCTCGATCTGCTCGGCGAGCGTGTGCCCGTCGTACGGATGGCCCTCGAAGGCGCGTGCGCCCACAATTAGAGTGCCGCGCCGACCACCCGCCCGCTCAGACGCTACGTTCGGCGAAGAAGCGCTCGATGTGCGCCGCGACCTCGAGCGGTCGCGCCATCGCCGGAAGATGGCCCGAGCCCTGCATGACGACGAGCTCGCTGTCCGGTATCAAGGAGGCCGTGTAGCGCATGTGCTCTGTCTTGTAGAAGGGGTCGAGGTCTCCGTGCACGATCAGCGTCGGCACGCGTAACCGGGGCAACGCGCCTGCCCAGTCGACAGGCTGCGCTGCTTCCATCATGAAGAGCCGGTCGGCCGCCTCGGGCGTGGCCCGCGCCAGGATGTACTCGCCCCAGCGTCGGATGTGCTCGGAGTCGGGCTCTGGCGTGCAGCGCTCGACGAACCATCGCAGCCGCTCCGCGTGGGTATCGCCCGGCCATTGCGACGGCGGTACCCGCGGGACTACGGGCAGCTCGGGCGAGCGCACCTCGCCGCAGCCATTCATCAGCACCAGCCCGTCGAAGCGCTCGGGCCGGGCGAGAACGGCCCGCATCGCGGTCACGGTGCCGCGCGAGAAGCCGGCAAGTACGCAGCGCTCGATGCCGGTCGCGTCCATCACGCGGAACACGTCCTCGACCAGCGCCTCGGGCGAGATGCACTCGACGGGCACGCGAGTCAGGCCCGCGCCCCGGTGGTCGTAGACCACGGTGCGCCAACGGGCGCTGAGCGGCGCGAGGGTCGCGATCCAGTCCTCGACGTTGCTGACCCAGCCACCATGGGCGAGCAGGGTACGCGGCCCCGCGCCGAACGCGAGGGTGAAGACACGATTGCGGTCGATGTCCAGGAACACGTCGCCTCCTCCCGCGGCCGTCTTCCAAGACGCGCCATACGGGCCATTACAGCATCGGTGTGCGCGCCCGGCCACGGGACGGGCGTCCCGACCCGGCGGCCGTCAGAGGCCCAGGTCCCGGGACAGGGCGACCGCGCGGGCGCGGCCGTCGACCCCGAGCTTCGCGTAAAGCGCGGAGAGCGCGTTGCGCACCGTCTTGTCCGCCACGCCCAGCCGTGCGGCGATCTGCGCGTTGTCCAGGCCCCGTGCGACCAGCGCGGCGAGCTCGCGTTCGCGCGGGGTAAGCCGCGGGATGCGCCCCGCGCCGGCGACGAAGTCGACGGTGGCGTCGCAGAAGCGGGCGAACGCCGGCTCGTGCCCTAGCGGCACGTGGTTGGCCGAGGGCAGCGACTCGAAGCGAGCGCCTGGGATTGCAGCGGCGATGTCATGGCCAAGAGCGACGGGACAGGCACGGTCGCCCTCGCAGTGCAGAACGAGGGTCGGTACCTTCACACGCGGTGCGAGCGCGCGCACATCGAGCAACGCGCGGCCCCTCAGTATCGCGGCAGCGCGCTGCCCGTCACAGCTGTGGCGCTGATGCTCGTTCATGCCTGCGCGCACTTCGGGCGGGCTGTCCGGTATGAAGCGGCTGCTGAAGAACTCCCGGACAGCCGGATCGTCGCGGCTCCATCCAACTTCCACGAGTCGCCACTGCGCTTCGAGGTACGCGCGCTCCTCGTCCGTCGAGCACCGTTGCAGCGCGCCGTTCAGGTAGCCACCCAGAAGCACCAGGTGCGAGACGCGCTCGGGGTGACGGACCGCATATGCGATGGCCGTCGGCGCCGCCCCGCTCACGCCGAGCAGGGCGACCCGCGGCTCGCCGTTTGCTTCGATCACGGCCTCGAGCTCCTCCACCCACGATTCGAGTTCCGCGGGCTGGTCGTCCGTACCCGACAGGCCGCAGCCGCGCTCGTCGTAGCGCACGAGCCGGAACGACCGGCTTAGCCGCTCGACCCACGGGCGCCACAGTGGGGAGCGCAGGTCGTAGTCGACATTCGTGAGCCAGTGCGCGACCCGGACCAACGTCGGAGCGTCCGGGCGGCCACTGCGGGCCCAGGCGATGCGTGCCCCGGAAGAAACCCGGGCGAAGCGGACTTCCTGGGCGGTCCCTTGCTCGATGCTCATCCTCGGGTGGCCTCTGCGCCAGTGAAGGGCGGGTAGGTGTCCTGTCAGCAGCGACGCGGCGCTGCGGGTGCCGTCGGGCGAGATTCGTCCCTATGCCGCAGTTTCGTCGACGCGGGGCAGCATGTCCAACGTTGGCCCACCTCGGGCAAGACGCATTCGAAGTGCTACCGCTTCTTGTCTGCGACGTGTGCATGGCCGGCTATCCCCGGCCTGGTCTGCTGTGTTGCATGCCTCGCCTGCGAAGGCCCATCTGCCGAGGCAAACCAGCGCTCCCGCAACAACGCCTCCTCGCGCAGCACTTCGGCATGCGCTCGCTGGACTAGTTTCACGAACGCGTCCATGGCGGGCGACACCGTTCGTTTGCGCAAACGGACGATGTTCCATTCGACGCGTATCCACTGCGCCTCGAGCAGGGGCACGATCTGTCCACGTTCGAGTTCTGCCCGCACCATCCCCAATGACGCGAACGTGAATGCATTCGCGTTCGGGTCCGCCACGATGCTTTTCGCAAACTGAATCGTCGGACATTCGATCGCCGGGAAAGGAGGCGGTGAGGCCCCGCCGTGGAGCGAAGGCGGGCGCCGCGCGGCGAGGATCGGCTTCAGCACGCGCGGCGGCAGCATCACCACCTGGGCGAATGGATAGTCAAGCACTTCAGCGAACTTGAGTGCCGTCCTGCCTGCCAGCGGATGCCCGGCACGCACGACGACATACCCGGCAAGGGGCGTGAGCTCGGCGATGACTGCGAAGTCGTCATCGCCCTCCATCACACTGGCCTCGGCGATGGCGAGATCGAGCGTCCGCGCGCGAAGCGAGCGGGCCACCACCGCCGGGTCGTTCAGCAGGGTACGCACCCGAACGCCCGGATGCGCGGCGGCAAATCGCGCGGCGCAGACCGGGCCGAGCACCTCGGCCGCGTAGGGGCCCAGCCCCACCGAGAGCTCTCCGGTCGCGAGCCCCTTGGCGAGCGCCACCTCGCGCTCGAGATCGCCGACCTCCGCCAGCACGTGGCCCGCATGCTGCAGGAACACGCGTCCGAAATCGGTCGGCTCGTGACCGGAGCGGCTGCGATTGAACAGGCGCAACCCGACTCGCTCCTCGAGTTCCTTGATGCCGCGGCTCAGCGAGGGCTGCGCGATGCCGAGCGCCTCCGCGGCGCGGCTGAAGCTGCCGTGCTCCGCCAGCGCCTGCGCGTGGCGAAGCAGACGAAGGTCGACCGACACCACGAAGCGCTCCCCGGACCCGGACAGGCTAAATTATGCCCAAATCGCATGGAACCCATAGGCAATATGGACTTGTGCCATAGACACCCGCCGAGCACACTTCGGCCCGATGTCGGCAGGCGCGGTCGCCCGCTGCGGGTATTCGACCCTCCGAGGCGCCATGGAAGGCGATCGTTCCGCTGCTCCGGGACTGCCGGCATCGTTGAAGCACTTCTTTCCAACTTTGCGACCCATGAGAATGACCATGACCGCCAAACACCTGCTGTCAATGCTGATCCTGACGCTGACGCCACTTGCAAGCGTCCATGCGCAGCAGGTCCCACTGCCAAAGACCGCTGCCGATGTGCCCGCACCGCCTGCTGGCACGGCGATGAGCAAAGCCTATGTGCAGACGGTTGGCAGGATGGCTTATGTCTGGGGTTATGCGCTGGTCAACTCGCACAACCGTCGAGCCGGATTCGCCTACCTGTCTGGCCAGAACGGCAATGTCGCCGGCCTGAACGGCGGTGTGGTGCCGATGGCGCCGATCAATCAGTCGGCCATGCTGACCGACTATGTCGATCCTGCGCAGACCTTCGTGACCTGCCCGAACCAGGACGTGGTCTACGGCGCGGGCTATTACGCACTCGACAAGGAGCCGGTGGTCTTTCAGGTGCCGAACTTCGGCGACCGTTTCTGGGTCTATGCGCTCTACGACGCACGAACCGACCAGTTCGCCCAGATCGGCAAACCCTACGGCACCAAGCCCGGCTTCTACATGATGGTCGGTCCCAACTGGAAGGGCACCAAGCCTGCGGGCATCACGGCGGTCGTGCGGTCGTCCACCGAACTCGCGTTCTCGATCCCGCGCATCTTCAAGGGAGACAGCGCAGACGAGACCAAGGCCGTCCAGCCGCTGATCAATCAGGTGATGTTCTACCCCCTGAGCCAGTTCAACGGAAAGATGAAGACCACCGATTGGAGCAAGCTGCCGAAGTGGCCCACGCCCCCCGGCGCAGTCGGCGAAACCAAATGGGTCGTACCCGAGAAGTTCTATGAACAGCTGCCCGGTGTGATGAAGCTCGTGCCGCCTATGCCGGGCGAGGAGTCGCTCTATGCCTGGATTGCGTCAGTGTGGGCGGCCGCCGAGAAGGACCCGGCCATCAAGGCCGCGCTGATCGAGTCGTTCGTGGCTGCCGACAAGGACACGATCGCACCCTTCTTCCGTTGGGACCAGAACGGGCGATCTGCGGGCAATGGCTGGAACTCACCGGTCAACAACGCGCAATGGGGTAACGACTATCTGAATCGGACGGCGACCGCGAAGTCGAACATGTACGACAACCGGCCGATCGAGACTAAGTACATCTATCGCGACTACGACAGCGAGGGCCGTCAGCTCGAGGGCAAGTACAGCTACAGCGTCACCTTCGCCAAAGGGCAGGAACCGCCGGTGAAGGGGTTCTGGTCATTGACGGTCTACAACGACAAGCATGTGTTCCATCCCAACGCGCTCAAGCGCTATTCGCTCGGCACCAAGAGCAAATCGTTCATGAAGTACAACCCGGATGGTTCGTTGACCCTGTATTTCGGAGCCAAGTCACCCGGCCAGGACAAGGAGTCCAACTGGGTGCCGGCACCCGAGGGAGAGTTCTCGCTCTATATCCGCGCCTACTGGGCGGACCCGTCGATCATCAATGGGTCCTGGACGCCGCCCAACGTCGTTCGCAGCAACTGATCGACTGGCGGCTTCGGGGCAGGCGGCGTCATCCGCAAGGACTGACGCGCCGTGCGATGCAGGTCGCGCGGCTCGCCTCGCGCGGGCGCTACTTCACGGCTCCGGCGGCCTTCTTCGCCGACGGCAGGCCGAGCCCCGCCGCGAACCGCTCGAACTCCGGCAGCCAGATCGGCAGGCCCGCGCGGCTGCTGAACATGCCGTGCGCGTCGCCCGGCGCGAAGGTGCCGAAGGCAACCATCGAGGCGCGGCCGCCCGCGCCGACGTAGGCGGCGTGCATCGCCTCCCAGGTCGGCCGGCTCCAGTAGCTGTCGTTGTCGCCGTAGAACCAGAGCGAGGGCACGCGGGTCTCGCGCCCGTAGGCGGCGAAGGCGCGCGCGAGCCCGCCCTCCCAGGCGACGCAGTCGCTGTTGCGCAGCCCGCCCGCGAAGTTCACCAGGCCGAGCACGCCGGGCCGGTCCAGCGCGCCGAACGCCAGCGTCGTCAGCCCGCCATGCGACTGGCCGAGCACGATCGTGCGGGCAGTGTCGGCCTCGGGCAGGGTCGCAACATGATCGAGCACCGCGGCAACGTCCTCGGCCTGCGTGCGGCCGTTGCTCTCCACGTTGCAGCCCACGCCCATGTAGGTGCCGGTCGACTTGGAGAAGCCCTGGCGCATGGGCAGCACGACGAGGAAGCCGCGCTCGACGAGGGCCCGCGTCGCCACGGTGTACCGCGCACGTGCCTGCCACCTCGGGTCGCCCGGGGCCTTGCCGTGGTTGATCACCGCGACCGGGAACGGGCCGTCGCCGGGCGGCGAGAACAGTGTCACCTGCAGCGTGGCCGCCCAGATGCCGGGCTTAGTGACAGAGATCACCCGCTCGCGCAGGGCGGTGTCGAGCGGCGGCTCGGTGGGCTGTTGCGCGCGGACGATGGCGGGCACGGCCGCCGCGGCGAGCGCCGCACAGGCGAACATGGTTGCCGCGATGCGGTGGCGTATGGCCGGGGGCTTGCGCGTCATGGTCATGGGAAGGCCGCCCGAGGTGCGGCCTTGAGGTTCGGGTTCGCGATGCATTGGTCTGCAAGAACCTGTCAGTCAGGTCATCCCGATGAGCTGCGCGCCACGGCGGAACAGCGCTTCTCCTTCGGGCTCGAAGGGGAACGTGGTCAGGAACTCCGCGACGCTGTATCGCGGAGACATCTTCCGAGCGGCAGCTGCATGGGTACGTGCCTGGTCGAGCGAGCCTGCCAGCGCCAAGGAAAAGGCCGCGATCGCCTGGATATGCGGAAATGCGTTCGGCCTGGCTGCCGCCTTCACGGCCCAGTCGGCAGCTTCCTCGATCTGACCGAGCCGCACCAGCGCCATGGCGCGTGTGGCGAGCATACCGAAGAGCATCGGGTCATAAGGGCTCAAGTGACGCGAGCGATCCGAGAAAGCGATGGCGGCTCGTGCATCGCCAACAATCGAATGCACGAAGGAGAGGTTGTAGTGGCCCAGGGCGAAGTTAGGGCTGAGTTCGATGGACTGCCCCATCTCGACCAAGGACTCGTCGGGGCGCTCGAGCAGCCAAAGCGCCCGTCCCATCGCCCAGTGCACCGCAGGATCGCGTTCGTCGGCCATGAGCCCTTGCGCGGCAGCGTCGTAGGCCAGGTCGATTTCCTGCCCGCGTGGCCCCCAGTTCTGGAAGGCGGACTGGAAATGCGTGAAAGACAGACCCGCCCAGGCGCGCGAAAAAGCCGGATCGAGACGCAGGGCGGCTTGGAAGAAATGACGGGCCTTGTCGTTGTCGGCTTTGCGGTACCGGTACATGTGCCATAGGCCACGGTGGTGCGCCTCCCACGCGTCAAGCGAACTCGGCGGCTTGAGCAGGGCGCGGTTGCGCTCGTTGGTCTCGATTTCCGATGCGATCGAGGCAACGATCTGGTTGCAGATCTCGTCGAAGACGACGAACGCGTTGTCCAGCGCGTGATCGAAGGTCTCGACCCAGACGATCCGCGCGCTGCGCGTTTCGGCCAACTCGACGGATATGGTGCGGCGGTTGCCGTGCGTCCGAACGGATCCGCTGACCACATAGTCGACGTTGAGGATCCGGCCCGCTTCCTGAGGGCCAATGCCACGCTCATGCAGTGCGAACACGGTCCCCTGCGCGATGACGAAGAGGCTTCGCAGCCTGGCGAGCCGGCTGATTACGTCGTACGCGAGCGCGTCAGCGACCCCGCCGTGGACACGGGCCGATGTGGCGTGGTCCACGAAGGGCATGACCGAGACAGAGCCGCGGCGAGGTGCCACTGCAGCGGCGTCATTGCGGCCGTCGATCGCGCGCGGGTCGGCGATGCCTGGGCCAGACACGCGGGGTTCGAAGAGCGGCAGGGCGGCGGACTCGGTGACCGGCAGCACGAACCGATAGCCCCTGCCGGGGATGGTGGCGATCGCCTTGGAGCCGATCACCTTGCGCAGGCTCGACACCTGCACCGACAGGTTGTTCTCCTCCACGACTCGTCCCGACCATGCCGACAGCAGCGCCTCGTCCTTGGTGACCACGCGGTCGCGATGCGCGATCAGGCACAGCAGCAGGTCGAACGCACGCGCGCCCAACTCGGCCGGCACTCCGTCGTCCAGCAGCAGCCGTTCTGCAGGCCTGATCTCGAAGCGGCCGAATCGCAAGGCGTTCTGCAAGGGCTTTCCTCGAGGATTGCCGTCAATGAATGATTAGGAAATTTTAGGAACGTTATCAGGTTCTTGAAGGACCTTCAGCAATCTCCCGGCGCAAGGTTCGCCAAGTCGGCGTGCGATTCGCGTGCGCCCAAACCGACCAGGCTGGAGATCGCCCATGGACACTCACTTGGACCTCGTCGCACTGAAAGGCCGCCAGCAACTTGCCTGGGGGAGCGGAGACTACGCCGTCATCGGCACCACGCTGCAGATCGTGGGCGAGCAACTCGCCGAGGCGTGCGACCTGCGTACCGACGAGCGCGTGCTCGACGTGGCTGCCGGCAACGGCAACGCGACGCTGGCCGCCGCCCGGCGCGGCTGCCTCGTCACCTCCACCGACTATGTCGCCAGCCTCCTAGAGCGAGGCGCCGAGCGTGCCCGTGCCGAGGGCCTGAAGGCGACCTTCCAGGTCGCCGACGCCGAGGCGTTGCCCTTTCACGATGGCAGCTACGACGCCGTGCTGTCGACCTTCGGCGTGATGTTCTCGCCCGACCAGGGACGTGCCGCCGCCGAGCTGGCGCGGGTGTGCCGCCCGGGCGGCCGCATCGGCCTGGCCAATTGGACGCCGGAGGGCTTCATCGGGCAGGTCTTCAAGACCCTGGGTCGCCACGTGCCGCCGCCGGCCGGCGTGCAGCCGCCCTCGCGCTGGGGCGTCGAGGCGACCCTGCATGCGCTGTTTGGCGAGGCGGCCAGCGCGATCTCGGTGACGCCGCGCCACTTCAACTTCCGCTACCGCTCGCCTGCGCACTTCATCGATGTCTTTCGCACCTGGTACGGGCCGATCCACAAGGCCTTCGCGTCACTGCCGGCCGACGGCGCGCAAGCCCTGGAGAGCGATCTGACCGCCCTGCTGATGCGCATGAACCGTGCGGGCGCGGCCTCGCTGGTGGTGCCCAGCGAGTACCTCGAAGTCATCGTGACGCGGCGCTGAATGCCATGGCCGCTGCAGTGACCGACACCTCACCGCCCATGCCGTTCCACCGCGAGGCCGGTATGGGGCCCGGCGTGGTCTGCATCCACTGCAACGCCAGCAGCTCCTCTCAGTGGCGCCCGCTGATGGACCGGCTGGCCCCGCGCCACCGCGTGCTCGCACCCGATACCCACGGCGCTGGCCGCGGGCCGGCCTGGCCGAGCGACCGTGCGCTGACGCTGAGCGACGAGGTGGCGTCGCTCGAACCCGTCCTGGCCCGCGCGGGCGCGCCGCTCGCGCTGGTCGGCCACTCGTACGGCGGCGCGGTGGCGCTGCTCGCTGCCCTGCGGCAGCCCGAGCGGGTGCATGCGCTGGTGCTGTACGAGCCCACGCTCTTTGCGCTGGTCGATGCCGCGTCGCCGGCGCCCAACGAGGCCGACGGCATTCGCCGCACGGTGGCGCTGGCGTCGGCTGCGCTCGCCCGCGGTGACCGGAGCGCGGCTGCGGAAGGCTTCATCGACTACTGGATGGGCGCAGGCGCCTTCTTAGCCAAGCCCGATGCACAGCGCAACGCGGTCGAGGCCGCCATCGTCAACGTGCAGGGCTGGGGCGAGGCGCTGTTTGGCGACACCACGCCGCTGGCGGCACTTCGGGCGCTCGAGATGCCGGTGCTGCTGATGCAGGGCAGCGAGACCACCCCCTCGGCGCGCGCGGTGGCCAGGCTTCTGGCGCGGACGCTGCCGCGGGTCGAGACCCTGACCTTTCGGGGCCTGGGCCACATGGGGCCGGTCACGCATGCGGCGCAGGTCGACGAAGCCATCGACGGCTTCCTGCGCCGCCACCCTGCCCGTCGAGCGATCGCGGCGGGCTGAAATCACGGTCCGGCGCGAGGCGGGTGCGGCCGCCATCTTGGCTGCCTGGTCGCATCCGGCTGCTGCCGACGCGGCGCCTTGCGAGGGGCTGGTTCTGTCGTTCTAATGGTCGGCGAAACAGCGCTCCCATCGGGGGCCGATCCGGCCGCCCTCGTCTTGACTTACGGAGGAACACACATGGCACGTCAGATCGTCTACACCCCGCGGGCAGCCAAGCCTCCCGCGACCTACAGCCAGGCAGTCAAGGCCGCCGGCCTCGTCTTCGTCTCCGGCACGGCGCCCACCGACGCGGCCACGGGCGCCATCCAGGGCACGACCATCCAGGAGCAGACCCGCCAGTGCCTGACCAACATCCAGGCGATCCTTGAAGCAGCGGGCAGTTGCATGGACAAGATCGTCAGCGCCACGGTCGTGATGGCCGATGAGGACGAATTCGCGGGAATGAACGAGGAGTGGTTGAGGTGGTTCCCCGTCGACCCGCCCGCCCGCCAGGGCGCGAAACTGCCCGTCCGGATCCCCGGCCTGAAGGTGTCCATCGCAGCGGTCGCCGAGGCATGATTCGCGAACGGGGACTCGAAGCGCGGCAGCTGCGATCCGCTGGCGCCCTCGGTGTGCGTGATGCGCTCGGCTGCCCGCTGCCGCACCGATAGCGCCTACCGACTTGCCGCCAGTGCCGCCGCATACGACGGCGTGCCGGGGGCGGGAATGACCCAGTAGTAGACCGAACGACCCGCCACGTCCAGCGTCTGCTCGGGCTTCCAGCTTCCCATGGTGAACGCGTGCGACACGATGCGGGTCCCCGGCTTCAGATCCTTCAGGAGCTTGGGCAGGAGCCTGAGGTTGAGCTCGGGCAGCAGGTACAGCGTCACCACCGTGGCCTCGCGGAAGTCGGATTCAAAGACATCGCCCTGCACGATGCGTGTCCTGTCCGTCAGCTTCTCTGCCCGCACAAAACACTGTGCGAGCCTGGCCATGTCCGGGTTGAACTCGATGCCGATCGAGGTGGCGCCCAGCTTCCCGGCCGCGATGGCGATCTTGCCGTCGCCCGCGCCCAGGTCATAGACGATGTCCTTGGGCGTGACCATGGCGACCTGCAGCATGCGCTGCACCACTTCATCCGGCGTGGGCACCCAGACGACATCCTTGCCCTCCTGACCCGACTCCGGCTTGTAGGACTGCGTGCAGCTCGCGCGATCGGGTGCGGCGACCTGTGCCGAGGCGTTGCCGATCGCCAGAGCGAGCAGCGCGGCCAGCGCGACGACGTGGGTGATGCGAGCAAAGCCAGGCATGGTGTCTCGGTTCTCCGTTGGTGGGCGTGGGAAGTGATTGAGTTGCGCTGAAGCATAATCGTTGCGTGCGGCGGTTTCGAGTTGAGGGGCGCTTTTTTGGGATGTCGTGCGCTATCTTCCAACCGCGCGAGCCCGCCCGAGAGGGCGCGGCGCCGCCGATGCGCCACCGGTCGTTCGTCCATGGCCAATAGCCCGAAGTGATGAGGGACTGCCGAGCTTGCCGGCCTAGGATCGTCCGTTCCCCGCCCTTCTTCGCAACGGCCTTCCCTTGCAGCGCCTCGACGACCGCATCCTCCATTCGGCCAGCGACCTGGTCCACTTCCTGGAATGCGGGCACAGGACGACGCTGGACCTCCAGGACCTGGACGACCCCCAGCCCAAGGCGCAGGACGACGAGCACGCGCAGCTGATCCAGCGCAAGGGCGTCGAGCACGAGACACGATTCCTGCAGACCCTTCGCGCGCGGCACGCACGTGTCGTCGACATCACCGAGGCCGGCCGCGGCAACGCGCTGCGCGCAGCGGCCACCCTGGAGGCGATGCGGGCCGGCGTCGACATCGTGTTCCAGGCGACCCTGCTCGACGGCGACCTGATCGGGCACGCCGACTTCCTGCGGCGCGTGCCGGGACGGTCGCGATTTGGCGACTGGCGCTACGAGGTCCTCGACACCAAGCTCGCCCGCCGCGAGCGCGCCAAGTTCCTGGTGCAGCTCGCGTTCTACTCCCGGCTGCTCGGCCGCGCGCAGGCTGCGGAACCCGCGCTGATGCACGTCGTGCTCGGCAACGGCGTGGAGCGCGCCTTCCGCTGCGCGGACTACGCGCGCTACGTCGATCGACAGCTGGGGCGCTACCTCGACCGCGTGGCCACGCGACTGGCCGCCACCTACCCCGACCCGTGCGAGGCCTGCGCCCAGTGCCGATGGCGCGACCGATGCGACGCGCAGCGCGTGGCGGACGATCACCTGTCCCAGGTCGCACGCATCACCACGCTGCAGATCCGCCGCCTGCAGGACGCGGGCGTGAACACGCTGGCCACGCTCGCCGAGCTGCCCGAAACCACGAAAGTGCCGCGGATCCAGCCCGACACCCTCGCCAGGCTGAGGCCCCAGGCCATGTTGCAGCTGCGCGCGCGGCGCGACGGCGAGCGTCATCTCGAGCAGCTGCCCGCCGACCCCGACGGCCAACGCGGATTCGCCCGCCTGCCGGCGCCCGACCCTGGCGACCTGTTCTTCGACATGGAGGGCGATCCCCTCGACGAGGGCGGGCTCGAGTACCTGTTCGGCGTGTGGGGCATCGGGGTCGACGAGAGCCGGCCCACCGAAGAGGGGTTCCGTGCGTTCTGGGCCACCGATCGCCGCGAGGAGCGCCGGGCCTTCGAGGCTTTCATGGACTTCGTCACCGAGCGTGTGCTGCTGCATCCGGGCGCCCATGTCTACCACTACGCGTCCTACGAGGCGACCGCGCTCAAGCGCCTGATGTGCGCGCACGGCACCCGCGAGACCGAGGTCGACCAGCTGCTGCGCGACCACCGGCTGGTGGATCTCTACACGGTGGTGCGCGAGTCGCTGCGCATCTCCGAGCCCGCCTATTCCATCAAGAACGTCGAGCGCTTCTACCGCGACGCGCGCGACGGCGACGTCAAGGACGGCGGCGCGAGCATCGTGTGGTTCGAGCGCTGGCGCGAGACCGGCGAGCAGAAGCTGCTGGACGACATCGAGGCGTACAACCGCGAGGACGTGGTGTCCACGCAGGACCTGCATCGGTGGCTGCTCGGGCTGCGGCCGGAAGGGATGGCCTGGCATACAGGCGATGCCGCGGCGGCGGCAGCCGCCGCAGCGCCCGAGCCGCCGTCGCCGCACCGCGTCGCCATCGACGCGGCACGCGTCGCGCTGGAGGCTCTGCTGCCCGCCGATCCGGCCACTTGGACCGAGCTCGACCACCGCCGCGAGCTGACCGCGCAGCTGCTCGACTTTCACCGGCGCGCCGACAAGCCGGCGTGGTGGGCGATGTTCGATCGGCAGACCTGGGACGACGAGACGCTGATCGAGGACGTCGAGTGCCTGGGCGGGCTGCAGTTCGATCCCGAGCACCCACCCTTGAGAGACAACAAGTCCATCGTCTGGACGTACACATATCCGCCGCAGGACACCAAGCTCAAGACCGGGGACAACGCACTCGTCACATTCAACCGGGATCCGGCCAATTCGCTCGTGATCGACGAGGCCGAAAGACGCGTCCGCTTCCGGCATCTGGCCAAGCGCGGCGCCCTCCCCGACCGGATCGCGCTCGGCCCGGCGGGCCCGATCTCGACCAAAGCGCTCGAAGCAGCCATCGTCCGCTTCGCGGCATCCGTGCAGGCCGACAATGGCCGCTATCCCGCCATCGAAGCGATCCTGCACCGTCGAGCGCCTCGCATCACCGGCCACGCCGATGGCGAACCGATCGTCGACGCCCGGCGCGAGGCCCTGCCTCAGATCATCGACGCCGTCTCGCGCATGGACCGTAGTGCCGTCTTCGTCCAGGGCCCGCCTGGGTCCGGCAAGACCTACACCGGATCCCACGTCATCGCCGATCTGCTCGCGCGCGGCTACAGCGTGGGCGTCTCCTCCAACAGCCACAAGGCGATCGACAACCTTCTGAGCGCGGTCGAGAAGGTCGCGGCCGCGAGAGGGCAGGCCTTCCGCGGCGCGAAGAAGGCGAGCGGGCGCAACCCCGGCAGTGAGTTCCAGAGCGCGAACATTTCAAGCGTAAGCGACAACGACGACATCGTCGGCGCCGGCTACCAGCTCGTGGCTGGCACCGCCTGGCTGTTCGCCGACCCCGGCCTGGACCAGAGCCTCGACTACCTGTTTGTCGACGAGGCCGGCCAAGTGGCGCTGGCCAACCTCGTCGCGATGGCCACCTGCGCGCGCAACCTCGTGCTGCTCGGCGACCAGATGCAGCTCGGCCAGCCCACCCAGGGCGTGCATCCCGGACGCTCCGGCGATTCCTCGCTGGAATACCTGCTCGACGGCGTCGCCACCATCGCCCCCGAGCGCGGCATCTTCCTGAAGGACACCTACCGGATGCAGCCCGACCTGTGCGGGTTCATCTCGGAAGCCGTCTACGACGGGCGCCTCGCCTCCCACGCCACCACCCATGCGCAGCGCCTGCTGCTGAACGCGACCGCCGACCCCGCCCTGCAGCCGACCGGCCTGCGTTTCGTGCCAGTGACGCACGACGCCTGCGGCCAGTACAGCCACGAGGAGGCCGGGGTCGTGAAGACGTTGCTGGAGAACCTGCTCACCCAGCGTTACCGCGATGGAGACGGCCGCGACCATCCCCTCACCCTCAAAGACATCGTCGTCGTCGCGCCCTACAACCTTCAGGTCAACCTGCTCAAGCGCGTGCTGCCCGCGGGCGCACGCGTCGGTACCGTGGACAAGTTCCAGGGCCAGGAGGCGCAGGTGGCGATCGTGTCGATGGCGACGTCGAGCGGGGAATATCTGCCGCGGTCGATGGCGTTCCTGTACAGCAGGAACCGGCTCAACGTGGCGATGTCGCGCGCGCGGTGTTTGGCGGTGATGGTGGCGAGCCCGGGGCTGTTGGACGTGCAGTGCGGGACGGCGGAGGAGATGGGGTTGGTGAATTTGATGTGTTGGGTGGCAGATGTGTCGGCGAACGGTCCGGGGCGGGCGTCCGGGCGCATCGGAGGCGCGCCCTCACAGAGCGGTCCTGCCGAACCGTCAGGCTCATTCACTGAGCCCAGCCACTGAGACCCTGGATCAGATGCCCAGCCCTTACCCTCGTTCGGCGGCCAATATGACGGCTAAGAATTCCGTCAACTCGCCGCTGTTCTCACGAAGCGATCGTTTTCGTTTTGACGTTACGAGATGGCTGCTGAGGTTAACCCCTGCAGTTCTTGATTGCATGCGGGCGCAAGAATGCGCTGAACATGCGGGGCCCCAATAAGAACAGAGGGCGAGACAGGTGGAGCAAGATAGGGCGTTGGTTCATGAGCTGCTCGCTCGGCACGAGCGCTCGGCACGCGAGGCATTGAAGAAGGCCCATGCCCCTTTCTTGGGTCTGTTTGGAGTCTTGATTGCACGCGAGGCGCACGACACCATTGCCGCCGAAATCCGCCGCTACAAGCAACCGCAGGCGTTTTCTCGACGTCTCACGCAGTACCCGGCGCTGTTCGCTATCTGGCTCGCCGAGCATGTAATGCACGGGGTCGGCTCTTCGGGCCACTTCGACGTCTATCCACATGTTCGCAAGGCGCTTGGCACTACAGCCGAGTTGAGCACTCCGGAACGTGAGGCGCTATGGCACGCGTTCCGTCAAGCGCTTCTGACGCTGGGCATTCAGCCTCTGGCCCGCGGCAGCGGTAGCCACTACATGACTGACGAGTACGTTCGCCAAGCCGGTGTGCCTCTGGCCTTCGCGGACGACCTCGCAAAAGAAATGTTGGCGCATGCGAGAAAGCTCGGTCTCCCCGACGAGGACGACCAAGAGGGGCTTTTGACGTGGCAAACGGCGCTGCTGGGCCGGTTGCAGCCACCATTCAGCGTCACCGCACGCCGTGCCGTCGAGCGTGACTCCCAAGCCTATTACACCCGCGCGTTCCTGCGCGTCCATAACAATCAGGGGCATGCGACTGCGGGAGATGTACTCGAGCAGAAACTCGCCCAGGCCTTTTTGGCAGACGACCACCGTCCGCTCACTAAACGAGCCGCCATTCCTCAACTACTGTATCGAGACGGACTGTTGGGGCTTTGGCTACCTGCGGTTAACCAGCGGGTCCAGTATCAGATGCGCTGCGGCGAATTGACGACGGCCATTCGATGTGGCGAGGAGGGCGGGTTTCGGCAGCTGCTCGGAGACCTTCCCCCAGATGTGGAGGTGAAAACGTCCTCTGGCGAGCGGTTACTGAGCGCGAAGCTCTGGCGTGACAGACTAGGAAACCGTGTGCTTGTCTTCAACGACGCAGGGCGACTAAAGGCGACTGCACAGCTCGGCCAAGCGGACGCAGTGGAACTTCCCCCAGGGGAGTACGTGGCGCTGTGCCGTTTTGAGCCGACTGCGCCAGTAAGTTGGCAGGAGCTCAGCGACGACCCTAGGCTGGTCGAAGTTGCGCTATCGATTGGACCCGGGGCTGCGGCGGAGATTCGCAACGGGCCGGCCGCAGTCAAATTCCTTGGCGAGAACAGGCCAACGTTTCGATTCGACGGGAATCTCAAGGCAAGCTCGGAGCGCACAGAGTTCTATTTTGGCCGACTCGCTGCGCTCGGCAGCGTACCGGAGGAATGGTATGAGTCCGCCCAGCTCGGTGCTTTCGAGTTGCGGGTGAACGGGGCTTTCGGAAAGTCCGTGGCGTTGCCCGTCGAATTGAATGCGGCGGGCGAATTTTCCGTCGAGCTTCAGCATGACTTCGCCCGTTCCGGGATCTCCGCAGGGCTGCAACGCATCACCGTCGAATTGGCTAAACGAGGCGAGGCACGTGCGCTACACCGCGAATCAACCCTTTACTGGGTTGGATTAACCAAGGTCACTTCTGGTCTGCGCTTCACTTATTCCCAACGGCCTGCGAACTTGGTTACCTCGGCTTGCGTTGGGCTGAAGGTGACGGACTCCGAGGCGAGCCCGTCGCCCGACGCCGGGCGAATCGTCAGGATGACTTTCGATATCGGTTCGGGGCGCTTGGTGTACCTAACCTGGAAACGCCCTGGCATCTACGTCGAAGTCGAGACGGTAGGTTCAGATGGGGGGCTGGCGCGTTCGAGCCGGGCGTTGGGCTGCGTCGAATCGGTATCGCTGGTCCAGAGCAAGCGAATCATAGTGAGCGCGTCGGAGCCCGGAACTTTGGCGCTCGGCGACTGGTCGAAGTTCGTCGACTTCTCTGTCCATCCGGCGACGACCCTTCCGGCGAGCTTCCTTGCGAGCCGCGCGGGTCCGGGTGCACGACGGCTCGTCTATCGAACCGGCGGCGCGGGTGCAGAGGTCACGTTGCTGACCCTGTCCCAACCGCACGTTGCCACCGCAGTTACGACTACTTCAGTCGCGAACCTATTCGAGACTCGTATCACAACGATCGGTGAGCCGACCGAGGTCCGCCTTATTCTCGACGACTTGGCGCGGGGTCGCACCCTCTCGGTCCAGCTGCACCTTGATGCGGGAGCCTGGAAGACAGCGGATTTTGGCCGCTTCGAGGCTCATGCGTTGCCGTTGGGGGCACAGCACTGCCTGTACACGACGCTCGATATCAAGGCGCTTGGTCGTGGTCTGTGGCGCTTGCGGTTTGAGGCTTTGATTGGAGAAGTGTGGGGTCGGCTCGAAGACCAGACCGAGGGTCAGGTCGCATTGACACTTGCGATTGATGAATCAGGCCAAGAGATATCCGGCGCCGCGGTCGTGGCCGACGTTGAGTCGCTGTCGCCGGGCGAAGTCATAGAGCGGCTCACGTTCATCGAGGCACATTCCCAATGCTGCTGGTCCACGCTTTGCGTGGAGCGGCTCATCTGGCTGGGAAAGTACCGTTCTGCACTTATCGGGCGCTTGAGTGGCGACGCGGCGAGCCACCTCACTCGGTTGGTCGACATGGTCGTCGCGGCGCCGCCCGAAGGAGGGCGTGCCGGCTGGGTGCCCAAGCGCTCGGTCAGCGCTGACCAACTCGACCTGTTTGCGTTGCAGCGAAGCAACTACCGCCGAGTAAATGACCGGCCGCATCCGCTATCAATTGCCTTGAGGGCTGCAGCCCTGCTCGACGCTCCTGGCGCTGCCGTATTCGGCGAAACGGTGCATCAAGCCGCGGCGTGCGCTTTCAAGAACGCCGGAGAAATCGTCCGCGGCAGTCGACCGAGAAGCTTCACTCTCACTACTTACCTTGAAGTCGTGAGGCACACCGCTTCGGAGGAGGTCTACCGGCTCGACGATGACTCGTTCGTTCCTCGAGCGGGGGAGCTGCTTGGCCCGGTCCACCTTGCTCACGCCTGGCGTGACCTGGAGCGCCGATACGAGTCGAGCCTCTTGGTGGAGTCCTCCAGCAGACGGCTCGCGCTCGCTACCAGCCGGGCCTTAAGGCAACGACATGGCCGCTTCGACGGCGGGACGCCAGAGGGGCTGAGAGACCGGGACTTCGTTCTTGAGCTCACTCCCTACGTGTCGGATGGTGTCGATGATGCGGAACAACAGCGGCATGAAAACCTGATTCAGCTTGGGCACGCCTGCTCATGGCTCGCCTGGGCCTGTCGGCTCGAGGTTCGGCGTCCAGGAAGTCTCCATAGTGCACTGGAGCGTCTTGCCAGCTTGCGCCAGACGGTTGGGATCGAACAGCACGATGTGGGTAACTGTGTCGCCTACTACCTCCATGTCGGCACTGCACTGTTTGCCTATCACCTGCTCTTGTGGGAAATGGCTCTTACCTACGAGCCGCGTGTCATACGGAAATAAATGGCTGAAACGAACCCGATTGCGTTTGCGAGCGACCTCCACACCGTCCTTTCGCGCTACATCGCGACGACGCTACCCATATCGAGGCGATATCCCAGGCTCGCTGCGGAGTTCCGCGAGCTGCTAGCGGGCGAGCAGTTGATTCAAGGACCTTTTGTCGAGGCATTGCCGGACTTTGAGAAGGGCGACCCGCTCTCAGCGCTGCTGCGCTCGGCTGGAGGCTTCCTTCATGACAGCCTAGGCAAGCTTCCCACCGCGGGGCGGCGCCTGCACAAGCATCAGCAGGAAGCGCTGACGCGGGCGGTCATGCATCACGAGAGCTTGCTCACTGCGACTGGCACCGGCAGCGGCAAGACCGAGACTTTCCTGTATCCGATAGCGCACCATCTACTGGCGGACATGGAGCCAGACAAGCCCGGCGTGCGGGCATTGCTCATCTATCCGATGAATGCGCTGGCGAACGACCAACTGTACTACCGCATCGCTCCGTTGTTCGCGCGGTATCTCTTGGACCACGGCATTACGTTCGGACGATACACAGGTCAGGTGAAGGCACGAGCCAAGCGCACCGAAGAAGAAGCCAAGCTCCAGAACAACCCCAAGCTGATGGAGGCGCTTGGGCATCCGTCCAGCATCCCAAAGAACTGGCTGCTGACGCGAGACGAGATGCTCGCCGACCCGCCGAAAGTGCTGGTTACCAACTACGCGATGCTCGAGCACTTGCTGCTGCTGCCGCGAAACGCGGGACTGTTCGCAACAAATTCACTTCGGTTCATCGTCCTCGATGAAATCCACACCTATTACGGCGCGCAAGCGTCGGAGGTGGCATTCCTGCTCCGGAAGCTCAAGACCCGTCTCGGCAGTGCGGAGCCGATTCAGGTCTTTGGCACTAGCGCCAGCCTGTCCTCGGAAGAAGGGGCAGACGAGGCGCTGATCAAGTTTGGCACCGACCTCTTGGGTGAACCCGTTCAGCGCGTCATTCGAGGACGCCGAATCGCTCACGCCGACTTGACGCGTGACAGTGGCGGGTTGTTTTCCCTCAGCGTGTCGCAATGGCATTCTGTGGGCGCTGTTCTCGCCGAAGCATTGGGATACGCCAGTGAAGACCAAACAGTCGACTGCTGGAACGCTTTACTCGCCGCACATGATCCAGCCCTCGAACATCTGAAACTCGCCGGTCCGGGTAGCGCTGAGGCATGGACGCACCTCGTCGGGCCGCTCAGCCGAAACGATGAGATTCGGGCCGTTGCAGTCTTCTTGGGAGCAGGAGGCGTTGCGCATTTTGCTCAACTCGCGCAACGAGTCTTCGCCAGCCACCAAGGTGAAGAAAGCGAGCGACACAAGGCGCTGAGCGCGGTCATTCAAGCCGGCATGATGGCGCGCTCCGAAGCGGGCGAGTTCCCGCTCCTGCCTGGTCGCTATCACATTGCCGTGAACAGCATCGAGGGGCTGGCAGTGCTGCCCGACAAGGGGGGCGAAGGCTGGTCACGGTTGAAGGTGGCTCGGCACTACAACGATGAGTCAGGGCAGTACTTTCCGTTGCTGACCTGCCGGAAATGCGGGCAAGCGTTTATGGAGGGGTGGAAGGACCACGGTCATGTCCGCAACCGGAGGCCCGATTCGATTGAAGTGCCCTCCGAGAGAATCGTTTTTTGGCTGGGGCAACCCGTAGGGGGCACCGAAGACGAGGAGGACGAAGGCCAAGATGAGCAAGGAGCAGGCGGCCGTGAGCGGATGTTCGTCGAACCGGTGAGCGGTGAAATCGTCGCTTCGGCTTCCGCCATTCCTCTGTTTCCGGTGCATACCGAAACGGATGAACTCGAGCGGGCGACGTATGTGAAGCGATGCCCGGCATGCGGTGGGCGCTCAACCGGCGCAGAGGCCGAGGTCGTAACCCGAATGCATCCCGGAAACGAGGCGCTTGGGGCAGTTGTGACCCAGCGTGTGCTCGAGGCGCTGCCGCCAGGCGTGATTGACCACGCCGACCCACGTCCAGCGTTTGGTCGCTCGCTGCTGACATTCTCGGACAATCGGCAGGATGCGGCGTTCTTCGCTCCGTACTTTGAGCGGACCGCTGCGAACGTAGCGCTTCGTTCCGCTGTCCGGCATGTCTTGATCGAGTCGGCCAGCCCCATTCCGGTGCCGCAATTGGCGGACCAGGTGTACGACTACTGGCGGCGCGATGGCGGCCAGCCGCTTTTGCTCGACGAATTAGGAGAAATTCGGACGGACAAGCACGATGTGACCTCGCTACTGCAGGGCGCTCTTGGTTATGAGTTCTGTACGCCGAGCGGGCGTCGAAACTCGCTCGAGAGCCTTGGTGTTGCGCTTGTGACGTACGAATCGCGAACGCTAGAGCACCTGTATCGGCTGGTAAAGCCATTCTGGCCATCCGGGCTGCCCGATACATCCGCAGACGTCGCCGGGCTCTGCCATTCATTGCTTGAGTCCGTGCGGCGCGAGCGCGCGCTGCAGACGCTTCACAAGGTCTCGCTTACTGACAAATCTGTGTGGGGTGACTACAACCAGCATCGCACCTTCGACATCGAGGCGGGTGACGATGACGTACGGTTCAAGTGGCTGCCGAGCCAGCAGGGTAAGCGACATAACCGCCGCTCCTGGTACCTCGTCGAACAACTGGGCCTCACCCGGGAAGACGCGATGCAGTTTCTTCGCCAACTCTGGGACGTCTTGGTCAAGCCGCCCATAAGCCTCATGAAACGCTATCCACCTGGTTTTGGATTGGACGGCAACCAAATTCGAATCCGAGATGGAAGCACTGCACCGCTTCTGCAATGCACGAGTTGTGGTCTCCTCCAGCGGCACGCGCTTATGAAGCGCTGCACGGCGTTCGGTTGCAAAGGGGAAGCCGTCGAGTTAGACGCGGTCGAGCGTGCGCGGCTTGGTCGTGAGAATCACTACCTTGCGTCGTACAACGAGACGAGCCACCTGACGCTCCGCGCGCGCGAGCACACTGCGTCGCTGTCGACTGAGCTCCGTGAGGAGATTGAGCGTGAGTTCTCCGAGCGCCGGCTCAACCTGCTGAGTTGCACAACGACCATGGAGATGGGGGTCGACCTTGGCGACCTCGAGGCGGTTGTCAACTTGAACGTCCCGCCAGGTATCGCCAACTATCAGCAGCGCACCGGTCGGGCGGGGCGGCGTGCCCAAGCGGCACCGTTCTGCGTTACCGTGGCTCGCAACACGAGCTACGATCAGGCGGTGTTTCGGGACTTGAAGGGCTATCTCCTGTCCTCCCCCTCGACTCCCTTCGTGAACCTCGGTAACGCCGAGCTGTTCCTCCGGCATCAGATGTCGATTGTCCTGTCGCACTTCCTGCGCAAGCGGATTGCCCGACTGGATGTAAATGCTCCATCGCTGAAGGAATTGTTCGGAGCGCCTTTCCCGGCTGAGACCAAGACCGCATTCCTGGATGACTTGAACGCATGGGTGGAGAACGAGCAGGGGGCTGCGGCATTCGGCGAGGCTGAAATGCTTGGCGCGACGCTACCGGCGGAGTTTTTTGCAGTCGCCTCGAAGGGCCCTCATCTTCGAAGCGCCGTAGTGAGCCGGTTGCGGGAATTTGCGGAAGACGTCGCCGAACGCTGCGCGGGCTACGAAGCGAGGGAGAAAGAAGCAGCGGCCGCAAACGAATACAAGAAGGCTGCCTATTGGATGGGGCAGCGTGAGCAATACATGGATCAGTTCTTGGTCAATGAGCTTTCCCGCCGTGGGCTGATTCCAACGTACAGCTTCCCGGTTCACTCGCTCACCCTTGAGGTGCAGGATGGAGCGCAGGCAAACGCGTTCCATCGGCAAGCCGCTGTTGCTTTGACGCGAGACGCGACGTTCGGGATCAGCGAATACGCGCCTGGCGCTGAGGTCGTGGCAAATGGTCGAATCTGGGAGAGTGCGGGGCTTGCGAAGTACCCCAAAGCCTTCATGCCGGAGCGGTGGTACGCAGCTTGTTCCGAATGCTTTCATGTCGACATTGGAGATACATTCCAAGACATCCCCTCGGCGTGCACGAATTGCTCGTCGGCTGAGAATCGGCGCAAGCGCCGCTTCGTAGAGCCGAGGGGGTTCGTCACCAGCGCGCAAAACAAGATAGGCAAGGACCCTGGCTCGAGCCGTCGCCGCGTCAAGCCGGCAGATGAGGCGCGCTTGATTGCGGCCCCGAGGCCCGAGCAGTTTCAGGAGACCGAGTTGCCCTTCCTCCGTACCGCGCTGCTCTTGGCGCGCGGGTCGGAGGACAGCGAGCTGCGAGGAAGCCTGTTCGTTGCCAATCGCGGAATGTACGGGGAAGGCTACTCTCGCTGCACATGGTGCAACTACTGCGAGCCATTTCGTAAGGCGTCCGCGGCGAAGGCGGCAGGCAAGGGCAAGGCCGCGGGAGCACCGACCAAGAAGTTCGTGCACCACGACCCCGTCAGCGGTGCGCGCTGCAGCAATGACTTGCTGCCGAAGCTCGGACTTGACTTTGCCCATGCGTTCGAGACCGACGTGCTGCTATTGCGGTTCCTCGCGCCACTGCCAGAACCCAAAGGTGAGGAGTCGTCGCGGCGCCGGTACCAGGAGCACCTTGCGCGAACCGTTGCCGAGGCTTGTCGTTTAGGTGCGACCGACCTATTGCACTTGCATCCGGGCGAGTTGCGCTCGACCTACCGGCTTTACAGCACGGCGGGAAATACTTTAGAAGTCGTCCTGTATGACGGCGTACCCGGCGGCGCAGGGTATAGCGCACGACTCGGCAGCCCTGGGTTCAGCTTCTCGAGCCTCGTGCAGGCAGCTCGCCGACGACTCGAGTGCCCAGCGTCCTGTGATGCCGCCTGCCGAGCTTGCTTGTGCGACTACGGCAACCAACGGCATTGGGACAGCTTTCAACGCAAAGACGCATTGGCCTGGATGGACGCACTTCTTGCGGATGATACGCAGCAGGCCGGCCCCGGCGGCTACGTACCCTGGCCGCGGCCGAGCCTGGCGGGCCTGAGCGAGAGATTGGCGCCACATTCCACCATAAGCATCATCGCCACGTCACTCATCAGCGGTGACTCATTCAGTGAGCCAGACCTGAATGAGCTCACTTCGTGGCTCCAGGCGGGCAAGTACGTAAGGCTTTATCTTGCGAACAAGGTCGAGGCTCATCCTCGCGAAGCGGCCTTGCTTTTGCTGTACCGCCACCTCTATCCATGGGCAAGCCAAGGCAAGCTCAGCCTGTTCGCTCTCGATGAGTCTGCAGCACAGCAGGCGACACAGCTGCCGCGCATCTTCGCTGACCTACAGGACGGCACGCCTCTGTTTCGACAGGCGTTCGCGGTACAGGGTGTTTTTCAAGGGATGGTGGTCGCACCCGTCGAATTAGGGTCCGCCGATACAGATACCCGAGCTCTCGTCGCCCCGCTCCTGGCAGCCGCTACACCCTATGCGGCTAGCGTTCTGTGCGAAGGCGAAAAGATGGGGATGTGGGAGTTTCCCGCAGGCGAGTTGCGCGATTTAGCGAAAGTCTTTGCGGCAGTCGCTGGCGTGCATATCAAGAAGCTTGTCATTAAGGACCCATACTGCGGGCAATCGAACAACCGCCGGCGCGTGCAAGAGCTCGTCCGCTACTTGAAGACTCACGCCTTGGCCTTAGACTGCGTGCATGTCTATTGCTCAGAGCAGCGAGACCGCGATGGCCACGTTGAATACCGACATGACATCGCACGGCAACTAGAACTATTGATGAAACAGCTTGGGGTCGAAAACTGTGAGGCATTCGTCAAAGAACTTGGACGAAATCGAGCCTTTCACGACCGGGAGTTGGCTTTCGAGGTTGCCGATGCCTCAGGAAGCGATGTCTTGCACCGCTACTTTCTGACAGGTGGTCTCGACTACTTGCTCGACGAGAGAAGCGACACGAAGGTCTTCCACGCCCGAACAGACAGCTAGATGTGAAGCTTTAGTAGCTTGTTTCGGAGAAGAGGGAGATCCATTTGCGGCGGACTTGAGAGACTGGAAGTCGCCAAACCCATAGCCACCTCAGGCACCGAGACTCGAATGAACGTGAGCAAGCGGCAAAGTCGATCTCGCCGTGGTAGGACGACCCTTGATCGCCGGCCTCGGTCCTGTGCACGCTTTGGTAGACGATGTACTTGCCCGGCGGCGTGGACGCACACAGCAGCAGAATGAGCTCCAGATTAGAGAGGTCGTATGCGGCGGCGGCATCGAGCTCGCAGGGGAGGAGCGGGCCATCGGTGCGTCAGGGAGGGCATCTGCAGTGGGCGGTCTCGGCGTGCAGGCCGTCAACCTGCCACGGTTCGGCGGTTGTCGTGTCGGGAACGGCCGGGGTTCCCCAACGGTGCGGTTATCTATCTGAAGCGCCCATACAGGCAATAAATGCGAATCGGGTGTGTTCGTCAACCCCTGCACGGACTGACGTCTTATCAAAATGTTTCCCACCGAATCGATTGACCCTACCTAGTCCGCCCTGAATAACCCGAAACCCGCATCAATGCGCGGGTTTCGGGTTATTCAGGGCGGACTATCGAACTTGACGATCGTCGTGGGGCTCGACCCGTAACAGGCGGCAAGGGGCTAGCGAGTCGGCCCGCAGTACAGTGCCTGCCGGCGCTTGAGCAGGCAGCGGTTCACTCGGTCCAGCAATGTCGGACCGACCAGCTGCTAAGGCCGAAGTAGTAGCGGTCGGGCCGCGGTTGACGGGCGCAGCGACCGCGATGGCCAGCAGATTGAGCCGCGCATAGCCATCGACCGCCAGTCCGAGAAAGGTCACCTCGAGGATCAACTCGTGGTTCTGGGCGCCAGGGGACGACGGCACCTGAACTAATCCCTTTGTGCTATTGGGATATGTGGGACATTGACATATCCCGTCTAGTCGCATAATCTCGGGACACTAGGTCATCACGAGTATCCCGACGCCATGGCACAACCTACCGCTTCCCTCGCTGCACCCTTCACCGAAGCCGAGTTCATCGCAGAGGTCAGGGACACGCTGGTCTCGTTCGCCGACCAGCTCGGCCGATTCTACGATCACAAGGGTGCTTGGCAGCTGCTCGGCATGGACCCGGCGTCGAAGGACTTTCCCGAATTCGAGTACAGCACCGACGGCGTGGACGCCGAGCGCTTTCACCTCGTGCAAGAGGCCCGCCTGCTCTATCGCTACGCCTACGGCGCATTCGCCAGCGCGGACCTCGACTGGAGCGTGGTCACCGAGGACACGCATGCGTTCGTGCTGGCCATGGAGGCGTTCGCCAGGCAGCAGTGCGATGACTTCTATGCGTCCCAGAAGCTCCGCGTCGTCCTCGATCTGGCCCTTGCCCGCTCGAAGGTGGCAGGGGACAACGACTCGAACCTGCCGGCCAAGTACTACCAGGAAGGGGGCACGGAGTTCGGCTCGATCTCGCTCAGGCAGATGGCGCTGCTCGCCGGCGTCGACGAGAAGACCATCCGCAACGCGGCGTCGGCCCATTCGAAGAACCGGTTGATCACCAAATCGGTAATGGGGCGCACGTTCGTCGATGTCGACGTTGCCAAGGCATGGCTGACCGCCCGAGGCCAGTGGATCGACATCCAGTACGAGAACCGCGCGGCCGCGCGGGACTTGGCGCGTCACCCGTTTTACTCGTCAGCCGATCTGCAAATCTATGTAGAGGATCGGCTGTCCGATGTGCTCGGCGGCAAAGTCACGACCACGGCCGCGGCAACCGATCCCCGGGTGCCGGCAGACATCGGCGACTGGCTGATCGCAATCGGGCAAGGCCAGCTTCCCGGATTTGAGCCGCATAAGGCGTTGAGCACTGCCCGTTTCCTGCAGGTCGACGAAGGCGCCTTTGCCACCGCCTTCCTGAAGCTCGCCCACGATGCACAGCTCGAAGCGCTCGCCGCAACCATCCGCGCGTCTTCAACTGACGCGTCCCCAGCCAACGCTGACGAGGAATCCGCCAAGTGAACGATCGCCAAGCCACTTCGAACCAACCGCAGCCCGACCTCGAGCTCACCGAGACCGAAGAGCGCATCGTTCGCTGGATGAGATCAGCGACCGGGGTCGCGCAGCTCCAGGCGATCACCGAACGCCAGCGGCACGCGCTCGTGGGCTTCCTCGAAACCATGCGCGAATCGCCCACGGTGCATTGACCGGATCCGCCCGATCTGCTCGACCTGCCCGAGCTGCCATGACCGGGCCTGACCAGCCCGCCCCCTCGCCTTATCGGATTCTCGACACCATGAATGCCATCGCAAGCATGACAAGCACGATCACCGGCATCACTGACCACGGCTCGAAGCGGCTGCAGCAGCGTGCGATCCGGGCCGAGGACGTGGAGCGGGTGCTGAACTATGGTCACCGGGTCCGCGTGCACGGCGCCACGCGCTGCTACATGAACCAGGCGGCGCGGCGCGAACTCCTCGAGACCGAGGGGCGTGACGCCGTCAAGCGCGCTGCGAACAAGCTCGACATCTTCGTGGTCGTCAGCGACGAAGGCCGCCTGATCACAGCCGGGTACCGCACCCGACGAATGCTCGCTCACTGAACCACTACTCAAGGGACCCCGATGCACCTTCCGTCGTCCAATCGCAGCACCCTGGAGTCGTCATCCGCAATGGATACCCTCGCACTCGTCGCACCGCACCTCTCCCCGTACCTCACGCTCACCGGGCTCGTGCCTGGCGGCCAGTACACGTACGCCAAACGCACCGGCCCGAAGCTCTGGCCGGCGATCGCGACCGTGTTTCATACGCCCGATCGCAAGAAGCTGCCGAAGGGCTCGTGGCTGTACGTCGCCACCGACAACCCGGCGGGTCCGGCCGGGGGCGGTTTTCAGCCTCTGTACGTCGGCTCGCAGACGATGGACCGGATGTTCCGCGGAGACGGGATGGGCGGCCTGAACTTTCATCACGCCCAGATGCGCAACGAGCGCGGTCGCTACACGCTCGCCGAGCACCTCGACGCCGGCAAGCGAGCGTACGTGCACGTGATCTCGGGCGATGAACTCGTGCGCTTGGCGCATACCCGAGAGGACTGGGCGCCGTGGAGGCCGCTCACCGCGCAACTCACGAAGCACGTGGGTTACTGGTTCGAGCAGGCGATCCTGGTGGAGACCGTCAAGGGGTCGTCGTCGCCGTGGGCCTTCAACTGCGCCCCTGCGGATTCGACTGCAGTCAGGCTGTGCCGCGCTAGCGGCTGGTAGTTCCGCGCGCCAGCCCGCCCGGGACTCGTCGACGATGCCGATCGACGACGGGCCCGGCGCCTTGACACTGCATCCCCAGCCTCGAGGGCACTCCACTAAGAACGCATCCTGGAGATACCGCGTCGGCATACCCCGGGCCGAGGGAGGGTCGGATGCGCAACGATCGGGGGTTCCGTGGATCTAGCCACGGAGTACCGACCTGAACCGCCCGGAAAGGGGCTCAGTCTGCCGCCCTCTGACCCAAGCGGCAGCACCGATGTCGAAGGCTCGACCGTACGCCCACGTCGCGATTTTCGCCGCTGTCTCGCAACCGGCCGCGGACGCGACGATCGCATCGCCGTAATTGGCGCTATCGAGCCGCGCATTCCTGTCGACCCACCGCTCCAGATGCCGCTCGGCCGCCAGCATGTCCCGCTTCGCGAGGTTGCAGTGCCCGTGCGCGGCGACTAAGTTTGGCAGCGCGTCGAAGCGGTGCAGGGACCACGGGATGAAGTGATCGACGTGGGCGTTGCCCGAATGCAGCGCACCGCCGCAATAGAGGCACAGCCCGCTCTGCCGATCGATCAGCCGCGGCAGATACCTGCCGATCGGCTGTCTCTCCGCTCCGAACAGGAAGCGTTCGAGGTCCTGAGCCTGACCGATCGCGTACTGGTTCGCAGGGATGCTCCGGACCCGTCCCATCCATCGGTCCCGCGCGAGGCCGGTCACCAGCGGATGAAAGCGCCGCAGGTGATACGCGACGCCCTGCAACAACTCGACGGCCTGCGGGTCGCCGTCGTGCGGATAGAGAAAGATCCGCGTATGCCCCGCAACAACCTGCAGGCGGTGCAGCGGCTGCACGCGGATCACATGCACCACCCGGGCGATCGTCGCGGCCCAGCGGGCGGGGTCCGCGCGCAACTGGGCGAGGGTTGCGATCCCCTGCGGGCGGGCGGCGCTGGGCAAACGTGCCGACGCCAGGAGGTTCACCACCGACGCCTGCCGGAAGGTGTTCTGCAGCAAGATCTCCGCACCGGGCGCGCCCGAAAAGGGGGCCGACTGCTGCCAGTAGTACTCGACGAACTTGCCGGCGACCGCCACCAGGGGGATCCGGCAGGGCGCATCGTCGACCGCGCCGGCCTCGACGGCCAGATCTGCAAGCGCGATCAGCAGGGCGAACTTGTAGGTGGCGGTGAACTGGCCGTCCTCGAGCACCGCCTGGATGTTCTGCAGGAATGCAAGCTGGGATTCGGCACTAGGAATCGACACGCTCAGGCCCCTGGCGCTCGCCCGACGTCGGACCAGTAGTCGGCCTTCTCTGGAATCACCCACCGCACGCCGCCGCGCGGGTCTGCCCTATCATCGTTGAAACGCGGGATCAGGTGCACATGCAGGTGCATCACCGTCTGCCCCGCAGCTATCCCATCGTTGATGCCGATGTTGTAGCCGGCTGGCCGCAGGGTCTCGTCCAGCGAGCGCCGCGCCTCGGCGAGCATCGCCCACAGCGAGTGAAGCTCATCAGCGCTGGCTTGCGCGATAGACGCAACATGACGACGGGGCACAATGAGGGTGTGGCCGGGCGAGACGGGGAAGCCGTCTCGAATAACGATAGCAAGGGCATCACCCGCAACGATCCGCGCCGCGGGCAGCGTGCAGAACGGGCAGCTCGACTTCGAGTTGGACACGACAAACGCCCCTTCAGTTGTCACAGCAAGGCGAGGAGGGCCGCCGAATACAGGCGGCGCTTTGATGACGTTTAGACGTGTTGCGATCGAACGAGCACGATCATTAAGCAGGCGTTCGCACAGCACCACCCCACACCAAAAATGATACGCCCGACGACCGCGGACAGTCCCGCCGACAAACTGGTCGACGCCGTCATCGCAAGCTCGTTGCAAGCAGTCGCCGCCGCGTCGCCCGTGTAGTTCTGCACCTGCCGGGAAATCACGCGAACACCCGATCCGCATCGACCGCCCCCTGAATCACCTCCTCCATCTCAACTGCTGCCCTCACCGCATCCCCCGACAATGGCACCGACATCAGCACCAGTTCCACCTGCCGCCCGCCAGCCGGCACTCGCGTCCGTGACACCGTACGCCCGCGCTCGTTCAGCCTTTCCCAGACCTCCGGTGGCGCCGGGTAAGCCAAGCACGACACCACCCGCGGCGAGTCGAACAGCGTCGAGTACGCAAGAGCCTGGAGGACGTCGTTGCGGTGTTCCTCGCGGATCCGCTCATCCATGCCCGTCCACCCCAGGCGTTCGATCTGTTCGGCATGGCGCTTGTACTTCGCGTCGACTACCACCGTGACGTCCCCCCGTTCGATCACCAGGTCTGGCACCAGCGAGGCCTGTGAACCAAGCGAAGGCGGCCGCCACGCCAGCGGAACACGGGTCTGGCCACTTCGGCCCGCCCGAAGCCGGGCTCCGGTACGCCGCGAAGCATGTTCGGAAACCGACTCCACCCAGGCCTCGAAGAAGGTCTCCATGTCGAGCCGCCAGGCTAGCCCCGACAGATCGGTCAGCCCGGCGAGGCCGCGTTCATCGATGGTCCAATCGATAGCCTGCAGGCCGTCGCGAAACGCCGCGCTCCGCATCGTACGGTGCTGCCATGCGGTCCGCATGCCTGCCGACGGCGCACGCGGCAGCGTGCCAGGCAGCCGTGCCAGCACGGCCTCGCACCGGGCGATCAGCACACGAACCACGCGACCCGCACGCAGTTGCCCGGACAACGCGTCCCGATGCCGCCGCGCAGACCATGCGACCGCCGATCGCATATCCTCATCGTCACGCAGGTCGGGGAAGCTGCACGGCACGTCGAGGTTGCGGCCGAATGGCACTCGGGCCCGCAGGTAGGCATCCCAGTTCACCTGGCCACGAGGCGAACGCAGGTCGGCCCGTGCAAGGATGAAGCGACGATGCATCGCATCGAGCAGTCGCTCCAGACGATCGATGACAACGCTGCTCAGCACCCAGGGCGGCACGCCGCGCTCGGACTGGGGCATCTCGGGTAAGGGCAGCAACTCCGGCACGATCCGAAAGCCCGTGCCCGCGAGCATGTCACCCGCGGACGCCCAGCTGATGCGCGGCTCGATGACCAGCCCCAGCTCGGGTCGACCGGAAACCGGCGAGGCGAGCGGCACGGCGCCGATCCTCGTGCCGGGCCGAAACAGGATGCCGGGCCGCCCGGCCCGGCGCGTGACGCTGGCCTCGACACGCAACTCGCGCAGCAGGCCCTGGTTTGCGTCGAGCAGCCCCTCGGCCCTACGTTCGGCGCCGAGCTCCGGATCCCGCCCCTCGCCGCCCAGCCAATCGAGCGCGCGAACGAACGTGTCGGTGCTGTCTTTCAGCGTTCGAGTGGGGCGCGCGATCTTGGGTCGGGTCGCGTCACTCGGAAGCAGAGGCAGCACAGGCGGCATTACGCGAGGCCTGCGCGTCGTCCGAACCACATGCTCAGGCACGTGCGCTGAGGCCATCGATATAGGCGCGGATCTCGTCGGCGAAGCCCGATACATAGCCCTGCGCAAGGTACTCCTCGAGCAGGGGGCGCAGCTGTGTGTCGAGGCGCTGGTCGGCGTGCGGGTCGTCCGCGAGGAAGTACGCATGGCCGGGCATCAAGGCCATGGCCTCAGGGCCTGCGTGCTCTACGAACAATCCAAGCAGCGTGGAAAAAGCGTCTTTCATGCGCGGCCCGGCATGCTGCTCGACGACCGATCGCTGCGGATGCAAAGACACGAACGCGAAGCGCCTTCGCACCGCAACGTCGAGGATTGCGATGCTTCGGTCCGCACTGTTCATCGTACCAAGCAGGTCGAGGTTGTCCGGCAGGGTCAGGCGTGCACCGACTCCCGGAAAGTCATGGGCGAGCGTGACTTCCCTATGCGGCGCATCCGCCTCGAACAGGAAGATCGCCTCACCGAGCACTTTCGCCAGGTCTGCGCGATTGATCTCGTCGATGACCAGAAGGTGGCGACGGCTCGGGTCCTTGCGGGCGGTTTCGCAGGCGCGCATCAGGTGCCCGGCTAGCGGACGGAACGTCAGGCGGCCTTCATCATCGGCGCTCGGCCCCAGGCCGCCGACGAAGGATTCGTACGTGGTGCCCGGATGAAACTGGATCACCTCGCCCCGCCGACCATAGGGCTCGGCGGCCAGGACTTCGAGCGCCATGCGAGTCTTGCCGGTACCCGGCGGCCCCTCTACGATCGCGAAGCGCCGCGTCTTCAGCAGCTCGGCGACGGCCGAAGCATCGATGCTCCTGAGCAGGTGACCGAGCCAGGCGTCCTTGAGCCGACCGGCGTCGGCGCTGAAGCCCACCTTGATCTCGATATCACGCTCCTCGAAGAACAGGTCGAAGAGCGCCGCGACCGCATCGCGCATGGATGCAGTGGGCCGCGGGCTCGGCGGCGGGATGACGAGGTAGACGACATGCCCGTACTCCTTGGCGGCCCCAGTCCACGATGCCAGGTTGCGGCGAACCGTCTCGGGAAGCTTCAGGTCGATGCGGGTGGGGTCCTGCTTAGCCCAAGCACCGATCGCGTTGCCTTCGGCGCGCTGCCACGCGGCGATCGCCGCGCACTTGCGAGCATGGCCCGGACGCCCGAGCACGAAGTCGTCGGGAGAGAGGCCGTGCGTACCTACCACCATCGCCAGGAGGCAGGGTGCAGTCGCGTCGTCGCTGTCCGGTGGAAAGACCACCAGGCTCATGCCGCCGTAAGGGCCGCTCGTGGCCTGATCGGGGGCAACCAGCGCCGCGAACGGGACCGCCTTTTCCTCGGTATGGCTGTTAACGCGCAGCTGGAACTTCTTCTCGGAGTTCACTCGAACGGTGAGGTCGCTGATTTGCCGATAGCGCGCCTGGATTGCATCGCTGAACGCCTTGCGGACGGTCTCCTCGCTCCAGCCCGCACGCCCTGCATAGATTACATCGACGATCTGCTCCATACCGACCTGGACCTCGAGGGAAGAAGCGACCAGATTAGCCGATCACAGCTATTGCGCTACGCTCGAATAGGTGATTGGTTTGGAGCCAGTTATCAGGATATCGGGGACCATGCGGCGGCACAGCTCGCGCATGTGCGTGGCACTGGTGGCGCCCAAGCCGCGTCGACGCAGCGTATGCGCGAACTACGGATACCCGAACTACTTTCCCTTGGTCCAAAGCGCGACGTAGGTCGACTGTGCGGTCAGGCGACGCCCGGGTCCCGATCGACGCGCCGCATCGCGACCGCATGCCCGCCGATAGCCTCGCCCGGGATCGGCGGCGGGACCTAGACATTAGGGTTCGCGAACTGGCAGCCCGCCGGCTTCGTGAAGGTCGTGAGGATTGACGCCAACGTCCCGAAGCGCGCTCGGTCATCCCAAGCGATGTGCGGTGCTGACCATCCACAAGGACAAGTACGGGAAAGGCAAGGGGTGTACGCTCCCGCGTACTTACTGTTGGCCAGCCGCTCAGCGTGATCGCGCTGGAGATCACGCACGGTGGCCAATGCCAGGTACCGACCACAGCGCCACGGCCTGCGCCGCCCCTCGCAGCGCAAATAAACCGCGGCCCCAAGGAGACCCAAGATGCGTTTCACCAAGCTGCTGCTCGCCCTGGCCCTAACCGCCCAAGCAACCTTCGCCGCAGCCCAACCCTACCCCGCCAAACCCATCCGCCTGATCATCGGCTTTCCCCCAGGCGGCGGCGCCGACGGCGTGGCCCGCCCGGTCGCAGACGCACTATCCCGGGAACTCGGCCAGCCCGTCATCGTCGACAACCGCCCCGGCGCCGGCACGACGATCGCGGCCTCGGCCGCGGCCACCGCGGCGCCCGACGGCTACACGCTGTTCATGCACAACTCCAGCATCTACGGCAGCCTGCAGGCGGTCTTCAAGGACTACAAGTTCCAGCCCAAGGACTTCACGCCGATCTCGCTGTGGACGACGGCGCCGCTGGTGGTGGCGGTGCCCGCCACGCTGCCGGTGAAGACGCTCGAGGAGCTGATCGCGATGGCCCGCGCGCAGCCCGGCAAGCTCAACTACGCGTCATCGGGC
>CAYNRU010000044.1:0-230345 GCA_964399635.1 uncultured Bordetella sp.
CCGGCGGCAATTCGGCCGGCGCCCGCTGGGTGATGGCCGCGGAGATGGTCGACACCGCGCGCCTGTACGCGCGCACCGTGGCGCGCATCGAGCCCGTCTGGATCGAGCAGGCCGCCGGCCACCTGATCCGGCGCAGCTGGAGCGAGCCGCACTGGGAGAAGCGCGCCGGGCAGGTGGTCGCGTTCGAGCGGGGCGTGATGTACGGACTGACGCTCTACGCGCAGCGACGCGTGCACTACGCGGCCATCGACCCCAGGCTGTCGCGCGAGCTGATGATCCGCGAGGCGCTGGTGGCGGGGGACTGGGAGAGCGACTGCGCGTTCTTCCGCCACAACCGCAGGGTGGTGGCCGAGGTCGAGCAGCTCGAGGCCAAGATCCGCCGCCCAGACCTGCTGGTCGACGAGCAGTTCCTCTTCGACTGGTTCGACGCGCAGGTGCCGGCCGACGTGGCCAGCGGCCAGCAGCTCGAGCGCTGGTGGCGCGCCGCCAGCCGCGAGGCGCCGGACCTGCTGAAGCTGTCACGCGACCAGCTGCTGCGCAAGGACGCCGATGGCGTCGACCACCGCAACTTCCCCAGGCGCCTGGTGATGCGCGGCGTGGGCTTCGAGGCCGACTATCACTTCGATCCCGGCGCCGACGACGACGGCGTCACCCTGAACGTGCCGCTCTACGCGCTCAACCAGGTGGATGCGGTCCGCGCCGAGTGGCTGGTGCCGGGCATGCTGCCCGACAAGGTGGCGGCGCTGCTGAAGTCGCTGCCGCAGAAGCACCGGCGGCATCTGCTGCCGCTGGACGCGTGGGCCGCTGGCTTCGTCGAGCGGGCGGGGGAGGGGGTCGGCGCGAGGCCCCTGCTGGACGCGCTGATCGAGGCGCTGCGCGAACATTCGGGCATCCGGGTGAGTGCTGCCGACTTCCGCAGCGAGACGCTCGCGCCGCACCTGTCGATGAACTTCCGGGTGGTCGACGAGCACGGGCGCTTCCTGGCCGTGTCCCGCAGCCTCGCGCAGCTGCGCGCGCAGCTCGGCGCGAGTGCGCAGGGCAGCTTCCAGTCGGCGCTGCGGCAGGCGGGCGTGGGCGGCTCGGCGGGGTCCGTCGCCTCGGTCGCGCGCGGCGGCCGCGGCCCGGCCGCGCCGGTCGCCGTCGACGCCGTCGACGCCGCATCGGCACCGGGCCGGCTCGGCGCGCCCAGCGGCGCACCGGCGCGCCCGCCCGCTGGCACGGCGCCGGATGGGCCCGCGATGCGCCGCGCCGGGGAGCGCTACACCGACTGGTCGTTCGGCGAGCTGCCCGAGCTGCTCGAGCTGCACGGGCTCGGCCCCCGCGGCGACGCCACCCTGATCGGCTATCCCGGGCTCGCCGACCGGGAGGACAGTGTCGAGCTGCAGGTGTTCGACGAACCCGAGCTCGCGCAGCGCGAGCACCGCGCGGGCCTGCGCCGCCTGTTCGCGCTGGCGCTGCGCGAGCCGCTGCGCTTCTTCGAGCGCAACCTGCCCGATGCGCAGCGCCTCGCGATGCTCTACCTGCCTTGCGGGTCAGGCGACGACCTGCGCCGCGAGCTGGTCGCGGCGCTGCTCGAGCGCGCCTGCCTGGGCGATCCGCTGCCGCGCAACCGCGAGGCCTTCGAGGCGCGCGTCGGGCAGGCGCGCCCGCGCATCACGCTGGTCGGCCAGGAACTCGCACGCACGCTCGTCGCCATCCTCGCCGAGCATGCGGCCGTTCAGAAGAAGCTGGCCGGCGCCCGTGGTTTCCCGCAGGCGGTGGCCGACGTCGAGCAGCAGGTCGCGGCGTTGCTGCCCAGGCGCTTCGTCTCGGCCACTGACCCGACCCGCTTCGGGCACCTCGCGCGCTATCTCAAGGCGATCTCCGCCCGTCTGGACAAACTGCGCGCCGACCCTGCGAGGGATGCCCACAGGATGGCCGAGATCGCGCCTATGCTTCAGAATTTGGGTCGTGCGCAGTCGGCCCTCAAGGGTCGCCGCGACCCGCGGCTCGACGAGTTCCGATGGTTGCTCGAGGAGCTGCGCGTCTCGTTGTTCGCCCAGGAGCTGCGCACCCCCGTGCCGGTCTCTGTCAAGCGTCTCCAGAAGGTCTGGGAATCGATCAGGTAGGGCACAGGACACCATGAACGCATCATTTCGCAGCATCGTCGCCGGGGCCGCGCTCGCCGCGGCGGCGGCCTGGGCCCCGAGCGTTGCCGCGCAGCCCGCGCCCGCCGCCAGGGCGCTGCCCTACGCGATCGTGCTCAACTCGCGCGACGCGTCGGTGTCGCTGATCGACCAGGCGACGTACAAGGAAGTCGGCCGCGTCGAGGTCGGCAAGGAGCCCCACCACCTCTACCCGATGCCGGACAACAAGACGCTGTTGGTGGCCAACGCGGTCAGCAACGACCTGCACTTCCTCGACCCCGAGACCGGCAAGGTGCTTGGCAGGCTGCGTAACATCGACGACCCGTACCAGCTCGCCTTCTCACCCGACAACAAGTGGTTCGTGACCGCGGCGCTGCGCCTCGACCGGGTCGACATCTACGCATGGGACGGCAAGAACAAGACCCTGTCCAAGCAGATCCGCGTCCCCAAGGCGCCGAGCCACGTCTGGTTCTCCGACGACAGCCGCTTCGTGTACGTGACGCTGCAGGACAGCGACGAGATCGCCGCGATCGACATGGCGACGCAGGCGGTCGCCTGGAAGCTGCCCGTCGGCAAGCAGCCCGCCGGCCTGGTGGTCACGCCCGACGGCCGTCACCTGATGGTGGGCATCATGGGCGAGGACTACGTGCAGGTGATCGACCTGAAGACACGCAAGACCGTCGCGAAGATCCGCACCGGGCGCGGCGCGCACAACTTCCGCGGCATGGGCGACAAGCGCCACCTGCTGGTCAGCAACCGGGTCGACAACACCGTCAGCATCGTCGACATGATCGACATGAAGGTCGTGGGCGACATTCCAGTGCCGGGCGGCCCGGACTGCATGGAGCTCACCGCCGACGGCAAGCTGCTGTGGGTGACCTCGCGCTTCGCCAAGCAGGTGTCGGTGGTGGACATGGCCCAGCGCAAGGTGATCCGCACGATCCCCGTCGGCCGCTCGCCGCACGGCATCTACCTGCACAACCGCGCGCCGCTGCTGTGACGAACCGGGGGTCCGTGACGTCGTCGGTGAGCGGCATGCGGCGGGGATCCGCCCGGTCGGCCTGCGCGGCCGCCGCGGCCATCCTGACGCTGGCCCTGCCGATGCACATCGGCGCCCAGCCCGTGCCGGCTGTCCCGACGGCCGCCTGCCCGGGGGGGACCGTCTATCTGACGCTGGACACCGGCAACATGAGCCAGGCGCGGACCATCGCGGCCATCCTCGCGCGTCATGGCGTGCGCGCCACGTTCTTCCTCGCCAACGAGAAGACGCCTGCGGGCGACCATGCGCTCGACGACGCCTGGGCCGGCTTCTGGCGCGAGCGCGTGAGCGAGGGCCATGCCTTCGGCAGCCACACCTTCGACCATGTGTACTTCCGAGGCGTCGGGTCCGACGGGCGCATGGCGGTCAGGCCGCAGTTCGGCGCGCAGGCCGGACGGACCCTGCAGTGGGACGCCGCCGCCGTCTGCCGAGAGCTCGAGCGCGTCGACCGGCGATTCGGCGAGCTGACCGGCCGCAAGCTCGATCCGGTGTGGCGAGCGCCCGGGGGCAAGGCGCCGCCCGAGGCGATGGCCGCGGCCAAGGCCTGCGGCTGGTCGCACGTGCACTGGGCCCCGGCCGGGTTCCTGGGCGACGAGCTGCCCTCCGACCGCTATCCCAACGCGCAGCTGCTCGACCAGGCGCTCGCCGGGATCCGCGGCGGCGACATCCTGATGGCCCACCTGGGTATCTGGTCGCGCCAGGACCCGTACGCGCCGACCCTCGACCCCCTGATCGCCGGCCTGAAGGCGCGCGGGATGTGCTTCGCCACGATGCGCGAGCATCCGGCCTACCGGCGCTGAGCTCCCGCCAGGACAGGACACGTCCCATGTTCCCACTCAACGCGATCGCCGACGGCGTCCACGCGCTGCAGCAGCTGATCTTCGAGGGCCTGGTCCAGCCGCTGCTGTTCGCGATGGGCTGGATGCGCTTCGCCGAGGAGCTGTTCGACTTCACCGAGTGGGTGGTGCTCGGCGCGCTCGAGATCGCGGTGCTCGCGGTGGTGCTCGGATGGATGGAGCGACGCTGGCCGGCCGAGCCGGTCACCGACCGCAAGGCGATCTGGACCGACGTCCTCTATACGCTGCTGCACCGGCTGGGTGCGTTCTCGCTGCTTGTGTTCGCACTGTTCACGCCGCTGTTCGACGAGATGGAGGGCTGGCTGAGGCTGCTTGGCCTGTCGCGCCTCAACGTCGACCAGATCTGGCCCGGCGTGACCGACCTGCCGATTGCGAGCTTCCTGATCTACCTCGTCCTGTTCGACTTCGTCGACTACTGGATGCACCGCGGCCAGCACCGTATCGGCTGGTGGTGGTCGCTGCATGCGGTCCACCACAGCCAGCGCCAGATGACCTTCTGGAGCGACCAGCGCAACCACCTGCTCGACGACCTGCTGCGCGATGCGGTGCTGGCGATTGCCGGCGTGGCGCTCGGCGTGCCGCCCGGGCAGTTCGTCGCGCTGGTGATCGCCTCACGGGTGCTGCAGAGCCTGCAGCACGCGAACCTGCGGCTGCGCTGGCCGGGCGTGACCGAGCGGCTGCTGGTCAGCCCGAGCTTCCACCGTTTGCACCACGCGATCGGCTACGGCCACGAGGGGCCGGCGCGCGGCGTCAACTTCGCGGTGCTGTTTCCCGTCTGGGACATCGTCTTTCGCACAGCCGACTGGCGGCCGGGCTTCGTGCCCACCGGCATCCGCGACCAGCTCGAGGGCCGCGACTACGGCCGCGGGTTCTGGTCGCAGCAGTGGCTCGCGATCGGGAGTTGGTTCGGCCGCGCCTGACCGGATACTGGAGACGCAACGTGAACATCGGTCTGATCATCATCGGCGACGAGATCCTGTCGGGAAAGCGGCAGGACAAGCACTTCCCGAAGGTCGTGGAACTGCTCGGCGCACGCGGGCTGGAGCTCGCCTGGGCGCGCTATCTTGGCGACGACCGCGAGCGGCTGGTCGCGACGCTGCGCGACACCTTCGCGGGGGACGACGTGGTGTTTTCGTGCGGCGGCATCGGGGCCACGCCCGACGACCATACGCGGCAGGCAGCCGCGGCGGCGCTCGGCGTGCCGCTCGCCCTGCATCCGGAGGCCGCACGGCTGATCGCCGAGCGCACCGCCGAGATGGCGCGCGACGGCAAGGCGCCGGCCGACATGACCCTCCCCGAGAACCGCCAGCGGCTGAAGATGGGCGAGTTCCCGCAGGGCGCCGCCATCGTTCCAAACGCCTTCAACAAGATCCCCGGCTTCAACATCGGGCGGCACTGGTTCGTACCGGGCTTCCCGGTGATGGCCTGGCCGATGATCGAATGGGTGCTCGACACGCACTACCGCGATGCCTTGCATCGCGAGGCGCGCGGCGACCGCTCGGTGCTCGTCTACGAGGTCGCGGAGTCGACGCTGACGCCGCTGATGGAGGCGGTCGAGCGCGAGTTTGCGGGGATCAAGGTCTACAGCCTGCCTTCGGTCGGCGAGGGCGGCCAGCGCCGACACATCGAACTCGGCGCCAAGGGCGACGCGGCGCAGGTGGAGGCGGCCTTCGAGCGGCTGCTCACGGGCGCCGTGGCGCTGGGCGGCACGCTCGGCTGAAGCGGGGTCGGCGGCGGATGCCGCCTCCCCGGGTGCTCGCCTGGAGGATCAGGCGGCCTTCCTGGCGCGGGCAGCGCCGGCAGTCGCGGTCTTGCCGGCAGCGGCCACGTTCGCCTCGGTCATCTCGACGACTTGCCTGGTCGCCTTGTTGACCTGGTCGTAGGCGGTGTTGGCGGCCGAGACGGCCTGCTTCACGAAGGTCACGATGCCTTCGCTGCCGGCCGGCGCGCTCTTGGCGAGCGCGTCGATGGCGGCGTGCAGCTGCCGGTTGCTGTCGGCGAACTGCTTCTCGACCAGCTTGGCGATCTCGTTGCCGGTCTCGTTGCTGATTTCGTAGACGTGCTTGGCGTACGCGGCGAACTTGTCCGTCGCGGGCTGGGCGGAGCCGGCGGCCATGTCGGCCAGGGCCTTGACGTCCTTGACCTCCAACATCGCCTTCATGTGATCGGCGCTTTCTTCCATGCTGGTCCTGGTGGCGGCCATATTCAGCTCGGCGAGCTTCTCGAAGCCCTCGAGCGACTTGACGGCAACCGCCTGGAAGGCTTCCAGGGTGGCTTTGTGCAGCGCGAGCATCTGATCGGGGGTAGTGAACATGTGGACCTCTAAGGCAAGAAATTGACTATTTTAATCAACCGCTTACGAGGGCCAGGCGGTTGGCTTGGCAGCTTTGTGCGCTGCAACAAGGTTAATTATAGGGTCGGGCGCACCGATGTCAAGCGGTTTCTTTGTGCGGTGCACCACGATGTTATGCTGAATCCCGTGAAGGCCTTCTACAGCGACCTGTTCGTGCTGCCGCTGCCGGATGGCCATCGCTTCCCGATGGCCAAGTACCGGCTGCTCCGCGAGCGCGTCGCGCGCGACCTCCCCGACGTCGACCTGCAGGTGCCCGAGGCCGCCACCGACGGCGTGCTCGCCCTCGCGCACACCCCCGACTGGATCGAACGTCTGAGCCTGGGCCGCCTGACCCCGCCGGAGCAGCGCGCGATCGGCTTTCCGTGGTCGCAGGCGATGGTCGAGCGCTCGCGGCGTTCGGTGGGCGCCACGATCGCGGCCTGCCGGGCCGCCCTCGACGAGGGCGCGGCGGTGAACCTCGCCGGGGGTACCCACCATGCCGGCCCGGACCGGGGGGAGGGCTTTTGCTGCCTGAACGACGTCGCGGTCGCCGCGCGCCTGATGCAGGCCGAGCGGCGCGCGCGACGCGTCGCGATCGTCGACCTCGACGTCCACCAGGGCAACGGCAGCGCCGAGATCCTGCGCAGCGACCCGTCGGTGTTCACCCTGTCCCTCCACGGCGCGCGCAACTTCCCGTTCAGGCACCGGTGCACCGGCGATCTCGACGTGGACCTGCCCGACGGCACCGGCGACGCGGTCTATCTCGATGCGCTCGACGCGGCGCTCGCGACGCTCGCAGCCCGGTTCGAGCCCGACTTCCTCATCTATCTCGCGGGCGCCGACGTCTATGCGGGCGATCGCCTCGGGCGGCTGTCGTTGTCGGTCGAGGGCATCGCAGAGCGCGACCGTCGCGTCTTCGCGTTCGCACGCTCGCGCGGGCTGTCGGTGGCGGTCGCGATGGGGGGCGGCTACTGCCCCGACGTCGAGCGCATCGTCGACATCCACTTCGGCACCGTGCGCCAGGCGCGCGCGCACCGCCTCGCGTCCGGGCGCGCGCCCGGTCCCGCCGGGACGGCGCCCACATGACGCCCGCCGCGCCCGGTCCGTGATGACGGCACCTGCCGCCGCGCCGATCGGCCTGGGACGGGTCGCGCCGGCGCTATTCGTACTGCTGTGGGCGAGCGGCTTCGTGGCGGCCCGGCTCGCGGTGCCGCACGCGCCGCCGCTGGGATTCCTCTGCCTGAGATTCGCCTTCACGCTGCTCGCGCTGGTGCCGCTGATCCTGGTCGCCCGGGCGCCCTGGCCGCAGGGGCGCGAGGTCGTGCACCTGATGGTGGCGGGCCTGATGATCCACGCGGGCTACCTGTGCGGCGTCTGGGTCGCGGTGTCGCTCGGCATGTCGGCGGGCCTGACGGCGCTGATCGTGAACCTTCAGCCGGCGCTGACCGCTGTCGCCGTGCTGACGCAGGCCGGCGAGCGCACCGGGCCGCGCCAGTGGCTGGGCCTGGCGCTGGGGTTCGGCGGGGTCGCGCTGGTGGTGGCGCCCAGGATCTCCACCGACGGCTCGTCCGCGGCGGGCGTCGCGCTGTGCGTGGGCGCGCTGCTCTCCATCACGGCGGGCACCCTGTACCAGCGCCGGCACCTGCCTGCCTTCGACCTGCGAACCGGCACCTTCGTTCAGTACGCCGCCTCGCTCGCGGTGGTGGCGCCGCTGGCGCTCGCACTCGAGGACGGCACATTCGACTTCGGCACGGAGCTCGCGATCGCGCTCGCCTGGTCGGTGTTCGCGCTGTCCATCGGCAGTATCTTCCTGATGTACGGGCTGATCCGTCGGGGCTCGGCGACACGGGTCGCGAGCCTGTTCTACCTGGTGCCTCCGGTCACCGCGCTGCAGGCCTGGGTGCTGTTTCGCGAGCCGTTCGGTTGGACCTCGGCGCTCGGCATGGCGCTGACGGCGCTCGGCGTGGCGCTGGTCGTGCGCACGCCGGCCTGACGCGCGGGGCCCGGGTGCCCCGGCGCGCACCACGGCCTCGGTGCCGGATGCAGACCTTGCCGAAGTGCGATGCGACCGTCATCTGCAACAGCACCTGGCCGGGGCGGGGCACCGTGTCGGGGCGGTTCGCGACCGACAGAGGGTCGATTGCCCAGCTGTCTTGTATTTGAAACACATGCATCGTTGCAGTCTCCGGGTGTGAGCCGCCGTTTGTCGGGCAGTTGATGCTTTATGTCGGGTTTGCGGGCCAAGTGCCTATGCAGACTCGATTTTTTCACTTCCGCTGGCGTGGCCTTTGTTAGACTCCGCTCCTGTCCGGTGGAGTCCGAGTCGATGAGATCCCTGTTCAAAGGCGCCCGTCTGCGCGGCATGTTGGCCCTGTGTGCAGGCGCCCTGGCCCTCCACCTGCCCCTCCAGGCCTTCGCCGCCGATCGCGGCGCGGGCAAGCCCGGCGCGGGCAAATCCAGTGCGGGCAAATCCAGCGCGGGCAAATCCAGCGCGGGCAAGGTCGCCGAGCCCCGCCCCGTGGCACGCGCCACCGCCGCAGCCTCGCCCAAGCGCACGGTCGCCACGCCCAAGCGCGCCGACGCCACCGTGGCCCGTCCAGGCGCGTCGGCCGCGGCTTCGTCGCGGGCGTCGCGGGCGTCACGAGCCGGCCTGATGCAGGTCGCCGGCACCCCGTCGCGCGGCGCGCGCATGGTCAAGGCATCTTTCGCGCCCCGGTCGGTCGAGCCGACCCGGCTGTCCATCGGCCAGGCGATCGGCCTGCACATGGTCGACGATCCCCTCGACCTGCGCTCGTCGGTCGCGATGGTCATCGACCAGCAGTCGGGCGAGACGCTCTACCAGAAGAACGCCGACGCGGTCCTGCCGATCGCGTCCATCACCAAGATCATGACCGCGATGGTCGTGCTCGACTCCGGCGCGTCGATGTCGGACATGCTCGAAGTCACCGAGGCCGACCGCGACCTCGAACGCCACAGCCGCTCGCGCCTGCCGATCGGCTCCCGCCTGTCGCGCGGGGAGTTGATGCAACTCTCGCTGATGTCCTCCGAGAACCGCGCCGCCAACGTGCTGGGTCGGCATCATCGCGGCGGCCTCGCCGCCTTCGTCGAGGCGATGAACAGCAAGGCGCAGGCGATCGGCATGTCGGACAGCCGGTTCGCCGAGCCGACCGGACTGTCCAGCAGCAACGTCTCCAATGCGCGCGACTTGTCCCGGATGGTCCGCGCCGCGCATGCCTACCCGATGATCCGCCAGTACTCGACCGCGACCGACCTGTCGGTCGACACCGGCTACCGGCAGGTGAGCTTTCGCAGCACGAACCGGCTGATCGACGATCCCGACTGGGATATCGGCCTCCAGAAGACCGGCTACATTTCCGAGGCCGGCAAATGCCTGGTGATGCAGGCTCGCATCGACGGCCGCCAGATCATCATCGTGCTGCTCGACGCCACCGCGACCCAGTTCCGCTTCGCCGATGCGCAGCGATTGCGCCGCTGGATCGCCGAGCGCCCTCGCATCGACACCACCGTCACCCGGCTCGACACCCGCTCCTGAGCGGTGGGCGGGCGCGGGCGCCGCGCCCGCGGGCTGCCCGGCCAGCGGCCGGCTCGAGGGCTCAGTCGCTGGCGTCGAACCCCATCGAGGTCGAGATCTGAGCGGCCGTGCGGGTGAGCAGTTCGATCCAGTCGTCCTGCAGGAAATCGGACGGCGCCGAGATGGACAGCCCGGCAACCAGCTTGCCGAGGTCGTCGCGGATCCCGGCGGCGATGCACCGAACCCCCAGCTCCAACTCCTCGTTATCGCGGGCGTAGCCGCGCGCACGGACGAGCGCCAGCTCGCGCTCGAGCTTGGCCGGCTCGGTGATGCTGTTGCGGGTTTGGCCGGCCAGGCCCGTGCGGGTCGCGTAGGCGCGCACGTTGCGCGGGTCGTCTGCCGCGAGGAACAGCTTGCCGACCGAGGTCAGGTGCAGCGGCGCGCGCCCGCCGACCGCCCGGACCACCTGCATGCCGCTGCGCTCGGACACCGCCCGCTCGATGTAGACGATCTCGTCGCCCTGGCGGATCGACAGGTTGACCGGCTGGTGCGTCATCCGGTGCAGCTCGCGCATCGGGCCGAGCGCCGCATCGCGCACGCTGATGCGGGCCTTGACCAGATTGCCGAGCTCGAGCAGCCGGATGCCCAGCTGATAGGTGCCCGGCTCGGAGCGGTCGACCAGTCTGGCGGTGACCAGGTCGTTGAGGATCCGGTGGGCGGTCGAGGGGTGCAGGCCGGTGCGCAGCGACAGCTCCTTGAGGCTCACCGCCTCCGGCTGCTCGGCCAGCGCGTCGAGCAGCGACACCAGCCTGTCGATGACCTGGATGGCGGTCCGTGAGCTGCTGCCCGGCGTGTCGTCTTCGTCTTCGCGGCGTCGTGCCATCGCGGATCGTTCCTGCATCGGCCTGAAACAGCCGCTGTATCGTGGATGGTGATACGTTATATCAAGTTGTGAAATGCCTGTCGAGGTCGGGCAACCCGCGGGCGCGCGAACGCAGGCGTGCGCGGCCGGGTTGCGGCGATAATCGGGGGCCAAGGGAGACAACACTTGAGAGTCGGATTCTTCATCACCTGCCTGGTCGACCTGATGCGCCCCGAGATCGCCGAGGCGGCCGTCGCTCTGCTCGAGTCGGCCGGCTGCAGCGTCGAGGTGCCGATGAGCCAGACCTGCTGCGGCCAGCCCGGCTACAACTCGGGCGACAGCGCGACCGCGCGCGACCTCGCCCGCAAGTACCTGGATGAGTTCGAGCGCTTCGACTACGTGGTGATGCCCTCGGGCTCCTGCGGCGGCATGGTCCGCCACCACTACCCTGCGCTGTTCGCCGACGAGCCCGACCTGCGTATCCGCATCGGCGCGCTCGCGGCCCGCACCTGGGAGCTGACCGCCTTCCTGCACGATGTGCTGAAGATCCGCTCGCTGCCGGGGCGCTTCGAGGGCGACGTGACCTACCACGACTCGTGCGCGGGCCTGCGCGAGCTCGGCGTGCAGGCGCAGCCGCGCGCGCTGCTCGCCCTGCAGCCCGGCGTGCGCCTGACCGAGATGCAGGACGCGCGCGCCTGCTGTGGCTTCGGCGGCACCTTCGCGATCAAGTACGGGGACATCTCCAGCGCGATCGTCGACGAGAAGATCGAGCGGATCCACGCGAGCGGAGCGCCCTGCGTGGTGCTCGGCGACCTCGGCTGCATGCTCAACATCGAGGGCCGGCTGCGCCGTACCGGCGACACCACCACGCGCGTGCTTCACGTGGCGCAGGTGCTGGCTGGCGACGCGGTCGCGGCCACGGCCCGGCCGCAGGCGGCGCCCGCGACCGAGCCCGCGGCCCCGACCCCGATCCCGCCCGGGGCGCCGTCGCCCACGGCGTCTCCCACCTCCGGGGGCATGTGATGCAGGTCACCTCGATGCACTTCAAGGCGCGCAGCGGACAGAAGCTCGCCGACGTCCGCCTGCAGCAGAACCTCAAGATCCTGTCGCAGCGCTGGACCGTCGGGCGCACCAACGCGATCGCCGAGCTCGACGACTTCGAGGGCACGCGCGACGAGGCGGTCGAGCGGCGTAACCGTACCCTCGCCAACCTGGACGTCTGGCTCGAGCGCTTCGAGAAGGAGGCGACCGCCCGTGGCGCCACGGTGCTGTGGGCCGAGACGCCCGAGGACGCCTCCAGGCTCGTCGTCGAGATCGCCAGGCGCCACGAGGTCGCCAAGGTCACCAAGTCGAAGTCGATGGTCTCGGAGGAGATGGCCCTCAACCGCCACCTCGAGGCGGCGGGCGTCAAGGTCGTGGAGACCGATCTCGGCGAGTACATCCTCCAGATCAATGACAACGAGCCGCCCTCGCACATCGTCGCGCCCGTCGTGCACAAGAGCAAGGACGAGGTCTCCGACTTGTTCGCGCGTGTGCACGGCCGGCCGCGGCTGACCGACATCCCGCAGATGACCCGCGAGGCCCGCGAGTTCCTGCGGCCGCATTTCCTGTCGGCCGACATGGGCGTGTCGGGCGGCAACTTCCTGATCGCCGAGACCGGCTCGGTGGCGGTGTTCACCAACGAGGGCAACGAAGGGATGTGCACCGTGCTGCCGCCCAAGGTGCATGTGGTGGTCACCGGCATCGAGAAGGTGCTGGGCACGCTCGAGGACCTCGCCACCGTGGCGCGGCTGCTGCCGCGCTCGGCCACCGGCCAGTCGATCTCCAACTACTTCTCGCTGCTGACCGGGCCGCGCGCGCCCGGCGAGCAGGACGGCCCCGAGCACATGTACTTCGTCCTGGTGGACGGCGGGCGCACCGGGCTGCTCGGCGGGGAGTTCCAGGACATGCTGCGCTGCATCCGCTGCGGTGCCTGCATGAACCATTGCCCGGTCTACCAGAAGATCGGCGGCCACACCTACGGCTGGGTGTACCCGGGGCCGATGGGCTCGGTGCTCACGCCGTCCTACGTCGGTATCGAGAAGACACTGGACCTGCCGCAGGCGGCCACGCTGTGCGGCGAGTGCCACGTCGTCTGCCCGATGAAGATTCCGCTGCCCGACCTGCTGCGCAAGCTGCGCGAGAAGCAGCTCGAGCGCGGCCTTCGGCCCTGGACCGAGCGCATGGGCCTGAAGGCGTGGGGCTTCGCCGCGAAGCGTCCCGGCCTGTACCGCCCACTCGCGCGGATCGGCGCGCGCGTGCTGAAGTGGATGGGCGGCGACACGCACCGCATCCACAGCCTGCCCTTCGGGAGCGGCTGGACCGCGAGCCGCGACATGCCCGCGCCGAGCGGGGCGACCTTCAAGGAACGCTGGGCGAAGCAGCGGCACTGAACCGTGCCGAGCGGGCAGGCGGCCTGCGCGCCGCGCTGCGTCCGGATCTCGATGTGCCCCGCGACCCGCAGGTGGTGCCCGTGCCCGGAGGCCGGGCGGCGACTGCGCGCGGACGACTCGGGTCGGTCGTCAGCCGGTGCCGGCTCCCGCGTGGCGCGCCTGGCGCTCGGGCCCCGTGCGGGTCGTGCGCGGCCCGCCCGCCAGCCCGCGCGCCATGAATGCCGGCCGGCCGCGCGCGCCGCTCTTGGCGTAGTCGGCGGCGAGCAGCGCGGTGGCGGCAGGTAGCGCGCAGCCGCCCGCCTCCACCAGCCAGCGCAGCAGCCACTCGGCCTGTGCCTCGAGCGCCAGCCGGTGGGTCGCTCCGGACCGCGCGTGCAGCCAGTCCGAGAACGCCATGAAGCGGGCGAAGGGCGCATTGCCCAGCAGCACGGGCAGCGCCCCTGCGAAGCGCCCGGAGTTCGCGTAGAGGTCCCAGTAGCGCGCGAAGCGCGAGAGCCGCGCGACCTCGCCGGCGGGCAGGGCGTCGGTCGCGAGCACCTCGTAGGGCGCTGTGTCGGCGAAGCGCAGGCCGAAGGCCTCGGTGTGCCGCGCGATCGGCGCGCCGCGCAGCCGCTTGAGGATCCCGACCTGGATCTCATGGGGGCGCAGCGCCACCAGCCGGTCGAAGCCCGCCCCGAAGCTCTCCAGGCTCTCGCCCGGCAGCCCCGCGATCAGGTCCACGTGCAGGTGCGCGAGCGAGTGCTCGCGCAGCCAGCGCAGGTTCGCCTCGGCGCGCGCGTCGTCCTGGCGGCGGCTGATCCTCGCCTGGACCTCGGGGTTCCAGGTCTGGATGCCGATCTCGAACTGCAGCGCGCCCGCCGGGAAGCGCACGATCGCCTCCTTCAGCGCATCGGGCAGGTGGTCGGGCACCAGTTCGAAATGCGCGAACAGCGGGTCGTCCGGCGCGGCCTCGAGGCGCGCGAGGAAGAAGTCCAGGATCGCGCGGCCGGTCGCGGCCTTCAGGTTGAAGGTGCGGTCCACGAAGCGGAAGCGCCGCGTGCCGCGCGCGTGCAGGTCGGCCAGCGCGGCGAGCACCCGCGGCAGCTCGAAGGGCCATGCCGTCCTGTCGAGCGCCGACAGGCAGAACTCGCACTTGAACGGACAGCCGCGCGACGCCTCGACGTAGAGGTTGCGGTGCGCGATATCGGTGTCGGTGTAGTGGGCATAGGGCAGGGCGAGCGCCGCCAGCTCGGGCTCGACGCCCGCGATCACCCGCGACAGCGGGCGTGGTCCGTCCAGCAGCTGGCGCGCCAGCGTGGCGAAGCTCAGGTCGCCGGGCCCGGTGATCACGTGGTCGGCGAGGCGCACGATCTCCTGCGCACCGGTCTCGTGGCTGACCTCGGGCCCGCCCAGCACGAGCTTCACCGTCGGCGCCCGCTCGCGCAGGCGACGCAACAGCGCCGTGGTGCGCGTCACGTTCCAGATATAGACGCCCAGCCCGATCACCCGCGGCGCGCCCGCCAGCAGCCGCTCCAGCACCTCGTCGAGCGGCGTGGCGGTCGTGAACTCCTCGATGCGCGCGCGCGGCTGCAGCGCGCCGAGGTTGGCGTAGAGATAGCGAAGGCCGAGGGACGCATGCGACCAGCGGGCGTTGAGCGTGGCGAGCACGATGTCCGTCATCCGCGGATTCTATGCGCTGGGCGGCCCGCGCCGCGCCGGCGGTGGTTGCCGCGGAAGGCGTCGCCTGCGAAGATCGGTGCCAACCGGGGAGGACGAGTTGTCGGGTGACCATACGCATGCGGACGTGCCGTCGGAGATGGAGTTGCGCGTGCGCGCGCTCGAGACCCTGCTCGTCGCCAAGGGCTACGTGGAGCCGGCCGCGCTCGACGTGCTGATCGAGACCTACGAGCACCGGATCGGCCCGCGCAACGGCGCGCGCGTGGTGGCGCGCGCCTGGGTCGACGCGGACTACCGGGCCCGGCTGCGGGCCGACGCCACCGCCGCGATCGCCGAGCTCGGATACGGCGGGCGCCAGGGCGAGCACATGGTCGCGCTCTTCAACGGCCCGGACGTCCACCACCTCGTGGTCTGCACGCTGTGCTCCTGCTATCCGTGGCCGGTGCTCGGTCTGCCGCCCGTCTGGTACAAGTCCGCGCCGTATCGCGCGCGCGCGGTCGTGGACCCGCGCGGCGTGCTCGCCGACTTCGGCGTCGCGCTGCCGGCCGGCACCGCGCTCGAGGTGCACGACTCCACCGCGGAGCTGCGCTACCTGGTCGTGCCGCAGCGGCCCGCGGGCACCGAGGGCTGGAGTGAGGAGCGGCTGGCGTCGCTGGTGACGCGCGACGCGATGATCGGCACCGGCCTCGCGCTCGACCCGGCCGCCGCAGGCGGCGCCCCGGCGTCCGGGAGCGGCGGGTGAACGGCCCGCAGGACCTGGGCGGGCAGCACGGCTTCGGGCCGGTGCGCCCCGAGGCGGACGAGCCGCTGTTCCACGACGCCTGGGAGCGGCGGGCGCTGGCCCTCACCGTCGCGATGGGCGCCAGCGGTGCCTGGAACCTCGACGCGGCGCGCCATGCGCGCGAGTCGATGCCGCCCGCGCAGTACCTGTCGAGCGGCTACTACACGATCTGGATCGACGCGCTCGAGCGCCTCATGCTCGAGCGCGGCCTGGTGTCCGCGGCCGAGCTCGCCGACGGCCGCCCGCGCGAGGCGTCCCGGCCGCTGGCGCGCCGGCTCGACGCCGCCTCGGTACCCGCGGCGCTGGCCGCCGGCTCGCCGACCCTGCGCCCGGCTGGCGCCCCCGCGCGGTTCGCGCCCGGCGACGCGGTGCGCGCGCGCCGCATGAACCCCGAGTCCCACACCCGGCTGCCGCGCTACCTGCGCGGCTGCGTCGGCACCGTGGTCGCCCTGCACGGCGCGCACGTCTTTCCCGACACCCATGCACGCGGCGAGGGCGAGCAGCCCTGCTGGCTCTACACGGTGCGCTTCGATGCGCACGCGCTGTGGGGGCCCGACACCACCGCGTCGAGCGTCAGTGTCGACTGCTGGGAACCCTATCTCGAGCCGTTGGCGGCAGGCGGGCGCCCGTGAGCGGCGGCAGCGGGCCGCACGCTGGCGACCCGGGCGCTGACGCGCCGGCGCGAGCGGCCACCCCCGAGCCGCCGGCCGGCCAGGCGGACCTGCCGTGCGACGCACAGGGTGCGGTCTTCGCGCAGCCGTGGCAGGCCCAGGCCTTCGCGATGACGCTGCGCCTGCACGAGCGCGGCCTGTTCACCTGGGCGGAGTGGGCGCAGCGCCTCTCGGGCACGATCCGCGACGCACAGGCGCGTGGCGACCCCGATCTCGGCGACACCTACTACGAGCACTGGGTGCGGGCGCTGGAGCGTCTGCTGGTCGACAAGGGCGTGGCGGCGCCCCTCGCACTCGCCGGGCTGCGCCAGGCCTGGCGCACGGCGGCCGAGGCGACGCCGCAGGGCGAGCCGATCCGGCTCAATGCCGCGGCGCGGCGGCTGGGCGGGGTCGGTCAGGAGTGAGCGACACGCCCTCGGGCGTGGTCCAGCCGCGCGTCGCGCGCGCGCACTCGCCCACCAGCCTCGGGCCCATGTAGACGAGGCCGGTGTAGACCTGCACGAGGTCGGCGCCCGCCTCGAGCTTGGTGCGGGCATCGGCGCCGGACATCACGCCGCCGACGCCCACGATCGGGTAGCGCGAAGGCAGCAGCTGGCGCAGCATGCGGATCACCCGGTTGCTCGGCTCGAACACCGGCGCACCCGACAGCCCGCCCGGCTCGTCCGCGTGCGGCAGCCCGGCCACCGCGTCGCGCGCGACGGTCGTGTTGGTCGCGATCACGCCGTCGACCGACTGCTCGACCAGCACCCGTGCGATCGCCTCGATCTGCGCGTCGTCGAGGTCGGGCGCGATCTTCACCAGCATCGGCACCTCACGCTTGTGCTGGCGGCGCAGCCGCCCTCGCTCCGCGCCGAGCGCCGACAGCATCGCGGTCAGCTCGCCGCCGCCCTGCAGGCTGCGCAGGTCCTTGGTGTTGGGCGAGGACACGTTGACGGTCACGTAGCTCGCATGCGGCCAGACGCCCCGCAGGCACGCCAGGTAGTCGTCCTGCGCGCGCGCGATCGGGGTGTCGAAGTTCTTGCCGATGTTCAGGCCGAGCACGCCCGTGAAGCGCTGCCGCGCGACGTTCGCGACGAAGGCGTCGAGCCCGCCGTTGTTGAAGCCCAGCCGGTTGATCAGCGCTTGCCGTGCCGGCAGCCTGAACATGCGCGGGCGAGGGTTGCCCGGCTGCGCGCGCGGCGTCACCGTGCCCACCTCCAGGAAGCCGAAGCCCATCTGAGCGAGCGCATCGACGTGCGCGGCGTTCTTGTCGAGGCCGGCTGCCAGGCCGATGCGGTTGGCAAATCGCAGCCCGAGCAGTTCGACCGGATCGTCGACCGGCGGGCCCGCGGCCAGCCGCAGCGCGCCGCTCGCCGCCAGCGGGCCGAGCGCCTCGAGGGCCAGCTCGTGCGCGCGCTCGGCGTCGATTGCGAACAGCAGCGGGCGCGCCAGTGCGTACAGGCTCATCGTCGGAAACCGGGAAAAGGGTGAGATGGGTCAGGCCGGGCGGGCCGCCATCGGCTGCCACTGACCGCCCACGAGCTGCTCGAGCGGCCCGAAGCGAGCCTTGTAGGCCATCTTGGGGCTCTGCGCGATCCAGTAGCCGAGGTACAGGTGGGAGAGACCCAGGCTTCGGCACTGCTCGATCTGCCACAGCACGTTGAAGGTGCCGTAGCTCGCGCCCTCGACGTCCGGATCGAAGAAGGTGTAGACGGAGGACAGGCCATCGTCGAGCAGGTCGATGATCGACACCATCCGCAGCGTGCCCTGCGCATCGCGGAACTCGACCAGCCGCGTGTTGACCTTGCTCTGGAGCAGGAACTGCGCGTACTGCTCGCGGCTGTCGTGGTCCATGCCACCGCCGGCGTGCCGCGTGGACTGGTAGCGCAGGTACAGCGCGTAGTGCTCCGGCGCGAACCCGAGCTTGGCAACCAGCGTGCGCAGGTCGGCGTGGCGCTTGAGCGCGCGGCGCTGGCTGCGGTCAGGCGCGAAGGCGGCGACCGGCACGCGCACCGGCACGCAGGCGCGGCAGCCGTCGCAGTGCGGGCGGTAGGTGAAGATGCCGCTGCGCCGGAAGCCCGAGCGGACGAGCTCGCTGTAGACGTCGGCGTTGATCAGGTGATTGGGCGTGGCTACCTGCGAGCGGGCCTGGTGGCCGGCGAGGTAGCTGCACGGGTAGGGCGCCGTCGCGTAGAACTGGAGCGCCGAGAACGGCAGTTCCTTGAGATGCGTCATGCGTGCCCGACTGCGGTTCAGACGTCCGGGAACTCGACCTTCAGTGAAGCCCAGTCCGGAGAAGGCTGGGCACTGAGGTGGGCGACCCGGTCCAGGAACGCGTCGCGAGGTATCTCGCGGCCACCGAGGGATGCGAGATGCGACGTTGCCTGCTGGCAGTCTATCACGCTGAAACCGTGCTCGCGCAGCAGCCAGACGAGCGTCGCGAGCGCGCATTTGGAGGCGTCCGGGCGGCGCGCGAACATCGATTCGCCGAAGAACATCCGCCCGATCGACACGCCATAGAGCCCGCCCACCAGCTCGCCCTCCTCGCGCACCTCGATCGAGTGCGCGTGGCCGGCGCGGTGCAGGCCCACGTAGGCCGCCACGATCGCTGGCGTGATCCAGGTGCCGTCCTGGTCGGGGCGGGGCTGCGCACAGCTGCGCATCACCGGCTCGAAGTCCCGGTCGAGCGTCACCGTCCAGCGGCCCTCGCGCCGGATCCGGCGCAAGGTCTTGGCGAGCGAGCGTGACAGCTTGAACTCGTCGATGAACAGCACCATGCGCGGATCGGGCGACCACCACAGCACCGGCTGCCCCGCGCTGTACCACGGGAAGATGCCCTGGCGGTATGCCTCGAGGAGTCGGCGCGGCGACAGGTCGCGGCCGGCCGCGAGCAGGCCGTTGGGGTCGGTCATCGCCCGCGAGGGCGGGGGCAGGCGCTGGTCGGGGTCGACCCAGGTCAGCATCGCGCCGGCGGGCGTGTCAGGCGGAGGGGCGGTGCGACCAGCGGATCGCACTGGTGTGAAGCGCGTGGGCGCCGGCGCGGCGGTCCTCGAAGAACCAGCGCAGCGTCTGGCCGACGGTGCGAAAGGCGATGTCGTCCCACGGGATCTCGGACTCGGTGAACAGCCGCGCCTCCAGGCTCTCGGGGCCCGGCTCGAAGTCGAGGTGCAGCAGCGTCGCGAGGTAGAAGACGTGGACCTGCTCGACGTGGGGGACGTCGATCACCGAGTACAGGCCGCCGAGGTCGATCCGTGCGCCGGCCTCCTCGAGGGTCTCGCGGGCCGCGCCCTCGCCGGTGGTCTCGCCGTTCTCCATGAAGCCCGCCGGCAGCGTCCAGTAGCCGTAGCGCGGCTCGATCGCGCGCTTGCACAGCAGCACCTTGTCTTCCCAGACGGTGACCGTGCCGACCACGAGCCGCGGGTTCTGGTAGTGGATCGTGCCGCAGCCGTTGCAGCAGTAGCGCTGGCGGTTGTCGCCTGCGGGCACCTCGAACACGACTTCGCGGCCGCAGGCCGAGCAGAATTTCATTCGCTTGACGTCAAAATGAGCATGACGAGTGTAGCAGCGAATCGAGGCGGCCCTGCCCGGGTTTGCCGGTGTTGGCCCGGGCGTGCTATAGTCGCCCTCTTCAGACGCGGGGTGGAGCAGTCTGGCAGCTCGTCGGGCTCATAACCCGAAGGTCGCAGGTTCAAATCCTGCCCCCGCAACCCAATCAGCATGCATGACGGCGCCCGGTGCGCCGTTTTGCATTCCTGGGGTGCCCGTCGGGCGCGATGCCTCGGGCACCGCATGCGGCCCGCGCTCGCGGGGCACCGCTTTCCGACGTCGCCCGCCGCGCTAAACTGCGGCGCGCCCGATCGCGTTGACCGCAAAAGGACATCCCATGCTTCCCGTGACCCGCCGCCTCGGCCTGCTCGGTGCCGCGCTGCTCCTGAGTGGCGCCGCGACGGCCCAGTCCTTCCCGACCAAGACCATCCGCGCCGTCGTGCCGTTCGCAGCCGGCAGCGCCACCGACCAGATCGGGCGCGCCTTCGCCGAGAAGATGTCGCAGACGCTCGGGCAGCAGATCATCGTCGACAACAAGCCCGGCGCCAACGGCATGCTCGGCGCCGACTTCGTCGCCAAGGCGCCGGCCGACGGCTACACCATCCTCATCGGCACCAACAGCACCAACGCGGCGCTGAAGTACCTGATGAAGAAGCTGCCCTACGATCAGGACACGGCATTCGCGCCGGTGGCCTACATCGGCTCGGTGCCGCTGATGGTGGCGGTCAACAACGACGTGCCGGCCAAGACCCTCAGGGAGTTCGTCGACATCGCCAAGGCCCGGCCCGGCCAGGTGAGCTTCGCCTACGCGAGCACCTCGCAGCAGGTGTCGTCCGAGATGCTGTCCAGCATGGCCGGCGTCCAGATGAACCCGGTGCCCTACAAGAGCGGCCCGGCGGCGATGACCGACCTGATCGGCGGGCAGGTGATGATGTTCACCGCCGATTTCGCGGTGACGGTGCCGCAGCACAAGGCGGGCAAGATCCGCGGTCTGGCCGTGACCTCGGTGAAGCGCTCGGCCGCCGTGCCCGAGCTGCCCACGGTCAACGAGGCGCTGGGGCTCAAGGACTACGAGCTGATCGCGTACTTCGCGGTGTTCGCGCCCGCCGGCACGCCGCCAGACGTGATCGCCAGGCTGAACCAGGCCGTCAACGCCGCGGCCGTCAGCAAGGACATCCAGGACAAGTTCGCCGCCAACGGCTTCGCGGTCGAGCCGGGCACGCCGGAGGCGCTGGCCCAGCGCAACCGGGTCGAGACGCTCAAGTGGGAGAAGGCCATCCGGGACGCGAAGATCGAGTCGCAGTAATCGGCGATTTGACCCGGACCGACGCAGCCTCCACCATCGTCGCGATCCCACCCGCCACGCGTGCACGCATGACATCCTCCGGCTTCGCCACGACCGACGACGGCGTGCGCCTGTTCCACGAGACCACCGGCAGCGGCGAGGACATCGTCTTCGTCCACGAGTTCGCCGGCGACAGCACCAGCTGGGAGCCCCAGGTCCGGCACTTCGCGCGCCGCTACCGCTGCACCACGTTCAACGCGCGCGGCTGGCCGCCCTCGGACGTGCCCCCCGCGGTGTCGTCGTACTCGCAGCAGCGGGCGGTGGCCGACATCCTCGCGGTGATGGACGCGGCGGGCATCGGGCGCGCCCACCTGGTGGGGCTGTCGATGGGCGGGTTCGCCACGCTGCACTTCGGGATCCGCCATCCGGCGCGGGCCCGCTCGCTGGTGGTCGCCGGGGTCGGCTACGGCGCCGAGCCATCGACCCGCGCGCACTTCCAGGCCGAGGCCGACGCAAGCGCCGCGGTGCTGCTCGGCCAGGGCATGCAGGCCTTCGTCGAGCGCTACGCCGACGGCCCGACCCGCGTGCAGTTCGCCAACAAGGACCCGCGCGGCTTCGAGGCGTTCAAGCGGCAGTTCGCCACCCATAGCGCGCTCGGGTCGGCCAACACGCAGCTCGGCGTGCAGCGCGAGCGGCCCTCGCTGTACGACCTCGCCGACGCGCTGCGGCGCATCGAGGTGCCGACGCTGATCCTCAACGGCGACGAGGACTGGCCTTGCCTGCAGCCGGGGCTGATGCTCAAGCGGACGATCCCGTCGGCGGCGATGGCGGTGCTGCCCAACTGCGGGCACACGATGAACCTGGAAGCGCCGGACGCGTTCAACCGCGAGGTCGGCGAGTTCATGGCGTGGGTCGACAGCGGGCGCTGGCCGATGCGCGATCCGCGCGCGATGGCGGCCTCGATCACCGGGATGGTCAAGTAGCGGTCCCGCCCCCTGGGCGTCTCCCCGGGGCGCGCCTGCCGCGGGCCGGTCAGGGGCCGACGCGCCGGGCGAGCCGCTCCAGGTTGGCCGCAAAGCGCTCGTGGAAGCCCGGTGGCATCGGCTGGTCCGCGCCGGCCTGCAGCAGCGCGCCGAGCACCCTCACGCGGCGACGCATGAACGCGGCCTTCGGGTCGGGCTCGGCCGCAAAGAGGTGGCGGTACTCCAGCCAGACCAGCTCGGTCCAGGCGTCGAAGCGGATCGGGTCGTCGGCCAGCGTCGCGAGGTCGAGCGCGATCACGGCGGACGACTCCGGCACGCTGGCCCGGTGCGAGGCCGTGTCGCGCACGATGTTGCAGGCCAGCGCGAGCTCGTCCGGCGCGATCAGCCCGACGCCGTGGGCAGCCTGCTGCAGCGTCATCGCCGACAGCGTCTCGTTGGTGCCGGCGGCTGCGCCTGGCACGTAGACCGCGTCGTGAAAGAGCAGGGCGAGCACCTGGGCGCGCGACAGCGCCTGGCCGTCGCACGCCGCACGCCCGAACAGGTCGAGCGGGTGCCAGGTCGCGTGGTAGTGCCGGCCGGCCTCGGCGTAGCGCGCCAGCGCGCCCTCGACCATCGGCTCGGGCAGCCCCGCGGTGGCCGCCGCGGTGCGCAGCGCCCGATCGTCGTGCAGGCGCAGGACCGCGAAGCGGGGCCGCGGCAGGCCGTCGAGTCCCTCGACGGGCTCGTCGAAGACGGACTGCGCGCGGACCCAGGCCGCGCGGGCCGGGTCGGCGAGCGGCCGATAGATCACGGCGGGCTCGCCGGTCGCCTCCAGGGTCGCGACCCCTTCGATCCGGTACAGGCCGCCCTTGTAGTGCTGGGCGAGGTCGCCCGCGCGAGCGGTCGGGCCGGTCGCGGGGGGCTGCACGGGGGTGGCGCCGGTCGGGGTCTGCATGGCCGCCATTGTCGCCCGAAGGCGCTGCCGTGCGAATCGCCGGGGCGGCGCTCGCCGGTGCCACGGCCGCGTGACGTGCTTCACCGACCGTTCGTCGGCCGGGGCGCACTGTGGACGCCTGTTGCGCTCCCCCGCCGAACCGATGCCACCGACCCCTCGTCCCGCGCCTGCCCGGTGCTCCGGCATCGGCGCAGCCGTGATGTCGGTCGTGCTCGTGGCGACCGCCGCGAGCCCGGTCCGGGCAGGATCGCTCGAGGCCGAACTCGGTGCGTCGCAGCCGGTCACGACGGTCGGCGCGCCGCTCGAGTGGGCGCGCGGCGCAACCGGCGCGGGCGTGGTCGTCGGGCTGGTCGACTCGGGCGTGATGTCGGCGCACCGCGAGCTCGCGGGCCGCGTGATGCCCGGCTTCAACGCCCAGGGCGGCGGCACCTACACCGGCGACGCCATCGGGCACGGCACCCATGTGGCCGGCCTGCTGGCGGCTGCGCGCGACGGCGCCGGCATGGTCGGCGTGTCGCCCGACGTCCGGATCCTGCCGGTGCGGGTGTTCGCCGAAGGCGGCGCGAGCGATGCGGTGCTGTCGGCCGGAGTGCGCTGGGCCGCCGCGCGCGCGCCGGTGCTGAACCTGAGCCTGTCCGCGGGCTCGCCGATCGCGGGGGCGGCGATCCGCGACGCGGTCGCGGGCGGCGCGCTGGTCGTGGTGGCCGCGGGCAACCGCGGCGCGGCCAACCCCGACTGGCCGGCTCGCCATGCGCGCGAGCCCTGGGCCAACGGCAGCGGGCTGCCCGGCGCGGTCATCGCGGTCGGGGCGGTGGACTCGGCCAACCGGATCGCCGCCTTCTCCAACCGCGCGGGCGACACGGCCGCGCATTACCTCGTGGCGCCGGGCGTCGACGTGCTGTCGGCCTGGGTCGACGGCGGCCATGCGCGGCTGACCGGCACCTCGATGGCCGCGCCCGCGGTGTCGGGCGCTGCGGCGCTGCTCAAGGGCTACTGGCCGCGGCTGAGCGGCAACGACATCGCCTCGATCCTGCTCGTCACCGCGCGCGACCTGGGCGCGCCAGGTACCGACGCGGTCTACGGCCGGGGCTTGCTCGACGTGGACGCGGCGATGCGCCCGGTGGGTGATCTGCGGACCGCCACCGCAGGCGGCGCCGTGTCGATGTCGGCGACCGGCATCCGGCTGTCGCCGGCGACCGTGGCGATCGGGCAGGCAACCCGCCGGGAGGGGCTCGCCGTGGTCGGCGTCGACGCCTACCGTCGCGACTTCGCGGGCGACCTCGCGGGCCGGGTCGTCGATCCCTTGCCGCTGCAGCTCGGTCGCGTGTTCGACGCCATCGACCGGCGCCTCGAGCGCGTCGAGCGCTCGCTGCCGGGCGGCGGTCGGCTCGCGCTGCGGCCCGGCGAGTCGTTCTCGATGGTCGCGCAGGACACGGTGGGCGAGTTCGCCTTCGGCGCGGGCGGGCGCGCCCGCGACTACTTCGGCGTGGCCGCGGGGCTCGATGTGCGGGCGCTGTCGAACCCGTACGCGGGGCTCGCCCCACGCGGCGCGATGGTCGCGCGCGGCGTCGCGTTCGGCGACACCACGCTCAAGGCCGGCGTGCTCTCCGGCGCGTCGACCGAGCACTCGGGCAGCGGGCTGACCCCGGTGGAGGCCCGCACGATGCTGTTCGAGGCGTCGCGCCGCGTCGGCGAGCGGCTCGGGGTCAGCGCGACCTGGACGAGCGCGCAGGAGCGCGGCGCCTGGCTGGGCGCCGTGGGCTCGGGCGGCCTGGCGCTCGAGCAGCGCGTGCAGACCGATGCGCTGCAGCTCGGCGCCACCTGGGCGGCGACCTCGCACACACTGCTCGCGGCGACCTGGGGCAGGGGCCACACGCCGGCGATGCGCGGCGCGGGCCTGATCGCCACGGTCAGCGCGACCCGCAGCGACGCGATGTCGGTCGCCCTCGTGCGGACCGACGCCTTCCTGCCCGGCGACGGGCTGTCGCTCGCGCTGTCGCAGCCGATGCGCACGCGCGCGGGCGAGGCCGGCGTGGTGCTGCAGAGCGGCGTCGACGCGCAGGGCGATCCGGTCATGACGGGGCGCAGCTGGTCGATGGTGCCCACCGGCCGGGAGATGGTGGCCGAGCTCGGCTGGCGCGCTCCGCTCGGACGAGGTCGGGCGGTCAGCGGCGTGCTGGGCTGGCGGCGCCAGCCCAACCATGATGCAGGCGCTGCCCCCGACGCAATGGTCGCGCTGCGCTACCGCCAGGAGTTCTGAGCCCGACGCCAGCGCGGCTCGGTCGAATTCCGGCTCGCCTGGCCGACCTTGCTGGCGATCTCGCGCTGCCTATGCGGGTCCATCGAGGTAAAGCCGCGGGTGGAAGCGCCCGTGTCCTTGCTGTCTCGAGCCATGCCGTCTCTCCTGACCACGGCAGCCGGGCTGCGGGCTTGTCGGCCGCTCTCCGATGCTGCTATGATCACGAACCGAGATTTCGAGGCAATGGCGCTGTCGCGCCTGCAGGCCGCAAGCACCACCCCCGGCCCCGGTCGACCCGACCGTCTCGACTCGCGCCCCCGCCTGGATGCCGACAGCACCAGGGAACCCGGGCCGAACGTTTTCCCGACATTCCCGATACCGCCGGAAGTCGCGGCCCGACGCGGGCCGCCGACCCGACACACCGATAGGGCCCCTCCCGCGTGACAAGCACCGCGGACGTCAAGCGCATCATCGAGGCCGTACTGCTGTGCGCACAGCAGCCGATGCCGGTTGGAGAACTGCGTCGGCTGTTCGCCGACGAGCTCGAGATCGGCCCAGACACCGTGCGTGCGCTGCTCGACGAGCTGCGCATCGATTGGCAGGGGCGCGGCGTGGAGCTGGTGTCGCTCGCGAGCGGCTGGCGCTTCCAGAGCGCTCCCGACATCGCACGCTTCGTCGAGCGCCTGCAGCCCGAGCGCCCGCCACGCTATTCGCGGGCGGTGCTGGAGACGCTCGCGATCATCGCGTATCGCCAGCCGGTCACCCGGGGCGACATCGAGGAGATCCGCGGCGTCTCGGTGTCCGCCCAGATCGTCAAGGCCCTGGAGGACCGGGGCTGGATCGAGGTGATCGGCCACAAGGACGTCGTGGGACGCCCGGCGCTGTTCGCCACGACCCGCCAGTTCCTCGACGACCTCGCCTTGCGTACCCTGCAGGAGCTCCCCGCGCTCGATGCCGAGACGCCCGCCGCCGACGCGATCGGTCAGCGGATGATCGCGTTCGCCGATGCGGCCCCGGCGCAGGCCGCCCTGCCGCCGGGTCTGGTCGCCGACCAGTCGGCCACGGCCGACGGCGCCGTCGCGCCGCTGCTCGACCCCGCATCCGCGACGCCCGCTGGCGACGCTGCCTCGATGACGGCCGACCACGCCGTCGCGATGACCGCCGACGAGGCCGTCGCGATGAACGCCGACCACGCCGTCGCCGCGGCCCATGCCCGCCACGACGACGCGCCTTCCCCGGCCGTCGCCGATGACGCCCGGCCGGGAGGCCCCGTGCCGTTCCACAGCCTCGCCGACGCATCGCTCCCCGCGGACGCGCATGCGCCCGCCGCTCCGGGGGCGTCCGCCGACGCGACCCCGCCTCCTTCCCCAGCCCCCCTTCCGTTCGCAGAAACGGCCGGTTCGCGCGCCCCCGAGGCGCTCCACCCGGCTCCCGCACCCGACTTACAGCCTGATCCATGAGCGACACATCCGAGTCCACGCAAGCCCCCGCAACCGGCGCCCCCGGCGAACCTTCCGCCGACGGCACACAGGCGTCCCGGCCGCGACGGCGCATGCGCCGGCCCGCCGCAGCGCGCAGCGATGGCGACGCCGCCCCGGCCCAGGCCGAAGGCGCAGCCCCGCAGCAGTCCCGCGCGTCCGAGGTCGCACCGGATGGCGCGCCGGCGCCGCGGCGCCGGCCTCGGGGCGGTGCGCCTCGCGGCGATCGGGGGTCGGGCCATCCTGAAGGGCCGGGCGCCGCGGCCTCCGGAGGCTTCGAGGCCGTGGGCCGCGACGCAGCCGACGCAGGCGACGCACGGCCCCCGGCCGCGGCCGAGGGCGCGGGCGCGGGCGGCCCCGCCTCGGCAGACGGCCAGGAGCGCCGCGGTCCGAAAGGCCCGCGCAACCGCTTCAACCGCCGCCGCCCCGGGCGTGGCGGGCGCGACGACCAGGAGGCGCGTCCGCCGCGCGAGCCGCGCGAGCCGCGCGGCCAGGACGGCGAGCCACGCGCCGATGCGTCCGCGGCCGATCCGGAGCAATCGATCCCCGTCTACTCGCGCCAGGCACGCGTGGGTGTCGATGCGACCGATGCCCGGCGGCGCGGCGCCGGCAAGGGCGCGCCGCGTCCTGTCCTGCCCGACGACGACGCCCCCAAGCTGCACAAGCTGCTGGCCGACGCCGGCCTCGGCTCCCGCCGCGACATGGAGGAGCTGATCGTCGCGGGACGCGTGTCGGTCAACGGCCATCCTGCGCACGTGGGGCAGCGCATCGGCCCGACCGACCAGGTCCGTGTCAACGGGCGGCCGCTGAGCCGCCGGATTCAGCAGCGCCAGCAGCAGCAGACGCTGCCCAAGGTCCTGCTGTACCACAAGCCGCCCGGCGAGATCTGCAGCCGCGACGACCCGGGCCTGCGATCGACGGTGTTCGAGCGACTGCCGCGCCTGAAGGGGCAGCGCTGGGTCGCGGTCGGTCGGCTCGACTTCAACACCGAGGGCCTGCTGGTGTTCACCACCTCGGGCGAGCTCGCCAACCGGCTGATGCATCCCCGGTACGGCTGGGAGCGCGAGTACGCGGTCCGCATCCTCGGGCGCATCGACGAGGCGATGCAGGCGCGCCTGCTCGCGGGCGTCGAGCTCGACGACGGCCCGGCCGCCTTCGCGGCGATCGAGGACGTCGGCGGCGACGGCGCCAACCACTGGTACCGCGTGGTGATCGGCGAAGGTCGCAACCGCGAGGTCCGCCGGGTGTTCGAGGCGGTGGGCCTGAACGTGTCCCGGCTCGTGCGCATCCGCTTCGGCCCGATCGGCCTGCCGCGAGGCCTGGCCCGCGGCCGGTGGGTCGAGCTCGGCGAAGGCGACGCCGCCGCGCTGGTCGCCCTGCTCAAGCAGGCCGGCAACGGCACCCGGCGTCCGGCGGCCGAGGGCGCCGACGGCGAGGACGACCACGAGGGTGGCCCGCGCGACGATGACGAGGACGGCGATCCGTACGCCGACGGCGCACCGGTGGCCGACGAACTGGCGGCTGGCGGTGCCGACGACCGGGATCGCGACGACGACGAGGAGGACGAGGACGACAACGTCGGCAACCGTCATCCGCCGGTGAGCGAGCCCGGCGCCGGCGGACGCGGACGCCGTGGCGGCATGCGTGCCGGCCAGCCGATCGATCCCGACGCCCAGCCGATGCTCCCGGACGACACCCCCCGGCCGCGCAACGGCGTCAACGCCGACGACGACGAGTGGCAGCCGGCCTCGGCCGACGCACACCTGTCGGGCATCACCCGCGCGGTACGCAAGCACGGGCGCCAGCAGCGCTTCGGTCCCGGCGCGGGCTTCGTCGGCGCGGGCTCCGGCTTCGGCCAGCCGGGCCTGCCCGGTCAGGGCAAGCCGCCTGGCCAGGGGCGGCGCACCAACAACCGCCGCGGTGGGCAGGGCGGCGGGCAGGGCGGCTTCGGCGGAGCCGGCGGCGGCGTCGCCCGGTTCGGCGCGGGCGGTGGCGCGGGAGGCGGCTTCAGCGGCGCCAAGACCGGCGGCAATCGTGGCGGCCAGGGCGGTAACCGCGGGGGCCAGGGGGGCAACCGGGGCGGCCAGGGGGGCCAGGGCGGCCAGGGCGGCCAGGGTGGCAACCGGGGCGGCGCAGGCGGTGGTGGTGGTGGCGGCCGACCCCCGGGCGGCGGCCGTCGTCGCGGCCCGGCCTGAGGCCGGCACGGCACGTCCGCGGCCTGCGCGCAGCGGGGCCGTTTCCGGCCGTCCCCGCAGGTTCCGAATGCATACGGATTGAGCACTCGGCCGCAATCAGGCTATAATCGTCAGGCTAGACACCTCGCATTTGCGAGCGTGCTCGACGCAGGGAATGGGCTGGTCAGGCCCATTTTTTTTTACCATCTTTTTCAGGAATGTCTACCTACGTGGGACCGGTGCAAGCCGTGATCGAGCGGACCGTCAGCGGCATGGGCTACGAACTCGTCGACGTCGAGATCGCCGGCCGGGGATTGCTGCGTGTGTTCATCGATCTGCCTGCCGAGGCCTACAAGGCGAGCGCGGCGGCGCAGAACGGCGCGACGGGGCAGCCGGACGCACCGCTCTCGGTCAAGGTCGAGGACTGCGAGCGGGTCAGCCACCAGCTCAGCCACGTGCTGACGGTCGAGAACATCGACTACGACCGGCTCGAGGTGTCGTCCCCCGGAGTGGATCGACCGCTCAAGCGGCGCTCCGACTACGAGCGCTTCGTCGGCGCTGAGATCACCGTGCGGCTGCGCGAGCCCCTGGCGGGGCGGCGCAACTTCGAGGGCGTGCTGGTGCACGACGAGATTGATCCAGAGCGTTGGCACCTGGATCTGACCGAGCGCAAGCCGGTCGATGCGAAGAAGGGCGGCGCCAAGGGCGGCGCCCGGGGCGGTGTGAAAGTCGTCGCCAAGAAACAGCCCGGGGCCCGCAGCGCGGCACCGGCCGGACCGGGCAGCCCGGCGTCCGGGGGTGCCGCGGCAGACGCGGGCCCCGACGCGGGTCCGGATTCAGAAAAGGTGCGCAGGCTGTCGTTCACGCTCGATGAGATCGAGCGGGCGCGGCTGGTGCTCAAGGTCAAGTTCTAGGAGGCTTCACGATGAGCCGGGAAGTACTGCTGCTGGTCGATGCGTTGGCGCGAGAAAAGAGCGTCGCCCGCGATGTCGTGTTCGCGGCCCTCGAGAGCGCGCTCGCCTCGGCGGCGAAGAAGCGCTTCAAGGAAGAATGCGACGTGCGCGTCACCATCGATCGCGAAACCGGCGAGTCCGAGGCGTTCCGTCGCTGGCTGGTCGTGCCCGACGGCGAACTCGAGGACCACGACATCCAGATCATCCTCACCGAGGCGCGCAAGCAGATTTCGGACATCGACATCGGCGAGTACGTCGAGGAAGAACTCGAGCCGGTCGACACCGGGCGCATCGGTGCTCAGGCGGCCAAGCAGGTGATCCTGCAGAAGATCCGCGACGCCGAACGCGACCAGATCATCGACGACTTCCTCGGTCGCGGCGACTCGCTGCTGTCGGGCACGATCAAGCGCATCGACCGCGAGGGCGCGGTGATCGAGTCGGGCAAGATCGAGGCGCGCCTGCCGCGCGAGTTCATGATCCCGAAGGAAAACCTCCGGGTCGGCGACCGCGTGCGCGGCTGGGTGGCCAAGATCAACCGCGAGGGCCGCGGCCCGCAGCTGATCCTGTCGCGCACCGCCCCGGAGTTCATCATGGAGCTCTTCCGCCTCGAGGTGCCCGAGATCGAGCAGGGTCTGCTGCAGGTCAAGGCGGCGGCCCGAGATGCCGGCGTGCGCGCCAAGATCGCGGTGCACACCACCGATCGCCGCATCGACCCCATCGGCACCTGCGTCGGCGTACGCGGCTCGCGCGTACAGGCGGTGACCGGCGAGCTCGCCGGCGAGCGCGTCGACATCGTGCTGTGGTCCGAGGATCCGGCGCAGTTCGTGATCGGCGCGCTGGCGCCGGCTAACGTCTCCTCGATCGTCGTCGACGAAGAAAAGCACAGCATGGACGTCGTGGTCGACGAGGACAACCTGGCGCTGGCCATCGGCACCGGCGGGCGCAACGTGCGCCTCGCCTCCGAGCTCACGGGCTGGCAGATCAACATCATGACCGCCGAGGAAAGCGCCGGTAAGCAGGAAAACGAGCGCTCCGCCCTGCGCGGGATGTTCATGGAGAAGCTCGACGTCGACGAGGAAGTCGCCGACATCCTGATCGACGAGGGCTTCAGCAGCCTCGACGAGGTCGCCTACGTCCCGATAAACGAGATGCTCGAGATCGAGGCCTTCGACGAGACGACGGTCAACGAGCTGCGCGATCGGGCACGCAACGTTCTTCTGACCGAGGCGATCGCGAAGGAAGAAAAGCTCGAGTCGACCGCGGAGGATCTGCTGTCGCTCGAGGGCATGGACCGCGACCTGGCCGCCAGGCTGGCCGACGCGAACGTGCATAACCGGGAGGAGCTCGCCGAGCTCGCTGTGGACGAACTGGTCGAGGCGACCGGGCTGGACGAGGAACGTGCGAAGACGCTGATCATGAAGGCGCGGGCGCACTGGTTCGAGAACGAGTCGGCCTGAGCCGGAAGGATTTGAATGGCTAGCACCAATGTTTCCAACTTCGCCGCCGAGCTCAAAGTGCCGGCGGAGGTGCTTCTCGAGCAGTTGCGGGCAGCCGGTGTCGAGAAGCGCTCGGCGGAGGACCTGCTGACCGAGAGCGACAAGGCCCAGCTGCTGTCGGCCCTGCGCCGCGCGCACGGCGCCGACGACGCACCCAAGAAGAAGATCACGGTCGTGCGCAAGCAGACCTCCGAGATCAAGCAGGCCGACGCCACCGGGCGGGCCCGCACGATCCAGGTCGAGGTCCGCAAGAAGCGCGTGTTCGTGCAGCGCGATGCCGAGGGCATCGAGGTCCAGGCGCCCGTCGCCGAGGCGCCCGCCGCAGCCGCGATGTCGCCGGTCGAGATCGAGGCGCAGCGCATGCGCGACGAAGACGACCGCCGCCAGCGCGAGGCGCTCGAGCGCCAGGCGCAGGAGATGCGCGAGCGCGAGGAGCGGCTCGAGGCCGAGCACCGCCGTGCCGAGGAGGCTGCCGCCGAGGCGGTCCGTCGCGAGGAGGAGGCCCGCCGAGAGCAGGAGCGCGTCACCGCCATGCAGGCGTCGCAGGTCGAGAGCGCCGAACGCGCGCAGGCCGAGTCGCAGGCCGCAGCGGCCGCCGAGGCCGCGCGCGTCGCGTCGCTGGCGGCCGCCGAGGTCGCCCGCGTCGCGCAGGAGAACGCCGCCGCCCACGGCGCGGCGCGCCGCCGCGCGCAGGACGAGGCCGCCGCGATCAACCGGCTGCTGTCCGCTTCCCGCAAGCCCGTGGCCAAGGCGCCCGAGCCCCTGCCCCCGCCGTCGCCGGCCGCGGTGGCGGCTGCGGCCGTCGTCGAGGCCGCCAAGAGCGGCACGCTGCACAGACCCGCCGCGCGCGCCGACGCGCCGTCGCGGCCCAACGCGCCGCCGCGGCCCGGCACCGCCGCGCCGGGCGCACCCGGCACGGTCAAGAAGCACGTCAAGTCCGAGAACCTGTCGTCGACCTGGCAGGACGACGCCGCCAAGCGCCGCGCCATCAAGACCCGCGGCGACAGCAGTGGCGGCGCGGCAGGCTGGCGCGGTCCGCGCGGCGGGCATCGCGGTGGTCGCGGCGACAGCCGTGGCCACGACCACGGCTCGCAGGTGAGCCAGTCGTCCGAGGCGATCGTCCGCGAGATCCACGTGCCCGAGACCGTCTCGGTCGCCGACCTCGCCCACAAGATGTCCGTCAAGGCCGCCGAAGTCATCAAGCTGATGATGAAGATGGGGCAGATGGTCACCATCAACCAGGTGCTGGACCAGGAAACGGCGATGATCATCGTCGAGGAACTGGGCCACAAGGCGATCGCCGCCGCCCTCGACGACCCGGAGACGCTGCTCGAGCAGGACGCGCTGCACGCCGACGTCGAGAAGCTGCCGCGCCCGCCGGTCGTCACCGTGATGGGTCACGTCGACCACGGCAAGACCTCGCTGCTCGACTACATCCGCCGCGCCAAGGTGGCGGCGGGCGAGGCGGGCGGCATCACGCAGCACATCGGCGCCTACCACGTCGAGACGCCGCGCGGCGTCATCACCTTCCTCGACACCCCGGGCCACGAGGCGTTCACCGCCATGCGTGCCCGCGGCGCCAAGGCCACCGACATCGTGATCCTGGTGGTCGCCGCAGACGACGGCGTGATGCCGCAGACGATCGAGGCGATCCACCACGCCAAGGCGGCCGGCGTACCGATCGTCGTCGCGGTCAACAAGATCGACAAGCCCGAAGCGAGCCCCGACCGGGTCAAGCAGGAGCTCGTCGCGCAGCAGGTCGTGCCCGAGGAGTACGGCGGCGAGTCGCCCTTCGTGCCGGTGTCGGCCAAGACCGGCCAGGGCATCGACGACCTCCTCGAGAACGTGCTGCTGCAGGCCGAGGTGCTGCAGCTGACCTCGCAGATCGACGCGCCCGCCAAGGGCCTGGTGATCGAGGCGCGCCTCGACAAGGGCCGCGGCCCGGTCGCGACCGTCCTCGTCCAGTCGGGCACGCTCAAGCGCGGCGACGTCGTGCTCGCAGGCAGCGCCTACGGTCGCGTCCGGGCGATGCTCGACGAAGCCGGCAAGCCGATCACCGAAGCCGGCCCCTCGATCCCGGTCGAGATTCAGGGCCTGTCCGAGGTACCGCCGGCGGGCGAGGAGGTGATGGTCATCGCCGACGAGCGCAAGGCCCGCGAGATCGCGCTGTTCCGCCAGGGCAAGTTCCGCGACGTCAAGCTCGCGCGCCAGCAGGCCGCCAAGCTCGGGGACATCCTCGAGCAGATGGCCGAGGGCGCGACCCAGGCGCTGCCGCTCATCATCAAGGCGGATGTGCAGGGCTCGCAGGAGGCGTTGGCGCAGTCGATGCTCAAGCTGGCCACCGACGAGATCAAGGTCCAGATCGTGCACGCTGCGGTCGGCGGCATCACCGAGAGCGACATCAACCTCGCGGTGGCGTCCAAGGCGGTGGTCATCGGCTTCAACGTGCGCGCCGACCAGGCCGCCCGCAAGCTTGCCGAGGCCAACGGTATCGATATCCGCTACTACAACATCATCTACGACGCGGTAGACGAGGTGAGGGCTGCGATGAGCGGCATGCTCGCCCCGGAGAAGCGGGAAGAGATCATCGGTCTCGTCCAGATCCGCGAGATCTTCACGGTCAGCAAGATCGGCAACATCGCCGGCTGCATGGTCACCGAGGGGGTCATCCGGCGCGGCTCGCGGATCCGCCTGCTGCGCGACTCGGTCGTGCAGTGGACAGGCGAGCTCGATTCGCTCAAGCGCTTCAAGGACGACGTCCGCGAAGTGCGCGATGGCTTCGAGTGCGGCCTGACGCTGAAGAACTACAACGACATCAAGGTCGGCGACCAGCTCGAGGTGTTCGAGGTGAAGGAAGTCGCGCGGACGCTCTGATCGCCGCCGGATACGGCACGGCCCGCTTCGCTGCGGGCCGTGGCCGTCCCGCGGCGACCGAGCTCATCCGGCACGAAGCAGGGGCGGCAGTGGCATGAAGAAGCATTCGAGAACCGGTGGCGAACGGGCGACCCGTGTCGCCGAGCAGATCCATCAGGAGCTGGCGCAGATGATCGCCCGCGAGGTCAAGGACCCGCGGATCGGCATGGTCACGCTCACGTCGGTCGACATCACCGCCGACTACGCCTACGCGACGGTGCACTTCACCGTGCTGCCGAGCGACGACGAGACGGTGGCCCGCAGCCTCGAGGGCCTGCGTCGCAGCGCGGGCTTCATGCGCTCGCAGCTGGGGCGTCGCGTGCGCATCCACACCAACCCAGAGCTGCGCTTCGTGCACGATCGCTCGGTCGAGCACGGTGTGAACATGTCGCACCTGATCGACGTGGCCAATGCCACGCGTGCGTCGGATGACGCGCCGGGCACGCCGCACGACCTGACGGCCGTCGCCTCGGCAGCCACCGGGCCGGCCGCGGCGCCGCAGGGCGACGCCGACCCGACCGCGGCGCCGCAGGCAGACGCCGGCTCGGCCAGGGCGGCGCAGTGAGCGCTCCCCGGCGCGCCCCACGCCGGCGCCTCGACGCCGTGCTGCTGCTCGACAAGCCGCGCGGCCCGAGCTCCAACGACGCGCTGCAACGCGCGCGGCGCGCATTGCAGGCCGCCAAGGCGGGGCACGGCGGCACGCTCGATCCGATGGCGACGGGCCTGCTGCCCGTCGCCTTCGGCGAGGCCACCAAGTTCCTCCACGACCTGCTCGACGCCGACAAGACCTACGAGGCCACGATGCGTCTGGGCGTCGTCACCGACACCGGCGACGCCGAGGGCGTGCCGGTCGCGGAGCGCCCGGTGGACTGCGACGATGCAGCCATCGCAGCCGCGTGCGCCGCCTTCGGGGGCGACATCGAGCAGGTGCCGCCGATGCATTCGGCCCTCAAGCGTGACGGCCGGCCGCTGTACGAGTACGCGCGCGCGGGCATCGTGCTCGAGCGCGAGGCCCGTCCGGTCACGGTCCACGCGATCTCGGTGCTCGGCATCGACCGCGCCGACCCTGCCCGCCCGCTCGTCGCCATCTCGGTGCGGGTCAGCAAGGGCACCTACATCCGCACGCTCGCGCAGGATATCGGCGAGCGGCTCGGCTGCGGCGCGCACCTCGTGGCGCTGCGCCGCACGGCCGTCGGCCGGCTCTCGGTCGACGACGCCGTGGCGCTCGACGCGCTCGAGGCCGAGCCAGCCGAGGCCCGCGACGCGCGGCTCGCGCCGGTCGACACCCTGCTTTCCGGCCTGCCGCGCATCGGCCTGGCCGACGCGCTCGCCGACCGTTTCATGAACGGGCAACGAATCGTGCTCGACACTGATCAAAGGGCGCCATTGGCGAGCGCGCCCGCCGGCCCGGTACGCGTGTACCGCGGCTCGCAGCTGCTCGGCGTCGCGGACTTCGCCCCACCGGGGCTCCTCGCGCCGCAGCGTGTGCTCGCCGCCCACCACTAAGACATATTCCTCCAGGACACACTCCCAATGCAGGCCATCCGCAACATCGCGATCATCGCCCACGTCGACCACGGCAAGACCACGCTGGTCGACCAGCTGCTGCGGCAGTCGGGCACCTTCCGCGCCCACCAGGCGATGACCGAGCGGATCATGGACTCCAACGACCTGGAGAAGGAGCGCGGGATCACCATCCTCGCCAAGAACTGCGCGATCGAGGTCGACGGCACCCGCATCAACATCGTCGACACCCCCGGGCACGCCGACTTCGGCGGCGAGGTCGAGCGCGCGCTGTCGATGGTGGACTGCGTGCTGCTGGTGGTCGACGCGGTCGACGGCCCGATGCCGCAGACCCGCTTCGTGACCCGCAAGGCGCTCGCGCTGGGCTTGAAGCCGATCCTGGTGGTCAACAAGATCGACCGTCCCGGCTCGCGCCCGCACTGGGTGATCGACCAGGTCTTCGAGCTGTTCGACAAGCTCGGCGCGACCGACGAGCAGATGGACTTCCCGATCGTGTACTGCTCGGCGCTGGCCGGCTTCGCGGTCAACGAGATCGAGGAGATGGACGCGCTGCCGCGCGGCGAGAACGGCATGCCGCAGGGCACGATGCGCGCGCTCTACGACGCCATCCTCAAGTACGTGCCGGTGCGCGCCGACGACGTCGCCGGACCGCTGCAGATGCAGATCCTGTCCATCGACTGGAGCAGCTACGTCGGCCGGATCGGCGTGGGCCGCATCAATCGCGGGCGCATCACCGCCGGCTCGCAGGTGGCGACGCTGCACGGACCCGGCGCCAAGCCGGTGATGAGCAAGGTCGCGCAGGTGCTGCGCTACAAGGGCCTCGAGCGGATCCCCATGGATGAGGCGCAGGCCGGCGACATCGTCGCGGTCACCGGCGTCGACGGCCTGGACATCGGCGCGACCATCTGCGCCGCCGACACGCCCGACGCGCTGCCGCTGCTGAAGATCGACGAGCCGACGCTGACCATGGAGTTCATGGTGAACACCTCGCCGCTGGCGGGCCGCGAGGGCAAGTACGTGACCAGCCGCCAGATCCGCGACCGGCTGGAGCGCGAGCTGCAGTCCAACGTCGCGCTGCGCGTCGAGTTTCCGTCCGACAGCGACACCTTCGTGGTGTCGGGTCGCGGCGAGCTGCACCTGACGATCCTGCTTGAGAACATGCGTCGCGAAGGCTACGAGATGGCGGTGTCGCGGCCCAAGCCGAAGGTCCGCGTCAATCCGGCCACCGGCGAGAAGGAGGAGCCCTTCGAGACGCTCGCGATGGACGTCGAGGAGCAGCACCAGGGCGCGGTGATGGAGTACCTCGGCACGCGCCGCGCCGACCTCACCAACATGGAGCCCGACGGCAAGGGCCGCGTGCGGCTCGACTACCGCGTGCCGGCGCGCGGCCTGATCGGCTTCCACAGCGAGTTCCTGAACATCACCCGCGGCACCGGCATCATGAGCCACGTGTTCGACGAGTACGCGTCGATGGCAGGCCCGATCGACGACCGCCGCAACGGCGTGCTGATCAGCCAGGACGACGGCGACGCGGTGGCCTACGCGCTCTGGAAGCTCGACGACCGCGGCCGCATGTTCGTGGCGCCGGGCGATGCCCTCTACGAGGGCATGATCATCGGCATCCACACCCGGGACAACGACCTGGTCGTCAATCCGGTCAAGGAGAAGAAGCTCACCAACGTGCGCTCCTCCGGCAAGGACGACGCGATCGTGCTGACGCCGCCGATGCAACTCACCCTGGAGAAGGCGGTCGAGTTCATCGCCGACGACGAGCTGGTCGAGATCACGCCCAAGTCGATCCGCCTGCGCAAGCGCTACCTGAAGGACCACGAGCGCAAGCGCGCGTCGCGCGAGACCGAGGCGGCATGATCCGGCGCGCTGCCGCCGTGCTGCTCGCCGCGACGGCGCTGCTCGCCGCCTGTGGCGGCGGCGGCAAGGTCGAGGAGGTCGGGCTGTCGGTCCGCATCGAGGCGGCCGAGACCGAGATCAAGACCCGCATCGGGCCGGCCGTCTGCAGCGTCGACGGCGACTGCCGGGCGCTGCCCATGGGCGCGCTCGCCTGCGGCGGGCCGTCTGGTTTCTTGCCGTACTCGATCCGCGGCACCGACGAGGGGGCGCTGTCCCGGCTGTCGGAGGAGCACCAGCGGCTCTCCCGCGAGCAGCTGCAGGCGAGCGGCGCCGTCGTGGGGCCGTGCATCGCGCTGCTGCCCCCGGTGCCGCGCTGCGAACCGCGCCAGCTGAGCTGCAAGCTCTGAGCCCGACGCCGGCCGCAGGCCGCGCCCCGTGCCGCCGCCCTCAGCCTGCCGGCGTCTGCTCGACGCTCTCGCCGAGCGCAGGGTAGTCCGTGTAGCCCGCCGGCCCCTGCGAATAGTAGGTCTTCGTGTTTGCGGCGTTGAGCGGCGCGTTCAGGTGCAGGCGCCGCGGCAGGTCCGGATTGGCGATGAAGGGCACGCCGAAGGCCACCGCATCGACCGCGCCGCTGGCGACCGCCTGCCGCGCCATCTCGGGCGTGTACCTGTTGTTGGCGATGTAGGCGCCGGGGAATGTGCGCCGCGCGCCCGCGAAGTCGAAGCCGTCGGTGTGGTGCGCGGCGCCGGTGTTGCCTTCGATGAAGTGCAGGAACGCGATGCGCCGCTGCGCGAGCGCCTCGACCAGGGCGCCGTAGGTGGCCTGTGCGTCGGCGTCGGGCGGGCAGCCGTTGGCCAGCGTGACCGGCGACAGCCGGATGCCCACTCGGTCGCGGCCGAATACCTCGACCACCGCGTCCACCACGGCGAGCGCGAGGCGGATCCGGTTGGCCACGCTGCCGCCCCACGCGTCGGTGCGGCGGTTGGTCGAGCCGCGCAGGAACTGCTCGATCAGGTAGCCGTTGGCGCCGTGGATCTCGACGCCGTCCAGACCGGCGTCGCGCGCGACGCGCGCCGCGTGCGCGTAGGCGGCCACCACACCGGGCATCTCGTCGGTACGCAGCGCCCGGGGCGCGACGCGGTCGCGCTTGCCGTGCTGCGTGTGGACGATGCCGGGCAACAGCACGTCGGAGGCCGAGACCGGCAGCGCGCCGTCGGGCTGCAGGTCGGGGTGCGAGACCGCGCCCACATGCCAGAGCTGCGCCACGATGCGACCGCCGGCGGCGTGCACCGTGTCTGCCACCAGCTTCCAGCCGTCGCGCTGCGCGTCGCTGTGGATGCCGGGCGTGCCCATGTAGCCGATGCCGCGCGGCTCGACCTGGGTGGCCTCGCTGACGATCAGGCCGGCGGACGCGCGCTGCGCGTAGTACTCGGCGTTCAGCGCATGGGGCGCGAGGCTGCCGGGCAGCGCGCGGCAGCGGGTGAGCGGCGCCATGAAGACGCGGTTGGGGCAGTCCAGCGCGCCGATGCGCACCGGATCGAAGAGGGAGGCGGTCGGGGTACGGTTCATGCCGTCAGTGTAAACGCCGCCCGCGGCCCCGGCAGCGCGGCCGGGGCGCGGCCCGCTTCCCGGCCCCTCGGCGTCCCGCGGTCGCTAGCGGGCGGTAGGCCCCGTGCCCGGCCCCGCGGCCCCGTTCCAGTACGCGGCGTGGCCGTAGGTGTGCTTGAGGTGGTCGATGAACATGCGGACCCGCAGCGGCAGGTGGCGGCGCTGCGCGAAGAGCGCATGGATCGCGTCGTCGGGCGCGCGGAAGTCGTCGAGCACGGTGACCAGCCGGCCCGAGGCGAGTTCGCCCGCCACCTCCCACATCGAGCGCCACGCGAGCCCGTGGCCGGCGAGCGCCCACTCGTGCAGCACCGCCCCGTCGTTGCACTCGAGCGGGCCGGTGACGCGTACCGGCACGACCTGTCCGTCGACCTCGAACAGCCAGCCGCGCGACTGGCTGCCGCGCGCCCCGAAGGTCAGGCACGCGTGGCGGGCGAGTGCCTCGGGATGCGCGGGCGTGCCGTGCGCGGCGAGGTAGGCGGGGCTCGCCACCACCACGCGGCGGTTGTCGGCGAGCCGGATGCCCACCAGCGTGGAGTCGTCGAGGCGGCCGATGCGCACCGCCACGTCGATGCCCTCGTTGACGATGTCGGCCAGCCGGTCCGACAGGTCGAGCGACACGGTGACGTCCGGGTGGGCGGCGACGAAGGCCGGCACCAGCGGCGCGACGTGCCGGCGGCCGAACCCGGCGGGCGCGGTGACGCGCACGTGGCCGCTCGCCTTGACCCCGCCGAGCGACACCGACGCCTCGGCGGCGTGGTAGTCGTTCAGGATCCGCTGGCAGTCCTCGAGGAAGGCGCTGCCCTCGAAGGTCAGGCCGATGCGCCGCGTCGTGCGCACCAGCAGCTTCACGCCCAGTCGCTCCTCCAGCGCGTCGAGCCGGCGGCCCACCACGGCGGGCGCCACGCCCTCGGCCTGCGCGGCGGCCGACAGGCTGCCCCGGGTGATCACGGCGACGAAGGTCTCGATCTGCTTGAATCGGTCCATCGGCGGATTCTGCCGGTCGGCGCCGCGAATGCAAGCCGGCGCCGCGCGACGCTCAGGCGAACAGGCCGACCAGCGCCGCGGTGATGCAGGTCGACAGCAGGCCCGCGGGCAACGACTTCGCGGCCAGCCGCGCCGCGTCGGCGCGCCGCTCGGCGGGCAGCAGCGGCGCGAGGCCGCCGACCATGATGCCCAGGCTGCCGAAGTTGGCGAAGCCGGCCAGCGCGTAGGTCATCAGCAGCCGGCTGCGGGCCGACAGCGCCTCGGGCGGCAGCGCGGCCAGGTCGGCGTAGGCGACGAACTCGTTCAGCACGGTCTTCTTGCCCAGCAGCTGCCCGGCGGTGGCCGCCTCCGTCCAGGGCACGCCCACCAGCCACGCGAGCGGCGCGAAGGCGATGCCCAGGATGCGCTCGGCAGACAGCGGCGCGCCGCCGACCGCGGGCAGCGCCTGCAGGCCGAGGTTGACCAGCGCCACCAGCGCGACGAAGACGATCAGCATCGCGACCACGTTCAGCAGCAGCTGCAGGCCCTCGAAGGTGCCGCGGGCGAGCGCCGCGATCGTGCTCGGGTCCTCGCGCTCGAATACGATCGCCGACGTGTCGGCGGGCGTGTCCGAGGGCACCATCAGCGCGGCCACCGCGATCGCGACCGGGATCGCGATGACCGAGGCAGCGAGCAGGTGGCCGAGCGCATCGGGCAGCACTGGGCGCAGCATGGTCGCGTAGAGCACCAGCACCGTGCCCGCGATCGTCGCCATGCCGCAGTTCATCACGATGAACAGCTCTCCGCGCGACATCCGCGCGAGCCAGGGCCGCACGACCAGCGGCCCCTCGACCATGCCGACGAACGCGTTGGCCGCGGCCGACACGCCGACCGCGCCGCCGATCCCCAGGGTGCGCGTCAGCACCCATGCGAAGGCCTGCACGATGCGGGTCAGCACGCCCCAGTGGAACAGCACCGCCGACAGCGCCGACACCACCAGCACCATCGGCAGCGCCTGGGTCGCGAGCACGAAGGCGGCGCCCGGATCGGTCGGCGCGTAGGGCAGGCGCCCCCCACCCAGGTGGCCGAACACGAAGGACGTGCCGGCAGTGGTCGCGGCCTGCAGCGCGTCGAGCGCACCGTTCGTGGCGGCCAGTACCGCGCCCGCGCCGGGCAGCCAGCGCACCAGCGCGGCCAGCACCAGCGCCATCGCGATGCCGGCCCAGACCGGGCGCCAGCGCACCGCCGAGCGCCGCTCCGACAGCAGCCACGCGATCGCCAGCATCGCCGCCACGCCCAACCCGCACTGGATCGCCGCCATCTGCCGTCCGTGTCGCCGTTCAGCCAGCATTGGAACACGGGCGAGCGCCGCGGCGGGTCGCGGCGGCGCCCGCGGCGGCCTGCGCGGGCGATAATCGCCTCGCCGTCATCTCCGGCCGTCGCAGGCCCGTCCGCCATGAACCTCGAGAAGGTCGTCTTCGGTTTCTTCGTCATCCTCGCCTGCACGCTGAACTTCGGGTTCTTCGTGGGCGACATCTCGAAGGTCGATCTCCACCACCCGGGCGAGCTGTTCGCGGCCGTGGTCGTCAACCTGATCGCGCTGGTGCTGAAGTTCGGCGACCGCACGCACATCGGCGCTACCCACCTCGCCACCGGACTGGCCGCCTGCCTGCAGCTGGTCGCGGCCTCCTTGGTCTGGACCTGGCAGGTCTACGTGAGCCAGGCGGCGATGGACGCTGCCACGATGGCGACCGTCGTGTCGTTGTCGGGCGGCGCGCTGCTCGCCAACCTGATATCGGTGGTGCTCCTGATCGGCGAGACGCTGCGCCAGAGCCGCTGAGGAGCGCGGGGCGAACGGGCGGGGCGCGCGGATGGGCGATGTGCTGTTCCTCGTGCTGCGGCGGCTGCGTTCGCCGCTGATCACGCTGCTGGCCGTCTATGCGATCTCGATCGCCGGCATGGTGGCGATACCCGGGGTGGACGGCGACGGGCAGCCCTGGCGGATGGGCTTCTTCCATGCCCTGTACGTGATGAGCTACACCGCCACCACGATCGGCTTCGGCGAGATCCCCTATCCGTTCACCGACGCGCAGCGGCTGTGGGTGACGGGTGCGATCTACCTGTCGGTGATCGGCTGGGCGTACGCGATCGGGTCGGTGTTCGCGCTGACGCAGGACCCGAGCTTCCGGGCCGCGGCGGCGCGCAGCCTGTTCGAGCGCCGCGTCTCGAACCTGCGCGAGCCGTACTGCGTGGTCTGCGGCTGCGGGCTGAGCGGCAGCGCGATCGCCGAGGCGCTGGACGCGCTGGGCGTGCGGGTGGTGATCGTCGACACCGACCCGGCGCGGATCGCGATGGCCGCGCTGCGGCCCTTCGCGTCGTCGCCGCTGGTCCTGGTTGCGGACGCGCGCCGCCCCGAGGTGCTGCGTGTCGCCGGCATCGCCAAGCCCGAGTGCCGCGCGGTGCTCGCCCTGACCGGCGACGACGAGGCCAACCAGACGATCGCGATCGGCACGCGCGTGCTGGACCCGGCCACGCAGGTGATCGCCCGCGTGGTCGACCCGGTGATGCAGGCGAACCTCGCCGAGTTCGGCGGCGTGCTGGTGATCAACCCCTACGAGAGCTTCGCGACCAACGTGGGCCTGGGCTTGGCCGCCCCCGAGGTGCTGCAGCTCGAAGAGTGGCTGACCGCGGCACCGGGCGCCGACCGGCCCGAGCCCCTGCGCCTGCCGGTGGGGCACTGGGTGCTGGCGGGCTACGGCCGCTTCGGGCGGCCGCTCGCTGCGGCGCTGTCGGCGAGTGGTCAGACCTGGCAGGCCTTCGACCCGCGCTTCGCGCCGCCCGACGAGTCCGAGGACCGGGTCACCGCCTGCGGCGGCACCGAGGAGGGGCTGCGCGCCAGCGGCATCGAGCGGGCGGTCGGCGTGATCGCAGGCACCGACAGCGACACGGTCAACCTCGCGGTGGTCGCGATGGCGCGCCGGGCCAATCCGTCGGTGAAGGTGGTCGTCCGGCGCAACAAGGCCTACAACCAGGCGCTGATCGACGCTGCCAAGCCGGACCTGACCTTCCAGCAGAGCGACCTGATGGTGCACGAGGCGCTGCAGGCGCTGACCACGCCGCTGCTCGAGCGTTTCCTCGCGCTGGCGCGCCGCGACGGCGGCGACGTCGCGCGCCGCGCGATGGCGCTGCTCGAGGGGGGCTGCGGGCGCCGCTCGCCATTCGTGTGGACCTTCGACTGTGATCCGTCCCAGCCGGGCATCGAGCAGGCCCTCGACGGCTCGATGCCGCCGCTGCGGGTCGGCGAGCTGACGGTCGATCCACGCGATCCCGCCCAGCGGCTGTCGGCGGTCGCGCTGCTGCTGTCTCGGCCGCGTCGGCCGGGTGCACCCGGCCGCGGGCCGCGCCGCGCCCGGAGCGCCAAGTCGTTGCCGGCTGGCGGCCCCGGCAGCGTGTTCGACCGCGAGGGCGTGGGGACGGGGGTCACCGGCGAGTTCGACGACGTCGCGCTGCCCGGCCCGGACACCGAGCTCGCATCGGGCGATCGGATCCTGTTCGCCGGCGTGGCGGGCGTCGAGGCGCTGCAGCGCCGGTTCCTGCTCGATCCGACCCCGATCGCGTTCGTGCGCACCGGCGTCGAGCCGGCGCGCAGCTGGATCTTCAGGCGCCTGGCCGCGGGCCGGGCAGGAACGTCCGCCGCCCGGCGCGACGCCAAGCTATGATCGACGGCTGAACGCCGCGCCCCCTGCGCACGGCCCGGCCGGCAGCTTCGGCGACGACCGCCGGACCGGCTCGCGGACCCCGACGACACGGAGACCCCATGGAACGCACCTGGCTCGAGTCCTACCCCGAGGGCGTGCCCGCCGACATCGACCCCGATGCCTACCCGTCGTTGAACGCGATGATGGACGAGTGCTTCGCGACCTTCCGCGCGCGCCCGGCCTACGTGTGCATGGACCGGACCATGACCTACGGCGAGCTCGACGAGCTGTCGCGCGCCTTCGCCGCGTGGCTGCAGTCGCAGGGCCTGGGCCGCGGCAAGCGGGTCGCGGTGATGCTGCCCAACCTGCTGCAGTTCCCGGTCGCCGCCGCGGGCGTGCTGCGGGCCGGCTGCACGGCGGTCTGCGTCAACCCGCTCTACACGCCGCGCGAGCTCGAGCACCAGCTCGTGGACTCCGGCGCCGAGGCGATCGTGATCCTCGAGCAGTTCGCGCACACGCTGCAGCAGGTGATCGCGCGTACTCAGGTCAGGCAGGTGGTCCTCGCATCGGTCGGCGAGATGCTCGGGCCGGTGCGCGGGCGGGTGGTCGACTTCGCCGTGCGCCACGTGCGCAAGATGGTGCCCGCCTTCGAGCTGCCCCGCGCGCTGCGCTTCCAGGAGGCGCTCGCCGCCGGCATGCGCCTGCAATACCGGCCGGTGCAGCTCGCTGGCGCCGACCTGGCCTTCCTGCAGTACACCGGCGGCACGACCGGCCTGTCCAAGGGCGCGATGCTGTCGCACCGCAACGTGGTCGCCGCGATCCTGCAGGGCGAGGCGTGGTTCCTGCCGGTCAATCGCCGGATCGACGCGCTGTTCGGCGAGCGGGCCCAGCGGCTGGGGCTGTGCGCGCTGCCGCTCTATCACATCTACATGCTGGCGCTGGGCTTCGGCGCTGCGATGAAATGGGGCGGATGCAACCTGCTGATCCCCAATCCGCGCGACATCCCCGGGCTGATCGCCGAGCTGCGCAAGCATCCGGTGAACACCTTCCCGGGCCTCAACACCCTGTTCAACGCGCTCGCGAACAACCCCGAGTTCGCGAAGCTCGACTTTTCCCGGCTGCTGTTCGCGGGCGGCGGCGGCATGGCGACCCAGCAGGCGGTCGCCGACCGCTGGTTCAAGGTCACCGGCGTGCCGCTGGGCGAGGGCTTCGGCCTGTCCGAGACCTGCGCGGTCGCGACCATCAACCCGGTCACCAACGCCGCGTTCACCGGCACCGTGGGGCTGCCGGTCAGCTCGGTCGAGATCTCCATCCGCGACGACGACGGCCGCGAAGTGGCGACGGGCGAGCGCGGCGAGATCTGCATCCGCGGACCGCAGGTCATGGTCGGCTACTGGCAGCGGCCCGACGAGACCGCCGCCGCAATGACCGACGACGGCTTCTTCAAGTCGGGCGACATCGGCGTGATGGACCCGAGCGGCTACCTCCGGATCGTCGACCGCAAGAAGGACATGATCCTGGTGTCGGGCTTCAACGTGTTCCCCAACGAGATCGAAGAGGTGGTCGCCTCGCACCCCGGCGTGCTCGAGTGCGCCGCGATCGGCGTGCCCGATGCGCACTCCGGCGAGGCGATCAAGGTGTTCGTGGTCCGTCGCGACCCGGCGCTCACCGAGCGCGACGTACAGGAGTGGTGCACCGAGAACCTCACCGGCTACAAGAAGCCGCGGGTGATCGAGTTTCGCGAGGAGCTGCCCAAGAGCAACGTCGGCAAGATCCTGCGGCGCGAGCTGCGCGATCCGCCGATGCGGCGGGCGGCCTGACGCCGGATTGCCCCGGAGGGCAGATCGGCGCCGCGGGGCGGGACACGGCAATGCGGGATCGGGCATCATCCGTGTCCCTACAACTGCATTCAGGATGACACGATGACCTCCAATCACGTCCGTGCCGCCGCCGTGGCCTTCGCACTCGCCTTTCCGCTGGCCGCTGCCGCGCAGGGCCCCGTCGTCACAGCGGTCGCAGGCAAGGCCCCGGGCGAGCGGCTCAAGGCCGGCGAACTGCAGGTGCGCGCCACGGTCGTCGAGATCGACGCGGCACGCCGGACCGTCACGCTGCGCGGCCCCAAGGGCAACATCGCCACGATGGACGTTCCCGCCGAGGTCAAGAACTTCGACCAGGTCCGCGTCGGCGACGACCTGGTGATCCGCTATGCGGCGGGCGTGCTCGCCAAGCTCGAGCCTTCGTCCGGCAGCGGTATCCGCGAGCGCGTGGAGTCGTCGAGCGCGGCCGCGGCGCCGGCCGGAGGGATGCCGGGCGGGGCGGCCGCACGGATCGTCGAGGTGCTCGCTACGGTGGAGGCGGTGAACCGCAAGGATCGCACCGTCACCCTGCGAGGCGTGCGCCGCACGGCCGTCGTCATGGCGCCCGAGGGCATCGACATCGCCCGCGTGAAGGTCGGCGACCAGGTCCGCGCGGTCTTCGCCGAATCGACCATCATCAACGTCGAGCGCGCCGCGAAGAAGTAGGCTGTCGCACGGGCTGGCCGGCTCACCGCCCGGTGGGCCGCCCCGCTTCCGACCCGGGGTCGGGCCCGGCCTGGACGCAGTCGGGCCAGTGCTCAGCCGGTGATCGTCGCGCCGCCGTCGGCCACGATCGACTGGCCGGTGACGAAGGCCCCGGCGCGGCTTGCGAGCATCACCGCGATGCCGCCGATATCGTCCGGCTCGCCCAGGCGGCGCAGCGGAAAGCGCGCTTCGGCCGCGGCCTTGCGTGCCGGGTCCTCGTACAGCGCGCGCGCGAAGTCGGTCTTGATTAGCCCCGGCGCGATGCAGTTGACGCGGATGTTGTCCGGACCCCATTCGCAGGCGAGGTTGCGCGCGAGCTGCATGTCGGCGGCCTTGGAGATGCAGTAGGCGCCGATCTCGGTCGAGCCCTTCAGCCCGCCGATCGAGGACACGATGATGATCGCGCCGTCCTTGCGCGCGGCCATCTCCTCGCGGACCATCTGGCACAGCCAGTGGTTGGACAGCACGTTGTTGCGCATGATCTTCTCGAACACCTCGTCGCCCATGCCGCTGCTCGGGCCGAAGTAGGGGTTCGAGGCGGCGTTGCACACCAGCACGTCGATGCGGCCGTAGGCGGCGCGCGCGCCGTCCACCAGCCGCTGCAGCGCCGCCTTGTCGGAGATGTTGGCCGGGATCGCGATCGCGTCGCCGCCGCGGCCGCGGATCGCCTCGACGACCACCTCGCAGGCGTCCAACTTGCGGCTCGACACCACCACCTTCGCGCCGTGGGCCGCCATGTTCTCGGCGATGGAGCGGCCGATGCCGCGGCTCGATCCGGTGACGATCGCGACCTTTCCGGTCAGGTCGAACAGGTTCATCAGGGTGTCTCCTCGTTGGTGGGTTCGGTGGGGCCCGGGGCGCCGAACAGCGAGTCCAGGCGCTTGCGTGCGTCGCCGCCGGGCGAGCCCGCGGCGCGGCCCGCAGGGTACTCCGGCTCGATGCGGTCCTCCCAGAACGCGGCAGGATTCGGGGAAGCGAAGAAGCGGCGCGCGACCTCGTCGGGCACGCCGCGGTAGGCCCGGACCTCGCCGCTCGTGAACTCGATCTCGAGCAGCGACGCGCGGGCGTCGTAGCCGGCGGACTTCAGCCTGTCGGTGTGCAGCGGGCGGCGTTGCATGGCGTCTCCTCTCGGTGTCCGGCCCAGGCCAGGGCGCCCGGTTCCGGGCGGGTCGCGGCCGCGCTCATCGACCGATCGCCAGCCCTTCGCGGCGGGGGTCGGCGGCACCGACGAGCGTACACCGGCCGCGCGCATCGCAGCGTCGGACGATGCCCTGCAGGCCGCTGGTCATGGCGGTCTCGACCACCTCGTGGCCGCGCGCGCGCAGCGCGTCGGCCAGGCCCGGCGGCGTGCGCCCCGCCTCGAGCTCGGTCGGTCCGTTGCGGCTGCCGAGGTTGGGCATGTCGATGGCCGCCTGCAGGCCCAGCCCGTCGCCCAGCGTGGCCACCAGCGTGCGTGCGACGTAGCCGATGATCTGCGAGCCGCCCGGCGACCCGAGCGACATCGCGAACGCGCCGAGCCTGGGCGGGGCGCCCGGTGGCGTCGCGCCTGCGCCGGCGCGCTCGAACACCAGCGTCGGTGCCATCGAGCTGCGCGGCCGCTTGCCGGGCTCGACCCGGTTGGCGACCGGTGCGCCGCCCTCGGTCGGGGCGAACGAGAAGTCGGTCAGCTGGTTGTTCAGCAGGAAGCCCCGGACCATCAGCCGCGCGCCGAACTGGTCCTCGATGGTGGTGGTCATCGCCACCGCGTTGCCCGCCGCGTCCACGATCGACAGGTGCGAGGTGGAGGGCTGCTCGAGCGTGCCCGGCGCGGGCGCGATGGCCGCGCGACCGTCGGGGGCGGACGGGTCGCCCGGGTCGGCCCGGCCCATCGAGCGCTCGCCGACCAGCGCCGCGCGGCGCGCCAGGTAGCGCGGGTCGAGCAGACCCGCGGGCGGCGTGACGAAGGCGGGGTCCGCGATCCAGCGGTTGCGGTCGGCGAACGCGAGCCGGCCGGCCTCCGCGAACGCGTGGACGCCGTCGGCGCGCGGCGTGCCGTCGGGTGCCGCCAGGGCGGGCGCGCGGGATGCCTCCAGGATCCCCAGGATCTGGGCGACCGCGAGCCCGCCCGAGGACGGTGGCGGCATGCCGCAGACCACCCAGCGGCGGTAGTCGGTGCACAGCGCCTCGCGGGCGACCGGCCGGTAGAAGGCCAGGTCCCGCTCGCCCAGCAGGCCCGGATGGGTCGGGTGCCCGCGGACCGCGGCGACGATGTCGCGCGCGATGGGTCCGGCGTGCAGCGCGAGGCTGCCCTCGGCCGCGACGCGCACGAGCGTCTGCGCGAGCGCCGGATTGCGCAGCCGGTGCCCGACCGGCCAGGGCAGGCCCGCCGCGTCGTAGAAGTGGCGGGCTGCGGCCGGGTCGGTGCGCAGGAACCGGTCGCGCGCGAGCAGGGCGTGCAGTCTGGGGCTCACCTCGAAGCCGTCGGTGGCGAGGCGGATCGCGGGCTCGAAGAGCGCCGCCCACGGCAGGCGGCCGTGGCGAGCGTGCGCCGCCTCGAGCATGCGCAGCACGCCCGGCGTACCCACCGAGCGGCCGCCGACCACCGCGTCGAAGAAGGCCAGCGGCTGGCCGTCGGGTCCGACGAAAAGGCGCTCGGTGGCGGCTGCCGGCGCGGTCTCCCGACCGTCCCAGGCCACGACGCGGCGCTCGCGCGCGTCGAAGTGCAGCATGAAGGCGCCGCCCCCGATGCCGGAGGACTGCGGCTCCACCAGCGTCAGCACCATCTGCGCGGCCACGGCCGCATCGGTCGCGCTGCCGCCGCGCTCGAGGATCGCGAGCGCGGCGCGGCTCGCATGCGGATTGGCGGTGGCCGCCATCATGCGCCGCGCGGTCGCTGCAGGCCGCGCCGCGTAGCCGGTCGCCGACTCGGGCTGCGCCGTGGCTGTATCGGCCGCCGCCGTGCGCGCGCGCGCCGCGGGACGCCCCGCAGGGTCGGTCGGTGCGGAGGGCGTCTGGGCGCCGGCCGTGGCCAGCACCGCCCACAGCAGCGCGGCCAGCATGGGTCGCCGCGCGTGGCCCAGTCGCCTGCGGATCGGCGGGGGTGCGGGCGCATCTGAGGCGGCCCGTCGCGACGGGCCCCGGACGGGAGACGGCATCGGCGGACGACGGTCAGAGGCAGCCGCTACTATACGCAGATGACCTCAGCCGACCCCCCCCGCGCCAGCGCAGGCGCAGCGAGCCCGAGCGCCGCCGTCTCCTCGACCTCCTCGACCTCCGCGGCCCTCGAGCCGCCAGCCGGCCCCGGCATCCGCGAGACCGTCGCCGCGATCGCGGCCGGCCGCGCCACCAGCCGCGCGCTGCTCGAGTCGGCCCGCGAGGCCCATGCCCGCCACCTCGGTCTGAACCCGATCGCCTGGGTCGACTGGGACGCCGCCGCCCGCACGGCCGACGCGCTCGATGCCGCCGCCCGCGCCGCAGGGGCGCTCGGTCCGCTGCATGGCGCGACCGTGTCGATCAAGGATCTCTACAACGTCGCCGGCATGCCCACCGCCGGCGGTACCCGTGCGCCGCTGCCCGAGTTCGGTGGCGAGTCGGTCGCAGTGTCGCGCCTGCGTGCCGCGGGCGCGCTGATCTTCGCCAAGACCAACATGCACGAGATCGCGCTCGGCGCGACCGGCGAGAACCCGTGGACCGGCGACGTGAAGAACCCTCATGACCCGGCGCGCCAGGCGGGCGGCTCCTCGAGCGGCGCGGGCGTCGCGGTCGCCACCGGCATCGGTATGGCGGGCCTGGGCAGCGACACCGGCGGCTCGGTCCGTATCCCCGCGGCCTTCTGCGGCGTCGTGGGCTTCAAGCCGAGCTTCGGCGCGATCCCGCTCGGTGGCGCCCTGCACCTGTCCTGGACCTGCGATCACGCCGGCCCGCTCACCCGCTCGGTCGACGACGCCGCGCTGCTCTTCGAGGTCATGTCGGGCCGGCGCACCGATCACGGCGGCGTCGCGCGCCGACCGCGCCTGGCCGTGCCGGCGCAGTGGCTCGCGGGGCGGCTGCACCCGGCGGTGAGAGCGTGGTTCGAGGCGCACCTGGCCGCGCTGCGCAGGGTGGCCGACGTCGTGGAGGTGGCCACGCCCTCGATGCCGCTCGCCTGGCAGCACTACACCCCGATCGTCCGCGCCGAAGGCGCCTACGTGCATCGCGTCGCGCTGGCGGCTGGCGGCGAAGGCTTCTCGGAGGCCGTGCTCGCGCCGCTGCGGGCCGGCGAGCAGGTGAGCGCGCAGACCTACATCGACGCCATGCACCAGCGCGAGACCGTGCGCAAGGAGCTCGACGCGCTGCTGCGCGACCATGACGCGCTGGTGCTGCCGACCTCCGCCGTGCCGCCGCCGCTGCGCGGCCAGACCGAGGTCGAGGTGGAAGGCGGCACGATGAGCGTGCGCGAGGCGGTGCTCGGCCAGACCCTGGCTTTCAGCTTCGTCGGGCTGCCGACCCTGAGCCTGCCCGCAGGCACCGTCGAGGGCCTGCCTGCGGGCCTGCAGGTGGTGGGCGCGAGGGACCGTGACGCGTCGCTGCTGGCGCTCGGCCGGTGGATGGAGGCCGGGCCGCAGGGCTGAGCCGGGCCGCAGGGCGCCAGCCCGCCCCCGGTGGCCTCGTGCGAGGCCGCCGGAGGGCGGTTCGGATCAGCGCGGCGCCATCCGGATCGCGCCGTCGAGACGGATCGTCTCGCCGTTGAGCATCGTGTTCGCGAAGATCTGCTGGACCAGCTGCGCGTACTCTGGCGGACGGCCCAGGCGGGGCGGGAACGGCACCTGCCGGCCAAGGGAGTCCTGGGCCTCCTGCGGCAGGCCGAGCAGCAGCGGCGTGAGGAACAGGCCCGGCGCGATCGTCACCACCCGCACGCCGTCGCGCGCGAGGTCGCGTGCGATCGGGAGCGTCATGCCGACGATGCCGCCCTTGGACGCCGAATAGGCGGCCTGGCCGATCTGGCCGTCGTAGGCGGCGACCGACGCGGTGTTCACGATCACGCCGCGCTCGCCCTCGGCATTCGGCTCGGTGCGGCACATCGCGGTCGCGGCCAGCCTGATCATGTTGAAGGTGCCGATCAGGTTGATGTTGACCACCCGCACGAAGTCGGCGAGCTTGGCGGGGCCGTCCTTGCCGACGGTCTTGGCGGCGGTGCCGATGCCCGCGCAATTGACCAGCCCTCGCAGCGTGCCGAATGCCGTGGCGGCATCGACCACCGCCTGACCGTCGGCCTCGGAGGTGACGTCGCACTTGACGAATCGGGCGGCTGCGCCGAGGGCTCGCGCCTTCTCTTCGCCGAGCGTGGCGTTGACGTCGGCGATGATGACCTTGCCGCCGCCGGCGACGACCGCCTCGGCGGTCGCGCCGCCCAGGCCGGATGCGCCACCGGTGACGATGACGACGGCGTCCTTGAACTCCATGACGGTCTCCTGTGTCGGGTTGTCAGGGGGCCGGAGCGACCTCGACGCGGCGCGCCTCGCGGCCGTCGCCCACCGCGGTCTCCTGCGGCTTCTGAAGCACGATCCGGTCGTCGGCGAGGCCTGCGCCCTTGAGCACCGCGGCCACCGCCATGGCGCGGTTCTTCGCGAGCTCGGCGTTCTGCGCCGGATCGCCGGTTGTGTCGTGAAATCCGGAGATCGAGAGCTTGGCCGTCGGCGTTGCCCGGGCCCAGTCGACGAGCTTGGCGAGCTGCCCGCCGAGCTCCGCCGGCGGCTCGGCCTTGCCGGTCTCGAAGTACACCTTGGCCGTCTCCGGCAGCGCCGCGGCCGCGGCCGGTGCGGGTGCAGCGGGTGCAGCGGGTGCAGCGGCTGCGGCAGGTGCAGCGGCTGCAGCGGGTGCCGACACGGCGGCAGGCGCCGCCGCGTGCGGCTTCGCGCCATCCGCGCCCCCGCCACCGATCACCGGCACCAGCAGCAGCGCCACGATGTTGATGATCTTGATCAGCGGGTTGATCGCGGGGCCGGCGGTGTCCTTGTAGGGGTCGCCCACCGTATCGCCGGTGACCGCCGCCTTGTGGGCGTCGCTCCCCTTGCCGCCGTGGTGGCCTTCCTCGATGTACTTCTTCGCGTTGTCCCAGGCGCCGCCGCCGGTGCACATCGAGATCGCCACGAACAGGCCGGTCACGATGGTACCCATGAGCAGGCCGCCGAGCGCGGCCGGGCCGAGGAACACACCGACCAGGACCGGCACGACCACCGGCAGCAGCGACGGGACGATCATCTCCTTGATGGCGGACGTCGTCAGCATGTCGACCGCACGGCTGTAGTCGGGCTTGGCCGTGCCCTCCATGATCCCCTTGATCTCGCGGAACTGGCGGCGAACCTCCACCACCACCGAGCCCGCGGCGCGGCCGACCGCCTCCATCGCCATCGCGCCGAACAGGTAGGGGACCAGCCCGCCGATGAACAGGCCGACGATCACCATGTGGTTCGACAGGTCGAAGCTGACCGCCTTGCCGGCCGACTCGAGCGCGTGCGTGTAGTCGGCGAACAGCACCAGCGCGGCAAGGCCCGCCGATCCGATCGCGTAGCCCTTGGTCACCGCCTTGGTGGTGTTGCCCACCGCGTCGAGCGGGTCGGTGATGTTGCGCACCGACTCCGGCATGCCGGCCATCTCGGCGATGCCACCGGCGTTGTCGGTGATCGGGCCATAGGCGTCGAGCGCGACGATGATGCCGGCCATCGACAGCATCGAGGTGGCCGCGATGGCGATGCCGTACAGGCCCGCCAGCGAGAACGACGCGATGATTGCGGCGCACACCATCAGCACCGGCCAGGCGGTCGACTTCATCGACACCGCGAGGCCCGCGATGATGTTGGTGCCATGCCCCGTCTCCGAGGCGGCCGCAACGTAGCGCACCGGCTTGTACTCGGTGCCGGTGTAGTACTCGGTGATCCAGACCAGCAGCGCGGTGAGCACCAGGCCCACGACCGCCGACAGGTAGACCTTCATGACCGCGCCGGTGCCGCCGAGCGCGTTGTCCGGGATCAGCCAGGCGGTGATCGGGTAGAAGGCCACCAGGCCCATGAGGCCCGCGACGATCAGCCCGCGGTACAGCGCGTTCATGATCTTCTTGCCCGGCGTCGCCTTCACGAAACTGCAGCCGACGATCGAGGCGATGATCGCGAAGCCGCCCAGTGCCAGCGGGTAGGTGACCGCGGCCATCGGCGCGTTGGTCAGCAGCAGCGCGCCGAGCAGCATCGTGGCGATCAGCGTCACCGCGTAGGTCTCGAACAGGTCGGCCGCCATGCCCGCGCAGTCGCCGACGTTGTCGCCGACGTTGTCGGCGATCACCGCCGGGTTGCGCGGGTCGTCCTCGGGGATGCCGGCTTCGACCTTGCCCACCAGGTCGGCGCCGACGTCGGCGCCCTTGGTGAAGATGCCCCCGCCCAGCCGCGCGAAGATCGAGATCAACGACGAGCCGAACGCCCGCCCGATCAGCGGCTTGATCACGTCGTGCAGCTTGTCGGGTGCGGCGGTCGGGCCGCCGAGCCACCAGAAGAAGCCTGCCACGCCAAGCAGGCCCAGGCCCACCACCAGCATGCCGGTGATGGCGCCGCCGCGGAACGCGACGGTCAGCGCCTCATTGAGGCCGCGGGTCGCGGCCTGCGCCGTGCGCACGTTGGCCTTCACCGACACGTTCATGCCGATGTAGCCGGCCGCGCCGGACAGGATCGCGCCGATCGCAAAGCCGAGCGCCGTGGTCGCACCGAGGCCCGGGACGAAGAAGATCAGCGCGAACAGCGCCACGCCCACGATGCCGATGGTCCGGTACTGCCGGTTCAGGTAGGCCTGCGCGCCCTGCTGGATCGCCGCGGCGATCTCCTGCATCTTGGCGTTGCCGGCATCGAGGCCGAGGATCCATCGGCTCGATACGATGCCGTACAGGACTGCCAGCGCGCCGCAGGCAAGCGCGAACCAGACAGCCGTAGATGTGGCGCCACTCATGGGTGGTTTCTCCCTGAAATCATCGTTGTTGAAGCGTTTCGGTCGGCGGAGCCCGCGACCGGAGCCGGCGGATCTTCGCTGAATCGAGGGGTCGTTGGCAAGGACGGCGCGCTGCGCCTGGAATCGGAACGCAGCGCGCGGCGAGCTCGGGGCGCCGCGCCCCGACGCTCAGGCCATGGCTGCGAGCGCGCGCTGCAGGACCGTGTCGACCGGACCGATGCCGGAGATCCGCCGGTAGCGCGGCGCGCGAGCGTCGCCGGTGGCAGCCCACCTCGAGTAGTAGTCGACCAGCGGGCGCGTTTGCGAATGGTAGACGTCGAGGCGCTTGCGCACCGTCGCCTCCAGGTCGTCGTCGCGCTGGATCAGCGCCTCGCCGGTGACGTCGTCGCAGCCGGCGACCTTCGGGGGGTTGAAGCGGACGTGGTAGGTCCGGCCGCTGGCGGCGTGCACTCGGCGCCCGCTGATGCGCTCGATGATGTCGGTGTCGGGCACGTCGATCTCGAGCACGCAGTCGAGGGCGACCTGCGCATCCTTCATGGCGTCGGCCTGGGGGATGGTCCTGGGAAAGCCGTCGAACAGGTAGCCGTTGGCGCAGTCGGGCTGCGCGAGCCGATCCTTGACCAGTCCGATGATGATGTCGTCGGACATCAGGCCACCCGAGTCCATGACCTGCTTGGCGGCCACGCCCAGCGGCGTGCCGGCCTTCACCGCCGCGCGCAGCATGTCCCCGGTCGAGATCTGGGCGATGCCGAACTTCTCCTTGATGAAGGCGGCCTGGGTGCCTTTACCGGCGCCGGGCGGGCCGAGGAGGATCAAACGCATGGCGGTCCCTGTGTCGTTTTGTCGGATCTTGGCCGGCGAGGTGAACAACCGAACCGGTCGACCTTAACCGCAAACCGCCGGGGGGGTCAATTCGGTCGCTGCCGTGTCCGCAGCAGGGCGAATGCGCGGCGAACGCGCTCGAGGTCGGCCGGCGTGTCGATGCCGGCGGGCGGCGCGTCGTCCGTCGAGAGCACCGCGATCCGATGGCCGTGCCACAGCGCGCGCAACTGCTCGAGTGCTTCGATGGCCTCGAGCGGCGAGGGCGTGAGCGCGCGATAGGCGCGCAGGAAGGACACCCTGTAGGCGTACAGGCCGATATGGCGCTGGACCGCGCGTGCCGCGCCCAGCGCAGCGGGCAGGGCGTCGGGCACCGAGCCCGGAAAGCCCGCCAGCGCGTCGCGCGCGAAGGGGATCGGGGCCCGCGAGAAGTACAGCGCGCGGGAGCGCGCATCCAGCACGACCTTCACGACGTTCGGCGACAGGTAATCGGCCAGGTCGTGGATCGGATGGGCCGCGGTCGCGATCGCGCAGTCGGGGCTCGCGCGCAGCAGTGCCGCGACCTGCGCGACGAGGGTAGGAGGGATCTGCGGCTCGTCGCCCTGTACGTTGACCACGATCTCGTCGTCGTGCAGCCCGAGCAGGTCGGCGGCCTCGGCGAGCCGGTCGGTGCCGGACGGGTGGTCCGCCCGCGTGAGCACCCCGCGCACGCCGCCTGCGGCCACCGCGTCGAGCACGCGCTGCGAGTCGGTGGCCACCGCGACGAGCCGCGCGCCCGAGGCCTGCGCCTGGCGCGCGACCCGAAGCACCATCGGCTCGCCGTCGATGTCGGCCAGGGGCTTGTCGGGCAGGCGCGTCGAGGCCATCCGCGCCGGGACCAGCGCGACGAAGCCTTCCGCCCCCGCTGCGACGGTCACGATTCGGGCAGCGCGCGAGCCTGCTGCTCGAGCATCACCGGGATGCCGTCGCGGATCGGGAAGGCCAGGCGGTCGGCCTTGCAGGTCAGTTCCTGCGCGCCCTTGTCGTACTGCAGCGGGCCCTTGCAGATCGGGCACACGAGAATCTCGAGAAGTCGGCTATCCACGCAGGCGGGCCTCCAGCCAGTCGAGCAGTGCCGCGTCGGGAACGGCCTCGACGCGGAGCGCGACGCATCGCGCAAGCAGCGCGGCGTCGAACCCCGTGCATTTTACGGCGTCCTTCTCGGTCATGATCACCCAAGGGCCCGGCAGGCCCGCGAGCCAGGCCGGATCGATCGGCGCGTGGTCGGGCAGGGGGCGGGCGCGGACGGCGATGCCCAGCCCGGCGAGCGTGTCGAAGAAGCGCTGCGGCGCGCCGATGCCGGCCACGGCGTCGAGTGTCGCGCCGCGGCAGGTGTCGGCGAACTCGCTCGGCGACCAGCGCCGCCGGCCGTCGAGCGCGAGCACGTCGGCCGGCACGACCTCGAAGCGGAAGACCCGCGAGTGCACCACCGGCGCCGGCGTCGCTGCGCCGTTGAGCACCAGCGCGTCCATCAGCAGCGCGCCGGTCAGCGGCTCGCGAAGCGGTCCGGCGGGCAGGCAGCGGCCGTTGCCTGCGCCCCGGGCGTCGAACACCGCCAGTTCGATGTCGCGGCGCAGACCGACGTGCTGCAGGCCGTCGTCGGACAGCACGACGTCGCAGTCGGCGCCGGCGAGCAGGCCGCGCAGCGCAGCGTCGCGATCGCGGCCCACGACCACCGGGGCGCCGGTGCGCCGCGCGACCAGCACCGGCTCGTCGCCGTACTCGGCGGCAGAGCCGTCGGCCGGTACGCTGCGCGCCCCGGACGGATCGGCCTCGACGGCGCCGCGGTAGCCCCGGGCCAGCACGCCGGGGCGCCAGCCCCGTTCGCGCAGCGCCTCCACCAGCGCGACGATCAGCGGGGTCTTGCCCGCGCCCCCGGCCACCAGGTTGCCGATCACGACGACCCGGGGGCGGCCCGCCGGCCGAGGCCGGGCCTTGGCCCGCGCGATTTTCCGGCGTCGGCTCGCCGCGACCGCCCCGACGAGCGCCGCCAGCGGCGCGAGCAGCGCGCCCGCCACGACGTCCGCCCAGCCGCGCGGCGCGTACCACAGGCGCTGCAGCCGATGCTCGAGGGCGGCGCGGGGCGTCACGGCCGCAGCGGGGTCCTGTCAGCCGGGACCAGGGCCGCGCGCATCAGGGCTTGCGCGCGCCGCCGGTCTGGGTCGCGAAGCTGACCTTGCCCAGGCCGGCGAGGCGGGCGGCCTCCAGCACGTTGACCACCGCCTGGTGGCTCGCGCCGGCATCGGCGTACACGACCACGGTCGGCTCCTTGCGGCCGGCGGCCGCCCGCGCGAGCTGCTGCGCGAAGCCGGCCGGGTCGCGGAACGCGGCAGACACGCCGTCGATCGTGTAGCGCGAATCGGCCGACACCGCGACCGCGATCTCGACCGGCCGCTCCACCGACTGCTCGACCGCCGCCGAGGGCAGGTCGACCTGCAGCTCGCTGAACTTCGAGTAGGTGGTGGTCACCAGAAGGAAGATCAGGATCACCAGCAGCAGGTCGATCAGCGGGATGAAGTTGATCTCCGGCTCGTCGCGCCGGACGCCGCGCCGGAAGTTCATCGCGCCGCGACGGGGGGGGCGATCGGGGCCCGCCGGGGAACGAGCGTGTCGACCAGACGCAGCGACTGCTGCTCCATCTCGACCAGGAAGCCGTCGACCCGCGTCCGGTAGACGCGGTAGGCGATCAGAGCCGGGATGGCGACGATCAGGCCGAGCGCCGTGTTGTAGAGGGCGACCGAGATGCCGTGGGCGAGCGCCTGGGGATTGGTGCCCGAGGGCGCGGTCGCACCGAAGATCTCGATCATGCCGACCACGGTGCCGAACAGCCCCAGCAGCGGCGTCACCGCGGCGATGGTGCCGAGCGCCCCGAGGTAGCGCTCGAGCTCGTGGGCGACGGCACGGCCCGTCTCCTCCATCGCCTCCTTCATGGCGTCGCGGCCCTCGAGCGAGTGCCTCAGGCCGGTCGCGAACACCCGGCCCAGCGGCGAGCCGGACTCGAGCTTCTGTACCATTTCGGGTGTCGCCTGGCGGTTACGTTGCAGGGTCAGCACCTCGTCGAGCAGGCGGTCGGGGATCACCCGTCGGCGCTGCAGCGACAGGGCGCGTTCGATGATCAGCGCCACGGCCAGGAACGACGCGATGATCAGGAACCAGACGGGCCAGCCCGCTGCCTGGATGATCGAGAACAATGACACCTCCGGTAGGGCGGCCGCTCGCCCATGTCGGAGCGACGCGTTGCAGGCGTTGGATTGTCCGGGTTTTCGACACGGTCGGGCAAGTCGCCCTGCCAGTGCCCGTCCGGCGGCGAGCCGGACCGGCGTCGGACCGTTCTATCCCCAAACCCTGTGGATAACTCTGTGCATCAGCCTCGGCTTTTCGGCTCCGACCCGCGTCAAATCTGGGTCGAGGGGCTCTGCCGAAAAACTACGCAATTGAAATAGTCAATTAAAACAACAGCTTACGACACAAGGCCTTGGCTGTGAGGGCATTAGTCCTGAAGATGACGGAAATACGCCATGTGTGGATAGGTTCTGCCCTGGGAGGCGCTTGAACATGGGGTCGGAGGGGTCGGAGCGAGCAACCGTGCGGGAAATCGTCACGGTCGGCCAGTTGAACCGCGCCGTTGCTGGGCTCCTGGAGCGCAGCTTTCCGTTGTTGTGGGTGTCGGGCGAGATCTCCAACCTGACCCGGGCGGCCAGCGGGCATTGGTATTTCAGCCTGAAGGACGCGCAGGCGTCGGTGCGGGCGGTGATGTTCCGGGGCCGCAACCAGTACGTCGATTTCCAGCCCGCCAACGGCGACAAGGTCGAGGTGCGTGCCCAGGTCGGGCTCTACGAGGCGCGTGGCGACTTCCAGCTGGGCGTCGAGGTGATGCGCCGGGCCGGCGCCGGCGACCTGTACCAGCAGTTCCTGCGTCTCAAGGCCAGGCTGGAGGCCGAGGGGCTGTTCGACGAGGCTCGCAAGCGCCCGCTCCCTCCGATGCCCCGGGCCGTGGGCATCGTGACCTCGCCGCAGGCGGCGGCGCTGCGCGACGTGTTGACCACGCTGGCGCGCCGCGCGCCCCAGGTGCCGGTGATCCTGTACCCGGCGTCGGTGCAGGGCCCGCAGGCGCCGGGCGAGCTGATCCGGGCACTGGCCGCGGCCGGCGCCCGCGCCGAATGCGACGTGATCCTGCTGGTGCGCGGGGGCGGCGCGATCGAGGACCTCTGGGCCTTCAACGACGAGGCGCTGGCCCGCGCGATCGCTGCCAGCCCGATCCCGATCGTCTGCGGCGTCGGCCACGAGACCGACTTCACCATCGCCGACTTCGTGGCCGACCTGCGCACACCCACGCCCACCGGTGCCGCGATGCGGGCCGTGCCCGATCGCGCCGAGCGCCTCGCGATGCTAGCCCGCGAACGGCATCGGCTGGTACAGGCCTGGCAGCGGCAGGCCGGGCAGCGCGAGCAGCGGCTCGACATCGCGACCCGGCTGCTGCGCCCGCCGGCGTTGCAGTGGGCCGAGCGTCGCGCCCGGCTCGAGCGCTTCGCGCAGCGCCTGGCCGTGGCCGCCGAGCGGACCTCGGCGCTGCGAGCCCGCCGCCTCGCCACGCTCGCCGCCGCGATGCGGGGGCCGGAGCTGGCGCTGCGCGGGGCCCGTATCGACGCGGCCGGGCGGGCGCTCGGCACGGCGCTGCGCGCCCGCCTCGACACCGCGTCGAGCCGCTTCGCGCATGCCGCCGCGCAGCTCGACCTGGTGAGCCCGCGTGCCGTGCTGGCCCGCGGCTATGCGATCGTGACCGGCCCCGACGGCGAGATCCTGCGGCGCGCGGCCGGCCTGGCGCCGGGCGACGCCGTGTCGGTCGCGCTCGCCGACGGGCACTTCGGCGCGCGCGTCATCGACGTCGCGCCCGACGGCCCCCCGGGCGAGGCGCCCGCCGTCGCCAAGCCCGCTTCCGATCGAGGGACGGATTGAGCCAGGCCGCGCCGCTGGCCTACAATCCGCGCTTCGCACCGCATGCGACCCCAGAGCGCAGCGCGGCGCCCAGGCGCAGGCCCGGCCCCGATCACAACCCGCCAAGGACACGAACATGCAACACCAGCTCCCGCCGCTCCCGTACGCCCCCGACGCGCTGCAGCCTCACATCTCCAAGGAGACGCTCGAGTTCCATCACGGCAAGCACCACCAGGCCTACGTGACGAACCTGAACAACCTGATCAAGGGCACCGAGTTCGAGAGCCTCGGACTCGAGGACATCATCCGCAAGTCGTCCGGCGGCGTATTCAACAACGCGGCCCAGATCTGGAACCACACGTTCTACTGGAGCTCGCTGTCGCCCAAGGGCGGCGGCCTGCCGGGCGGCGCGCTCGCCGACGCCATCGCCAAGAAGTGGGGCTCGTTCGAGGCCTTCAAGGAGGCGTTCACCAAGTCGGCCATCGGCAACTTCGGCTCGAGCTGGACCTGGCTGGTCAAGAAGGCCGACGGTTCGCTGGACATCGTCAACACCAGCAACGCCGGCACCCCGATCACCGGCACCGACAAGCCGCTGCTCACCTGCGACCTGTGGGAGCACGCGTACTACATCGACTACCGGAACCGCCGCCCCGACTACCTCGGCGGCTGGTGGCACCTGGCCAACTGGGATTTCGCGGCGAAGAACTTCGCCTGATCCCGCGGCGCGCGACCGGATCGGCAGCTCCGCCGATCCCGTCCCGCCGGCGGCCCGGCGCGCGCGTCAGTTGCGCGCCGGCGCCTTGAACACCTGCGGCTGCACCAGCACCGAGCCCGCCTTCAGGCCACGCTTGGCGAACCATCCCTGGTCCATCTCGAGCGCAAAGCGAACCGGCTTCGCCGGGCAGTGGCTGTCCTCGAGCAGCGGCTTCATGTCCTCGATGTTGACGATCGATCCGTCGTCCTCGATGAACGCGATCGACAGCGGGATCAGCGTGTTGCGCATCCAGAAGCAGTGCGCCGCCTTCTCCTGGAACACGAACAGCATGCCTTCGTTCGGCCCGAGGCGCTCGCGCATCATCAGGCCGCGCATCCGTGTCGTGACGTCCGCAGCGACCTCGGCCCGGATCACGTGCATGCCGGCCTGGATCTCGATGTGCGGCAGCCTGGGCTGGGGCGCGACCTTCTCGCCGGCGGGCTGGGCGGACGCGGGCGCGGCGAGCGCAAGCAGCGCGGCCGCCAGCAGCGCCCACAGGCGGCGGGTCGCGGGCGGATCGGACGGGCGGTGCAGGGCGGATTCGGTGGACATCGGTGTGGCCGCGCTGAGGCGGGGGCAGGGGCTCGGAATCGGAACGATAGCCGGAATCCGCCGATCAGAGGGCTGCCGACGCGCCAGCCGGACGCTGCCCGCGGGCGGGCCGGTCCGGAGCGCCGGGGGTTCGCGCTTATAATTTCGATTTTGCCTTTCCGCTCACCCGCGCAGCCCGCTCCCAGAAGGAGACTTCATGTACCAGCACATCAAGGTTCCCGCCGCCGGCGAGAAGATCCGCGTCAATGCCGACTTCTCGTTGAACGTCCCGGATCAGCCGATCATCCCCTACATCGAGGGCGACGGCACCGGGCTGGACATCACGCCGGTGATGATCAAGGTGGTGGACGCCGCGGTGGCGAAGTCGTACGGCGGCAAGCGCAAGATCCACTGGATGGAGATCTACGCCGGCGAGAAGTCGACCAAGGTCTACGGTCCCGACGTCTGGCTGCCCGAGGAGACCCTCGAGGTCCTGAAGGAATACGTCGTCTCGATCAAGGGTCCGCTGACCACCCCGGTCGGCGGCGGCATCCGCTCGCTGAACGTGGCCCTGCGCCAGCAACTCGACCTGTACGTCTGCCTGCGCCCGATCCAGTACTTCAAGGGCGTCCCCTCGCCGGTCCGCGAGCCCGAGAAGACCAACATGGTCATCTTCCGCGAGAACTCCGAGGACATCTACGCCGGCATCGAATGGGCCGCCGAATCGGAGGGCGCCAAGAAGCTCATCAAGTTCCTGCAGGAAGAGATGGGCGTCAAGAAGATCCGCTTCCCCGAGACCTCCGGCATCGGCATCAAGCCGGTCTCGCGTGAGGGCACCGAGCGGCTGGTCCGCAAGGCGATCCAGTACACGATCGACAACGACAGGTCGTCGCTGACGCTGGTGCACAAGGGCAACATCATGAAGTTCACCGAGGGCGGCTTCCGCGACTGGGGCTACGGTCTCGCGCAGAAGGAGTTCGGCGCCCAGCTGATCGACGGCGGCCCGTGGATGAGCTTCAAGAACCCGCGCACCGGCAAGGAGATCGTCGTCAAGGACGTGATCGCCGACGCCTTCCTGCAGCAGATCCTGCTGCGGCCCGCCGAGTACAGCGTGATCGCCACGCTGAACCTCAACGGCGATTACGCGTCGGACGCGCTGGCCGCCCAGGTCGGGGGCATCGGCATCGCGCCGGGCGCCAACCTGTCCGACTCCATCGCGATGTTCGAGGCGACCCACGGCACCGCGCCCAAGTACGCGGGCAAGGACTACGTCAACCCGGGCTCCGAGATCCTGTCGGCCGAGATGATGCTGCGCCACATGGGCTGGACCGAGGCGGCCGACCTGCTGATCTCCTCGATGGAGAAGTCCATCCTCAGCAAGAAAGTCACCTACGACTTCGCGCGGCTGATGCCGGGCGCCACGCAGGTCTCCTGCTCGGGCTTCGGGCAGGTGATGATCGACCACATGTGATGGTGCCCCGCGCTGTCCTCGGACGGCTCGCAGCAGACCACCCCGGGGATGCCCTTGCGCCGGGGTGGTCTGCTTTTCGGGACCGCGGCGCGCTGCGGCCGGTCCCGGTAACGCTGCTATATTTTTGGATCGACGATACGGACACGGCCTGCCGGTGTGATCGCCTCCCTGCTGTCCGGCGAAGCTCGTGCGCAGGCAATTCCAACTGATGCTCGCCAGCCCGCATCCGGGAGACGTCGATGAAGCATGAAGAGCAGGTGCGCCTGCTGCGCCGTGGACTCGGCCACACCGAGGCCGGCACCACCGACCAGGGCCGTGCGTCGCTCAGTCCGGTGTCGCGCTACCTGTCGCCCGAGCTCGTCGCGCGCGAGCAGCGGATGATCCGCAGGATGCCGGTGATGGTGGGCGCGTCGTCCACGGTGGCCCGGCCCGGCGACTGGTTCACCCACCATCATTCGGGCGTGCCGATCGTCGTGACGCGGGACGCCGACGGCGTGCTGCGTGCCTTCCTGAACGCCTGCCGGCATCGCGGCGCCCAGGTCGCGGTCGGGGCCTGCGGCGAGGGCCGGCGCAATTTCGTCTGCCCCTACCACTCCTGGACCTACGAGCTGAACGGCAGCCTGCGCGGCCTGCCGCACCCGCAGGAGTTTCCCGACCTCGATCGCAGCCGGCACGCACTCGTGCCGCTGCAGGTTGCGGAGTCGATGGGGCTGGTGTGGGTCGTCCCGACACCGGGTTCGACGCTGGACATCCATGCGTGGCTGGGTCCGATGGCCGAGGACCTGAAGTCCTTCGGCTATGACGGCTTCGTGCAGTACGAGACCAAGGTGTTCGAGACCCGCGCGGACTGGAAGCTGCTGGCCGACGCCAACCTCGAGACCTACCACGTGCGTTACCTGCACCGCGACACCATCTCGACGATCTTCCAGGACAACCGCATGGTCGCCGATCCGTTCGGGGACCACTGGCGGATCGCGATCCCCAAGGCCTCGATCGCAGCGCTCAAGGACCTGCCGCAGTCGCAGTGGCGGCTGGGCGACCACATCAACATTGTCTACTGGTTCTTCCCCAACCTGATGTTCCTGCTGATCGACGATCACGCGAGCATGTTCGCGATCTGGCCGCGCGCCGTCGGGCACTCCGAGGTGCACGCCATCACGCTGATCCCCGAGCTGCCGCGCAGCGACCGTGCCCGCCAGCACTGGGACCGCAACGTGAAGATCTTCTTCGACGCGCTGATGGAGGACTTCGTGCAGATGGAGTCGATGCAGTCCACCTTCGCGTCGGGCGCCAACACCCACCTCACCTTCGGGCGCTCCGAGTACACGTCGGCGGCGTTCGAGGCGACCGTGGAGCGCCACCTGGCCGCGATGGCGGACTGAGCTCCCGGCCCGGCCCCCGATCACTCTGCGCGACGACACGACACCATGGACACCTGCGACCTGCTGCTGGCCGGCGGACACCTGATCGACCCTGCCCAGGGCCTGGACGGCGCCTACGACGTCGCGATCCGCGACGGTCGGATCGCCGCCGTCTCGCCCCGCGGCGCCGGGCCCGCCGCGCGCGAGCGCGTCGACGTCTCGGGCCGCCTCGTGATTCCCGGCATGATCGACACGCATGCCCACGTGTTCCAGCACGTGACCGGGCGCTTCGGCCTGGAGGCCGACCTGTGCGGGGTGCGCTCGGGCGTGACCACGCTGATCGACCAGGGCGGCCCGTCCTGCATGACGCTGCCGGCATTTCGCAGCTACGTGGTCGAGGCCAAGCGCTCGCGGGTGTTCGCCTACCTGTCGGCCTACCTGGTCGGCGGCATGGAGGGGCACTACTATCCGTCCCTGTACCGCCCCGATTGCCTGGACGTCGACGCGACCGTCAAGGCCGCGCTCGCCAACGCCGACATCGTGCGCGGCATCAAGGCGCATGCCGAGGTCGGCGGCTTCGCGCGCTGGGGCCTCGACGTGATGCGCCAGTCCGCCGAGATCGCTCGCCGTGCCGGCGTGCCGCTGTACATCCACTTCGGCCAGCTGTGGCCGCTGCCCGCCGAAGGCGCCAACGGCGTCGATCCGGACACCATCCTGGCCGACGTGGTGCCACTGCTCAAGGCGGGCGACATCCTCGCGCACCCCTTCACCCGTCATCCGGGCGGCTTCGTCGACCGGCAGGGCAGGGTGCACGCGATCGTGCGCGAGGCGCTCGCGCGCGGCCTGAAGGTCGACGTCGGCCATGGCTCGCACTTCAGCTACCGGATGGCGCGCATCGCGCTCGACGCCGGCATCGTGCCCGACACGCTCGGCGCGGACATGCACGGTTACAACACCGCCGTGCCGGCGCCGCCGGGCACGCCCGACGCCCATCCCGACACCGAGCACATGTTCGCCGGCAAAGTGCGCTTCTCGCTCGCGTCCGCGATGACGGCGATGCTTGCGCTGGGGTTGCCGATCGGCCAGGTGGTACGGATGGTCACCTGCAACGTCGTCGACGTCTTCGGCCTGCCGCCTGCGCTCGGCACGCTCGCCGTGGGCAACCCGGCCGACGTGACCGTGCTGCACGACGAGCGTGGCCGCTGGGCGCTGACCGACAACGAGGGCACGGCGATCGTCGGCGAGCGCCTGCTGCGTCCGGCGTTCTGTCTGCTCGACGGCGTGCGCCACGAGGCCGATGCGTCGATACTGCCCGAGGTGGCCGCGGCCTGACCCGAGACGCCTGTCTGGCAGGCCGCGGCCGGCCGCCCGACGACCGGGCGCAACGCTGCCGCTCGCGGGATGCGCGGCAGCCACAACCGGGGGGAAACGACACCGCCCGACGGCCAATCTGCCCGGCGATCGGGTATGCGGTAGTGCCGGCACTGCGGCAAGTGAGAGGCTCGTGCACATGGCGCACCCGCCGCGCACCGAGTGCCGGGGATCATGCACAATTCGGAATGGCGCATTCGCGCCTATCACCGACCAGGGCAGCCCGTCACCGGACTGCCCCGTTCAGTCCGGGCAGCCGCCCGGTTTGCTGGATCGCACCGCGCGAGCGGCGCGGCCGATCAGCCTTGCTGGATGTTGGAGGCCTGCTTGCCCTTGGGGCCCTGGACCACCTCGAACTGGACCTTCTGACCTTCCTTGAGCGACTTGAAGCCGTTCATCTGGATCGAGCTGAAGTGCGCGAACAGATCCTCGCCACCATCGTCAGGGGTGATGAAACCGAACCCCTTGGCATCGTTGAACCACTTGACCGTACCGGTTGCCATAACCCTGCCATCCCTGAAGCATTATTCGAATAGTCCCGCCTACCGGGTGCTGCCCGGTGGCGTGGGCGGATTTTTTGCCAAAGCGTGGCATTCGTCAAGCCTGCGTGTGCCGAGGTGTGTCTCACACGCCTGCGAGGGGTCGGAGGGCGGTCTGGGCGTCGTTGCAGCGTCCTGGCTTGTGAATCCGTGCACAAACCCCATTAAAGATTGGGTGCCCGTCCTTGCGGCGACCTCGCGAGTGGATAGAATGATCGTCGCCATGGCAACGTCGCACGACCCTTCGACCACCCTGGAAAAGAAGGAGGCGCGGCTCAAGCCGCCGCCGATGTATGAGGTCGCCCTGTTGAACGACGACTACACTCCGATGGAGTTCGTGGTCAGCGTGCTGCAGAAGTTCTTTGGGATGGGTCGCGAAAAGGCGACCCAAGTGATGTTGAAGGTGCACCGTGAGGGGCGAGGCGTGTGCGGTCTGTATCCGCGCGACGTCGCGGCCACCAAGGTGGAACAAGTCAGCGGATACTCACGACAGCATCAGCACCCGTTGCAGTGCGTGATGGAGGAAGCATGATCGCGCAAGAGTTGGAAGTCAGTCTGCACATGGCCTTCGTCGAGGCCCGCCAGCAACGACACGAGTTCATCACTGTGGAGCACCTGCTGCTAGCACTGCTCGACAATCCCTCGGCTGCCGAGGTGCTGAGGGCCTGCGCGGCCAATATCGACGACCTGCGCAAGAACCTCGGTAATTTCATCCGCGAGAACACCCCGGTCGTCCCCGGCAACGAGGAGATCGACACCCAGCCGACGCTGGGGTTCCAGCGGGTGATCCAGCGGGCGATCATGCACGTGCAGTCCACCTCCAACGGCAAGAAGGAAGTGACCGGCGCGAACGTGCTGGTCGCGATCTTCGGCGAGAAGGACTCGCACGCGGTCTATTACCTGCATCAGCAGGGCATCACGCGCCTCGACGTGGTCAACTTCATCTCGCACGGCATCACCAAGACGCCGCAGCCGAAGGAGCAGGCCAAGGAGGAGCCGCAGGAGCAGGGCGAGGAGCCTGCCGCGGCGCAGCAGGGTGCGCTCGAGCAGTTCACGACCAACCTGAACGTGTCTGCCAAGGAAGGCCGGATCGATCCGCTGATCGGGCGCGAGTCCGAGGTCGAGCGGGTCATCCAGGTCCTGTGCCGCCGGCGCAAGAACAATCCGCTGCTGGTGGGCGAGGCCGGCGTCGGCAAGACCGCGATCGCCGAGGGCCTGGCCTGGCGCGTGACGCAGGGCGACGTGCCCGAGGTGCTGTCCGAGGCCACGGTCTATTCGCTCGACATGGGCGCGCTGCTGGCCGGCACCAAGTATCGCGGTGACTTCGAGCAGCGCCTGAAGGCGGTGCTCAAGCAGCTCAAGTCCAACCCGAACGCGGTCCTGTTCATCGACGAGATCCACACGCTGATCGGTGCGGGCTCGGCCTCGGGCGGCACCCTCGATGCCTCCAATCTGCTCAAGCCGGCGCTGTCGTCGGGCCAGCTGAAGTGCATCGGTGCCACGACCTTCAACGAGTACCGCGGCATCTTCGAGAAGGACCACGCGCTGTCGCGCCGGTTCCAGAAGATCGACGTGGTCGAGCCGACGGTCGAGCAGACCGTGCAGATCCTTCGGGGTCTGAAGTCGCGCTTCGAGGAGCACCACGGCATCAAGTACTCGTCGTCCGCGCTGTCGGCGGCCGCCGAGCTGTCGGCCAAGTTCATCAACGACCGTCACCTGCCCGACAAGGCGATCGACGTGATCGACGAGGCCGGCGCCGCACAGCGGATCCTGCCCAAGTCGCGGCAGAAGAAGGTCGTCGGCAAGAACGAGATCGAGGACATCGTCGCCAAGATCGCGCGCATCCCGCCGACCTCGGTGTCGTCCGACGACCGCAGCAAGCTGCAGCACCTCGAGCGCGACCTGCGCAACGTGGTGTTCGGGCAGGAAGCCGCGATCGAGGTCCTGGCCGGCGCGATCAAGATGGCGCGCTCGGGGCTCGGCAAGCCCGACAAGCCGATCGGTTCCTTCCTGTTCTCGGGGCCTACGGGCGTGGGCAAGACCGAGGTCGCCAAGCAACTCGCCTTCCTGATGGGCATCGAGCTGCTGCGCTTCGACATGTCCGAGTACATGGAGCGGCACGCGGTGTCGCGCCTGATCGGCGCTCCCCCGGGCTACGTCGGCTTCGACCAGGGCGGCCTGCTGACCGAGGCGATCAGCAAGAAGCCCCATGCCGTGCTGCTGCTCGACGAGATCGAGAAGGCGCACCCGGACATCTTCAACATCCTGCTGCAGGTGATGGACCACGGCACGCTGACCGACAACAACGGTCGGAAGGCGGATTTCCGGAACGTGATCATCATCATGACCACGAACGCCGGCGCCCATGACCTGCAGAAGCGCTCGATGGGCTTCAGCGACAACAAGCAGGCCGGCGACGAGCTCCAGGACATCAAGCGGATGTTCACGCCGGAGTTCCGCAACCGGCTCGACGCGATCATCTCGTTCAAGGCGCTCGACAAGGACATCATCCTGCGGGTGGTCGACAAGTTCCTGATGGGGCTCGAAGAGCAGCTGCACGAGAAGAAGGTCGATGCCGTCTTCACCGATCGGCTGCGCAGGCACCTGTCCGAAAAGGGCTTCGATCCGCTGATGGGCGCGCGACCGATGCAGCGGCTGATCCAGGACACCATCCGCAAGGCACTGGCCGACGAGCTGCTGTTCGGCAAGCTCGTGGGCGGCGGCAAGGTGACGGTCGACCTCGACGACGAGAAGAAGGTGACGCTGTCCTTCGCCGAGTCGGCCCCGCCCCCGCCCACGCCGGGCGAGGGCGAGGAGCAGATCGAGGTGCTGCCGGCCTGAGCGGGCCGCGGGGCAGGCCCGTCCTGCGCGTGAACGGAACGGCCCGCCTCGGCGGGCCGTTTTTTGCGTCGTGGACCCCGCGAGATGCGATGTCGATATGGCTGATCCGGATGGGGTCGGCAGACGGCCTCTCTGCGCTTAGAATCCGCAGGGACTCCCCGCGTCACGGATCGTCGTGGTGCCGGGGCCGATGACCTCACCACCACCCACCGGGACGACATGCGACACCTTCTCAGCCTGGCCGGCGCATCCCTCGCGATGCTCGGCGCGCTCGCCGCGGCGCCCGCGGCGGCCCAGAACCAGGGCGCCTACCTGGCCTCCAACTGCGCGAACTGCCATGGCACGGAGGGTGTGTCGGCCGGCGGCATGCCGTCGCTGGCCGGCCAGCCGCGCGGCTACTTCATCACGCAGATGCAGGAATTCAAGGCCGGCAAGCGCCCGGCCACGATCATGCACCAGCTCGCCAGGGGCTACACCGACGCGCAGATCGAACTGCTCGCCGACTACTTCTCCAAACTGCCGCGCAAGTGACCCGGGGACGCCATCCGATGAAACCCTCTGACACCTCCCGCCGGCGCTTTGCGCAGGCCCTCGGCGCCGGCGCCACCCTGTCGGCCCTCGGCGCCTGCGCGACCCAGCCTGCGCAGACGAAGAAGCTCGGCCGCGTGCTGATCGTGGGCGGCGGCTACGGCGGCGCGGCCGCTGCCAAGTACCTCAAGCTCTGGGGCGGCGACGCCATCGACGTCACCCTGGTGGAGCGCAACACCCGGTTCGTGTCCTGCCCGCTGTCCAACCTGGTGCTGGGCGGGTCGCGCCGCATCGACGACCTGGCGATGGGCTACCAGGGCCTGCGCGATCGGCGCGTGCTCGTGCTGAACGACGAAGTCACCGCGATCGATCCGGTCAAGAAACGGGTCGTGCTGAACAAGATCGCCGACCAGAGCTACGACAAGCTGATCCTGTCGCCCGGCATCGATTTCCTGCACAACGAGATCGCCGGCCTCGACGCCGAGGCGCAGAAGACCCTGCTGCACGCCTGGAAGGCCGGTCCCGAGACGATCGCGCTGCGTGCGCAGCTCGAGGCGATGCCGGATGGGGGCGTCTTCGTGATGTCGATCCCCAAGGCGCCGTACCGCTGCCCCCCCGGCCCCTACGAGCGGGTCTGCCAGGTCGCGCACTACCTGAAGACCACCAAGCCCCGATCGAAGATCCTGGTGCTCGACGGCAACCCCGACATCGTCTCCAAGAAGGGGCTGTTCCTCGCCGCCTGGAACGGCCCGTACAAGGGGATGATCGAGTATCGCGCCAACGCGCTCGTGACCGAGGTCGACGCACGCAACCGCGTTGCCATCACCGAGCTGGGCGACAAGGTCAAGGCGGACGTGCTGAACGTGATTCCGCCCCAGCGCGCGGGCGACATCGCCCAGAAGACCGGGCTGCTCAACGCGAACGCCCGCTGGGCCCAGGTCGACTGGATGACGCTGGAGTCGACCGCGGCACGGGACATCCACGTGCTCGGCGACGCCACCTTCTCGGCACCCGCCATGCCCAAGTCCGGCCACATGGCCAACCAGCACGCCAAGACGGTCGCCGCGGCGATCGTCGAGCAATTCAACGGGCGCGCCCCGCAGCCGCCGGTGATGGCGAACACCTGCTACTCGTTCATCGACGACAAGGCGGCGGTGCACGTCGCCTCGGTCCACCAGTGGTCGCCCGAGAAGAAGACGCTGGAGCCGGTGCAGGGCGCGGGCGGTCTGTCGACCGCGGCGAGCGAGCTCGAGGGGCAGTACGCGTTCTCGTGGGCCCGCAACATCTGGAACGACATGCTGACCTGAAGGCCTGCGGGCCGGCGTCGCCGGCCCGCAGCCCCGTCAGGTCGTAGGCAGCATCATCCAGAAGGTGGCGCCGCGGGGCGGGACGCTGTCCAGCCCCACGCGCCCGCCATGCAGCTCGGCGACGCGCTTGACGATGGCAAGCCCCAGCCCGGAGCTGCCGCGCTGCTCCCGGTGCTTGCTGCCCTGGTAGAAGCGATGAAAGACCTGGCCCTGGTCGTCGGGCGGTACGCCCGGACCGGTGTCGGCGACCTCTACGCGCAGCTCTCCCTGCACCCGCGTGACACGCAGCTCGATCGTTCCGCCGGGGGGCGTCACGCGGATCGCGTTGTCGAGCAGGTTGCCGATCGCGCGCTCGATGAGGCCCGCATCCACGCGCGCGAGCGGCAGGCCATCGGCGTAGTTGACGCTCAACCGGACGCCGGCGGCCTCGGCGCGGGTGCCGTAGCGGTGCGCGAGGTCGTCGGCCAGCTCGCCGAGCGCGATCGGCTCGCGCTCGATGCGCAGCTCGGGGTTGTCGAGCTTGGCGAGCTCGTTGAGCGCGTCGGTCAGGCGCCTCAGGTGGTGGGCGTTGTTGACCGCGGCGTCGATGAAACGCTCCCGTGCCTCGGGCGTGATCTGGTCGCCCTTCATGCGGATGGTCTCGAGTTGACCGATCAGGGCGGTCAGCGGGGTACGCAGGTCGTGCGAGACGTTGGCGACCATCTCGCGGCGATGGGCGTCGGTCTGGGTCACCCGATCCATCTCGAGCTTGAGGCGCTCGAGCGTGTCGCGGAAGGTACGGGACAGGCGTCCGACCTCGTCGTCGCGGTCGCGGAAGGGGAACTCTGTCTCGCACAGCGGTGCGGAGAACCCGCCGCTGCGCACGCGCTCGGCCACGCGGGTCAGCGCGGTCAGCGGGCGGGTCAGCAGCGCGATCATCGCGACAGTCAGCGCCACGCCGATCGCCAGGGTCAGCAGCGCGACCTTCACCGCCGTCTGGATCGCGTAGCTCTTGAGCAGCTCCGGCGTCTGTGTACCGATGTCGGCTGCCCGCGCGACGACGTAGACCCACGCCATCTCGCGGCCGTCCTTCAGCAGCGGGCGGGCGGCGACGATGCAGCCCTTGCCCTGGCGGTCCGGATCGTCGGCGTGGATCGGCACCGACGGGTCCCGCGCGAGCGCATTGCGGACCGGCGCGAGCTCGACCCGCCAGTCCTTCCAGAATGGCTGCTGCTCGCCGGAGGTGGCCAGTACGCGTCCTTTCGCATCGAGCAGGTACATGCCTGTGTTGGGCGCGAACACCGTGTAGGCCGCGAGCTGGCGCGAGAAGTCGTCGGGGTCCCGCTCGTACAGGTCCCAGAGGTCGGGGTTCATCTCGATCACGCGGTCGATGAAGGCAAGGCTCTGGGTGTAGACGACGTCGGTGTAGTAGCTGCGCACCGACATGTGCATCACCGCGGCGAGCACGATCGCGGTCAGCAGGCCCGCGCCCGCGACCAGCATCAGCACCCGCGCGCGCAGCGACTTCATCGCTCTTCGGTGAACCGGTAGCCGACGCCGCGCACGGTCAGCACATAGCGCGGCTCGGCCGGGTCGGCCTCGAGCTTGGCGCGCAGCCGGTTGATGTGCGTGTTGACGTTGTGCTCGTAGCCCTCGTAGGTCGTGCCCCACACCGCGTCGAGCAGCTGCACGCGCGTGAACACGCGGCCCGGGTGGCGCGCGAGGTGCGCGAGCAGGTCGAACTCCTTGGAGGTGAGCGGCAGCGAGCGCCCGGCAAGCTTGACGTCACGGCTGGCGCAGTCGATCACCAGATCGCCCGACACCATCCGCTCGGCGCTCGGCTCCTGGGGCTGCAGGGCCATGTCCCGCCGGCGCAGCATCGCCTTGACCCGAGCCTGCAGCTCGGGGATCGAGAACGGCTTGGTCAGGTAGTCGTCGGCGCCGAGCTCGAGGCCCAGCACGCGGTCGATCTCGGTGGAGCGCGCGGTCAGCATCAGCACCGGCGTGGCGTTGCGCCCCATGCGCAGCGTGCGGACGACGTCCAGACCGTCGCGCCCTGGCAGCATCACATCGAGGACGATCATCGCGTAGTTGCCCGTCTGGGCCGCCTGCAGGCCGGCGTTGCCATCGTGCACGACGTCGACGCGATGGCCGAGGTCCCGAACATGCATCGCGATCAGGTCCGCGATGTCCTTCTGGTCTTCGACGACGAGTATGCGGTGCTCCATTCGATCCTCCTGCAACCCGTGGAGTGTGCCCGTCGCCCGTCGCGGTGTGCTGTCGGCAGCATATCAAAACGGTCACGCCGGCCAGGCGGCGCCGGCACGGCTGCAGCCGGGGCGTCGGCGTTATCAAATCGTGACCCGCACGTCATGCGCAGGCGATGTGCACACGGCACAGTCTGTTCCATCGCCTCGGCCCACTCGACCGGATCTCCCATGACCGTCTCCCTCGCTCTCGACCCCGCAGCAGACTTCGCCGTGCACCGCGGCGCGATGCTGCGTTTCGCGCGCCGCAAGATCCGCGACGAGGCCCTCGCTGAGGACACCGTGCAGGATGCGCTGCTTGCCGCGCTCACCGCCCGCGACAGCTTCCAGGGGCAGTCCGCTGTACGCACCTGGCTGATCGGCATCCTGAACCACAAGATCCAGGACGCGTTCCGCCGTGAGACCCGCTACGTCAAGCTCGACGCGCCGGGCGACGACGACGGCGACGGCGACGACCGCCTCGAGCGTGCCGCCTCGGCGCAGGCCACGACCACCGATGACGACGACCCCGCACAACAGGTGGCGCGCCGCCGGATGCATGCGGCGCTCGTCGAGGAGGTGGAGCGCCTGCCCGCGGGACTGAGGTCTGTGTTCATGATGCAGGCCATCGAAGGGGTCGCAACCGCCGACGTCTGCCGCGAGCTCAACATCACCGAGGCCAACGTCTGGGTGCGGCTGCACCGCGCGCGCAAGCGCCTGACAGAGCGGCTCGGCCCGCACCTCGAGCCCGCCTGAAGCAGGCCGCGTGGCGCGCCCGTGGCGGCGCGCTGCGCGGTGCCGCGCGGCGCGGGCGTGGGCGCAACGCGGGCTGCGCCGCCCATCGGAGGGGCCGCGCCTGCCGTCCGTGGCCCCTCAGTTCGCCGCGGACGGGGGTCGAAGATGTGGAGGTACCTCGCTACCTCGACCGACGGTCGACCTCACATGCACGCACTCGACGCCGGTCAGCTCAATCGGCTGCTCCGCGATCTGGAACTCACCGCAGCCGTCGCGATGCGACGGGCCGCGCCCCAAGCCGAGCAGCATCTGTGGCTGCTGATGCGGCTGAACGAGACCGACGTCGGCACGGATGCGGTGTTCCAGCAGCGCCTCGGGCGGCACATCGGACTGCGCGGCAAGCTGCGCGCGCGCAAGCAGGATCTGTTCGCGCTGCTGCAGGACCTGAAGTCGCTCGAGCGCCCCGGCTTCGATGACCTGCTGCTGCAGGTGAGCGAGCTGACCGGCCAGATCGAGAAGTCGGTCGCGTCCTCTCTGCTGAGCCTGCTCGACCCCGAGCAGCCCGCGATCGACCGCGACCTGCGCGAACTGCTGCCTCGCTACGGGATGCCGCCACTGGCCGAGGCGCCACTGTTCGACGAGTGCGTGGCCTGGCATCGCCGCCTGCGCGACGTCTTTGCGCAGGTGATCGATTCGGCGCGCTGGGCCGCGATCTCGGGTCGGCTCGACAGCGGACTGCCGGTGGCGAGCGGGGCGGTGCTGACCGAGGTGCGCAAGCTCAACCTGCATCTCAGCCACGCCCGCCGGGTGGTCGCGCTGATGCCGACGCTGGAGCTGGTGGGCGCCTCGCGCCAACGACTGGCTGTGCCGGTTCCCCGCCGCGAGCAGACGGTGCAGGCGACGGTGCGACTGCACCTGTGCCGATGAGCGCTCAGGGCGTCGCGACGCGCCCGAGCAGCAGGTACTCCATCAGCGCCTTCTGGACGTGGAGCCGGTTCTCGGCCTCGTCCCACACCACCGACTGAGGCCCGTCGATCACCTCGGCGGCGACCTCCTCGCCGCGATGCGCCGGCAGGCAGTGCATGAAGATCGCGTCGGGCCGGGCCTGCGCCATCATCTCCGCATCCACCTGCCAGTCGGCGAAGGCGGCGAGCCGGTCGCGGTTCTCGTCCTCGAATCCCATGCTCGTCCAGACGTCGGTGCTGACCAGGTCGGCGCCGGCGCAGGCCTGCATCGGGTCGTCGAAGGTCTCGACGTGCCGGGCGTCGCCGCTCGACACGCGGTCGCGGTCGATCCGGTAGCCCGGCGGGGTCGAGATCCGGATCCTGAAGTCGAGCAGGCCGGCTGCCTGGATCCAGGTATAGGCCATGTTGTTGGCATCGCCCACCCAGGCGACGGTGCGCCCGGCAATCGGGCCGCGGTGCTCGAGGAAGGTGAAGATGTCGGCGAGCACCTGGCAGGGGTGGTACTCGTTGGTCAGGCCGTTGATGACCGGAACCCGCGACTGCGATGCGAAGCGATCGAGGATGGTCTGCTCGAAGGTCCGGATCATCACCAGGTCGCACATCCGCGAGATCACCTGCGCGGCGTCCTCGACCGGCTCGCCCCGGCCGAGCTGCGAGTCGCGGGTGTTCAGGAACACCGCGGTGCCCCCCAGTTGGTGCATGCCGGCCTCGAACGACAGGCGCGTGCGGGTCGACTGCTTTTCGAAGATCATCACGAGCGTGCGGTCGGCCAGCGCGTGGTGAGGCTGATAGCGCTTGAAGAGGTCCTTCAGGGTGCGGGTGCGCGCGAAGACGTATTCGATCTCGGCACGATCGAAGTCGACGAACTGCAGGAAGTGCCGGATCGTCATCGCGGACTCAGGCGGCGGCGCGCGTGGTTCGCGGCCGGTTCAGCACCTCGCGGACGATGGGCGCCAGCGTGGCCACCGTCAGCTCGGCGTGCTCGCGGGTGAAGATGAGCGGGGGCAGCAGGCGGATCACGGAGTCCGCGGTGACGTTGAGCACCAGCCCCGCCTTCAGCGCCATCGGGACGACTTCCGGGCAGGGCCTGTCGAGCTCGATGCCGATCATCAGCCCCGCGCCGCGCACCTCGACCAGCCCGGCCTCGCCGGCCAGCTCGCGGCGCATCCCGTCCATGATCAGCGTGCCCATCGCGGCGGCGTTGTCCAGCAGGCCGTCCTCCTCCATCACGTCGATCGTGGTGAGGCCGGCGCGCATCGCGAGCGGGTTGCCGCCGAAGGTGGTGCCGTGGTTGCCCGGCTTGAAGGTGTCGGCGGCGATCCCATGCGCGACGACCGCGCCCACCGGGATGCCCGAGGCGAGCCCCTTGGCCAGGGGCATGACGTCGGGCTTTATCCCGGCCCACTGGTGGGCGAACCAGCGCCCGGTGCGGCCGGTGCCGCACTGGACTTCGTCGACCATCATCAGCCAGCCCTGGCGGTCGCAGAGCTCGCGCACCCGGCGCAGGTACTCGGCGCGGGCCGGCTGGATGCCGCCTTCGCCCTGGATCGCCTCGAGGAAGACGGCGACCACGCTCGGGCGCTCGGCGGCGACCCGCTCGAGGGCCTCGACGTCGTTGAGCGGTACCCGCACGAAGCCCGGCACCAGCGGCTCGAAGCCCTTCTGGACCTTGTCGTTGCCGGTGGCCGAGAGCGTCGCGAGCGAGCGGCCGTGGAAGGCCTTCTCGTAGACGACGATCTCGGGGGCCGCCACCCCTCGGTTGTGCCCGTAGAGGCGGGCGATCTTGATCGCGGCCTCGTTGGCCTCGAGGCCGGAGTTGCAGAAGAAGACGTTGGTCATGCCCGAGAGGTCGACCAGGCGCTGGGCCAGCCGCTCGCGCAGGGGAATCTCGAACAGGTTGGAGCAGTGGATGATCCGGGACGCCTGGTCGCAGATGGCCGCGACCAGACGGGGGTGGTTGTGCCCCAGCGTGTTCACGGCGATCCCGGCCAGGCAATCGAGGTATCGGCGGCCGTCGGTGTCGAAGAGCCATGCGCCGTCGCCTCGCTCGAAGGCGACCCGCTGCGGGGCGTAGGTCGACATCACGGGGCTTCTGGCGGTCATCGGCGATCCTTCTGTCGGCGGGGAGGCGGTGTAAGACCCTGAATTCTAGGGGATTTCCGTTGTACCGGCGAGTCCGCGACGCGCCGGGCTGCCGCGTCGCTATAATTCCGGTTTCCATCCGATGCGGCGTTGCGTCCGGCCGATGTCGTCAGACTCACCGCTCCCCATCGCCGAGACGCCCGTCGTCGAGCCCCCGCCGACCGAGCCGTTCCTGATCGTCGGGGTCACCTCCGCCGGCAAGGCCTTCCGGCCGGGAGACTGGGCCGATCGGCTGGCCGGGGTGATGGCGGGCTTCAGGCCGCCCGGCAGCGGGCCCGGATCGCACCTGCACTTCTCGCCGTTCGCGCTGCCCGGGGTCCATGGCCAGCACAAGTGCGTGCGGGTCGATCCCGCGATCGCGCAGATCGAGCCGATGGCGCTGGCCTTCCTGCTCAATTTTGCGCGCGACAACGACCTGCAGGTGGTACCGAGTTCCGGCAGCGCATGAAGTCCATCGGCTAAAGCATTAAGCCGTAAGGCGATTTTTTCGACAACCTGTTGTGCATGACGCAGGTGTCGAGGTTAGAATCGCCTGTCACGATGCGAAGGCACGCTTCAATAATGTCCGGATCCCGGTTCGAGACCGATTCGCCCACTTCCCGCGATACCGGCATGCCCGCTGACGCGCGCCCCGCCTTCCGCGTCGCCGCCTTCGGGCTGGCGAACAAGTTCCAGCGGGTGCTCGAGATCGTGTTCCGCCATGCGCGTCACAACCAGTATCGGTTCGTGCTCGCGGGCACGCGCGGCCCCGGCGACTATGACGTCGCGCTGGTCGACATGACCGCGGAGGGCGGCCCGGAGGTCGCCCAGACGCTGCGCTGCCTGCCCGAGTCCCGCCCGATCGTCACCGTCGGCCGGCGTGAGGATCCCACCCGCGCCTGCGACGACCTGACGCTGCAGCGCTTTGCGATCAATCTCCTCGCCACGCTCAACAGGACCGTCGAGCGCAACCTGATCGAGCCTGCCCAGCGCGGCGCGGCCGCGCTCGCCCGCGGCGCCGCGGCACTGGCCGGGGCCGCTGACGCCGAGCAGGTGCTCGGTCGCCGGGGCCGGGTGCTGCTGATCGACGAGAGCCAGGCGGTCCGCCGCCAGCTGTCCGTGGCGCTGCAGCAAATGGGCCTGGACAGCGAAGGCGTGGGCAGCGCCCGCGAGGCGCTGGACGTGCTGGCGGTACGCCGGTACGAGCTGGTGGTGACCGAGGCGACGCTGCCGGATGGCTCCGGGTTGCGCCTGGCGCGCGCGGTCAAGCGCGACCCCGCTCTGCGCGGCACGACGGTGATCGTGCTGACCCGCCGGTCCTCGCCGCTGGATCTGCTGCGCGGCGCGATGTCTGGCTGCGATGCCTACCTGGTCAAGCCCGTGACGCTTCAGGCCCTGCGCGACACCGTCTCGCGCTGCATGCGCAAGTCGCTGTCCGCAGCGGCGCGGGTCGGGCCTGCGCCGTCCTCAGCAGTCGGCTGAACCGGCCGGCGGCACCAATCACTTGACTCGGCTGCGGTACTCGCCGGTGCGGGTGTCGATCTCGATCTTGTCGCCGATCTCGACGAACGCGGGCACCGGCAGCTCGAACCCGGTGGGCTTGATGCGCGCCGGCTTCATGACCTTGCCCGAGGTGTCGCCCTTGACGGCCGGCTCGGTGTACTCGACCTCGCGCACGACCGTGTTGGCCATCTCGACCGAGATGGCGCGGCCGTCGTAGAACACCACGTCGCAGGGCATGCCCTCGGCGATGTAGTGCAGGGCGTCGCCCATGCTCTCGGCCTCGACCTCGTACTGGTTGTACTCGCCGTCCATGAACACGTGCATGGGGTCGGCGAAGTACGAGTACGTGCACTCCTTGCGATCGAGCATCAGGACATCGAACTTCTCGTCGGCCTTGTACACCGACTCGGTGTTCGAGCCATTGAGCAGGTTCTTGAGCTTCATCTTCACGACCGCGGAATTGCGGCCGGATTTGTTGTAGTCGGCCTTCTGCACGACCATCGGCTCGCTGCCGATCATCACGACGTTGCCGGTTCGCAGTTCCTGGGCGGTCTTCATGGCGGGGGTCCGTAAGTAACCTTCGATTATAGCCTTTCGCAGACGAAGGCCACCAGCCGGCTCGCCAGGTCCGGGTCGCGCGAACGGACATCCGCCCGGCGTCCGGCCGCGGCGCGCAGGGCCGCGAGCGCGCCGAGCAGCCCGGGCAAGGCGCCGGCCGTGGCCGATCGCGAGGCGGGGTCGGGCGAGGCGTTCCAGGCCCGGTGGACCGCGCGCCACGCGTCGGCGGCGGCGGGGCCGGGGGCGGCGTCGGCGAGCCAGCGCTCGAGGAGGGCCTCGAGCTTGGGCAGGTGGGCGCCGTCCGGCTGGCGATAGGCCTGCCAGACGATCGGGCGGCCCGCCCACAGGCCGCGCACCAGCGAGTCCTCGCCGCGCACGAAGTTCAGCTCGCAGCTCCACAGCAGCAGGTCGTAGTCGCGCTGCGGCACGAAGGGCACGCGCACGAGCGACGGATGCTCGGGCGCATCGGGCGCCACCCCCTGCGGCAGCAGGACGCGCCAGCGCCCGGGCGCGGGGTCGGCGGTCAGCGCCTCGAGGAGCTCCCGCACTGGCGAGCCCGGGTAACAGAACAGCGATGCGAACCGGTCGCCCGCGCGCGGCGCGACGCCGAGCGACTCGAGGAAGGCGGTCGCGCCGCGCGGATCGGCGCCGAACGCGTCGCGGCGTGCGATCAGGTCGGCCTCGCGCAGCAAGCCGCCGGTCGCCTCGCCGAAGCCGGGAAAGAAGAAGTGCTCGACCAAGCCGTCGGACTTGGGGGAGGGCAGGCCGTGATGCGCCGCGACCCAGTCCTCCGCGGACAGGTAGTCGAGGTTCACCCAGACGGGCCGCCTCGCCCGCATCGCCTCGCGGTAACCGGCAGGCAGCGCGCAGGCGAAGCCGCCCACCACCACGTCGGCGACCTCGCCCGGCACGGCCTCGGCGAGCCGAGGGTCGGCGTCCGTCCAGCGCTCGACCGTGACCCCGTCGACGGGGCCTGCGGGCGCGTCTGTGACGCCCGGGCGCAGCATCGCCAGGGCGCCCGGGTCGTCGATCCAGAGCCGCACCGCCAGGCCGTGCTCGGCGGCGAGCTGGCGGGCGAGGCGCCACAGGATCGCCGCGTCGCCCAGGTTGTCGACGACACGGCAGAACAGGTCCCAGCGACGGGGCGGTCGATCGGCGGACATCGGGCGAGTGTAGCGGCCCCGGGCCCGTGGCCTTCAGCGCCCGAAGAGCTCCAGCGCTCGCTTCAGACCGCTTGCGTCGCCGCGCCGCGAGAACGGGATCGGCAGCGGCGAATTGCCCCAGTTGGCGGTGCCCTTGACCTCCCAGACCGCGTCGACGCTGCCGGCGCGGCTCAGGCGGGCGAGCATCGCGCGCAGGTCGGCGGTGGCGACGTCGAAGGCGACCGGCACGTCGCGGTCGCCGTTGGCCGGCAGCGTGAAGCGCTGCTCGGGCACCCGGCCCTGCGCGACCTGTTGGCCGAACAGCGAGAGGTCGAAGTAGAGGTTGGACAGCGGCAGATCGATCGCATTGGGGTTGCGCGTCGCGAGCTTGATCGTGAAGCGCACGCGCTCGGCGCTCACCGAATCGATGGCGAAGTCCCTGAAGGCGGCCGTGGGCGGCTTGAGGTCGAGCGGGGGCAGCAGGGCGCCGCAGGCGCTCGCCCAGAGCGCCGTCGCGACGAGGATCAGCCCTCCTGCGAGGAGCCTGGGGCGCAGGCGCCGGCGTGCCGTCGTGTCGTGCATCGGTCCGCTACAGGCGCGAAAGCCGGTCGAGCGCCAGCTTGAGCGTCTCGTCCTTCTTCGCGAAGCAAAAGCGCACGACGCCGTGCTCGACCGGCTGGTCGTAGAAGGCCGACAGCGGGATCGCGGCCACGCCGATCTCGGTGGTCAGCCACTTGGCGAACTCGGCCTCGGGCAGGTCGGAGATCTTGCTGTAGTCGACGAGCTGGAAGAAGGTGCCTTCGCTCGGGAACAGCCGGAACCGGGTGGACGCGAGGCCGGCGCGGAACAGGTCGCGCTTGCGCTGGTAGAAGGCGCCGAGCCCGAGGTAGCGCGCCGGCTCGGCCATGTAGGCGGCCAGCCCATGCTGCACCGGCGTGTTGACGGTGAAGACGTTGAACTGGTGGACCTTGCGGAACTCGGCCGACAGCGCCGCGGGGGCGACGCAGTAGGCGACCTTCCAGCCGGTCACGTGGTAGGTCTTGCCGAACGACGACATCACGAAGCTGCGCGCGGCCAGCGCCGGATAGCGGCATGCCGACTGGTGCGGCTGGCCGTCGTACACCATGTGCTCGTAGACCTCGTCGGAGATCACGAACAGGCCATGCTCGACGGCGATCCGCTCCAGCCTGCGCATGTCGGCGTCGGACAGCGTCATGCCGCTCGGGTTGTGCGGCGAGTTGACCATGACCGCGCGGGTGCGCGGCGTGACGGCGGCCTCGACGCGGTCCCAGTCGACGCGGAGGTCGTCGGTCATCGGGACCAGCACCGGGATGCCGCCGGCCAGCTCGATGTTGGGGAGGTAGCTGTCGTAGGCCGGCTCGATCACGACCACCTCGTCGCCAGTGCGCACGATCGCGAGCACCGCGGTGAGGATCGCCTGGGTCGCGCCGGCGGTCACGGTGACCTCGGTGTCGGGGTCGCAGACGTGGCCGTACAGGCGCGCCACCTTGTCGGCGATCGCGCGGCGCAGGGCCGGCACGCCGGCCATCGGGGGGTACTGGTTCAGCCCCGCCCGCATGGCGTCTGCGACCGCGTCGATCAGCAGCGGATCGCAGTCGAAGTCGGGGAATCCCTGGCCGAGGTTGACCGCGCCGCGCTCGGTGGCGAGCGCCGACATCACGGTGAAGATCGTGGTGCCGACCTTCGGCAGCTTGGAGTGGATGGCGGGGACGGGGTGGGGGTGTGGCGCGTTCATGGGGAGGGGTCGACGTTTGGGCGATTATAGGCGGGGCCGGCCTCCTCGGTTCCCGTCGCGGCCAGCCACTGCTCGGGTGTGCCGACGCGCAGCGCGAAGCGCCGCTCGCCGATCCGCCGCAGCCGCAGCAGCGCCTTGTCGCGCGACACCAGCCAGTCGACGCGGCGCGCGACGGCGAGGTCGATGAACATCTGGTCGGCGCGGTCGGTGCAGGGCAGCCGGCAGTCCGGCGCGGGCTCGCACATCGTCACGGTGGCGCGCTGGCGCGCCGACAGCGCCGCGCATGCGGCGGCATCCAGCCCGAAGAGCGGGCGTCTCACGACCGCGCCGAACTCCTCCAGCATCGGCGCGGTGGCGAGCACCGTCACCGCGCCGGCCTCGATCGCCCGCGCGAGCGGCCCGATCCGCCGGTCCGCGAAGACCAGCCAGTCGAGCCATACGTTGGTATCGAGGACCAGCGTCACCGTCGCCCCTATAATCCGGCGGTTCGCGCGCGGATTCGCAGCGCCGCGTGGCGCCGTCGCCCCCCCGCCGAGGTTCCCCGAGCATGCTGATCGTGCTGTCGCCCGCCAAGACGCTGGACTATGCGTCGCCGCTCCCGGCCGTCGAGTCGACGCGCCCAGAGTTCGGGGCCGACGCCCGCCGGCTGGTGGCGCGTCTGCGCACGCTCGCGCCCGCCGATGTTGCTCGCCTGATGGACCTGAGCGATCCGCTGGCGGCCCTGAACGTGGCCCGCTACAGGGCGTTCCGGGCGGCGCCGCGGCCCGCTGACGTCCGGCCCGCGGCGCTTGCCTTCGACGGCGACGTCTACGACGGGCTGCGTGCGCGCGCGCTCGACGCCGACGCGCTCGGCTATGCGCAGCGCCGGCTGCGCATCCTGTCCGGCCTGTACGGCGTGCTGCGCCCGCTCGATGCGATGCAACCCTACCGGCTGGAGATGGGTACGCGGCTCGACACCGAGCGCGGGCGCGACCTGTACGCGTTCTGGTCCGACAAACCCGCCCGGAGCCTGCGGCGCGCGCTGCGCGAGGCGGGCGGCGGGGCGCTGGTGAACCTGGCCTCCGAGGAGTACTTCCGGGCGGTCGACCGCAAGGCGCTCGGCGCGCCGGTCATCCAGCCGGTGTTCCAGGAGCGCCGCGAGCGTGGCTGGCAGGTGATCAGCTTCTCGGCCAAGCGGGCCCGCGGCATGATGGCGCGCTTTGCGATCGAGCGGCGGATCGATGCGCCGGATGCGCTGCGCGACTTCGCCGAGGACGGCTACCGTTTCGATGCCGACGCGTCCGACGAGGGCACCTGGTACTTCCGCCGCGAGGCGGTGCCGGCGGCCCGGGCCTGACCGGGCCTGCCGTGCGGTCGGTCCGACCGGGCGCAGGCGCCGCGAGCCGCCCGAGGCGGATGTCCCGGGCGCTGCCACCGAGCGCGGGCTCAGCACCCGGCCGGCCAGCCGGTCACTCGAGGCTGACCTCGACCCGGCGCGCTTCGCGGTCATCGGCGCCCCCCAGCATCTGCTGAGGCTTGCGCAACTCGACCCGGGCCGCATCGATGCCGGCGGCCAACAGCGCGGCCTGCACGGACATCGCGCGCTGCTTGGCGATCTCGGCGTTCGCCTCGGCGCTGCCGGTGGCGTCGTGGAACCCGCACACGGCGAGCCGGGCGCCGGGCTTGGCCTTGGCCGCGTCGACGACGGGCTGCAGCGCGGCGCCGATGTCGGCGGGCGCATCGACCTTGCCGGTGTCGAAGTAGACCTTGGCGACCGCGACCGCGACCACGATCGCGACGGCGGGCGACGCGGCGGGCGAAGCGGCGGGCGACGCGGCGGGCGACGCGGCGGGCGTGGCGGGCGCGGCGGGCGAAGCGGCGGGCGCGGCGGCTGGCGACGCGGCAGGAGCGGCAGCGGCGGCGCGAGCCGGTGCTTCGGCCGGCGCGCTGGCGGTCACGGCCATGATCCCGGTGGTCAGTGCCACGGTGATCGCGAGCGTCACCGCGATGCCGAGGATCCATCCCACCAGGCTGTTCTGTTCGTCGTTGTCGTCCACGAGGGCTCCCGTCGGTGTCGTGCGGCAAAGCCTTCGATTATAGACGGCCGGGCCCGACGATGACCGGCTCGGCTTCCAGCGTCACGCCGAACCGTGTCGCCACGGAGTCGCGGACCCGGCGTGCCAGCGCCAGCAGCTGCGCGCCGCTCGCCTCGCCATGGTTGACCAGCACCAGCGCGTGGGCCGCGTGCACCCCCGCGTCGCCGTCCCGATGGCCCTTCCAGCCGCAGCGATCGATCATCCAGGCCGCCGACAGCTTGACGTGGTCGCCGGCGGGCCAGGCCGGCAGCCCGGGCTCCCGATCGCGAAGCGCTGCCGCCGTGGCCGTGTCGACCAGCGGGTTCTTGAAGAAGCTGCCGGCGTTGCCGAGCACCGCCGGGTCGGGCAGCTTGCGGCGCCGGATCGAGGTGACCGCGTCGGCGACCGCCACCGGTGTCGGCGCCGCGACGCCGGCGCGCGCGAGCTCGTCGCGGATCTCGCCGTAGTCGAGCCGCAGCGCCGGACGGCGCGACAGCCGCAGGCGTACCGAGGTAACCAGCCAGTGCTCGCCGCCGGCGTGCTTGAAGACGCTGTCGCGATAGCCGAACGCGCATTCGGCGGCGTCGAAGCGGCGCACCGCGCCGGTCCGCAGGTCGATCGCGTCGAGCGACTCGAAGCATTCACTAAGCTCGACGCCATAGGCGCCGATGTTCTGGATCGGTGACGCCCCGACCGTGCCGGGGATCAGCGCGAGGTTCTCGAGCCCGGCCGCGCCCTGCGCGAGCGTCCAGCGCACGAACGCGTCCCAGCGCTCGCCCGCGGCCGCCTCGACGATCAGCGTGTCGCCGTCGTCGGCGACCACGCGGCGCCCGGCGAGGGCGACCTGCAGCACCGGGCGGGCGAGGTCGCCGGTGATCAGCAGGTTGCTGCCGCCGCCCAGCACGAGCGGCGGGCCCTGCGGATCGCCGCGCAGCAGCGACGCGAGGCCCGGCAGGTCGGCCGCATCGTGAAGCCGCCACAGCACGCGCGCGCTCGCGCGGATCCCGAAGGTGTTGAGGGCGCCCAGCGGCGCATCGGCGAGGCGGTCGACCGCCACCGGTCAGCTCGGCAGGTAGGCGAGCCGCAGGTAGATCGGCGCATAGGCCTCCGCCTGCGTGATCTCGATCAGCGATTCCTTGGCGAGCTCGAGCAGCGCTATGAAGGTGACGATCAGCACCGGCACCCCGCGCGACGGGTCGAACATCTCCTGGAACTCGGCGAAGCGGCGACCCTGGAGCGTGCGCAGCACGAAGGTCATGTGCTCGCGTACCGACAGCGCCTCGCGGGTGATGTGGTGGTGCTGCACGAGCCGCGCGCGGCGCAGGATGTCGGCCCACGCCGCGCGCAGGTCGACGACCGCGACCTCCGGAAGGCGTGGCTCGAAGGACTGCTCCAGCAGCACCCGCGTGCCGAGGAAGTCGCGGCCGGCCTGGGGTGCGCGGTCGATGCGCTGTGCGCCCAGCTTGATGCGCTCGTATTCGAGCAGGCGGCGCGCGAGTTCGGCGCGCGGATCCTCGACCTCCTCGCCGGTGTCCGCCCGCTTGACCGGCAGCAGCATCCGCGACTTGATGTCGATGAGCAGCGCCGCCATCAGCAGGTACTCGCCGGCCAGCTCGAGGTTGTGGCGCCGGATTTCCTCGATGTAGCGCAGGTATTGCCGCGTCACCTCGGCCAGCGGGATGTCGAGGATATTGAAGTTCTGGCGGCGGATCAGGTAGAGCAGCAGGTCCAGCGGCCCCTCGAAGCTGTCGAGGAAGACCTCGAGCGCATCGGGCGGGATGTACAGGTCGTGAGGCATCCGCAGCAGCGGCTCGCCGTGGATCCGGGCAAACACCGGGTCGGCGGGCAGCGCCGTCGCGCCCGCGTCCGGGGCGGTCGTTGCGGACACGCCGCCGGCTTCGGAGGGGAGAGCGGCCACCCTGCGCTCAGGTCTTGGTCTGGTAGGGGTAGGCCTGCATCGGCACGCGGGACTCGCGCAGGCGGCGGGACTGGTCGAGGTCGACCGCGGCCTTGTCCCACCAGATGGCGCGGCCCCTGCGCTGCTCGGCCTCGAGCGTCGGCCGTTCGGCCTTGAGGGCGTTCAGGAAGTGCGTGATCTCGGACTGGTATTGCGCCATGGCGGTTTGATCCCTCGGGAATCCTTGGTATTTTACGGCAATGCACCCACACCGCCGCATCGGTCGCCCCGGTAGGCCCGCGATGCCCCGACGCGCGGCGCTGGCCGCGCTGTTTGCAGGTGCGCTTGCCGGCTGCGACTACATCGCCCAGAGGAAGCTCGTCGTGGGCCAGCACGGCGAGCAGGACGTCCGCCAATTGATGGGCGTGCCCGACCTGGTCTGGGACCTCCCCGGCGGTGGCAGGGAGTGGGATTTCGTCCGCGGGCCTGTGGGCGTGGAGACCCTGCGGGTCGCCTTCAGTGCCGACGGCCGATATGCCGGCATGACCCAGCTGCTCACCGAGGCCAACTTCCGCAACGCCAGGCCCGGCATGACCGGCGAGGAGCTGACCCGACTGTTCTCGAAGCCGACCGAGACGCAGCGCTTCCCGCGCAAGCGCGAGGTCGTCTGGAGCTGGCGCTACGCCGGCGACGGGGAGTTCAAGTACCACTTCAACGCCCACATCGACGAGGCGACCGGCCGCACGACCGGCTTCTCGCGCACCGACGACCCCCGCGGCCCCGGGGCCTGAGCGGCCCGGTCCCCAGGCGCGCCGTCAGCACCCCGACGCGCTCGGGGCGACGCGGTCACCCGAATGCGACGCGGCGCCGTCCGCCGGATGCGGCTCGAGCGGTGGCTCGACCCGGTGCCGGTCGCGCAGCGCGAGCAGCGCCTCGTCCAGGCTGTCGAACAGGTTCTGGCGGCCCATGCGCTCCAGGAATCCCGATCGCGTCAGCAGCGACAGCGGCTGCTCGGTCGGCTCGGCGATCACCAGCGTGCCGCCGCGGCTGAGCAGCTGCTCGTGCAGCGATGCCAGCGCGTCCAGGCCGGTGGTGTCCATGTTGATCACCTGGTGCATCTCGAGGATCACCACGTCGGGCTGCGCACGCGCCGGGTCCGCGAGTGTCTCGAGCTTGCCGACCGAGCCGAAGAACAGCGACCCGAACAGTCGCCAGGCCTCGCTGCGGGTGCCATCGGGCAGGGTCGCGAGGTCGGCCGGCAGGCGGATCGGCTCGACCCGCGTGAGGCTCGAGATCCGATAGATGAAGAACAGGCTGGCGAGCACCAGCCCGACCTCGACCGCGACCGTGATGTCGAAGACCACGGTCAGGGCGAAGGTCACCAGCATGATGGTGCGGTAGCTCATCGAGAAGCGCCCGAGCCGCCCGAAGGCGGCCCAGTCGCCCATGTTCCATGCGACGAACAGCAGGATCGCGGCGAGGCTGGCCATCGGGATGCTGCTCGCCAGAGGTGCGAGCACGAGCACGATCGCCAGCAGGGTCACCGCGTGGACGACGCCCGCGATCGGGGTGCGCGCCCCGGTGCGGATGTTGGTGACCGTGCGCGCGATCGTGCCGGTGGCGGCGATGCCACCGAAGAACGGCACCACGACGTTGGCCACGCCCTGCGCCATCAGCTCCTGGTTGGGGTCGTGCCGCTCGCCGATCATGCCGTCGGCGACCCGCGCGCAGAGCAGCGACTCGATCGCGCCGAGCAGCGCGATCGAGAGGGTCGGGCCGACGAGGTTCTGCGCGGTCTGCCAGTCGAATCGCGGCAGCGCGAACGGCGGCAGCCCCTGGGGAATGCCGCCGAAGCGGCTGCCGATCGTCTCGACCGGCAGCCCGAACAGGCTGACCGCGACGATGCCGATCGCCATCACGACGATGGTGCCCGGCACGCGCGCGATCAGCCGCCGCCAGCGTGCGTGGATCGGCTGGTAGGACTTGGGCCACACCACGATCAGCACGAGCGAGCCCACGCCGAGCGCGAGCGTCGGCCAGTCGATGGTGTGGGCGCGGGCTGCGAGCTCGGCGAGCTGCGAGAAGAAGTTGGCCGGCATCCGAGGGATCGCGAGCCCGAAGAAGTCCTTGAGCTGCTGCATCGCGATGATGACAGCGATGCCGTTGGTGAAGCCGATCACGATCGACACCGGGATGTAGCGGATCAGCTGCCCCATGCGCAGCGCACCCATCGCGAACATCAGCACGCCGGCCATGATCGTGGACAGCAGCAGGTTGGCCACGCCGTAGCGCTCCACGATCGCGTACAGCACCGCGACGAAGGCGCCTGCCGGGCCGGCGATCTGGACCCGGCTGCCCCCGAGGACCGCCACCAGGAAGCCGGCGATGATGGCGGTGAAGATGCCGGCCTCGGGCTTGACGCCGCTCGCAATGCCGAAGGCCATCGCGAGCGGCAGCGCGACGACGCCCACGGTGACGCCCGCGGACAGGTCGGCGCTGAAGTCCGCGCGCCGGTAGCCACGCATCGCGTCGACGATGCGCGGCCGGAAGCTGAAGCCGGGCAGTTTCATCGCGGTGTGTCCGCTCGGTGGCTGGCGGTGGCGTCCGCCTCGGGGCGATCGCGCGGCCGGCTCATCGTGACCGGTGCCGCGGTGAGCGGGTTGACGCAGGACAAGGCCATGGCAGGGGGGGGTCGAGGGCGTGGCTCGCGGCGCTGACGGTCACGCCGCGGCCCATCGCTCAGCTCACCTTCATGCCGGGCAGGGCCCCGTCCTGCGGGTCGAGCAGGTACACGCCGCTGCCCGGTGCCGAGGCGGCGAGCACCATGCCTTCGGACAGCCCGAACTTCATCTTGCGGGGCGCGAGATTGGCGACCATCACCGTCAGCCGCCCGGTCAGCTGCTCGGGGCGGTGGTGCTTGCTGATCCCGGAGAACACGGTGCGCAGCCGGGCTTCACCGACGTCGAGCGTGAGCTTGAGCAGCTTGTCGGAGCCCTCGACCGACTCGGCCGCGACGATCCGGGCGACCCGCAGGTCGACCTTGGCGAAGTCGTCGATCGAGATCGGCGCGGGCGGCGTGGCCTCGGCCTGCGCCGCCGCCGGTGGGGCGGCGTCGGAGGGCGCGGCGGCTGGCGGCTCGAAGAGCGCGTCGAGCTGCTTGGGGTCGACCCGCGTCATCAGGTGCTGGTAGGCCTCGATCCGGTGGCCCTCGGGCAGCGGCACCGCCAGCGCCGCCCAGTCGGTCGCCGGCAGGTTCATGAACTGCGCGACCCGCGCCGACATCGCCGGCAGCACCGGCGTCAGCAGCAGCACCAGATCGCGGAAAGCCCGCAGCGCCGTCGAGCAGCAGCGGTGCAGGTCGGCCGCCAGGGCCGGGTCCTTGGCGAGGTCCCAGGGCTTCTCTGCGTCGACGTACTGGTTCACGGCGTCGGCGAACTGCATGATCTCGCGCAGCGCCTTGGCGAACTCGCGCTGCTCGTACAGAACGCCCACCGCCTCGGGCCCGCACCAGGGCCGCGCGAAGCCTTCGTGGGCTCCGTGGTCGATCGGGGCGAGCCGTCCGTCGAAGCGCTTGGCGAGGAAGCCCGCGCAGCGGCTCGCGATGTTGACCAGCTTGCCGACCAGGTCGGAGTTGACCCGCGCCACGAAGTCGTCCGGGTTGAAGTCGACGTCCTCCACGCGGGCGTTGAGCTTGGCGGCCAGGTAGTAGCGCAGCCACTCCGGGTTCATGCCCAGCTCGAGGTAGCGCAGCGGCGAGATGCCGGTGCCGCGCGATTTGCTCATCTTCTCGCCGGACACCGTGATGAAGCCGTGCACGTTGATCTGGTCGGGCACCTTGTAGCCGGCGAACTTCAGCATCGCCGGCCAGAACAGGGTGTGGAAGTAGATGATGTCCTTGCCGATGAAGTGCACCTGCTCGACGTCCGCGTCGGGCGCGACGAAGGCGCCGAAGTCCAGGCCGCGTGCCGCGCAGTGCGCCTTGAGCGAGGCCAGGTAGCCGATCGGGGCGTCGAGCCAGACGTAGAAATACTTGCCCGGCGCGTCCGGGATCGGTATGCCGAAGTAAGGCGCGTCGCGCGAGATGTCCCAGTCGGCCAGGCCGCCGGTGGGCGCGCCCGTTGTGTCGGTGCCGCCCTCGAGCCACTCGCGCGCCTTGTTTGCGACCTCGGGCTGCAGCCGCCCCTCCAGCGCCCAGCCGCGCAGGAACTCGACGCAGCGCGGGTCGGACAGGCTGAAGAAGTAGTGCTCGGACTGGCGCATCACCGGCGTGGCGCCGGTCAGCGTCGAGTAGGGGTGCTTCAGGTCGGTGGGCGCGTAGACCGCGCCGCAGACCTCGCAGGAGTCACCGAACTGATCCTTGGCGCCGCACTTGGGGCACTCGCCCTTGATGTAGCGGTCGGGCAGGAACATGCCCTTGACCGGGTCGTAGAACTGCTCGATGGTCCGGGTCGCGATCAGACCCGCCGCGCGCAGCTTGCGGTAGATGTCCTGGGACAGCTCGACGTTCTCGGGTGAGTCGGTCGAGTGCCAGTGATCGAACGACACATGGAAGCCCTGCAGGTAGCGCGGCCGCTCGGCGGCGATCCGCTCGACCAGCTGGCGCGGCGTGATGCCCTCGCTCTCTGCCTTGAGCATGATCGGCGCGCCGTGCGCGTCGTCGGCGCACACGAAGTGGACCTCGCGCCCCTGCATCCGCTGGAACCGCACCCAGATGTCGGCCTGAATGTATTCCATGATGTGGCCGATGTGGAACGAGCCGTTGGCGTACGGCAGGGCAGTGGTGACGAACAGGCGCCTGGACATCGGGTGGGCTTCTCGGTGGTCGCGGGGTCGCCGCGAAAAACCTTCAGTTTAGCGCGGGCCGCCCAGCGCCGGCCGGGCCGGGCAGCGGGGCATCGCATTTCGGATAGACTTTGCGCCCGGTCGCCGACAGCCGTCGCCGGCCGTCCATCGCACCCATCCTGGAGACACCATGGCCGTCACGGTCGAGCAAGTGGGCGCGGCGCTCGCCGCCATCGTCGACCCGAACACCGGCAGGGATCTGGTGTCTGGCAAGTCGGCGAAGAACATCCGCGTCGAGGACGGCCACGTGAGCGTCGACGTCGAGCTCGGCTACCCGGCCCGCAGCCAGATCGGCCCGATCCGGCGCGCCGCGATCGATGCGATCCGCGCGCTGCCCGGCGTGAGCAACGTCAGCGCCAACGTCTACCAGAAGATCGTCGCGCACGCGGTGCAGCGTGGCGTCAAGCTGCTGCCCAACGTCAAGAACATCGTCGCGGTGGCCTCGGGCAAGGGCGGCGTCGGCAAGAGCACCACCGCGGTCAACCTGGCGCTGGCGCTGGCCGCGGAGGGCGCCTCGGTCGGCATCCTGGACGCCGACATCTACGGCCCCTCCCAGCCCACGATGCTGGGCATCGTCGGGCGGCCGCAGTCGGCCGACGGCAAGACGCTCGAGCCGATGGAGGGGCACGGCATCCAGGCCAGCTCGATCGGCTTCCTGATCGACACCGACACCCCGATGGTCTGGCGCGGGCCGATGGTCACGCAGGCCCTCGAGCAGCTGCTGCGCGAGACCAACTGGCGCGACCTCGACTACCTGATCGTCGACATGCCCCCAGGCACCGGCGACATCCAGCTGACGCTGTCGCAGAAGGTGCCGGTCACCGGCGCGGTGATCGTCACCACGCCGCAGGACATCGCGCTGCTCGACGCCCGCAAGGGCCTGAAGATGTTCGAGAAGGTGGGCATCCCGATCCTGGGGATCGTCGAGAACATGGCGATCCACGTCTGCACGCAGTGCGGGCACGCCGAGCACATCTTCGGCTCGGGCGGCGGCGAGCGGATGGCCAAGGACTACGAGGTCGAGTACCTCGGCGGGCTGCCGCTCGACATCCGGATCCGCGAGCAGACCGACTCAGGGTGCCCCACCGTGGTGGCCGAGCCGGACGGCGCGATCTCGCTGGCCTACAAGCAGATCGCCCGGCGCATCGCCGTCAAGATCGCCGACCGCGCGAAGGACATGTCGCTCAAGTTCCCGTCCATCGTCGTCCAGAACACCTGAGCCGCGCCCGGGTGGCGCTTGCGGGCGTTATATCCGTTGAGATATAACAGCCGGCAGGCGCCGGCGGTCGGCCCGGGAGCGCGACAGGCATGACACGGCGGGCGGCATTGGCGGGCGTTGCGGGTGCGCTGTTCGCGGTCCTGCGCCCCTCGGGGCTGCGCGCGCAGCCGGCGGCTGCCCCGCTGCTGGTGTTCGCCGCGGCCAGCCTGCAGGGGGCGCTCGACGTGGTCGCCACCGCCTGGGCCGCGCAAGGGGGCGCGCGTCCGTCCCTCTCCTACGCGGGCACCCCGGCCCTGGCGCGGCAGATCGAGCAGGGCGCGCCGGCCGACCTGCTGATCGCGGCCGACACCGACTGGATGGACCACCTCGAGCGCCGCGGCGCGCTGCGTCCGGGCAGCCGCTTCGACCTGCTCGGCAACCGGCTGGTGCTGGTGGCGCCGCAGGACCGGCCGGTGACGCTGCGCATCGCGCCCGGCATGGATCTCGTCGGGGCGCTCGCCGGCGGGCGGCTCGCGCTCGCCGACGTCGGGACCGTGCCGGCCGGGCGCTACGCCAAGGTGGCGCTGGAGGCGCTGGGCGTCTGGCCGTCCGTGGCGCGTCATGTCGCGGGCACCGAGAACGTCCGCGCGGCGCTTGCCCTGGTGGCGCGCGGCGAGGCGCCGCTGGGCATCGTCTATGCGAGCGACGCGCGCGCCGAACCGCGGGTGCGCGTGGTGGACCGCTTCCCGCCCGGGCTGCACCCGCCCATCGTGTATCCGGTCGCGATCACCGCCGTATCACGCGCGCCGCAGGCCGCCGCGTTCGCGGCGTTCCTGCGCTCGCCGACTGCCGCGGCCGCGTTCCTCGCGCAGGGCTTCGAGGTGCTCGTCCGATGAGCGTCGCACCCTCGCGCAGGCCGGCATGATCGCGCTGAGCCCGCAGGAGTGGGAAGCGGTGCACCTGAGCCTGAAGGTGGCCGCGGTCGCGACGCTGGCGGCGCTGCCGCTCGCCATCGGCGTGGCGCTGCTGCTGGCCCGCGGCCGCTTCCCGGGCCGCACGCTGCTCGACGCGCTGGTGCACCTGCCGCTGGTGCTCCCGCCGGTGGTCACCGGCTATGTGCTGCTGCTGCTGTTCGGGCGCCGCGGGCCGGTCGGCGCCTGGCTCGAGGCGAGCCTGGGCATCGTGCTGTCGTTCCGGTGGACGGGCGCCGCACTTGCGTGCGCGGTGATGGGGTTTCCGCTGATGGTCCGCGCGATCCGGCTGTCGATCGAGTCGATCGACCGCCGCCTGGAGTTCGCCGCGGGTACGCTCGGCGCGCACCCGGTGTGGGCGTTCGCGAGCGTGACCCTGCCGCTCGCCCTGCCCGGCGTGCTCGCGGGTGCCGTGCTGGGCTTCGCCAAGGCGCTCGGCGAGTTCGGCGCGACCATCACCTTCGTCTCCAGCATCCCGGGCGAGACCCGGACCCTGCCCGCGGCGATCTACGCCGCGACCCAGACGCCGGGTGGCGATGCCACGGCGCTGCGCCTGACCGTGGTCGCGGTGCTGGTGTCGCTGGTGGCGCTGGCGGCGTCCGAGTGGCTGGCGCGCCGCGTGCGGCGCGTGGTCGGGGGGCTCGAGTGATCGAGGTCGACCTGCGGTACGCGCGGGGCGGGTTCTCGCTTGCCTGCGCGTTCCGGGCCGACAGCGGCGCGCTCGCGCTGTTCGGCCGATCGGGATCGGGCAAGTCGACGCTGCTCGAGCTGATCGCGGGGCGCCTGCGGCCCGATGCGGGCTTCGTGCGGATCGACGGCGAGACCCTGGTCGACGTCGGGCGCGGCGTGTTCGTGCCGCCGCACCGGCGCCGTGTCGGCATGGTGTTCCAGGACTCGCTGCTGTTCCCGCACCTGAGCGTGCGCGCCAACCTTTTCTACGGCCGCGACTTCGCCCGAGGCCCGCGCAGCGTGGACCCGGACGCGGTGATCGACATGCTGGGGATCGGGCACCTGCTGCAGCGCAGGCCGGCGGGGCTCTCGGGCGGCGAGCGCCAGCGCGTCGCGATCGGGCGCGCGCTGCTGTCGGCGCCGCGGCTGCTGCTGCTCGACGAGCCGCTCGCCGCGCTCGACTTCGAGCGCCGCCAGGAGATCATGCCCTACGTCGCGCGGCTGCGCGACGAGCTCGCCTGGCCGCTGGTCTACGTGTCGCACGCGATCGACGAGGTGGCCCGCATCGCCCGCGAGGTAGTCGTGCTCGAGGCGGGCCGCGTGGCGGCAGCGGGCGCGCCGGGCGACGTGCTGGCGCCGCTGCGCGCGCCGGGCGCGCAGGGCCGCTTCGGGGCCGTGTCGGTGATCGAGGCGCGCATCCTCGGCCACGACCTCGCCTACGGCCTCACCACGCTCGAGCATCCGGCCGGCCCGATCAGCCTGCCGGGCACGATCGGCCGCCCGGGCGACCTGCACCGGCTGCTGATCAGGGCGACCGACGTCGCGCTCGCGGTGCAGCGGCCTCGCGACGTCAGCTTCCGCACGGTGCTGCTCGGGACGATCCGCGACGTGGAGGTCGACGACGGGCCGCTCGCCCGCGTCGAGATCGCGCTGCGCGGCAGCGGCCGGCTGGTGTCCCTCGTCACCCGCAGGGCGATCGACGAGCTGGCCCTCGACGTGGGCGACGACGTCTTCGCGATGGTCAAGGCGACCGCGCTCGACGAGCGCTCGATGGCCTACGCGCCGCGGGCGCGCTGAGCGGTCGGCGCGCGGGCCGGGCGCGGCCAGGCCAGGCGAGGCGGGGTGAGGCGAGGCGAGGCCAGGCGGCGGCGCCACGGAGTGTCCCGATCGTGCTCCCGCAGGTGTGCCGCGTCGCGTGTCGCGCGTCGCGCGTCAGGCATCCGGCGCCGCGCCCGGCGCCATCCGTACCCGCAGCGCCGCAAAGTGGTGCTCGACCGCCCGGGTCGCATCCGCCTCCATGGCCCGGTAGGCCAGCACCAGCTCGCGGCCCAGCGGGGTGAGCGCCGCGCCGCCGCCGTTGGCGCCGCCCGGGCTCGCCTCCACCACCGGCGTGTCGAACATCCGGTTCAGCGAGTCGATGAGCAGCCACGCACGCCGATAGGACATGCCCATCTCCCGGCCGGCGGCGGCAATCGAGCCGCTGCGCTCGACCGCCTCGAGCAGCGCGATCTTCCCCGGTCCGAGCCGGGCATCGTCCTCGAAGCGCAGCCGGACGCTGACGGCCGCGTTGTGCTTGGTTCGCATGCGCCGATGATAGGCCGGCGGTCCCGGCGCCACCAAAATCAGGTGATTCATGGTGTGTCGCGGACGGACACACTCGGGCCCGGGTCCGGGCCCGGGCGCGGCCGATGGCCCCGGCCCGTCAGGCGAACCAGGGCAAGGTGCGGCGCAGGGACAGCACGCGCCCGGCATCGGTCGGGTCGTAGCCGGCCAGCGGTGCGAGCGCCGCGCGCCAAGCATCCGACGACAGTGCCGCCACCACGCTGCGGGCGGCCGCCCCTTCCAGCGTCGCCTTGTCGCACACGAGGAAGTAGTCCTCGACCACCAGCGGCACGAAGCCCAGCCCCATGCCGGCTGCGGCGGCCTCGATTCCGAATCCCAGGTCGGCCTGCCCGGACGCGACTGCGGTCGCGACCGCGAGGTGGTTGGCCTCGGTCCTGCCGTAGCCGTCCACGCGGGCCGGGTCGATCCCCTCGGCGCGCAGCAGCGCATCGAGCAGTGCGCGCGTGCCGGTGCCGACCGCCCGGTTGACGAAGCGCAGCCGGCGCAATGCGCCCAGGTCCGCGACGCCACGCGGATTGCCTGCCGGCAGGATCAGGCCTTGAGTGCGGCGCGCCACCCTGATCAGCTTCTCGCGACCGAGCCGCAGCCGGGGCGCGAATGCTCGGTGAATCTCCGACCCCTTGCGCGCCAGGTCCGGTCGCGAGCAGGGCAGGTGGATGCCCGCGAACAGGCAGCGCTGGGCGCGCAGCTCTGCCAGCGCCGACAGGCTGCCCGCGAAGCGCAGGTCGAGCAGCACGCCCGCGGCCGACTCGCACAGCGTCCGAAGCCGGGGCAGGGCCAGGTCGTGGCTGGCCACGCAGGTCGCGATCGGCACCTGGTCGTTGAAGGCGACGGTGAGCTCGCGCCCGATCTCGGTGGCGAGGTTCTCGATCTCGGCGGCGAGCCGTGCACGGATCCGCGTCTCGGCCCAGAGCAGCTTCTCGGCAAACTCGCTGAGCCGCGCCGCGCGACCCTTGTCCCACACGATCAAGCTGCGGCCGTGCCGCCGCTCCTGGTCCTTCAGGTAGCCCCACAGGTGCCGGTAAGACCAGCCCAGCCTGCGGGCGGCCGCCGCGATCGACCCCTCCTGGCGGATCGCCGCGATCACCTCGAAGAATGGATTGCGCAGCTGCGGCTGCCCGCCGGGCGCCATGTCGTAGTTGAGGGTGACTGTGACGATGTCGGACACGGCGGATGAGGTCGGGGCGGGTCGAGCGGGTCGGTCGGGCAAGCTTTCCGCGTCGCTCCCTAGGCAGCGGCCTGCATGTCGAGGTATGCTTTCGCCGACATAAGTTCGTCTGAATCGCGCGAAGACCTCGCCGTCAATTGGAGGAGACATGCAGAAATCCCTGCACATCAATCCGGACAAATGCACCGGGTGCCTGCAGTGTGAGATGGCCTGTAGTTTCGAGAACTACGGCATCTTCAACACTGCGAAGTCGCGGATCAAGGTCTTCGACTTCCATCATACCGGCCGCAAGGTCCCCTACACCTGCACGCAGTGCGACGAGGCCTGGTGCCTGCATGCCTGCCCGGTCGAGGCCATCAAGATCGACGCGGCCACCGGCGCCAAGGTGGTGCTCGAGGATGTGTGCGTCGGCTGCAAGGTCTGCACGATCGCCTGCCCGTTCGGCACGGTGAACTACGTGGCCGACACCGGCAAGGTCCAGAAGTGCGACCTGTGCGGGGGCGAGCCCGCCTGCGCGGACGCCTGCCCGACCGGCGCGATCACCTACATCGATGCCAGCTGGACCGGCTTGGACCGGATGAAGCAATGGGCCGACAAGCTGGGCAACCAGCCGTCGGCCGTCTGAAGGAGACGCAAACATGTCTTGGGCCGGAAAGATCCTGCGGGTGAACCTGACTTCGGGCACCTGCACCAGCGAGCCGCTGAAAATGGAATGGGCGAGGCAGTACCTCGGCCAGCGTGGGCTCGCCACCAAATACTTCGTCGAGGAAGTCGACGCCAAGGTCGACCCGCTGTCGATCGACAACAAGATCATCTGGGCGACCGGTCCGCTGACCGGCACGATGGCCTCCACCGGCGGGCGCTACTCGGTGATCACCAAGGGTCCGCTGACCGGCGCCATCGCCTGCTCCAACTCGGGCGGCTACTGGGGCGCCGAGCTCAAGATGGCCGGCTGGGACATGGTCATCGTCGAGGGCAAGTCGGCCAAGCCGGTCTACCTGTCCATCAGCGACGACGTCGCCGAGCTGCGTGACGCGTCCCACCTGTGGGGCAAGACCGTCTGGCAGACCGAAGCGATCATCAAGTCCTCGCACCAGGATCCCCTGACCCGCGTGTCGTCCATCGGCCGCGCCGGCGAGACGCAGGTGCTGTACGCCGCCATCGTCAACGACCTGCACCGCGCGGCCGGCCGCTCGGGCGTGGGCGCGGTCGCAGGCAGCAAGAACCTCAAGGCCATCGCGGTGCGCGGCACCAAGGGCGTGGGCAACATCCACGATCCCAAGGCCTTCATGAAGGTCACGATGGAGAAGAAGAAGATCCTCCACGACCACCCGGTCACCGGCCAGGGCCTGCCCACCTACGGCACCCAGGTCCTGATGAACGTCATCAACGAGACCGGCTCGCTGCCCACGCGCAACCACCGCGACTCGCAGTTCGAGTCCGCCAGCCGGATCGGCGCCGAGGCGATGGCCGAGAAGCGCCCCACCGACGGCAAGTCGCAGCTGGTGACCAACCAGGCCTGCTTCGGCTGCACGATCGCCTGCGGGCGCATCTCCAAGATCGACGAGACCCACTTCTCGGTGGTCAACAAGCCCGAGTACTGGGGCGCCTCCGGCGGCCTCGAGTACGAGGCGGCCTGGGCGCTCGGCGCGGCGCCCGGGGTGTCCGACCTCGAGGCCCTGCAGTACGCCAACCTGCTGTGCAACGAGGACGGGATGGATCCGATCTCGTTCGGCGCGACCGTCGGCGCGGTGTTCGAGCTGTACGAGATGGGTGTGCTGACCAAGGAGCAGATCGGCATCGAGGCGCCGTTCGGCTCGGCGCAGGCGCTGTGCAAGCTGGCCGAGATGACGGTCAAGAGCGAGGGCTTCGGCAAGGAGATCGCGCAGGGCAGCAAGCGCCTGACCGCGAAGTACGGCCATCCCGACCTGTCGATGTCGGTCAAGGGTCAGGAGTTCCCGGCCTATGACGCGCGTGGCATCCAGGGCATGGGCCTGACCTACGCGACGTCCAACCGCGGCGCCTGCCACCTGCGTTCCTACACCGTTGCCTCCGAGGTCCTGGGCATCCCGGTCAAGACCGACCCGCTGACCACCGACGGCAAGCCGGGGCTGGTCAAGGCCTTCCAGGACGCGACCGCCGCCTTCGACTCCTCGGGCATCTGCGTGTTCACGACCTTCGCCTGGACCACGGCCGATCTCGCGCCGCAGGTGGCTGCGGCCTGCGGCGACGAGTTCACGCTCGAGAACCTCACCGAGATCGGCGAGCGGATCTGGAACCTCGAGCGGGACTTCAACAACCGCGCCGGCTTCACCCGCAAGGACGACGACCTGCCCAAGCGGCTGAAGACCGAGCCGGCCAAGACCGGCCCGGCCAAGGGCCTCGTGTCGGGGATCGACAAGATGATCCCCGAGTACTACGAGCTCCGCGGCTGGGACCAGGACGGCCGGCTCAAGCCGGAGACCCGCGCCCGGCTGGGCCTGTAGCCGCGGCGGGTCGATACCCCCGCGCTCGACCCGGGGCGGCCTGGCGGCCGCCCCGTTTCGTTTATCCGAGGAGCGCACCATGAAGCACGTCATCATCGGCAACGGCCCTGCAGGCGTGGTCGCCGCCGAGACCCTGCGCAAGCGCCGTCCCGCCGACGAGATCGTGATGATCGGCGACGAGCCGCATCCGTCGTACTCGCGCATGGCGATCCCCTACCTGCTGATCGGCAACATCGACGAGCCGGGCACCTACCTGCGCAAGGACCCGAAGCATTTCGAGACGCACCGGATCCGCACGGTCACCGGGCGCGTGACCTCGGTGGACACCGTGGCGCACCGCGTGCTGCTGTCCGACGGCCAGGCCTTCGCGTACGACCGCCTGCTGATCGCAACCGGCTCGAGCCCGGTTAAGCCGCCCATCCCGGGCCTCGACTCGCCGTTCGTGCATCCCTGCTGGACGCTGCACGACGCCCGCAACATCCTGCAGCTCGCCCGGCCCGGCGCCCGCGTGCTCCAGATGGGCGCGGGCTTCATCGGCTGCATCATCCTGGAGGCGCTGGCGCAGCGCGAGGTCGCGCTGACCGTGGTCGAGATGGGCGACCGGATGGTGCCGCGGATGATGGGTCCGGGTGCCGGCAACATGATCAAGGACTGGTGCCAGAAGAAGGGCATCACCGTCTACACCTCGACCCGCGTCGAGGGGCTCGAGCCTGCGGCCAACATCCGCGCGCGGTTCTCGAACGGGCGTACCGAGGAGTTCGACCTCGTCATCCAGGCGACCGGCGTGCGGCCCAACATCGGCTTCCTGGCGGGCAGCCCGATCAAGGCCCTGCAGGGCATCCTGACCGACGAGCGCATGCAGACCACGGTGCCCGGCGTGTACGCGGCCGGCGACTGCGCCGAGGCCTTCGACCCGATCACCAAGCAGACCATCGTATCCGCGATCCAGCCCAACGCAGTCGACCAGGGGCATGTCGCCGCGATCAACATGGCTGGCGGCGACTCCATCGCGACCGTGGTGACGCAGATCAACGTGCTCGACACGCTGGGGCTGGTGTCGACCTCGTTCGGCCAGTGGCAGGGCGTGCCGGGCGGCGAGCACGCCGAACTGAACGACACGGCCGGGTTCAAGTACCTGCGCCTGGAGTTCGATCGCGACGTGCTCATCGGCGCCAACTCGCTCGGCATGACCGACCACGTGGGCGTGCTGCGCGGGCTGGTGGAGGGTGGCGTGAAGTTGGGCCCCTGGAAGGACCGTCTGCTGGAGGATCCGACCCGGCTGATGGAGGCGTACCTCGCCACCGCGCAGGCCCAGGAGCAGTTCCAGGGTCCTTCGCGCGGCAGCATGCGCTGAAAGGGCGGGCCGGTGCGCATCACCTTCAAGCTGTTCGCGATGCTGACGGACCACCTGCCCGAGGAACTCGACGGGGAGCGGCGCAACGGCAACGTGATCGCGGTCGACGTGCCCGAGGGCACGACGGTCACGCAGATGATCGAGCGATTCAAGCTGCCGCCCAAGCTCGTGCACCTGGTGCTGGTGGATGGCACCTACGTTGCGCCCGCCGACCGCGAGTCGCGCGTGCTCAAGGACGGGGAAGCCCTTGCGATCTGGCCGCCGATCGCAGGCGGCTGAGGCCAGACGGGCTCACGGCGCCGCGCGGTGCGTGGCGCTGCGGCAGGGCGCTCGTCGCGCCGGCCGGCGGGGCTGAGCCCGTGCCCTTCTTCGGCTTCGATCGCGTGATGGCCTGCTCGCGCGCGGACCTCGACCGCTGGCTGGCCGAGCTGACCGGCGAGGATCACCGCATCGCGACCACGGGACGCACGACCCTGCGCTTCGACTGGGGCGAGCTCGCCATCGAGACCGAGCCGCTCGAGCCGCGCCGGGTCGCCCTGCTGAAGGTCCAGCAGCTGCGCGTGCGCTTCGTGCCCACGGCCGGCGCCGAGGCGCCTGCTCGCGACTGGGTCACAAGCTTCGATCGCCATACACAGCGAGGTGGCGGTTAGCTGGCGCAGCGCAACAGCTTCGCGCGCTGGCAGGTCGCGCGGCCTTGCTCCTGCGTGACCGCTGTGCGACCCTCTCGGGCTTTCGAATTCCGACCGGCCAATGCTCCAGCACGCCTCTTCGTCGCCGGCAGGCGTCTCGTACATTCCCGGCATCGACGGGCTGCGGGCGGTCGCGGTGCTCGCAGTGGTCCTGTACCACCTCGACGCCGCCCTCGTGCCCGGCGGGTTCGCCGGCGTCGACGTCTTCTTCGCCATCTCCGGATACGTGGTCAGCAGCAGCCTGGTGAACCACGGCGGACGGGGGCTGGGCGACTTCCTGCTGACCTTCTACGCGCGACGGATCGCGCGCATCATGCCGGCGCTCGTGGTGTGCCTGGTCATCACGAGCGCGCTGTCGGTGCTGTTCATCCCGCAGTCGTGGCTCAGCCAGAGTATCCCGCATACGGGGCTCTATGCCTTCTTCGGGCTCGCCAACTACGCGCTCGTGAACGCCGGCGACGGCTACTACGCGGCGCGCGCCGAGTCGAACCCGTTCACCCACACCTGGTCCCTCGCGGTCGAAGAGCAGTTCTACCTCGTGTATCCGCTCGTGTTCTTCGTGTGGCTGTCGTACCGCAATCGCGGCGGGGCGCTCGGCACGCTGGCCAGGAGCCTACTCGCGATCCTGGTGGGCCTGTCGCTCGTCGTCGCGTGGCACCAGACGAAGCACAACCCGAACGCCGCGTTCTACCTGCTCTACAGCCGATTCTGGGAGCTCGCCCTCGGCGGCCTGCTGTACCAGCTGCATCACCGCGGGGTCCTGCTGCCGCGCGGCGGCGCCGCGACCACCGCCTGCCTGCTGGCGGGCCTGGCGCTGATCCTGGCGTCCTTCGCGCTCGCGACCGCGGCGTCGTTCCCGTTCCCGATGGCGTTGATGCCGGTGACCGGATCGCTGCTGGTGATCGCCGCGGCGGTCGGGCAGGCGCAGGCGCGGGCGCGCTCGGTCTCGCGGGTCGTGCTCGAGAACCCGCTCGCGCTGTACGTCGGCAAGATCTCGTACTCGCTCTACCTGTGGCACTGGCCGGTGCTGGTGCTGCTGCGATGGACGATCGGCCTGGACACGGCGGTCAGCATCGCCGCGGCGGTGGGCCTGTCCGCTGCGGCGAGCATGGCCTCCTACCACCTGGTCGAGATGCCGGTCAGGCGTAGCGCCTGGGTCAGGTCCGGGCGCAGGGTCCCGGTGCTGGTCGCGGGGCTGGGCACGGTCGCGCTGGGCGCATGGGTCGGCGCGACCCTCTTCGCGCACCAGAACACCCTGTCGCTGAGCGTGACCCGCGACGTCGAGACCTGGTACCCGAGCGCGTTCCCCACCTCCAACGCCAATTTCGGGGCGCTGTCCGGCACGACGATGTTCGTCGTCGGCGACTCGCACGCCGTCGCGTACGCGACCATGCTGCGACTGCTCCAGGACATCGACGGGCTGACCGTGCGCACGATCGACAAGGCGGGCTGCGCGGTCGCGCCGCTGCTGCATCCCGGGATCGAGCGCTGCGCGGCCTTCGTCGAGTCGGCCCTCGCCGAAGTCGAGGCCACGGCCAGGCCGGGGGACATCGTGTTCCTGCCCGGGCTGCGGGTGCCGCGGCTCGTCGACGGCCCGCTCGACGACGCCAGGATCCTCGCCATCGTCGACCACCGCGCGGCGCCCGCCGCATGGCTCGCGGCCCTCGAGGAGGCCCACCGGATCGTCACGCGGCTGGAGACCCGCTCGCTCAGGGTGATCTTCGAGGCGCAAAAGCCGCTGTTCAAGGCGCTGCCGTATCGATGCGCCGACTGGTTCAACGCCATGAACCCCGCATGCGCGCGCGGCTTCTCGATCGAGCGCGAGTTCATCGAGGCCTATCGCCGCCCGATCACCGAGTCGCTGCAGGCGCTGGCGGCGCGTCACCCGTCGATGCGCGTCTGGGACCCGCTGCCCGCCCTGTGCCCGGGGAGCCGCTGCTCGGCCTTCGACGAGGGCCGGCCGCTGTACTTCGACTCGGACCACCTGTCCGCGCACGGCAACCGCGTCGCTTACCGCAGCTTCCAGCCCTTCCTGCTCGAGATGCTGCCGCTGGACGGGGCGCGGTACCGAACCGTCGAGATGAGCGCGCGGCAGCAGCCGGGGCTGACCTCGACCGGGCTGTCGTTCGCCGAGCCCTGGGGCCGCTGGACGGACGGGCCCGCGGCGACCCTGCGCTTCACCGACCGCCTGCCAGCCCGATTCCGGCTGGTGCTCAGGCTGGAAGGCTCGTTCGGCCCCAACGCGGGCGAGCCGGTCGAGGTCGCGGTCGGGACGCAGCGCAGGCGGTTCACGGCACCCGCGGCCGCCGCCAGCGTCGCGCTGGACTTCGACGACGTGCCGCCGGGCACGGACACGCTCGCGATGACGGTGCCCAGGCCCACGTCGCCGAGCGAGCTCGGCCTGTCCGCCGACCGCCGCAGGCTCGGCCTGCGGATCGTCTCGCTCGAGATCGCGCCGCCCGCGCCCTAGCGCGGGCGCCCCGCAGCGTCCAGGCTCAGCGCCCGGCGGGCACCGCGCAGCCCGGGCCGGCCGTGTTTTCGCCGGTCGGCTCGGGCTTCTTCTGGCGAAGCGCCACGCCGTTCTTCACCGCCACCACCTCGGCCAGGATAGACACCGCGATCTCGGCGGGCGTTCGGCTGCCGATGTCCAGTCCGATCGGGCCGTGCAGGCGCTCGATCTCGTGCTCGCCGAGGTCGAACAGCCGCATCCGCTCCTTGCGCTTGGCGGTGTTGGCGCGCGAGCCGAGCGCGCCCACGTAGAACGCCGGCGACTTGAGCGCCTCGAGCAGCACCATGTCGTCGAGCTTGGGGTCGTGGGTGACCGCCACCACCGCGCTGTGTGCGTCCAGCTCCAGGCGCAGCACCGCGTCGTCCGGCATCTCCTTCGTGAACTGCGTGCCGGGCACGTCCCAGGTCAGGTGGTACTCCTCGCGCGGGTCGCAGACGATCACCTCGAAATCCAGCGCCAGCGCCATCTCGGCGAGCACCCGCGACAACTGGCCGGCGCCGATGACCAGCATCCGCCAGCGCGGCCCGAACACCTGGCGCATCGTCGTGTCGGACAGCGTGAAGGGCTCGCCGCGCCGCGCAGGCTCGAGCGTGACGCCGCCCGACCCGATGTCCAGCACCCGCGCGACCAGCTCGTGGCGCGCCGTGCGCTCGAGCAGCGCGTCGATCCACTGCACGTCGGCCAGTGGCTCCTGCACCAGCCGCAGCGTGCCTCCGCAGGGCAGGCCGAATCGGGCCGCCTCGTCCTTGGTGACGCCGTAGGTGATCTGCGAGGGCGTGCCCACGCGTTCGCCGCGGCGCACGCGATCGATCAGGTCGTCCTCGACGCAGCCGCCCGACACCGAGCCCACCACCAGGCCATCGTCGCGCAGCGCGAGCAACGCGCCGGGCGGCCGCGGCGCCGAGCCCCAGGTCTCCACGACCGTGACGAGCCAGGCGGGCCGCCCGGCGCGCGCCCAGTCGCGCGCCTGGCGCAGCACCTGCAGATCGAGACTGTCCATCGTCGTGCTCCTTCGTTCGTGTCCGTCAGCGCGCGAGCAGCCACGCCAGCAGCGCGACCGCGATCGCCGCCGCGATCACCCATCCGATCCGGCTCGACGAGGCCGGTGCCGCCGGCATGGGCACGGGTGCAGGCGGGGGCGCCGCCTCGCCGGGCCCAGCCGCCGCCGCCTCGCCTGGCCCGGCCGCCGCCTGCGCCGCGCCCGCCTGCCCGACGATCCGGGCCTCGAAGGCCGCGAAGAAATCGTCCGCGATCTTGCGCGCTGCGCCGTCGATCAGCCGCGAGCCGATCTGCGCGATCTTGCCGCCGACGTTGGCCTTCACCGAGTAGTCGAGCAGCGTGCCCTGCTCGACCGGGGTCAACCGCACGTCGGCCGTGCCCTTGCCGAAGCCCGCCGCGCCGCCCTGGCCGTCGAAGGCGATCCGGTAGGAGACCGGCTCGACCGCGTCGCTGCGGGTCAGCTTGCCCTTGAAGCGGGCCGCCACCGGACCGATACGCGCGCTCATCACCAGCTCGTACTGGTCGGGCGCGACCAGCGCGATCGATTCGCAGCCCGCGATGCAGGCCTGCAGGGCCGCCGGGTCGTTGAGCGCATCCCATGCCTGTTGCGGCGGCACCGGCAGCGTGCGCTGCCCTGTCATCTCCATGCTGCGATTCTCCGGGTTCGGGGGGTGTTCATGGTCGTCTCGTCGTGGGCAGGCCCGACCGGGCCGCGCGGATCGCGCGGCCCAGATCGTCCAGGCTCGCCAGTGAATGTACCGGCAGATGCCGGTCCACATGGGGAAGCAGGGCGCGCACCCCGCCCGCCCGCGGCTCGAAGCCCTCGAATCGCAGCAGCGGGTTCAGCCACACCAGGCGGTGGGCGAAGCGCGACAACCGGGCCGCCTCGCGGCCGAGCATCGGGTCGTCGCCGCGGTCCAGCCCGTCGGTCATCAGCAGGACCGTGGCGTTGCCCGACAGCACGCGACGCGCCCACAGGCGGTTGAAGGTCGCCAGGCACGCGCCGATGCGGGTGCCGCCGTTCCAGTCGGCCACCGAGCGCGTGGCCGCCGCGACCGCCTGGTCCGGGTCGCGGTGGCGCAGCGACCGGGTGATGTCGGTGAGCCGCGTGCCGAAGGCGAACACCGCGATCCGCGGCTGGCGGCGCGCCAGCGCGTGGGCGTAATGCAGCAGGATGCGCGCGTACCGCTCCATCGATCCGGACACGTCGCACAGCACCACCAGCGGCGGCAAGCGCTCGCGCCGGGCCCGCCTCGCGACCCGGCCCAGCAGCGGGTCGCGCGCGGCCCGCAGGAGCGTCGCGCGCAGGTCGATCGGGCCGCTGCGCGCGCTGCGCCAGCGGCGGGTCCGAACCGGATCGACCGGCAGCGGCGCCTGCTCGACCAGCCGGCACGCTGTGCGGAACTCGTCGGCGGTCATGCCGTCGAAGTCGCGGTGCTGCAGCCGCTCGCGGTCCGACCAGGCCATCCGGGCAGCGGTCGGATCCGCAGGCTCCCCCTCGGGCGGCCGGCCGCCGGGCGACCGGTGCGGCGCGCGCAGCGCCGCTTCCAGCCGTGCAGGCCGGGTCGACTGGGCGGGTCGGCCCGGTCTCGAGGCGGCGGGCGCCAGCCCCTCCTGCATCCGCGCGGCCAGGTCGGGCCCGCGCCAGAAGGCGTCGAAGGCCGCGTCGAACAGCGGCTGCTGCTCGCGCCGGCTCAGCAGCACCGCCGAGAGCGCCGCGCGCACGTCCTCCCGATGCTCGATGCCCACGGCCTCCAGCGCCTGCACGGCGAACCGACTGCGGTCGACGCCGATGGGCATCCCGGCCACGCGCAGCAGCCGCGCGAAGCTCACCACGTTGTCGGCGAACGCGCCGGCGCGGGGCCCATGCACGGCCTGCGCCCGCTCAGCCGGCACCGGCCGCCGTGCCGGCCACGGCCTCGTCCAGCAGGCGTCGGCCCTCGGCACCCTGTATCCGCGCAATGTCCTCCTGGTATTTCAGGAGCACGCCGAGCGTGTCGTCGACCGTGTCGGCGTCCAGGCTCGCACTGTCGAGCGCCACGAGCGCGCGCGTCCAGTCGATCGTCTCGGCGATGCCTGGCGCCTTGAACAGCTCCAGCGCGCGCATGCGCTGCACGAAGGCCACGACCTGGCGCGACAGCGCCTCGGGCGCCTCGGGCACCTTGCGCCGCAAAATGGCCCGCTCGCGCTCGAGGTCAGGGAACTCGACCCAGTGGTAGAGGCAGCGGCGCTTGAGCGCGTCGTGGATCTCGCGCGTACGGTTGGACGTGAGGATCACCCGCGGCGGATGGCGCGCGGCCACCACCCCGAACTCCGGGATCGTGATCTGCCAATCCGACAGCACCTCCAGCAGGAAGGCCTCGAAGGGCTCGTCGGCACGATCGAGCTCGTCGATCAGCAGCACCGCGGGCACGGGAGAGGCGAGGGCCGCCAGCAGCGGGCGCTCGAGCAGCATGTCGCGCCCGTAGAGTCCGCGCTCCACCGCAGCCCGGTCCGCCTCGTGCGCGGCCTCGGCGAGGCGCACGTGCATCAGCTGGCGGCCGACGTTCCACTCGTAGGCGGCCTGCGCGATGTCGAGCCCCTCGTAGCACTGCAGCCGGATCAGCGGCGCCTGCAGCGCGTCGGCGAGCACCTTGGCGAGCTCGGTCTTGCCCACGCCGGCCTCGCCCTCGAGGAACAGCGGGCGGGCCAGCCGCAGGCTCAGGAACAGCGAGGTCGCGAGCCTGCGGTCGGCGAGGTAGCCACGCTCCGACAGCAGCGTCTGGACGGCGTCGACCGAGGCGGGCAGGGGGGCGCTCATCGGTGGGCGGCCGCGCGGTTACCCGGCGGTCGGGCGGATCGGACGAGGGTGGGCAGGGGGGTCACGGACGGTCGGGCTTTCCGGCGGATGGAGCCCGCCATTGTGAAGGAGGCCGGCCGCCTGCGCACGGGCGCCGATTTGCCTGCCCGGCCGCGTTTGCCGACAATCGCGGATTGCCCAGACCCCGAGCGCCTCCCGATGAGCATCAAGTCCGACCGATGGATCCGCCGGATGGCGCAGGAGCACGGCATGATCGAGCCCTTCGAACCCGGCCAGATCCGGCTCGACCCCACCGACGGCCGGCGCGTGGTGTCCTGGGGCACGTCGAGCTACGGCTACGACATCCGCTGCGCCGACGAGTTCAAGATCTTCACGAACATCAACTCCACCATCGTCGATCCCAAGAACTTCGACGAGAAGTCCTTCGTCGACTTCAAGGGCGAGGTCTGCATCATCCCGCCGAACTCGTTTGCGCTCGCGCGCACGGTCGAGTACTTCCGGATCCCGCGCAGCGTGCTCACCATCTGCCTGGGCAAGAGCACCTACGCGCGCTGCGGGATCATCGTCAACGTGACCCCCTTCGAGCCGGAATGGGAAGGCTACGTCACGCTGGAGTTCTCCAACACCACCCCGCTGCCCGCCAAGATCTATGCGCACGAGGGCTGCGCCCAGGTGCTGTTCTTCGAGTCCGACGAGGTCTGCGAGACCTCCTACAAGGACCGGGGCGGCAAGTACCAGGGGCAGAGCGGCGTGACGCTGCCCAAGACCTGAGCCGCCCCAACCCGCGCCGGGACCGTCCGCGGGGTCCTGCCGCGCGGCCCGCAGGGGCCGTCTCTCACCGGATGCCGTCTTGACCCTCCGCTTCCTCGCGCTGTCGATCGGCGTGCTCGTCGTCTCGACGGCCGCGCTGCTGATCCGCTATGCGATCGACGCGGGCGCCGAGCCGCTCGCGGTCGCCGCGGGGCGGCTCACGCTCGCCGCGCTGGTGGTCGTGCCGCTCGCCCTGTTCAGGCGCGGCCCGGAGCTCGCCCGGCTCGGGCGCCGCGACTGGGCCATCGCCGCGGTCGCGGGCGCATTCCTCGCGGTCCACTTCGCGACCTGGATCGCCTCGTTGCGCTACACCTCGGTGGCGAGCAGCGTGGCGCTGGTCACCACCAACCCCGTGTGGGTCGGGCTGGCGTCATGGCTGCTGCTGGCCGAGCCGCCGTCGCGCCGCACGCTCGGCGGCCTGCTGCTCGCGGTGCTGGGCAGCGCGCTGATCATCGCCTCCGACCTCGTCGGCGGCCCCCCCGCGCCCGGGCGCGCGCCGATGCTGGGCAACGGGCTGGCGCTGGCGGGCGCGGTCGCGATCTCCGGCTACTTCCTGGTGGGGCGCGGCCTGAACCGGCGGATGACGCTGCTCGCCTACGTGGCCATCGTCTACGGCGCGGGCGCCCTCGCGATGAACGCGATCGCGATCGCGGGCGGCCAGGGCCTGTGGACCATCCCCGCGGCGGCCTGGCTGCCCATCGCCCTGATGGCGCTCGGGCCGCAGCTCGCGGGCCACACCCTCATCAACGCGTCGCTGCGGCACCTGTCGGCCACCTTCGTGGCGCTCGCCATCCTCGGCGAGCCGGTGGGCTCGGCGGTGCTGGCCTGGCTGCTGCTCGGTGAGACCTTCACCGTCCTGCAGCTGGCGGGCTTCGCCACGCTGCTCGCGGGGATCGTCGTGGCCGCCAGCGGCGAGCCGCGCGCGACGGCGCCGACCGTCCCGGGGGCAGGCGCCGCGCCCTGACCGCCCGGTCACCGCGGCGCCTTGCGTACAATCCCGTGGAGCCCGGGGATGGACGCCCCCGCACAGCAGGAGACCCCATGAGCGACGCCAACCGCCTGATCATCTTCGACACGACCCTGCGCGACGGCGAGCAGAGCCCGGGCGCGTCGATGACGCGCGAGGAGAAGCTGCGGATCGCCAAGCTCCTCGAGAAGCTGCGGGTCGACGTGATAGAAGCCGGCTTCGCCTCGTCGTCCAATGGCGATTTCGAGGCGGTCCGTGCCATCGCCAACACCATCCGCGAGTCGATCGTCTGCTCGCTTGCGCGGGCCAACGACCGCGATATCGGCCGCGCGGCCGAGGCGCTGGCGGGCGCCGAGCGCTTTCGCATCCACACCTTCATCGCGACCTCCGCGCTGCACATGGAAAAGAAGCTGCGGATGACCCCCGACCAGGTCTTCGAGCAGTCCAGGCTCTCGGTGCGGTTCGCCCGCAAGTTCACCGACGACGTCGAGTTCTCGCCCGAAGACGGCTACCGCTCCGACCCCGACTTCCTGTGCCGCGTGCTCGAGGCCGCGATCGACGAAGGCGCGACCACGCTCAACATCCCCGACACCGTCGGCTACGCGGTGCCCGAACTCTACGGCGAGTTCATCCGGTCGCTGCGCGAGCGGATTCCCAACTCCGACAAGGCCGTCTGGAGCGTCCACTGCCACAACGACCTGGGGATGGCGGTCGCCAACTCGCTCGCCGGCGTGATGACCGGCGGCGCGCGCCAGGTCGAGTGCACCATCAACGGCCTGGGCGAGCGCGCCGGCAACACCTCGCTCGAGGAGGTGGTGATGGCGGTCAAGACCCGGCGCGACTTCTTCAAGCTCGACGTCGGCATCGACGCCACCCAGATCGTGCCGATCTCAAGGCTGGTGTCCGGCATCACCGGCTTCCCGGTCCAGCCCAACAAGGCGGTGGTCGGCGCCAACGCCTTCGCCCATGCGTCGGGCATCCACCAGGACGGCGTGCTCAAGGCGCGCGACACCTACGAGATCATGCGGGCCGAGGACGTCGGCTGGGCGGCCAACAAGATCGTGCTGGGCAAGCTGTCCGGGCGCAACGCGTTCAAGCAGCGCCTGCACGAGCTGGGCATCCAGCTCGACAGCGAGACCGAGGTCAACGCGGCCTTCGTGCGCTTCAAGGACCTCGCCGACCGCAAGTCCGACATCTTCGACGAGGACATCCACGCGCTCGTGTCCGACGAGTCGGTCACCTCCGAGAACGAGCACTTCAAGCTGCTGTCGATGAGCCAGGCCTCCGAGATGGGCGAGCGGCCCCACGCGAGCGTGGTCATCTCGGTGGGCGGCGTCGAGCACCGCGCCAAGGCGGTTGGCAACGGCCCCGTCGATGCGACCCTCAAGGCCATCGAGTCGAAGGTGTCGAGCGGCGTCGAGCTGCTGCTCTACTCGGTCAACGCGATCACCACCGGCACCGAGTCGCAGGGCGAGGTCACGGTGCGGCTCGCCCGCGCCGGTCGGATCGTCAACGGCGTCGGGGCCGATCCGGACATCGTGGTCGCGTCGGCCAAGGCCTACCTGAACGCGCTGAACAAGCTGCATTCGGATACGCCGCGGGTCAACCCGCAGCACGACCTGACGCCGTGAGCCCGACTTGCGGGGGCAGGAAAAAGTCCTTATAATCCAAAGGCTTTGCCCCAGATACCTCATGGCAGTTGGAGGGAAGTAGCGTGGGGTAGGGCAGGCGCTGCAGCCGTCTTGCAGCAACCACACGGCGCGCAACCCGGCGCGTTCGCAAGTCATCCAAGGGAAACCATGTCCGTTGCCAGCATCGACAAGGCGAAGATCGTCGCCGACTATCAGCGCGCCCAGGGCGACACCGGTTCGCCGGAAGTCCAGGTCGCACTCCTGACCGCTCGCATCAACGAGCTGACAGGGCACTTCAAGACCCACGCCAAGGACCATCACTCGCGTCGCGGCCTGCTCAAGATGGTGAGCCGCCGCCGCAAGCTGCTGGACTACCTCAAGGGCACCAGTCCCGAGAGCTACAAGGCGCTGATCGAGCGTCTGGGTCTTCGCAAGTAATGTCGGCGGTCCGGGCAGTGCCTATCGACGCAGGGCCTGCGGGCCAGCCGTCGACGGGCGCAGCCCGACCCATGACGCCCGAGGATGCCCGCCGTACAGGCGGGCATTTTCCTTTGGCGAAACACCAACTAGGCGAACCGCGCCGCCGGCTGATCGCGCGGGTCACAGACTGCTAAGAGGGGAATGAGCGTGTTCGAGATCGCAAAGAAAACGATTCAATGGGGGCAGCACAGCCTCACCATCGAGACCGGCGAAGTGGCCCGGCAGTCGAGCGGTGCGGTGATGGTCACCATGGACGACACCGTGGTGCTGGCCACCGTGGTGGGCCAGAAGACCGCCAAGCCGGGTCAGGACTTCTTCCCGCTGACGGTCGACTACGTCGAGAAGTTCTACGCCGCGGGACGCATCCCTGGCGGCTTCTTCAAGCGTGAGGGTCGCCCCACCGAAAAGGAGATCCTGACCTGCCGGCTCATCGACCGGCCCATCCGGCCGCTGTTTCCGGACGGCTTCTACAACGAAGTCCAGATCATCATCCACGTGATGTCGAGCAACCCGGAGGTCGACTCCGACATCCCGGCGATGATCGGCGCATCGGCCGCCCTGGCGCTGTCCGGGATCCCGTTCTCGGGCCCGATCGCCGCTGCGCGCGTCGGTTACATCGGCGGCCAGTACGTGCTGAACCCGACCGCATCGCAGCTCCTCGAGAGCCACCTCGACCTGGTGGTCGCGGGCACCGACGCGGCCGTGATGATGGTCGAGTCCGAGGCCAAGCAGCTGCCCGAGGACGTGATGCTCGGCGCCGTGGTCTTTGGCCACGACCAGATGCAGGCCGTCATCAAGGCCATCGACGAGCTCGTCGAGATCGCCGGCAAGCCCGAGTGGGACTGGCAGGCACCGGCCCGCAACGAGGCGCTGATCGGCCGGATCGCGGCGCTCGCCGAGGCCGACATGCGCGACGCCTACCGCATGCGCAACAAGCAGGAGCGCACCCAGCGCATCCGCGCGATCGAGAAAGGCGTCGCCTCGACGGTGCAGGAGGAGGCGACCGCGGCCGGCCAGCCCAAGCCCGATTCAAACGACGTCGACAACATCCTGTACGAGATGCAGTCGAAGATCGTCCGCAGTCAGATCCTGGCCGGCGAACCGCGCATCGACGGCCGCGACACCCGCACCGTGCGCCCGATCTCCATCCGCACCGGCGTGCTGCCGCGCGCGCACGGCTCGGCGCTGTTCACCCGCGGCGAGACACAGGCGCTGGTCATCACCACGCTGGGCACCGCGCGCGACGAGCAGATCATCGATGCGATCAACGGCGAGTACCGCGAGCGCTTCATGCTCCAGTACAACATGCCGCCGTTCGCCACCGGCGAGACCGGCCGCTTCGGCGCGCCCAAGCGCCGCGAGGTCGGGCACGGCAAGCTCGCCAAGCGCGCGCTCGCCGCGCTGATTCCGCCGGTCACCGAGTTCGCGTACTCGCTGCGCGTGGTGTCCGAGATCACCGAATCCAACGGCTCCTCGTCGATGGCCTCGGTGTGCGGCGGCTGCCTGGCGATGATGGACGCTGGCGTGCCGATCGACAAGCACGTCGCCGGCATCGCGATGGGCCTGATCAAGGACGGCAACCGCTTCGCGGTCCTGACCGACATCCTGGGCGACGAGGATCACCTCGGCGACATGGATTTCAAGGTCGCGGGTACCGACTCCGGCATCACCGCGCTGCAGATGGACATCAAGATCCAGGGCATCACCAAGGAGATCATGCAGGTCGCGCTCGCCCAGGCGCGCGAGGCCCGCCTGCACATCCTCGAGAAGATGGTGGCCGCGATTGGCGGGGCGCGTACGGAGCTGTCCGACTTCGCGCCGCGCATGTACACGATGAAGATCAACCCCGAGCGCATCCGCGACGTGATCGGCAAGGGTGGCGCCACCATCCGCGCGATCACCGAGGAGACCGGCACCACCATCGACATCAAGGACACCGGCGACATCACCATCGCCGCCATCGATGCCGAGGCCGCCAAGCGCGCACAGAAGCGGATCGAGGACCTCACCGCCGAGGTCGAGATCGGCAAGGTCTACGAAGGCACCGTGCTCAAGATCCTCGAGTTCGGCGCGATCGTCCAGATCCTGCCGGGCCGCGACGGGCTGCTGCACATCTCCCAGATCGCCAACGAGCGGGTCGAGAAGGTGGGCGACTACGTCAAGGAAGGCCAGCAGGTCCGGGTCAAGGTCCTCGAGGCCGACGACAAGGGCCGTCTGCGCCTGTCGATGAAGGCTGCCGCAGCCGAGTCGCCGGCGCCCGTCGCCGGCTGACGGGTCTGCCGCGCGCCGCCCCGGGGCGGTGCTCGGCGGCTGCTCCCAACCCCCCGCAGGTTGTTGCCTGCCGGGGGGTTTTTCATGTCCGGGCCGGTGAGCCGGTCAATAGGGCGAAGCGGCCGGGCGAGCAGGCGCCTTCTTGGCAGCGTCGCCGCCCGGGCCCTCGGCCGGCGCGGCGCAGGCCTGCAGGCCCAGCACCGTCACGACGGCGGCCATCGCAAGCGACGCCCGGTAAAGGAAGGCGAATCGGTGCTTGGGCATGCGTGTCTCCTGGAGAGCTGCCGCGAATGGGTCGCCACAGGATACTCCCGGAGGCATTCGCGTACGCGCCCGGGCCGTGAGCGCGGCCTTAGGCCTTACGCGCCGACCATCGCTCGCCGTCGTGGTCGGCCCGGCCATCGGCAACCAGCTTCTCCAGGTGGGCCAGCAGCGACCGCTTTGCGATCGGGTGAAGCGTCGGCGCCACGTCGTCGTAGGCCGACGGCACCAGCTCGTCCAGCGTGCCGCTGCCGGCGCGCTGAAGGGCTGTGGCGACCTTGGCCTCGCGCGTCAGCCGGTGCGCGATCAGCCGCTCCATGGCCGGCACCGCCGGGCCCAGCACGTGGCCATGGGCGGGCAGGATGAAGTCCACCGGCTCGCGGGCCAGGCGGCGCAGCGAGTCTAAGTAGTGGACCATGTTGCCGTCCGGCGGGTCGACCACGGTGGTCGACCCGTTGAGGACGTGGTCGCCGGAGAACAGCACACGGTCTTCCTCGAGCACCAGGCACAGGTGGTTGGCCGCGTGCCCGGGCGTGTGGACCACCCTCAGCGTGGAGTCCCCCACGACGATGCGCTCGCCGTCGGCGAGCTCGCGGTCCGGCACGAACTGAGAATGGGCGCGTGCGCCGGGGCCCGAGGCCAGCCCCAGGATCGGTACGTCACGGCCGACCGCCTCGCGCAGCAGCGGGGCGCCCGGCGAATGGTCTGGGTGCGAGTGCGTGCAGACGATGGTGCGCAGCCCGTCGCCGACGGCCGCCGCGATCCGCGCGATGTGCGCGGGGAGGTCCGGCCCGGGGTCGATCACCAGGTAGTCGCCTGGCTCGCCGACGATGTAGGTGTTGGTGCCCGGGCCGGTCATCATCCCCGAGTTGGGCGCGGTGAGCCGCATCAGGTTCCGGCGCAGCTGCACCGGCCGCTCGTGCTGCCAGTCGAGCGAATGCACGACGGTTCCGTCGGGCGTCACCATCTCGAGCTCGCCGAACTGCATCTCGTCCTCGGTGAACCGCGTGTCGCGCCCCTTCACCAGCCCGCCGCGCGGGCAGGAGGCGACCACGCGGGCCTGCGTCGCGCAGGCGTCGAGCACGTCCTCGACCCGCCCGAAGCGCTGGAGCCGGCGCAGGGTGCGGATGGTCGGGAAGATCATCCGGAAGCTGCCTTCCTCGTGGCGAGCCAGGCCGTGCGCCGGGTTCATCCAGACCGGCTCGAACTGCTCGGCGCCGTCGGCGATCGGCTCCTGGTCGAGTGGCATCGGCGCCACGAAGAAGCGAACGTCGAAGCGCTTGGGCAGGTCCCGGTCGGTGATCCAGTGCGACAGCCAGCCGGTGCGGTCGATGGCGAGCTCCAGGCCCGCCTCGGCCAGCTGCGCGTGCAGCCTGCCGTCGTGCGACCGGTCGAGTGTCGTCGCGAAGTGCGGCGGGCACGGCTCGTTGGTGCCGCGGCGCCAGGCGAGCAGCACGCCGAGCTCCTCGAACGCCTCGCGCAGGGCCGCCGCCGCGTGGTGCCGGTAGGCCTCATCCTGGTCCGGGCGGCCCCGCGCGACGGCGAGCGCAGCGGGAGAGACGTCGGTTGCGTCGAGCGTGCCGCCGGGGAAGACATACACGCCAGGCGCGAAGCTGGCCGTGGCCGAGCGGCGCGTCATCAGCACCTGCAGGCCCTCGTCCGAATCGCGAAGCAGCAGGAGGGTCGCGGCGGGCCGGGTCTGGACCGGCTCTTTCCAGCCGTGCAGCAGCTTGTCTCGTCGGGTCATGGCGGTCTGGTTCAGGTGCGGCGTCGTGGCCGCCGGAGGGTTCATCGGGCCGTGCCGTGACGGCCGGCGCCGCGTGCGAAGTCGGCGGCGCCCTCGAACGGCTCGCCCGACCGCAGCGTGCGCAGCCCCAGCGCGAACTCGTTGCCGAGCGCGTCATCCAGCGACATGCCAAACTGCTCGTAGGCCGAGCGCCGATCGTTGCGCAGGCAGGTCTGGGGCAGCCGGGCGAGCGCGTGCGCCAGCTCGAGCGCCGCCGCACGCGCGGTGCCGTCCGGCACCACCCGGTTGGCGAGCCCGATCGCGAACGCCTCCTCGGCATCGACCGGGCGTCCGGTCAGGATCAGGTCCATTGCGCGCGACAGGCCGATCAGCCTGGGCAGCCGGATCGTGCCGCCGTCGATGAGTGGCACCCCGAAGCGTCGGCAGAAGATCCCGAACACCGCGCTGCGCTCGAAGACCCGCATGTCGCACCACAGCGCGAGCTCCGCGCCGCCCGCCACCGCGTGGCCCGACACCGCGGCGATCACCGGCTTGGACAGCAGCAGGCGCGAAGGGCCCATCGGACCGTCGCCCGTGGGTTCGAGGCGGTTGCGGCGCGCGTCGTCGCCCAGCGCCTTCAGGTCGGCACCTGCGCAGAACGTCCCGTGCGCGCCGTCCAGCACCGCGACCGACAGCGATGCGTCGGCTTCGAACACACGGAATGCCTCGGCGAGGGCCTGCGCAGTCGGGCCGTCGACCGCATTGCGTGCCTCGCGCCGGTCGATCGTGACGATGAAGACCGGGCCGTCGATGTCGGTGCGGACCATCGTGCCGCTACCGATCAGCGGCCGGCAGACCCGAGGCGGGCGAGTTGCTCCGCGGTCGGCTCGAACCGGGAGCCGTAGCGGCCCGAAAGCTCCCGCGAGCGGGCCGCGAATCGGCCGGCCGCGTCGGAGCTCGCCAGGCCGAGCGCCGCGGCCGCGTCCCAGCGGACATCGGGGCCGAACGCCGATGCAAGCGCCTCCAGCGGCTCGTTCTGCACGCCCGACAGCGCGGCCAGCACCGCCGCATGCACGAGCCGGTCGCGTACATCCTCGGCCGGGATCTTGCCGCGGCTGCGCTCGAAGGTCTTCAGGCCCGACCACAGTTGCGGCGGCTCGGAGCTGTAGTCGTAGAAGCCCGCGCCGCCCTGGCGGCCGCTTCGCTTGAAGCCGTGGGCCATCTTCTCGACCACGTAGACCGCCGACTCGGTCATGGTCTTCGACTGCACCTTGTGCGCGGGCTTGCGGGCGCCGGTGGGGGCGGCCACCACGACGACGGCCGGCCGGGCGTGCCCGTGTGCCGTCGGCGGCGCGTGATCGTGCCCGTGCCCGTGCTCATGAGCAGGGTCATGGGCGTGGCCATCCGTGTGGTCGTGATCATGCGAATGATCGTGGCCACAGGAGTGACCGTGTTGGTGATCGTGGTCGTGCCCTGCTGCCGGGGCTGCCTTGGCATGGCCGTGGCCGTGCCCCTCGTGCGAGTGACCGTGTCCCAGCGCATCGAGCTCTGCGTGGAGCGCATGATCCAGAGTCTTCAAGGACACCGCGTCGATCAGCGCGAGGACACCCTGAGGCATCGCAGCGCCCGCTGCGGCGGCCTCGATCACGGCAGCCGGCACCCCGTCCCCCAGGAGCGCCAGGGCTTCGTGGAGCAGCGCGGCGGTGGCCGGCTCGCCGTACAGCCCGAGGCCGGGCTGGCGGGGCTCAGTGGTGTCTCGTGTCATGGGGGCGTGCGTCTCGTGCGCCACAGGCTGCAGCGCGATCCCCCAATCATATCGCTACCCGGTGGTACGGCCCGGGCAGGGTCATCGCGGCCCCCGCTGGGGCGGTGCGCCTCACAGAGGCGGGCGCAGGGCGGGACGAGGGCCGCCCGCTCAGCTCGCGTTGCGATACCGGATGCGACGGACCTGCGGGCGGCGCTCCGTGGCGCTGTATTCCGTCAGCAGGGTGATGACCTCGGGATTCGTCACCAGCGCTCCACTCGACATCGCGGCCGTCACGATATCCGGCGAGATCGGCCGCACCAGCCCGAAGCCCTGTCCGTAGTCGACCCCGAGTTCGATCAGCGAGGCGATCGTATCCGGCGTTTCGGCCCATTCCGCGATGCTACGCATGCCGAGCTCGTGGGTCAGGTCCACGATCGTTCGCGTGATCGCGTAGTTGGCCGGGTTGCGGTTGATGTCCTTCACGAAGCTGCCGTCGATCTTGATGAAGTCTGCCGGGATTTCCTTCAGATAATTGAAGGACGTGTATCCCGCGCCAAAGTCGTCCAGCGCCACCTTGCTGCCGTATGCACGCACTCGGTCCACGAAGTGCTGCGTCGAACCGATGTCGTGCAGCGCGACGCTTTCCGTGATCTCGAAGCACAGCTTGGTCATCGCGAACGGGTGCTCCGCGATCATCGAGAACGCGTCGCTCACGAAGCGCGTGTCGTTCAGCGACGCCCCGCTGATGTTGATCGTCGCGAACGCCAGGCGCTCGCGATGCTCGGGATGATCGTCAAGCCACTCCAGCGTGCTGCGAAGCACCCACCGATCGATATTCGACATCAGACCGTTGCGCTCCGCGGCGCCGATGAACTTGCCGGGTGGGATGACCGTGTTGTTCTCGCCCCGCATCCGGATCAGAACTTCGTAGTTCAGCGAAGACATCGCCGACTGCAGCGCAACGATCGGCTGGAACTCCAGGAAGTAGCGTTCCGTCGGCACCCGCTGCTGCAGGTCTGCGACCACCTGGAGCTCTTCGAGGTGCGTACGCAGCGCCGAGTCCTGGTCGTTCAGTCGCACCACGCAGTTCCGGCCACGCGCCTTGGCCTCGCCGCAGGCACGGTCGGCCGCCGCCATCGCATCCACGAACGACATGGAGCGCTCGAGCGCAACGACGCCGACGCTGACAGTTACATTCAGGCCTTTGCTATCGATGTCGAACGGGGCCTCGCTGATCGCATCTCGGATGCGCTCGGTAAGGCCTGCTACCGAATGGTCCGGGCAATCGAAGAACACGACAACAAAGCCGTCCGCGATCCGGGCGATGCTGTCGCCCTCGCGTACTGCGTTACTTAGGCGCACTGCCGACTGCTGGAGCAGAGAGTCGCCCGTGCCATGCCCATGCAGATCGTTGATGAGCTTGAACCGGTCCAGGTCGATATACGCGAGCGCACAGGGTAGGCCGAGTGCCGCCTGATCGAGCGCGCGTGCGATCGTCGCCTCGAGCCCGCGCCGGTTCAACAGCCCGGTGAGGTGGTCATGATCCACGAGGTGCCGCAGCTGGGTCTCCGCAGCCTTGCGTGTGGAGATGTCCTGGATCGACCCCTCGATCGTGTTTCCTTTGGAGGTGACTCGGGCTAGGAACCAGCGGTTTGATCCGTCTTTCCCAGGCAAACGTAGCTCGATGTCAGGACCATTTTGTACAGAGGCCGCAGATCTAAGTCGATCGAAGGCATGTGAGCCGAGCAAATCATTGATAGAAGCCAACTGCTCAGAGTCAGGTTTGTCAGTAATGCCGAACATCGCGCAGAAAGATGGGTTGCGCAGTGTGATCAGACCAGCGCGGTCAAGGCTGAACAAACCGACAGGCATCGAGTTGTAGTTTTCCCTAAAGCGGGCCAGTACAGACAAGGCACTCGCTTGAGCACTTACGCGCCCCGAGCGCTCGATCTTGATGCGTTCAGAAAGAGCAATTCCGGCAAGAAGGGCCGAGAAGATCGCACCAGTAACGCTGTTAAGCAGGAGCGGCTTTCCAAGTAAGACCCCGGACGCAAATGCGACTTCACTCGCTAATCCTCCGAGGGTAACGAGCCAGGAAGCCCCATACCAGATGGCGACAGTCGAACCAGTCTTGATAAATATGCGAACCGTTAGCCACATCAAGATAATGAGGCCTGGAATTACGACAGTCCACAGTACGGGCAAGAACAGCCTATGCGGCAAGGCGACTGCAGCGATCAGCAGCGCTCCGGACACAATCATCAAGATTCGTATGATATTGCTTACCCGAAGCTTAGCGACGTCCTTCTTGAAGATGCCTTGGAAAAGTGCAACCATGAGTAGGGCATACGCCGCCAAGGGAAGATTCTTGACCAAAGTCGGGTAGTCTTCCGCCGTGCTTAGTCCAAGCCATGCGAAATCCCAGCCTCCCGAGAATGACGCGACTCTCAAGCCTGCAATGACCCAAGCAGAGAATACAAAAAATGTGGTGTCGCGCGTGAGTACTGAAATCAATGCTCCGAACGCAGCGATCATCAACAAGCTTCCGAACAACACACCGCCAGCTTGATCAAACTGACGGTTGGCTAGCTCGAGTTCAGTGCTGTTCCAATGCTCGACTGATATTCGTGCCGGACCTGCGGATTCAACGCGGACCAAGAGTCGTGCGTCATTCGTACCTGCAGGAATTTCGATCCAGTATCCAGCGAGGCTTTGGTGGAGGCCGATGGGTGCTTCTCCCCGCGCTCCCGATCCGAGTCCAACTACGTCGCCTGATTGATCAAGGACCCACGCGGAAAGGCGTTGAGCGTGCCTTGAGGGAAGAAAGAAAGCTCGAGATTCGCTCGAATCTTCAGGGATAGGCTTGCTGAGGATCCAAATTGCATGTTCGACGCGGTTCGTCTGAAGCTCCGAGACGGATTTTGCGTCGATCAGCAGTGCTGCAAGTGCCGTCGTGTAGTCATTCTTGCCGTAGGAGGCCTGGATCGCCTTGAACTCGACCTTGAGTCCCTTCGATACCGATTGAGTGGCGGAAAGCAGGAAATAGGCCAAGCCGAAGCCGGCGACGATGGCCAACATGCAGACCGCAGCGGTGGTCTTTGCGAGCGGCTTCGAGAAGCGTCTGATGACGCGGTTGACCATTACGGTAGTTCGCCTAGGAACCCGACAATTCGAACTCCGCTAGACTACCTAGGCCACTAGGTCTGCTTCGGCGCTGGGCGACGAGTGGAGGAAACGCTAGGAATAGCGGTGGTATCCCCCCCAAAGCGTGTTGCAGTTACGTAGTACGCGCGAATCTCCAGGCACTGAATCCATGCGTCACGGAATCATCTTGCTCTTCTTGGTGTGTATCGTTTACTTCGGCTGGGCACGCCGAAATTACTTCATTCAGACCACGGCAACACCATCCCTGCGTCGCGGATTGCGCCCGATAGGGACGGTCCTGTCGGTAGTCAACCTAGTTGCAATAGCTACTTCCGGAATAGATGAAGTCGGAGTCCAAGGAGTGGCTGCCTTGGGCAGTCTCATCGCCGCCTTGCTGCTTTTCTTTGCTGCAGCTAGGGCTCATGGCGATTCGCGGCCCGCCATAGCGTTCACGCCGGAGCCACCGAGGGCATTGACGTTCGGCGGACCCTATCGATGGGTACGCCATCCGATCTACACCTCCTACCTGTTGTTTTGGGTGGGGGCGCTTATTGCTGCGCCAAACATAGTGACAGGTGCGTCGATAGTGGTTATGTTTTCTTTGTACTTGCGTGCTGCCATCGAAGAGGAGCAGATAATTGCCAATTCTCTCTTGGGCGAGCAGTACCTTGTCTATACGCGCAGAGTCGGGAGGTTCTTCCCGAGGCTCATAAGTCGAACCCGGGGTTAGATGAGAGGGGCGTCGCCATTAAAAAGCTCTGATAACTCGATCGTCGGTCTGGAGCGCGGGCGGCCCCACATGTTGCTGACTGAGGCAAATATCTCGATGTCTGGATGGAATCTGCGAACCATGAAGACGTAAAGAGGGTGGTTAGCTTCGAACCACCGCCGTTCGGCAGTAGGTACTTCGAACGCCAGTATGCGATGCGGGAGCCCTCGAGCGGACTTGAGGGGGCGCAACGCCTTGTCATCAAAGACGTCGACAAACCCGAGATTGAGATAGTCCTGCTCTAGTGGAGGGCGGGCGCCGATCAGTACCCATTCGACTTGTTTCGCTAAGCAATACCTATGCATTGCCTTGAACAAAGCAAGTTTCACAAGCCGACCGCGTACCCCAGCCTTTACGCCCAGCCTAGACACTCCAGCGAGCGGGCGATCTTTGAACATCGACGGCAGGTCGATAGATGCTTCGATGGGCAAGGGGGAGGCGAAGTTCGTTTGAATTCGGATTGTCCCGAGAGGCTCGCCGTCTGTCTTGCCTTCCGCAAGGAAGACTATTGAATCGACGTCCTTGTCGACCTCTTCAGGGGCTGCGAGCACATCGCCAAGTGTTGGAACGTGGCGCGCGTACGCCTCAGATCGGATGCGCACCGCTTGGCTCAACTGGCGGTCGTTCCTGACTGTCTGGACTCGAAACGGCAGTTCCATCCGTTTCGCGGGTTTCGAAGCTTGCGCGTACGGGTTGATTCGTGCGTCGTCTCTCTCCATATCTAACTTCGTTCGATCCTTCCGCCCTGCGGTGTTCGAGCTGGGCCTAGTACATGCCCGTCAACCGACACTTTGCCGCATCGATTCGCGTGTGGGTGCAATCAATCGCACCGTTTGCCTAATGGCTCGGTGGTCCCGCAGTCTGGCAACTAGCTCTGGCTCTGTGCTGTTGTTTTCCGGTGGTAGGCCTGCCTAACAACTAGGCAGCGCAATCTTTGCACCTGTACCTACGATAAGCGAAGGTCGCCGAAGCACACTCAGTCAGCTGCAAGTTTCAGAAGTGATGTACCCAACTGGCGTTGTCGTTCGCGAGGCTCACGGCAGGTTGAAGGATACCTATTCACTATGCCTATTTCATGTCTTGTCGGCTTGCGAGTGATTCCTAACAGGTTGTAATTTAACAGAAGTTTCGGGGCTTGGTGAGCGGATCTGATGGATCGAAATTTGTCAATAGAACTCGTGACCAATTGTGGCGGCCATGTCACTAGGAAGAATAGCCGCCGTGGCTAGGCTTTCGGCGTCGGCCCCATACCGTGAGATCGAATGCCGGGTTCGGAGGCATCGGTCTGGGCTAGGTGTTAGGGATTTGAGGTGATGGGATGAGTACGGGCATGCGTTTGGGACCAGGCTCCCACTATCGCGAGGATGTCGGTAGCGAGCGGGCGTTCCTCGCTGAATTCAGGCAAGAAGCTACGAACTGGGCCGCCTACGCTGCGATAGCAGGCGCGCTGCTGTTTCTTGTCTTTCTTGCTGTGGCTTGGCTGAGCGAACGCCATACGGTAGCCGCATTGGTGATTCGCGCCTTCTTGGTAGCTTTCCTCCTCTCGGTCGCGGTGACCTTGTGGTGGAGGAAAGGAGTCTCCGTTGACAACTATGTAGCGATTGCTGGGTTTGCCAGTGCGGTGGCGCTCGGTGGAACTGTGCTCTTGCAGGCGCTTCCCGGTGGCGGATCGCAGGCGGTCGCGGTACAAGCCTCGCCAGCAATCATGTTTGGTCTCTTTCTCCATTACGCGTTTCTCAGATTGCCGCTACGCGTTTCGGCATCAATCGGATGGTCAGTGGGCGCTGCCGCGGTCATGTGGGCACCGATGGTTACTGGTGGGAGCGAGACGGTTCGGAACGCTGTGTACCTTTCATTCGCCAATATCTTCGGCATGGTCATCTGCCGCCTCATCGAGTCGCGCGAGCGCGAGCTGTTCCACCAGCGCCGGCAGGCCGAGGCGGCGCGTATAGAGGCGCGTGAGCGGCAGGGCGCGGCCGAGGAGGCAAATCGACAGAAGACACGCCTGATCGCCGCCGTCAGCCATGACCTGCGGCAGCCGATGACGGCAGCGGTCGCACACCTCGACGTGCTCCAGCTGCGGCTCGAGCGCGGCGATCACAAGGGTGCTTGCCTCCAGGCCGCCAAGGCTCAGGCAGCAGTGGCCGTGCTCGGTACGACGCTCGATCATCTGCTGACGGCTGCCCGCTACGACAGCGGTACGGAGGCGTTGCGAGTGGAACTCACGGAGCTCGCGCCGCTGCTCAAGGAGCTCCATGAGGCCTTCGCGCCCGAGGCGGCGGCGCGAGGGATCGAGCTTCGTATCCGGCTCCCTCGCGATCGGGTGCTGCTCGACACTGACCGGCGCTCGATCCACCGGGTGATGAGTAACCTGATCTCCAACGCGATCAAGTTCACGGACCGCCGGCCGGATCGGCACGGTGGCGTGCTGGTAACCGCGCGGCTCAAGGGGCGGGTCTGCCGCCTGGATATCGTCGACACGGGGATCGGCATCCAGCCTGAGGACGTCGAAGAGATCTGGAAGCCCTACGTGCAGCTCAATAACGTCGAGCGCGACCGTGAACGGGGGCTGGGCCTCGGGTTGTACCTGGTGCAGCGGATCGTCGAGCAGCTCCCGGGGCATGCGGTCGGGATGCGCTCCAAGCCCGGGCGCGGCTCGCGCTTCACGCTCACGGTGCCCGGTTGCCGGCTGGACGGGGGGCGGGAGGCGGCGCCGCTGGTGGTGGGCCCGGTGGCCCGGGCGGACGTGTCGCCGCTCATCGGCGCTTATGTCATGTTGCTCGAAGACGATCTCGACGCGAGGGTCTCGCTGGCCACGCTGCTCGGGGAGTGGGGCGTTCTGGTCGACTCGGGTGCCACGCTCGGGCAGTTGTTCGACGGCGACTCGGAACCGGAGAGACTGGTGGACGCGATCGTCTGCGACTACCGGCTCGCCGCCGGGGTGACCGGTATCGATGCGATTGCAAGCATCCGAAACCGCCTGGGGTATGCTCCTCATGCGGTGCTGATCACTGGCGAGGCGGACATCGCACCGCTGCGCAAGATGGTCGGGCCGAGCACTGCTGTGCTGCACAAGCCCTTCTCGTCCGATGTGCTCGCCGGGCTCCTGCTCGACGCGGTTCGCGCGATGCGCCAGATGGAGGAGGGGTGACACGACCCGCTTCTGAGGCGACCATGATCGAACGTACGCTGTTCTCGGACGACCACGAGCAATTCCGCACCACCGTCCGTCGCTTCCTGGAGAAGGAGGTCGCACCGCACCACGAAGCCTGGGAGACCCAGGGCTACGTGGATCGGGAGGTCTGGACCAAGGCGGGCGCAAGCGGGTTGCTCTGCACCTCGATGCCCGAGGAGTACGGCGGGGCCGCCGCCGACAAGCTCTACTCGGCGGTGCTGTTCGAGGAGGTGGCCCGGCAGGGCTTCACCGGGCTGGGCTTCGGACTGCACTCGGAGATCATCGCCCCCTACCTGCTTGCCTACGGCACCGAGGCGCAAAAGCAGCGCTATCTGCCGGCGATGGCCCGCGGGGAAATCATCGGCGCCATCGCGATGAGCGAGCCGTCGGCGGGCTCGGACCTCCAGGGGATCCGCACCACGGCGATGGATGCGGGCGACCACTATCTGCTCAACGGATCCAAGACCTTCATCACCAACGGCTGGCATGCCGACCTGGTGATCGTGGTCGCAAAGACGGACCCCGCCGCGGGCGCCAAGGGCACGAGCCTGCTGCTGGTGGAACGCGGGATGCCGGGCTTCGAGAAGGGCAAGCGCCTGAAGAAGGTCGGGATGAAGGCACAGGACACGTCGGAGCTGTTTTTCGACAACGTGAAGGTGCCCAAGCAGAACCTGCTGGGCGACGTGAACCGGGGCTTTGTCTATCTGATGCAGGAGCTGCCCTGGGAGCGCCTGCAGATCGCGATCACGGCGGTCGCATCGGCGCAGGCCGCCATCGACTGGACGGTCGAGTACACGCGGGAGCGCAAGGCCTTCGGCACCACGGTGGCGGCGTTTCAGACGACGCGCTTCAAGCTCGCGGAGCTGCAGACCGAGGTTCAGGTCGCGCGGGTGTTCGTCGACCAGTGCATGGGCCTGCTGCTGCAGCACAAGCTCGACACGGCGACCGCCTCGATGGCCAAGTACTGGTGTAGTGACCTGCAGTGCAAGGTCATCGACGAATGCGTGCAGCTGCACGGCGGGTACGGCTACATGTGGGAGTACCCCATCGCGCGGGCCTGGGCCGATGCGAGGGTGCAGCGGATCTACGGCGGCACCAACGAGATCATGAAGGAGGTCGTCGCGCGGTCGATGGGCCTCGGCGGGCGCTGATCCCGCGACGCCGAACCCGCGTCCGCCCGGCTGCTTGGCGCCTGCGCAAGCACGACGGCACCGCCCCGCTCGAGCAGAGGCCCACGTGGACGCGAAGGTCGGCAATGTCGCCGACACCAACGCCACGCTGGTCACCAAGCTCTCGCGCCTGCCGCTGATCTTCCAGCCGGGCACGACCTGGGAGTACAGCTACGCCACGGACGTGCTCGGGCGCATCGTCGAGGTGGCCAGCGGCCAGTCGCTCGACAAGTTCGTGGCCGAGCGGATCACCGGTCCGCTGAAGATGGTCGATACCGGCTACTCCGCGCCCGCTTAGGCGGCCGGCCGGGCCACGCGCCCCATCCCGAGGGTCCGAACAAGGCGGTTCCCAACATTCCGCTGGTGACTGCCGACCTCGCGTTCAAGTCGGGCGGCGGCGGCATGGTGTCGACGGCAGCCGATTACGCGCGTTCTTGTCAGTTCCTGCTCAACGGCGGGGAGCTCGACGGGGTTCGCATCGTGTCGCGCAAGACGATCGAGCTGATGGCGGCAAACCACCTGCCGCCCGGCACGCCGATCGGGCCGGACATGTTCCGGTTCGAGGCGCTCGCGCCGTCGGCGGCGATGGGCCAGGGCTTCGGGCTCGGCTACGCGGTCCGTACCGACGTCGGGCGCAATCCGCTGCGCGGCAGCGTGGGGGACTACTTCTGGGGCGGCACCTACGGCACCTACTTCTGGGTGGACCCCAGGAAGCAGATGTACGTGGTGCTGATGATGCAATCGCCTCAGGCGCGCCTCCCGTACCGGTTCCTGCTCCGTCAGATGGTCTACCAGGCCCTCGAGCGCTGAGCCGCTCGGCCGCTGCGCTGCCTTCAGTGCGGCGCGGCGGGGGTCATGACGGAAACGGCCGCCCGAGGGCGGCCGTTTTGGTTCGGGCGCGGTGGCCCGGCCATCAGTGGCCGGACCGTCGGGCACACCCCGCTTACTTCTTGCCGGGCACCGGCAGGTAGTCGGTGACCTTGGACCAGCGCCCGTCCTTGATCTGCGACATCCGGCTCTGGTCGTTGCCCAGGCGGAAGGTCGAGGTGAAGGTCTGCGGCGGGCCGCCGAACATGTCGGCCGGGAACTTGGTGCTCTCCATCGCCTTGATGAAGCTGTCGGTCGTCAGGTTGGCGCCCGCGGCCCGCGCAGCGATCGCGAAGTTGTCGACGATCGTGTAGCCGTAGGCGGAGAACACGGTCGGGTCTTCGCTGAACTGGGTCTTGTACTTGTTGGCCCAGAACCGGACCTTCTCGTCGGCGGTGTCGAGGTAGGGCTGCGCGGCGGTGTGCATGCCGTACAGGCCGTCCATCGCCTTGCCGCCGAGCTTGTGGATCAGGTCGGTGTACAGGGCGCTCGAGCCGAAGAAGTCCGGCGAGAAGCCGGTCTTGCGCGACTCGCCGATGGTGCCGATGGTCTCGCGGATGATGGTGCCCATCACGACGAGGTCGCAGTTGGCGGCCTTCATGCGGGCGACCTGCGACGAGAAGTCGGTGGCGCCCCGCTTGTACGAGGTCTTCTCCACGAAGGTCTTGCCCAGGCCCTTGAGCGCGTCCTCGGCGCCGCGCAGGACCTCGAGGCCGAACTCGTCGTCCTGGTAGATCACGCAGGCGCGCTGGTACTGCTTGCGCTTGTACAGCTCGGGCAGGCCGGCGCGCATCTGGTCGAAGTAGGTGGCCGCGAACGAGAACTTGAGCTTGTGGAACGGCTCGTACATCTCGCGCGCCGCGGTCACCGGCATGAAGTTGATGATGTTCTTCTCGAACTGGATCGGCATGGCCGCGTTGTTCTGCGCGGTGCCGATGTGCCCGGCGACGATGAAGACCTTGTCTTGGTTGACCAGCTTCTGGGCGGCGAGCACGGCCTTGCGCGGGTCGTAGCCGTTGTCCTCGACGACGAGCTTGAGCTTGCGGCCGTTGATGCCGCCCTGCTCGTTGATCTCGTCGACACGCAGCTGCATGCCGTAGCGAACCTGCTTGCCGAAGCCGGCCAGCGGCCCGGACAGGTCCTGGATCGTGCCCATCACGATCTCGCTCTTGGATACGCCCTGCTGCTGGGCGTGGACGAGGCCGCTCGACATCGCGAGGATGCCGATGGCCAGGGAGGTCCTGCGGATCAGGTTCATCTGTCTGTCTCCTTGGTGTGCGGCGGATCAGCCGCGATACATGCCTTCGATCATCTCGGCGTACTTCTGGTGGACGAGCTTGCGCTTGAGCTTCATTGTGGGCGTCAGTTCCTCGTCCTCGGCGGTCAGCTGGGTTTCGATGAGGCGGAACTTCTTGACCTGCTCGACCCGCGCGAACTTGCGGTTCACGGCCTCGATCTCGCGCCAGATGAGGTCCTGGACCTCCTTGGCGCGCGTGAGGCTCGCATAGTTGGAGAAGGGGACGTCGTGGTCCTGGGCGTACTTCTCGACGTTTTCCTGGTCGATCATCACCAGCACGGTCAGGAACGCGCGCTTGTCGCCGATCAGCACGGCGTCGGTCACGTAGGGCGAGAACTTGAGCTCGTTCTCCCATTCGCTGGGGGTCACGTTCTTGCCGCCCGCCGTGATGATGATGTCCTTCATCCGGTCGGTGATGTAGAAGTAGCCGTCGTCGTCGACGCGGCCGACGTCGCCGGTATGCAGCCAGCCCTCGGTGTCGATGGCCTCGGCGGTCTTCTCGGGCTGGTTCAGGTAGCCGCGGATCACGTTGGCGCCGCGCAGCAGGATCTCGTCTGTGCCCTCTGCGATCTTCATCTCGATGCCAGGGCCGGGCACGCCGATGCTGCCCGGCCGCATGCCGAGCCTCGGGTTCACGGTGCCCCCGCCGGTCGTCTCGGTCATGCCCCAGCCCTCGCGCAGCGGGATGCCCAGCGCCTGGAACCACCGGATCAGCTCCGGCGAGATGGGGGCCGCGCCGGTGAGCGCGAGCTGCGTGCGGCTCAGGCCCATCATGCGGCGCACGTTGTCGACCACCATGCGCTGCGCCAGCCACGACTGCAGCGCGAGCCAAGGTCCGGGCTGGCGGCCGGCGGCGGCCAGGCGGGCGACCTCCTGGCCAACCTTCAGCGACCACGCGTAGGCGAGCTGCTGGACGCGCCCAGCCTCGCTGACGGTGATCATCACCTGCGAGTAGATCTTCTCCCACACCCGCGGCACCGCGAAGAACACGTGGGGCTGGATCTCGCGCAGGTTCTCGAACACCGTCTCGGGGTTCTCGACGAAGTTGGTCACCGAGCGCCGCATGATCGGGACGTAGCCCCCGATCATGCGCTCGGCGATGTGGCACAGCGGCAGGAAGGCGATCCGCTCGCCGCCCTCGGGGACGCCCTCGAAGAGGCTGGTGGAGAGCCCGGACAGCACCGCGCATACGTTGGCGTGCGTGACCATCGCGCCCTTGGGCTTGCCGGTGGTGCCCGAGGTGTAGACCAGGATGGCGACGTCGCCGCTGCGGATGGCCCGGCTGCGCTGCTGCAGCAGGTCGGGGTGCGTGCGCAGGTGGTCGCGCCCGAGCGCGCGCAGCTGCTCGAGGCCGATGACCTGCGGATCGTCCAGGCCGCCGAGGCCCTCGGTGTCGTAGACGACGACCTTGCGGATGCGCGGCAGCGCGTCGCGCACCTCGAGGAACTTGTCGAGCTGCTCGTCGTCCTCGACGAACAGCACCACCGATGCGGAGTCGGCGCACAGGAACTGCACCTGCGAGGCGGCGTCGGTGGGATAGATGCCGTTGCACACGCCGCCGATCGAGAGCACGGCGAGGTCGGTCCAGACCCACTCGCGCGAGGTGTTCGCCATCACGGAGGCGACCTCGCCCGGCTCGAAGCCCAGGCTGGCGAGCCCCGCGCCGATCTCGGCCACGATGGTCGCGACCTCGTTCCAGCTGTAGGCGCGCCAGATGCCGAGGTCCTTCTGGCGCATCATCGGGCGATCGCCGAGTTCGGCCACCCGCTGCGCGAACAGCTCGGGCACGGTCGAGAACGGGAGTGCCTCGGGCTGCCAGCCGAAGTCGGTGCCGACGACGACGCGGTGGGGGTCTGCGTGGGTGCTCATCGCCAGGTCTTCTTCTTCTTCCAGCGGCGCTCGCCGCGCAGGCCGGCTTCTTTCATGCCGAGGTAGAACTCCTTGATGTCGTCCTTCTCGCGCAGCACCGCACAGGTGTCCTCCATCACGATCCGCCCGTTCTCGAGCACGTAGCCGTAGTCGGCCGCGTTCAGCGCCATGTTGGCATTCTGTTCGACCAGCAGCATCGAGGTGCCGCGCTCGCGGTTGATGCGCACGACGATCTCGAAGATTTCCTTGGTCAGGCGCGGCGACAGGCCCAGGCTGGGCTCGTCGAGCAGGATCAGTGCCGGCGCGGCCATGATCGCGCGCGAGATGGCGAGCATCTGCTGCTGGCCGCCCGACAGCAGGCCGGCGTCCTGCGCGGCGCGCTCCTTCAGGATCGGGAAGTAGCCGAACACCGTCTCGATGTCGCGCGCCACCGCGTCGCGGTCCTTGCGGGTGTAGGCGCCCATCAGCAGGTTGTCGCGCACCGACAGCAGCGGGAACACCTCGCGCCCCTCGGGCACGTGCGACAGGCCGCGCTGCACGATCATCGCCGGGTCGTTCGCGGTGATCGGCTGACCCTTGAACTCGATGACGCCGCGGCGCGGATCGATGATCCCGGAGATGGTCTTCAGGATGGTGGTCTTGCCGGCGCCGTTGGAGCCCAGCACGGTCGCGATCTCGCCGGGCGCGACCTCCAGGCTCACGCCGCGGATGGCCCGGATGGGGCCATAGGCGCTCTCGACGTTGGCGAGCTTCAGGATCGGGCCGGTGTCGCTCATGCCGCGCGCTTCCGCTCGAAGGGCTGCGCGCGGCGCAGGCCCGACACGTCCTCGTCGGTGCCGAGGTAGGCCTCGATCACGCGGGGGTCGGCCTGAACCTCGCGCGGCGTGCCGACGGCCAGCGTCTCGCCCTGGTTCATGGCGAGCACGCGGTCGGACACGCGCGAGACCAGGGTCATGTCGTGCTCGACCATCAGCACCGTGATGCCCAGCTCGTTCTTGATGTCCTGGATCCAGAAGGCCATGTCGTCGGTCTCCTCGACGTTCAGGCCCGAGGAGGGTTCGTCGAGCAGCAGCAGCCGCGGCCGGGTGCACAACGCGCGCGCGAGCTCGACCACCTTGCGCACGCCATAGGGCAGGCCGGCGACGAGCGAGTCGCGATGGTGCTGGAGGTCGAGGAACTCGATGACCTTTTCGGCCTCGCGGCGGGCGTCGACCTCGGCGCTGCGGGCTGCGCGCGTGAAGAACAGCTCGCTCCAGAAACCGGTACGCCGGTGCACGTGGTTGCCGATCAGCAGGTTCTGCAGCACCGTCGCGTACTCGAACAGCTCGATGTTCTGGAAGGTGCGGGCGATGCCGAGCTGGGCGACTCGATGGGGCGCCACGTCGGTGAGCGTGTGGCCGTCGAAGCTGATGCTGCCGGCGGTGGGGGTGTAGATCCGGCTGATCAGGTTGAACACCGTGGTCTTGCCGGCGCCGTTGGGTCCGATCAGGGTGAAGACCTCGCCGCGCTGCACGTCGAAGCTGACCTTGTTGACCGCCAGGACGCCGCCGAAGCGGACCTGGAGGTCGCGCGCGCTGAGCAGGGGCGTGTCGGTCATTTGAGGCGGTCCGACTTGGTGAAGCTCTTCTGGCGCTTGAACATGCCCTTGCGGTAGAACGGGAACAGCTGGAACCAGGTGCGGATCTTGAGCCAGCGTCCGTACAGGCCCATCGGCTCGAACAGCACGAAGGCCACCAGCACCACCCCGTACACGACCGCCTGCAGGCCCGCAGCCTGGCCGATGGCGGGGGGCAGAAGGTCCTTGCCCAGCGCGATCAGCTGCGGCATGGTGATGAGGAAGATCGCGCCGAGGAAGGCGCCGTGCACGAAGCCCAGACCGCCCACCACGACCAGCAGCAGCAGGTCGACCGACTGCACGAGGCTGAACTGGTCGGGAGACAGGAAGCGCAGCTTGTGCGCATAGAGCGCGCCCGCGATGCCGGCGAGCGCCGCCGAGATCGCGAAGGCCAGCCCCTTGTAGTAGGCCAGATTGATGCCCATGCTCTGCGCCGAGATCTCGGAATCGCGGATCGCGACGAAGGCGCGCCCGGTGGGGGAGCGCAGCAGGTTCAGCACGCCGATGGTCACCGCCACGCACAGGATCAGGCACAGGTAGAAGAACGAGGCATCCGTGTCCAGCTTGAAGCCGAACAGGTCGGGCGCCTTGACGTGGATGCCCGCGTTGCCGCCGGTCACGCTTTCCCAGCGCGCGAAGCCCTCCTCGACGATGAAGCCGAAGGCGAGCGTCGCGATGCCCAGGTAGATGCCCTTGACGCGCAGCGCGGGCGCCCCGACCACGACGCCGACCGCTGCCGACAGCACCGTCGCCATCACGAGTGCGATCGGGAAGGGCCAGCCCATGTTGGTGAGGACGGCCTGCGTGTAGGCGCCCACGCCCAGGAAGGCCGCGTGCCCGATCGAGACCTGACCGATGAAGCCGGCCAGCAGCATCAGGCCCAGGCCGACGATGGCGTAGATCAGCACGAAACTGAGCTGCGCGAGCCAGTACTCGGGCAACACCCACGGGGCGAGCAGCAGCGCGACAAGCAGCGCCCCGTACCAGAACCGGTGGCCCGCATGCTTGGCGAGCGCGATGTCCTGCTCGTAGGCGGTCTTGAACAGGAAGCGCATCGCCTCAGACCTTCTTCCGGAGCTTCTCGCCGAACAGGCCGTTCGGCTTGAACCACAGCATCGCCAGCACCACCAGGTAGGGCGCGATGTCCTTGAAACCGGTGGGGAGGTAGAAGCCCGCGAGCGATTCGACCACCCCGATGATCAGCCCGCCCACGATGGCCCCGGGCAGGCTGCCGAAGCCGCCCACCACCGCCGCCGGGAAGGCCTTCAGGCCGATGAAACCCATGTTGACGTGCACGAAGGTGATGGGCGCGAGCAGCAGGCCGGCGATGGCCGCGACCGCCGACGCGAGTGCCCAGACCAGCCCGTTGAGCCGCTTGACCGGGATGCCCATGTAGTAGGCCGCGAGCTGATTCTGCGACGAGGCCTGCATCGCGATGCCGACGGTCGAGTAGCGGAACACCGCGTAGAGCAGCGCGCACAGCACCGCGGTCGAGCCGATCACCACGAGTTGCTCGAGCGACACCACCAGCCCGCCGAAGCGGGCGACCTGGTCCTTGTACGGAACGGGGAGGGTGTGGGTCTCGGTGCCGATGGCAGGCACCATGGTGATCAGCCCGCGCAGGATGTAGCCGATGCCGATGGTCAGCATCACGATCGTGAACTGCGGCTGGCCGAGAATGGGCCGGATGATCAGGCGCTCGACGACCAGGCCGAAGAGGCCCATCGCGAGGATGGCGCTCAGCACGGCGACCCAGAACGGGAAGTCGAGCAGCGTCATGACGGCCAGGCCGATGAAGGCGCCCAGCATCATCAGGTCGCCCTGGGCGAAGCTGACCGTCTCGGTCGCCTTGTAGATCAGCACGAAGCCCAGTGCGATCAGGCCGTAGATGCAGCCTTGCGCCACCCCGCTGATGACAAGCTGGAAGAACTGCACCGTGGTCTCTTGTGTTGGTCTGGCTGCGCTCCGGGCGCGTAATCTAGCACGCGCCTTTGCGTTGCCGCGTTAATCCTCGACGTGCCGTCGGACACCGGGTGGATGCTGCATTGCGGCACGCGCGGGGCGCGCCGTCGGCGGCGGGCAGGCCGCCCCGCGGCCGATCAGAACGTGGCGACCGGGAGTTCGAACTGCCCGGGGCTGCGCTGCAGGCGCCGGCGCAGGAGCTTGAAGACGTCGGGGTCGAAGGGCTCCTCGCCGTCGGCCCCGACGGCGCACCAGCGGTCGAACACCAGGCGGGCGCTGCGGCCGGACTCGGGGTCGGTCTCGGCGAGCGCCACCGGACCCTCGAAGGGCCAATCGGGGAAGCGCAGCGGCTCGAGTGCGGCGAGCAGGCGCGCGTGGTGGGCCTGCGGTGATTCGTCGCCGCTGCACAGGCCCGCGCAGCGGCGGACCTGGCGCGAGAAGCATGGCCCCTCGCGTGCCCACAGGCCCAGCGCGCGATCGCACAGGCCGTGGTCCCGGCCGAGCGCCGACAGCGCCGCACGAGCGCCGGCGCGGCTGCCGAACGGCCCGTAGAGCCCATGCTCGCAGGCCGCGGTGAGCGGGTCGGCCTGCGGCAGGTCGGCCAGCCGGAGGATCCGCGGCGGGCGGCCGGGCGCGTCGGGCCGCAGGAAGCAGGTGGTCTCGCGCCGGCGCAGCGCGATGTTGTGCAGCGGCGCGCAGGCCTTGATCCGCTGCATCTCGAGCAGCAGCGCGCCGAACTCGCCGGCAGTGGGCTCGACCTCGAGCGCGTGGACCTCGGCCACCAGGCGGGCATCGTTGGCGTTTCGGCTGTCGGCGTAGAAGTGCGCGCGGACGCGCTCGCGCAGGTTGCGCGCCTTGCCGACGTACAACGGCTGGCCGCTCGCCCCGACGAAGACATAGACGCCCGGCGACTCGGGCAGTGCATCGAGCGCGCCCGCCGGCAGGTTGGGTGGGGTGGCCGGCTGCTTGAGCAGCTCGCGGATGGCGGCGTCCACCGCGTCGTGATCCTCCTCGCGCCACAGCGTCTGCAGGAAGCCCCTGATCAGGCGTGCGTCGCCGAGCGCGCGGTGGCGCTCGGCCGCGGGCAGCCGGTGGCGCTCGACGAGTGCGTCGAGCCGGTGCGACCCGTACTGCGGGAAGAGCCGGCGCGACAGGCGCACGGTGCACAGCACCTCGGCGCTGAAGCGCTCGCCGGCGCGGCGGTACTCGGCCTTCACGAAGCCGTAGTCGAAGCGCGCGTTATGGGCGACGAAGACGCGCCCGGCCAGCAGCGCGCTGACCTGAGGGATGAGCTGCGCGAAGCGCGGCGCGCCGCGCACCATCTCGTTGGTGATGCCGGTGAGCGCCTGGATCTCGGCGGGGATGGGGCGGCCCGGGTCGACCAGCGACGACCACTCGCCGATCGTTTCGTCGCCGTCCACCAGCACGATGCCGATTTCGGTGACGCGGTCCTCGGAGGGCGAGACGCCGCAGGTCTCGAGGTCGACGAAGGCGAAGCGTCTGGGGGTCATCGAAAAAGCATGCCACAGGCATGGCTCGCAGGATGAGCTACGTCGGACGAGCCGGTGCCCGCCTGCGGCCAGGCCGCGAGCGCTGTAATCCCAAGGCGTCAGGCCCACCGCATGGCGGGCGGTGGCGAGCCGGGGCGGCAGGCCACGAGGGCGTTCATCCAATGCGCGCCAGCGTGAGGTCGACGACCGCCTGCAGCGCGGCGACCGTGTCCGCACCGAGCCCCTCGCGCAGCGCGCGCTGCGCGTCGCGCCACAGCGGCACGGCCGTGCGCAGCGTCTCGCGGCCCGCGGCGGTGAGGCCCAGGCGGGTACGGCGCAGGTCTGCCGGGTCCGGCCGGGTAGCGATCAGGCCCGCCTGCACCAGCGGCTTGAGGTTGCGGGTGAGGGTGGTCCGGTCCATCGACATGCGCGCGGCGAGCTCGCCGAGCGCCACGCCCTCGCCGTGGCGCAGCGTGGCGAGCAGGGAGTACTGCGTGGCGCGAAGCCCCGCCGGACGCAGGTGGTCGTCGTAGAGCCGGGACACCCGGCGCGTGGCCTGGCGCAGCAGCAGGCAGGTGCAGCGGGCGTCGGCCCGTCCCGGCGGTGTTAATATGTGCATATGCACTCATAATGAGCCGGAGCGACACCCAATGGAAGGCCCCCGCATCCATTCCACCGACGCCGCCGGCCCGCAGGCCTCGGTCTGGGGCGCACCGCCGGCCGATCCGGAGGCGACGTTGGCCGCCTGGATCGCAGCCGAGCAGGCGCTGCGCGCGCGCCAGGCGCCCCCGGGCGTCAGCGGCGTCTTGCGGCTCGCGGCCGAGGCCGGGCGCGACTTCCTCGAGTCGATGCGCACCGGTGCGCTACCGACCCCGCCGATCGGCGACACCCTCGGCTTCGTGCTGATGGAGGTCGACGCCGGGCGTGTCGTGTTCCAGGGTACGCCCGCCTTGGCGCACTACAACCCGATCGGCACCGTGCACGGCGGCTGGATCGCCACGCTGCTCGATTCGGCGGTCGGCTGCGCGATCCACAGCGCCCTGCCCAGGGGCAGCGGCTACACGACGCTCGAGCTGAAGGTCAACTACCTCAAGGCGGTCACCGACCGCGTGCCGCGCCTGCGCGCCGAGGGCAGGGTGGTGACGGTGTCGAGGCGCGTCGCGGTCGCCGAGGGCCGGCTACACGACGCCGCCGGGCGCCTCTATGCGCTCGCGACCACCACCTGCCTGGTGTTCCCAATGCCGGCGGAGGGCACCGGCACGGTCAGCTGATCACGTAGGACGCCGCGCCGGTCGCGACCAGCGCGCCGTCATCGCCGTGCAGCTCCATGTGGGCCGATCCGATACGCCCGCCGAGCCGCGTCACGCGCGCGCCGGCGATGAAGAACCTGCCGACGCCCTGGCGCAGGTAATCGATGCGCATGTCGATCGTGCCCATCCGCCCGATGCGGTGCAGCACCTGGACGGTCGACTCGTCCGCGAACTTCTCGCTGATCGCGAGCATCAGAGCGAGGCCGGCGGTCGAGTCGAGGACCGTGGCCGTCACGCCGCCATGAAGGCGCCCCGAGCTCACGTGGCCGACCAGCTCGGGGCGCATGTCGAAGCGGATGCGCGGCGCGGCCGGATCCAGCGACAGGACCCGCAGGCCCAGCAGCTGGTGGAAGGCGACCTTGCGCTCGTAGAGCTGGCGGATCTCGCCCTCGAGGCGGTTCTGCTCTTCGGCGCAGCGGCGCGGGCCGGTGGCGTGGGCGGGCATGAGGGGCGCGGCTCGAGAGGGCGGTGGGGTCAAGAGTAGGTCACGTGCTCGCGTCGCCCCGCGGCATCCATGTGCGGAATGTTGTTGAAGCTCACGCAGTGCAGGGCGCGCGCGTTGAAGCGCATCTCGCTGAAGCCTGTGTTGCGCATCTGCAGGTTCAGGTCGACCATCGCGCGCAGGTCGGTCCCGAGTACCGCGCTGATCAGCGTGGCGATCGGGCCACCGGAGCTCACGACCAGCACGCGGCGCGCCGAGGTGTCGGCCCGCGCCAGCGCGAGGCCTGCGCGCGCGCCGGCGACGAACTCCGCGAACGACCGATGGGGCGAGAAGTCGGTCGTGCCCTCGACCCAGGCCGACAGTGCCTCGCGCAGCACGCGGAAGTGCTCGCGCCGGTCGGCGCCGGCCTGCGGGGGCGGCGCCCCGGTGTGTGCGAGCCATCCGCGCAGCAGGTGCTCGGATTCGTACTCGTTCAGGCCCGCGTGCTCGATGGGCGCGACGGTGTCGGCGCCGCCTTCGAGGAGCCCCGCCAGGGTTTCGCGGTGCCGGCGCAGCGTGCCGGTCACGACACGGTCGAAGCGCATGCCGCGCTCGGCGAAGTACTCGCCGAGCCAGCGCGACTGGCGGTGACCGAGCTCGGAGAGCCGGTCGTAGTCGTCGGTGCCGAACGAGGCCTGTGCATGCCGGACGAGGAAGAGCTCGGCCAAGGTGAGCGCTGCGGTGTGGAGGTGGTGGTGGCCGGATCTTACGCGAGCGGCGTGCCGGCCGAGGCCGGGCGCAGCACGATCGGGGGCTCGATCAGCGCGGGCGCGAGTGGCCCGTCCGGCACCAGCCGCGAGGGGTTGCCGACGTCGGATGCGGCGCGCGCGCGCCATCGGCGCGGCACGCGGTCGATGCGCACCGGGTACAGGGTCAACGTGCCGTCCGCCGCGACGTGGATGCGCAGGAAGTTCTTGTAGTCCTGGATGGTGAGGGCCGAGAAGGCTTCCTCACTGTGGCGGCCGAACACGTTCAGGGACACCAGCAGGTACAGCCCCATCACCGCCGATCCGACGACCCATCCGGCGCCGAACACCAGCAGGCCCGCGATCAGGAACTGCGCGAACCCCATGCCGGGCAGCAGCCACTGCGAGACCGCGATCGCGCCCCATCCGATGTGGAAGATGCAGAACCAGTGCACGCCCGCGTGGGCGAGCCCGCCCAGCCAGCGGTGCATCCTCGAGTGGCTATTGTTGAACAGCACGAAGCCCGACACCACGGCGACCACCCACATCGTGAGGCCCGGCTGCGTGGCGAACGCGGCGGTGGTGAGGGCGAGCGCCTCGATCGGGCCTGAGGGCCGCTTGAAGCCGATCGCGGACGCCACCAGCCACGCGGTCGTGAAGTACAGCACGGCAGGCACGATGCCGAACCGCGGGTTGAGCCATCCGAAGGCGAGGTTGCCGAAGCTCAGCCACCACGAGCGGCGCACCGACGGGTAGGTGGCCCGCAGGCCGTAGCGCAGGCTGCGGGCCGGGCCGTCGACCTCGACGTCGGCGACCCGCTCCTCGAGCACCGACACGTCCTCGTCGTGGGTGGGGTGCAGGAAGGCGCCACCGCCGCCCGCGGTGACCTTCTGGACTGGCGACGCCGGGTCGTCCGGATCGAGCTCCTCGTGGCGGCGGTAATGATGCAGGTCGCCCGACAGGTAGACCTTGAGCTCGATGCCGCGCGGAGCGAACACCCGTTCCCGCAGGTACAGCAGGTCGGTTTCGTCGAGGACTTTGCCCATGCCGCGGTACTTGTGCGCGTGGATCCAGACCGGCGTGGACAGGCACACGACGACGCGGTCGCCGCGCCTCATGTGGCGCTCGGCGATCGTCTCGAAGTAGTCGATCTGCGGCACGTCGAGGTCGCCCTGCAGCTGGCTGTCAGCGCCGATCAGCCACCATCGGCCGGGCAGCTTCAGCGTGAAGTAGCTGCGCGACTGCCGCGTGCGCCACGCGCCGAACCCGCGTCCGCCGACGTCGGAGCAGAACAGCCGCAGGAACGCCGACAGCCCGTCGTACCAGTCGTGGTTGCCCGGCACCGCGTAGACCTCGGGCGGCGTGTCGGCCACCAGGTCGGCCGACGCCGTCTCGAAGGGCGCCACAAGCCGCTGCTGGTAGGCCTCGCGGCTGGGCGCCGGGTAGACCTGGTCGCCGCCCAGCACGAGCACGTCCGCGCGCGGCAGCCGGTGCGTGGCGCCGTCGGGTGCGCCGAGCGTCAGCGATGGCTGCGCGAGCAGGTAGGCGCCGGTGTAGGTGGGGTTGAAGCCGTCGCCGGTGTCGGCCAGGTAGTCGAGCCACAGGCCGTCGCGTGGCACCGCCACGCCGTCCGGGCCCGGCACCGTGCTGCAGTCGTGGATCTCCGCGCGGCGGGCGGCGAGCGCCTGCACGACGCGGCGGTCGGACTGCTCGCCCACGATCGCCGAGGTCAGGGCCCGGAAGCCCGTGTGCAGCAGCTGCCCCGGGTCGAACCAGCCGACCATCGGCATCCTGGGCGCCTCCTCCCCTGGCTGGTGCCAGCGCAGCGGGAACAGCCTGCGCGAGAGGGCCGGCGCCAGCCGGCGCGCGATCGGCAGCAGCGACTCGTCGCTCCTCGAGGGGACGGCGTCGCGCTGCGGGTGGGGCGGCTGTGGGCTCGGCATGGATACTCCTCGGCATGTGCGCGCCAAGCGTAGCAGTTGAACCGGGGCGGGCGTTTGGCGTGACAATCGGCCATCATGGCGCCTCGCCGCCGCGCCCAGTCACACGCCCGACCGCTGCGGCTCGCGCGCCTGGCCTGGATCTTCGCGATCGCGATGTTTCCGCTCGCCTGCAGCAGGAGTTTCGTGCGGGGCAGGCCGGCGACGGTTACGGCTTCGATGCCTACATGGCGCAGGAGCAGCTGCTGTTCGATGAGGTGGCGCGGCTGAGCGCGGCGCAGTTCGACCCGCTGCAGGACACTCGGGCGAGCCGCTATGCCCCGCAGGACAGCCCGTACGCACGGCGCGTGGACCGCGACTGGAATCGCAGCTACGTGCTGCAGGCCGCGCCCGCCAAGGGCGTCGCGCTGTTGATCCACAGCGTGTCGGACTCGCCCTATTCGCTGCGCTCGATCGCGCTGGCGCTGCAGCCCGACGGTGTGCCGGGGTGTTCTCGCTGTCGCACGTCGCGCTGCCGATCGCGCCCGACGACCAGCTCAGCTGCGCTTCAACCCGTTCTGCGGCTACATGATCGAGCGTATCGAGGCCGTCGTCGCGCAGGACGCCGAGCCCCGCTGAGCCAGGTCGCCGGGCCGTGCGCCGCCGCCGCGCCCGGTGCCCGACCGTCGCTCACCTAGAATGACGAAGACACCCGACCCGAGACAGCCATGACCTCCCAGCACCTGATCCAGCTCGAACCCCTGCGCAATGCGATGCGCGAACTCGTCCGCGGCTTCGGCAGCGAGCCGCGCGAGGTCGAACTCGTCGCCGACGCCCTGATAGAAGCCAACCTCAGGGGGCACGATTCGCACGGCATCGGCATGCTGCCCCGATATGCCGACGCCTACCGCGAGGGCGAGCTCAAGCCCAACGCGCACGTCGCGGTGCGCATCGATGCCGGCACGCTGCTCGCGCTCGACGGATGCGCGGGCTTCGGCCAGGTCGTCGGGCGCGAGGCGATGACGCTGGGCATCGAGCGCGCCAGGCGCCACGGCAGCTGCATCGTCGCGCTGGGCAACGCCCACCATCTCGGGCGCATCGGCGAGTGGGCCGAGATGGGCGTCGCCGCGGGCCTGGTGTCGATCCACTTCGTCAACGTGATCTCGCGCCCGATCGTCGCGCCCTGGGGCGGCAGCGACGCGCGCCTGGGCACCAATCCGTTCGCGGTGGGCATCCCTGTCGAGGGCGGCGAGCCCTTCGTGCTCGACCTCGCGACCAGCGTCGTGGCCCAGGGCAAGACCCGCGTCGCGCACAACAAAGGCGTGCAGCTGCCGCCCGGGCAGATGATCGACGACCAAGGGCGACCGACCACCAACCCTGCGTACGGGGTCGTGCCGCCGCTGGGCGCGTTGCTGCCCTTCGGCGAGCACAAGGGCTTCGGCCTGTCGCTGGCCTGCGAGCTGCTCGGCGGCGCGTTGGCGGCAGGGATGTCGGTGCACGGCGCGGCCGACGGCAAGCGGCGTGTGCTCAATGGCATGCTCGCGATCCTCATCGATCCGGCCGGCATCGCCGATCCGGCGCAGTTCCAGGCGCAGTTGAAGGCCTCGATGGACTGGGTCAAGGCGTCGCCGCCCCAGCAGGGCGTCGAGCGCGTGTTGACGGCGGGCGAGCCCGAGCGCGCGTCGCGCACCGCGCGCACGGTGCAGGGCATTCCTGTGGACGACGCGACGTGGCGCGAGATCCTCGCTGCCGCGACGTCCTTGGGCGTGTCGCCGGAGACGGTTGGACGGCTCGCGGGCGTGGGCGCCTGAGGCGGGGGCCGACCGCGTCCCGACCCGGGCAGCCGATCCGTGAGTCGGCGCGACGGGGCAGGTGCCTGGCACGGCGGGTCAAGACGCCTGTGGGGTGACCGAGTTAAACTGTGAGGCCTGTCGCGCATGGCTCTACGCGTGCCCCGCGTGGATGCCATCCTCTTCACGACGTCGATCCCACACACTCCAGGAGTACTCGATGCCCCGATTCCCCAACGCCGCGCTTGCGCGGCTCGCCGCCGCCGCGTCGGCCGCGGTCCTGCTCGCCGCCTGCCAGACCGGCCCGCAGCCGGTGATGGTGTCCGATGTCGTGGAGGCCACCGCCGTCGTGGAGCGGATCGATGTCGCCAATCGGCGCGCGCTGCTTCGCACCCCCGATGGCCGCGTGGTCGGCGTGCTGGCCGGCCCCGAAGCGGTGAACTTCGGCAAGGTCAAGGTCGGCGACACCGTCCGTGTCCGCTACACCGAGGCGGTCGCGGCCGAGGTCGTCAGGCCCGGCACGTCGCTCGGGCCGAGCACCACCGTTGGCGGCGCGCCGGCGGCGGGGGGCATGCCCGGCGGCACGCAGAGCGTGAGCGCGCGGAGAGTCGTCAGGATCGCTGCGGTCGACACGGTCAACAACACCGTCGACGTGGCCGATCCGCAGGGCGCGTCGGGCGTCCAGCGGATCCGCGTCAGGGACTCCAAGGCGCGCGAATTCATCCGCGGGCTCAAGCCGGGCGACGATGTGCAGCTGACGATCACCGAGGCGTTCGCGTTGTCGGTGGAGCCGGCGGCGCGCTGAGCGCGGTCGCTCCCGCGCGCACCACGTTCGCATCGCGCCTCGGCGCGGTGCGGACGGCCGAACACGACTGGATGTTGGATCAGGTGGCGCCCCCGGCACGAATCGAACGTGCGACCCTCCCCTTAGGAGGGGGATGCTCTATCCACTGAGCTACGGAGGCGAACACGCCATTCTAACCGGGTCGGGCGTCCGGGTCGGCACTTGCGGCGACGTTGCAGCCGTTGCGCCCCCGGGCGCGGTCAGCAGCACGGGAGCGTATCCTGCGCGGCTGGGAGGAACCTACCGATGCCCCGTACTGCCCTGACCCGTGCCACCGTCTTCGACGCCATCGCCGGCACGCTGCGCCCCAACGCCACCGTCGTCATCGAGGGCGGCCTGATCGCCGACGTGCTGTACGACGCGACACCGGTCGACGACGCGGTGAGCGTGGACCTCGCCGGTCGCACGCTGCTGCCCGGCCTGATCGATGCGCACGTGCATGTGACCTCGACCATGCCGGACTTCTTCAAGCTGTCGATGACGCCGGCCTCGCTGATCGCGGCGCAGACCAAGGACATCCTGGAGGGCATGCTGGCGCGCGGGTTCACGACGGTGCGCGACGCCGCCGGCGCCGACCACGGGCTGGTCGAGGCGGTGGAGCGCGGGCATTTTGCGGGCCCGCGGCTGCTGATCGCGGGGCAGGCGATCTCCCAGACGGGCGGCCACGGCGACACGCGTCCGATCGGCAGCCGTCCGATCATGTGCAGCTGCGCGGGGCTGGGACTGCTCGGCACGATCGCCGACGGCGTGGGCGAGGTGCGCCGCGCCGCGCGCGAGCAGATCCGCAACGGCGCCCACCAGATCAAGGTGATGGCCGGTGGCGGCGTCTCGAGCCCCACCGACCCGATCGACGGCACGCAGTACTCGCTCGAGGAGCTGCGCGCGATCTGCGAGGAGGCCGAGGCGGCCAACACCTACGTGATGGCCCATGCGTATTCGCCGCGCGCGATCACGCGCGCGGTGCAGTCGGGCGTGCGCTCGATCGAGCACGGCAACCTGCTGGACGAGGCCTCGGCTCGGGAGATGGCGCGTCACGGCGCATGGCTGGTCGCGACCCTCGCCACCTACGACTCGCTGGCCCGCGAAGGCGCCAAACTGGGCTGGCCGGACCCGATGCTCGTCAAGCTCGACCGCGTGAAGACGCAGGGCATCGAGGCGCTGCGGATCGCGAAGGCCGCGGGGGTCGCTATCGGGTTCGGCACGGACCTGCTCGGCTACATGCACGACGACCAGAGCAACGAGTTCTCGCTGCGGCTGCCCGCGATGACCGCGACCGAGATCCTGCAGAGCGCGACCTCGGTCAACGCGCGCCTGATCGGCCGGGAAGGCGTGCTCGGCGTGGTCGCCCGCGGCGCGATCGCCGACCTGGTGGTGGTCGACGGCGACCCGACGGCCGACGTCACGCTGCTGCAGGGCCAGGGCGCGCGGATGCCGGTGGTGATGAAAGCCGGACGCTTCGTGCGCAACACGCTCGGCTGAGCGCAAGCCCCCGCGCGACGGCCCGCATCCGGGCCCGCCGGGTCGAGGCGAAAAAAATGCCCGGCATCGCCGGGCATTTTCCGGTGGCCTGCGCACCGGGGCGCAGGCCTGCCGGGTGGGTCAGCTGCCGCCCACGTTAGTGAAGCGGGCCTCCGGCCGATCGTCGGACCGGTGCACCGTGGAGACGTCCTTCTTCATGGCCCACGGCCGCATCTGGTGGTGGATGGGGATGTAGTAGGCCTGCTCGGCAGTCATCTGCAGCGCTTCGCGCAGCAGCGCGTCGCGCTTGGCGACGTCGACCTCGGTCTTGCTCGCGTCGATGATCGCATCGAGCTTGGGATCGTTGATCCGGCCGAGGTTGAAGTTGCCGTCGGCGCCGGTGGTCTTGGTGCGCACCAGCGACTGCAGGCTGTACAGGGCGTCGTAGGTGGCCACGCCCCAGCCCAGCATGTACGCGCTCGACTCGTGCTTCTGGATCTTGGGGATGAAGGTCGCAAACGGCATCGCGTTGAGCTTGACCTTCATGCCGGCGCGCGCCCACATGGCGACCATCGCCTGGCAGATCTCCTCGTCGTTGACGTACCGGTTGTTCGGGCAGTCGAGGGTGAACTCGAAGCCGTTGGGGTAACCGGCCTCGGCGAGCAGCTTCTTGGCGCCTTCGACGTCCGCGGCGCCGACCTTGTCGGCCTCCTTGGTGTGGCCGTTGACGCCCGGCGCAACCATGATGCTGGCCGGCAGCGACAGCCCGCGCATGATGGTGCGCTGGATCGCGGGCCGATCGACCGCCATGTTCAGCGCCCGCCGCACGCGCACGTCCTTGAACGGGTTCTTGCCCTTCACGTCCGAGTACTGCAGCTCGTTGTTGTGCTGGTCGAGGCCGATGAAGATCGTGCGGACCTCATGGCCCTCGAGGACCTTCAGGCTCGTGTTCTGGCGCAGGCGCGCGACGTCCTGCGTGGGCAGGTCGGTGACGATGTCGACCTCTCCCGACAGCAGCGCCGCGACGCGGGTGGCGTCCGCCTTGATCGGGGTGTAGTTGACGCGGTCGACGTTGCCGTCCTTCTTGCCCCACCACTTCGGGTTGTCGGACATCACGATGCGCTGGTCGGGCGACCAGCCGTTGATGATGTAGGGCCCGGTGCCGTTGGTGTTGCGCGACGCGAAGGTATCCTCGCGCGCTTTGTAGTCCTGCACCTTCTCGGACTTGTTGGTCACCGACCACGGCCTGCTCATGATCCGGAAGTCGATGATGTTGCGCAGCAGGATCGGCTGCGGCGCGTCGAGGATCAGGTCGACCGTGTGGTCGTCGACCTTCTTGATTTCCTTGATGCCGGTCACGTAGATCTGCATCGTGCCCTGCGGCTGGCGGATGCGCTCGAACGAGAAGACCACGTCATCGGCGGTGAAGGGCGCGCCGTTGTGGAAGGTCACGCCGCGGCGCAGGTTGAAGCGCCACTGCGTCGGGCTGGTCTGCTGCCAGCTGGTGGCCAGCGCCGGCTCGACCTTGTAGGCCTTGTCGTAGCGCGTGAGGCCCTCGTAGGCATGCATCAGGATCGCATTGGTCGTCGCGTGATTCTGCGAATGCGGATCCAGGGTCAGGATGTCGTTCTGCGCGGCCCATTTGAGGGGCGCGGCCTGCAGCGTGCCGAAGGCCAGGCTCGCGGCCAGGATGCCGGCGCCCATTAGCGTCTTCATCGGTGTCATCGACGGATTCTCCTCGAGTGGCGCATGCAGCGGTCGATTCCGCCTTGCGCAGCCGGTCAATGTATCACGCGATCGTCACTGCTATTGGTCGGCTGCAACACGCTCCCAGGTGCCGATCGAGAAGGCCAGCCCGGTGCGGCTGACGCCGGGCGCGGCATGGGCGAGCCGCCAGTGCGCCGGGTCGACCGGCGGGAAGAACGCGTCGCCCGCGACGTCGATATCGACCTCGGTCAGCAGCAGGCGGTCGGCACGGGGCATCGCCGCCGCGTAGAGCTGCTCGCCGCCCACGACGAAGAGCTCGGGGCTGCCCGCGCAGAGCGTGATCGCCTCGTCCAGCGAGCCCGCGCGCTCGCAGCCGGGGTGGGCCCAGGCGGGATTCCGGGTGACGACGACGGTCCGCCGCCCGGGCAGCGGCCGGCCGATCGACTCGAAGGTGCGCCGCCCCATCACGATCGGCCAGCCGAGTGTGGTCGCCTTGAAGTGCTGCAGATCCTCCGGCAGGTGCCAGGGGAGGGTGTTGTCCACACCGATCGCGCCATCGCGGGCGCGGGCGGCAAGCAGGGTGATGCGGGGCGGGGTCTGATCCATGGATCGCGGCACGGGACGGCTGGGCATTGCGCCGCAGCATACCGTGCCGGCGCGCCGCGACGGGCTGCCTGGTGCGGCGGCCGGCGGGCTCGCGGGCCTGCCCGCCCGGCTGCTCAGACGGCGACGGGCGCCTTGATGTGCGGGTGCGGGTCGTAGCCCGTGAACGCGATGTCGTCGTACCGGTAGTCGAAGATCGACTCGGGGCGCCGCCGCAGCTCGAGCCGGGGCAGCGCACGGGGCTCGCGCGCGAGCTGCTCGCGCGCCTGCTCGAGGTGGTTGAGGTAGAGGTGGCAGTCCCCGCCCGTCCATACGAAGTCGCCGGGCAGCAGGCCCGCCTGATGGGCGACCATCTCGGTGAGCAGCGCGTAGGATGCGATGTTGAAGGGCACACCGAGGAAGATGTCGGCGCTGCGCTGATAGAGCTGGCACGACAGGCGCCCGTCAGCGACGTAGAACTGGAACAGCGCGTGGCAGGGTGCGAGCGCCATCTTCGGGAGCTCCGCGACGTTCCAGGCCGACACGATCAGCCGCCGGGAGTCGGGGTCGGTGCGCAATCGCTGCATCAGGTCGGCGATCTGGTCGATGTGGCCACCCTCGGGCGTGGGCCAGGACCGCCACTGGTGGCCGTAGACCGGGCCGAGCTCGCCGTCGGCATCGGCCCATTCGTTCCAGATGGAGACGCCCGCCGCCTTGAGCGGCGCGACGTTGGTCGAGCCCGACAGGAACCACAGCAGCTCGTGGACGATGGACTTCAGGTGCAGCTTCTTGGTCGTGACCAGCGGAAAGCCTTCGGACAGCGCGAAGCGCATCTGCCAGCCGAACACCGACAGCGTGCCGGTGCCGGTGCGGTCGGACTTGCGCACGCCGTGCTCGAGCACGTGGCGCATCAGGTCGAGATACAGGCGCATGGAGCGGGTCGGGCGACGCGACGGTCAGGCAGCGGTCGGGGCGGCGAGCCCGTGGAAGCAGGCCGACACCATCTGGTCGACGATCTCGGCGTCGGACATCGAGCCCGAGGCCTTCAGGAAGTCGAGGGTCGGGTCGCAGGTGCGTGCGTACAGCGTGTAGAGCACGAACTCGTCGCGCAGATGCGGCTGCAGGCTGCCTTCGGCCCGCGCGCGCTGGATCAGCTCGCCGATGCGCTCGGACAGGGCCATCAGCGTGTCCATGTAGGCGCGGTTGGCGAGCAGGCTGTTCTGCAGGGACGGGCTGGTCGAGGGTAGGTGCGGCACGCTGCCACCGAGCCGCTGACTGAGCGTCCAGCGCAGGAGCCCTTCGAGGCGCTTGATGCCGGGCAGGTGGGCGGGCACCGCGGCGAGCGCGTCGTCGGTCTGCGCGAGCAGGCGCACCATGACGGCCGCGGCCAGCGCTTCCTTGGACTCGAAGTGCTTGTAGAGGCTGCCCTTGGCGATGCCGACCTCCGCGGCGATGTCGTCCATCGACATCGCCTCATAGCCCTTGTTGCCGAGCAGGCGGTTCGTGGCGTCGAGGATCGCCTCCTCGCGCAACTCGAACTGCGTCTCGCGGAAGGACTTGCGGGGAGGGGAGGCGAGGTTCAAGGCGCGATCCTGGCGGGTCGGTCAGGGCGTGACGCAACCGTCACGCAGCCGCGCATTGTAACCAGTCACTGCGCCGGCTGGACAGGGGCCTGCGCGCCCGTCATGGCGGGGGCAACGACGCCTGCCGGCGGCATGCCGGCCGGCGTGCCGGCGGGGAGCTCCGGCGCCACGCCCATCGTGGGGCCCGCGGGCGCGACGGACCGCGGGCCGAGCGAGGCCGGCACCGCCGGGGTGCCGGAAGGCGCGCCGCCCGTGCCGGCGCCGCGCTGCGGGCCGCTGGTGAGCACGGCCACCGATCCGCGTGGCGGGGCAGGGAGCTTGAGCGCGATGCCGGAGCGGTCGAGCTCGACCATGTCGCCCGAGACCGAGACGAGCTTCAGGCCCTCGGCCACCGGCTGGCCGACCTGGAAGGGTTTCGCCGGCTTGCCGTCGATTGCGAGGAGCGCTACGCCGCGCGCACCCGCGGCGAGCACGCCGGTCACCTGGATGTTGGAGGGCGCCTCGGCCGCAGCGACCGACGACAGCGCGGGCGCGCCGCCGAACAGCTGGCCGGCGAGGCGCAGGTCGGATGGTGCCTGGGCCTGCGCGACGGCTCCGCCGGGCGCGATCGGCGAGCGCGGCGCCAGCAGTTGCAGCGCCCAGCCGGCCACAATCGCGCAGAGCGCTGCGAACAGCAGCACCGAGGCGAGGCGTGCGACGGGAAGGCGGATACGCATGGTCGAATTGGCCCGATCGGTGAAGGATCGTGGCAGGATCGATGGAGAAGGCCGCTGGTATCATAACTGGATTGACCGGCGGGTCGGAGCGGAGCAGGCGGACGATGCAAACGGGATGGCGAGCAGCAGGTCGGACGCGCGCGGGCCGGGCCGGGTGGCAGGGCGGCTTCACCCTGATCGAGCTGATGGTCGTGATCATGATCCTGGGCGTGCTGGCCGCGCTCGTCGTACCGCGGGTGATGACCCGGCCCGACGAGGCGAGGGTGGTGGCGGCCAGGCAGGACATCGCGCAGGTGATGCAGGCCCTCAAGCTCTACCGGCTGGATAACTCGCGCTACCCGACGACCGAGCAGGGTCTGGCGGCGCTGGCGGTCAAGCCCGGCAGCGGGCCGGTGCCCAACAACTGGAAGTCGTACCTCGACAAGGTCCCCAACGATCCGTGGGGCCGGCCCTACCAGTACCTGAATCCCGGCATCCGAAGCGAGATCGACGTCTTCAGCTTCGGGGCCGACGGGCAGTCGGGCGGCACGGGCGTCGAGGCCGACATCGGCTCGTGGGACCTCTGAACGGCAGCCTGCCGGTTCCTGCCCGTCGGTCAGACGGGCGCCCGACATGGGCCAGGTCGCCCGGCGTGGGGCGCCAGTCCGGGTTCACCCTCATCGAGTTGCTGGTCGCGCTGCTGGTGGCGGCTGTCATCATCACGATGGTGACCGTCTCCGGCGCACCCAGCCCCGAGCGGGCGCTGCGCTTCGACGCCGAGCGGGTCGCGCAGCTCCTGTCGCTCGCTCGCGAGGAGGCGCAGCTGCGGGGCGCGCCGATCCGTTTCGAGAGCGATTCCAGCGGATTTCGATTCACCATCTTCCGGGACCGCCAATGGCGTCCGATCACCGACGACGGCGACCTGCGCGCCCGCCCGTGGGGCACCGAGACGCGGCTGCTGGTCGAGCGGGCCGACGGACGGCGCACGCTGGAGTTCGGGCGCGACCTGGTCGAGGCGCCGTATCGGGTCCGGCTGCAGCGCCCGGGCGCCACCGTCACCATCGTCGCCAACGGGCTGGGCAGCTTTGAAGTGCTTGAATGAGGGCTGCGGCCGCCGGGCCGCTGCGGGCTTCACGCTGGTGGAGGTGCTGGTCGCGCTCACCATCGTCGCGGTCGCCCTGATGGCGTCGCTGCGCGCGACCGGCGCCCTCTCGATCAGCGCCTTCGAGCTGCGCCAGCGGACCCTCGCCCAGTGGAGCGCTGAGAACCGGCTTGCGCAGATCCGGGTGCAGGGCGAGTGGCCGGCCGTGGGGCAGCGTGCCTACGACTGCTCGCAGGCCGAGGTGCAGATGAGCTGTAGCGAGGAGGTGTTCGCGACGCCCAACGCCCAGTTCCGCCGCGTGGAGGTCAGCGTCTTCTCGGTCGACGGGCCGCGCATCAGGCTGTCGCGCCTGGTCGGCTTCGCGACCCAGCTGGGCCGTTGAGCGCGATGCCGCGCAGGGACCGATCGGGGCACGTCGCGAGAAGGCCTGCGTGCCGTCGGCCTGGCGCGGGTCGGGCCCGGGGCTTCACGCTGATCGAGCTGCTGATCGCGGCGGCGCTGCTGGCGGTGCTGGCGCTGCTGGCGTGGCGGGGGCTCGATGCGGTGCTGGCTTCGCGCCAGCGCATCGTGGCCGCCTCCGACGAGCTGCGCTCGCTCACGCTGGCGTTCGCGCAGATGGACGATGACCTGAGGCGCTCCTGGCCGGTGCGCCTGCTCAGGCTGACGACGCCGGCGATCGCCTTCACCGTGTCCGGCGAGCGGGCCGCGGCGTCGCTCGAGATGCTGCGCGAATCGAGCGGGCCCACCGAGCCGACGCAGGTGCAGCGGGTCGCCTGGCGGTTGCGCGACGGGGTGCTGGAGCGCGGCTTCGGCGTGTGGGTGGTCTCGCCCGCGGCGGGCGGCACCGGCTACGGCGCGGCCGGCGCCGGGCGGGCGACGGCGGACGGCGATGCACCGTGGAGTGGCGCCGGCGCAGGCGCGCAGCCCGGCGCCGGGCTGGTGTGGCAGCCGGTGCTCGGCGGGGTCGCCGCGCTGCAGATGCAGGGATGGATCACGGGCCAGGGCTGGGTCGCGGCCGAGGCGCTCGCCGGGCAGCTGCGCGGCACCGCGTCCACCTCGGCCGCACCCGGCGCCGTGCAGGGCGCGCCCACCGAGACGGGCGCCGCGGGCGCGGCGGCCACGGCCACCGCAGCCGCCCAGCCGGCCGCCGTCACCGGCCTGCTGGTGCGGGTCGTGCGCACCGACGGCCGTGTGCTCGAGCGCGTCTTCCCGGTGATGGACTGAGCGTGCGCGCACCCGGACCTCAGCGGGGCGCGGCGATCATCACGGCGATGCTGGTGGTGACGCTCGCCGCCGTCGTGGTCTCGAGCCTGTTCTGGCGCGAGCACGTCGCGGTACGCTCGGTGGAGAACCGGCTAGCGCTGTCGCAGGCGCGCTGGATCGAGCGCGCTGCGCTCGACTGGGCGAAGGTGATCCTGCGGGCCGACCAGCGCGCGGGGCCGGTCGACCACCTCGGCGAGCCCTGGGCCGTGCCGGTCGTCGACACGCGGCTCGACGAGACGGTGACCGCCGGCGCCAAGCTGAACGAGGGCGCGCGCAACGCCCTGCTCGCCGGGCAAATCTACGACGCGCAGGCGCGCTTCAACCTGACCTCGCTCGCCGGGGCCAACGGCGCGCCGTCCGACCTGCACGTCAAGGCGTTCCGCAAGCTGCTCGCAGGACTCGGGCGGCCCGAGTCGCTCGCCGACCTGGTCCTGGCCCGGGTGCTGCAGAGCGTGCCGCGGGTCTTCGAGGGCAAGGTGGTGCCCGCCGCGCGCCAGCCGCTGACCCGCACGGCCGACCTGCTCGACATTCCCGGCGTGGAGCCGGCGGCCCTCGCCGAGATCGAGCAGTTCGTGATCGTGCTGCCCCGTCCCACCGCGGTCAACGTGAACACCGCGACGCCGGAGGTGCTGGCAGCGGTGATCGACGGGCTCGACGTGTCGGGCGCCCGTCGCTTCGTGTCGCGCCGCGAGCGGACCTTCTACCGGACCCTCGAGCAGGCGAGTGCCGACCTGGACAGCCGGCCGGTCCTGAGCCCCGCGCTGCTGGCCGTCGGCTCGTCCTTCTTCACGGTGACCGGTCTGATACGCTACGACCGTGTCGAATCCCAGAGCGAGACGCTGTTGGAGAGACTGACCGACCGCATCGAGGTGGTATGGCAGCTGCGGTATTGAAGCGGGGCGAGGCGATCGTCTGGCTGCCCCCGCGCAGCGAGGGAGAGCGCGCGTTCGGCACCGAGGCACACCTGCTCGCGATTCGCAGTGCCGATGGCGCGAGCGGCCCCGTGGAGCGGGTCTCCCTCGACGGCCTGTCGGGAACCACCCAGGTTCGGCTGGTGTTCGACCCGCGCGACGTGACGCTGCTCGCCCCCCAGGTGCCGGCGCTGACCGGCTCGCGGCTGCAGCAGGCGCTGCCCAACGTGATCGAGGACTTGCTGCTGCAGGACGTGTCGGCGTGCGCGGTGGTCGCCGGCCCGTCGCTCGGCGAGGGCAAGCGCGTGGTGGCGGTCATCGACCGCGCCTGGCTCGAGTTCACGGTCGGCGCGTTCGAGCGGCGCGGCATCCGGGTCCGCGCGGCCTGGCCGGCGCAGCTCGCGCTGCCCTGGACCGAAGGATGGTGGTCGATCGGCTGCGTGCACGGCGCCATCGCGCTGCGCACCGGCGAGTTCGAGGGACTGAGCTGGGTCGCGGGCGAGGATCCCGACTTCCGCACCGAGGCGGTCGTCGCGCTGCTCGAGACAGCCATCGCGTCGCACGGGCGCCCGCAGGCGCTCGCCGGATGGATGGGCGACCCGTCGTGGCAGGCGCCCCTCGAGCGGGCCGCCGGCAGGCTGCAGCTGGCGATCGAGACGGGCGCGCTGCGCGTACCGGAGCCGGTGCGCCTCGACCTGCTCGGTGGGCGCGCAGCGGCGAGCCGCCGGATGATGGCGGCCTTCGATCCGCGCGCGTGGCGCCTGCCGCTGGCGCTCGCCGCGGCCTGCGTGATCGCGTCTTTGGTGGGCATGAACCTGCACTGGGCGCAGCTCGCGCGCGAGAAGGACCTGATCCGCCGCTCGCTCGAGACCACCTTCCGCAGCGCCTTCCCGTCGGCCCAGGTGGTGGTCGACCCGCTGCTCCAGATGAACCGGCAGGTGTCCACGCTGCGCGCGCGCAGCGGCCAGTCGGGGCCGGAGGACTTCGTGCCGCTGCTGTCGCGCCTCGCGCAGGCGCTCGGGGCGACGGGCGCCGATTCGCTCGCCGCCGTCGAGTATCGGGACGGCAAGATGAAGGTGCGCTTCCAGCCCCAGCGCGTCGATGGCCGTGCGGCCCGCGAGCAGCTGCGCGAGGCCTGCGCGCGGGCGGGCCTGCGGCTGCAGTTCGACAACGAACGCGAGCCGACCGCCACGGTCGGCCTGCTGAGCTGAGGCCCGAATGCTCGAGCAGGCAGTCCGCTGGTGGGCCTCGCTGCAGTCGCGCGAGCGTCGCGTCCTGGGCGGCGGCACTGCGCTTGTGGTGCTGACGCTGCTCTATCTGGTCGCCTTCGAGCCGGCACATGTCGGCCGGCAGCGGCTGCAGGCCGAGCTGCCCAAGCTGCGCGGCCAGCTCGCCCAGATCGAGGGCCTGGCCGGCGAGGCGCGCCGGCTCGCCGGGCAGGCGCCCCAGGGCGCGGAGTCGCCCCAGCAGCTGAAGGCCCAGCTCGAGAAGTCGGTCGCAGCGGCCGGCCTGCGGTCGGCGGTCTCGCAGCTGACCGTGTCCGGTGATCTCATCGACCTGCGCTTCAAGGGCGTGCCGTTCGCGGCCTGGCTCGCCTGGTTCGACAGCGCGCTGCGCGAAACCCGGCTGCGCGCCGTGGACATCGCACTCGAGCGCGAGGCCGCGCCGGGCGTGGTCACGGTGCGCCTGACGCTCGAAGCCCAGAAGCGCGAGCCGTGAGCCGGCCCGGCGGGAGCGTCGCGGGCGCGCGGACTGTCGCACGGCGCGCCCGGCCCCGTGGCGCGGGCGGGCCCGGTGCAGGCTGGCTCGCGGCGATGGCGGTGGCGGGCCTGGTGGCGGTGCTCGCGGTGCTGCTGTCGCAGGCGCCTGCCAGCCTGGCCGACGTGGCGCTGGAGCGGGTGACCCAGGGGCGCGTCCGCATCGCCGACGCGAGCGGAACCGTCTGGAGCGGCCGTGGCCGGGTCGTCCTCGCCGACGTGGCCGAGGCGGAGCGGGGCACGGGGCGGACCGAGACCGTGGCGGGCGTGGTGATCCCGGGCGCGTTCACCTGGCGTCTGTCGCCCTGGCCGCTGCTGGTGGGGGTGCTCGAAGCGCGCCTCGAGCACGAAAGCATGCGCCACCCGGTCCTGCTGACCGGACGCGGCGGCGAGTTGCGCGCCACACCGGGCGCGGTGACGCTGCCGCCGGTGGCACTCGATCGGATGGGCTCGCCGTGGAATACAATCCGTCCAACGGGGTCGCTGAGCGTGGCCTGGGAAAACGTGACGCTTCGAAGCGGTCGCTTCGATGGCCGGGCGTCCGTGGAGCTTTCCCAGACCGCCTCGGCGCTGACCCCGGTCAGGCCGCTGGGCGCTTACCGGATCGACATCGTCGGCTCGGGTGCGCAGGCGCAGGTCAAGATGCATACACTTTCGGGACCGCTGCGGCTCGACGGCGGCGGTACCTGGGACGCCAGATCGGGGCTTCGGTTCACCGCCGAGGCCCAGGTCGAAGAGCCTGAGCGGGCGCGGCTGCTCCCGCTCCTCGGACTCCTGGGTCGCCGCGAGGGCGACCGGACGATCATCAAGATAGGAGCCTGAGTGTTGGGTCTCGTTCAGCAGTTGCGCCAGGCGGCACGCCGGCGAGTACGCGTCGTGCTGCCGGCCTTGCTGCTCGGCGCGGCGCTGCTCGCCCAGTCGCTCGGTACCGGCTGGGCCCAGGCACCGGCCGCGGGCGGCCGGGTCGCGGCGGGCCAGCCGATCACGCTGAACTTCAAGGACGCTGACATCGACTCGGTGGTCGGGGCATTCGGCCACCTGCTCAACCGCACCTTCATCATCGATCCGCGGGTGCGCGGCAAGATCACGCTCGAGACGCCGAGGGCGGTCACGCCGCAGGTCGCCTACGAGCTGCTGCAGTCCACGCTGCGCTTGCAGGGCTTCTCCATCGTCGAGACCGGCTCGCTGTCGCGGGTGGTGCCGGAGGCCGACGCCAAGCTGCAGTCCGGCCCGGTGACCGCCGGGCGCGCCCAGGCGGGCACGGGCGGCGACCAGGTCGTCACCCAGATCTTCCGGCTCGCCTACGAGTCGGCGAGCAACCTGGTGCCGGTGCTGCGCCCGCTGATCTCGCCCAACAACACGATCGTCGCCTACCCGAACAACAACGCGCTGGTCATCACCGACTACGCCGCCAACCTGCAGCGGCTGTCGCGGATCATCGCCACGCTCGACACGCCCGCGGCCGGGGAGGTCGAGGTCATCCAGATGAAGCACGCGCTGGCGTCCGACGTGGCGGTGCAGGTCGCGCGCCTGCTCGACGACCAGGCCCGCGCGGGCGGTGCGCCCGGCGCGGCGGTCGATCCGGGCCAGCGGGTCACGGTGATGTCTGACACGCGGATCAACTCCATCCTCGTGCGTACCTCGAGCCCGGCGCGGATGAACCTCGCCAAGAGCCTGATCGCGCGGCTCGACCAGCCCGCGAGCGAGCCCGGCAACATCCGGGTGGTGTACCTGCGCAACGCCGAGGCCATCCGGCTGGTCCAGGTGCTGCGCGGCGTGCTGGCCGGCGGGGACGGCAGCGGGCAGGGCGGCCCGGGCGGGCAGGGCGGGTTCGGTACGCAGCAGGGCGGTGCGTTCGGCGCGGGCGGCTTCGGGACCGGCTTCGGCGGGCAGGGCTCCTCCACGCAGAACAGCCCGATGTCGGGCCTCGGCGGCCCGGCCGGTGCCAACTCGCCCGCCAACTCGGCGCTGTCGCAGTCGAGCGGGCAGGGCGGCGTCACCACGGTGAGCGGCGGGGGCGCGGTCATCGCCGCCGACCCCTCGACCAACTCGCTGATCATCACGGCGCCCGAGCCGGTCTACCGCAACCTGCGCGCCGTGATCGACAAGCTCGACGCGCGGCGGGTGCAGGTCTACATCGAGTCGCTGATCGTCGAGGTCAGCGCGGACCGCTCGCTCGAGCTCGGCGTGCAGTGGCAGTTCCTGTCACAGGGGGCCGGCACCATCGCCGGCACCAATCTGCCGGCGCGCGGCAACGGCACCAACATCATCGATGCGTCCGGCAACATCCAGAGCATCGGGCGCGGCCTGAACGTGGGCCTGGTGAGCTCCAAGCCGATCCTCGGCTCGACCGCCGCCGGCACCGCGATCAACCTGGCCTTCCTCGCCCGCGCGCTCGAGACCGAGGCCGGCGCGAACATCCTCGCCACGCCCAACCTGGTGACGCTGGACAACGAGGAAGCCCGCATCATCATCGGCCAGAACGTTCCGTTCATCACCGGATCGTTCACCGCGACCGGCGGCGCGGGCGGCGCGGTCAACCCGTTCCAGACCATCGAGCGGCGCGACGTGGGCACGACGCTGCGCGTGCGCCCGCAGGTGGCCGAGGGCGGTACCGTGCGGATGCAGATCTTCCAGGAGGTCTCGAGCGTGCAGGACGCGACGCTTGCCGCCGGCCTGATCACCAACAAGCGCGCCATCGAGTCCAACGTGCTGGTCGACGACGGCCAGGTGGTGGTGCTGGGCGGGCTGATCGAGGAGCGGGTCGAGGGCGGCGTCAGCATGGTGCCGGGCCTCGGGCGGATCCCGGTCTTCGGCAACCTGTTCCGCTACGACAACCGCAAGCGGGTCAAGACCAACCTGCTGGTCTTCCTGCGCCCGGTGGTGCTGCGCAGCGCCGAGGCGTCCTACGGCGTCACCTCGGATCGCTACGACTACATCCGCCAGCTGCAGGGGGACTCGCGGGTCACGCCGAGCGATCTGCTGCCCGAGTCGCAGTTTCGCCCGCCGGTGCTCTCGCCGATGCCGCCGCGTCCGGGCTCGCCCGGCATCGCGCCGCCGAGCGTGGCGCCCACGCTCAACGACGCGATGCCCGAGCGCTGGCGCTCGGTGCTGCCCAGGCCGGCCGCGCCGGCCGGCGGTGAGGCTGCGCCCGGCACGCCCACGCCCGGGCAGCCGCCGGCGAGCCCCGCGAGCCCCGCCAGCGGCGGCGCCGGCGGCGCGGGCGCGGCCGGCGTGGCCAACGCGAGCGGCGCGGGCGGCGAGGGAGCGGGGCAGGGCGTGATCCAGACCGCGCCCAACGAGATCGTGATCCCGCGCGTGCTGAGCGTGCCGGACGGCGCGCGGTCCAACTGACCGGGGACGGGGCCTTCAGATGAGCCAGGTCTCTCCCGCCCGCTATGTGCCCTACGGGTACGCACGCCAGAACCAGCTGCTGGTGTCCGGCGTGTCCGGCGACGCGATCGAGGTCTGGATCGGCGATGCGACCCCGTCCCACGCGCTCGCCGAGCTCACCCGCATGCTGCCGCTGCGGGTGGTGCCGGTGCGCAAGCCCGGGCCGGAGCTCGCTGCCGCGATCGCCCGGGCCTATGCCCAGCAGGAAGGGTCGGCGGCGTCGGTCGTCGATGAAGTCGAGAGCGACCTCGACCTGTCGCGCCTGTTGCAGGACATCCCCAAGATCGAGGACCTGCTCGAGACCGAGGACGACGCGCCGATCATCCGGATGATCAATGCGCTGCTGACGCAGGCCGCGCGAGACGGCGCGTCGGACATCCACATCGAGCCCTTCGAGTCGTATTCGCTGGTTCGCTTCCGGGTCGATGGCGCGCTGCGCGACGTGGTGCGCCCCAAGCGCGAGCTGCACGCGGCCCTGGTCTCGCGGATCAAGATCATGGCGAGCCTGGACATCGCCGAGAAGCGGCTGCCGCAGGACGGGCGGATCACGCTGCGCATCGGCGGCCGGCCGGTCGACGTGCGGGTCTCGACGCTGCCCACCGGCCACGGCGAACGCGCGGTGCTGAGGCTGCTCGAGAAGGAGGCCGGCCGGCTCGACCTCGGCAAGCTCGGCATGGCGCCTGCCACGCTCGGCGCCTTCGACAAGCTGGTCCGCCAGCCGCACGGCATCGTGCTGGTCACCGGCCCGACCGGCTCGGGCAAGACCACGACGCTCTACTCGGCGCTGAACCGGATCGACTCCTCCACGGTCAATGTGATGACCGTCGAGGACCCGATCGAGTACGACCTCGAGGGCATCGGCCAGACCCAGGTCAACGCGCGGATCGACATGACCTTCGCGAAGGCGCTGCGATCAATCCTGCGCCAGGATCCGGACGTCATCATGATCGGCGAGATCCGCGACCTGGAGACCGCCCAGATCGCGGTCCAGGCCTCGCTCACCGGCCACCTGGTGCTCGCGACGCTGCACACCAACGACGCGGTGTCCGCGATCACGCGGCTGATCGACATGGGGGTCGAGCCCTTCCTGCTGTCCTCGAGCCTGCTGGGCATCGGCGCGCAGCGGCTGGTGCGCAAGCTGTGTCCGCAGTGCCGTCAGCCCGACCCGATCTCCAAGGGCTGGCGTGCGGTCGGCTGCCTCGCGTGCAACAAGACCGGGTACGCCGGGCGCACGGGCATCTACGAACTGCTGGTGATCGACGACGAGGCGCGCGCGCTGATCCATCGCAACGCCGGCGAGGGCGAGGTCCGCGCGGCCGCGCAGCACACCGGCATGCTGACGATGCGCGACGACGGTCAGCGCTGGGTGCAGGCCGGCGTCACCTCGCTCGACGAGGTGGTGCGCGTCACGCGCGACTGATGCCCGCGTATCGCTTCGAGGCCGCGACCGACGCGGGCCGCATCGAGCGCGGGATCGTCGATGCCGACAGCGCCCGACAGGCGCGCGGCCTGCTCAGGAATCGCGGCCTGACCCCGATCGCGGTGGCGCCGGTCGAGGACCGCAGTGCCGGTGCGAGCCGCTCGGTGACCTTCGGCGGCCGGCTGCGCGACGCCGAGCTCGCGATGGCGACCCGCCAGCTCGCGAGCCTGCTGTCGGCCAGGTTGCCGCTCGAGCGCTCGCTCGCGGCCATCATCGAGCAGGCCGAGCGCCCGCTGGTGCGCGACCGGTTCGCCGAGGTGCGCAGCGAGGTGGTCGCGGGCCAGACGCTCGCCGCGTCGATGGCCAAGCATCCGCGCGACTTTCCCGACGTCTACCGCGCGCTGGTCGCGGCCGGTGAGCAGTCGGGCGACCTCGCGCTGGTGATGAGCAAGCTCGCCGACTACGTCGAGTCGCGGACCGGTCTGGCGCAGCGGGTCAAGCTCGCGTTCACCTATCCGGCGATCGTCACCGTGGTGGCGCTCGCGGTGATCATCGCGCTGCTCACCTACGTCGTGCCGCAGGTGGTCGGCGTGTTCGCCCAGACCAAGCAGAAGCTGCCGCTGCTGACCGTCATCCTGATCGAGCTGTCGGCCTTCGTGCGCAACTGGGGCTGGCTGGTGGCGATCTTCGTCGCGGCCGGGGTGGCGGGTGCCCGGTGGCTGCTGCGCAGTCCCTCGCTGCGGCTCCAATGGCATCGGCGGCTGCTCGACGCGCCGCTGTTCGGGCGCCTGATCCGCGGCGTCAACACCGCGCGCTTCGCGTCCACGCTCGCGATCCTCACCGGCAGCGGCGTGCCGCTGATCCGCGCGCTCGACGCGGGCGCGCAGACGCTCACCAACGATGCGCTGCGCGCCAACGTGATCGACGCGGTGTCGCGGGTGCGCGAGGGCTCGACCCTGTCGCGCGCGCTGGCAGCAGGCGGGCAGTTTCCGCCGGTGATGATCCACATGATCGCCAGCGGCGAGGCCACCGGCGAGCTGCCGGACATGCTGTCGAGGACGGCCGCCACCCTCACCAACGAGGTCGAGCGGCGCACGCTCACCCTCACCAGCCTGCTCGAGCCGATCCTCATCCTGGTGATGGGTGCCATCGTGCTGATGATCGTGCTGGCGGTGCTGCTGCCGATCATCGAGATCAACCAGCTGGTGCGCTGAGCGGCCGCGGCCGCGGTTGCAATCCGGCTGGCCAGCCCCATCTTCCAGTCCGTCGACCAGCAACCGGAGCTTCCCGACATGCCGCTGACCCGCCCCTGGACATTCCTGAAGACTGCCGGCCGCGACGGCCTGACGCTGCTGTTCGCGCTGCGCGACCCCGAGACGCCGCGCGGGCTCAAGGCAGGCATCCTGCTGCTGGCCCTGTACACCGTGAGCCCGATCGATCTGGTGCCGGACGTGATCGCGCTGTTCGGCTGGGCCGACGACCTGGCGATCCTGATGCTGGGCATCCCCTTCCTGATGCGCCGGTTGCCGCCGGGTGCGCGCGCCCGGGCGGCGATGCGCGTGACGCAGCTGCTCGGTCGCTTCGGGGGGCGGCGGGTCTGAGCTCGCGGTGGTCCGGGCCCGGCCGCGGCCGACCCGGACCTCTGCTCAGCCGTCCTGCACGCCCGCGCTGGCGCTGCGGGCCGCGCGGCCGTGCCACAGTGCCGCATACGCAACGAACAGGCAGGCGTAGATCGCGACCGTGCTCCATCCGAGCGCGTTGATCTCCGGGTCGGTGAGCTGGTGCAGGAGCGCCACCAGCAGGCCGGCCAGGTTGCCGATCGCGAGGCCGCCGCACAGCGCGTCGAGCGCCGGGCCTTCCCGCGCCTCGCGCGCCAGCCAGGTGAGGGCCGCGATCGCGACCAGCGACGCGCCGACCAGGCGGGTCATGTAGCGCGCCGCCGCGTCCGGCTGCATGCCGTACAGCGCGAGGACGTCCTCGGGCACGGCGAGCAGCGGTATCGCCAGGCCGATGGCGATCAGTGCGTGGACCGAGAAGACCGTGCCGGGTGTCATGGCGCACCTGCGTGGACGAGGGGGCTGGGCCCCGTACTCGGGCGACCCGCCGATACTGTCGCGCGTCGGGCCGCCGGCGGCAAGCCGCGATTGTGCGAGCGCCGCCTGCGCGACCGTCACCCGACGGGGCGATGCGGCGCCGGCCCCTCAGCGCGCGGGGTTGACGAGCGCCGCGTGGACCAGGTCGATGGCGGCCAGCGTGTCGGGCGACAGCGTGGTCGCGCGGGCGGCGAGCAGCTCGTCGAGCTGCGCGACGCTGGTGGCGCCCACGATGGTCGACGCGACGAACGGGCTGCCCAGGCAGAACGCCATCGCCAGGCGGGTCGGGGTGAGGCCGGCCTCGCGTGCGATCGAGGCGTACCGGGCCGCCGCCTCGGCCAGCTGCGGCCTGGCGTAGCGCGGCCACTTGTCGCCGAACAGCGTCAGGCGCGCGCCCGCGGGCCGGGCGCCCTCGAGGTACTTGCCGGTCAGCATGCCGAAGGCGAGCGGGCTGTAGGCGAGCAGCGAGACCTGCTCGCGATGGCAGGCCTCGGCCAGCGCGGTGTCGAACTCGCGCGATGCGAGGTTGTAGACGTTCTGGATGGTGGCGATGCGCGGCAGCGAGTACTGCTGCGCGAGGCGGGTCCATTCGCACACGCCCCAGGGCGTCTCGTTGGACACCCCGATCGCGCGCACCTTGCCATCGCGCACGAGCCGCACGAGGCCTTCGAGGGTCTCCTGGATCGCCGCACAAGGCTCGTCCTTGGACGGGTCGAAGCGGCTCGCGCCGAACAGCGGCACGTTGCGTGCCGGCCAGTGGATCTGGTAGAGGTCGATGCGATCGGTGCGCAGTCGGGCGAGACTGGCCTCGCAGGCGAGGACGACGTCCTGCCTGAACAGCGGCTCGAGCGGCTCGCGGGTTCCGCTGCGGATCCAGTGCATGCCGCGCCCGGGTCCGGCCACCTTGCTGGCCAGGGTCACGCGGTCGCGCGGCCCGCGCGCGAGCCACTCGCCGACGATGCGCTCGGTGGCGCCGAAGGTCTCGGCGCGGACTGGTATCGGGTACATCTCTGCGGTGTCGACGAAGTCGATGCCGTGCTCGAGTGCATGGTCGAGCTGCGCGTGCGCCTGGGCCGCGTCGTTCTGCTGGCCGAAGGTCATCGTGCCGAGGCAGATGCGCGGGACCTCGATGTCGGTTCGGCCGAGCCGGATGCGTTCGTTCATCCCGGCATTCTACGGGCCGGCCAGCCGGCGGGCGCGCTAGAAGCGGATCGCGCCGGCGTAGCCGGTGAGCTCGAGGTAGCCGCGGCCGACCCGCCGACCGCCCTCCAGCGCGGTGACCGCGCCCTCCCAGTAGGTGGTGCCGGTGCTGCCGCGCGCATCGAGCTCCTGATCGTCGAAGAGCGGCTCGAGCACGATGTCGCGTCCGCCCACGCGCACCCGCATCGACACCGGCCAGCGTGCGCCGGTGCGCGCCGAGCGCCAGGTGCGCAGTGGCTCGAATTCGGGCTTCAGGCCGGTGCGCGCCGGGCCGCCCGCGCCTTCGCGCAGCGTCGCGTCACGCCACGACTCGCTGCCGTCGCGGCCGCGGACCCGGAAGGCCATCAGCGCGCCGCCGTCGTCGAGGTTGATGCCGATCCAGTCCCAGCCGGCGGCGGTGTCGTCGAGGATCTCGCTGGACCATTCATGGTCGAACCAGGCGCTGCCCTCGACGCGGGTCTCGGTCGTGCCGGCGCGGATGCTGCCCGACACGGCGAGCTGCGGGCGGCTGTAGTAGCGGCTCGCCTGCATCGGGCCGGGACCCTTGCGCGAGTAGCCGGCATCGCCCTGCAGCAGCGGCGGCCCGCCCGGCTGCATCGCGAGGTCCAGGGCGAGTTCGCGCGACGCGATCAGGGCGCGGTACGCGCCGGATGCGGCGTCCCGCGCGAGCGACCAGGCGCCTGCACCCGCGCCGATCCACACGCGGGTGTCGCCGGTGGCCGCGCCCGCCAGCTCGAAGCCCGCGCGCGCCGAGCGCTCGGCGTGCAGCAGGCGACCGCGCTCGGGCAGCGCGAGCGCCGCATGCGCGAGCACCAGCTGGCGCGGCGCGAAGCGGCTCGGGTTGGCGTCCGGATGGGCGGTCCGGCTCCGGAAGAAGGTGACCTGGAAGCCGGCGTCGGCCGCGTCCGGGCGCCTGAGCCAGCCGGTTGCGTACCACCACTCGGTGCGGTGGCCCGGGTGGGCGCCATGGTCGGCGGGAAAGGCCATCGGGGGCTGCGCGGTGACCGGGTCCCAGGCCGGCGTGCCGGGCGCCGGCTGTCCTGTGCCGAGCCGCCCCTCGGGCAAGGGGCTGCCCGGGGCGGCTGCGGACGACGCCGCGCCGGCTGCGCACAGCGCGCTCCAGCCCGCGGCGAGGCGGCGCAGCAGGCGGCGGCGCGGGCGGTGCATCACCAGTCCTGCCGGACCGCGGCGAGCGGGCCGGTGCCGAGCGCGCTGCGCGCGGCGAGCAGCGCGGCGATCACGGCCGCGGCGATCAGCAGCGCGCCGCTCGCCGCGAGCAGGCCCAGCGGCCAATGCACCTGCATCGTCCAGTGGAAGGACTGCGGGTTGACCCGTTCGATGAGCACCAGCCCGATTGCCGCGCCGATGACGCCACCCCACGCCACCGCCACGGCGACCCCGAAGGCCGACTCCAGGGCGAGCTGGCCGGCGATCTGCCGGCGCCGTACGCCGAGGTGCCGCAGCATCCCGAACTCGCGCGCCCGGGCCAGCGCCTCCCCCGCGCAGGCGGCGGCCACGCCGAACAGCCCGACCAGGATCGCGATCGCCTCCAGCGCATAGGTGACCGCGAAGCTGCGGTCGAAGATCCGCAGGGAGAGCGCGCGGATCTCGGAGGCGGTGCGCCACTCCAGGGCTGCGAGCGCGGGCGCCTGCCGGCCGAGGGTGGCGATCAGCGCCTCGGGCGTCGTGCCGGGTGCGAGCCACAGCGCGACGTCGGAGGCCCCTGCCTGTCCGGTCAGCCGGCGCCAGTCGCGCGCGTCGATCGCGAGCGCGCCGTGCTGGCGCGCGTAGTCGCGCCAGACGCCGGCCACGAAGAAGCGCGGCGCGTCGCCCGCGGCCGGCGCGGTGCCCACCGGCAGCTCGATCAGGTCGCCGGGGCGCATCCGGTACCGGTCGAGCATCGGCTCGGAGATCCAGACCGGGACCGCGCCGCGCGGCGCGGGCAGGGACTCGCCGGTCATCGGCAGCTGACGCTGCGGCCGCGCCGGATCGAGGTCGCGCACCAGCAGCGCCACGGGCGGGCGCTGCGCATCGAGCGTCAGCTCGACGCTGCGCAGGAACTCCGCGCGCGCGACGCCCGGGGCCCCGATGATGGCGCGCTGCAGCGCGTCGTCGAGCGGCGCGCCGGCCGCAGACGGGGCGCGTGCGTAGACGTCGGCAGGGAGCACCGCTTCCAGCCAGTCGGCCACCGAGATGCGGAAACTGCTCACCATGATCGCCATCGCCGAGCTGAGCGCGAAGCTCGCGACGACGCCGGCCAGCGCCGCGGCGACCGTGCCGGGCGACTGTGCGATGCGCGTCGTCGCGAGCCACGCTGCCGGCCGGTGCCACAGCGCCCGATCGGCGATGCGCGCAAGACCGCGGCCCAGCGCCTGCGTGATCAGCGGCACGCAGGCGATGCCCGCCACCAGCCACGCCGCGATCGCGAGGTAGGCGGCGATCGGGAGCCCGCCGATCGGCGGCGCGGCCAGCAGCAGGGCGCCGGCCACCGCGAGCGCAAGGGCCCAGCGCCAGCGTGCCAGCCCGGCCAGCGTGTCCTCGGCGCTGCCGCTGCGCAGCGCGCGTGCCGGCGCCGCCCTGGCCGCCGCCCAGGCCGGCAGGATGGCGCCGAGCACGCCCACCGCCAGGCCAAGCGCCGCGAAGCCCGCGAGCGTGAGCGCATCGAGCGCCAGCGGCGGGCGCGTGCCGCTGAAATAGCCCCCGCCGAGGTCCCCGCCCACGGCCGCGAGCAGCCCGGCAGCGAGCGCCACGCCGAGCGCCGTGCCGAGCACCGCGCCCGCGGCGCCCAGGGCGACGCCCTGCGCGAGCACCGCGCCGAGCCGTGCGCGGCGCGACGCGCCCAGCACGCCCAGCAGGGCGAGCTCGCCCTGCTGGCGCACCACCGACAGTGCCATCGTGGCAAACACCAGGAAGGCCCCGGTGAAGAGCGCCACCAGTGCGAGCACGTTGAGGTTGACCCGGTAGGCGCGCGACACGTTGGACATCCGCTGCTCGGCCGCGCGCGGCGTGCTCCACACGGCGTCGCTCGGCATGCGCGACTCGACCTCGCGGCGGACCGCCTCGGCGTCGGCGCCCTCCGCCAGGCGCAGATCGATGCGCGACAGGCGCCCGAGCCAGCCAAGGCGCCACTGCGCGCTGCCGAGGTCCATCACCGCGAGCCGTTGGCCGGGGGCGGCGCCCGGAACCGTGCCCGCGACGCGAAGCGGCACCACGTCGAGGCCCACCCGCAACAACAGCGTGTGACCCACGGCCACCCCGAAGGCCTCGAGCGCCGCCTGCGACAGGAACACCGCGTCCGGATCGAAGAGCGCCGAGCCGGAGCCGCCCGACGCCTCGGCCTGCGGCAGCAGCGCCGGCGTCACCGCAGCCGCCGCGAACGGGTCGAGCGCGACGATGCGCAGCGTGCGCGGCCGTGCCGGGGCCGCGCTCGTGCTGTCCTGCGCCGCCGCGGGCGCCACCGCCACGTCGGTCTCGATCACCGCGCTGAGTGCCGCCACGCCGGCGATCGGCGGATCGGCGAGCCGTGCCCAGGCCGCCTCGTCGAAGGCCTCGCCGCGCGCCCGCAGCTGCGCGTGCGCCTCGCCGTTCACCGTCGCGATCGCCTGGCGGAATTCCTCCAGCGCCGACGCGTTGACAAGGTGGATCGCGAGCGCGAGCGCGACCCCGATCGCCACCGCCATGACCGACACCGCCGCGCGCCCGGGTGCCGCGCGCAGCTGCCCCATCGAGAGCCACCGCCACCACTGGCGGGTCGCGGCATCCGGCCACCAGCGGCTGCCCGGGACCGCGGACGGCGCACGGGCGGGCGGGGCGCTCATACCGCTTCCTCCCGCAGCCCCGACGGGGTGAGTCGCAGCCGGCGCTGCGCGATCGCTGCGGCCTGTGCCGAATGCGTGACCATCAGCAGCGCCGCGCCGTGTGCGCGCACCTGCTCGTCGATCAGCGCGAGCGCGCGCCCGGCGGTGCCCGGGTCGAGGTTGCCGGTTGGCTCGTCGGCGAGGATCAGCCGTGGCCGGTGGACCAGCGCGCGGGCCAGCGCCACGCGCTGCTGCTCGCCGCCCGACAGCTCGCGGGGCAGGGCGCCCGCGCGGTCGCGCAGGCCCACCTGGCCGAGCATCGCCTCGGCCCGCTCGCGCGCCTCGCGCGCGCCGCAGTGGTTGAGCAGCAGCGGGATCGCGACGTTCTGCCACAGCCGCAGGTGCGCCAGCAGATGGAAGGCCTGGAACACGAAGCCGATCTCGCGGGCGCGCAGCACGGCCGCCGCGTCCTCGGACAGCGCGTGCACCGGCTGGCCGGCCAGGCGGATCTCGCCCGCATCGGGCCGCTCGAGCCCGGCGATCAGGTTCAGCAGGGTGGACTTGCCCACGCCCGACTCACCGAGCAGCGCGACCCGTTCACCGGCGTGCAGCCGCATGTCGATGCCTGCGAGCACCTCGCGCTCGGGCCCGAAGCGCTTGTGCAGGCCGGCCAGCTCGAGCATGGGCGCATCGGCGCCGGGCGGTGGCCCTGCGGGTGCGTCGGGCAGGGTGTCGGAACGCCGCCCGTCCGCGGGTGGCGCGACGGCGTCGGGCATCGGGCTTCCTTTGGAGCGCCTCGGCGAAGCGGGGCCGCGGGTCGGCGGACGGGCTCGGGAGGCAGGCGCCTATGATAGACGGGTGGCCCGAAACCCTTCAGGAGGTCGTGCCCCGCATCCTTCACCCGCCGAGCCGTCCCCACGCATGTCAGCCTCCCCCGAGTCCCCTGGCGTCGCCCCGCCGGCCCCCCGACGGCCGCGCTTCTTCGACCGCGTGGCCGCGCGCGCCGAGGGCAGCGTCGCGGAGCTCGACCGGGGGCTGTCGGCAAGCCCCGCGAGCATCGCCCCGAAGCATTTCTACGACCGGCTGGGGTCTGCGTTGTTCACCGCGATCTGCGAGCTGCCGGAGTACTACCCCACCCGGACCGAGGCGTCGATCCACGATGCGCATCGCGCCGCGATCGCCGCCGCGGTCGGGCAGGGCGCCACGCTGATCGACCTCGGGGCAGGCGACTGCGGCAAGGCGGCGCGCCTGTTCGACGCGCTCGCGCCCGCGCAGTACGTCGCGGTCGACATCTCCACGGCCTTCGTCGCGCGGGCGCTGGAGGACCTGCAGCGCTGGCACCCGGAGCTCGACATGATCGGCGTGGGCATCGACTTCACCACGGAGGTCTGGCTGCCTGACGCCGTGCGTGCCGAGCGCCGCGTGGTCCTCTACCCGGGCTCGAGCATCGGCAACTTCGCGCCGGCCGACGCGGTCGCGTTCCTGTCGCGGGTGCGGGCCTGTATCGACCCGCAGGGCGGGCTGCTGATCGGCGTGGATCTCGCCAAGCCGGCATCGGTGGTCGAGCCCGCGTACGACGACGCGCTGGGCGTCACCGCGGCCTTCGACCTGAACGTGCTGCACCACGTGAACCGGCAGTTGTGCAGCGACTTCGACGTCGCGCAGTGGCGGCACGTCGCGTTCCTCGACGAGACGTCGAGCCGCATCGAGATGCACCTCGAGGCGCGGTGCGCGACCACGGTGCGATGGCCCGGGCGCGAGCGCCGCTTCGAGCCGGGCGAGCGGATCCTGACCGAGTGGTCGCACAAGTACCGCCTTGCGGACTTCGAGGCGTTGCTGCGCGCCGCGGGCTTCGCGCCGACGGCGCACTGGACCGATCCGAAGGGCTGGTTCGCGGTCATCCACGCCGCGCCAGCGGGCTGAGCGGCCGGCGGGCCGCCTCAGGCGCGCGGCGCCGACGCTGCGTTGCAGTGCGCGGCGATGGCCTCGACCAGGCCCGGCAGCAGCGGGCCCGGCAGGTCGTGGCCCATCCCGGGGATCGCGCGGAACACAGCGCCCGGCACGTGCGCCGCGGTGTCGCGGCCCGCCGCGATCGGGATCAGCGGGTCGCGCTCGCCATGGATCACCAGCGTGGGCGCCACGATCCGTCGCAGCAGCGGCCGGCGGTCGCCGCTCGCCATGATCGCCAGCATCTGGCGGGCGACGCCGGCCGGGTTGTAGGCGCGCCGCATGCTGTTGCGAAGGCGATCGCGAAGCACCTCCCGCGGCTCCTGCAGGCCGGGGCTGCCGATCAGCATCCAGATCCGCTCGATGTGGTCGAGCAGCCGCTCCTCGTCGGCGTCGCGCGGTGGCGGCGTGAGCAGCGCGCGCGTGGCTGGCGACACGTGGAAGTTGAACCGCATCGCGCCGCTCGAGGACATCATCGAGGTCAGCGACGCGACCCGCGCGGGCCACCCCGCGGCCAGTACCTGCGCGATCATGCCGCCCATCGACACGCCCACCACGTGGGCGCTCGCGACCCGCAGCGCATCCAGCAACCCGAGGGCGTCGCCGGCCATGTCCTCGAGCGTGTAGGGCGGCTTGACCTTGAAGCCGAGCATCGACTTCACCGCCGCGCCGCGCAGGTCGACCGGCCTGGCCGCCGCGAACCGGCCGGACAGCCCGATGTCCCGGTTGTCCAGCCTGACGACCCGGTAGCCGCGTGCGACCAGGCCGTCGACGAAGGCGGGCGGCCAGGCGGTGAGCTGCATGCCCAGTCCCATGATCAGCAGGATGACCGGCGCGCCCGGCGCGCCTGCGACCTCGTACTCGATGCGGATGCCCGACGGCAGGGTGACGTGCATGGGACCGAGTGTAGCCGCGCCGCCGCCCGGGCCCGGCCCGGGTCCGGTCCCGTAACCTCAGCGCGAAGCGCAGGACCTGAACCCGACGAAGATGTCGCCGCGCTCGGGCAGGTAGAAATTGCGCAGCTTCGGGTCGATCAGGCCGCGCGGCGTCGCGAAGGACCCGCCGCGCACGACCCGGTGGGTGTGGAACCACGGCTCGGAGTAGTCCCGGTAAGGGTCGGCCGAGAAACCGGGGTAGGGCGCGAATGCCGACGACGTCCACTCCCACACCGCGTCGCCCCACTCGAAGTCATCGCGGCTCAGCGCCGCGAACTCCCACTCGGCCTCGGTCGGCAGCCGTCGGCCCGACCAGCTGCACCATGCCTGCGCCTCGAAGGCATCGACCCCCAGCACCGGGGCATAGGGCTCGATCGGGATCCAGCGGTCGAACCAGCGCATCTGCCAGCGGCTGCCGACGCACCGCCAGGCGGCCGGGGCGGTGCGTCCCGAGGCCTGCAGCCGCGCGAACGCATCGGGCGACCACAGCTGCGGGCGCCGGTAGCCGCCATCCTCGACGAACTGGAGAAACTCGCTGTTGGTGACCAGTTGCAGCGAGACCTCGAAGGGCGCGACCTGGACCGGGTGGGCCCACTTCTCGTTGTCGAACACGAAGCCGTCATCCGGCGGCGAGCCGAGCAGCAGCGGGCCGCCGGCCAGGACGACGTCCGGATGCAGTTGCATCGCTGCGGGCGGCGCCCACGCCTGGCCCGGTTGGCGATAACCGAGCGCATGCCAGGTGTAGGCGAACGCCTCGATGTGGAACTGCTCATGGAACAGCGCGAGCCGGTGCCAGTAGGTGGCGGAGTCGCCGTCCGGCAATCCGCGAAGGCGCTCGACCGAGGCGTGCAGCACCGTGTCTAGCCACTCCCGGATCCGCGCGGCGGGCGGCAGGTCGAGTGTCCAGCGTTCGGCGTGCGCGACGCGGCTGGAGTCGAACCAGCGGTCGGCGCCCTCGAGCAGGGAGGGCGCCGCGGCGCCGCCCGCGCGGCCGGGCTGACGCAGGCACCATTGCTCCTGGAACCAGCCGACGTGCCCGATCTCCCACAGCGGCGGGTTCAGGTTGCGCTCGTAGGGCACCTGCCACTGCGCAGGCTCGAGCGCGTCCAGCAGCCGCCACGTAGAATCGCGCGTCTCGACCAGCGCGTCGGCGAGCTCCGACCGTCCGGCCCGCCTCATCGGCCCGCTCCACATGCCTGACCGTCCGTTGCCTTCATCGCGCCCCTGTGTCGTGCGTCCGATCGTCTCATGACGGCGCCTGCGCATCGCCCGCCTGCGGCCGTGCTCATCGTCTCGCCTGCGCTGGCCGACGCCAACAACGGCAACTGGCAGACGGCATCGCGCTGGCGCCGCTTCCTCGCGGCCGGGCACCGTGTCGCGATCAGCCGCGACTGGCGGCCCGGCGACGGCTTCGGTGGCGACCCGCAGGCCAAGCCGGACGTGATGATCGCACTGCACGCGCGGCGCTCGGCCGGTGCCATCGAGCGCTGGGCGGCCACGGGGCGCCCGCTCGCCCTGGTGCTCACCGGGACCGACCTGTACCGCGACATCCGGACCGATGCCGCCGCGCGCCGCTCGCTCGCCCTCGCCGACCGGATCGTGTGCCTGCAGGAGCGCGGCCCGCACGAGCTGGACCCGGCGCTGCGCGCGCGGACCGAGGTGATCTTCCAGTCGGCCCCCAGCCTGCGGGCCGGGCGCCCGCGCCGGCGCACCGTCGACCTCCTGCTGGTGGGGCACCTGCGCCCCGAGAAGGATCCGCTGACGGCTGCCCGCGCGCTGGCCCGCCTGCCAGACCCGGCGCTGCGCCTGGTGCAGGTCGGCGACGCCCGCGATCCAGCCTGCGGCGAGCCCTTCCTGCGGGCGGCGCGGGCGGATGCGCGCATCGAGCCGCGCGGCCCGCTCGGCCATGCCGCCACGCGCCAGCTGATCCGGCGCGGCCGCGTGCTGCTGCTGCCCTCGCTGATGGAGGGAGGCGCCAACGTGCTGATCGAGGCCGTGACCTGCGGTGTGCCCGTGCTGGCCTCGCGGATCCCCGGCTCGGTGGGCATGCTCGGCGACGATTACCCGGGCTACTTCCCGGTCGGTGACGACGCCGCGCTGGCCGCGCTGATCGCGCGCTGCCAGGCCGAGCCGGCCTTTCTCGAGGCGCTTGGCGCGCACTGCGCGGCCCGTGCGCCGCGATTCGCGCCGTCCCTGGAGCGGGCCGCCGTCCGGCGCCTCGCGCATAATCTGCTCGCTGGCCATTTCCGGAGGTCCTCCCCATGAACGCACCCGTCTCCCCCGGTCCCGTCCGGCTCACGTCCTTCTCGCACGGCGGCGGCTGCGGCTGCAAGATCGCCCCGGGCGTGCTCGCCGACATCCTGCGCAACACCAACAAGCTGCCGGTGCCGCCGCAGCTGCTGGTGGGCATCGAGACGGCCGACGACGCCGCCGTCTACCAGCTCAACGACGAGCAGGCGCTGATCGCAACCACCGACTTCTTCATGCCGATCGTCGACGATCCGTACGACTTCGGGCGCATCGCCGCGACCAACGCGATCTCCGACGTCTATGCGATGGGCGGCACCCCGATCATGGCGCTGGCGCTGGTCGGCATGCCCATCGACCGGCTGCCGGTCGAGACCATCGGCCGCATCCTCGAGGGCGGCGAATCGGTCTGCGCGGCGGCGGGTATCCCGATCGCCGGCGGCCACACCATCGACTCCGTCGAGCCGATCTACGGCCTGGTGGTGCTCGGCCTCGTGCATCCGAAGAAGATCAAGAAGAACTCAGGCGCGCGCGCCGGCGACGTGCTGATCCTGGGCAAGCCGATCGGGGTGGGCGTGCTCTCGGCCGCGCTCAAGAAGGAGAAGCTGTCGGCCGAGGGCTATGCCGCGATGATCGCCGCCACCACCAAGCTGAACACGCCGGGCCGCAGCCTGGCCGACCTGGAGGGCGTGCACGCGCTGACCGACGTCACCGGCTTCGGGCTGCTGGGCCACACGCTCGAGATCGCGCGTGGCGCGCGCCTCACCGCCAGGCTGTCGTGGTCGAAGCTGCCGCTGATCGAGGGCGTGCGCGCGCTCGCCGAGGCCGGCCACGTCACCGGTGCGTCCGCGCGCAACTTTGCGGGCTACGGCCAGGACGTGCGCCTGGCGCCCTCGATCGGGCCGCTCGAGCAGGCGCTGCTGACCGACCCGCAGACGAGCGGCGGCCTGCTGGTGGCCTGCCATCCCGATTGCGTCGAGCAGGTGCTAACGGTGTTCCGGCGCGACGGCTTCGAGCACGCGGCGGTGGTGGGCCAACTCGCCGAGGGCGAGCCGCTGGTCGAGGTCGGCGCCTGAGGCCACGTCTCGCGGGCGCCGGGCGCGCCCGGCGGCGCGTCCGGTCACTTGAACCGGACCGTCACCGACGGATTGCCCGGCAGCCCTTCGTAGACCGCGCTGACCGTCTGCCCCGGCTGGGGCGGCAGCAGCCGCGAGAACGAGCCGAGCGACAGCAGGTCGCCCGGCTTGAGCACGATGCCCGATTTCTTCAGGTCGGCCGCGAGCCAGATCACCGCGTTCAGCGGATGCTCGAGGATCGCCGAGCCCTTGCCCGAGTCGAGCTCCTTGCCGGTGCCATCCACCAGCCTGACCGTCATGTCCCGCAGCGCGTCCGAGAGCCTCGGGTCGGCGCTCGCCGGGATCGCGGCGCCCATCACGCCCAGGCGCGCGCCGACGTTGATCAGGTTGATCGCCGGGCCGCCGATCTTGCTGGGGTCCTGCAGCACCAGGTCGGGCAGCTCGATGAAGGGCCGGATCTCGCGCAGCGAGGCCAGCACCTCGAGCGGCGTCGTCGCGTCGTGGATGGCGGCGCTGCCCACCACCGCGATCAGGTCGGCCTCGAACAGCGGCCGAGCACCGAAGCGCGCCGACACCTCGCTGCCGTTGCGCAGGATCATGTTCTGGTAGAGCGTGCCGCGCACCGGCGCCGGATAGTTGAAGCGCTTCTGCACCGCGCTGTTGGTGAGGCCGGCCTTGTAGCCGACCACCGGCCCGTATTCGCGCGCGAGGGCACGATTGAACTTGTCGCGCCCGCAGAGTGCGCCCTCGATGGTCATCGAGTCGGGCGGATTGGGCACCGGCTGCATCGCCGCGTACTGGCGCATCATGTCCGCGACCTGGGCGTCGGTGGGGCAGGTGGCGGCCTCGGGCTGCAGCGCGGCGCAGCCGGCGAGCAGGGCGGAGACGAAGACGACGGACAGCGCGGCATGACGCATGGAATGGGTCTCCTCGGTTCTCGGGAATCGATGCGGATCGGCGCGCCTGGCGGGCGGCCCGTACCAGTGTGCCGCCCCCGCAGCACGCGTGTCCAGCCGCATCCGCCCCGATCCGGGCGCTGCCGCGTGCACAATGCGGCATCCGCAGGCCCGCCTGCACGGCCCGGAACTCGCCATGACCCTGCCGCTGCTGTTCACCCCGCTCGCGCTGCGCGGGCTGACGCTCAAGAACCGCGTCGTCGTCGCGCCGATGCACCAGTACTCCGGGCGCGACGGCCACGTCATCGACTGGCACCTGATGAATGCGGGGCGCTACGCGGCCGGCGGCGCGGGGCTGGTGATCGTCGAGTCGACCAAGATCGAGCGGCGCGGCTGCGGCACCGTCGGTGACCTGGGCCTGTGGGACGATGCCTTCGTGCCCGGGCTGCGCCGCGTGGCCGACCTGATCCGCGACTGCGGCGCTGCCAGCGGCATCCAGCTCGGGCACTCCGGGCGCAAGGCGCGCACCGGGCGGCCCTGGGAGGGCGGGCGGCCGCTCGAGCGCAGCGCCGCGATCGCGGACTGGGTCGACTGGGAGCTGGTCGCCCCGAGCGCGCTCGCCGCCGACGAGCGCTCGCCGGTACCGCGGGCGCTGACCGTGGCCGAGATCCGCAGGGTGGTCGAGGCCTGGGGCAGGGCAGCCGCGCGCGCGGACGCCGCCGGCTTCGACATGGTCGAGATCCACGGCGCCCACGGCTTCCTGCTGCACGAGTTCCTGTCGCCCGCCGCCAACCTGCGCACCGACGCCTACGGCGGCAGCCCGGAGAAGCGCATGCGCTTCGCGCTCGAGGTCGCCGAATGCGTGCGGGCGAGCTGGCCGGCGCACAAGCCCCTGTTCGTGCGGCTGTCGGTCGACGACGACGCCGGCTGGAGCCCGGCCGACAGCGTCGTGCTTGCGCGTCTGCTGGCCGCCCGCGGCGTCGACGTCATCGACTGCAGCGCGGGCGGCATCACCGCGCGCCCGGTCTCGAGCGCACCGATCGGATACGGCTACCAGGTGCCGTTCGCGCGCGCGATCCAGCGCGAGGCCGGCCTGCGCGCGATGGCTGTCGGGCTGATCGTGCATGCCGACCAGGCCGAGCGGATCCTGCAATCGGGCGATGCGGACCTGGTCGCGCTGGCGCGCGAGATGCTGTGGAACCCCAACTGGGCGATGGACGCCGCCGCCAAGCTCGGCGTCGATCCCTTCGAGTCGGTGCCGGCCCAGTACGGCTGGTGGCTGGCCAGGCGGGCCCAGGCGATGCCGGCGCTGCGCGCGTCGACCGCGCCGCCGGGCCTCGAGCCCTGAGCGCCGCGCGCGCCCTGCGCGGGCCCGCGCGCCCGGGCCCTCGCCCGTCAGTCGACCGCGGGCATCCCGCTGCCGATCGAGAAGCCGGCGTCCACGTAGGTGATCTGGCCGGTGATGCCGGAGGAGAGGTCGGACATCAGGAAGGCGGCGGTATTGCCGACTTCGTCGATGGACACGTTGCGGCGCAGCGGCGCGTGCTGCTCGGTGTAGTCGAGCAGCTTGGAGAAGCCCTTGATGCCCGAGGCGGCGAGCGTCTTGATCGCGCCGGCCGAGATCGCGTTGACCCGCGTCCCGTGCGGGCCGAGGCTCGACGCCATGTAGCGCACGCTGGCCTCGAGGGAGGCCTTGGCCATGCCCATCACGTTGTAGTGCGGCACCGAGCGCACCGCGCCGAGGTAGGAGAGGGTGACGAGCGCGCCGTTGCGCCCGGCCATCAGCGGGCGCGCCGCGCCCGCGACCGCCGCGAAGCTGTAGGCCGACACGTCGTGCGCGACGCGGAATGCCTCGCGCGACAGGCCGTCGAAGAAGTCGCCGGCGATCGCCTCGCGGGGCGCGAACGCGATCGCATGGGCGACGCCGTCGAGGCCGTCCCAGTGTTCGCCGAGCGCACCGAACGCCGCGGCGATCTGCGTGTCGTCGGCGACGTCGCAGGCGAACACGGCCTTGGAGTCGAAATCGGCCGCCATTTCGGTGACCCGGTCGCGGAACCGGTCGTTCTGGTAGGTGAAGGCGAGCTCGGCGCCCTGCGCGCGGCAGGCCCGCGCGATGCCATAGGCGATCGAGCGATTCGACAGCAAGCCCATGATGAGGATGCGTTTGCCGGCCAGGAACATCCCGAATCTCCGATATGATTTTTCCGATGACGATTGTCGCACGAGGGTTGACCCGCGCACTGAGTGCGGCGCTGCTGGTCCTGGCGGCCGCGGGCGGCGCGTCTGCGGTCGCGGCGGGGCCGTCCGGAGCCGTGCCCGGCGGGGCGGGGGCGCCTGCCGCTGCCGCCCCGACCGCTTCAGGCGCCCCGGCCGTCGCCCCGTCTGCCGCCTCTGCTGCGCCCGGGAGCAGCGGGGCCTTCGTCCACGGCATGGCCTGGGGCGCCGAGCCCAGGTACCCGGCCGGATTCAGCCACTTCGATTACGTCGACCCCGCCGCGCCGCGCGGGGGTACGCTCACCCTCGACGGCTTCGGATCCTTCGACAAGCTCAACCCGTTCACGCTCAAGGGCGTGGTCGCCGCCGGCGTGGGCGCGCTGATGTTCGACACCCTGACCGAGCAGTCCGACGACGAGCCGTTCTCGGTCTACGGCCTGCTCGCCGAGAGCATGAGCTTTGCGCCCGACAGGCTGTCGATCACCTTCCGGCTCAACCCGAAGGCGCGCTTCTCGGACGGCGATCCTGTGCTCGCCGCCGACGTCAAGCATTCCTTCGACATGCTGATGAGCCGCCAGGCCCATCCGCGCTACAGGAATCTCTACGGCGACGTGAAGGCGGTGGTCACACCCGACGATCGCACCATCCGCTTCGAGTTCAAGCGCCGCAACCACGAGTTGCACATGATCCTCGGCTCGCTGCCGGTGTTCTCGCGCAAGTGGGGCGCCGGCAAGCCCTTCGACCAGATCGTGCAGGACGCGCCGATCTCGAGCGGCCCCTACCGCGTGGAGCGGGCCGACTGGGGCCGGTCCATCGCCTTCGTCCGGCGTGCCGACTACTGGGCCGACCAGCAGCCCGTGCGGCGCGGCATGTTCAACTTCGAGCGGGTCACCTACACCTACTTCAAGGACGAGGTGGCGCGCCTGGAGGGCTTCAAGGCCGGCCAGTTCGACTGGATCCTCGAGAACTCCGCCAAGAACTGGGCGCGCGGCCATGCCGGGCCCAAGTACCGCTCGGGCGAGATCATCAGGCGGGAGTTCCCGCACTTCAACGGCGCGGGCATACAGGGCTTCTCGATGAACACGCGCCGGCCGCAGTTCGCCGACCGCCGGGTGCGCCTCGCGCTCGCCTACGCCTTCGATTTCGAGTGGATGAACCGGCAGGTCTTCTACGGCCAGTACCTGCGCAGCCCGAGCTACTTCACCAACTCCGAGATGGAGGCCAAGGGCCTGCCCGGCCCGGGCGAGCTCGCGCTGCTCGAGCCGTTGCGCGCCAAGCTCGATCCGGCGGTGTTCGGCGAAGCGCCGGTGCCCCCCGACACGGTGGCGCCGCGCTCGCTGCGCGAGAACCTTCGCACCGCGCTCGCGCTGCTGCGCGAGGCGGGCTGGAACGTCGACGGCGAGGGCGTGCTGCGCAACGCCCGCGGCGAGGCCTTCGCGTTCGAGGTGCTGTCGTACTCCAAGGCGCTCGAGCGGATCGCGGTGCCCTGGGCGCGCAACCTCGAGAAGCTCGGCATCCGCGCCGAGCTGCGGGTGACCGATCCGGTGCTGTTCCAGAAGCGCACCGACGACTTCGACTTCGACGTGACCGTCACCTCGTATCCCGCGAGCCAGACGCCGGGCAACGAACTGCTCGAGCGCTTCTCGTCCGCCGCGGCCGACGAGAAGGGCTCGGACAACGTGGCGGGGGTGCGCGACCCCGCGGTCGACGCGCTGATCGCGACCCTGCTGCAGAGCGAAACCCGGGAGGAGCTGGTGGACGCGGCGCGCGCGCTCGACCGCGTGCTGCGCCATGGCTGGTACCTGGTGCCGCACTTTTACTCGGCGACGCACCGCGTCGCCTACCGCGACATCTTCGGCTTTCCCGCCACGCTGCCGCGGTACTACACCGCGCCCGCCTGGCTGCTGAAGACCTGGTGGCGCAAGCCCGCGGCGGGAGCTCGCTGACATGCTCGGCTACGTCGTCAAGCGCATCCTGCTGATGGTGCCCACCTTGCTGGGCATCCTGCTGGTCACCTTCGCGGTGATGCAGTTCGTGCCCGGCGGGCCGGTCGAGCAGCTGATCCAGGAGATGCGCGGGCGCGGCACCGGCGGCGAGGTGAGCCAGAGCGACAACACCTACCGCGGGCGCCAGGGCGTCGATCAGGCCAAGCTCGAGGAGATCCGCAAGCTCTACGGATTCGACCAGCCGGCGCACATCCGCTTCTGGGAGATGATCAAGCGCTTCGCCCGCTTCGACCTCGGCACCAGCTACTTCCACCACAAGAGCGTGTGGGCGCTGGTCAAGGAGAAGCTGCCGGTCTCGATCAGCCTGGGGCTGTGGACCTTCTTCATCTCCTACCTCGTGTCCATTCCGCTGGGCATCGCCAAGGCGGTGCGCCACGGCAGCCGCTTCGACCTCGTCACCTCCACTGCGATCCTCGCCGGCTACGCGATCCCGAGCTTCGTGCTCGGCGTGGTGCTGCTGGTGCTGTTCGGCGGCGGCAGCTTCTGGCAGCTGTTTCCGCTGCGGGGCCTGACCTCCGACGGCTTCGCGACACTGTCGCCGCTCGGCAAGGTGATGGACTACCTGTGGCATATCGCGATGCCGGTGACCGCGATGGTGGTGGGCAGCTTCGCGGTGACCACCATGCTGACCAAGAACACCTTCCTCGAGGAGATCCGCCGGCAGTACGTGCTGACGGCGCGCGCCAAGGGGCTGTCGGAGCGCCGCGTGCTCTACAAGCACGTGTTCCGCAACGCGCTGATCCCGCTGGTCACCGGCTTTCCCGCGGCCTTCATCGGCGCGTTCTTCACCGGCTCGCTGCTGATCGAGACGCTGTTCTCGCTCGACGGGTTGGGGCTGCTGTCCTACGAGTCGGTGATGAAGCGCGACTACCCGGTGGTGATGGGCACGCTGTTCCTGTTCACGCTGATCGGCCTCTTCACCAAGCTGATCACCGACCTGGCCTACGTGTGGGTGGACCCGCGCGTGAAGTTCGGGGCGTCGCGATGAGCGCCGTCACGCTGCCGGGCGGGGAGCAGCCGCCGGTCGATACGCCCGATCCGCGGCGCCCGGCCGCGGCTGCGGGGCCCGCGGCTGCGGGGCCCGCGGCGCTGTCGCTGTCGCCCGCCCGCCGGGCGTGGCGGCGTTTCCGCTCCGATCGCCGCGGCTGGTGGAGCCTATGGATCTTCGCGACCCTGGTCGCGCTGAGCCTCATCGCCGAGGTGCTGTCCAACGACCGCCCGATCATCGCGCACTACGAGGGGCGGACCGTCTTCCCGCTCTGGAAGACCTATCCCGAAACCGCGTTCGGCGGCGATTTCCGGACCCCGACCGACTACCTCGATCCCTTCATCCGCAGCCAGTTCCAGAAGCCCGGCAACTGGGCGATCTATCCGCTCAACCCCTACCGCTTCGACACCATCAACTACTTCTCGCCCAGCCCCAATCCGGCCGCGCCATCGGCGGTCAACGTGATGGGCACCGACGATCGCGGGCGCGACGTGCTGGCACGACTGATCTACGGGTTCCGGGTATCGGTGCTGTTCGGTCTGGCGCTCACCGTGATCGGCGTGGTGATCGGCCTGCTGACCGGCGCCGTGCAGGGCTACTTCGGTGGCAGGATCGATCTCGCCTTCCAGCGCTTCATCGAGATCTGGGGCTCGATGCCGGAGTTGTACCTGCTGCTGATCTTCGCGTCGCTGTTCGAACCGGGCGTATTGATCCTGCTGGTGATCCTGTCGCTGTTCGGCTGGATGGGCCTGTCCGACTACGTGCGTGCCGAGTTCCTGCGCAACCGCAACCTCGAGTACGTGACCGCTGCCCGCGCACTCGGGCTCTCGAGCTGGCAGATCATCCGGCGCCACGTGCTTCCCAACAGCCTCACGCCGGTCATCGCCTTCCTGCCCTTTCGCATGAGCGGCGCGATCCTCGCGCTCACGAGCCTGGACTTCCTCGGGCTGGGGGTGCCGCCGTCCACGCCGAGCCTGGGCGAGCTTCTCGCGCAGGGCAAGGCCAACCTCGATGCCTGGTGGATCACGCTGTCGACCTTCGGCGTGCTGGTGGGGACGCTGATGCTGTTGATCTTCATCGGCGAGGCGCTGCGCACCGCGCTGGACACCCGCCGTGGCTGACCCGACGAGCGTCCCCGATCCGGCGGCGGCCGGCCTACCCGCGCCGGCAGGCGCGGCCCCGCTGCTGCAGGTCGACGACCTCAGCGTGGTCTTCGACGGCGCGGGCGGCACGGTTCGCGCGGTCGACGACGTGAGCTTCGTGATCGGCCGCGGCGAGAAGTTCGCGCTGGTCGGCGAGTCGGGCTCGGGCAAGACGATGTCGGCGCTCGCGCTGCTGCGGCTCACCGGCGACGGCCGCATCGGCGGACGCGTGCGCTTCTGCGGTCGCGACCTCTCGACGCTGTCCGAGCACGAGATGCGCGGCGTGCGCGGCAAGGAGATCGCGATGATCTTCCAGGAGCCGATGACCGCGCTGAACCCGCTCTACACGATCGGCGACCAGATCGGCGAGACGCTGACACTGCACGAGGGCATGGGCCGGGGCGCCGCCCGCGCGCGCGCCGTCGAGCTGCTCGAGCTGACCGGCATCCCCGAGCCGCAGCGGCGCGTCGACAGCTACCCGCACGAGCTGTCCGGCGGCCAGCGTCAGCGCGCGATGATCGCGATGGCGCTGGCCTGCAGCCCGGCGCTGCTGATCGCCGACGAGCCCACCACCGCGCTCGACGTGACGATCCAGCGCCAGATCGTCGAGCTGCTCGACGACCTGCAGCGGCGCATCGGCATGTCGGTGCTGCTGATCACCCACGACCTGCCGCTGGTGCGCCGCTTCGCCGATCGGGTGGGGGTGATGCGCCACGGCCGCCTGCTCGAGGTCGCGCCCACGGCCGAGCTCTTCTCGGCGCCCCGCGATCCGTACACGCGCCGGCTGATCGACAGTCACCCGCGCCGCTCGGTGGCGCCGCTGCCGCCCGATGCGCCGGTGCTGATGGCGGGGGAGGGCGTGGGCTGCCGCTTCTGGTTCAAGTCGGGCGTGTTCGGTCGCAAGCCCTTCGATGCGGTGAAGGACGTCGACGTGACGCTGTCGCGCGGGGAAACCCTGGGCATCGTCGGCGAGTCGGGTTCGGGCAAGACGACGCTGGGCATGGCGTTGCTGCGGCTCGCGGCCGGCGACCCGTCGGGCCGCATCACCTTCGACGGCGAGCGGCTCGACAGCCGTTCGCAGGCCGATCTGCGGCCGCTGCGCCGCCGGATGCAGGTGGTGTTCCAGGATCCCTACAACGCGCTGTCGCCGCGCATGACGATCGAGCAGATCGTCGGCGAAGGGCTGGGCCTGCACCGGCCCGACCTGAGGGCTCCCGCGCGCCGTAGCGCGATCGAGGCGATGCTGGCGGAGGTCGGCCTCGACGGCTCGGCGCTGCAGCGCTACCCGCACGAGTTCTCCGGTGGGCAGCGCCAGCGGATCGCGATCGCGCGGGCCGCGATCGTCGTGGTCAACAGCCCGGACGCCGTGCAAGAAGCGGCCGCGCCGGGTGCCGATGCCGGGCTGCTGCTGCTCGACGAGCCCACCTCGGCGCTCGATGTGTCGGTGCAGCAGCAGGTGCTCGAGCTGCTCGCCGGGCTGCAGCGCAAGTACGGGCTGAGCTACCTGTTCATCACGCACGACCTCGCGGTGATCCGCGCGATGGCGCACCGGGTGATCGTGATGAAGGACGGTCGGGTGGTGGAGGCGGGCGAGACGCTCGCGCTGTTCGCCGCGCCGCAGGAGGACTACACCCGCACGCTGCTGTCGGCGGTCGAGGGCTGACGCCTGCTTGCGTTCGTCCGCACACCGGCTCGTCCGCGCGTCTAGGTGAGGCAGCGGTCCGCGGGACGCGGTCCGATGGGCCGGGCGGCGCCGCTGCCGCGGCTCGCCCGGGCGGGTCGGATCAGGTGCGCGGGCGCTTGGGCGCGGCGTCGCGAGAAGGCCCCTTGCCGGCCGGCGGGCGCGGCGGCTGGTAGACGGCCTTGACCGTTGGCGAGCGCGGGGCGGGTGCACGGGCGAGCTTGGCCGCCTTGGGGGTCGCTTTGGGGGCGGCCTTGGCCAACGGGGCTGTTGCGGCCGGCGCCCTGCCGGCGGCGGGTCGGACCGCTGGCGTCGCGGCCTCCGGCTCCGGCGCACGCGCCGCTGCGGGCGACGCCGGCTCGGCGCGCGCCACCACCTGCCTGACGCCATTGGCCGTCGTCAGTACCGTCTGCGTGCTGGCCGGGCGCACGAGCAGGCTGCTGCCCACCGTAGCGGTCTTGACACCGCCATTCCAGGCGCGAAGCTGGGTCAGCTGCACGCCGTACTCGCGGGCGACGTCCGGCAGCGTGTCGCGCTTCTGGACGCGGTGGTAGACGGCCGCGACCGACACCTGCTCGTAGACCCTGGGTCCCTCGAACGACTCGACCTGCCGCTCGTCCTTCACCACCGCCTGCGGCGCGATGACCTGGGTGCCGGCGAGGATCTTCTGGCCTGACTTCAGGCCGTTGGCCTGCAGCAGCTCGGCGGCGCTGACGCTGCCGCGCCGTGCGACCTCGTCGATCGATTCGCCGGGCTTGAGCGTATAGGGCTGCCAGGACGCCATCGGGCGGAGGTTGCGGTCGTGGCGCTCCATCGCGGCGACGAAGCCGTCGACCCGGTCGGCCGGCAGCTTGATCTGGTTGTTGCGCGTGGCGGCGATCACCGGCCGGTTGTGCGCCGGATTCAGCGCCACGAACTCGTCGACGCTCATGCCGGCGAACTGGGCGGCCAGCTTCAGGTCGATCGGGCGGGTCTTCTCGAGCGTGGCGAAGTAGGGGCGGTTGGGGATGTCCGGCAGGGCGACGCCGAATTCCCGCGAGCGCAGCACGATGTTCTTCAGTGCGATCAGCTTGGGGACGTAGTTGCGCGTCTCGGCCGGCATCGACAGGCTGAGGTAGTTGGTGGGCAGGCCGCGCGCCCTGTTGTTCTTGACCGCCCGCGCCACCGCGTTCTCGCCCCAGTTGTAGGAGGCCAGCGCGAGGAACCAGTCGCGGTCGTGCATCTCGTAGATCTTCTGCAGGTAGTCGAGCGCCGCGCGGGTCGACTGGACGACGTCGCGCCGGTTGTCGACCCACCAGTTCTGCGAGAGATCGTACTGCCTGCCGGTGGAGGGGATGAACTGCCACAGGCCGGCGGCCTGCGCCGAGGACAACGCGACCGGGTTCATCGCGCTCTCGACGAAGGGCAGCAGCGCGAGCTCGGTGGGCATGCCGCGCTTCTCGACCTCCTCGACGATGTAATAGAGGTAGCGGTTGCCGCGCGAGAACATCCGCTGCAGCGTCTCGGGCTTGCCTGCGTAGAAGCGCTCCTTCTCCTGCACCAGTTGCGAGTCGAGCTCGGGCATCGCGAAGCCGGCACGCATGCGGTCCCAGAGGTCGCGGTGCTGCGGCGCGGACGTGGGCATCGGTGCGACCACGACCACCGCCTCCGGGGCGGCTGCCGGTACGGGCGGCGGGAAGGCGGCTGTCGCGGGCGCGGGCAAGGCCGTCGCGGGCGCGGCCGTCGCGGGCAGGGCCGGTCTGGCCGCCGCGACGGGCGAGGGCACGACCACGGCCGCGGGCTTCGCGGGCTTAGGTTGCGCGACCGGCGCGGCGCCGCCGCTCGAGGTCTCGGTGGGCCCAAGGCCGGCGCAGCCGCTCAGCAGCGCCGCGAATCCGACCAGCCCGGTGTGCAGCAAGAGGCGCACCGCGCCGAACGGACTCTGGGTCAATTGAACTTCCTGAATCTATGGATTGACGAGGAGAAGACTGTGGCCGGGATGCTACGAGAGGGCTGGGCGCCGGTCAAGGCGCGTCCGCCGGTCGGCGCCGGATCCGGGCTGGGGGGCTTCAGCCGCGAAACACGTCCTTCCACCCGCGTACGGCGGCGAACACCTCGACATCGTCGTGCGCGGCATGGCCCAGCCGGGCGTGCGCGGCGCTGCGAACCTCGGGCGTGCCCGAGCGCAGGAACGGGTTGGTGGCACGCTCCTCGGCGAGGGTCGAGGGGACGGTCGAGCGGCCGGCGGCCCGCAGCGCCGTCACCTGACGGTCGCGGTCGGCGAGTGCCGCGTTGCCGGGCTCGACCGCCCGCGCGAAGCGCAGGTTGGACGCGGTGTACTCGTGGGCGCAGTGGACCAGCGTGGCGTCGGGCAGCGCCTCGAGGCGGCGCAACGACGCCAGCATCTGGGCGGGCGTGCCCTCGAACAGGCGGCCGCAGCCACCCGCGAACAGCGTGTCGCCGCAGAAGAGGACGGGGCGCGGATCGGCGCCCACCGAGTCCGCGAACCAGGCGATGTGGTCCAACGTATGGCCCGGCACCTCGATCACCCGGAACCGGGCCTCGAAACCGTCCAGTTCGAGCGTGTCGCCGGCGCCGTAGCGCCTGTCGATCCCGGCGATCGCCGGGTTGCGCGGGCCGTGGACCACGGCGCCCGGAAACGCGTCGCGCAGCGCCCGCAGCCCGCCGACGTGATCGGCGTGGTGGTGGGTGACCAGCACGGCTGCGAGCGCCAGCCCGCGCTCGCGCAGCGCGGCGAGCACCGGCGCGGCATCGCCCGGATCGACGACCGCGGCGCGGCGCCCGTCGCGGTCGAGCAGCAGCCAGATATAGTTGTCGGCGAATGCCGGTACCGGCACGATGGCCGCGTGGGGCGCGGGCGCGCCGGATCGCCCGGCGGGCAGGGCCTCGGAGCTGACGGTCATGGACATCTGCCTGGGAGCGTGAGCGGAACGGACATGCTTCGGATACGACCCTCGATTATAGGCGGGCCGGCACTGCGGCCGGACGCACCCGGCGCCGACCCCGGCGCCGGAGCCGCGCCGCGCGTGTCGTGCGCGGTGCCCGCGGGCCGCGACGCCGATGGCGCCGCGGTGTCTGCGCCCGCGGATGAGGCCGTGGGGCCGGGCGCCGCCGACGGACCGATTGCCCCGGGCGACGCCGGCGCCCCGACGGGCCCGACGCCGGCGCAGCCCCTCCCCGCCGCCGGCCGCGAGGGCGGGTCCGGCGGCGACGGCCCCGATCCCGACGCCTGGCACCGCTGGCTCGGGTCGCCGCCCGGGCGCTACCTGCTCGACTGGGAGCAGGCCCAGCTCGACGCCGCCGTGGGCGACGTGTTCGGCTTCCATGCCGTCCAGTGCGGCGCGCCCCAGATCGACGCGCTGCGTGCGAACCGGATGCCGCACCGTATCGCCGCGCTGCTGCCGCAGGAGTCGCTCGCCAAGCAGCCGGTGTCGCAGGTCCGGGTCGAGCACTTCGGCGAGCTGCCCTTTGTCACCCAGTCGATCGACCTCGTGGTGCTGCCCCACGTGCTCGAGTTCGCGCACGACCCGCACCAGGTGCTGCGCGAGGTCGATCGCGTACTGCGCCCCGAGGGCAGGCTGGTCGTCACCGGCTTCAACCCGGTGAGCCTGTGGGGTGCGCGCCAGCTCGCGCCGGGCTGGCTGCTCGAGCCCTTCTTGCCGCGCAAGGAGCACTTCATCGCGGCGCCGCGGCTGCGCGACTGGTGCAAGCTCCTCGGCTTCGAGGCCGAGCGTGCCCGCTACGGCTGCTACCGGCTGCCTTGTCACACCCAGCTGTGGCTCGACCGAACGCGCTTCATGGAGCGCGCGGGTGATCGGTGGTGGCCGATCTGCGGCGCGGTGTACATCGTTTCGGCGATCAAGCGGGTGCACGGGATGCGCCTGATCGGACCCGCCTGGAAGCGTGCCGCGGCGCCCCGCGCGATCGCGGTGCCGAGCGCGCAGCGCAGCGGCCTGCCGCCCGACCAGCCCGCGGGCTGAGCCCGCGGCGCGTCAGGCTGGAAACCCCCGCGCCACGAGCGCGCCGAGCGCTGCGGGTCGGGGCACTGCACGCCGTTCTCGAGCTCGCCGAGCAGCGTGTTGGCGGCCGCGTGCGCCGCATGCCCGCCCAGCTCGCCGCCCAGGCCGTCGAGCGAGTCGGTCGCCCAGCCGGCGGGCGTGCGCGCCAGCGCCTCGTGCAGCGGCGCGTTGTCGCGCCACAGGTTGTGGTCGCGCGGCGGCGCCGGCTGGGTGTCGACGAGGCGGGTGTCCCAGGCGGCGCTCAAGGCCGTGGTGCGCCGTACATGTAGTCGCGGGTCAGCGGCAGCGGGTTCGTGCCGTCGGGGCTGCGCACGGCCAGCAGCTGGTAGATGTTGATCCAGCCCTTGTCGAACGCGTGCGCGCAGCCGGCCAGGTAGACCCGCCAGATGCGGGCGCGCTGCGTGCCGGCCATCGCCTCGAGCGCGTCGATCCGCTGCTCGAACGCGTCGGACCAGTGCCGCAGGGTCAGCGCGTAGTGCCTGCGCAGCGACTCCGCGTCGACCAGCTCGAGCCCGGCCTGCGACAGCTCGCGGATCGCGAGCGACACGTGCGGCAGTTCGCCGTCTGGAAAGACGTAGCGGTCGATGAAGTCGCCCGCGCCGAGCCCCACGCTGCGGCTGTCGGCGTCGGCCGAGGTGATGCCGTGGTTCATGCACACGCCGCCCGGCTTGAGCAGACGGTACACCGCGCCGAAGTAGGCGCCGAGGTGCTTCAGGCCGACGTGCTCGAACATGCCGATCGAGGAGATCCGGTCGTAGACGCATTCGCCGGGCACGTCCCGGTAATCCTGCAGCCGGATCTCGACGCGCTCCTGGAGGCCTGCGTCGCGCACCCGCCGCGTGGCGAGCTCGAACTGGTTCTGCGACAGCGTGATGCCGGTGACCCGGGCGCCGTGGTGACGCGCGGCGTGCATCGCCATCGCGCCCCAGCCGCAGCCGATGTCGAGCAGCGTGTCGCCGGGGGACAGGCGAAGCTTGCGGCACACATGGTCCAGCTTGGCGACCTGCGCGGCGGCGAGGTCGCGCTGCGGGTCGTCGAAGTACGCGCACGAATACACCATCTGCGGGTCGAGCCACGCGGCGTAGAAGTCGTTGGAGACGTCGTAGTGGTACGAGATCGCTTCGCGGTCGGAGCGGCGGGTGTGCCTGCCGAGCCAGCCCGGCAGCCGGCCGCGCACCGCCGTCCCGGCCGCCGCGCCCGGGAGCGCGGCGTCGCGCGCCAGAGCCTCGGCGACCTCGACGATGTCGCCGATCCGCCCATCGACGTCGAGGTGGCCCTCCACGTAACCCTCGCCGAGCGCGTCGAGCGAGGGCTTGAGCAGGTAGCGCGCGGCGCGGGTGGACTTGAGGCGGATCCCGACCTTGCGGCTGCCCCCGAGCGGCACCTCGGTGCCGTCCCAGAGGGCGATGGTCACCGGCATCGGATGGCGACTGCGCAGGGATTCGAGGTAACGGACGACCTGTTGCTCGAGCATGGAACCTCCCGGTGGATGGGAATCGCTGCATCGCGGGCGAGCTGGACGATTACAATCCCTCCCCGACGATTCATCAAGCTCCTTCCGCGGCGGGCGCCGACACCACCTGACCTTCCTCCATGACGAGCCTGCCACTTCCGCCTTCACCGCCCGTCGCGGGCCGCTGGGTCACCTACACCGACGGGGCCTGTGCCCCGAGCAACCCCGGTCCGGCCGCCTGGGGGGCGGTGATCCTGTCGCCCGACGGGCAGAAGATCGAGCGCGCCCGCGGCTTCATCGGGCACGGCACCAACCAGATCGCCGAGATCACCGCCGCCATCGAGGGCCTGTCGCGGGTGCCGGAGGGCGCGGAGGTCGAGCTGGTGTCCGACAGCCAGTACGTGCTCAAGGGCCTGAGCGAGTGGCGCAAGGGCTGGGAGCGCAAGGGCTGGCGCAACGCCAAGAACGAGCCGGTGGCCAACCTCGAGCTCTGGAAGCGCCTGTTCGCGGTGGCCGACGCGCGCCGCGTCGGCGTCCGCTGGGTCCGCGGCCACAACGGCGATACCCACAACGAGGGCGCCGACCAGCTCGCCAACGAGGCCCTGCGCGAGGCCGCCCGGCGCTGAGCGCGCCGCGCCGGCTTGCGGACTCAGCGGCTGGCCAGGTAGCGCGCCAGCCGCCGCGCGCCCTCCTGCAGCACGGCCGGCGGGCGTGCGACGCACCACCGCAGGTAGCCCTCGCACTGCGGCCCGAACGCGACGCCCGGCGCGAGCCCCAGGCGCGCCTCGCGCACCAGCGCCTTGGCGAGCGCAAGGCTGTCCGGCTCGCCCTCGACCCGCAGCAGCACGTACATCGCGCCGTCGGGGGCCACCGGATGCACGCCGGGCACCGCCTCGAGCGCCGTCACCCGCGCCTGCGCGCCGGCGCGCACGTCTGCAACGAACGACAGCGTCTCGGGCTCGCCCTGTCGGACCGCCGCCAGGCCGGCCCGCTGCACGAAGCCCGGCGCGCACGAGGTGTTGAACTCGACCAGCTTCTCGACGTCCGCGGTCAGCGGCTCGGGCATCACCAGCCAGCCCAGCCGCCAGCCGGTCATCTGCCAGGTCTTGGAGAAGGTGTTGGCCACGACCAGCCGGTCGGCCGGGTCGGCGAGGTCGAGGAAGGATGGCGCGCACGTGCTGCCGTCGAAGACCAGCCGCTCGTAGGCCTCGTCGGACAGCACCCAGATGCCGAGACGCCGGCAGTGCTCGAGCACCGCGCGCTGGGCGTCGGCCGGCATCACCCAGCCGGTCGGGTTGCCCGGCGAGTTGAGCAGCAGCATCCGCGTGCCAGGCGTCAGCGCCGCCAGCAGACGGTCGAGGTCCAGCGTCCATCGCCCGCGCACGGGGTCCACCGACAGCGGGACCGTGGCCACCTCGGCGCCGAGCACGCCCGAGATGGCGGTCAGGTTGGGCCACAGCGGCACGACCGCGACCACCCGGTCGCCCGGTGAGACCAGGGCCTGGGACGCCAGCATGAGCGCCGACAGGCCGGAGCTGGTGACCGCGATGCGCCCGGCGGGCAGGGGGGTGCCGCCCAGGGCGTGCAGTCGGCCCACGTAGGCCGCGAGCGCCTCGCGCAGCTCGGGCAGGCCGAGGTTGGGCAGGTAGAAGGTATCGCCGGCGTCGAGCGCCGCGTGGGCGGCGTCGACGATGAACCGCGGCGTGGGCCGGTCGGGCTCGCCGAACCAGAAGGCGAGCACGTCGGTGGCGCCCATCGCGGCGTTGGCGACCTCTCGGATCCGGGAGGCCGACAGGGCGCGGACCGGGTCTCGGGCGAGGGCTGGGTGCATGGCGCGAGCGGAACGTCCGCCTCGGGGGGAGAGCCTGCCAGTCTAGCGCCCCCTGTCGACCGTCCGGAGGGGGGCTGTGCTAGATTCCGAAGGACCTCTCTCGCCGCCCCATGAAAACCAAAATCCTGTATTCCGTGCTGGCCGCCGTCGGCCTCGCCGGGCTGGGCTGGTATGCCTACACCACCCAGCAACGTCCGGCCGGCACAGGCTTCGAGGTCAAGGGGTCGGGCAGCGCGCCCGCGACGGCCGGCGGGCCGGGAGGGCCGGGAGGGCCAGGCAAGGCGGGCGGCGCACCGGGAGGCGCACCGGGCGGCGCATCCGGAGGTGGTCCGGGCGGCGCACCCGGCGGTGGTGGCGGCCCGAGGGGCCCGGTCGGCGTGGAGGTCGTCAAGGTCGAGCAGCGCGCGCTCGTCGAGGAGGCGGTCGCCGTCGGCACGCTGCGCGCCAACGAGACGGTAACGCTGCGCTCCGAGGTCTCGGGCCGGATCGAGCGGGTGGGCTTCACCGACGGCGCACGCGTCTCGCGCGGTGCGGTGCTGATCGCGCTCGACGCATCGGTGTCTTCCGCCGAGGTCGAGCAGGCCCGCGCCGAACTCGCGCTGGCCCGCGCCAACTACGAGCGGACCGCTGAGCTGGCCCAGCGCAACTTCGTGTCGGCCAGCGCCAAGGACCAGGCGGCGGCCAACCTGTCGGTGCTGGAGGCGAAGCTCAAGCTCGCGGAGGCGCGCCTGGCCAAGACCGACATCCGTGCGCCGTTCAGCGGCGTGATGGGCCTGCGCAACGTCGGCCCCGGGGACTTCGTCAAGGACGGAGCCGACCTCGCCGTGCTCGAGGACATCTCCAGCATGAAGGTCGACGTGCGACTGCCCGAGCGCTACTTTGGGCGTGTCCGTCGGGGGCAGTTGATCCAGCTGTCCTTCGACTCGCTGCCGGGCAAGACCTTCACCGCGACGCTCGACGCCATCGACGCCCAGATCGACGCCAACGGCCGTTCGCTGCTCGCGCGCGGGAGGCTGCCCAACCCGGACGGCGCGCTGCGCACCGGCATGTATGCCCGGGCCCGGGTGGTACTGCGCGAGAACCCCGCCGCGCTCGTGATCCCCGAGGAGGCGCTGATGCCCCAGGGCAGCAGCACCTCCGTGTGGCGCATCCGGGACGGCAAGGCGAGCCGAGCCGTGGTCGAGACCGGGCTGCGCAGCGACGGTCGCGTCGAGGTGACCAGCGGCCTGGCGCTGGGCGACCAGGTGGTCTCGGCCGGCCAGCTGCGCCTGCAGCGCGATGGGCAGGAGGTCCGCGTGATCGATCCCAACCGGCGTCCCGCGGGTCCGGGCGGCAGCGGCACGGGCGCGGGTCCGGGCTCGGTCCAGGCACCGGGCGCCGATCCGGGCCGGGGCGGCGCGCCCCCCGGGCCTGCCGCCGGGACGGCACCCGCCGGCGGCGGCGCGCCCGCGACGGCCCCCCCGCCCGCCACCAGCAAATAAGCGCAGCACCAGGCATCGAGGTCAGTCATGGGACTCCCAGACATCTGCATCCGCCGCCCGGTCTTTGCGACCGTGCTGTCCCTGGTCCTCATGCTGCTCGGCGCGGTCAGCTACAACCGCCTCGCCGTGCGCGAGTATCCCAAGATCGACGAGCCGGTCGTCAACGTCGAGACCCGCTACCTCGGCGCGTCGGCCGAGATCATCGAGTCCCAGGTCACCAAGCCGCTGGAGGACTCCATCGCGGGGATCGAGGGCGTCGACGTGCTCACCTCGATCTCCCGGCCCGAGCAGAGCCAGATCACCGTGCGCTTCCGCCTCGAGCGCGACCCCGACTCCGCCGCGGCCGACGTCCGCGACCGGGTCGCCCGCGTGCGCCAGCGGCTGCCCCAGGATGCCGACGAGCCGGTGATCGCCAAGGTCGAGGCCGACGCCAACCCGGTCATCTGGCTGGCCTTCTCGAGCGACACGATGAGCGCGCTCGAGGTGACCGACTACGTCAACCGCAACGTCAAGCCGCGCATCCAGACCATGCCGGGCGCGGCCGACGTGCGTATCTTCGGCGAGCGGCGCTACTCGATGCGGATCTGGATCGACCCCGATCGGCTCGCCTCGTTCCGGCTCACGCCCCAGGACGTCGAGGACGCGCTGCGCAGGCAGAACGTCGAGATCCCGTCGGGCCGGATCGAGAGCACCCAGCGCGAGTTCACTGTGGTGTCCCAGACCGACCTGCAGCGCCCGGCGGAGTTCGAGCAGGTCGTCGTCAAGACCGTCAACGGCTTCCCGGTGCGGATCCGCGACATCGCCAAGGTCGGCCTCGCGCCGCAGAGCGAGCGCTCGATCGTGCGGCTCAACGGCCGCGCGGCGGTCTCGGTCGGCGTCGTCAAGCAGGCCACCGCCAACCCGCTGGTGCTGTCGGCGGCGCTGCGCGCCGAGCTGCCCAACCTGCAGCGCGACCTGCCGCCCGGCCTCACGGTGACCATCGCCAACGACAACTCGGTGTTCATCGACCGCTCCGTCAAGTCGGTCTACAAGACGATCCTCGAGGCGGTGGTGCTGGTCGCGCTGGTCATCTTCGTGTTCCTGCACTCGGTTCGCGCGAGCCTCATCCCGCTGGTCACGATCCCGGTCGCGCTGATCACGACCTTCGCGCTGATGCTGGCGGCCGGCTTCACGATCAACACGCTGACGCTGCTGGCGCTGGTCCTCGCGATCGGCCTGGTCGTCGACGACGCGATCGTGGTGCTCGAGAACATCTACCGGCACATCGAGAACGGCATGTCCCCGACGGCGGCGGCGTTCCGCGGCACGAAGGAGGTCGGCTTCGCGGTCGTCGCGATGACGCTGACGCTGGCGGCGGTGTACGCGCCGGTTGCGTTCACGCCCGGGCGCACCGGGCGCCTGTTCATCGAGTTCGCGCTGACGCTGGCCGGTGCCGTGCTGGTGTCCGGCTTCATCGCGCTCACCCTCTCGCCGATGATGTGCAGCCGCCTGCTCAAGCCCCACGGCAAACGCAGCTTCATCGGTCGCGGCATCGAGGCGGGCCTCGACGGGCTGACCCGCGGCTATGCATCGGTGCTGCGGTTCACGCTGCGCAACCGCTGGATCGTGCTGATCGCCTACGTCGCGATCGCCTATGCCTGCTACGGGCTGTGGATCGGAACCAAGAAGGAGCTGGCGCCGGTGGAGGACCGCGGCACCATCCTCACCATCATCAATGGCCCCGACGGCGCCTCGATCGGCTACACCGAGCGCTACGGCCGGCAGCTCGAGGAGATCGCCCGCGGCATTCCCGAGATCGACCGGGCCTTCGTGGTCGCCGGCAACCCCACCGTCGCGCAAGGCATCGCATTCTGGCGCCTCACCGACTGGGACCAGCGGGTGCGCAAGGTGCCGGAGATCCTGAAGGAGCTGCAGCCCAAGCTGCTGGCCATTCCGGGCGTGCTCGCGTTCGCGGTGGCGCCGCCCTCGCTCGGGCAGTCGCCGCGCGAGCGCCCGATCAACTTCGTGGTGCTCACCAGCGACCCGTACGACAAGCTGCAGAGCACCATCGCGCCGATGATGCGCGATCTGCAGCAGTGGCCCGGCCTGCAGGGCGTCGACAGCGACCTGCGCCTGAACAAGCCCGAGCTGCGCCTGACCATAGACCGCGACCGCGCGGCCGATGCGGGCGTGCAGGTCGACGCGATCGGTCGCGCGATCGAGACCATGCTCGGGGGGCGACAGGTGACGCGCTTCAAGCGCAACGGCGAGCAGTACGACGTGATCGTCCAGCTCGACGCGGCGGCGCGCAACTCGCCGCAGGACATCGCCGCGATCTTCGTGCGCGGGCGCAATGACACGATGGTCCCGCTCTCGAGCCTGGTGGCCTGGAAGGAGTCGGTCAGTCCGCGCGAGCTGAACCACTTCGCGCAGCGGCGCGCGATGACCATCACCGCCAACCTGGCGCCTGGCACCTCGCTCGGCGAGGCCGTCGAGTACCTCGAGACGGCGGCGCGCAAGTACCTGCCAAACGGCTACGCGATCGACTACAACGGCCAGACGCGCGAGTTCAAGCAGTCCTCGTCGGCGCTGCTCACCACCTTCGCGCTCGCGCTCGGCTTCATCTACCTGGTCCTGGCCGCGCAGTTCGAGAGCTTCATCGATCCGCTCGTCATCATGCTGACCGTGCCGCTGGCGATGACCGGCGCGCTGTGGATGCTGCAGTGGAGCGGGGGGACGCTCAACGTCTACAGCCAGATCGGCCTGATCACGCTGGTGGGGCTGATCACCAAGCACGGCATCCTGATCGTGGAGTTTGCCAACCAGCTCCGCGAGGAGGGCCGCGGCGTGCGCGAGGCGGTGGTCGATGCGGCGACGCTCCGGTTGCGCCCGATCCTGATGACCACCGGCGCGATGGTGCTGGGCGCCGTGCCGCTGGCCTTCGCCACCGGGGCCGGCGCCGAGAGCCGTATCCAGATCGGCATGGTGATCGTGGGCGGGATGACGCTGGGCACGCTGCTCACGCTGTTCGTGGTCCCGACCTTCTACACGCTGCTGACCCGCGCCAAGCGGGGCGACGACGCCCGGATGGACGCCGCCCATGCCGAGGCACGGGTCGCGAGCGACGCCGCGGCCGCCGCGCATGCGCCGGCGCAGGCCGCGGTCCAGGCCCCGCGGCCCGATCCCAGCCCGGCGGCCGGATCGTGAGACAGGTCGTCCTCGACACCGAGACCACCGGCCTGGCCGCCGACCAGGGGCACCGCATCATCGAGATCGGCTGCCTCGAGATTGTCGAGCGTCGGCTCACCGGCCGCAGCCTGCACGTGTACCTGAACCCGGAACGGCCGGTCGACGAGGCCGCGACCGAGGTCCACGGCATGACCTGGGACGACCTGCGCGACAAGCCGCGTTTCGCCGAGGTGGCCGACCGCGTGCTGGAGTTCGTGGACGGCGCGCAGGTGCTGATCCACAACGCGGCCTTCGACCTGTCCTTCCTGGACGCCGAGCTCGCCCGGCTCGACCGCACCGCGTTCCGCGCGGCCTGTGGCGCCGTCGTCGACACCCTGCTGATGGCGCGCGAGCTGCATCCGGGCAAGCGCAACTCGCTCGACTCGCTGTGCGACCGCTACGGCGTGTCCAACGCGCACCGCACGATGCACGGCGCGCTTCTCGACGCCGAGCTGCTGGCCGAGGTCTACCTTGCGATGACCCGCGGGCAGGACAGCCTGGAGATCGCGCTGGAGTCGGGCGTCTCCGGCGCCGACGCCGCGGCCGGCCCCGACTGGCCACCCAGGGGATTGCGGGTGGTGACGGCCAGCGCGGCCGAACTCGCCGCGCACGAGGCGGCGCTCGCGCTCATCGAGCAGGAGCGTCGCGGCGCGGCCGCGGTGTGGCGGGAGCCGTCGGCGGTCTGAAGGGGAACGCGCCGTCGCGCACCGCGACGAACGCGCTCGTGAATGCCATTGCGTCGGTCGAGTGCTGCCGATCGGCCGACCGCGTCAGTGCAGCCCGGTCTCCAGGGCCAGTCCGGTGACCGTCTCCCGGACGGCCCGGGGCCACGCGGCCTTGGGCACGGCAGGCGCTGCCCCGCCGCAGCTGCCAGTCGCGAGCCAGTGCAGCGCTTCGGCGAGCCTCGGGTCCGTCACATCCCCGAAGGGCGCGAAGGGCTCGTCGTCCACCTTGCAGGTCGGCGCGATGCCGTCGAACCAGTCGCCCCAGCCGTCGCGGTTGCGGCTGGTGAAGCTCACCGCGCTCAGCACGATGTCGCCCCGAACCTGCGGATTGAAGCCGACCGGCTTGCCGCAGGTGGCTGTGCCGATGACCGCGTCGGCACGGAAGGGCCGCAGGCCGGCGATCAGCAACTCCGAGGCCGAGCAGGTCGCATCGGACACCAGCCAGGCCACCTGCTCGAAGCCTCCCGACGCCGGATGCGCCACGATGGGGATCGACTGGTCGTTCGCCGCGTTGCGGGCGTTGTAGCGCAGCGACGCGAAGACCTCGCCGACGGCCGCGGCAGGCGCGAGCGACCCGGCGACCTCGGCCGCGACCAACAGCCGCCCGCCACCGTTCTCGCGCAGGTCCACCACCAGGCTGCCGGCGCCTGCCGCCCGCAGCCCGGCGATCGCGTCGGCCCAGGCCCGGCGGGCCGGCTCGGTGAAGGTGTAGAGCGCGACGTATCCGATCTTCCGGCCGTCCCGTTCGATCATGCGGCTCTCGAGCACCGACGCGACCGTGTACCAGTCCTTGGCGAGGGTCGCTTCGCGGGTCGTGCCGTCGCGCTCCCACGCGAGCTGCACGGCCAGGCCTGCCGTGGCGGGCCCGAGGGCCGCGGCCACCTGGCGCCCGGCCACCAGGCTCGCGGCGCTCGCGCCGTCGATCGACGCGATCCGGTCGCCGCGCCTCAGCCCCGCGCGGCCTGCGGGCGAATCGGGTTGCACGAAGCGCAGCACGATCGCCTCGCCGACGATCCGGTAGCCGATGCCCAGCCCGAGCGCGCGCCCCTCGCCGAAGAAGCCGTCGAAGGCGCTGCGCGCCGCGACGTAGCTGAAACGGTCGGGCGGCACGACGCGCAGCGCCTCGAGCGCCTTGTCGGCGGTCTGCACCTGCGACAGGTCGGGGTCGCCTACCCGGTCGGCATAGAGGTACAGCCCGGTCATCACGGACTTGACCCACTGGACTTCGGTGAGACCCTCGGCAGCGGCAGCCCCGGCGTCCGCGCCCGTGTCGCCGCCGCAGCCGGCCGCGGCCAGCCCGGCCGCGAGCGCCGCGGCGCGCAGCGCGGCTCGCAGCGACACCCTGGCCGGCAGGCGCCGCCAGTCGGGTGATCCGGGGGCCGCGCAGGCGGTCACTGGGCGGGGCATCGATGGAGCCTAGTCTGGCCCGGGCCGACCGTAAACCCCCGCGGGTCGGTCGCCGCCGGGCATTCCGGTAAAATCCTCGCGGAGCCCCTCGAGCACGCCTGGAAGACCCTCTCTTGAAAGAAACCCGTCACGCGCGCCCTGGGCGCGACCGCAAGTCCCACCTGTCGGCGGACGCCGAGCGGCTGGTCGCCGCGGCGCTCGGCCTGGCCAATTCCGGCAGCCGGGTCGAGGACAAGTACTGGGACGGGCAACTCGCGCAGCGGATCGAGCGTCTGCTCGACACCGGCCACCCGCAATCGATCTACGATGCGCTCGATCGCCTGCACCAGACCGATACCGAGGCCTATGGCGCCCTGATCGAGGCGGTCGAGACGGCGGCTGAGTCGCAGGCCGTGGAGGTCGACGGTCAGCGCTGGGAGGTGCTGCTGGTGGCCGCGCCGGTGGTCGCCTGGACCCGCTTCCGGATCCCGTCGGGCCCGGTGCCCCCGGATACGGCCCTGGCGCTGACGGCCCACTGGCAGGCGCACGTGCTGGCGCGCGACGTGCGCTTGCGCATGGCGCCCTACCTGTACAGTGTCGACCAGCTGCCCCGCGACTTCGGCGAGCTGCGCCGCCTCACGCGCAAGCTCGGCCACGCGGCCGCCTTCGCCGGCGCGCCGCCCGCCAGGCTCGAACTGAAGTCGCTGCCCGAGACCGCCGAGATGCTCGCGGACAGCCGCTTCCTGCTCGCCGCGGTCGCAGCCCCGATGGGGGCCGCGCTGTTCCGCTGGCAGCAGGGCGAGCCCGCCGAGCATGCTTCGCGCGTGCAGTGCCTCGAGCACTGGATCGCCCAGGCGCGGCCCTCGATTGAGACCCTGCTGCCGGGTTGCGGCTTCGAGTGCCTGCTGCCCGATGCCTACCATATCAACCTGCGGGAGGCCGACCGCCGCGTGCGCCCCTACGCGATCAAGGCCGGTGTCCATTTCCTCACGCACGCGCTCGACCTCGAGCCCGGCGACATCAAGGCGACCGTCGCGCCCTTCGGCGACGAGCGCATCGACGAGTACCGCGTGGGCCTGTCGATCGGCGACGGCGAGGAAGTCGCGCAAGGCGTGGTCTGGCCGCTGCTCGGCGCCGAGAGCGAGACCGACGACCCGTCGCCGCTGGATCGTATCCGCGAGACCCTGCGCGAGGCCGGCGTCACCGAGATGCGCACCTGGTCCGAGCTGACCGAGCCCGAGTTCTGCGAGGACTGCGGCGTGCCGCTGTACCCCAACCATGTCGGCGAGGTCGTGCACGCCGAGATGCCCGAGGACGCCGAGCCCGAGAGCACGCACTTCCATTGAGCCACGCGCCGCAGCGCCACGGTCAGCGCGTGCCGCCGAACTCCATGCCCAACGCCAGCACCACCTGGTTGCGCAGCAGGCGTATTGCCTCGACCTGGTCGGGCGTGGGCGGTGGCGCCTCCGGCTGGTCGCGATCGGCGTAGAAGAATCCCATCGGGCGGCCGTCGATCATCACCGGCAGCAGCACGAAGCCCAGCACCCCGGGGAAGCAGGGCAGGAGCCAGTCCGGCAGCCGCTTGCGGACCGACTCGGTCGCGATGTCGGCGATGTGCAGGTCGGCGCCGCGGGCGAGCGCGGCATGGAAGAGGTCCGGAGCGTACTGCACGGGCATCGCGATGCGCCCGCGCAGCGCGGCGATCGCGCAGCCCGCGGCCGCCCGCGGCCTGAAGGCCGACGCTGCGTCGTCCCGCGCGAAGTAGACCATGTTGCGCGCGCCCAGTGCCGAGCGCAGCCCCTCGGTCGCGATCTGGACCACGCGGTGGATGTCCTGCGAGCCGGTCAGCGCCGCCTCGATCTTCGACAGCGACGCCTGCAGCCGCCGCTCGCCTTCGGGATCGGCCATCGCTGCCCGGGCCGACGTGGCGCTGGTCACGGCGCCGCCGCCCGCCGCCTCGGGCTCGGGCGCGTCGTGCAGCGAAGCCTCGAGGCCGATCGCCTGCGCGAGCACCATGGTCTCGCGCTGCGCCTGCTGCAGGATCTCCATGATGGCCTCGGCGTCCAGCCCGAGCGCCTCGCCGAAGCGCCGTGTCAGCGCCGCTGCGGTCTGCTCGTGGCCTTCCGGCCCGTGCCTGCGGTTCAGTACCGCGCACTCGTCCCCGAAGGCGGAGGCGAGCAGCACCCAGTCGATCGACAGGCGCGGTGCGATCGGCCGGGCCGGGCAGGCCTTGAGCGCCTGCTCGGTGCGCTGCGGCAGTCCCCAACTCCCGACCACCTCCTGGGTGATGTCCTCGTAGGTCCGCCCGATCAGCTTCCTGGCGGCCTGCGACTCGGCGGTGCCGGCGGCGACCTCGGCGCGCACCGCGGCGGTCGCCTCGGGAACGTAGAGCGATGCGACCAGCCTGCCGATGCTGCGGAACATGCCGGCGATCGCGCCTTCCTCGGCGCACGACGGCCAGCAGCGCTGCAGCGTGCAACGGGCGACCGTCGCCGCGCCGAGCGCCTGCGCAAAGTCGCGCATGACCGGGCCGGCCCGATCTGCGGGCACGAGGCGATCGACCAGCATCATCGACAGCGCGAGGCTGCGGATCTGGTCGAAACCCAGCAGCACCAGCGCGCGCGACACGGTGGTCACCTGCGCTGCGTCGCGGGTGCGGTAGAGCGGGGAGTTCGCGCAACGCAGCAGCCGCTGGGTCAGCGAGACGTCCGAGAGGATGGTCTGCGCGAGCTGGTCGACGGTATCCGAATCGCCGTCGGCCATCCGGGACACGGTCGCGACCGACTGCCCGAGCGCTGGCAGCCCGGTATCCTCGCGCAACCCCTCGCGGATTCGCTGCATCGGCGTCGGCGGGCGCGCGTCGGTCCGCATTGGCGTGGTGGTCGGCATGGGCGTGGCAGAGTGGCCAGGGTCTACCTTCTTACGGGCGCCCATGATCGGTCTGGCCGGCCTGGGGCGAGCGCATGAACAGCGCGCCGGAACAGGATAGTTCCGCGGGCCGGACGCGGTGGCGCCGCCGGTCGGGGCCGATCAGCCGCCGGCGATCGCCGCACGGGCCCGGGCGATCCGATCGTCCAGGTAGGCGTTGTAGAAGTCGGCGGACGGATAGCCGACGAGGCGCTCGGCGAGCTCGCCGCGCGGCCCCAGGAAGACCACGGTGGGCGACACGCGCGCCCCCAGTCCCCGGGCGACGGAGGCAGGGCTGTCGCCGGTCCCGTCGGCGAACGGACGCTTGTCGGTCATGTCCAGCTCGAGCACCCGCACGCCGCGCTCGTCGGACTGCGCCGCGAGATGGTGCAGGACGTCGCGTCGCAGCGCGCGGCACCACGGGCAGCCGGGCGTGCTGAACATCACCACCAGCGGGCGACCCTCGGATCCGGACCGGCCGAGCGCGTCGCGCCAGCTTGCGGGCGCGGGCAGCGGCAGGTCTCCCGACGGCGCGGCGCCGCGCACCGCGCCCGCCGCGACCATCAGCGCGAGACCTGCGGCGACGCTGCGTCGGTCGTGATCCATGCGCCGATGATAGCCGCCCGCGGCGTACCCGGGCCGGCATGCAATGGTTGACTGCATGCGCATTTGCTCATACAGTCGTGCTCATGGGCGGCCGCATGCATCGGTCGGGGAGGGGACATGGACGATTTGAGCCCGGTGTTCGAGAGCGTCTCCCGCTATTTCGCGCTGCTGGCCGAGCCGATGCGGGTGCGCGTGCTGCACGCCATCTGCCAGAACGAGAAGACCGTCAACGAGATCGCGGCCGAGACCGGCGCCACGCAGACCAACATCTCCCGTCACCTGGGGCTGATGTACCGTGCCGGCGTGCTGTCGCGCCGCAAGGACGGCAATTTCGTGTACTACGGCGTGGCCGACACCGCGATCACCGACATCTGCCGCTCGGTCTGCACGCACATCGCCGCCCGCAGCGAGGTCGCAGCGCCCCCGCAGGCCGACCTGCTCGGGCTGGTTCGCGACCTGGACCCGGTGCCGCCGGCCCGCCGCCCCGCGGCCCGCGCGCTGCGCGCGGCGCCCGCCGGCGGACGCTGAGGCCGCCATGGACCTGTCCCGCATCACGCTCGGGCGCCTGCGCCGTGCCCCCGAGAACCACCTGTCGCCCGCGCAGGCGGCCACCGCCGCCACAGCGCGCCGCAGCTTCATGGCCAAGGCCCTCGCGATGGGCGCGGGCGCAGGCGTCGCAGCCCGTGCGGGCGCGGCCGACGGCGGCGACCCCGCCATCCTGGAACTGCCAGCGCACACCCGGGGCCTGGGCCAGCCGGTCGCGGCGCGGCCCTACGGCCAGCCCTCGGCGTTCGAGAAGAACCTGGTCCGGCGCGAAAGCCCGGGCCTGACCCGGGTCGGCGCGGCCTCGGTCAGCTTCACGCCGCTGCAGGGGCTGTTCGGCATCGTCACGCCCACCGGGCTGCATTTCGAGCGGCACCACCAGGGCTGGTGGGACGTCGACCCCAGCGCGCACCGCCTCATGGTGATGGGGCTGGTCCGCGAGCCCCGGGTCTTCACGATGGACGACCTGATGCGGCTGCCGTCGGTGTCGCGGATCCACTTCATCGAGTGCGGGGCCAACACCGGCATGGAGTGGGGCAACGCGGCCGTCCCGACCGTGCAGTACACCCACGGCATGCTCGCCTGCGGCGAGTTCACCGGGGTGCTGCTGTCGACCCTGCTCGACGCCTGCGGGGTCGACCTCGCGCGCGGCCGCTACCTGCTCGCCGAGGGCGCCGACGGCTCGTCGATGACGCGCACCGTGCCGATGGACCGTGCGATGGACGACGTGATCGTCGCCTGGGCGATGAACGGCGAGATGCTGCGCCCCGAGAACGGCTATCCGCTGCGCCTCGTGGTGCCGGGCGCGCAGGGCGTCTCCTGGGTCAAGTACCTGCGGCGCATCGAGGTCGGCGACACGCCCTACCACACCAAGGACGAGGTGCTGCACTACGTCGACCTGATGCCCGACGGCAGGCACCGGCAGTTCACCTCCATCCAGGAGTGCAAGAGCGTCGTCACCTCGCCCTCGGGTGGCCAGGTGCTGATGGATCGTGGCTACTACAACGTGACCGGCCTCGCATGGTCGGGGCGCGGCAAGGTGCGCCGGGTCGACGTGTCGTTCGACGGCGGACGCAACTGGCGGCGCGCGCGCCTCGAGCAGCCGGTGCTGTCCAAGGCGCTGACGCGCTTCAACGTCGACTGGGTCTGGGACGGCAGCCCGGCCATCGTGCAGAGCCGCGCGACCGACGACACCGGCTATGTGCAGCCGCGCATCAACCAGCTTCGGGCGGTGCGGGGTACCCGCTCGATCTATCACAACAACGCGATCCAGTCGTGGCAGGTCGCGGCGAGCGGCGAGGTGTTCAATGTCCAGGTCGGCTGATCGTCGTGCCGCGCCCGCGCGGCTGCGCGGAGCGCTTGCGCTGGTGCTGGCGATGGCCTGCGCGGGGGCGGGTGGGGCCGGCCCGGCGGGTACGGGCGGCACGCCGGTGGCCGCGGCCCGGTCCGTCGATCCCAAGCCGTGGGCAGGCCTCGGGCGCACGGCCACGCCGGCCGAGCTCCGCGCCTGGGACATCGACGTCCGGCCGGACTTCAGGGGGCTGCCTCAGGGCTCGGGCTCGGTGGAGCAGGGCATGGTGGTCTGGGAGGCCAAATGCGCGTCGTGCCATGGCGTGTTCGGCGAGTCGACCGAGGTGTTCACGCCGATCGCGGGGGGCACGACCGCGCGCGACATCGAGGCCGGGCGGGTCGCGAACCTCGCGCGGCTCGACTACCCGCAGCGCACCACGATGATGAAGCTGTCCCAGATCTCGACGCTCTGGGACTACATCAACCGCGCGATGCCCTGGAACGCGCCCAAGTCTCTCAAGGTCGACGAGGTGTATGCGGTCACCGCCTACATCCTCAACCTCGCCGACGTGGTCCCGGGCGACTTCACGCTGTCCGATCGCAACATGGCACAGGTCCAGGCGCGGCTGCCCAACCGCAACGGCAAGCTCTTCTGGGACGGCCTGTGGGATGTGCGCGGCAAGGGCGACGTGGCCAACGTCGCCTGCATGCAGGCGTGCCCCGGCGGGGTCGCGGTGACCTCGTCGCTGCCGCCGCACGCGCGGGACTCGCACGGGCAGCTCGCCGCGCAGAACCGGCTGGTGGGCGGCGTGCGCGGGGCCGACACGTCCCGCGCGCCGTCCGACGACGCGCCCAGGCTGGCGTCCGTGGCCACGCACGCCTCGATGCGCGGGCCGGCGGGGGGCGCGTCTGCGGCGGGTGCGGCTGCCGACGCGGGCGCCGGCACGTCGTCCGTTGCTGCCCCGAGCCTGGCCGACGCCGGCCGCCCGCCCGCCGAGCGGGCGCGCGACGCCGGCTGCCTCGCCTGTCACGGCGTGGCCTCGCGCGTGGTCGGGCCCGGGCTGCGCGAGGTCGCCGAGCGCTACCGTGGCGATGCCGGCGCGCAGGCGCGCCTGGTGGGCAAGGTGCTCGAGGGCGGGCAAGGCGCCTGGGGCCCCGTGCCGATGCCGCCCCATCCCGCGATGGCCGCCGAGGAGGCCTCGGCGCTCGTGCGCTGGATCCTCGCGGGTGCGAACTGAGCGGGCGCACGCAGGACTTGGATATGATCGGCCACTCCCGGGCGGGCCGTTCACGGTGATGGGTTGCCCGGACGCCGCCAACCGGCGATACACAGGAGCCACGATGAAACGCACTCGACGACAGACCCTGCAGGCCGCGGGCGGCGCCGGTCTCTATGCAGCGCTGGTCGGCATCGGCCTGCTCGACCCCTCGCGGGTCAGCGCGCAGACCTTCAATGCGGCCGCATTCCAGGCCAGGACGCTGGCCGACACGCTCAAGGCGCTGGGCGCCGTGGCGCCGGCCGAGTCCAGGGACATCGTGATCACCGCGCCCGACATCGCCGAGAACGGCGCGGTCGTGCCGGTCTCGGTGCGCAGCGCGCTGCCCAGGACCGAGCAGATCGCCCTGCTGGTCGAGAAGAACCCGAGCCTGCTCGCCGGCACCTACGAGATCCTCGAGGCGACGGAGCCCGACGTGAGCATGCGGATCAAGATGGGCCAGAGCTCCGACGTGATCGCGGTCGTCAAGGCCGACGGCAAGTACTACACGGCGAAGAAAGAGATCAAGGTCACCCTCGGCGGCTGCGGCGGCTGAAACGGACTAGGAGCGAGGAACATGGCAGATCCGATGAAGATCCGTGCCACCGCCAAGGATGGCGTGGCGGACGTGCGCGTGCTGATGGCGCACGAGATGGAGAGCGGCCAGCGCAAGGACGCGGCGGGGCAGATCGTCCCGGCCTGGCACATCAGCGAGGTCACAGCCGCGCTGAACGGCAAGCCGGTGCTGCGCGCGCAGTGGGGCCCGGCCATCAGCAAGAACCCCTACCTGAGCTTCAAGGTGAAGGGGGCCAAGGCCGGCGACACCGTGTCGGTCAGCTGGGTCGACAACAAGGGCGACAAGCGCACCGACGAGGCGAAGGTCTCCTGATGCCGCCCGGGCGCCGCTGCGGCCTGCGGCGGCCCGGCCCAGCCGATGGGCCGGACGGCGCATGGACGCGGATCGTCCGGGCGCCGTCGGCGCCGCATGCCTCAATGCCTGGCTTGAGCCCGGCACCCCTACCGAGCGGTGTCCCGACGAGGCCCCGCCAGCACGTGGAGACGCACCCATGAAGAGTTCCCAGATCCCCGCCCGGCACAGGCCGCACGCGGCGGCCCTCGTGCTGGCGCTGGCCGTGGCCGCTGCGACACTGGCAGCCTCGGCGCCCGGCGACGCGCAGGCGCAGCAGGCCGGGGGCGGCACGACCCAGGCCGAGATCGAGCGCTACCGTCAGATGCTTCAGGACGGCAACCCGGCCGACCTCGTCGCAAGCCGTGGCGAGGCGCTCTGGAAGGAGGCCCGCGGCCCCAAGCGCGCGAGCCTCGAGCAGTGCGACCTGGGCCTGGGGCCCGGCAAGGTCGAGGGCGCCTACGCGCGACTGCCGCGTTACTTCGCCGACACCGACTCGGTGATGGACTTCGAGTCGCGGCTCGTCCACTGCATGGTCACGCTGCAGGGCTTCGAGCGCGCGGCGATCACGAAGGCGCCGTTCTCCGGCGAGGGGCAGCGCGCGACCGACATCGAGTCGCTGGTCGCCTACGTCACCGACGCGTCGCGCGGCGCCCGGGTCGACGTGCCGCAGGCCCACGCCCAGGAGCGCGCCGCCTATGCGCGCGGCAAGCAGATCTTCTACTTCCGGGGCGGGCCGTACGACTTCTCGTGCGCCTCGTGCCATGCCGTGGACGACCAGCGCATCCGCCTGCAGGACCTGCCCAACCTGACCAAGAAGGAGCCCGCGCAGCGCGCCTTCGCGACCTGGCCCGCCTATCGCGTGTCGCAGGGCGCGTTGCGCACCATGCAGTGGCGGCTGTACGACTGCTTCCGCCAGCAGCGTTTCCCCGAGCTGAAGTACACGTCGCCGGCTTCGGTCGACCTGATCACCTTCCTCGGCGTCAATGCGAACGGCGGGCGCATGGATGCGCCCGCGATCAAGCGATAGGGGCCCGCGATGACCAAGACAACCCGGCGTTTCGCCCTGGCGGGTGCATGCACCATCGCTGCGGGCTGCGCATCGATGCTCGCGGCCGACGTCCCCGACGTCAGCGGCGTGCTGCGCGAGTCCTTCGCCGCCCGCGGCCCGGCCGGCCTCGACCGTATCGAGCAGTCGCCGCTGCAGAAGACCTGCTCCGAGTACGCCGGTCGCGATCTGCCCGCCGACCTGCGCCAGAAGATCGAGCAGGCCGAGCTCGCGCGGATCCGCTACCCGTCGGACGGCCGCTTCCTCGGCGACTGGCGGCGCGGCGAGGTGGTCGCGCAAAGCGGGCGCGGCCTGCAGTTCACCGACGCGCCGGGCTCGGTCGGAGGGGGCAACTGCTACGCCTGTCACGAGCTGACCCGCGCCGAGGTGTCCTACGGCAACATCGGCCCGAGCCTGCGCCAGTACGGCAAGCTGCGCGGCACGGGCGACCCGATCGTGCGCTACACCTGGGGCAAGGTCTGGAACTCGCACGCGTTCAACGCCTGCACCAACATGCCCCGGTTCGGCGACGCCGGCATCCTCACCGAGGCCCAGCTCAAGGATGTGATGGCGCTGCTGCTCGACCCGGCCTCGCCGGTCAACGCCGACTGACCGGGTCGGCCCCGCGATGCAGCGCCGCGAGTTCCTGAACGTGCTGGCCGCGGGCGCTGCGGCCGGCCTGCCGCTGGACCGCATCGCCCATGCGCAGGGCGGCGCCGACGCGCGGGCCGCCTACGACCTGCCGCCCTTCGGCAACGTCGGCCTGCTGCACTTCACCGACTGCCACGCGCAGCTGCTGCCGGTGCACTTCCGCGAGCCGAGCGTCAACCTCGGCGTGGGCGAGGCGGTGGGGCGCGCGCCGCACCTGGTCGGCGAGCACCTGCTGAAGGCCTTCGACATCCGCCCGGGCACGTCGCAGGCGCATGCCTTCACCTACCTCGACTTCGAGCGGGCCGCGCGGACCTACGGTCGCGTCGGCGGCTTCGCGCACCTCGCCACGCTGGTCAAGCGGCTGCGGGCGTCGCGCCCCGGCGCGCTGCTGCTCGACGGCGGCGACACCTGGCAGGGCTCGGCGACCGCGCTGTGGTCCAAGGGCCAGGACATGGTCGAGGCGGGGCTCGCGCTCGGCGTCGACGTGATGACCGGTCACTGGGAGTTCACCTACGGTGCCGATCGCGTCAGGCAGGTGGTCGACACCGACTTCAAGGGCCGGGTCGCGTTCGTGGCGCAGAACGTGCGCACCACCGACTTCGAGGATCCGGTGTTCGACCCGTACGTGATCCGCGAGATCAACGGCGTGCCGGTCGCGATCCTCGGGCAGGCCTTCCCTTACACGCCCATTGCCAACCCGCGCTGGATGGTCCCCGACTGGAGCTTTGGCATCCAGGACGAACCGATGCAACGGCGCGTCGACGAGGCCCGCGCCAAGGGCGCACAGGTGGTGGTGCTGCTCTCGCACAACGGCATGGATGTGGACCTCAAGCTCGCCTCGCGGGTCAGCGGCATCGACGTGATCCTCGGCGGACACACCCACGACGGCGTGCCGCAGCCCGTGCCGGTGAAGAACGCGCGTGGCACGACGCTGGTCACCAACGCGGGCTCCAACGGCAAGTTCCTCGGCGTGCTCGACCTCGACGTCCGCGGCGGGCGCGTGGCCGACCTGCGCTACCGCCTGCTGCCGGTGTTCGTGAACCTGCTGCCCGCCGATCCGGCGATGCAGGCCCTGATCGACCGCGTGCGCGCGCCGCACGCGGCCCGACTCGCCGAGACGCTCGCAGTGACCGACGGGCTGCTCTACCGGCGCGGCAACTTCAACGGCAGCTTCGACCAGCTGATCCTCGACGCGCTGATGCAGGAGAAGGGCGCCGAGATCGCGTTCTCGCCGGGCTTTCGCTGGGGCACGAGCGTGCTGCCGGGCCAGCCGATCACCCGCGAGCAGCTGATGGACCAGACCGCGATCACCTATCCGGCGACCACCGTCAGCGAGCTGACCGGCGCGCAGATCAAGGAGATCCTGGAGGACGTCGGCGACAACCTGTTCAATCCCGATCCGTACTACCAGCAGGGCGGCGACATGGTCCGCGTCGGCGGCATGACCTACGCCTGCGAGCCCGGCGCGCGGATGGGCGCGCGCATCACCGATATGCGGCTGGGCGGCCGGCCGATCGACGCCGGCCGGCGCTACAAGGTCGCCGGCTGGGCGCCGGTGGCCGAGGGTGCTGGCGGCGAGCCGGTGTGGGAGGTGGTGGAGCGCTGGCTGAAGCACCGCGGGCGCGTCGCGCCGCGCGTACTCGACACACCGCGGCTGATCGGCGTCGCGGGCAACCCGGGGATCGCATCATGAGACGTGCAGGCTCGAGGGTTCTGGCTGTCGTGGCGGTTACGGCCTCGATCATGGGCGGCGCGGGCCCCGCGGCGGCGCAGCCCAGGGACCTCAAGGGGGTCGACCGCGTCCCGACGGTCACGCTCGAGGCGGCGCTGGTCGCGGCGCAGGCGGCGCTCGCCGACTGCCGGCGGCGCGGCGCGACGGTCGCGGTCACGGTGGTCGATCGCTCTGGCGTGCCGCTGGTGTCGCTGCGCGACCCGCTGGCGGGCATGCACACGCCCGACACCGCGTTTCGCAAGGCATGGACCGCGGTCAGCTTCAAGAACGCGACCAGCGAGCTGGTGGGCGCCACCGCGCAGGGCTCGGCGAGCGCGGGCATCCGCCACCTGCCGCAGGTCGCGATGATCGGCGGCGGGCTGCTGCTGCAGTCGGCCGGCAGCATCGTCGGCGCGATCGGCGTGTCCGGCGCGCCCAGCGGCGACATGGACGACGCCTGCGCGAAGGCTGGCATCGGCGCGATCGTCGACGCGCTCGAGCTGGGCTGAGGCGCGCCGCCGTGAGCCACCGGCGGCGCGGCCCCGCCCGACCCGGCGCCGCGTGGCCGGCATCGCTGCTTATGGCGACGGCACTCGTTCTGGGATCCGCGCACGTACCCGCGCAGCAGGCCGGATCGGCCCCCGGCTGGGCGCCCGCCACCGTGCCCATCGAGCCGATCCGCATCGCGCCGCGCACCTGGTACGTCAAGGGCGACTCGGGTCCGGTGTCGCTCGTGAACCAGGGCTTCAACGCCAACGCGGGCTTCGTCGTGACCGACGACGGGGTGGTGGTGTTCGACACGCTCGGCACGCCGGCGCTCGGCGCCGCGCTGCTGGCCCGGATCCGGGCGATCACCGACCGGCCGATCCGTCACGTCGTGATCAGCCACTATCACGCCGACCATTTCTACGGCGCGCAGGTCTTCAAGGACGCGGGCGCCACCGTCTGGGCGCACCGGCTGGGCCGCGACTACCTCGCTACCGACGCGCCCGCGGCGCGGCTCGCCGAGCGCCGCCAGTCGCTCGGCCCCTGGGTCACGCAGCAGGCGCGGATCGTGCCAGCCGATCGCTGGATCGATGCCGAGACGCGCTTGACGCTAGGCGGGCTGAGCTTCCGGCTGATCCCGGCGGGTCCTGCGCACACGCCCGAGGACCTGATGATGCTGGTGGAGGAGGAGGGCGTGCTGTTCGCGGGCGACCTGGTGTTCGCCGGCCGCGTGCCCTTCGTCGGCGACGCCGACAGCCGCGGCTGGCTCGCCGCGATCGATGCGCTGGTGGCGCATGCGCCGGGGCGCCTGGTCGGCGGTCATGGCACGCACTCCGAGGACGCCGCGCGGGACATCGCGACCACGCGCGACTACCTGTCCTTCCTGAGGGCGCGCATGGGCGAGGCGGTGGGCGAGATGGCGAGCTTCGAGGAGGCCTACGCCCGGACCGACTGGTCGCGCTTCTCCGGGCTGCCCGCGTTCGGCGCGGCCAACCGACGCAATGCCTACAACGTGTACCTGCAGATGGAGCGCGAGGCGCTCGGGCGCTGAGCGGGCCGTCAGCCGTGCGCGCGGCGCGGCGCCTGCGCCGTGTCGAGCTCGAACAGCATCGCCATCTCGTCGCGCACGGCGGCCCTCGGGCGCAGCGCCGTCACCGCCTCGGCGAGTGGCGATCCGATCCGCTCCAGGTGAACGACGTCGTCGAGCAGCAGGACCATGGGGGTGACGCTCGCGGTTGCCTGCGCGGGCGCCACCGCCCGCCAGCCCTGCGCATGCGCGGCGGCGAGGAGCGTGTCCGGCATGCCCGCGAGCCAGAAGGCCTCGTTGCGCTCGCCGCGCCGCGTCGACAGCGCGGCTGCGGTCACCATCGCCAGGCACTCCACGCCCAGCGCATCCGGATCGGATGCGAGGGTCGCGTAGGCACCGTCGGGGCTCGGCAGCGCGGCCGCGCCCACGCGGCGCATCATTCCGAGCGGGGCGCTCGCCACTGGCTCGAGCCGCAGCGTCGCGACGATCCGACCGTCGTCGGCCAACTGGCCCACGAAGTGCTCGATCCCGCGGTCCATGCCGTAGCGGAAGCAGTCGAGCGCGGGCGCGGCGGCATCGGGGGCGCCCGGGCGGCGTCTGGCTCTCGGCGTGCGGGAGGTCATGGACACAGGCTCCGGTGGTCGCTTGGCGTCGCCGAAGGCGTGGACCGAAGGGTTCGGCCTTTGCCTGCATCGGCGGTCAGAGTGTCACCGAAGCAGGTCGTGTCGACCGTCGTCAAACCGGACGAGCGGTCGACGGAGAGCGCCGCGAGGATCGCTCGCGGACGCGTCAGGGTGCGAGCCGTTCCCGGTGCCACCCGCCGTCGGCTTGGCGCCGATAGGCAAGCCGGTCGTGAAGCCGGGACGGTCGCCCCTGCCAGAACTCCCAGTAGTCCGGCACCAGGCGGTAGCCGCCCCAGTGCGGTGGGCGCGGCGGCTTCAGTCCGTACTTGAGCCCGTACTCGGCCGCGCGGGCCACCAGCGTGGCGCGCGACCCGATGGCAGTGCTCTGCTCGGACGCCCAGGCACCGATCCGCGAGGCGAGCGGGCGCGACGCGTAGTACGCGTCGGACTCGGTGGCATCCACGCGCTCGACCGCGCCTTCGATGCGCACCACCCGCTCGAGCGCCACCCAGTGGAACTGGAGCGCCGCGAACGGGTGGACGGCGAGCTCGCGGCCCTTGCGGCTGAGGTAGTTGGTGTACCAGACGATGCCGCGCTCGTCGTAGTCCTTGATGAGCACCACCCGCGTCGAGGGCCTGCCGTCGGTCCCGACCGTGGCGACGGTCATCGCGTTGGGCTCCTCGATCTGCGCGTCGAGGGCCTGGCGCATCCAGTGCGCGAACTGCCCGAGGGGCGTGCCGTGCGCACGGTCCTCGACCAGTTCGTCCTTCTCGTAGCTCTTGCGCAGGTCCGCGATCGTGTTCTTGTCCATCCGCAAAGTATAGGCAGGTCCGCAGCCCGCCGCCTCCGGACGGGGCGACGGGCGGCCCGCAGCCCGCGCGCGCCCTCGTGTTAACATGATGGTCTGGATGCGAGCAGCCAATCACGCATCCTGTCTGGCAATCCTTCTCCCCTCCTGACCGCCCGCCTAGATTGGTGTCACTCGGATAGAGCGACAGGCTGTCGCTGGAACCGCACCGAATGACATCCGTATCGAACTTCGCCAGCCTCGGGCTGGCAGAACCGCTGCTGCGCGCGATCGCCGACGCCGGCTACGAAACCCCCACCCCGATCCAGCTGCAGGCGATCCCGGTCGTGCTGACCGGCCGCGACCTGCGCGCCGCGGCCCAGACGGGTACCGGCAAGACGGCCGGCTTCGTGCTGCCGATCCTGCAGCGCCTGGCCGCACCCGGCGAGGACGGCCGCCCCGCGCAATCGCGCGCCGGCAAGCCGCGCTGCCTGGTGCTCGTGCCGACCCGCGAGCTCGCCGCGCAGGTCGAGGAGTCCGTCCGCACCTACGGCAAGTACATGTCGATGACCTCGCTGGTGGTCTTCGGCGGCGTCAACATCAACCCGCAGATCAGCGCGCTGCGCGGCCGCGTGGACATCCTCGTCGCAACACCGGGCCGCCTGCTCGACCACATCGGCCAGCGCACGGTCGACCTGTCGGCGGTCGAGGTGCTCGTGCTCGACGAGGCCGACCGAATGCTCGACATGGGCTTCATCCGCGACATCCGCAAGGTGATCCAGACGCTGCCCAAGCAGCGCCAGAACCTGATGTTCTCGGCGACCTTCGCCGACGAGATCCGCGAACTCGCCGACAGCATGCTGCGCGACCCGGCGAGCGTCGAGGTCGCACGGCGCAATACCGCGTCCGAGCTGGTCGACCAGACGGTCCACATGGTCGAGAAGGGCGTCAAGCGTCACCTGCTCAGCCACCTGATCAAGCAGGGCGACTGGCACCAGGTGCTGGTGTTCACGCGTACCAAGCACGGCGCCAACCGGCTCGCCGAGCAGCTGTCGAAGGACGGCATCGAGGCGATCGCGATCCACGGCAACAAGAGCCAGAATGCCCGCACGCGGGCGCTGGCCTCGTTCAAGGACGGCTCGATGCCGGTGCTGGTGGCCACCGACATCGCCGCCCGCGGCCTGGACATCGACCAGCTGCCGCACGTGGTCAACTTCGAGCTGCCCAACGTGCCCGAGGACTACGTGCACCGCATCGGCCGCACCGGCCGCGCGGGCAGCGAAGGCTCGGCGATCTCGCTGGTCGACCGCGAGGAGCTGAAGATGCTCTCCGACATCGAGCGCGTGCTCAAGCGCGAGATCCCGCGCGGCAAGGTGGAGGGGTTCGTCGCGCCGCCGCCGTCGCAGCGCCAGACACTCGACGACGATCGGCCGCCGCGTCCCCCGCAGGGCCGTCGCGGTCCGCCGCGGGGCGCGTCCCAGCCGGCCGGGGGCCGGTCCTCGAGCGGCGGCGGTCAGGGCGGTGGCCAGCGCGCCGCGCAGCCCGCCGGCGCCCGCGCGCCCCAGCCGCAGGGCGCCCGCACGCCCCAGCCGCAAGGCGCCCGCGCCGCGCAGCCTCAGGGCAGCGGCCAGCGCAGCGGCGCGCCGCAGCGCCAGGGTGCCCGGGGTGGCTCGCAGTCGGCTCCGGCCGACCGGGGCGCACCGGTGCTGCGCCGGATCGTCTGACCCATCGCGACGGGGCGGGCCCGCGGCGACGCGGGCCCCGGCCGAACGACACGGGGCGCCTTAGGGCGCCCCGTGTCATTCGGCAGGCAGTGCCACGTCAGGAGGACGGCGGCGCGGTCCAGGCGCGCGGCGCGCTGCGGCAGACGGTCCGTGGGCACGGGAACGTGTAGTGGCCCTCGGACAGGCCGCGGGAGACGCATGACGGCCGGTTACACTGCGGCCAAATCCGCAGCGCCCCCGTGTGAACCCTTGCCTGGAGCGAGCCTCGAATGATCGGCATCCGGACCTGCTGCGCGTGTGGTGTCGCCCTGACCCTCGCCGCCTGCGCGGCGGCCGCGCCCGCCGAGGCGCCGAGGTCGGGCACGTCGCCTCCTCTCGCCTCCGATGCGGTCCGCTGGACGATCGGTCCCGCGCTCGTGCCTTGCACGGGCGTGGCGCCTGGCCGGTGTCTGCAGTATCGCGATGTACCGGGCGGGTCCTGGAAGAACCACTACGGCCCGATCGAGGGCTTCGAGTTCCAGCCCGGGCAGGAGGTCGACGTGCTGGTGCGCTTCGTGCCCGTGCCCAACCCGCCGGCCGACGGCGCGTCGCGCCGAGTGGTGCTGGTCAGCGAAACAGACAGGAGAGCGGCGATGCCGGCAGCGGTCTTTCCCCCGGTCCTGGCCGGCAGTGTGTGGCGCCTCCTGGAGCTGCCGGGCACGGCTGCGATCGTCGGCCCGCGCGGCGCACCGACCCTGGCCTTCGACCCGGGCGGGCGGGCCGCGGGCCTGTCGGGTGTCAACCGCTACAGCGCGGGCACGGTCGCCGACGCGACCGCACTGCGCTTCAGCAATGCGGTGACGACGCGGATGGCCGCCAGCCCTGAGGCGATGGCGTTGGAGACTGCGTTCCTGACCCGCCTGCAGCAGACGGCCGCCTGGCGTGTGGAGGGGGATCGCCTGCTGCTCCTCGACGCCTCGGGCACGACGCTGATGCGCTTCGAGCGCGTGCCGGGCGCAGCCGGCTCCTGAGTCCGGCAGGCGCCGCGCCCCGGTCAGCGCCCGGATCGCCAGTTGCTGGTGAGTCGCCAGGCGGTGAGCAGCAGAGAGCCGGTCTTGACCAGCCTGGACAGCCGATGGCGTCCCAGCAGCGGCAGTCCGATGCCGACCACCGCGGCCGCGATCGCGCCAGGGCGGGCGCCGCGCGGGCGCCCCGTGCGAGGCGGCAGGATCAGCGCGCGCAACTCGTGCGTCTGGAGGATGATCTGCATGCGCTCGAATTCCGCCCGCGCGACCAGCAGCGCCTTGCGCTCGGCGATGGAGCCGACGGTGGGGCGGTTCATGGCTGGCCCCGTCCGAACCGCTCGGCGATCCAGGTCCGGTCTCGCTCGAACTCGGCGAGCGTCGCATCGAAGGGCCGTCGCTCACGACGGGTGAGCGCATTCATCCGCTGAACCGCGACGAAGGCCACCGCGCTCCAGGCGACGGTCAGTGCGGCGAGCGTGATCCAGCCGAGCCGTTCCCACAGCAGGGCCACCAGCAGCGTGTTGGCGGCCAGCAGCGCGAAGGCGCCGGCGATGGAGGCCACGACCACCAGCACGAGCCGGTCGCGCGCCCGCTCGCGCTCCTCCGAGAACTCGAGGGCAACGAGCTGGACCCGCGTGTCGACGGCGGCGGCGATCGATGCGGCCAGGCGGCCGAGCGTGTCGCGCACGCCGGAATTCGGGCGATCGGCCCCCGCGGGCTCCGATGGGTCCGGTGTCGCGTCGGACCCGGACGCGGCCTCGCGCACCGCCGGACTCAGCGGCGGTTCATCAGCAGGCCGATCGCGAAGCCCACGAAGGCCGCGATGCCGAGCGCCTGCCAGGGATGCTCGTGCACGTAGTCGTCGGTGGCGCGCGCGGCGTTCTTGGCGCGATCGACGGCGTCGCCCTCGAGTTCCTGCAGACGCAGCTTCGCGTGCAGCAGCTTGGTCTCGACCTGCGAGCGCAGGTCACGGGCCCGATCGCCGGTCTCGGAGGATGCCTTGTGAAGCATGTCCTGAGCCTCGGACATCGCGGTGGCGAACTCGTCGGCGATCTTGGCGCGACTCGACTCGGACGGGATGCTCATCGGGAGACTCCTAGTAGGGGGACGGGAAACATCGGATCTGCACCGATTATACCGTCGCCCTTTCCGCGTTCCCTCTGACCTTGCTCAAGCCCTGCGCAGAAGTCCCCGATCGCGCGCGATGTCGCCCACCAGTTGCCCGACCGCAATCTCGAAGCCCGCCGGCGGGTGCATGAACTGCACGCCGACGCGCATCTCGAAGAATTCGCCCACCCGGCGCACGACGCCGGCATGGACGATGCGCAGGCTCAGCGGCCATTGGCTCCCGTCGGGCAGGGACAGCCGCGCTCGGTCGAACTGGGCGCCCGCCTCGAAGCGCTCGCGCACCCTGGTGGCGGTCAGCGAGCCGCCCTGCAGGCACAGGTCGTGCATCGGCACGTCGGTCAGCACCCGGATGTCCGGGTCGATCGTGAGCAGCACGGCCAAGCCGGTCGGGATCCGGACACGGAAGGTCTCGCGGCGCTGCGTGCGTACGACGTCCTCCGGTCTGCCGAGCCGCAGCGTCGGCTCGCCGTCGCTCGGGCCGATGCGCTCGACGCGCGCCTCGAAGCTCACGCGGATGTCCTGCAGTCGCAGGTCGACCGCGGCGACGCTGCCCGGCGAGAGCGCGCGCTCGATCACCGGCGCGCGCGGCGCGTCGAACACCGGCTCGCCGTCTTCGCCGATCGCGCGCAGCGGCGACAGGTAGCTCTCGTGACGCCCCGCGGCGCGCACGGAGCACAGCGCCCGCCCGACCGCCGACTGACGCAGCAGCGCGAGCACGTCGGCGCCGTCATCCACCCTGAAGCGATCGTAGTCATGTGCGTCCATGAGTCGATCATGCCATGGCGGGCGCGTGTGTCGGCATGCTCGGAAAGCCGCATGGCGGCTGGATTCCACCGTACTTCGGCGCATCGTTGCGCGGCTCCCGACGCGCCGGAACTGGGCGCGCTTCCCGCCGCTTATCCGACCCTGCGCGCGGTCCGGGCGGCCTCAAGATCCGCGCAGACCCGCACCGCATGGACCCTCCCACGATGCTCCCTTCGACGCACAGCCGGGCACCCGCCGTCCTCGGCACGCCGCAAGCCGAACGCCACTGGCGCGGCGGCCTCGAGCACGCTCGCGCAGGCCGCTGGAAGGATGCGGAGCGCGCCTATGCGCGCGCGGTGCGCGCCGCCCCGCGCGAGCCGCTGTTCTGGGTGAACCTCGGCCAGGCGCGCCGCAAGCTCGGCGACCTCGAGGGCGCGGCCACCGCGGCCGAGGAGGCGATCCGTGTCGCGCCGGCCAACCCGCTGGCCATCCAGCTGCGCCTGGCGACGCGGCTCGAGCGCCACCGGTTCGCCGACGCGCTGGCGGACGCCGAGCACATCGCCCGCTCGCCGCAGGCCGGCGCCTCTGAGTGGACCGATTACGCGGTCGCGCTCTATCACGTCGAGCGCTACGCCGAGGCCGCCTCCGCGCTGCTGCAGGCGCTGGCCCGCGGTCCCGATTACTTCGCGGCCCACGTGCTGCTGTGCAACGTCTTCGACCGGCTGGGCCTGAACGCCGAGGCCGTCGAGTGCCTGCGCACCGCGATCGCGCTGCGACCCGGCTGGGGCTCGGGGCTGGGCGGGGTGCTCTACCACAGCCTCGCCGCCTGCGATTGGAGCCGGCTCGACGCAGACCTCGAGGCGCTGCGCGGCGTGCTCGCCGCGCCCGGCGAGCTCGAATTCGGCCCGTTCATGTTCCTGTCATGCGGGGCCGACGCAGCCACCCAGTTGCGCGTCTTCGGCGACTACACGCGCATGCTGTGCGCCAACCTGCCCCGGCTGCCCGTCGTCGAGCCGACGAGCCGGCTGGCCGGCCGACGCCTGCGCGTGGGCTACCTGTCCAACGATTTTCACCAGCACGCGACCGCGATGCTGGTCGCCCAGGTCTTCGAGCTGCACGACCGCGAGCGCTTCGAGGTCCGCCTGTACTCCTACGGAGCGTCCGACGGATCGCCGATGCGCGCGCGGCTGGAGCAGGCCGGCGATGCCTTCGTCGACATCACCGGGCTGAGCGACCTGGAGGCCGCCCGACTGATCCGCGACGACCGCATCGACCTGCTGGTCGACCTCAAGGGCCACACGCTCAACGCCCGCACGGCGATCATGGCGATGCGACCGGCGCCGGTGCAGGTCGCCTACCTCGGCTTCCCCGGTACGATGGGCGCGGACTTCATCGACTACGTGATCACCGATCCGGTGGTCACCCCGGCAGCGATGGCCGACGGCTTCTCCGAGAAGCTCGCCTGGATGCCCGACTGCTACCAGCCGAACGACCGCCGCCGTCAGGCCGACCCGCCGCCCACCCGCGCCGCCTGCGGCCTGCCCGAGCAGGGCTTCGTGTTCTGCTGTTTCAACCAGACCTACAAGATCCGCCCGGAGCTGTTCGATGTCTGGTGCCGGCTGCTCGCGGCCACGCCGGGCAGCGTGCTGTGGCTGCTCAACTCCAATCCTCAGGCGGGCGCCAACCTGAAGCGCGAGGCCGCGGCCCGCGGCGTCGACCCGGCACGGATCGTGTTCGCGCCGCTCGTGCCGTCGCATCGGAACCTGGCGCGGCTGGCCCACGCGGACCTCTTCCTCGACACGCTGCCCGTCAATGCGCACACCACCGCGAGCGATGCGCTGTGGTCGGGCGTGCCGCTGGTGACCTGCCCGGGCGACACCTTCGTCGGGCGGGTGGCGGCGAGCCTGCTGCACGCGGTGGGCCTGCCGGGGCTGGTCGCCGACGACCTGACGCAGTACGAGTCGCTGGCCCGGTCGCTCGCCGCCGATCCGGCCCGGATCGCCGCCCTCAAGGCGCACCTGCGCGCCGCGCGCGATACCGCGCCGCTGTTCGACAGCGCGCGCACGACGCGCTCGCTGGAGGACCTGTACCTGAGGATGGCGCGGCGCTGGCAGGACGGGCTGGCGCCGGAGCACCTCGAGCCTCGGCCGGGCGCCGCGGCGCCGCCGGGCGCTGGCTGAGCCGACGGGCGTCCAGGCCCCGCGGCCGGGTGACGGTCAGCCCCCGCCAGTCTGGCCGGAGGGCTTGGTAGCCGGGCGTTGCGGAGCGCCGAACATGCCGGCGGCATCCTCGCGCCAGCGTGCCTGGCGCTCCAGGCTCACGATCTGCCAGCGCAGGTGCTCGACCCGCGGGTCGTCGGTGCCACGCTGGGCGATGTGCCGGGCCAGTTGCTCGCGAAGCAATGCGATCTGTGTCGGCATGTCGGTCTCGTCGATGGGGTTGACGGCATCGTAGGGCCGATCGGCGGTCGGAGCAGTGAGCAAATGCTCGGCCGCCGCGTCGGACGGCACCCCGTCCCGCACGACGCCGCTTCCCCCGACCCTCAGGGCAGCGCGCCCAGCAGCGCCAGCACGACCCCGACCCCCACCAGCAGCAGCCCCAGCACCTCGTGGGGCCGGGTACGCTCCTTCAGGAAGAAGCGCGCGAAGCCCAGCGTGAACACCACCTCCACCTGGCCGACGACGCGCACCAGCGCTACCGGCGCCGCCGCGAACCCGGTGAACCAGCAAGCCGACCCGAGCGCGGCGAGCAGGCCCACCTGGCCCGAGGTGCGCCAGGTGGCGCCGACCCGCCGCCACGTGCCGGGCTCGCGCCACGCGACCCAGGTGCCCTGCATCGCGGTCTGCAGCAGCAGCACCACCGCGAGCGTGACCAGCGCCGCGGCGACCGGATCGGGCATGTCCAGGTGCAGCGTCGCCTGCTTGACCAACACGCCGGTGAGCGCGAACAGCGCGCCTGCGCCCAGCCCGCACAGCGCCGCCGGCTGGCCGAGCGCGCCCAGCATGTCGCGGGCCTTCAGCGCGCGCCCGCCCAGCGCCAGCGTGAGCACGCCCGCGACGCTCATCACGATGCCGAGCACCACCAGCGGGCCCAGGCGCTCGCCGAGCGCCGCCCACGCGAAGATCGCCGCCTGCACCGCCTCCGTCTTGGAGAAGGCCGTGCCGACGACGAAGTTGCGGTAGCCGAAGGCCATGATCAGCAGCGTCGTGCCCACGACCTGCGCGAGGCCCGCCGCGGCGGCCCAGCCGACGAAGGTCGCGTCGATCGCGGGCAGCGCCAGGCCGCGCGCCGCCAGGTAGCCCGCGACCAGCACCAGTGCCACCGGCGCTCCGTATGCATAGCGCACCAGCCCCGATCCGTTCACCGACAGCTCCGCGCGCAGGCGCTGCTGGAGCGCCGTGCGCCACGCCTGGAGGAGGCCGGCCAGCAGGGAGGCGGGCAGCCAGACGGCGGAGAGGATCATCGTGGGGTCTCGGGGCCAGCGGCGAACGCAAGCCCGGCAGTTTGAACGAAATCGCGCCGGCCCAGGCGCCCGAGCGCGTGGCGCCAGCGACGGCTCGGGCCTGGCCGCTGGCGCGGCGGATCGCGGCGCGCGCTTGCCGGCGCGTCGCGTGGCAGGTAGCGTGACACCTCCGCCGCCTTCCGATCCGCGCCGCCCCCGGGCATCGTCCCCGTGCCGTATCGCGTGACGCACCGAGACGCTCCCATGTTCCCTGTCATCGATACCCGGCCTGCACGCAGCGCTCGTGAGCAGGGCGTGCTCTACGGCAGCCTGTGCGCCGCGCGCATCGCCCACTCCCGCGACACCTACGTCCGCCTGTTCGCGCTGTGCGGCGTCGCCTGGGCGCAGGCCCGTGTCAAGGCGGCGGCGATGCAGCCGGCCATCGTCGCGCTCGACCCCGCGCTGCTCGAAGAGATGCACGGCATCGCCCAGGGCAGCGGCCTCGCGTTCGAGGACATTCTCGCGCTCAATTGCCGCAGCGAGATCCTGCCGGCGGACTTCCTGGGCGATCCGGCGGCCAAGGCCGGCGCGGTCTTCGAGCAGGGCGAGTGCACCGCCGTCGGCGTGGCCCCGGCCGCCAGCGCGGACGGCAAGACCTGGCTGGCGCAGAACTGGGACTGGATCGGCACGCAGCGCGACGCGCTGGTGCTGCTGCGCGGCCACGCCTGGGACGGCGCCGCGCGCGGTCGCGAGTTCCTGACCTTGACCGAGGCCGGCATGCTGGCCAAGATCGGCATGGGAGTCGGGTCCGAGCCCGACCGGGTCGCCGTCGGCCTGAACATCATCCGCAGCAGGCACGACGGCGAGCGTCCCGCGACCCCGATCCATCCGCTGCTGCGCCACCTGATGACGATGCCGAGCCTGGCGGCCGCGCGGGCGCGGATGGACGCGCTGCAGTCGGGCTGGGGGTTCGGTGCCGGCTCCGACTCGCCGGCTGCCGACACCGCCGGCGAGGTCGCGGCCTTCGAGGTGTCGCCGCGTGGCTGGCGCGAGTGGCCCCCCGAGGACGGCGTGATGACGCACACCAACCACTTCCTCTGCGACGCCCTGGTGCCGATCCAGCAGCCCACCACCGCCTACCTGTCGTCCGAGATGCGGCTGCAGACCGCCCGGCGCCACACCGTCGGGCGCCCGGTCGGCTTCGCCGCGCTGCAGGCGCTGCTGCGCGACGAAGGCGACGGCGCGGGCGGCGCGGGCTACCTGGCGGTGTGCCGCAGCCCGGATCCCTCCATCGAGCCCGACGGCCGCGTCGAGAGCGTCGCGGGGGTGATCATGTGCGTCGAGGACCGCGCCATGTGGGTCGCGCCGGGAGTGCCGTCCACCGTGGATTTCGAGCGGGTCGCCTGACGCACGGATCGCGCGCGGGGCGCGGCGCCATGCCGCGTTCGCGGCACGCGCCGGCCCGGCGGCGCCGCGCGGGCGCGTCTCCGAGAGCACGCCGGTCCGCATGACCCTTTTCCGAGGGATGCCGTCCGCCAGGCCGCGATACGCTGCATCGTTGCGGTGTGGAGCCGCCGGACCCGGTGCGCGGGCCGGCTCCCCGCACGCTCGCCGGGCACCCCCTGCCCGTGCCGTGCGCCCGCAGTCTTGGCGACTTCACGCCGCCCGCGCCATTGGATCGAGACCACGATGCCTGAACCCGGACACGCCTTGGACCCCGACTCCGGCAACCCGCCCGGCGACGAGTTCGATGCGGCCTTCGCCGCGATGCGCCGCCCCGCCACGCCTGGCACGCGTCTGTCCACCGGTTTCTGGACCCTGGACGGCGCGCTCGGCGGCGGCCTGCTGCCGACCCACCTGATGCTGGTCTCGGGGCGCGGCGGCGTGGGCAAGTCCACGCTCGCGCTCAACATCGCGACCCGCATGGCCGCAGGGGCGCTGGTCGACCGTACGGTCGCCTACGTGTCCCCTGACGTCCCGGCCTTCGAGCTGAACAAGCGGATCCGCCGCAGCCGCAGGATCGGCGTCGACGCCGGGGCGCGCCGGCATTCGTGGGCCTCGCCCGATGGCTTCGTGCGCGGCGTGGTCCGTGCCGTGGCGATGTCGACGATCCTCGAGGCCCAGGCGCAGGCCGCGCTGCACGACGAGGGCATCGCGACGATGCCCCGCCCGCAGGGCCCGGCTTGCAAGATCGCGGAGGTCGAGCGCTTCCTCGAGGCCACCCGCGAGTCGGCGCACGCCTGCGGTCATCCGCTTGGCCTGGTGGTGGTCGACGGCCTGGGCCTGCTCGAGGCCGGGGGCGAGTCCGCCGCGCAGGCCCAGCTCGCGGCCCTGCGCAGGCTGCGCGCGTTCGGCAAGGCCCATGGGGTCCCGGTGATCGCGGTGAGCGCGCTCAAGCCGGCGCTGCCGGGCCTGCACGCGCGCGAGCCCCGGGTCGACGATCTGCCCGTGCCGGCGAAGCGGCTCGGCAAGCTCGTCGACACCATCGTGCTGGTGGATGCGCCGCCGCTGCTGCGCCGGCCGGAGCGCGCGCTCTTCGTACGGAACCAGGGCGACAACCGTGGCTGCGGCGGCCTCGACGTGCTGCTCACCGAGCTGCGCGGCCGGTATGCGTATGCCGAGGAGCCCGACCAGCTCCAGGCGTTGCTGCGCTTCCAGGCGGATCACCGCAGCTGAGCGGCGCGCCGACCGGGTCCGCCCGGGCCACGCGCCTGCGGGTGCCCACAATGGCAGCGGACTGGGCGTCGCGGCACAGTCGCGTCATGGCGTTCGACATCTCACAATGCCTCCTGCCGTTCCTGTCCGTGTCGTCTGCGACCTGCGGGGGCATGCGCGGCACGATGCCGCGACGCTCACCGAGGACGCGCGCCCCGACGCCCTGAACGCTTCGTGCGGGCTGGCGTTGCCCGCATGCGCGGGCGTGGGGCTGCTGCTCGCGGCCGTCAACGCCACGCCGGGCCCGGCGGGGCAGGTGATATATTGAGCCGAGCCTATGGAGGCGGGCGTGTCCGACAAGACGATTCACGGGGCCTGGCGCAGCGACCCCGATGCGGTGACCCTGATCGATGCGCACCACCATCTCTGGGACCTGCGAGCCAACCGGTACCCGTGGCTGGATGCGGATCCGCCGCATCCCTTCTTCATGGGCGACTACTCGCCCCTGAAGCGCGACTACTTCCCCGATGATTACCGGGCCGACGCCCGGGGCCACAACGTGCTGGCCACCGTCCACGTCGAGGCGGAGATGGATCGCGACCACCAGGTCGACGAGACCCGGTGGCTCACCGAGATGAACCGCCTGCACGGCATGCCCAACGCCATCGTCGCGCATGCCTGGTTCGATCGGGGCGACACCGACGCGATCCTCACCGCGCATGCGGCCTTCCCGCTGGTGCGCGGCATCCGTTCCAAGCCGGTGACCTCGGATTCGCCCGAGGTCTCGGTCGCCGGCCAGCCCGGCACCATGCAGGATCCGGCCTGGCTGCGCGGCTTCGCCCTGCTCGAGAAGCACGGCCTGTCCTGGGACCTGCGGGTGCCGTTCTGGCACTTGCACGAGGCCGCCGAGGTGGCCCGCAGCTTTGCGCGCGTGCCGATCGTGCTGAACCACACCGGCTTTCCCTGGGACCGCAGCCAGGCCGGTCTCGCCGCCTGGCGCCGGCAGATGGAGACGATCGCGCGCTGTCCCAACGTGCACCTCAAGGTCTCGGAGTTCGGGCTGAAGGACGCACCCTGGGACTACGACTCCAATGCGCGCGTGGTCGCCGACGCGATCGCGATCTTCGGCATCGAGCGCTGTATGTTCGCGAGCAACTTCCCGGTGGCCGGCCTGCGCATCTCCTACGACGCGCTGGTTCGGTCGGTGAAGCGGATGGTGGCCGGGTTCCCGGCCGCCGACCAGGAGCGATTCTTCTGGCGGAATGCCAAGGCGTTCTACCGGATCTGATCCCAACAACGATGATGGTGGAGACAACGATGATGAAACCCTCGCGCAGGACCCTGCTGGCGCTCGCCGCCTCCCTGTTCACGTTCCTGGGCACCGCCCAGGCCCAGACCAACTTCAGGTTCGCCAACACCCTGTCGGCCAACGACACCCACAACGTCGCGGCGCGGCACATGGCCGAGCTGCTCGCCAAGAAGACCGGCGGCAAGGTGACGATGAGCGTCCACCCGGCCGGTGAACTCGGCAACGACAACGCGATCCTGGAGGGCGTGCGGCTCGGCTCGATCGATCTCGCGCTCACCGGCAACCCGTTCTTCACGCAGTTCGCGCCGCGGCTCAACGTGATGGACCTGCCGTTCCTGTTCCGCGACACCACCCATGCGCACAAGGTGATGGACGGCCCGATCGGCGCCGAGCTGCTGCGGGACCTCGAGAAGAACCGCATGAAGGGCCTGGGCTTCTGGGAGATCGGCTTTCGGCACATCACCAACTCCAAGCGCCCGATCCGCACCCCCGACGACCTGAAGGGCATCAAGATCCGCACCACGCCCAACAAGGCCCACCTCGAGGCCTTCAAGCTCTGGGGCGCCAACCCGACGCCGATGGCCTTCACCGAGCTCTACCTCGCGCTGCAGACCGGCACGGTCGATGCGCAGGAGAACCCGATCAACAACATCTTTGCGAACCGGATGTACGAGGTGCAGAAGCACCTGTCCCTGACCGGACACGCCTACACCGCGTCGATCATCGTGATGAACCTGGCCAAGTTCAACGGCCTGCCGGCCGATCAGCAGAAGGCGATCGTCGAGGCGGCCCAGGAGGCGGCGCTGTTCCAGCGCGATCTCAACGCGAAGCAGGAGGGCGAGAACCTCGCCAAGATCCGCGCGGCCGGGCTCGAGGTGGTCGACAAGGTCGATCCGGCGCCGTTCCGTCAGCTCGCCGCCGAGCCGGTCACCAAGTCGTACACCGACCAGTTCGGCCGCGAGATCGTCGACCGGGTCCTCGCCACGCGCTGACGCAGGCGGCACGCCACCGGCGCCGGCCCGACCGGCGCCGGCCCGACCGGCGTCGGCGCGCCCCTGCCTCGCGCCGATCCGCCCGATCGGCCGCCCCCTTCCTTAGTCCGACCCGATGAGCCGACTCGAAACCTGGCTGACCCGCTTCGCCGACGTGATCGCGGGGGCGCTGCTGACCGTCGTCACCCTGCTGGTCTGCGCCCAGGTGCTGGTGCGCTACGTCCTGGGCGGCTCCCTCGTCTGGAGCGAGGAGCTCACGCGGCTCACCTTCGTCTGGATGGTGCTGATCGCCTCGACCAGCGTGCAGCCGATGCGGGTCGACCTCTTCGTCGACCTGCTGCCGCGGCGGGCGCGCGCGCTCGTCTACCTGCTCGGCGAGCTGCTGGTGCTCGCGCTCACCGTGCTGCTGCTGTACGGCGCCTGGGGCATGATGGATCTCACGCAGTTCGACACCTATCCCGCGCTCTCCATATCCGTGCGCTGGCTGCACACCGGGCTGTTCGTCGCATCCATCCTGTGGGCGCTGCGTGGCATCGTGAACATCGCGGCGCGGCTTCGGGAGGTCACGGCGTGACGCTCCTCGTGCTGATCGGGGGCCTCATCGCCCTCAGCCTGGTGGGCGTGCCGCTCGCCTTCGCGATCCTCGGCGCCTGTGTCGCCACCATCCTGATCTTCCGCCCCGGGCTGCCGCTCGAGCTGGTCGCCCAGCATGTGGTGAGCGGCATCGACAACTTCCCGCTGATCGCCGTCGCGCTCTTCCTGCTCTCGGGCGAGCTGATGAACTCCGGTGGCATCACCCGTCGCATCGTCGAGTTCGCCGGCACCCTGGTCGGGCACATCCGCGGCGGCCTCGGGCACGTCACCGTCCTCGGCAGCATGATCATCTCTGGCATCTCCGGCTCGGCGGTCGCCGATGCGGCCGCCACCGGCTCGGTGATGGTGCCGGCGATGAAGCGGGCCGGCTACCCGCCCGCCTTCGCGGCCGCGCTGTGCGAGACGGCCGCGGTCATGGGCCCCATCATCCCGCCCTCGATCCCGATGGTGATCTACGCGATCCAGGTCGAGGTCTCGGTCGGCAGGATGTTCGTCGCCGGCATCCTGCCGGGCCTCCTGATGGGCGTGCTGCTCATGGGCGCGGTCTGGGTGATCAGCTGGCGGCGCGACTATCCGTTCGGCCGCTGGGGCGGCCTCGCCGCGGTCGCCACCGCCTTCGTCGCCGCAGCGGCCGCGCTCGCCACGCCGGTGATCATCCTGGGCGGGATCCTCGGCGGGATCTTCACCGTCACCGAAGCCGGCGCGATCGCGTGCGCCTACTGTCTGATCGTGGCCGTGCTCGTCTACCGCCAGATGACCTGGCGCACGCTCTGGGAGTCGCTGGTCAACGCCGCGCGCGGCACCGCGTCGGTCATGCTGATCGTCGGCGCCTCCGGGCTGATGGGCTGGCTGATCTCCGACCTGCAGATCAACAAGCAGGCTGCGAGCCTGCTGCTCGGCTTCACCACCGATCCGCTGGTCTTCCTCTTGCTCATCAACGTCTTCTTCCTCGTGGTCGGCATGTTCATGGACCCGCTGGCCGCGTTGATCGTCTTCGTGCCGATCCTGATGCCGGCCGTCGTCGCCCTGGGCGTCGACCCGGTCCATTTCGGGCTGGTGGTCGTCATCAACCTGATGATCGGCCTGTGCACGCCGCCCGTGGGCTACCTGATCTACCTGATGGCAAACGTCGCCAAGGAGCCGCCGCACCGGGTGATCCGCGAGTCGCTGCCGTTTCTCGGCGTGCTGCTGCTGGTGCTGGCGGCGGTGACCTACCTGCCGTGGCTCTCGCTCGCGCTGCCCAGGGCGATCCTGGGCGGGTGAGCGGCAGGTGCCGGTGCGGGATCGGGCTGGACGCAGCAAACAGGAATTTCAAACGTCCTCATCAAGGCCCCGCTACAGCCCCGAGCAGAACGGCATGGTCGAACGCGTGATTCGAACCTTGAAAGCGCAGTGTGCGCACCGGCATCGGTTCGAGTCGTTGCAACACGCCAGCAGGACGATCGGAGACTGGATCGGCTCATCCAACAACCGACGACCCCAGCAGGCGCCCGGCATGAAGACCCCCGCTAAGGCTTTTGCGTTAGCGGCCTGAGTTGGGCAGGTGCTGCTGGATCATTACATGCCGTCATGGCGAGCGTTGCTCTCTTCTCAGGTCAGAGTACGCTTTCCGTCAACTGCATCCACCGTCAGCGGAAGCGCACATGAAGCAATCGCATTCGATAACAGTCCTTGCGTTGTTCACTGCCTGTCTGTTGAGCGCCTGCGGCAAGTCCCAGGAGGTCGCAGCACCCCCCGCGCCGCAGCCACCGGCCGCGCAGACGCAGATTGATCCTGCCGACACGATCTATACCGGTGGCGACATCGTCACTGTCAACGATGCGATGCCCACCGCCGAGGCGCTGGCGGTCAAGGGCGGCAAGATCGTCGCGGTCGGCACCCTCGCTGATGTCGAGCGGGCGCACAAGGGATCGAGCACCCAGGTTGTCGATCTGTCGGGCAAGGCGCTCTTGCCTGGTTTCATCGACGCGCACAGCCACTACATCAGCTCGCTGACTGTGGCCAACCAGGTCAACGTCTATGCCCCGCCCGCCGGCCCGGGCAACGACGCCGAGAGCATCGTCGCTGAACTCGTGAAGTTCCGTGATGCCAACAAGGTCCCCAAGGGCGAAGTGATCCAGGCCTACGGCTACGACGAAAACGTCATGCCCAAGGGCCAGCTGCTCAACCGCGACCATCTGGACAAGGCCTTCCCTGACAACCCCGTACTCGTGGGCCATGTATCGATGCATGGCGCGGTGCTGAACTCGGCGGCGATGAAGAAGTGGGGGATCTCGGCCCAGACCAAGACGCCGCCCGGTGGCGTCATCGTGCGCAAGCCGGGCACGCAAGAACCGCATGGCCTGATCATGGAAACGGCCTACCTCCCGATCTTCGCGTCGCTGCCGCAACCCACGAAGGAGCAGGAGGTCGAATGGTCCAGGGCGGGGCAGCGGCTGTACGCACAGCACGGTGTGACCACCGCCCACGAAGGCGCGACTCACGTCGGGGACTTGGACCTGATGAAACGCGCCGCTGCAGCAGGGGCGAGGCTGATCGACGTGATTGCTTATCCGTTCATCACCGATCTCGAGAAGGTGCTGGCCAAGTACCCGAAGGACGCCTGGGGCACCTACGAGAACGGCCTGAAGATCGGCGGCGTGAAGATCACCATCGATGGTTCGCCGCAGGGCAAGACGGCGCTCTTCACCACGCCTTACCTGACGGGGGGGCCTGGCGGCGAGAAGAACTGGAAGGGCGAGTTGTCATTCCCCGAACCAGTGATGGCCAAGGCGATGAAGGCGGTCTACGACATGGGCGTGCCGCTGAACCTGCATGCCAACGGCGATGGCGCTCTCGACGCGTTCCTCCGCATGCATGAGAGCGCTGCCGCAGGCGACCTGAGCAAGGACCGTAAGGTCACGATCATCCATTCTCAGTTCGTGCGCAAGGACCAGCTCGACAAGTTCGTCCAGTACAAGATCCGGCCGTCGTTCTACACGCTGCACACCTACTACTTCGCCGAGGCGCACATCGCCAACCGTGGCAAGGAACAGGCGATGTACATCAGCCCCATGCGCGATGCCATCGACAAGGGTTTGGTGCCGACCAACCATACCGACTTCGTGGTCGCGCCGCTGGACCAGCTGTTCATGATGTGGTCGGCCGTCAATCGGATGTCGCGCGCCGGCGTGGTCATAGGCGCCGATCAAAAGGTCACGCCGATCGAGGCCTTGAAGGCGCAGACGATCAACGCCGCCTTGCAGTACGGCGAACAGGCGTCCAAGGGCTCACTGGAGGTGGGCAAGCGCGCTGACATGGTGGTTCTCGACAAGAACCCGCTGAAGGTCGAGCCGATGGCCATCAAGGACGTCAAGGTGGTCGAGACGATCAAGGACGGCAAGTCGATCTACAAGCGCTCCTGATCCGACTGGACACATGCTCGACCTGGCGGTCCGGGTGCTGATAAACGGTGCATCGAGCCCTGCTGAACCGATGACCGAGGCTCCCGATCGCGAGCCGGAATTTCAAGCGCCCTCACAAGGTCCGGCAGGGGCAGCAAGCGCCATGGGCAGGGGGCTGCACGGCGCGAAGACGCCCTTTCTGTTCAGGTTCGCCGCCGCGCCGAAGCGCGGAAATCAGCGTCACCGCGCCGCCCCGGCCCTCGCCGCCGACAAGCCCGGCAACATCCAGCAAGCGGCGCTCGAGCACGCGCTGGACCATGCCCAGCACTATGCCCAGCACAGGCGTGACCAGCCGAGGAACGGGTTGAACCCGTCCTTGATGAACTGCGGCAGCCGCGAGCCGATGGCCGCCTCGGTGTGCGCGATGAACTCGGCCACGTGCCGCTACACCAGGCGGTAAAGCGTGGTCTGCTCGGGGCGGTGGCGCGCGAAGTGCAGCGGCACGCCGTCGGGCGCGCGCGCTGCGGTGTGATCGCCCGATGGGCCGTGATGGCGCGCGCCGGACACGCGATACCTGCGAGGTCGACACCCCGCACGGTGTCAGCGCCGGCGCCGCACCGCCATCGACCAAAGGTCCGAGCACCTTCGGTCTGCGACGAAAGACGTGGTCCATGAGGGGCCGCGCAGCGGCAGCCGTCGCACGGCGAGCTCGGTCCGACGCCTGCGCGATCACCGGTGCCGGTGGCTGGCGTTCGCCTCGCTGGAGCACTGTGGCAGGGATCTCGATTTGCAGGGGCGAGTTCGTGCGCGCGACGATGCGCGTGAGCTTCGCCCCCGGCGACCTGCTGTTCGTCGCCGCGGGCGAGGCGCACCGCTTCGAACGGCACACGCCGGAGACGGCGGTGTGTTTGATCTTCGGGCCTGGGGCGGGGGCGACCGCCGCCTGACCGACGAACACCGTTCTCGCTCGTCGATGATCACCAGAAGGTAGAAACAGGCCCAGGACGACCGGGCAGCCTCGCTCCTCGTGCAAAGAACCGACCCCTGCGGCCGCGGTGCCCGGTCCGATCCGTGTCACCCTCGGCTGCGGTAGACCTCGCCGCGGTGCCCGACCCGGATCACCTCGACCACCACGCGATCGTCGTGGATCGTGTAGACGATCCGATACACGCCCTGGCGCACGCGATAGAGATCGTCCGGCCCAGCGAGCTTCTCGCAATCCGGGCCGCGTGGATCATCCGCGAGCGCTTCGATCCGGGCCAGGACGCGACGGACGTCGGCCTTCGGGACGCCGCGCAAGTCCTTCGCCACCGAAGGCTTGATGCGGAGCTCATAGCGCGCCATCGGCCTTCAGCTTCGCGAGGAACGACTCGTAGTCCATCGAGCGCTCCTTCGCGCGCGAACGCACCGCGGCCAGGTCCTCCTGGTCCTCGCGCAGCGCCTGCCGAAGCGCGTCGTTGACGATCTCCGACATGCTGCGCCGGCTCTGCGCCGACTTCAGCCGCAGTGCCTGATGCAGGTCCGGATCGAGGTAGACGGTAGAACGAACCGCGTCGGTGGCGGACATGGCGGACCTCTCGAGCGTGCGACGCGACACTATAGCATCACGACGTCATGACGTCCTAATGTCACGCTAGGGCGTTTGCGGCAAGCGCGACAGTCACCGCTCGACCGCCCCGAGCAGCACCTCGCGTACCTCGCCCTGCCGCTTCGGATCCGTCTCCCCGCACGCGACCCTGCACATCAAGTCCGTCGGCGACTCGAAGTCGCAGTGCGACGCCCCCTCGATCAGCCGGTCCTCGAGCAGGCGCGGCAGCAGCCCGCCCCACGGCGCCGCGACCGCCTGCGCATTGCACCGCGACGGCGGCGCCCTCAGCAGAAACGCCTCGGTCCGCAGCCCCGGCGCGAAGTCGCGCCCGAGCGCGCCGCCGCACGCCACCTTGTCGAAACGGCCGGTTTCCGGCGTGGAATCCGAACCCCACTCTGGCTTGTCCGGGCCATTTCAAAACGCTCAAGTGACGGGAATTTCATGTCGGCAGTGACCGCTTTCGAAGGTCCAGCGGTGGAATCTTGAAGCCCGCATGTGGCGACAGATCCGTTAAGCGGTCAATCGGCTACAACCGGTCCCGGCGGTGTCGAACCACGGTCGAGTGAACGCTCGTCAAAGGCGCGGCGTGGCGCCGATGCAATGCTGCTGTTTGCCGGGCGTCTTTTGGCATTCCTGATGCCTAGCCGCGCTGAGGCCGGACGTGCCGACTGATAACTGGGGCGGCATCGCTTTGCTTGCCATACATGAGAAGCCACACATGAGCTTCGCTTCGGAATTCAAGGAATTTGCCCTTAAGGGAAACGTCATGGACCTGGCGGTCGGCGTCATCATCGGCGCCGCCTTCGGCAAGATCGTGGCCCCGCTGACAGACGACATCATCATGCCGGCATCGATCGCCGCCCCTCGCACCGTGGCGGCAGGAGGCCGGCGCATTAACAAGAGGACCCAGACGGGCAGTAGTAGCAATGCCAGCATCGGGCGTTGGTACAATTGGTAGTCAAACACGCGCGGAAAAAGATGATCTCTTCGCTTCATTGCTGCGATCTCGCGCAGCGGTTTTCGTGGGCGACTCGCCGGTCCGAGTTCTGTCCGTGGATTGATCAATTGAAATGGATGGAATTTATGTGGTCAACCCGATCGTTATTCTTCGCTTTGCTGCTTCTCCTTGCCGGCTGCGCGACCACGACACGCACGGTTAATCCGCCGCACAAGCCCATCGATCCAAGCGGGCCAATGAGCATGGAGCGGCAGGGGCAGGGGCAGAGCCAGGCTCAAAGCGAGAGCCTCGTCATCCTGGCGTTTTCGGGCGGCGGCACACGCGCGGCGGCCTTCTCCTATGGCGTGCTCGAAGCGCTGAAGCGCACCGAAATTGAGACCAGGACCGGCCAGAGCGCGCGTTTGCTCGACCAGATCGACATCATCACCGGCGTGTCGGGCGGCAGCTTCACGGCGCTGGCCTATCGGCTACACGGCGACAAGCTGTTCGACGAGTATGAGAAGCGCTTCCTCAAGCGCGACGTGCAGGGCGAAATCACCCGTCGCACACTGAACCCAGCCAACTGGGGGGCGCTGTCGTCCCCTGGCTGGGGGCGGTCGGAGCTGGCGGCCGACCTGTACGACGAAATCCTCTTTGATGGAGCCACCTTCGCCGACTTGCATCGAACCGACGGTCCCAGTGTTGCGGTCAGTGCCACCGATCTCGCCAGCGGCTCGCGCCTGCTCTTCACGCGACAAAACTTCGATTTCCTGTGCGCGGACCTCGATTCGTTCAGGATCGCCCGCGCTGCTGCGGCCTCATCGGCCGTGCCCGCGGTGTTGTCGCCGTTGACCATCAACAACTACGGCGGCAGTTGCGGTTTTGTAAACCCCCCGTGGGTCACCATGTTTCTCGACAACGCTGACCCGCCGAGGCCGGCCGCACGGGTATTGAAGCGGCTGAACGAACTGCGGGCCATTGGCGACGGCGCCGAAACGCCTTATCTACATCTGGTGGACGGCGGCGTGGCCGACAACCTGGGCTTGCGCGGCGTGCTGGACACACTGCAATTGTTCGAGGCCTTGCAAGATGCCGGCCAGAAGACGCCGCTCGACCGTGTGAAACGCATCGTCGTCTTCGTGGTCAATTCGGTGTCCACGCCCGCCACCGAGTGGTCCAAATCGGAAGATGCACCCGGCTCGATTACGGTGCTGCTCAAGTCGTCGGGTGTGCCTATCGACCGCTATTCCGGCGAGCAGGTTGACCAACTGAAGGACATGGAAGCACGCTGGAAGACGTTGCGGCAGGTTCGCAATCTGGCTACCTTTGCCAACCCCAAGGATCCGGTGGCGGTAGCCATCACGAATGTCTCCGACGCCGAACTGTATGTGGTCGACGTGTCGTTTGCGGCGCTGAACGACAAGGCGGAGCGCGCTTTCCTGAACGAGTTGCCGACTTCATTCGTGCTGAAGGACGAGGAGGTCGACCGCCTGCGCGCGGCAGCAGCAAAGATCGTCCTGGACTCGCCTGATTTTCAGCGCCTGCTCAAGGACGTCGGCGCCAAGATTGTCGGCGGCAGGCCATGATGCCGTGATGGGCCAGCTGCTGGTCGGTATGCTCAATGAAACTGCCCGGCCCGCCATGCCGGTCAGAGTGGTGAAGCGCTGCTTCGAAGACAAGTAAGTCGGGGACTTGTGGATCCCAGTCAAATGGGGCGCGCAGACGAGACGGCCTATTCCTCCCGCCGCGTCCATGGGCCTGGCTTTGAACGTCCGCTCTGTGTGCCATCGCTTCGCCAGACTTCAGCTGTGGGTCGATGCCGGTGTTTGCGACCGGACATCGACCGACCGCTGTGTGTCGCATACCGGAATTTCGCAGCTGTACGACGGGTATGTGCTGTCTAGCTGTCAGCCGTCGCGCACTTCCGGTAGGCGGTTACCGGCCAAGAGCGGTCATCTGCTTGGCGGAATTGAACGGCGGCATTGCCACAGACGGCTGCTGAACTCACAAAGGGTGAGGTCGAGTGGATCGCGTAATCCCGCATGTCTAAGTGCGCCAGCAACAGAGTCCGCACCCGTCTACCCGAGGTGAGTACACCGTTATCCGACGGCCGCAGACTCGTTCAATGGATGCCGGTCAGGCTCTGTGGTGCTGAGGATTTCGTTCAGAACGGAAGTGGCGTAAGTCCCGGCGGGCAAGGTGAAGGTGAGCACCAGTTGATTGGCTTGGGGCCATTCCCATGACATTTCCGCCGGGCTCGCCACGAGCGCGCGGCGCTCCTGATCCAGACCGGCGTATTCCATGCCGCCGCACAAGGTCGCGTGACGTTCAGCCACCGCGTTTTCCAGGACCTGCGCTTGATCGGTGGTGATCACGCGGCCCCGTCCCCAGAGCGGTCCGGTGGGCCGGCCCGCCTCGTCCATGACGTCACCGGGCAGGGTCTCGCCCCAGAGTCCCTGCTGAATCCGCAGCGCCAGCACTTCATTGAAGACGAAGGAGCGCACCGCCGACAGGTAGATGCCCTTCTTCTTCGGGTGGCGCACGCGGATTTCGCGCGCCAGCATGGCCCGGCCCTGCTCGACGTTGCCCCCACCATGGCCGAAACGCTGAGCGCCGAAGTAGTTGGGCGCGCCATGTGACGCAATGGCCTCGAGATTGGCCTCGATGGCGTCGCGGTCGCCGGTCAGGTCACGCAGCACGATGCGGAATCGGTTGCCCTGCAGATCGCCGGGGCGCAGCTTCTTCATATGGCGGCTCTGGCTCAGTACCTTGAACTCCGGGTGCTGAAGCCGGGTCAAGTCGGGCGTCTCGCCTTTCGGCAGATAGATGCTGAGCCACTGACGGGTGATGGCGTAGCGATCCTTGAGGCCGGCATAGCCCACGTCCACGTCCTGCACCCCGGCGGCCTCGGCCAGCTGCTGAGCGACGAAGGCGGTGTTGGCACCGTTCTTTTCGATGTCCAGCCAGATGTGTTCGCCCTCACCGGAGGGGGGCTGCAGCGGCAGCTCGGTCACCATGAAATCCTCGTTGAGGCGTTTCAAGGTGGCGCTGGCGCCGCTGGCCGGATAAGCATTGGGCCACTGCGGCAAGGTTGCGTATTGGACGTCGTTCATGCGCGGTCTGACGGCACCAGCTGTAGCTCGGACAGGCTGTCCGGCCGACCAGGGGCAATCCAGGCCGTGATTATCGCTCCGCCCACCTGCCTGGACGCGAGCGCCAACAGGTACGACGTCCAGGCGAACCGTCGCAGGTGGATGACCTGCGATCGGCAATCGGGCCGCTCGCAAGACCCAGTTTGATCTGCGGAGGGGCAGGGAACCCCTGGTCGATGGCAGCACCCGGCCTGGGTGA
>CAYNRU010000045.1:0-38890 GCA_964399635.1 uncultured Bordetella sp.
GCCGCCAGACCCACAGCGCGGCGAGCCAGAACACGAGGGCGATGTAGAAGAACGCCGCCTTGTCGGCGAACTGCAGCGCGTAGAGGGAAAACGACTCGCCGCCCGCGAGCGCGGTATTGGGCGTCACGCCGAGCGAGCCGCCGGTCTGGTCGCGGAGCGCGACGATCACGAGCCGGGCGACCTCGGTGAGCGCGAGCGTGACGAGCGCGAAGTAGTGGCCGGTGATCCGGAAGCGGAAGCACGGATAGCCGATCAGTACCGCCACCACGACCGCGAGCGCGACGCCGAGCGGGATCCCGATCCAGGGGGTCAAGCCGAAGTGGTTCCACAGCATCGTCACGACGTAGGCGCCGGCCCCCATGAACGCGCCGTGGCCGAACGAGACCAGCCCGAACCGCCCCATCAGCGACCAGCTGGTGTAGATGAAGCTCCACAGCAGGATCATGATCAGCAGGTGCAGCGGGTACTTGCCGATCCCGAGAAACGGGACCGCGGCGAGGACCGCGACCGCGATGGCCCACGGCGCCGCGCGCGGCATCACTGCTTCCCGCCGAGGATTCCCTGCGGTCGCACGAACATCATGACGATGAAGAACACGAACGCCATGACGTAGCCCCACTCGATGTGGAACAGATACCCGCCCACCGAGATGAACTGCGCGAAGATGAACGCGGCGACGAAGCCGCCGATCATGTTCCCCAGCCCGCCGAGCACGCAGATGAGGAAGGTGATCGGCCCGAAGCTGAGCCCGATCGCCGGGTGCACGTCGTACTGCAGCACCAGCAGGCAGGCGCCCAGGCCGGCGAGCGCGCCGCCGATCGCGGACGTGATGATGTAGATCCGGCTCGGGCTCACGCCCATGAGCGGCATGATCTGGCGGTCCTGGCTGATCGCGCGGATCGCGGTGCCGAGATAGGTGCGAGACAGGAACAGCCAGGTGCCGCCGATCGCGGCGAGCGCGACCCCGAATGCGACCATCCGCGCCGACGACAGGCTCATCTCTCCGATCACCACGCTGGGCAGCCGCACGCCGAGGTTGCGGAACTCCACGCCGAACACCACGGTGGCCGCGGCCTGCAGGAAGAACAGCACGCCGCCGGTCACCAGCAGCTGGTTGATGGGCTCTGCGCCGAGCACCGGCCGGATCACGAACTGATGCATCGCCGCGCCGAGCGCGGCCACCGAAAGGATGCCGAACGGAAAGGCGACCGCCAACGGCATGCCCTGCTGCACGTGCATCCACCAGATCGCGTACATGCCGACCATGATCAGCTCGGCGTAGCAGATCCACACCACGTCGATGACGCCGAAGATCAGGTTCAGCCCGAGCGCCAGCAGCGCGAGCAGCCCGCCGAGCAGCAGCCCGTTGAGGACCGCCTCGAGCAGGAAGATGTCGAAGATCGAGCTGTCCATCGTCGCGTCACACGCCCAGGTAGGCCCGCCGGATGTCCTGGCTGGCGAGGAGTTCGGACGCCGGGCCGCTCATGCGGATCCGGCCCGTCTCGAGCAGGTAGGCGCGGTCGACGACCTTGAGCACCTGCTGGATGTTCTGCTCGACGATCAGCACCGTGTAGCCCTGCGCGCGCAGCGTGCGCACCAGGCCGAAGATCGACTGCACGATCACCGGCGCGAGGCCGGCGGAGGGCTCGTCGAGCAGCAGCAGCCTTGGGCCGCTCATCAGCGCGCGGCCGATCGCGCACATCTGCTGCTCGCCGCCCGACATGGTGCCGGCCATCTGCAGCCGGCGCTCCTTCATCTTGGGGAACAGCGAGTACACGAACTCGAGCCGCTCGCCGTGGCGCGCCCGTGCCGACGGCGTGAACGCGCCCATCTTGAGGTTGTCCTCGACCGACAGCCGCGGGAACAGCCGCCGACCCTCAGGCACCTGCGCGATACCGAGCGCGGTCACCTCGTGCGAGGGCAGGCCGGTGTAGTTGCGACCCTCCATGCTCAGCGCGCCCGCGGTCGGCTCGAGCAGCCGCGAGATCACGCGCAGCAGGGTCGTCTTGCCGGCGCCGTTGGGGCCGATCACCGCGACCGCCTCGCCGGCCTCGACCTTCAGCGAAACGTCGAATAGCGCCTGGAAGCTGCCGTAGCCGGCGCTCACGCCCGAGATGTCCAGCATCAGGCGCCCTCCCCGCGGCCGGCGGCGCGCGCTGTGTCCTGGTGCATCACCTGCTCCTGGACCTCCTCGGCGTCGGTGCCGAGATAGACCTCGACCACCTTGGCGTCGCGCGTGACCTCGGCGGGGCTGCCCTGCGCGATCAGCTCGCCGTGGTCGAGCACCAGGCAGCGGTCGATGACCTTCATCAGCACGCCCATGATGTGCTCGACCCAGATGATGCTGACGCCGCGCTCGTCGCGGATCCGGCGCAGCATCAGCGCGGCCTGCTCCATCTCGGCCTCGTCGAGCCCGCCCAGGCTCTCGTCGGCGAGCAGCAGCCTGGGGCGCGTGGCCAGCGCGCGCGCCATCTCGAGCTTCTTCAGGCCCGCAGCGCCCAGGCCGTCCACCCGCGCGTCGGCGTCGGTGGGCAGCCCGATCAGCGCGAGCGCGTCCTGTGCGCGGGCCTGCGCCTCGCCGCGGGTGACCGGTTCGGAGGCGCCGTAGAAGGCGGCCAGCGTGGCGTTCTCGAGGATGGACAGCCTGCGGAACGGCCGCGGAATCTGGAAGGTGCGCGCCAGGCCCGCCCGGCAGATCCGGTTGGGCGGCAGGCCGCCGATCTCGCGACCCTGGAAGCGCACCGAGCCCGAGCTCGGCGCGTACAGGCCCGCCAGCACGTTGAAGGTGGTGCTCTTGCCCGACCCGTTCGGGCCGATCAGCCCGAGGATCTCGCCCTCGCGCAGCTCGAACGACAGGCGATCGACGGCCGTGAAGCCGCCGAAGCGCTTGGTCAGGGATTCGACTTGGAGCATGGACGCCGGCACGGGTGGGCGGAACGGGCACGCGCGATCTCCCGCCGCCTGCGCGACGGCGGGCGATCGTGCCGCGGCTCAGGGCGCGTAGGCGTGGCCCTTGGGCAGCGGCAGCACCGCGTCCTTGGTCTTGATCGCGGACGGCCACACGATGTAGGTGTCGTTGGCGTTGTACTGCATCACGACCGGCGAGGAGCGCTCGTTCTGGCCGGACATCTGATGGCCGGGCGGGAAGAACTTCACGCCGTAGCCCTGGATCGTGCCGCCCACCGGGATGTCGGTGTCGAGCGACGCCTTGCGCAGCGCCTCGGGATCGATGCCGCCGTACTTCTTGATGGCGCGCGGCAGCACGTCGGTGAAGAAGATCCAGGACTGGTTGAAGCCCATCGACACGTGCGGCGGCACCTCGTCGCCCTTCACGTCGGCCCGGTAGCGCTTGACCATCTCCTTGGTGACGTCGCCCAGGCCGGGCGCGAGCGTCTTGGGGTCGATCAGCTGCGCGGCGACCGGGTCGACGTTGAAGATCAGGTTGGCGTCGTCCTTGAAGGTGGCGAAGAGCTTGTCGAACTGGCCGTGGCCGGCGCCGTGGCCGATCAGCGCGGACCACTTCAGGCCCTGTTCACGGGCCTGGCGCAGGAACAGCGTGATGTCCGGGTTGTAGCCCGTGTGCAGGATCACGTCGGCGCGCGCGCGCTTGAGCTTGGTGACCAGCGGGGACAGATCGGGCGCGGTCGCCGCGTAGCCTTCCTTCATGACGACCTGCATGCCCGCTGCCTTGCAGGCGTTCTCGTTGCCGGCCGCGACGCCGGCGCCGTAGGGGCCGTCCTCGTAGATGATCGCGACCTTCAGGTCCTTGGGCTGCTTGCCGAGCCTGGCCGCCGACTGCTCCTTCAGGAAGGTGCAGGAGGCCTCGCCGGCCTGGTCGGAGTGGGGCTGGGCGCGGAACACGTACTTGAGGTTCTTGTCCTTGAACACCGCGGAGCTGATGCAGACGTTGGCCCACATGAAGCCCTTGGACTGGTCCACCTTCTGGGCGATCGGCACGCAGTGCGCCGACGAGAAGATGCCCATGATCATGTCGACCTTCTCCTGGTTCAGGAGTCGCTCGGCCTCGTTGATCGCGACCTCGGCCTTGCTCTGGGCGTCGGCGTAGATCGGCTTGATCCGGTAGCCCTCGACGCCGCCGCGCTCGTTGATCATGTCGATCGCGTACTTGGTGCCGAGGTAGCTGGCGTTGGAGCCGCCGGCCGCGAGCGGGCCGGACAGGTCGTAGATCACGCCGATCTTGATTTCCTTGCCCTGTGCCAGGGCGCCGGCGGCGGCGAGCAGCCCGCAGGCGAACGCGCCTGCGGCCAACAGAGTCTTCTTCATCGATGTCTCCTTAGGCCGGCGTCGTCGCGCCGTGTCGATGGTGGATAACCGGATCCTACCCGTTCGCTTAGGATTCGTACAACTTCCTCACTGCAGCGCGCGCCGGGGGCGCCGGCCGCGCCGAGCGCAGCCTCAGCGCATGAAGCGCCTGACGTAGTCCGCACCGAGGCCGACCGCCTCGAAGTGGGCGCGGTACTTGTCGATGCGCGTGAACACGTCGTCGTAGCCGGTGGCGACGCCCTGCGGATCGACGTACATCAACGCGCCGTGCACGGTGAACAGCGTGATCATGTCGGTGCAGTCGTCGGGCACCACCAGCGTGTGCGTCTCGCCGGGCGGCTCGAACACGTAGCTGCCCTCCTCGGCGACCCAGTCGTGCTCGAGGTACAGCCACTTGCCGCGGATCACGTAGGCATGGACCTGCCCCGAGTGCCGGTGCCGCTGGAGCAGCCCCGAGCGCTTGACCTTGAGCAGGTGGACGTAGAAGCCGCCGGTGACGTTCAGGTGGATCGGCCGCGACCAGATGCCCGGGGCCACCGGCGCCCACAGGCGCTCGTCGGCGGTCATGAGGTCGGGCACCACCATGTCGGGCGCCATGCCCCAGGGCTGGGGCTTCTGGTAGGGAATGCGGTCGTCGTGCGCGACCGGCAGTTCGGCAGGCTTGTTCATCGGGGTCCGTGCTCGGTATGTCGCTGGGAGTTTGCGAAGGCTACCCCATGCGCACGGCGCCCGGAAGCAGCGCCCCTGCCCCAGGCGGGGGCTGGCCGGCTCGACCCGCCTTCCCCGCCCCGCCCCGGGCGCGCGGCGGCACGTTGGTACGATCCGCCCATGCCCACCCGACCCGACGTCGCCCAGGCGCTCCTCGATGCCGCCCGGGACCTCAGCGCCGAGCTCGCCCCGCTCGCGTTCGCGCCGCCCGTGGCGCACGTCTACGACCCGCTCCAGTATGCGTGGGCCCCCTACGAGCGCTATGTGCGGCGCTACGGCGGGACCCGCAAGCGGATCGTGCTGCTCGGCATGAACCCCGGCCCCTACGGGATGATGCAGACCGGCGTGCCCTTCGGCGAGGTTGCGGCGGTGCGCGACTGGATGGGCATCGAGGCGCCGGTCGGCCAGCCGGCCGACACGCACCCCAAGCGGCCGATCCAGGGCTTCGCCTGCCCGCGCTCCGAGGTCAGCGGACGGCGGCTCTGGGGCTGGGCGGCGGCCCGCTTCGGCACGGCCGATACCTTCTTCGCCGAGGCCTTCGTGCTGAACTACTGCCCACTGGCATGGCTGGAGGCGTCCGGGCGCAACCGCACGCCGGTGCAGTTGCCCGCCGCCGAGATCGAGCCGGTGTACCGGGCGAGCGACCGGCACCTCGCCCGCGCGCTCGCCGCGCTGTCGCCCCAGTGGGCGATCGGCGTGGGCGGGTTCGCCGAGCGGCGGCTGCGCGCGGTGCTCGGGAGCGACGCGGTCGGCGGCGCACTCGCGCGCTCGATCCGGGTCGGGCAGATCCTGCACCCGAGCCCGGCGAGCCCGGCTGCCAACCGCGGCTGGGCCGAGGCGGTCGAGCGGCAGCTGGCCGCGCTCGGCGCGCTCTGATCGGCCTGCCCGGGCGCCCCGGCGCCCGGCGGCGCGACCCGCGCCGGTCGTTCATACTGCGCCCCGCACGCCCGCACCGTCCGAGCACAGCGCCACCCCGCCATGATCCTCCACGCTGCCACGATCGCGCTGTCCGCGTTCCTCCTGTTCCTCGTCCAGCCGATCATCGCGCGCCAGATCCTGCCGTGGTTCGGCGGATCGGCCGCCGTCTGGACCACCTGCATGGTCTTCTTCCAGGTCGCGCTGCTGGCCGGCTACTTCTATTCGGACACGGTGATCCGACGTCTCGCGCCGCGCAGCCAGGCGATCCTGCACACGGTACTGCTGCTGGCGAGCCTCGCGTTCCTGCCGATCACGGCCTCCGAGGCGATGAAGCCGGTGGACGCGAGCCAGCCGGTCGGCCATATCCTGCTGCTGCTCGCGATGACCATCGGCCTGCCCTACCTGATGCTGGCCACGACCGGCCCGCTGGTGCAGGCGTGGTTCTCGCGCCAGTACAGGTCGGCGCAGGTCTACCGCCTGTATGCGCTCTCCAACCTCGCCTCGATGCTCGCGCTGATCGGCTACCCGCCGCTGATCGAGCCGAACGCGAGCGGCCGCCTGCAGTCGGTCGGCTGGTCGGCGGGCTATGCGGTGTTCGTGCTGCTGGCGATCGCGGCGGCCTGGTCGGGCGTGCGCCGCGGCGCGGCGCGGGCACCCGGCGAGGAGATCGCCGCGGCCGACGCGCATGCCGAGGGCATCGCCGCGCCCCCGCCGCGCGCGGGCGCGGCCGCCCTGCAGGCCGCGCACGACGCGGCCGGGGTCCCGATCGCGCGGCGCGACCCCGCGGCGGCGCCCACGCCGGGCGAGCAGGCCCTGTGGCTGGTGCTGGCCGCGCTCGGCTCGGTGCTGCTGCTCGCGGTCACCACCCACATCACGCAGAACGTCGCATCGATCCCCTTCCTGTGGGTCCTGCCGCTGGCCATCTACCTGATGACCTTCATCCTGTGCTTCGACGGCAAGGGCTGGTACTGGCGGCCTCAGTACATCGTGCTGGCCGCGATCGCGACCGTCGCGATGGTCGGCGGCCTGAGCTTCCGCCCCGAGGGCATGGGCGTGGAGCGCGGGCTGCTGCACCTGGAGCAGGCGGTGCCGGTGTACGCGTTCGGGCTGTTCGTGCTGTGCATGTTCCTGCACGGCGAGTTGGTCGCGCGCAAGCCCGCCCCCGCACACCTCACCCGTTTTTACCTGATGGTGTCGCTGGGCGGCGCGGTCGGCGGGCTGCTGGTGGGCATCGCAGCGCCGCTCGCCTTCGACTGGTACTGGGAGCTGCCGATCGCGCTCACCGTCGTGGCGCTGCTGGTGGCCGCGCTGTCGCGCGGCGGCCTGCGCGTGGCGGGCGCGGTCGCGACGCTGGCCTGCGCGGTGATGCTGTTCGACTACGTGCGCTGGGTGCGCGAGGACGTGATCGAGCTGTCGCGCAACTTCTACGGCACGCTGCGGGTGGTCGGGTCGGCACCGGAGGACGCAAGGCAGTCGCGCCGGCTGCTGCACGGCGTGATCCTGCACGGCGAGCAGTTCCTGGCCGAGGACGCTCGGCGCATCCCGACGACCTACTACGGGCCCAAGTCGGGCATCGGCCGCACGATCGAGGCCTACCGCGGCGCGCCGATGCGGGTCGGGCTGGTGGGCCTCGGCGTGGGCACGCTCGCGAGCTACGGGCGCGAGGGCGACGTCTACCGGCTCTACGAGCTGAACCCGGTCGTGCTCGACATGGCCAACCGGCAGTTCAGCTACCTCAAGGACAGCCGCGCGAAGATCGAGCCGGCGCTGGGCGACGCGCGCCTGGTGCTCGAACGCGAGGCGCCCCAGGGCTTCGATGTGCTGGCGGTCGACGCGTTCTCCAGCGACTCGATCCCGGTGCACCTGCTGACCCGGGAGGCCCTGGCGGTCTACCGCCGCCACCTGTCGCCCCGGGGCACCGTGGTCTTCCACATCACCAACCGCTACCTCGACCTGTCGGGCGTGGTGCGCCAGCTGGCCGACGAGGCGGGCATGCAGGCGGTCCGCATCTCCGACACGCCGCCCGACAGCGAGCCGCAGTACCGCTCCGACTGGATCGCGGTCAGCGCGGACGCAGCCACGCTCGCGGCGCTGCGCGCCGCGGGCGGGGTCGAGGTCGCGCCGCCGCCGGCGTCGCACGCGCCCTGGACCGACGACCACCACAACCTCTTCGAGGTCCTGAAGTAGGCCGGCCCGGGAGCGCGATCGCCTGGCTCCCCCACGGAGGGTATTTCCCCTGGGGCAGCGCCGCCCTCTCCCCGGGGGCAGCGCCACCGCTACACTGATAGGCTGTTCGTTTTCAGTCGCACACGCTCATGACCCCGATCGGCACGCCCCTCACCCCGTCCGCCACCCGCGTGATGCTGCTCGGGGCGGGCGAGCTGGGCAAGGAAGTGATCATCGCGCTGCAGCGCCTGGGCGTGGAGGTGATCGCGGTCGACCGCTACGCGGACGCGCCCGGCCATCAGGTCGCGCACCGCGCCCACGTGATCGACATGACCGACGGCGCGCAGCTGCGAGCGCTGATCGAGCGCGAGCGCCCGCATCGCGTGGTGCCCGAGATCGAGGCGATCGCCACGCAGACGCTGATCGAGCTCGAGCGCGAGGGCGTGGCTACGGTCATCCCGACGGCCCGCGCCGCGTGGCTGACCATGAACCGCGAGGGCATCCGGCGGCTCGCCGCCGAGCAGCTGGGTCTGGCGACCTCCCCCTACCGCTTCGCCAGCAGCCTCGGCGAGCTCCAGGCGGCGATCGACGGCGGCATCGGCTATCCCTGCGTCGTCAAGCCGGTGATGTCCTCGTCGGGCAAGGGCCAGTCGCGGATCGACGGACCCGCCGAGGTCGAGGCCGCGTGGCGCCACGCCGGCACCGGCGGCCGGGTCGACGCCGGCCGGGTGATCGTCGAGGGATTCATCGACTTCGAGTACGAGATCACGCTGCTCACCGTGCGCGCGCCCGACGCCGACGGCGTGGTGCAGACCCATTACTGCGAGCCGATCGGCCACTTGCAGGTCGCAGGTGACTACGTCGAGAGCTGGCAGCCGCACCCGATGAGCGCGGCCGCGCTCGAGCGCTCCCGCCGGATCGCGCACGACGTCACCACCGAGCTCGGCGGCACCGGGATCTTCGGCGTCGAGCTGTTCGTGAGCGGCGACACCGTGTGGTTCTCGGAAGTCAGCCCGCGGCCGCACGACACCGGCATGGTCACGATGATCACGCAGCACCAGTCCGAGTTCGACCTGCACGCGCGCGCGATCCTCGGCCTGCCGGTGGACGCGTCGCTGCGCTGCCCGGGTGCGAGCGCGGTGATCTATGGCGGCGTGGACGCGCGCGGCGTGGTGTTCGACGGCGTAGCGCAGGCGCTGTCGGTGCCGGGCACCGACCTGCGCCTGTTCGGCAAGCCCGAGTCCTTCGTCAAGCGCCGCATGGGCGTGGCGCTGGCGCGTGCCGGCGACATCGACACCGCGCGCGCCAACGCGCGGCTCGCGGCCTCGCGCGTCAAGCCACGGCGCGCCTGACTCGTCAACCAGGCCCTGGTCGTCACGCTGCCGCGCCGGCCGGGCGTGTCGCCGGCGGCGGCTGGAGCTCGACCTTCAGGCGCCAACCCCCGCGAACCGCAGCACGCCATCGGCATGAACCGAGCGGCTCACCCGCCCCGCGTACCACAGCGCATGCAGGTGCGCGAGCGACTCGCCGAGCGCGAACATCATCTGGTGCGCGTCGAACTCCCGCCCGAACATGATCGGCACCACCTCGGCCGCGTGGCGCGGCCGCTCGCGGCAGGCCGCATCCACCACCGCGAGCCGGTCGTCGTGGTGCGCGTGCAACTGGGCCAGCCGCTCGTGCAGGCCGCGGAAGGGCCGCCCGTGCGAGGGCAGCACCAGCGTGCCGGGCGGGCAGGGCTCGAAGCGGCGCAGCGAGCCGAGATACCAGGTCAGCGGATCGGACTCGGGCTCCAGATCGAACACTGACACGTTGGTCGAGATCCGCGGCAGCACCATGTCGCCCGAGATCAGCAGCGCGTCGGCCTCGCAGAACAACGCCGCATGCTCCGGCGAATGGCCGGTGCCGACGATCACGCGCCAATCGCGCTCGCCGATCCGGATCGTCTCCCGGTCACCGATCCGGCGGAACGACAGCGGCATCTGCGGCACCAGCCGCGGGAAGTGCGAGCCGTTGCGCTGGCTCAGCGCCTCCAGTGCCGGGCCCTCGGGCACGCCGTTGCGCCGGTAGTGGCGGCAGGCGGACTCCGGATCCGCGCCCGGCATCCTCACCGACAGGATGCGGCCCATCGCGTACTCGCCGAGCGTCATCCACAGCGGCGCCTCGAAGCGGTCGGTCAGCATCCGCGCCAGCCCGACGTGGTCCGGATGGGTGTGGGTGCACAGCACGCGCACCACGGGCAGGCCCTCGAGCTCGCGCTCGATCAGCGTGTCCCAGTGGGCGCGCAGCGTGTCGGTCGCGACGCCGCAGTCGATCACCGTCCAGCCGTCCCGGCCGCGGAAGGTGTCGCGCAGCAGCCAGAGGTTGATGTGGTCGAGCGCGAAGGGCAGCGGCATCCGCAGCCAGTACAGGCCCGGGGCGACCTCCATCCGGGTGCCGGGGAGCGGCAGGGTGTCGGCGAACGGGTAGGTCAGCGCATGCTCGAGCGGATTCATCGCGGCTAGAATCGGACGTTTACGTCAACGTCAGTCTACCCGTCCCCCGGAGCCCGCGGCGGCCGCCCCATGCCCACCTTCACGATCACCGAGCTCGCCCGCGAATTCGACGTCACCCCGCGCGCGATCCGGTTCTACGAGGACCAGGGCCTGCTCGCCCCGGAGCGGGCCGGCACCGGCGGGCGCCAGCGGGTCTACAGCCAGCGCGATCGCACCCGACTCAAACTGACGCTGCGCGGCAAGCGCCTCGGGCTGTCGCTGTCGGAGGTGCGCGGCCTGGTCGACATGTACGAGTCGCCGTCCGACACCGTCCCCCAGCTCGAGCGCTTCCTGGCGGTGCTCGACGGCCATCGGAGCACGCTCGAGCGCCAGCTCGAGGACCTGCGGATCACGCTCGACGAGATCGCCGCGCACGAGGCGCGCTGCCGGGCGCTGCTCGAGCGGGCTGGCCGCGCGGCCGACGCGCGCCGCCCGCGGCGCGCGTCCCGGACGCCGGCCGAGGCACCCGGCCCCGCCGACAATTGACGTTGACGTAAACGTCAACTAACCTCCGCGGGCTGCCCCGGCCCGTCGCCCCGGCGCCGTGCCGGCCCCGACCCCACCTCCGCCCCACGCCATGCCCGACACCGTGCCGCTCGCCCCGCCGCCGCGTCATCCCGCCGACCCTGCCTTCGAGGCGCGCGTGCGGGCCTCCTACGCGCGGCAGCGCTTTACGGCGATGCTCGGCGCGACGCTCACCAGCGTGACCCCCGGCGAGGTGACGGTCGAGCTGCCCTTCGATCCGGAACTGACCCAGCAGCACGGCTTCGTGCACGGCGGCGTCCTCGCGTCGCTGCTCGACGTCGCCTGCGGCTATGCCGCGTTTTCGCTGATGCCGGCCGACGCAGGCGTGCTGACGGTGGAGTTCAAGGTCAACTTCATGGCACCGGCCGCCGGCGAGCGCTTCGTGTTCACCGGCCGTGTCCGGCGCGCCGGGCGGACGGTAACATTCGTCGAGGCCGACGCGGTCGCGGTGGCCGCCGGCGGCGGGCGCGTCGTCGCGACCATGCAGGCGACGATGATGGCGGTCCACGGCCGCGACGACGTCCGCCACTAGGCGCTCCACCGGCATCCGCAATCCAAGACGACCGACCACGAGACACGCGATGATCAACCTACCCGGCTTACAGTTCGACCTCGGCGAGGACGTCGCGATGCTGCGCGAGTCGCTGCAGCAGTTCACCGCGGCCGAGATCGCGCCGCGCGCGGCCGAGATCGACCGCAGCGACCAGTTCCCGATGGACCTCTGGCGCAAGCTCGGCGATCTCGGCGTGCACGGCGTGACCGTGCCCGAGGCCTACGGCGGCACCGACATGGGCTACCTCGCGCACATCGTCGCGATGGAGGAGATCTCGCGCGGGTCGGCGTCGGTGGGCCTGTCCTACGGCGCGCACTCCAACCTGTGCGTGAACCAGATCAACCGCAACGGCGCCACCTGGCAGAAGGAGAAGTACCTGCCCAGGCTGGTGTCGGGCGAATGGATCGGCGCGCTCGCCATGAGCGAGCCCAACGCCGGCTCCGACGTGGTGTCGATGAAGCTGCGCGCCGACTTCAAGGGCGACCGCTGGGTGCTCAACGGCAGCAAGATGTGGATCACCAACGGCCCCGACGCCGACGTGATGGTGATCTATGCCAAGAACGACCTCGAAGCCGGACCGCGCGGCATCACCGCCTTCCTGGTCGAGAAGGGATTCAAGGGCTTCTCGGTCGCCCAGAAGCTCGACAAGATGGGCATGCGCGGCAGCCACACCGGCGAGCTGGTGTTCCAGGACTGCGAGGTGCCGGCCGAGAACGTGCTCGGCGGGACCGAAGCGAACGCGCTGGAAGGCGTGGGCCGCGGCGCCAACGTGCTGATGAGCGGGCTCGACTTCGAGCGCGCGGTGCTGTCGGGCGGGCCGCTGGGCATCATGAGCGCCTGCATGGACGTCGTGGTGCCCTATCTGCACGAGCGCAAGCAGTTCGGCCAGCCGATCGGCGAGTTCCAGCTGATGCAGGGCAAGATCGCCGACATGTACAGCACGATGATGGCCTGCCGCGCGTACGTCTACGAGGTCGGCAAGCAATGCGACCGCTCGCGCGAGGGCAAGGTCGACGTGCGCACGCTGCGCAAGGACGCGGCCGCCGCCATCCTGTACTCGGCCGAGAAGGCCACCTGGATGGCCGGCGAAGCCATCCAGTGCCTCGGGGGCAACGGCTACATCAACGACTACCCCACCGGCCGGCTGTGGCGCGACGCCAAGCTCTACGAGATCGGCGCGGGCACCTCCGAGATCCGCCGCATGCTGATCGGCCGCGAGCTGTTCGCAGAGACGCGGTGATGGGCGCGATCGGCGCCGGGCGGGGTGACGTGCGGCGCGCGACCGATCATGGCGTCGCGATCGCCCAGGCGATCCGCAACGGCTTCGATCGCCACTACGCGCTGTTCCGCTACAACGCGCAGCAGGCCAAGGCCCGTTTCGAGGCCGCCGACTGGCACGCGATCCGCAAGCTCGCGAGCGAGCGGATCGCCTTCTACGACGACCGCGTGCGCGAGGCGGTCGAGCGCATCGGCGCCGAGTTCGGCGCGGCCGAGCTCGCCGCCGGCAACTGGCAGCAGGTCAAGCGGCACTACGTCGCGCTGCTGTCGGAGCACCGCCAGCCCGAGCTCGCCGAGACCTTCTTCAACTCGGTCTGCGCCAAGCTGCTGCACCGCACCTACTTCCACAACGACTTCATCTTCGTGCGCCCCGCGGTCGCGACCGACTACCTCGACGGCGAGCCGCCCAGCTACCGCTCCTACTATCCGGCGCAGGCGGGCGTGCCGGCCGCGCTGCGCCAGATGATCGTGGACATGGGGCTTGCCTGCCCGTTCGTGGACATCGAGCGAGACCTCGCGCTGGTGGGCGCGGCGCTGCGCGAGCACGCGCCCCCGCCGGCCGTGCCCGCCACCGACAGCCAGTTCAACGTGCTGCGCACGCTGTTCTTCCGCAACAAGGGCGCCTACCTGCTCGGGCGCTTCGTGAACGACGGCGAGCTCACGCCGTTCGCGATCCCGATCCTGCAGGACACGCGCGGGCGGCTCTACATCGACACCGTGCTGTTCGGCAGCGAACGCATCGACGCGCTGTTCAACTTCTCGCGCGCCTACTTCATGGTGGACATGGAGGTGCCCTCTGCCTATGTGCGCTTCCTGAAGTCGCTGATGCCGACCAAGCCCGAGTCGGAGCTGTACACGATGCTGGGCCTTCACAAGCAGGGCAAGACCGCGTTCTACCGCGACATGCTCCAGCACCTGAAGCATTCGCACGACCGCTTCGTGACCGCGCCCGGCATCAAGGGCCTGGTGATGGGCGTGTTCACGCTGCCGTCCTTCCCCTACGTGTTCAAGATCATCAAGGACCGCCGGAGCAAGGACGTCAGCCGCGAGTTCGTCCAGAAGCAGTACCAGCTGGTGAAGTTCCACGACCGGGTCGGGCGGATGGCCGACACCTGGGAGTACTCGGACGTGCCCTTTCCCAAGGCTCGCCTCGACCCGGCGCTGGTGGCCGAGCTGCGCGACACCGCGCCGTCCATCGTCGAGGACGACGGCGACTCGCTGGTGATCCGCCACGTGTACATCGAGCGGCGCATGGTGCCGCTCAACCTGTATCTCGAGCGCGCGACCGACGTCGAGCGCGAGCGCGCCATCGTCGAGTACGGCGACGCGATCAAGCAGATGGTCGCCGCCGACATCTTCCCCGGCGACATGCTCTACAAGAACTTCGGCGTGACGCGCCAGGGCCGCGTGGTCTTCTACGACTACGACGAGGTCGCCTACGTGACCGACTGCAACTTCCGCAGGATCCCGCAGGCCCGCACACCCGAGGACGAGATGGCCTCCGAGCCCTGGTACGCGATCGGCCCGACCGACGTGTTCCCCGAGGAGTTCGGCACCTTCCTGCTCGGCGACCCGCGGATCCGCGCGATCTTCATGCGCCACCACGGCGACCTCCTCGAGGCCGAGTTCTGGCAGCGCAAGCAGGCGCGGATCCGGGCGGGGCTGCTGGAGGACGTCTTCCCCTACCCCGAATCGATGCGGTTCCGGAACCGCTATCATCAGCCCGAGTCCGCCGTTCCGACTTCCCGGGGCGCCGATGCGCCCGTCTCCCACCCGACCGCCTGACAGGCACTGGAGCCACCATGGCCGACCCGATCGTCATCGTTTCCGCTGCCCGCACCCCGATCGGCAGCATGACCGGCGAGCTGTCTTCCTTTGCCGCCCACCAGCTCGGCGCCCACGCCATCAAGGCCGCGGTCCAGCGTGCGGGCCTGGCTGCCGATCAGGTCCAGGAAGTCATCATGGGGTGCGTGCTGCCGGCCGGCCAGGGCCAGGCGCCGGCCCGCCAGGCGACGCTGGGCGCGGGTCTGCCGATGTCCGCCGGCGCGACCACGATCAACAAGGTCTGCGGCTCGGGCATGAAGGCCGCGATGCTCGCGCACGACCTGCTCGCCGTCGGCAGCCAGGACATCATCGTCGCCGGCGGCATGGAGAGCATGTCCAACGCGCCCTACATGATGCTCAAGGGCCGCACTGGCTACCGCTACGGCCACGCCACCATGTACGACCACATGGCGCTCGACGGCCTCGAGGACGCCTACGAGAAGACCCCCAACGGCGGGGGCAAGTCGATGGGCCAGTTCGCCGAGGACTGCGCGGGCAAGTACGCGTTCACCCGCGAGGAGCAGGACCGCTACGCGATCGCGTCGACCGAGCGCGCCCGCAAGGCCAACGAGGACGGCTCGTTCGGCTGGGAGATCGCGCCGCTGACCGTGGCCGGCCGCAAGGGCGACGTCGTCATCGACAAGGACGAGAGCCCGTTCAAGTCCAGCATCGAGAAGATCCCGACGCTCAAGCCCGCCTTCCGCAAGGACGGCACGGTCACGGCGGCGACCTCCTCCTCGATCTCCGACGGCGCGGCCGCGCTGGTCATGATGCGGGCGTCCACCGCCCGGACGCTGGGCCTGCAACCGATCGCCCGCCTGGTGGCCCACGCGACGCACTCGCAGGAGCCGCAGTGGTTCACCACCGCGCCGGTCGGCGCGATCCGCAAGCTCTACGACAAGACCGGCTGGAGCACCGCCCAGGTGGACCAGTTCGAGATCAACGAGGCGTTCGCGGTGGTCGCGATGGCTGCGATGAAGGAGCACGGACTGCCGCACGAGAAGGTCAACCTGCATGGCGGGGCCGTCGCGCTCGGCCACCCGATCGGCGCCTCCGGGGCGCGGCTGATCGTCACGCTGATCGGGTCGCTGCGCAAGACCGGCGGCAAGCGCGGCATCGCGTCGCTGTGCATCGGCGGCGGCGAGGCCACCGCGGTCGCGGTCGAGATGCTGTGACCGGCCGGGCTGCACGCGTGGACGGCCCGACGCCCCGCCTCGCGCGAGGCTGACGGCATGCCCACCGCCCTGATCGTCGGCGCGTCCCGCGGCATCGGCCTGGAGGCCGTGCGGCAGTACCGCGAGGACGGTTGGACCGTGTTCGCCACCTTCCGCGCCGAGGACGACCGGATCCGCCTGCGCGACCTCGGTGCGCAGACGCTGCGGCTCGACGTGCAGCGCACCGAGGACATCGCGGGCGTCGCCTGGCAGCTCGACGGCGAGCGGTTCGACGTCGCGATGATCAATGCCGGCGTCTACGGGCCGCGCACCAGCAGCATCCAGCAGCCGCCCACCGACGCGCAGTTCGACCTGGTGATGCGCACCAACGTGCTGGCGGCGATGCGGCTGCTGCCGATCCTCGCGCCGCTGCTCGCGCCGGCGCAGGGCACGCTCGCCTTCGTGTCGAGCCGGATGGGCTCGATCGCCGAGGCGGGCGCGAGCTACGGCATGCTCTACCGGGTCTCCAAGGCGGCGGTGAACATGGTGGCGCGGCTCGCCCATGCCGACTACGGCCCGGTCGGCGTGCGCGTGCTGGCGCTGCACCCGGGCTGGGTGCGCACCGACATGGGCGGGCCGAACGCCGACGTCGCGATCGCCGATGGCGTGGCCGGCATGCGGGGCGTGATCGCCGCGCGCGCGGCCCATCCGGGCGGCAGCTTCCTCGACTGGCGCGGACGTCCGATCGCATGGTGAACCCGCCCGGACGCAGGCTGATCTCGTCGGGCTCGAGCTTCGAGCGCGCCGCCGGCTACTCGCGCGCGGTCGTCGAGGGCGACCGGGTCCACGTGTCGGGCACCACCGGGTTCGACTACGCGACCATGACGATCGATGCCGACCCCGTGGTCCAGACACGCCGCTGCCTGGCCAACATCTCGGCCGCGCTCGCGCAGGCCGGCTGCACGCTCGACGACGTGGTCCGGGTGCGCTACCTGCTGACCGAGGCCGCGCACTTCGAGCTGCTGGCGCCGATCTTCGGGGAGGCCTTCGCGGTGTCCCGGCCGGCGGCCACGGCGGTGGTGGTGGGCATGGTGGACCCGCGGATCAGGATCGAGATCGAGGTCGACGCGCGCATCCCCGCGCCGCCCCCGCACGACTGGGGCCCCCAGCCGGGAGCCTGAGCCCATGGACCGCCCCGACACCGCGCCGGCCCCGGCCGGCGCACCGGCGCCGCCGGACGCCCTCGACCGGCTGGTCCGCGTCGGCGAGCGCTTCGGGCGCACGGTGCGCTGGAGCGCCGGAGAGATTCGCGACTTCGCCGCCGCGGTGGGCGACGCCAACCCCATGCACCACGACGCCCGCTTCGCGGCCGCCACGCCCGTCGGCGGGCTGATCGCCAGCGGCACCCAGACCACCTCGGCGATGATGGCCGCGTTCGCGTCCTGGTTCACGCGCCGCGACGACGGCCAGGCGCGCTCGGCGCTCGGCATGGACTTCCGGTTCCGGCTCAGGGCGCCGGTGCGTCCGGACGAGGAGGTCCGCATCGACTGGGAGGTGGTATCGCGCGAGTTCAAGCCCCGGCACGGCGGCTTCGTGATCCGGGCGCTGGGCACCGCACGCACGCCGGCCGGCGTGGTGCTGGAGGCCGAGGGCTCGGGGCTCGTGATGCCCGCGCCGCCCGGCGCGCAATGATCCGAACACAGGCCCGCAGGCAGCACCGCACACCCGGGAAACGACGATGATCCTGTCCGAAGAGCTCACCATGATCCGCGACTCGGTGCGCGCCTACGTGGGCGAGCGCGTGGCGCCGCAGGCGGCGGCGCGGGACCGCGACGGCAGCTTCCCGGCCGAGGCGCTGCGCGGGCTGGCCGCGCTCGGATGCTACGGTGTCGCGGTGCCCGAGCGCTGGGGCGGGGCGGGCCTCGACTACACCGCGCTCGCGGTGATCATCGAGGAGATCGCCGCCGGCGACGGCGCCACCTCGACGATCGTGTCGGTCAACAACTGCCCGGTCTGCTCGATCCTGATGGCCTGGGCGAACGACGCGCAGAAGGCGCGCTGGCTCTCACCGCTCGCCCGCGGCGAGATGCTCGGCGCGTTCTGCCTCACCGAGCCGCACGTGGGGTCGGACGCGTCGGCGCTGCGCACCACCGCGCGCCGCGAGACGCTGCCCGACGGCCGCGTCGAGTACGTGATCGACGGGGTCAAGCAGTTCATCACCTCCGGCAAGAACGGCGACGTCGCCATCGTGATGGCGGTCACCGACCGCGCCGCCGGCAAGCGCGGCATCTCGGCCTTCGTCGTGCCCACCGCCACGCCCGGCTACGTGGTCGCGCGGCTCGAGGAGAAGACCGGCCAGCATGCGTCGGATACCGCGCAGATCCTGTTCGAGGGCTGCCGCGTGCCGGCGGCCAACCTGATCGGCGAGGAGGGCCAGGGCTACCGGATCGCGCTGTCGGGCCTGGAGGGCGGGCGCATCGGCATCGCGGCGCAGGCGGTCGGCATGGCGCGCGCCGCGTTCGAGGCGGCGCTGCGCTACGCCAGGCAGCGCGAGGCCTTCGGCACCCCGATCTTCGAGCACCAGGCGGTGCAGTTCCGCCTCGCCGACATGGCAACGCGCATCGAGGCCGCGCGCCAGCTGATCCTGCACGCGGCGGCGCTGAAGGACGCAGGCCGGCCCTGCCTGAAGGAGGCGGCGATGGCCAAGCTGCTCGCCTCCGAGATGGCCGAGCGGGTCTGCTCGGACGCGATCCAGATCCACGGCGGCTACGGCTACGTGACCGACTTCCCGGTCGAGCGGATCTGGCGAGACGTCCGCGTCTGCCAGATCTACGAGGGCACCAGCGACATCCAGAAGATCCTCATCGGCCGCGCGCTGGCCAACGAGGGCTGATCACCCGGGGGCGCACCCGCGTCCCCGCGCACGCAACCACTCGGCCCGACGGGGGCCCACGGGAGACAGGGATGGAGACGGTACGACTCGAGGCGATCGACGGCGCCACGGTGAACGCCCATGTCGCACGGCCGGCGGGCAGGCCGCTCGGCTGCATCGTCGTCGCGCAGGAGATCTTCGGCGTCAACGACCACATCCGCTGGGTGCTCGCCGAGCAGTACGCGCAGGCGGGCTACCTGGCGGTCGCACCGGCCTTCTTCGACCGGCTCGAGCCGGACGTCGAGCTCGGCTACACCCCGCAGACCACCGCGCGCGGCCGCGACCTGGTCGACCGGCTCGGGCTGGACGGGCCGCTGCGCGACATCCGCGCCGCCGAGCGCCAGGTGGCCGACGGGCTGCCCACCGGCGTCGTGGGCTTTTGCTGGGGCGGCACGGTGGCCTACCTGGCGGCCACCCGCCTGGGCCTGCCCGCGGTCGGCTACTACGGCGGGCGCACCGTGCCCTACCTGCACGAGCGGCTGCAGGCGCCGGCGATATTCCACTTCGGCGAGCGCGACGCGCTGATCCCGATGGACGCGGTCAGGCGGATCAGCATCGCGCACCCGCAGGCCGCCTGCCACGTCTATCCGGCGGGCCACGGCTTCAACCGGCACGGCCATCCCGACTGGCACGAGGACAGCGCGCAGGCCGCGCTGGCCCGCACGCTGGCCTTCTTCCGTCAGCACCTGCGCGCGGGCCTCGAGGAGGGCGAGGCATGAGCGCCGCCACGCAGCCGCTGCGCGTGGTGGTGGCCGGCGTCACCGGCTGGGCCGGCTCGGCGCTCGCGCGCGGCATCGCGCGCGAGCCCGACCTGCGGCTGGTGGCGGGCGTGGCGCGCCGCGCCGCCGGCCGCACGATCGGCGAGGCGCTCGGCATCGAGCACGGCGCGCCTGTCGTGGCCACCGCCGCGCAGGCGCTGGCCGGCGGCGCCGACGTGTTCGTCGAGTACAGCCTGCCCGAGGTCGCGCGCGCCAACGTGCTCGCCGCGCTCGAGGCCGGCGCGCACGTCGTGGTCGGCACCTCCGGCCTGTCCGACGAGGACTACGCGCAGATCGACGCGCGGGCGCGCGCCGCCGGGCGCGGCGTGCTCGCCTGCGGCAACTTCGCGATCACCGCGGTGCTGCTCGCCAAGTTCGCCGAGATGGCCGTGCGCTACCTGCCCGACGTCGAGCTGATCGACTATGCAAAGGCCACCAAGGCCGACGTGCCCTCGGGCACGGTGCGCGAGCTGTCGGTGCGCCTGGGCGCGGCGCGCGGCGAGGCCGAATCGAGCGCGCTGCCCACAAGCCGGCTGCGCGGCCCGCTCGAGACCCGCGGCGCGGCAATGTCCGGGGTACCGGTGCACGCGGTGCGCGTGCCGGGCTTCGTGCTGGGCGTCGAGGCGATCTTCGGCGCCGCCGACCAGCGCCTGCACCTGCGGCACGAGGCGGGCTCGAGCGCAGAACCCTACGTGTCGGGCGCGCTGCTCGCGATCCGCCGCGTGTCGCGCCTGACCGGGGTGGTGCGCGGGCTCGATCGCGTGATGGACGACTGACCCGCCGCGCCCGCAGCCCGCGCACCACCGACCGACGCCCCTGCAGCGGACCCCTGGACAGCCCATGGCCGAATACACCCTCCACTGCTTCGCCCAGTCCGGCAACGCCTACAAGGCCGCGCTGATGCTCAACCTGTGCGGCGCCGACTGGACGCCGCGCTTCGTCGATTTCTTCGGCGGCGAGACGCGCAGCGACGCCTACCGCCGCGTCAACCTGATGGGCGAGGTGCCGGTGCTCGAGCACCACGGCCGCCAGCTCGCGCAGTCCGGCGTGATCCTCGACTACCTGGCGCTCACCCTCGGGCGCTTCGGCTGGAACGGCGACGACGAGCGCCGCGAGGTGCTGCGCTGGCTGCTGTGGGACAACCACAAGCTCTCCAGCTACACCGCGACGCTGCGCTTCCTGACGGCCCTCACGAAGGACCCCAACCCGGCGGTCGTCGAGACCTTCCGGGCCCGCTCGATGGCCGCGATCGGCGTGCTCGAGAAACAGCTGACCGGACGCGAGTGGGTCGCCCTCGATCGCCCCTGCATCGCCGACCTGTCGCTGTGCGGCTACCTGTGGTTCAACGACGAGTTCGGCGTCGACTGGAAGACCCGGCCGGCGATCCGCGCGTGGCTCGACCGCATCGAGGCCATGCCCGGCTGGGCCCATCCGTACACGCTGATGCCCGGCCATCCGCTGCCGGCGCGGACCTGACCGTGCGCGTCGAGGCGGTCATCTTCGATTGCGACGGGGTGCTGGTCGACAGCGAGCCGATCACGAACCGCGTCCTCACCGACATGCTGGTGGAGCTCGGCCTGAACTTCAGCGTCGAGCAGACGATGCGCACCTTCATGGGCCGTGCGCTGCGCGAGGAGCTGTCGATCATCGAGGCGCTCGCGGGGCGCCGGCTGCCGCCGGGCTGGTATGCGGGCTTCGCCGCGCGTCGCGACGCGGCGCTCGCCCGCGAGGTGCTCGCCGTGCCCGGCATCGCCGAGGTCCTCGACGCGCTCGCGCGGCGTGGCGTGCCCTACGCGGTGGCCTCGGGCGCCGACCGCTCCAAGATGCGCGTGACGCTCGGCGCCACCGGCCTGCTGTCGAGGTTCGAGTCGGGGGCGGCGGCACTGATCGCCGCGGCGCCACCCGGCGCCCCCGGGCACGGGGTGTCGCCAGTGCCCGGCTCCCGGCTGTACGGCGCCGACATGGTCGAGCGCGCCAAGCCCGCCCCCGACGTGTACCTCCTCGCCGCGCGCGCGCTCGGCGTCGACCCGGCGCGCTGCCTGGTCGTCGAGGACACCCCCACCGGCACCACCGCGGGCGTCGCCGCCGGCGCGACGGTGTTCGGCTACTGCGCCCACACCGAGCCGCGCAGCCTGCTGGCTGCCGGCGCCGTCGCCGTCTTCGACGACATGCACCGCCTGCCCTCGCTCCTCACGCACTGACCGCCATGCACCCGATCGAATCCCTGCTCGACACCCGCTCCGACGAATTCAAGGCCAACGCCCTCGCAATGGCCGCGCTGGTCGAGGACCTGCGCGCCAAGGTCGCCCGCGCCGCGGCCGGCGGCGGCGAGGCTGCCCGCGCCAAGCACATCGCGCGCGGCAAGCTGCCCCCTCGCGAGCGGGTCGACGCGCTGCTCGACCCGGGCACCGCCTTCCTCGAGCTGTCGCCGCTCGCCGCCCAGGGCATGTACGACGACGAGGCGCCCTGCGCCGGCCTGATCACCGGCATCGGCCGCATCGCCGGCGTCGAGTGCGTGATCGTGTGCAACGACGCAACCGTCAAGGGCGGCAGCTACTACCCGATCACCGTCAAGAAGCACCTGCGCGCGCAGGAGGTGGCCCAGCAGAACCGGCTGCCCTGCGTGTACCTGGTGGACTCGGGCGGCGCCAACCTGCCGACCCAGGACGAGGTCTTCCCCGACCGCGACCACTTCGGGCGCATCTTCTTCAACCAGGCCAACCTGTCGGCGCAGGGCGTCCCGCAGATCGCGGTGGTGATGGGCTCGTGCACCGCGGGCGGCGCCTACGTGCCCGCGATGAGCGACGAGTCCATCATCGTCAAGGAGCAGGGCACGATCTTCCTCGCCGGCCCGCCGCTGGTGAAGGCCGCCACCGGCGAGGTGGTGACCGCCGAGGAGCTCGGCGGGGGCGACGTGCACACGCGGCTGTCGGGCGTGTCCGACTGGCTCGCGCAGGACGACGCGCACGCGCTGGCGCTCGCGCGCCGCATCGTCGGCAACCTCAACTGGCGCAAGCCCGACCAGCTGGTGCGCACCGCGCCGCGCGAGCCCGCCTACGACCCGCGCGAGCTGCACGGGGTCATGCCCACCGACACCCGCAAGCCGTACGACGTGCGCGAGGTGATCGCGCGGATCGTCGACGGCTCGGAGTTCGACGAGTGGAAGGCCCGCTACGGCACCACGATCGTCACCGGCTTCGCGCGGATCCAGGGGATGCCGGTGGGCATCGTCGCCAACAACGGCATCCTGTTCTCGGAGTCGGCGCTCAAGGCCGCGCACTTCATCGAGCTGTGCTGCCAGCGCAAGGTGCCATTGCTGTTCCTGCAGAACATCTCGGGCTTCATGGTCGGGCGCAAGTACGAGAACGAGGGCATCGCGCGCAACGGCGCGAAGATGGTCACCGCGGTCGCGTGCGCGCAGGTCCCCAAGTTCACGGTGATCATCGGCGGCAGCTTCGGCGCGGGCAACTACGGCATGTGCGGGCGCGCCTACTCGCCGCGCTTCCTGTGGATGTGGCCCAACGCGCGCATCAGCGTGATGGGTGGCGAGCAGGCCGCGGCGGTGCTGGCCACCGTCAAGCGCGACGGCATCGAGGGGCGGGGCGGCTCGTGGAGCGCCGAGGACGAGGCCGCCTTCAAGGCGCCGCTGCGCGCCCAGTACGAGCACCAGGGCCACCCCTACTACGCGACCGCGCGGCTCTGGGACGACGGCGTGATCGACCCGGCCGACACCCGGCGCGTGCTCGCGCTCGCGATGTCGGCGAGCCTGAACATGCCGATCCCGGAGACGAAGTTCGGCGTGTTCAGGATGTGAGCCGCCGGCGATGGGCGACGTCCTGCACCCCTTCGACGACGCACCCGCCGAGGCGGCCGTCGTCGCGTCGACGCAGCGCTGGCTGGAGGCCGCGGTGATCGGCCTGGACCTGTGCCCGTTCGCCAAGGCCGTGCACGTCAGGCGCCGGATCCGCTACGCGGTCACCGCCGCGCGCTCTGCCGAGGACCTGCTCGCCGAGCTGCGCCGCGAGCTCGACCTGCTCGCCCGCGCGGACCCCGACGCCGTCGACACCACGCTGCTGATCCATCCGCGCGCCCTGGCCGACTTCACCGACTACCGCTTCTTCTTGGAGACGGTCGACACGGCGGTCCGCAAGGGCGGCCACGAAGGCACGCTGCAGGTCGCGAGCTTCCACCCGGACTACGAGTTCGGCGACGCTGCGCCGGACGACGTCGCGAACTGCACCAACCGCTCGCCGCATCCGATGCTGCACCTGCTGCGCGAGGCGAGCATCGACCGCGCGGTGGCAGCCTTCCCGGATGCCTCGGAGATCTACGAGCGCAACATCCAGACGCTGCGCCGGCTGGGCCACGAAGGCTGGCAGCGGCTGATGGCGCCCGACGCGACGTGACCGGCGGGCGTCAGGTCAGACCGCGCCGCACGCGCCTCAGCAGGCGACCGTGCGCAGGCCCTCGCCGCGCGAGTCGGCGCCGTGGAACCACGCCTCCTCGCCGCGCACCGGGTCGATGCACAGCCCGAATTGCCAGGGCTGCGCGAAGAACGCCCGCTGCGTGCGGCGGTCGGTGCCGCTGAAGAAGGCGCCGAGGTCGGGGTGGGAATGGACCCAGCCCACCACGACGAGCCCGGCGTCGAGCAGCGGGCGCGCGTCGTCCCACAGCGCGGTGCCGAGCGCGAGCGACACGCCGGTGCCCTCGAACACGCGGCCGGGCACGAAGCGCTCGACCGACACCAGCGGCGTGGCGCCGTGGTCGCCGAGCAGGTAGCGCCGCCCGAGCAGCAGCCCGCCGGCCTCGACCGCGTGGCCCGCGAGGAAGTCGCCCACCTGCGCGCGCAGCGCGCGCGGCATCACCACGCACAGCGCGGCGTCACGCGAGGCCGCGACCGCCTCGAGCGCGGTGGCGAGGCCGTGCGCGTCGGCCAGCGAGGGCAGCGGATGCGAGGCGATCGGCGGCGAGGTGTCGCGCCAGGCGAGCGTCATCGGTCGTGGTCCTGCCAGCCGACGCCCCCGCCCGCCCGCGCCGCCGGCGGCGGCGCATCGAGCGCGTCGTCGGTCGGGAAGGCGGTGGGCGAGCGCGCGAGCGCGGTCCGCAGCCAGCCCGCGGCCGCGGGGTTGGCCACCGACTGCAGGTTCACGCCATCGGGCTGGAAGGTGACGATGCGCAGCATCCTGCGCACGTACAGGTCGAGGTACTCGGACACCAGCCACTTGCGGCCCTGGCACACCTGCCCGTCCGGGAACACGTTGGGGTGCCACACCCTGGGCGAGAGGAAGGTCCGGGGGCCGTCGCGCAGCGGGTAGCCGGCCGGAATTGCGATGCGCAGCTCGACCGCGTCGCCGGCGCGCTGCGGATACGAAGCGTCCAGCGCCACGCGCATCCTCGCCAGCAGCCGGACCTCGGTGGGCGCGTCGGCATCCGCCGAGACGAACGCGAGCCGGCCATGCGAGGCGTCGCACAGCGCGCGCACGCGGCGCAGGTCCTCGCGCCGCCGGGCCTCCAGCGCGCTCACCGGCGGCCCGCGACCAGCACTGGTTGCACCTCCAGCACGTCGCCGGCGTCGGCCACGCTGCCCACCGTCTGGCCGGCCGGCACGGTGGTGCCGCGGGTCACGTTGACGAGGGTGTAGTCGGTATCGACCGGCAGCTTCCAGTTGTCGACCGCCGCCTGGATCAGCTCGGCGGCGGACTGGCCTGCATCGACCTCGACCTGCGCCTTGCGGGTCTGGTCGGCGGTGCGGATCTCGAGGTTCAGGTTGTCGGGCATGCGTCGATCTCCACGCAGAGCGGGGTTCGGGGGTCGTCGACCCATAGGAAGGGGAGCTCGGGCGGGCGGCCGCCGGTGGCCTCGAGCAGGTCGGACAGGGTCGCGGTGTCGCGCGCGTCGACGCCCACCGCATCCTCGCCGCAGCGCGCGCAGCGCGTCGCGTCGGTGGTGTGGCGGCGCACCCGCGAGCCGGCCGGCAGCGCAGCGCGCGCGTCCTCCCCGCAGGCCGCGCAGCGCGCGCCGAACACCACCGGCTCGGGCAGGCGCAGGCGCAGCGCGCCCCCCGCCGGGCCGGGCGCGAGCGGTTCGCCGGCGCGCCAGTGCAGCAGCGCCAGCGCGTCGCCGGTGAGCGGCCCGCAGCAGGGGCAGGCGTCGCCGCGCACGATGGCGCTGACGCGGGTGCGGCCATCGACCGCGTCGATGTGCAGCCGGCGCGGGCCGTCGGCGGGCGCGGCGCCAGGGCCGCGAGGCGCGGGCCGCCCCATCCGCAGCCCCCAGGACACCATCATCGCGCCGGCCATCGACGAGGTCACGATGGTGGTCGGCACGCGGCGCTCGGCCAGCCCGGCGCGGCGCAGGCCGCCGCAGGAGTAGCGCTGCGCGATGCGCCCGTAGGCCGACGGCGGCAGCCCGCACTCGTAGCAGCCGAGCCTGCGGCCCGCCGAGAAGGGCAACAGCTCGACGCTCGCGTGGCGCGCATCGATCGCGCCGTCGACCAGGTCGACGCCGGCGATCAGGCACAGCTCGTTGAGCCGCAGCCGCGCCTCGAAGTTGTCCAGGCAGCCGAGCACCAGGTCGAAGCCCGCGAGCCGCGACGGGCGCAGCGTATCGACCACGTCGGCGACGATGCCCTCGACGCGGACCGACGGATCGAGCGCCGCCGCGCGCCGCGCGACGACCTCGGCCTTGTCGCGGCCGACGTCCTCGTCGCGGAACAGCACGCTGCGGGTGAGGTTGTGCGGCTCGACGCGGTCGCGGTCCCACACCGAGAGGTGGCCGACCCCGAGCAGCGCCAGGTTCTTGCAAACCTCGTTGCCGATCGCACCGGCGCCGATCACCGCCACGCGCATCGCCGCGAGCCGGTCCTGGTCGAACCAGTCGATCATCCGATGCCGTGCGTGGCGATCGGAGGCCGAGAAGGCGCCGGTCATCGCTGCGGCGCCGCGGCCGTGGCGCCCGCGCCCGGCGGTGTCATGGCGCGGCGTCCCGCAGCATCGCGGGGTCCGACACCAGCAGGCGCAGCCCGTGGGCCTCGTCGCGCAGCAGCAGCCCGCGGACGCGGACCGGGGACCCGATCAGGCCGTCGGCGAACGCGCGGCCGCGCAGCCCGCGAAAGGCCTCGCCCACGAACACCAGCCGCAACGCATTGCCCCAGGCGTCCCGGACCAGCAGCGACGGCGGTGCGCCGCGGCGCACCGGCAGCCGGGTCTCGACCCGGGCCGACACCGCGACCAGCCGCCCGAGCGCGGCCGCATAGGCCTGCGGCGTCGTCGGCTCGGGCACCAGCGCACGGTCGCGACGCGGGCCGGCTGCGTCGCGCGCGGCACGGCGCGCCGCCGCCGCCGCGAGCGGGCGCAGCGCGGTACCGCCGCAGGACGCGCAGCACCCGGCGTTGTGCTTGACGAGCAGCGCGACCGTGTCGGGATGGAAGAGCGCGCGGCAGTCGTCGCAGCGGACGATGCCTGCCGCCGGGTCGAGCGCGGCGCCGGTGAAGAAGTCGGTGGGCGCATCCGCTGCGGGGCCGGTCTCGTCCGCGGCGGGCGCGGCGGGCGCGTCATCGAATCGGGTGCTCGCCTTGCGGTGCGTGCCGCGGGGCCTGTAGCGGCCGGGGTCGGCCGGGCGCACCCGCCCGGCGGTCGCGACGGAGACGAGGAACGCGGCCAGCAGGATCAGCCCGGCCAGGATCACGACGGGGAGTGCGCGCATGGGCATAGTCTATCCCGTGAGCGGGGCGCACCGATGCAGGCCGACGCCCCGGCGCGCGCCCCGTGCCAGGCCCGGCCCGGTATCCTTGACGCCTCCCCCGACCCCCGCCCCGCCCGCCCATGACCTACACCACCCTCGAGACGACGTTGCAGCAGGGCGTCGCCGTGATCTGGCTGAACCGGCCCGACGTGCGCAACGCGATGAGCGCCGCGCTGATCGCCGAGCTGACCGACGCGGTCGACGGCGCGATCGGCGACCCCGAGGTCCGCGCGATCGTGATCGCCGGCCGCGGCAAGGCCTTCTGCGCCGGGGCCGACCTGAACTGGATGAAGCAGGCGGCGGCCTACACGCCCGCCGAGAACGAGGCCGACTCGCTCAGGCTCGCGCAGCTGCTGCGCCGGATCGCCGAGTCGCCCAAGCCCACGGTGGCCCGCGTGCACGGCCCCGCCTTCGCGGGCGGCATGGGGCTGGTGGCGGCCTGCGACATCGCGGTCGCAGGCTTCGGCGCGAAGTTCTGCCTGACCGAGGTCCGCATCGGCCTGATCCCGGCGATGATCAGCCCCTACGTGCTGCGCGCGATCGGCGCGCGCGCGGCGAGCCGCTGGGCGCTGACGGGCGAGGTCTTCGACGCCACCGAGGCCTACCGGATCGGGCTGGTGCAGGAGCTGGTGCCCGACGAGGAGCTCGACGCAGCGGTCAACGCGCTGCTGGGCGCGCTGCTGCAGGGCGGCCCGCGCGCGCTGGCCGAGACCAAGCGGCTGCTGCGCGAGGTCGACCACCGTGCGGTCGACGACGCGCTCGCGCTCGACACCGCGCAGCGCATCGCGCAGGCGCGCGCGAGCGACGAGGGCCGCGAGGGCATCGCCTCCTTCCTCGAGAAGCGCAAGCCGCGCTGGTTTCCGGCTGGCTGAGCGGCGCAGCCGCAGCCGCGCCATGACACCCAGGGAGCATCCGATGAAGGCATTCGAGGGCAAGGTCGCGATCGTCACCGGCGCGAGCGCCGGGCTCGGCGCTGCGACGGCGCTGCAGTTCGCGCGCGAGGGGGCGAAGGTCGTGGTCGCCGCCCGCCGCGTCGACCAGGGCGAGTCGGTGGTCCGGCAGATCGAGGCGCTGGGCGGCGAAGGCCTGTTCGTGCGGACCGACGTCACGCACACCCCCGACGTGACGGCGCTCGTTGCGCGCACGCTCGAGCGCTTCGGTCGCCTGGACTGCGCGGTCAACAACGCGGGCATCAGCGGCCCGGTGAACGTGCCGGTGGCCGACATCGACGAGGACCGCTGGGACGCGGTGATGGACATCAACCTGCGGGCGGTCTGGATCTGCATGAAGCACGAGATCCGGGCGATGCTGCCCCACGGCCACGGCACGATCGTCAACGTGTCCTCGATCTTCGGCTACAAGCCGAGCACCATCGGCCACGCCGCCTACTGCGCGAGCAAGCACGCGGTCATCGGCCTGACGAAGACCGCGGCGATCGACTACGGACAGTCGGGGCTGCGGGTCAACGCGATCGCACCGGGCTTCACGCTGTCGGAGATGGTCGACCCGGTGAAGAAGGGCGTGGAGCGCTATGCCACGCTCGCCAACCGCTACTCGGCGATGAACCGTCTGGGCAACGCCGAGGAGACCGCCCACGCGATCACCTGGCTGTGCTCGGACGCGGCCAGCTTCGTCAACGGCGCGGTGCTCGCCGCCGACGGCGGCGACGCCGCGCGGCTGTACTGAGGTGCCTCGCGAGCCCGTCGCCGGCGGGCGCCCGGACGATGCGCCGCTCGAGTACGCCGGGTTCTGGATCCGCGTCGTCGCGTCGCTGATCGACACGGTCGCGATCGTCTGCGTGACGCTGCCGGTGCTGCTGGCGATCTACGGGCGCGGGTACTTCGAGGCGGCCACGGCGGGCGGCGCCGCGGGCGCGGCCGACGTCCTGATCTCCTGGGTCGCCCCCGCGGTCGCGGTGATCGGCTTTTGGGTCTGGCGGCAGGCTACGCCCGGCAAGAGCGCGGTGTCGGCGAGGGTGGTGGACGCGCGCACCGGCGGGCCGATCGGGCTGCGCCAGGCCTGCCTGCGCTACCTCGGCTATTTCGTGTCGATGATCCCGCTCGGGCTGGGCCTGCTCTGGATCGCGTTCGATGCGCGCAAGCAAGGCTGGCACGACAAGCTCGCCGGCACCGTGGTGGTCCGCCCACGCCGGGCCGGGCTGGTGCGCGGGCCTGCGCCCGTGCGCTTCGACCGGGCCTGACGCGGCGCGATCGCTGCCCTGCGCGGACCCGCCGGCCGTCCGCGGAGGATTCCACCCGGCATACCGCGCACTTGCTCCCGGCAGCCTGCGGGCCGACCATGTGAGCAACGACGACGACAGGGCCGCGACGGCCCGCCCGGAGACCCCCATGCCGACCATCTTCACCCCCGAGCAGCAGGCCGCCTACGAACGCGACGGCTACGTCCTGGTGCGGGGCCTGTTCGACGCCGAGGAGATCGGGCTGCTGCGCGCCGCGATCGAGCAGGACCCGGCGCTGCGCTCTAGCCTCTACGACCGCAACGACGCGCAGGGCAAGTCGACGCGGATGGCCACCTGGAACCACCCCGGCGACAGCGTGTACGGCCTGGCCGCGCGCTCGCACCGGGTGGTCGACACCATGGAGGCGATGCTGGGCGGCGAGGTCTACCACTACCACTCCAAGCTCACCGCCAAGGAGCCCTACGACGGCGGCGCCTGGGAGTGGCACCAGGATTACGGCTACTGGTACCACAACGGCTGCATGTACCCGTACATGGCCAGCGTGATGGTGGCGCTCGACCGCGCCACGAAAGAGAACGGCTGCCTGCAGGTGCTGCGCGGCTCGCACCACGCCGGGCGCGTGGACCACGGCGTGCTGCCCGGCGAGCAGGTGGGCGCCGACCCGCGGCGCGTCGAGCAGATGCTCAAGTCGCTCGACCTGGTGTACGCCGAGATGGAGCCGGGCGACGGCCTGTTCTTCCACGCCAACGTGATGCACCGCTCCGACCAGAACCGCTCGCCGAACCGGCGCTGGACGGTGCTGTTCTGCTACAACGCGGCGCGCAACGACCCCTACCTCGCGCACCACCACCCGGGCTACACCCCGATCCTGAAGGTGTCCGACGATGCGGTCAGGGCCGCCGGCGTCACCTTCTCCGGGAGCGCCGACGCGTTCCGCAAGACCTTCGCGAACCCGCCGGAACTGAAGCGCCGGATGGAGGCGAGCTGAGCGGCGGGGCTCAGCCCCGCACGAACAGCGTCTGCAGCGGCTCGTCGCCGACCTGCCGGCTCCAGTGGCCGTGCACCGCGGCATCGAAGACCGCGCCCTCGGGCAGGCGGTCGTCGGAGTAGAAGTGCTCGCCCGGCCCGAAGCTGCGCGAGCTGCCGTCCTGCAGGCCGATCTCCATGCGCCCGCGCAGGATGAACACCCACTGCGGCGTGCCGGTGCAGTGGAACTGGCTGCGAAAGCCCACCGGGCTCTCGCGCAGCTGCAGCCCGCCGCCGGGCATCAGCGCGGAGAGCCGCGACTGAGGCGTGCCCTCGTCGAGGGCGATGGGCTCCTGGCGAAAGCGGGCGCGCCCGTCGGTGTCGGTGAACAGGACGACTCGGGTGAAGGCGCTCATCGCAGGGGCTTCTCGGCAGGGGGTCGCAACGCGCCCGAGCTTACAGGGCCGGGGTGCGCAGGCCCAGCCTGGTCTGCGAGCAGCGCGGTGAGACCATCGTAGACGCCCGGCGCGAGCAGGATGTCGGGTCGGCCGAGCCGGGCCTTGAGCGCTGCGGTCATGTGTTCTCCTGGAGGATCGCGGCGATGCCGCGGGACACGATCGCGCCGCCCGCGATCGCGCTGAGCGGCGTGGTGCCGCGCCCCGGCCGGCACTCGATCAGCCGCTTGGCAACCAGTGTCTCGAGCGCGCGGCGCACCGTGACCCGCGCCACGCCGAACGCCTTGACCAGGCTCGGCTCGCCCGGCATGCCGTCGTCGAAGCGGCCCTCCGACAGGAGCGCGACGCTTGTTCTGTCAATGGGACAATGCCAGCCGATCGGGATTACTGATTTAGGATTACTGGTTTATTCTCGCGCGATGTTCAAGAAGATCCTGATCGCCAACCGCGGCGAGATCGCCTGCCGCGTCGCCGCCACCGCGCGCCGTCTCGGCGTGCGGACCGTCGCGGTGTACTCCGACGCCGATGCCGGCGCCCGTCACGTCCGTGCCTGCGACGAGGCCTGGCGCCTCGGCCCCGCGCCGGCCCGCGAGTCCTACCTGCTCGGCGACGCGATCATCGAGGTCGCGCGGCGCTGCGGCGCGCAGGCCGTGCACCCCGGTTACGGATTCCTGTCCGAGAACGCCGGCTTCGCGCGGGCCTGCGCCGACGCCGGCCTGGTGTTCATCGGCCCGCCCCCGTCGGCCATCGACGCGATGGGCCTCAAGGCCGAGTCCAAGCGCCTGATGGCGGCGGCCGGCGTGCCGCTGATCCCCGGCTACCACGGCGAGGACCAGGATCCGGCGCTGCTCGCGCGCGAGGCCGCGCGGATCGGCTTCCCGGTGCTCATCAAGGCGAGCGCGGGCGGCGGCGGCAAGGGCATGCGGATCGTCCGGCAGGCGTCCGAGTTCGACGCCGCGCTCGCGTCGTGCCGGCGCGAGGCCCGCGCGAGCTTCGGCAACGACGCGGTGCTGGTGGAGCGCTATGCGACCAAGCCGCGGCACGTCGAGATCCAGGTGTTCGCAGACACCCACGGCAACGCGCTGTACCTGTTCGAGCGCGACTGCTCGGTGCAGCGGCGCCACCAGAAGGTGATCGAGGAGGCGCCCGCGCCCGGGCTGCCCGAGGCCACGCGCCGCGCGATGGGCGAGGCGGCGGTCGCAGCCGCGCGCGCGGTCGGCTACGTGGGCGCGGGCACCGTCGAGTTCATCCTCGACGCGTCGGGGGCGTTCTACTTCATGGAGATGAACACGCGGCTGCAGGTCGAGCACCCGGTCACCGAGATGATCACCGGGCTCGACCTCGTCGAGTGGCAGCTGCGCGTGGCCTGCGGCGAGCCGATGCCGCTCGCCCAGGTGCAGCTCGCCGTGCGCGGCCACGCCATCGAGGCGCGCGTCTACGCCGAGAACCCCGACCGCGGCTTCCTGCCCTCCACCGGCACGCTCGCGCACCTGCGCACGCCGCAGGCGACGGCCTTCGCGGTCGGCGCCGACGCCACCGGGCGGCCCGCGCCGGTGCGCATCGACAGCGGCATCGGCGAGGGCGACGCGATCACGCCTTACTACGACCCGATGATCGCCAAGCTGATCGTCTGGGGCGAGGACCGCGCGCAGGCGATCGCCCGGATGAGCGACGCGCTCGCGCGTTTCGAGGCGGTGGGCCCCTCCACCAACGTCGACTTCCTCGGCCGGCTGATGCGCTGCCGGTCCTTCGTCGAGGCCGACCTCGACACCGCGCTGATCGAGCGCGAGCAGGCGGCGCTGGCGCCGCCGTCGGCCCCGCCCGGCATCGAGGTGCTGGCGATGGCCGCGGCGGCCGTGCTGGCCGGCGAGGCGGTCGGGCCCGATGCGGCCGAGCCCTGGGCGGTGACCGACGGCTTTCGCGCGGGGGCGGCGCTGCGGCGTACGCTCGCCTTCACGCATGGCGGCGCGGCGCTGCCGGTGGAGGTCGAGTACGGGCGTGGCGGTGGTTTCACCGTCCGCACGGCGGGCGCCGCCACCTGCCTGTCGGGCCTGCGCCGCGAGGCGGGCCGGCTCTGCGGGCTGCTCGGTACCGGCCGTCTCGACGTCGCCGCGGTCCTCGACCGCGAGACGCTGCACCTGTTCACGCACGACGCCCACTGGCTGCTCGGCTACGCGCCGCCGCTGGCGCACGCGGGCGACAACGCGACGGACGCCGGCGGGCTGACCGCGCCGATGCCGGGCAAGGTCATCTCGGTGATGATCGAGCCGGGCGCCGTGGTGCGTCGCGGCCAGCCGCTGCTGGTGATGGAGGCGATGAAGATGGAACACACCATCGCCGCCCCGGCCGACGGCACCGTCGAGCACCTGCTGTACCGCGTCGGCGACCAGGTCCCGGAGGGCGCCGCGCTGGTGGTCTTCGTGGCCGCGGCCGCGGCGCAGCCCGCCTGAGCCCCGCCCCGCGGGCGCGCACGGGCGGCGCTCCGTGACGCGCATCGCGGTCGCCCGGCTCTGGTTCGAGGGCAACCGCTTCTCGCCGGCACCGACCCGCGCGGCCGACTTCGAGCGGCGCGAGTGGCGCACCGGCGACGATGCGCTCGCGGCCGCGCGCGGCACCGCGACCGAGCTCGGCGCGGTCGCCGAGCGCGCCGCCGGCCGTCCCGGGCTGCGCATCGACGCGCTGCGCTGCGCGTCGGCGTCGCCCGGCGGCCCCATCGAGGACGCGGTGTTCGCGCGCTGGCTCGACGAGGTGCTCGAGGGCCTGCATCGGCTGCGCCCGGACGGCCTGTACCTGTCCCTGCACGGCGCGGCGATCACCGTGACGCGCGACACGCCCGAGCTCGACGCACTGCGGGCGATCCGCGAGGCGCTGGGCGGCGCGCTGCCTATCGTCGCGAGCTTCGACCTGCATGCGAACCTCGACGCAGCGACCGCGTCGCTGCTCGACTTCGCGACCGGCTACCGGACCTACCCGCACGTCGACATGCGAGAGACGGCGGCGCGCGCGCTCGACGCACTCGAGCGCAGGCTGGCCGGCGGGCCTCGCGCGGCGGGTGCAATCGTGCCGCTCGGACGGATGCTGCCGAGCTTCAACATGCGCACCGACTCGGGCCCGATGCAGGCGCTGCAGGCCGCGGCGCGGCTGGCCGAGGCCCGCGGCGAGGTGCTCGACGCCTCGCTGTTCGGCGGGTTCCCGTACGCGGACACCGCCGTGACCGGCGCGTCGGCGATGGCCTGGGCGGCGGGCGACGGGCCCGCGCCGCAGGCCGCGGCGCGGCGCGCGGCGCGCGCGCTGGCCATGGCGATGACGGCCCGCGCCGCCGAGTTCGAGCCGCGCCTCGTCGGACCGCGCGAGGGAATCCGGCAGGCGCTCGCAGCCGCCGGGGGGCTGGTGGCGGTGACCGATCCGGCCGACAACCCCCTATCGGGCGGCGGCGCCGACACGCCGGGCCTGTTCGCGGTGCTGCGGGCGATGCGCAACGAGGCCGGCGGGCCGGTGCACGCGCTGCCCGCGGGGGCTGCGGCATTCGCCTACTTCGCCGACCCCGCGCTGGTGGCGCGGGCGCTCGCCGCAGGCATCGGCGCGACGCTCGACGCGGCGCTGGGCGCGACCCACGGCGACGCGTTCGGGCCGTCGGTACCGGTGCGCGCGCGGGTGCTGCGCGCGACCGACGGGCGCTTCGTCAACACCGGCCCGATGGAGCGCGGCGCGGCGGTGGACGTCGGCGACAGCGTGGTGCTCGACGTCGACGGGCTTCGGGTAGTGGTCACGAGCGCGGTCGGCGCCGCCAACGACCCGGGCTTCTTCGCCCTGCACGGCATCGACCCGGGCACGACGCGCCTTTTGTGCGTGAAGGCCAAGAACCACTTCCGCGCGGCCTTCGAGCCACTGTGCCGGACGATTGTCGATGTCGACTGCCCGGGTCCGGCCGCGGCCGACCTGGCGGCGCTGCCGTTCAGGCGGGCGCCGCCGTCGCGCGCGGGCGTCGGAGGCAGTCAGCCGCCGCCGTAGCGGCGCGCCATCGCGTCGAGCGTCGCGTGGAAGCCCTCGATGGTGTCCTCGATGATGCGCGCCACCGGCTCGACCGAGTCGATCCGGCCGCAGACCTGCCCGGTCAGTGGCACGGCCGCCTCCATGTCGCCGCCGAAGTACAGCTGCTGCACGCCTGCGAACTCGGCGCGCACGCTCTCGGGCACGGTCGCCTCGAGCCGGGTCGTACGGGCGGTGCGCAGCGCGCGCAGCGCCGGCCCCTGCCCGCCGCGGTTCAGGAACACCGTGTCGGTCTCGGCGGCGTCGACGATCGCGCGCTTCCAGTTGTCGTGCACCGGCGACTCCGCCGCCGACAGCATCCGCGTGCCCATCTGGATGCCCTCGGCACCGAGCGCGAACGCCGCCGCCATCGAGGGGCCGTCGCAGAAGCCGCCGGCCGCGATCACCGGCACCCCCACCTGCGAGCACACCAGCGGCAGCAGCACCATCGAGGACACCTCGCGCTGGTTCTTGAAGCCGCCGCCCTCGCCGCCCTCGACGATCAGGCCGTCGACGCCGGCCTCGACCGCCTTGAGCGCGCCCTTGAGGGTCGGCACGACGTGGAACACGGTCAGGCCCGCCTCCTTCAGCTCGGCGCAGTAGCGGCCCGGGTCGCCGGCCGACGTGGTGACGAAGCGCACGCCCTGGTCGACGACGAACTTCACGATGTCGGGGTCGCGGACATAGGCGAGCGCGATGTTGACGCCGAAGGGGCGGTCGGTGAGCGTGCGCATCGTCGCGATCTCGGCGCGCACGGCGTCGAGGTCGCCGGACGAGGTCTCGATGATGCCCATGCCACCGGCGTTGGAGACCGCCGAGGCCAGCTGCGCGCGCGCGATCCAGCCCATCGGCGCCTGCACGATCGGCCAGCGCACGCCCAGCAGGCGGGTGACGCGGTTGTCGATGGCGCGCATCGCTCAGTCGACCTTCGCGCCGGAGATGCGGACCACCTCCTTCCACTTCTTCGTCTCGTCGGCGATGAAGCGCGCGAGCTCGGCCGGCGTGCCGCCGACCGGCTCGGCGCCCAGGCCGCGGAAGCGCTCGATCACCTCGGGCTTCTTCAGGATGCGGTCCACCTCGGTGGACAGGCGCGCGACGATCGGCTCGGGCGTGCCGCGGGGCGCGACCAGCACGAACCATGACTCGGCCTCGTAGCCCGGCAGCACGCTGCCGATGGGCTTGACCTCGGGCAACTGCGGGTTGGGCGCGGCCGAGGTCACGCCGAGCGCGATCAGCCGGCCCGAGCGGATGTGCGGGATCGCGGACGGCAGGTTGTCGATCGCCATCTGGATCTGGCCGCCGAGCAGGTCCTGGAGCATCGGACCGCTGCCGCGGTAGGGGATGTGGGTGACGAAGACCTTGGCCTGCGACTTGAACAGCTCGGTCGAGAGCTGGCCGGTCGAGCCGTTGCCCGGGCTGCCGTAGGTCAGCTGGCCAGGCCTGGCGCGCGCCATCGCGATCAGCTCCTGCATCGTCTTCACGCCGAGCGAGGCCGGCACGATCAGCACGTTGGGCACGCGCACGACGAAGGACACCGGCACCAGGTCCCGCTCGGTGTCGTAGGGCATCTTCGGATACAGGAACTGGTTGATCGCCTGCGTGCCCGGCGTGCCCATCAGGAAGGTGTAGCCGTCGGGTGCGGCCTTGGCGACCTCGGTGGCGCCGACGTTGCCGCCCGCGCCCGCCTTGTTCTCGACGATCACCGGCTGCTTGAGCACCGTGGTGAGCTGCTCGGCGATGGACCGGGCGACGATGTCGGTGGTGCCGCCGGCCGCGAAGGGCACGACGATGCGCACCGGCCTGGCGGGCCACTCGGACTGCGCGAAGGCGGCCGGCGCGAACGCGCCCGCCAGCGTGGCCGCCGCGGCGCCGAGCACGCGGCGACGGCCCGTGTGCTGCGGATGGGAAGGGGTCGGTCTGCGCATCGTGGCTCCTAGCGGTCGATCCGTCTGTGGAACGGCCGATAGTAGCGTGCCGGCCCGATCGCCTATGATCGGCCGATGCGCATCATCATCGCCCACTCCGAGGCCGGCGCCGGCCATGCATGGCGGCGCGAGCTCGCCGCGCGGCTGCCCAGCGCGCAGATCGCGATCGACCCCGGCACGCCCGACGGCGCCGCGTCGCCGGGCCCCCTGCCCGCCGGGTTCGTCGCCGAGTACGCGGTCGGCTGGGCGCCGCCGGCCGACTTCTTCGAGCGGCACCGTTCGCTGCGCGCCTTCTTCGTGGCAGGCGCGGGCGTCGAGCGTCTGCTGGGCCACCCGGGGCTGCCCGCGGGGCTCGCGCTGGTCCGCCTGGAGGACGCGGGCATGGGTGCGCTGATGGCCGACTACTGCCTGCATGCGCTGCTGCACGTGGCCGGCCGGCACGACGCGTACGCAGCGATGCAGCAGCGCGGCCACTGGGAGGAGCTTCCTGTAATCGACCGGCAGGACTTGCCGGTCGGCGTGCTCGGCGTGGGGGTGCTCGGCGCGCAGGTGGCGCGCCACCTCGCGCGGGCCGGCTTCACCGTGCGCGGATTCGCGCGCACGCCGCGCGCCATCGAGGGCGTCGAGGTGATGCACGGCAGGACCGCGTGGCACGACTTCCTCGCCGCGACCCGCGTGCTGATCCTGCTCGCACCGCTGACCCCCGACACGCGCGACGTCATCGACGCCGCCGCGCTCGCCCGGCTGAGGCCGGGCGGCTGGCTGATCAACATCGCGCGCGGTGCGCTGGTGGTCGATGCCGACCTGATCGCCGCGCTCGACGCGGGCCGGCTCGCCGGCGCCACGCTCGATGTGTTCCGCGAGGAGCCGCTGCCCCCCGGTCATCCGTTCTGGCACCATCCGCGCATCCGCGTCACGCCGCACGTGTCGGGGCCGACCCAGGTCGCCGTCTCGGCGGTGCAGGTCGCCGAGGGGCTGGCGGCGATCGCGCGCGGCGACGCGCCGCGCGGTCGCGTCGACCGCGCGCGCGGCTACTGAGGAGGAGCTCACGATGTCCAGTTCACTGCCCCGGCGCGTCGCGCTGGTCGAGGTCGGCGCCCGCGACGGCCTGCAGAACGAGAAGTCCCCCGTCTCCACCGACGTCCGCGTCGCGCTGTGCGACCGCCTGAGCGACGCCGGCTTTCCCAACGTCGAGGCCGGCGCCTTCGTGTCCCCGAAGTGGGTGCCGCAGATGGCCGACAGCGCCGAGCTGATGCGGCGCATCCGGCGCCGGCCCGGCGTCACCTACTCGGTGCTGACGCCCAACATGCAGGGCTTCGCCGCCGCGCTCGAAGCAAAGGCCGACGAGGTGGTGATCTTCTCGGCGGCGTCCGAGGCCTTCGCGCACAGGAACATCAACTGCTCGATCGCCGAGTCCATCGCGCGCTACGAGCCGGTGGCCCGCGCCGCCAAGGACGCACGCATCCGGCTGCGCGGCAGCATCTCGTGCTCGCTCGGCTGCCCCTACCAGGGCGAGGTGACGCCGGCCGCGGTCGCCGAGGTGGTGCAGCGCCTGGCGGACCTCGGCTGCGACATGATCGACATCGGCGACACCATCGGCACCGGCACGCCGCGGCGCACGCAGGCGGTGTTCGAGGCGGCGCTGCGCGTGGTCCCCATCGGGCGTCTCGCCGGGCACTTCCACGACACCTACGGCATGGCGGTCGCCAACGTCTACGCCAGCCTCGAGGTCGGCGTGTCGACCTTCCACGCGTCGGTCGCGGGACTGGGCGGCTGCCCCTTCGCAAAGGGTGCGACCGGCAACGTCGCCACCGAGGACCTGCTCTACCTCTTCGAGGGCCTGGGCATCGAGACCGGCGTGGACCTCGGCAAGGTGGTGGCCATCGGCGACTGGATCTCCTCGCAGATCGGCCGCAAGTCGGCCTCGCGCGCGGGCAGCGC
>CAYNRU010000046.1:0-83854 GCA_964399635.1 uncultured Bordetella sp.
CAGCCGGATCATGGACGCCGACTTCGCCAAGGAGACCGCAGCGCTCACCCGCGCGCAGATCCTGCAGCAGGCCGGCACCGCGATGCTCGCCCAGGCGAACCAGGCGCCGCAGAACGTGCTGTCCCTGCTGCGCGGCTGACCCCGCCCGAAGCCTCCGCGCGCGTCGGGCGCCCCCCCATGGGGAGCGCCCGGCGGGCCGTGGCGAGCGCGGCCGGCTCGAATAGCAGCGAATCGACAGCCCTTTTCGGCACAATGAACTCCTATAGCCTCAGGCATCGTGGCGACTCCTCACCGGGAGCCACGGCGACATCGCGTCGACAGCGGTTCCCCTCTACGCCAGGAGAACCCGATGTCCCAGGTGATCAACACCAACCTCACTTCGCTGAACGCTCAGCGAAACCTCTCGGGTACCCAGAATCAGCTGGGCACCGCGATCCAGCGCCTCTCGAGCGGCCTGCGCGTCAACAGCGCCAAGGACGACGCGGCGGGCCTGGCGATCGCCAACCGGATGGACGCGCAAGCACGCGGCATGAACGTCGCGATCCGCAACGCCAACGACGGCATCTCCCTGTCGCAGGTGGCCGAGGGCGCGCTCGGCAAGGTCACCGACATGTTGCAGCGCATGCGCGAGCTCGCCGTGCAGGCGGCCAACTCGACCAACACCTCGGCCGACCGGACCAATCTGAACGCGGAGTTCCGCCAGCTTGCCGACGAGGTCGACCGTACGCTGACCAGCACCCGCTTCAATGGCCAGGCCATCCTCGCGAGCAGCGCGGGCGCCCTGACCTTCCAGATCGGCGCGAACAACGCGACCAACGACCAGTTGACGGTGACCACCGGCAACATGGCGACCAACACGAGCATCGCCGCGGTGACGACCACCGGCACCGTGATCAACGGCGCGACCGGCGGCGCCGCTTCGACGGCGATCACCACGATCGACACGGCGCTCGACGTCATCAACAGCGAGCGCGCGACCTACGGCGCGGTGCAGAACCGCTTCGAGGCGGTGATCGCCAATCTGCAGATCGCCGCGGAGAACCAGACCGCCGCGCGCAGCCGGATCATGGACGCCGACTTCGCCAAGGAGACCGCGGCGCTCACCCGCGCGCAGATCCTGCAGCAGGCCGGCACCGCGATGCTGGCACAGGCGAACCAGGTGCCGCAGCAGGTCCTGCAGCTGCTGCAGCGCTGACCCCGCACGCCCTCTCGGGCACACCCACCGCCGGCCCGGGCAACGTCCCGTCCGGCGGTTTTGCCGTTTCGGAGTAGACCGCCATGGCCTCGCCCATCACCGCCAGCAACAGCATCGACGTCCAGGGAATGGTGCAGTCCTTGATGAAGGCCGAGTCCCGGCCGCTGACGCAGATGAAGACCGAGGCCAAGAAGATCGACACCAAGATCTCGGCCTACGGCAAGCTGCAGAGCCAGATCTCTGGGTTTCGGGACGCGGCCGCGACGCTGGCTCGATTCGAGACCTGGCGGGCGGTCAAGGCCACCAGCGGCAACGCCGCCGCGGTCGAGATCACGGCCGGGGCAGGGGCGACCGCGACCCAGCGCGCGATCGAGGTTCAAAAACTCGCGCAGTCGCAGACCGTCACCAGCGGCGCGCTCGCCGGCTCCGACACGGTGGTCGGCGGGGGCACGCTGCGCATCCAGCTCGGCACGCAGCCTTCGGGCGCGAGCAGCTTCACGCCGGACGCCGCGCGGCCCGAGGTGTCGGTGACGGTCGCCGCGGGCGCGACGCTCGCCGAGGTGCGCGACGCCATCAACGGCGCCGGCGCCGGCGTGCGTGCGTCCATCGTGCGCGACGGCGACCAGGTCCGGCTGTTCGTAACCGGCACCACCAGCGGCGCCAACCAGGCCTTCCGCCTGCAGGCCGACGACGGCGACGGCAACAGCTCCGACACCGCGGGCCTGTCCTCGATCGCCTTCGACCCGACGGCCGCTGCGGGTGCGGGACGCAACCTGACGATGATGCGCGCCGCGAGCGACGCCGAGTACACGATCGACGGCGTCGCCCTGACCGCGCACAGCAACCGGATCGCGGGCGCGCTCGACGGCGTGGACCTCGTGCTCAAGCAGGTGACGACCGCGCCGGTACTTCTGGACGTCGACGTCGACGCGCAGGCGCTGCAGGAGTCGCTAAAGAAGTTCGTGACCGCCTACAACTCGATGAACACCTTGCTCGCCGAGCAGACCAAGTACGACGAGACCAGCAAGGTCGCGGGTGTGCTGCAGGGCGACCGCTCGGCGGTCGGCATCTTGTCCCAGGTGCGCGCGATCGTGCGCGAGACGGTGACCGGCGGCACGCTCACCAAGCTCGCCGATGTCGGGGTCTCGCTGCAGCGCGACGGCTCGCTGCAGCTCAAGTCCTCGACCTTCGAGTCGGCTGCGACCGACCCGACGAGGCTCGAGACGCTGTTCGCCGCGGTAGGCACCGGCGAGACCGACCGCGGCCTGATGCAGCGCTTCCGGGACCTCGGCGACCGCCTGATCGGCAGCGACGGCTCTGTGAAGACCGCGACCGATGCATGGGCAGCGCGTCTGGCTGCCAACAAGAAGCGCCAGGGCGCGTTCGAGGTTCGGATGACCGAAGTCGAGCAGCGCCTGCTGCGCCAGTACAGCTCGCTCGACGCGCAGCTGGCCGCCTCGCAGCAGTCGAGCAGCCAACTCGCCAGCGCGCTCGCCGGCCTGCCCAAGCGCGGCTGACGACAGGCGGCAAGAACGGCTAAAGCCGGCCGCGGGAACGCCGATAACACAAACATCGGTTTGTTTCTCTCGGAAGGCCTCACATGTTCGGTAACGCCGCCTACGCCTCGAATGCCTACCGCCGCCTCGCCGCCGAGAGCTCGGCTCTCGGCGCTGACAGCCACCAGCTGATCGCCCTGCTGTTCACGGCCTCGCTGGCCGCGATCGGGCAGGCGCGCAGCGCCCTCGCGCGCCGCGACATCGCCGCCAAGGCCGTCGCGTCGTCAAAGGCGATCCGGCTGGTCGACGAGGGCCTCAAGGTCGCCGTGGACCGGTCGCAGGGCGCGATCGGCGAGTCGCTCTATCAGATCTACGACTACTGCACGCGCCGCTTGCTGCACGCGCACCTCAAGCACGACGACGCTGCCTACGCCGAGGTCGCGCATCTGCTCGGCCAGATCCACGACGGGTGGCGCGGCATCGCACCGGGCGGCGACCCATCGGTCCGTCGCGCAGCATGACCGGCACGCGGGCCGAGGCTGAGATCAGCCGCCTGATCGGCTTTTACATTTCGATCGAGCAGGCGAGCCGCGACATGCTCGCCGCCGCACGTGAGAGCGACTGGAGCCGGGTCGGATCGATCCAGGAACACTGCAGCCTGCTGATCGACCAGGTGCGGCGACTCAACGGCAAGGTGGTGCTGTCGCGCAACGAGCAGCGCGCAAAGCTGCGCATCATCCGCCAGATCGTCCAGAACGAGGCGCAGATCCGCCGTCTGGCCCACCCGTGGACGGACCGCTACGATCACCTGGTGTTCGGCGGCGCCGGCAGCGGCGAACGCGCGGGCGACCTGACCGCCTGAGGTCCGGGCTCCGACCCCGCGCGCGCCCGCCATGTCCAGCCACCGACCCGAGACCGATCCCGGTCTGCTCGAGCGCTACGGCGTGCCAGACCGGGCGGAGCGCAGCCGGCTGCTGGCCGAGCTGGTCGCGGGCTCGGAGCGGGTGAGGCTGCATGCGGCCGACGACCACGGTTGCTTCGTCGAGTCTCGCCTGCTCTCGATCGACGCGACGGACGGCTCGCTCGAGCTCGAGCTCGAGCTCGAGATGGGGGACACCCGCCGGGAGGCATTCGTTCGAGCCGGGCGGGTCACCGCGACGGCGCTGATCGCCAGCGTCAAACTGCAGTTCGAGCTCGAGCCGTTCGTGCTGCGCGAGCTCGCCGGGGAAAGGTCCCGACTGCACGCGCCGCTGCCCGTGGTTTTGGTCAGGCTGCAGCGGCGGGAGGCCTTCCGCGTGGCGCCCGCCACCGAGTCGACCGCGCGCCTGTGGGTGCGCGACCCGGGCGGGCCGGACGGCGAGCGCCGCATCCCGGTGACGGACGTGTCGGCCACTGGCCTGGGGCTGCGGATGCAGCGCAGTGACTCGGACGCGCCGGTGGTCGGCACGGTCTTCGATCGGGTCCGCATGGAGTTGCCCGGCACGTCGCCGATCCATTGCGACCTGGTGGTGCGGGCGATCGGGGCCGACCTGTCGGGCGAACGCGGCGCCCTGAGGGTTGGCTGCGAGTTCACGGGGCTGGACTCAGCCGCGGCACGCGCGGTCCAGGTCTTCGTGAACACGGCACAGACGCGCGGCCGACGGCTGCGTCCCGCACGCGCCTGACCCGGGCGGGTCGTCCGGCCCGGGATTCGCGCCTGGCCGTCGCGCAATGCTTCGACCCGGGCGCGATACTCCTCGGGGCCAGCTGCAGGCGTGCCGGCGCCCCTGCCGCGGGCACATCCATGACCCTCCAACCGTCGACGCCCGCGGCGCAGGCAAGCGTGCTGCCGCTGTTCGCGGCCGCCGCCGCCTCTTTCGCGGCCTGCGTCGCCTGCCTGCATTTCTCCAGCGTCTGGGGATGGATGCTGCTGTTCGGTCAGACGGCCGGCCACGACCGCCACCGCGGCTGGGCTGGTGCCGATGGCCATGCGCCCGGGCTGGCGCGTCGAGGCCGGGCTGATCCCCGTCGCGATCGGCCTGCCGCTCGCCGCCGCGTCGTGGAGTCGCTCGTGCCGCCGCCCGACACAGGCCAGATGACGGCGCGCCACAGCTCGGGATGTGGACGGACGCGTCCGGCGATGGCGCGCCGGGTCGGGCGTCGCGCGATGTGTCCGGGAAGCGGCGCCTGCGGCGTGCGCGCGCTCAGACCTGCATGTTCATGATGTCTGTGTACGCCGACACCAGCCGGTTGCGCACGGTGAGCGCCGCCTGGAAGCCGATCTGAGCCTTCTGCATGGCGACCATGGTCTCCTCCAGGCTGACGCCCTCGGCGCCGGCCTGGAACTGCTTCTGGAGCGCACCCGCGTCGCTCTGTGTCTGCGACACCGACTTCAGCGCCTCGCCCAGCGCGCTGGCGAACGAGGCGCCGCCGGCAGCGCCGGCACCAGCCACCGCGGGAGCGCCGCCAGGGGCGCCCGACTGCAGTGCCTTCTGCAGTGACGACAGGATCGCGGGCGTCAGCTTGACATCCATGGACGGCTCCCGTTCCAGGCTTCGATTCCGACCGATCGTAGGCAGCCGCGCGGGAACTTAAGCGCCGAAAACGCAGGGATGCGCGCCGCTTATCGCGCTCAAGCCGGGGCATCCCGCTCCGACAATGGGCCTCACGTCGGTACCTGGACAGTCATGGAAACTTCGTTGACCCCCTCGATGGGCATGCCCGCCGCGCAGACTGTGTTCGGCGCGCTCCCGATGCGCAACAAGATGATGCTCGGCGTCGGCGTGGCCGCCCTCGCGGCAGTCATCGCGGTCGCCGCGATGTGGGCCCGCACGCCGGACTACCGGGTGCTGTTCTCCAATCTGTCCGACCGGGATGGCGGATCGGTGGTGGCGGCGCTGTCGCAGATGAACATGCCCTACAAGTTCTCCGACGTGGGCGGCGTGATCATGGTGCCGGCCGACAAGGTCCACGACGTCCGTCTGAAGCTCGCCTCGCAGGGGCTGCCCAAGGGCGGCACGGTGGGGTTCGAGCTGGTGGAGACGCAGAAGTTCGGGACGACGCAGTTCCAGGAGCGGCTCAACTACCAGCGCGGCCTCGAGGGCGAACTCGCCCGCTCGATCATGGCGCTCTCGGCGGTGTCGGGCGCGCGGGTCCACCTGGCCCTGCCGACCGCCAACGGCTTCTTCCGCGAGCAGCAAAAGCCCTCGGCCTCGGTGCTGCTGACGCTGCATCCGGGCAGGCTCCTCGAGCGCGCCCAGGTCGCGGGCATCATCCACCTCGTCGCCTCGTCGATCCCCGACATGACGCCCAAGCAGGTCAGCGTGATCGACCAGTCGGGCGGACTGCTGTCCAACCAGGGCGATGGTCCGCAGTCGGCCGGCCTCGACCCGAACCAGCTGCAGTACCTGCGCACGGTGGAGCAGGCCTATATCGCCCGGATCGTCGAGATCGTCGAGCCGATCGTCGGGCGCGGCAACGTCAAGGCGCAGGTCACCGCCGACGTCGATTTCACGATGTCCGAGTCCACTGCCGAGCAGTACCGTCCCAACCAGGGGACCGAGCCGGCCGCCGTGCGCAGCCAGCAGGTCAACGAGGCGTCGGGCGGCGCCGGCGCGACCCCCGCGCAAGGCGTGGCGGGCGCGATGTCGAACCAGGTCCCGACGACGCCCACCGCACCGGTCAACGGCGCGGCCCAGCCGCTCGGCCAGGGAGCGGGCGCGGGCGGCGCGCAGGCGGGGCGGGACACGCGCAAGGAGTCGACCACCAACTTCGAGGTCGACAAGACGGTCCGCGTGGTGCGCAACGCCAGCGGCAACGTCAAGCGGCTGACCGCTGCGGTGGTGGTCAACCACCGGCGCACGCTGGACGACGACGGCAAGGCGACGCTGACGCCGCTGGACCCGAAGGAAGTCGAGCAGATCCAGTCGCTGGTGCGCGAGGCGATCGGGTTCAGCAAGGACCGGGGGGACGCGCTGAACGTGGTGAACGCGCCGTTCTCGGTCGAGGATCTGCCCAAGCCCGAACCGCTGCCGGTGTGGAAGGATCCGGACATGATGGCGCTGGCGCGCAGCATCGGCGGCCAGGTCGGCCTGGTGCTGCTCGGCCTGCTCGCGATCTTCGGGGTCATCCGTCCCGCGCTCAGGAAGCTGCCCGCGCCCCCGCCGCGCCCCGGCGCGACCGCGGTGGTGGCCGACGACGACATCGCCCTGCCCCCGCCCAACAAGATCGCGGCGATCGGCGGCCCGTCGGACGAGGTGATGCGCCTCGCCCGGGAGAACCCGGCGACCGTCGCCAATGTCGTGCGGGGTTGGGTCAACACCTGACCTCCCGGCACCCGACCCCATTCCGGACGAAGCCAGATGGACGAACAGGGACTCGAGCGCAGCGCGATCCTGCTGATGAGCCTGGGAGAGGAGGCCGCGGCGGAGGTGTTCAAGCACCTCTCGCCCAAGGAAGTGCAGAACATCGGGGAGCAGATGACCCGCCTCCGTACCGTGTCGCACGAGAAGGTCGGCCAGGTGCTGGACCAGTTCACTGCGGAGGCGTCCGCCAACGGGTCCCTGGTCCCCGACACCGACGAGTACGTGAAGGCGGTTCTGCGCAAGGCGCTCGGCGAGGAGAAGGCCGGGCTGCTGATCAACCGGATCCTGCAGGGCAGCGACACCAGCGGCATCGAGAGCCTGAGGTGGATGGACCCGGAGTCGGTGTCGGAGCTCATCCGCAACGAGCATCCGCAGATCATCGCGTCGATCCTCGTGCACCTCGAGCGGGACCAAGCGGGCGAGGTCCTGACCCGGCTGTCGGCGCGGGTGCGTGCCGACGTGATCTTGCGCGTTGCGACCCTCGACGGCATCCAGCCCAACGCGCTGCGCGAACTCAACGAGGTGCTCTCGCGGGTGCTGGCCGGCGCCGACAAGCTCAAGAAAGCCGCGCTCGGCGGGCCCAAGATCGCCGCCGAGATGCTCAACGGCCTGGGCACCTCGCTCGAGACCGAGGTACTCGACTCGGTACGCGAGACCGACGAGGAACTCGCGCAGTCGATCCAGGACCAGATGTTCACCTTCGACGACATGATCAAGCTCGAAGACCGCGCGATCCAGACGGTGCTGCGCGAGGTGGCCAACGAGGGCCTGGTGATCGCGCTGAAGGGCGCCACGGCCGAGGTCCGCGAGAAGATCCTGAAGAACATGTCGCAACGCGCGGCCGAGGCGCTGCGCGAGGACCTGGAGTCGCGCGGGCCCGTCCGCGTGTCGGACGTCGAGGCGCAACAGAAGGAAGTGCTCAAGGTGATTCGCCGCCTGAGCGATTCCGGTGAGATCTCGCTCGGCGGCGGCGGCGAAGATGCCTTCGTCTAGCCGGATCGTCTTCGCCGAGGACCTCGTCGGCGCCGCGCCCTGGCAGCCGCGCACGCTCGAGGGCGAGCGCCGCGCCGGGGCCGAGCGCCGGATGGGCCTCGGGCGCCGCGCCGACGACCCGCAGTCCCGGCTGCCGCCCACCTACGAGGACGGCCTGAGCGAGGGCATGGCACGTGGTGTCGTACAGGCCAGGCGCGAGTCGGCCGACGCGCAGCGCGCGCAGCTCGAAGCACTCGCGCAGCGCGCCGACGGACTGATCGCCGCGCTGACCGCGCAGCTTGCCGCACTCCAGCAGTCGGTCGCCGACGAGGTCACCGGCCTCGCCGTCGAGATCGCACGCAGCGCGGTGGGCGGTGCGCTGCGGATCCGGCCCGAACTGGTCGGACCGGTGGTCGCCGAGGCGCTGGCCGCAATCGCCGACGAGCACGGCAAGCCCGTCGTGCGCCTGCATCCCGACGACGCAGTGCTGATCGAGGCGTCGCTCGCGCCGGCGCTCGCGGCACGCGGCGCGCAGCTGGTGCCGGACCCGGCGCTCACGCCGGGCGGTTGCCGGATCGAGACCGGGCGCGCCGGGGTCGACGCGACGCTGCAGACCCGTTGGCGCCGCGCGCTCGCCGCGATCGGGCGCGACGACGAATGGGTGGACGCATGAGCGCCGCCGCGCGCGCGCCGCTGCGCACGCCCCAGCCTGTCCCGCGCCTGGCAACCGAGACCGACTGGCAGCGCCTGTTCGGCGAGCTGCGCTCGTCGGCGCGAACCGTGCCGGTACACGCGGTGTCAGGTCGCCTGACGCGGGTGGCGGGCCTGGTGATGGAGGCGAGCGGACTGCGCCTGCCGGTGGGCTCGGTCTGCGCCATCGTGCCCGAGGGCGGACAGCCGGTCGAGGCAGAGGTGGTGGGCTTCGCCGACGACCGGATCTTCCTGATGCCGCTGTCCGAGACGGCCGGTCTGCGCCCGGGCGCACTGGTGGTGCCGATCGACGAGTCGGTGGCACCGCCGCGCCTGCACCAGCCTCGCCACCCGTTGCGTCGCGCCGAGGACCGCTCGCGCTGGCTGCCCAACGGCGAGGCGCTGCTCGGGCGCGTGGTCGACGCCCAGGGCCGCCCGCTCGACAGGCTGGGACCGCTCGGGCACTGCGAGCGCGCGCCGATCATGCGCCGTCCGATCAACGCGATGGACCGCGAGCCGGTGCGCGAGCCGCTCGACACCGGCGTGCGCGCGATCAACGCGCTGCTCACCGTCGGGCGCGGCCAGCGGCTGGGCCTGTTCGCGGGCTCGGGGGTGGGCAAGAGCGTGCTGCTGGGCATGATGGCCCGCTACACCGAGGCCGATGTCACCGTGGTCGGGCTGATCGGCGAGCGGGGCCGCGAGGTCAAGGAGTTCATCGAGGACATCCTCGGCCCGGAGGGCCTGGCCCGCGCGATCGTGGTCGCCGCACCGGCCGACAGCTCGCCGGTGCTGCGCATGCAGGGGGCGGTGTACGCCACCGCGATCGCCGAGCACTTCCGCGACCAGGGTCGCAACGTGCTGCTCCTGATGGACTCGCTGACCCGCTACGCGATGGCGGCGCGCGAAGTCGCGCTCGCGATCGGCGAGCCGCCCGCGACCAAGGGCTATCCGCCCTCGGTGTTCGCGCGGCTGCCGCAGCTGGTGGAGCGCGCCGGCAACGGCGGCAAGGGCCGCGGCTCGATCACCGGCTTCTACACGGTGCTGACCGAGGGCGACGACCAGCAGGACCCGATCGCCGATGCGGCCCGCGCGATCCTGGACGGGCACCTCGTGCTCGACCGCTCGCTCGCGGAGTCGGGCCACTATCCGGCGATCGACATCGAGCAGTCGATCTCGAGGGTGATGCACCAGGTGACCGACGACACGCAGCTGCGCATGGCGCGCCGGCTCAAGGCGCTGTGGTCGCGCTACCGGCGCAGCCGGGACTTGATCTCGGTCGGCGCGTACGTGCACGGCAGCGACCCCGAAACCGATCTCGCGATCGCGCTGATGCCGCAGATCGCCGCGCTGCTGCAGCAGGACATGACCTCCGGCGCCGGACTCGCGGCGAGCCGCGCCGCGCTCGGCGCGCTGATCGGCCCGACACTGGCCGGTGCGGCGCCCGGAGGCGGCGCCTGATGAACCCCAAGGTGCTGCAGCTGCTGATCGACCGCGCGCAGTCGCAGCGCGACGACGCCGCAGGCTTGGCCGCCGGCACGCGCCGCGCGCGCGACACCGCCGCCGTGACGCTGAAGACACTCACCGACTACCGCGAGGAGTCGCTCGGCCGCGCCCCCTTGCGAACCGGCCTCGCGGTCGGGCTCGACCAGCTGCGCACCGCCCAGCAGTTCGACGGGCGCCTGATCGACGCCATCCGCCAGCAATTCCAGACGCACGCACGCAGCCAGGCCGACGCGGACGCCGGCGATGCGGCGCTACGCGATACCCAGCGCCGCCTCAAGGCGCTCGAGACGCTCGCGCAGCGCCGTGCGTTGGCAGCCGAGCGCATCGCGGCACGCCGCGAGCAGCTCGCCCTCGACGAATACGCGACCAACCTCGCCGCCCGACGCCGCCCGGGCAAGGACCGACCATGAGCATCGACGCCGTCCTGCCCTTCCTGTCGTCGCCCCCTCGCACCGGACCCGGCCGATCCGAGGCCGCTCCGGTGGGCGCCGCCCGCTTCGCGGAGCTGCTGAACGCGGCCGACGCCGGCACCCCGCGCCCGCCCCCGGGGCAGCCGCCCGGCCCGCCCGCCGAAGCACGCGGGCCCGCTCCGGCCGCCACCCACGGCCAGGCGATGGCCAAGGCACAGGCCGACGCCCACGCGGTCGTACGCGAGCGGCGGGCCGCGACGTCCGCCGCCGATGCGCAGCGCCGCGCCACCGCCGCGGCCGAGGCCGCCAACCGGCCCAAGTCGGCCGGGCCCGCCGTCCCGCGCAGCGATGCCGACGCGTCCGGCGCTCCCTCTGCGCGCGCCGCGGCACCCGGATCGGCCGACGAGTCTGAGACGAACGGGCGCGTCGACCGCACCGACGCGGCCGACGAGGTCGACACGGTCGACGAGACCGACACTGCAGCGAGCGCCGCCCCGCCGGATGCGGCCGACCCCGCCGCGGCCGCGCAGCCCGCGCCGGCGGATCGGGGTGCCGACGCGCCCGCGATCGACGAGGACGATCCGCTGCTGGCCGACGCAGCGGCGCAAGCGCTCGCTGCCGCGAGCGCGCGCGAATCGGCCGAGACCCGGGGGCCGACCGCGGCTGCGGACCCGAGCGCCGAGCCTCGCGCCGCCGACGCAACGCCGCCCGACACCGCGGGCGCTGCGGCCACCACGCTCCCCGGGGCCCTCGGCGCGGACGGGCTGGCAGCCGGCGCCCGGCCCGCCGACGCGCCGCCTGCCACCTCCGCCGAGCTCGCGCTCGCGCAGCAGGCCGCTCGCGATGCCGTCGCGGGCGCGCTGCCACAGGACCCCGCGCTGGCGACCGCTCGCCCGGGCGATGCCCGCCCGCCCGCAGACCCATCCGGCGCCGCCTCGAAGGCCGAGGCAGGCCCGCCGACCAACTCCCGGCGCACGCCCGACACCCCCGTCCCGCCCGCCGCCGCACGGGATGCAATCGCCACCGCGCGGGATGCAACAGTCGAGCCACCCACTGGCGCCGCCGCCGCGACCGATCCCGCGGCGACCGCCGCCGCCGCGCTTCTCGCCGGCGCGGCAACGGCCGCCGCCGCCGCGCCCGCCGGCGCCCACCGAGGCGCCACCGCCCGCACGCCCGGCGCCGGCGCCGGTCATGCCGCGGCCGGCCTGCGCGCAGGCGGCATCGACAACGATGCCCCCGCCGGCACCGACGCGCAGCGCGCCTCGGGCACGCCCGCTCCGATCGAGGCTGCAGCGCTCGCCCGCTCGATCGGCGAGCGCCTGCGCGGGCCCGCATCCGATCCGGTCCCCGACCGCGTCCCCGGCCCACCGGGCGGATTCGCCGCCGCGCTGCAGGCTGCCGCGCAACGCGCCGAGGCCGGCGAGGAGGCGCAGGCGTCCGTGCCGTCCTTCCCGGTCACCGTGCCCTTCGACGACCCGCGCTTTGGCGCTGCGCTGTCCGAGCGGGTCACCTGGCTGGTCAAGCAGGGGCTGCAGGGCGCCGAACTCACGCTCAACCCCAAGGAGCTGGGACCGATCCACATCGAGCTCGCGCTGGACGGCGACGCGGCATCCCTCGGATTCACGGCGGCGCATTCGGACACCCGCGCCGCGATCGAGCAGGCCTTGCCGAGGCTGCGCGACATGCTGGCCGGCCAGGGCCTGCAGCTCGGCGGCACGCTGATCGATGCCGGAGCGGGCCGCCAGGGCGGCAACGGCGACGCCCAGCGGCAACGGACTGCCCGCGGCGACGCGCGCGGGCCGCTCGAGTCGGCCGCGGTTTCCACCACGGGGCCCGGCGCGGGCCCCGCGCGCGGCGTCGCCGCCGGTCGGGTGGATCTGTTCGCCTGACCCGCCGCGGGCGGGCACTCGGCAGGTCGCCGCGCGCGTTCGCCGCGCAGGCCCGGAGATGCACGGCGCACGCCGTGCTTTTCCGCCTTTAGGGGGCCTCAAGTCTCCCTATGATCGGTTCATGAACACCCCCGAGCCCCATCCGCGCCCGTCGGAGAACGCATGAGCGAAGCCGCCGCGAAGTCTGCCGACGCTGAATCCGGTTCGGACAAGAAAAAGAGCAAGAAGGGCCTGATCATCGGCCTGGTCGCCGGGTTGCTCCTGCTCGGCGGCGGAGGCGGAGGTGCCGCGTGGTGGTTCCTCGGACGCGGCGAGCCCGACCCCGAGGCGGCCGCGGCCAAGGCCCAGGCCAAGCGCGAGGCCGCTCGCGTGTTCGTGACGCTCGACCCCTTCGTCGTCAACCTCTCGGACCGAGACAGCGAGCGCTACGCCCAGATCGGCGTCGTCCTGGAGGTCGAGGGCCCCGAAGTCAACAAGAAGCTCACCGACCGTATGCCGGCGGTGCGTAACGAGATTCTGCTGCTGATCTCCTCCAAGCAGGCCCAGCAGCTCACCACCCGCGAGGGCAAGGAGCAACTGGCCGGCGAGATCGCGCTCGCCGCCGCTCGCCCGCTCGGCTGGAAGCCGCCCGCCGCGGACACCCACGAGGAGGAGACGCCAGCGGCGCCGAAGGTCAAGACGAGCGACGGCGACAAGAAGGGCGGCAAGGACATGAAGGACAAGGACAAGGCCGCGAAGGTCAAGAAGGCCGAGCCCACCCCGGAGCCCGCGACCAACCCGATCGCGCTGGTTCACTTCGCCTCCTTCATCGTCCAGTAGCCCGCGATGGCCGAACAGTTCCTCTCCCAGGACGAGGTCGACGCGCTGCTGGAGGGTGTCGACGACGCCCCCGCAACGCAGGACGACGGCCCGCGGGGCCCGGTCGTCTACGACCTGGCCAAGCAGGAGCGCATCGTCCGCGGCCGGATGCCGACGCTCGAGATCATCAACGAGCGTTTCGCCCGCAACCTGCGCATCGGCCTGTTCAACTTCATGCGGCGCAACCCCGAGATTTCGGTCGGGCCGATCAAGGTGCAGAAGTACAGCGCCTTCCTGCGCGGTATCGCGGTGCCAGCCAACATCAACATCGTCGCGGTCAAGCCGCTGCGCGGCAACGGGCTCGTGATCTGCGATCCGAAGCTGGTGTTCACGATCATCGACAACATGTTCGGCGGCAGCGGTAGCCAGCAATACCGGATCGAGGGGCGCGACTTCTCGGCGACCGAGCAGCGGATCATCCAGCGCATGCTCGAGGTGACGCTCGAGGAGTACCGCAAGGCTTGGGCCGGCATCTACCCGCTCAACCTCGAGTACCTGCGCTCCGAGATGAACCCGCAGTTCGCGGCGGTCGCCACGCCGGGCGAGATCGTGGTCGCCACGACCTTTTCGCTGGAGATCGGCGAGCTCGGCGGCGAGCTGCACGTCTGCATCCCCTACGCGACCCTCGAGCCGATCCGCGACACGCTCTACTCGGCGCTGCAGGGCGACGCGATGGAGACCGACAAGCGCTGGGTCAACCTGCTGACGCAGCAGATCAAGTCCGCCGAGATCGAGCTGACCGCGGAGCTTGGTCACGCCCAAGCGACCGTCGGCGAGCTGATGGCGCTCAAGCCGGGCGACTTCATCGAGCTGAATCTCAACGAGACGATCGTCGCCAAATCCGACGGCGTGCCGGTGTACGACTGCCGCTACGGTGTCTCGAACGGCCGCTACGCGATCCGGATCGAGGACTTCCTCAGCCTGCCGCGGGCGCAATGATGCGCGCCGCCACGACGACACGGAGCAGCCACGCATGAGTACCGACCAGACCGCCGAGGGCGCAGACCAGGACGCGCTCGCCGACGAGTGGGCGGCCGCGCTGGCCGAGCAGGTGCCCGAGGCGCCCGCCGCGGCGGGCACCCAGATCGCCCAGACCGACCGGGCCGAGGACGCGAGCCACCTGTTCCCCAGGCTCGGCGGCGCCGGCAGCACGCAGATCGGCGCCCCGCGCCAGGACATCGACATGATCCTGGACATCCCCGTGCAGCTGACGGTGGAACTGGGCCGCACCCGCATCCCGATCAAGCACATCCTTCAGCTCGCGCAGGGATCGGTCGTCGAGCTCGACGCGCTGGCCGGCGAGCCGATGGATGTGCTGGTGAACGGCTGCCTGATCGCGCAGGGCGAGGTGGTGGTCGTCAACGACAAGTTCGGAATCCGCCTCACCGACATCGTCACGCCGTCGGAGCGGGTGCGCAGGCTGAACCGGACCTGATGATGCAAGACGCGCCCTCAGTCTGGCCCGCGCTCGCGGCGTTCGCCGCGGTGCTCGTGCTCATCCCGCTCGCGCTGTGGGCGCTCAAGCGCCTGCAGGCTGGCGGTCCCGCAGGCCAGCGGGTCGTGACGCTCGTCGGCGGCCTGACGCTCGGCCCGCGCGAGCGGATCGCGGTCGTCGAGGCGCAGGGCCGGCGCTGGATGATCGGCGTCACCGGCCAGTCGATCAGCCTGCTCGCCGAGCTCGACCGCCCCGAGCCGGGCTCGGCCGCCTCGGAGGCAGCCCCCGCCACGGTCGGCTTTCCTCCCAACCCCTTCTCGCAGATGCTCGACCGGATGAAGCGCAATGGATAAGCCCGCCCGCCTGCTGCGTGCGGTGGCGACCGCGGCGCCCCTGCTGCTCGCCGCCGCCCCGGCGCTGGCGCAGAACGCGCTCACGGTCAATGCGGCCCCCTCGGGCGGCGGAGGCACCACTTATTCGCTGCCGGTGCAGACGATGCTCGCCTTCGCGGCGCTGTCGTTCCTGCCGGCCGTGCTGCTGCTGATGACCAGCTTCACGCGTATCGTGATCGTGCTGTCGCTGATGCGCCAGGCGCTGGGCCTGCAGGCGACCCCTCCCAACCAGGTGATCGTCGGCCTGTCTCTGTTCCTGACGCTGTTCACCATGGGGCCGACCCTGGACCGCATCTACCAGGACGCCTACCGGCCGTACTCGGAGCAGAAGATGAGCTTAGAGACGGCGCTCGACAAGGGCAGCGATCCATTGCGCACGTTCATGCTTCGCCAGACGCGCGAGTCGGACCTCGGCCTGTTCTCTCGGATCGCGAAGGTCGAGCCGGGCCAGACCGGTGCGCAGATCCCGATGCGCGTGCTGATCCCCGCCTTCGTGACGAGCGAACTCAAGACCGCGTTCCAGATCGGCTTCCTGGTCTTCATCCCATTCCTGATCGTCGACCTGATCGTCGCGTCTGTGCTGATGTCGATGGGCATGATGATGCTGTCACCGGTGCTGGTCGCACTGCCCTTCAAGCTGATGCTGTTCGTGCTGGCCGACGGCTGGACCCTGCTGGTGGGCTCGCTGGTGGCGAGCTTCGGATGAGCGCGCAGCCTCCCTCCTCCGACCGACAGGACCCCCGCCGATGACCCCCGAATCCGTCCTCACGATCGGGCGCCAGGCGCTGGAGCTGATGCTGCTGGTGTCCGCGCCGCTGCTGCTGGTTGCGCTGGGCGTCGGCCTGGTGGTGAGCTTCTTCCAGGCGGTCACCCAGCTCAACGAGCAGACCCTGTCCTTCCTGCCCAAGCTGGTCGCGGTGTCGCTGGCGATGATCGTGATCGGCCCGTGGATGATGAGCACGCTGGTCGAATACCTCCAGCGCACGCTGACCAGCATCCCGCAGATGGTCATGGGCGGCTGAGCGCGCACCCATGGTGGTCTTCACTGACGCCCAGCTTCAGGCCTGGCTGGCTGCTTTCCTGCTGCCCTTTTGCCGGATCCTGGCGCTGTTCACGTCGGCGCCGGTGCTGTCCCTGAAGTCGGTGCCGACCCGCGCCAGGGTGGGCCTGTCGATCGTGCTGGCGGCGACCATCGCACCGTCGGTCGCAGTGCCGATCCGCGCCGACCTGCTGTCCCTTACCGGCCTGGGCTACATCGCACAGGAAGTCGCGGTGGGACTGGCGATCGGGTTCTCGGCGCGGCTGGTGTTCGCCGCGTTCGACCTCGCCGGCGAGGTGATCGGCCTGCAGATGGGCCTGTCCTTCGCCGGGTTCTTCGACCCCGCGGGGGGCACCGGCACTGCGGTCGGCACCTTCATGAACGCCACCGCAACCCTGCTGTTTCTCGCGCTCAACGGACCGTTGCTGCTGATCGCGGCAACCCTGCGCAGCTTCGCGACCCTGCCGGTCGGCGGCGTGCCCTTCGAGTTCGCGCGGCGATTCGACCCGGTGGCACTGGGGGCCGAGGTCTTCGCGATCGGGCTGCTGATCGCAGTGCCCTTCCTCGCGCTGATCCTGTTCGTGAACCTGCTGCTCGGAGTGATGTCCCGCGTCGCGCCGCAGCTGAGTTTGTTCTCGATCGGCTTCCCGATCACGATCGGCGCGGGCCTGGTGCTGCTGGTGGTCGGCCTGCCCTGGATCGAGCGCCCGCTCACCGACGGGATGACCCGGCTGTTCATGATGTTCGGGACCTGAGGGCGGCAGCCCGTCAGACCCTCGAGAGCACCGGCCCCGCGCTGTGGAGCTGCGCGAGGAGCTGCGCCGAAATCCGCTGCAGCGGCAGGATCTCGTGCACGGCGCCCACCGCCACCGCCTCGCGCGGCATGCCGTAGACCACGCAGCTCGCCTCGTCCTGAGCAATATTGTAGGCCCCGGCCTCGCGCATCGTCAGCATCGCGTCGGCGCCGTCGCGCCCCATGCCGGTCAGCATGACCCCGATGGCGTTGCGCCCGACATGCTGGGCGATCGACTTGAACAGCACCTCGACAGAAGGCCGGTGCCGGTTGACCGGCGGGCCGTCGTCGACAGACACCAGATAGTTGGCGCCGCTGCGCTGCACGGCGAGGTGACAGCCGCCCGGGGCGACGTAGACGTGGCCCGGCAGCACGCGCTCGCCGTGCTCGGCTTCCTTGACGTGCATGCGGCACAGCGCGTTGAGCCGGCTGGCGAAATTCAGGGTGAAGCCCGGCGGCATGTGCTGCGTGACCATCACGGCGGGGCAGTCGGCCGGCAGGCCGGTGAGCACCTCGCGAAGCGCCTCGGTGCCGCCGGTGGACGAACCGATGGCGACGATCTTCTCGGTGCTCGATCGCGAGAACGAGACCGGAACCGGCTTGACCAGCGGAGGTGGCCCGGCCACCGGGCCCGCGCCAGGCATGCGCGGCGCGATCGAGGGCGGCTCCGCGCGCGCGACCGGCCGGCGCGCGATCCTCGCGCCGGCTGCCACCCGCAGCTTGTCGGCGATCTCATTGGCGATCTCCTGCAGCCCCTGCGCGACGCCGATGCGCGGCTTGGCGACGAAATCGATCGCACCGAGCTCCAGGGCGCGCAGCGTCGTCTCGGCGCCGCGCTCGGTCAGCGTCGACACCATCACGACAGGCATGGGCCGCAGACGCATCAGCTTCTCGAGAAAGTCGAGCCCGTCCATGCGCGGCATCTCGACGTCGAGCGTGATCACGTCGGGATTCAGGCTACGGATCAACTCGCGGGCCTGGAAGGGATCGTTGGCCGCGCCGATGCACTCCATGTCGGACTGCGCGTTGATCATGCTCGACAGCATGCTCCGAACCAGTGCGGAATCGTCGACCACCAACACTCGAATCTTGCCCATCGTCTTCTCCGTGGGTCGTTCGCATCAGAACAGCTCGACGCTGCCCACGGTCGCGGCTGCCGGTTGCCCCGCGAGGCGTCCGCGGTAGAGGTTCTCCTCCGTGGCGATCACGTCGGACTGCGTCGAGGCGAGCTTCTTGCACAGCGCCCGCGCGCTGCCCGGGAACAGGCAGACCTTGCGGGGGTAGATGTCCAGCACGTCGTGGGACACGATGGTGATCCGCTCGGCCGCCAAGAACTGCTCGACGAACTTCACGTTCTGCTCACCGACGTTCATCGTCGAGAAGTTGCGCATCACCTGACCGCCGCCGAAGACCTTCGCCTCGAGCCGCTCGCGCCGGGCGCCGCGCTTCATCAGCTCGTTGATCAGCAACTCCATCGCATACAAGCCGTAACGCCCGGCGCTGCCGCCGTCGGGCAGCATGAAGTGGTTCATGCCGCTGAGGCGCGCGGTCCGGTCGAACAGGCAGGCGGCGACGCAGGAGCCGAGCACGGTCATCAGCACGAGGTCGTCCGCGTCGTGGACGTAGTACTCGCCCGGCAGCAGCTTGACCGCGTCGGTCTTGAAGACCGAGTCGTAGTAGAAGGTCCGGGCCTCGTACTCGCGCGGGGCGCGGTCGCGCAGCGCGGCGATCCGATCGGAGCTGCGTGGGAACAGACCGGGCGCTGCCTCTCGCAGCGACGCGGGCTTTGTCATCGGATGCATTCGGGCTCCCTGGCCGAGCGCTCGGCGAGACGTTCGTAGACTGTCTTGCCGCGCAGCGCGAACAGGTCGCCCTGCGCCGAGAAGTTCTCGGAGTGCCCGACGAACAACAGGCTGCCGGGCCGCATCACCTTGTGCAGGCGTGCCAGCACCGCGCGCTGGGTCGAGGCGTCGAAGTAGATCATCACGTTGCGGCAGAAGATCACATCGAAGGGCTGCGGGAAGCGCAGCGCATCGTGCACCAGGTTGACCTGCCCGAACTCGACCATCCGCGCCAGCTCGGGGCGGACCCGCATCAGTCCCGCGTTGCCCGCCCGCCCCTTCAGGAACCATCGGTGCAGTCGGGCCGTGTCGAGGCCCTTTTCGGAGTCGATCGGGTAGACGCCGGCGCGCGCTGTCTGCAGCACGCTGGTGTCGATGTCCGAGGCGAAGATGCTGGCCTGCGCGCCCGTGCCCAGCGTCTCGAGCGTGGTCATCGCGATCGACCATGGCTCCTCGCCGGTGGAGGCCGCCGCGCACCAGATGCGCACCGGCCCGGGCTGCTTCTTCAGGAACTCGGCGAGCAGCGGGAAGTGGTATGCCTCACGGAAGAACGAGGTCAGGTTCGTGGTCAGCGCATTGACGAAGGGCTGCCACAGCGGCGAGTCGGCGCGCTCGACGGCATCGAGCAGGGCGGTGTAGCCCGGCAGGCTGTGCTCGCGCAGCAGTCGGGCGAGGCGCCCCTGAACCATGCTCTGCTTGCTCGGCTGCAGGTGGATCCCCGCGCGCTCCTTGATCATGCGCCGTACGCGCTCGAAGTCGGCCTGGGCGAGCGCGATCTCGTTCACACCGCCGCCGAATCCGCTCACCGCATCACCGGGAGCTTGAATGCGTTGACCGCGTCGACCAGCCGCCCCGCCTGGTCCTTCAGGCTCTGGGCGGCGGCAGCGCTCTGCTCGACCAGCGCAGCGTTCTGCTGGGTCATGCCGTCCAGGTGACCGACCGCGGCGTTGACCTGCTGAATCTCCGAGGCCTGCGCGCCGGTGGCCACCGAGATCTCGCCGATCAGGTCGGTCAGCCGGCGCACCGCGCCGACGATGTCGGTCATCGTGCGGCCCGCGTCATGGACGATCTGCGCACCGGATTCGACCCGTCCGACGCTCTCGCCGATCAGGCTCTTGATCTGACGGGCAGCGTCGGCGCTGCGCTGCGCGAGGCTGCGCACCTCCGCTGCGACGACCGCGAAGCCCCGGCCCTGCTCGCCCGCGCGGGCAGCCTCGACCGCGGCGTTCAGCGCCAGGATGTTGGTCTGGAACGCGATGCCGTCGATGACCCCGATGATGTCGGCGATCTTGCGGCTGCCTGCCTCGATCTCGCGCATCGTGCTCACGACGCGCTCGACGGCCTCGCCGCCGGACCGCGCCTGGCTCGACGCCTCGGCGGCGATCTGACTCGCGGTCGACGTGTGGCCGGCGTTGTCGTGGGTGGAGTGCGCGAACTGCTGCAGCGCGGCCGCGGTCTGCTCCAGGCTGGCCGCCTGCTGCTCGGTCCGGTGCGACAGGTCGTCGCCGCCGCGGGCGATCTCCTCGGTGGTCGTGCGGATGGCCTCGGCCTCGCGGCGCACGTCGGACACCACGGCCATCAGGTTCACCGTGAGCTGGTCGAGCGCGCGCGCCACCTGTCCGATCTCGTCGGCGCGGTCCAGGTTGGAGCGTGAGTCGAGCGCGCCAGCGGCCACGCGATTGGCGGACTGCGCGACGCGGCGCAGCGGGCTCGCGACGCGGGCGGTGAAAGACGCGGCGAGCGCGCCCGCCAGCCCCAGCTGCACCGCGGCCGCGATCCAGAACGCGGGACCGGCGGGCATCGTCCACGCCATGGCGGCCAGCGAGGCGGCGGCCATCGCGGCGAGGCCGATCGCGTTGCGCATCGGCAGCGACCCGTTGACTCGCCGCAGCAGCGCGCTCACCGGGTCACGTCGCACCCAGCGGCCCGCCTCGAAGCGGCCGTTGCGCGCGCGGCCCTCGCGGATGGCGGCGTACAGGGCCTCGGCGGCAGCGACCTCGTCGCGAGATGGCAGCGTGCGGACCGACAGGTACCCGACCGCCTCGCCATGCTCCATCGTCGGGGTCACGTTGGCCCGTACCCAATAATAGCCGCCGTCCTTGCAACGATTTTTGACGAGGGCCGTCCACGGGCGGCCCGACTGGATCGTCCGCCACATGTCCGCATAGGCCTCGGGCGGCATGTGGGGATGACGCACCATGTTGTGCGCCTTGCCCAGCAGCTCGTCGAGCGAGAAGCCGCTCACCTGCACGAACGCCGGATTTGCGTAGGTGATCCGCCCCTTGAGGTCCGTCATCGACACGAGCATCGTCGCGGCGTCATACGCCTGCTCGCGGTCGTTGACCGGTCCGTTGTCCCTCATCGCCTCGTCTCCCAGGTGCCGGGTCCGGCGTCCGCTCCCGCGTCGTGCGCGGGCGGGCGCCGTGCTCGTTTCAGAATTCTTCCCAGTCGTCGTCGGGCGCCTTGGCCGACGGACGCGGCGCGACGGCCGGCTTGGGCGCGGGCGCAGCAGGGCGCACCGGCGCGGGCCGCTCGGGCTGTGTCGAAGGCGCCGCGGCGGACGTCGACTGCGGCTTGGGCTGGGCTACTGGCGGCGCGGTGGCACGGCTAGGCGCGGCGGCACGGCTAGGCGCGGCGGCGCTTGCGACCGCATCGGCCTGCACGACCGGTGGGGCGGCAACCCTCGGCGCGAGACCGGGCGCACGCGTGGCAAGCGGACGCGGCACGACGGCGCGCGGTGCCGTATCGGCCATCGCCGGGGCGGCGGACGGGCGATGCGACGGACTCCATGCGGCGACCGGATCCGCCTGCCCGTCGTCGAGCCGGAAGGTGCCGACCGCATCGGCGAGCCGGCGCGCCTGCTCCTTGAGGCTCTCGGCGGCGGCCGTGCTCTGCTCGACCAGCGCTGCGTTCTGCTGGGTCATCCGGTCGAGCTGCACGACCGCGGCGTTGACCTGGGCGATGCCGCTGCTCTGCTCGCCGGTTGCCGAAGAGATCTCGCCGATGATGTCGGTCACGCGCCGCACCGAGGTGACGATCTCATTCATCGTGGTGCCCGCCTCCTGCACCAGCCGGCTGCCCGACTGCACGCGCTGCACGCTGTCGCCGATCAGGCCCTTGATCTGGCGGGCGGCCTCGGCGCTGCGCTGCGCGAGGCTGCGCACCTCGGCGGCCACCACCGAGAATCCGCGGCCCTGCTCGCCGGCCCGGGCGGCCTCGACCGCGGCGTTCAGCGCGAGGATGTTGGTCTGGAACGCGATCCCATCGATCACCCCGATGATGTCGGCGATCTTGTGGCTGCTCTCGCTGATCTCGGCCATCGTGCTGACCACATGCTCGACCACCTCGCCGCCGCGGCGTGCGACCTCGGAGGCGCCGAGCGCGAGCTGGTTGGCCTGGCGGGCGTTATCGGCGTTGGTGGCGACCGTCGCAGTCAGCGCGTCGATGCTGCCTGAGGTCTGCTGCAGGCTGGAGGCCTGCTGCTCGGTGCGTTGGGACAGGTCGCCGTTGCCGATCGCAATCTCGCTCGACGCGGCCGCGATCTGGTCGGCCGAGCCCTTGATGGACCCGACGGTGCGCTTCAGGTGCTCGACCATACGCCCCAGCGCCTCGGCCAGATGCCCGATCTCGTCGTCGGCGGTGCGCGGCATGCGGACCCGCAGGTCGCCGCCCGCGATCGCGTCGGCCGCGTCGCGCGCCGCATCGAGCGGCGCCATCAGGCGTGCGTTCAGACGCCAGGCGGCGACCATCGCGATGGCAACCGCGATCAGGCTGGCGACCCAGAGCAGGACGAGGTTGCGCAGATCGCGGGCCTCGGCAGCGGCGACCGAGGTCCGCACGCGCTGGCGCTCGGCCCCAAGCACGTCCTCGGCGTGCTTGGCGAGCGAGCGGTACAGGCCGTCGGCGGCCTGCATCGACGCCATGCCGGTGCCGGGATCGGCCGCCCCCAGGTCGATCGCGCGGTCGACCGCCTTCGCATAGCGAGGCATCTCCTCGACGAGCGCCTTGAGGCCCGCGCCATCGCTCTGCGACTGGGCACCGGCCAGCAGTGCGACCTGCTCAGCCAGGGCCTCTGCGCGTTGCTTGAGAGCGCTGCGCTGCGCCGCCAGGGCGTCGGCCTTGGTGCTGCCGATCCAGGCCATCGTGCGATACGCGTCCGCGTGCATCGCCGACAGCTGCCCCTGCACCTGGTAGGCGGCCGTGTAGTTCGCGAAACGCACGTCTGCGAGTTCGTCGAGCTCCGCGTTGGCGCGAAGCATCATCAGCGTCACGACCGCGCACAGGGCGATCGCGAGGACGCCGCCAAGTGCCGGCAGAATGAGTAGCTTGGTGCGGAGCTTCATGACTGTCTCGATCGACGCGTCGGACGCATCAGTTCCATTGGAGGTGAACGCGCGGGACCATCCCGGCGAGGCGCTCGCGGTGCGCAGCGAGGACCGTGAGTGCGGGCCAGATGCGAAGGACGTCCGCGCACGGCCCGGAGGACACGCAGTGGGTCATGCCTCGGAAAGCGCCATCTCGGCGTCGCCCATCAGTCGCTCGATCTCGATCAGGATCAGCATCCGGTCGTTGAGCGTGCCCAGGCCGGTGATGAAGCTGGAGTCGACCACCGACGCGATCTCCGGCGCACCGCGGATCTGTTCGGCGGCGAGCTCCATCACGTCGGAAACAGAGTCGACCACGATGCCGACCACCCGCGCGCCTAGGTTCAGAATGATCACGACGGTGAAGTCGTTGTAGTCGGCCGAGCCGAGGTTGAACTTCAGCCTCAGGTCGACGATGGGCACGATCACGCCCCGCAGGTTGACCACCCCCTTGATGAAGGACGGTGCATTGGCGATTCGTGTCGGCTGCTCGTAGCCGCGGATCTCCTGCACCTTGAGGATGTCGATGCCGTACTCCTCCTCGCCCAGGCGGAAGGTCAGGTACTCGCGGGGCCTGGAGGCCGCCTGTTTGTCGTGCTCTCGATCGTATGCCGCCATGACGTTCTCCCGTACTGTGTGGTGCTCAGTGACGCGCGCGGCGGACCAGCCACGACACGTCGAGGATCAATGCCACCCGGCCATCGCCCAGGATGGTCGCGCCGGATACGCCCGGTACCCTGCGATAGTTCGCTTCAAGATTCTTGACGACCACCTGGTGCTGGCCGATCAGCTCGTCGACCAGCAGCGCGATCCGCGCGCCGTCGGCCTCTATGACGATCATGATCCCGCCGGTGTGGGCGACCGGCCGCGGCACGTCGAACAGCTCGTCGAGCTGCACGATCGGCAGGTACTCGTTGCGCACCTCGACGACCCGGCCCGACCCGCCGACCGACTTCACGTCGTCGGCCGACAGGTGTATCGACTCCACCACCGAAGCGAGCGGCACGATGTAGGTCTCCTCGGCGACCCCGACCGACATGCCGTCCATGATGGCCAGCGTCAGGGGGAGGCGCACCGAGACGCGCATGCCGTGGCCCTCGGTCGAGTCGATCTCGACCGAGCCGCCGAGGCCGGTGATGTTGCGCTTGACCACGTCCATGCCGACGCCCCGCCCGGAGACGTCCGTCACCTCGGCCGCCGTGGAGAAGCCGGGCTCGAAGATCAGTGCGAAGACCTCCTGGTCGGTCATCTGGTCGCGCAGGGGCAGCCCGCGCTCCATGGCCTTGGCGAGCAGCTTGTCGCGGTTCAGTCCGCGACCGTCGTCGCGGACCTCGATGACGATGGAGCCGCCCTGGTGGGCCGCCGCGAGCGTCACCGTGCCCATCGCCGGCTTGCCGGCGGCCAAACGCACCTGCGGCAGCTCGATGCCATGGTCGGCCGCGTTGCGCACCAGGTGGGTCAGCGGATCGGTGATCTTCTCGATCAGGCCCTTGTCGAGCTCGGTGTCCTCGCCGATGGTCTGCAACTCGACCTGCTTGCCGAGCTTCGCGGCGAGGTCGCGCAGCATCCGCGGGAAGCGATTGAACACCATCCCCATCGGAATCATGCGGATCGCCATCACCGACTCCTGGAGCATGCGCGTGTTGCGCTCCAGGTCGGTCAGTGCGGTGGCCATCGCCTGGTGGACCACCGGGTCTAGGGCCTGGCCCGTCTGCGCCAGCATCGCCTGCGTGATCACCAGCTCGCCGACGAGATTGATCAGCTGGTCGACTTTCTCCACCGGCACGCGGATGGTCGAGTTCTCCGGGCTGCCGCTGGCGGCGGGTGGCCGCTCGGCAGGCTTGCCGGGCCGGGGCGCCGACGCAGCCGCCGGCGGGGCGGGCGTCCTGGACGGCGCGGCGGGCGCAGGGGCTGCCGGGATGGCGGCGGCGGGGATGGCGGCGGCGGCGGGGGCGGCGGGGGCGGCGGCGGGCGCGGGCAGGCTGTCGAAGAACCCGTACGCCGGCTCGCCCCGGGCGTCGGACGCGGGCGGCGCCGTGGCGGGTGCGGACGGCGCGTCGGGCGTCACCGACACGATGCGGATCTGCTCGCGCGCGACGTGGAACGAGAAGAGGTCGAGCAGCTCGCCGTCGGGGACGACGGTGACGACGCGAAAGCGACGGATTCGCTCGGCGTCGGCCCGGCCGCCGTCGGTCGGCTCGAAGGTGCCCAGGCCCGGGATCTCGGCGAACAAGTCGGCGAGGTGGTCGGCCAGCTGGGGCTGCTCCATCGGCCCGATCGCGACATCGAGCACGCGCTCGCCCTTGGCGGGCGCGGGGGCGACGGCGGGGGCCGCCTGCGGGACCGGGGGCGCCGCGGCCACGCCACTCGAAAGTGCGCCGATGCGCGCGACCAGCTCGGAGCAGTCGGTTGCCTCGCCGGTGTGGCCCTGGTGGCCGGCCAGCAGGTGCTTGAGCACATCGCCCGACTCGAGCAGTGTGTCGATCATGCCGACCGTGATGCCCAGCTCGTGCCGACGCAGCTTGTCGAGCAAGGTCTCCATGACGTGGGTCAGGTCGGCGACGTTCTGGAACCCGAAGGTCGCAGCGCCGCCCTTGATGGAGTGAGCGCACCGGAAGATCGCGTTGAGCGACTCGTCGTCGGCGCTCGACTCGTCGATCGCCAGCAGCAGCGTCTCCATGTTGGCGAGGTTCTCGCCCGCCTCCTCGAAGAACACGCCATGAAACTGCGAGAGGTCGAAGGCGCCGCCGCCTTCCCCCTGGGTCTGGGTATCGCTCATCGCTGTCCCTCGCCGCTACTGCGGCAGCACCTTGCCGACCACCTCGAGCAGCCGTGCCGGGTCGAAGGGCTTGACCATCCAACCGGTCGCCCCGGCGGCGCGGCCGGCCTGCTTCATCTCGTCACCCGACTCCGTGGTCAGCACGAGGATCGGCACCCGCTTGTAGCGCTCGAGGCCGCGCAGCTGGCGAATCAGCGTCAGCCCGTCCATCCGCGGCATGTTCTGGTCGGTCAGCACCAGGTCCACTTCGCGCGAGCCGAGCTTGTCGAGTGCATCCTGACCGTCGACGGCCTCGATCACCTCGTAGCCGGAACTGCGCAGGGTGAATGACACCATCTGACGCATCGAGGCCGAATCATCCACAGCCAAAATCGAACGCATGCGCATCTCTCCGAATCCTAGAAAAGCTCGACCGAGCCGGCATCCACGGCGCGCTGCGCCACCGGACAGGCCCGACTGACCCACTGCAGCTCGCAGCCCTCCTCCTCCTCGCCCACCGCAAGGTTGCCGAGGCAGTCCGCGACCGTGGCGAGGCGTCGACGCGCGTGCACGACCAGCTGAGAGGCCATGTCCTGGAACTGCAGCGCGGTCATCGCGCCGCGCAGCTCGGTGTCGAGGCCCTCGCGCAACGCGGCGGGCATGCCGTCGACGGCGACGCACAGCGCGTGCGCCCGGCCGAATCGCTCCAGCAACTGGTCGACGGCGTCCGACAGCAGCCGCTCGAGCCGCTCGAGCTCGGTCCCGGCGGACAGCACCTCGTCCTGCATCTGCGCGGCGAGGTGGGCCGGCAGGCCCGCCGCGATCGCTGCTGCCTCTTGATCGTCCATCAAATGCGCCGTAAGGGTGGGCAGGTCCGCACGCGGACGCGTGCTAACATCAAATCGATCGGGCCTGCAACGGGTTCGATTCTCAGGCGGCGGGCCGCCCTCGAAACTCCAGAAAAGACCGGGTGGATCCGACCAATTCCGTCGCGCAGACCGCAGGGCAGGAATTCGGGGGGCTGCCCATCCGGCTGCTGGTCGTCGAGGACTCCGAGCTCGACTACCAACTGCTGCTGCGGTCGCTGCGCCGCCAGTCCCTCGAGCCCCAGGCAGTTCGCGTCGAGGACGAAGCAGGCCTGCGCGCTGCGCTGGCCGCCGGCCCCTGGGATGCGGTCGTCTCCGACCACCACCTGCCGCGCTTCTCCAGCGGCGACGCGCTGGGAATCGTCCGCGCGTCGGGCCAGAACCTGCCGTTCATCATCGTCTCGGGCACCATCGGCGAGGATGCCGCTGTCGCGGCCATGCAGGCGGGCGCCGACGATTACCTGATCAAGGGGCGCCTCGCGCGGCTGGGCCCGGCGCTGCGCAACGCGATGTCGGCGGCGGCGGCGCGCCGCGAGCGCGGCACGGTCCGCCAGGCGCTGGCCGAGTCCGAGCAGCGGCTGCGGGACCTGACCGACCACCTTCAGCAGGCGGTCGAGGAGGAGCGCGCCGCCATCGCCCGCGAGGTGCACGACGACATCGGCGGCATGCTGACCGCGCTGCGCTTCGACCTCGCCTGGATCGAGCGGCACTGCGACGACGCGGTCCGCGGCCGGGCCCGCCAGGGGCTCGACACGCTGAACCAGGCGGTGCTGGCGGTGCAGCGGATCATGCGCAACCTGCGCCCGCCGGCGCTCGATGCGGGCATCGTCGCAGCCCTCGAGTTCCTGGTGGCGCAGTTCGCTAGCCGCACCGGCATCGACGCCCAGCTCACGAGCAATCGCGAGCAGGTGGCGGTGTCCGAGCAGGTCGCCATGGCGGTGTACCGGGTCGCGCAGGAGTCCCTGACCAACGTCGCCAAGCACGCGCAGGCGCGCAGCGCCCGCCTGGACCTCGTCGTCCAGGACGACATCCTGTCGCTCGAGATCTCCGACGACGGCGTCGGACTGGCCGCGGGCGACCTCGACAAGGCCGCCTCGTTCGGGCTGCGCGGGCTGACCGAGCGGGTGCGCCAGGTTCACGGCTGGCTCGAGGTCGCGGTCGGCGCCGGCCGCGGCGAAGTGATGCTGACGATCCCGCTGACCCCCGAGGCGGGCGCCCGCCTCGAAGAAGGAACCGAGCCATGATCCGTGTCGTGATCGTCGACGACCATGCACTGATCCGGCGCGGGCTGCGGGACTCCCTGCTCGATGCCGGCGACATCCAGGTCGTCGGCGAGGCGGGCGACTACGGCGAACTGCGCCAGCTGCTGCGAGAGACCGAGTTCGACGTGTTGCTGCTCGACATCAACCTGCCCGGGCGCAGTGGCCTGGACGTGCTGCACTCGCTCTCCGAGGAGAGCATCAAGGTCCGGGCGCTGGTGCTGACCATGTACCCCGAGGACCAGTACGCCATCCGCGCGCTGAAGGCCGGGGCGATGGGCTACCTGAACAAGTCGGCTGATCCGGCGCAGATCGTGACGGCGATCCGCACGCTGCACGCCGGGCGCAAGTACATCACTCCGGCGATCGCCGAGGCGCTGGCCGAGCGCCTGTCGGTTGACCCCAACGAAAAGCCGCACGAGCGGCTGTCCGACCGCGAGTTCCAGACCCTGATCCGGCTCTCGTCGGGCCAGCGGCTGTCCGATATCGCCACCGAGCTGACCCTGTCGCCCAAGACCGTGTCGGTCTACCGGGCCCGGGTGCTCGAGAAGCTCGGGATGACGTCCAACGCTGACCTCACGGCCTACTGCCTGCGCAACGGGCTGATCGACTGATCCGCCGCGCCGCAGTGCGGCGCGGCGTCGCGCGTCATCCGATCGCAACGCAGTTCTTGCCGGCATGCTTGGCCTGGTACATCGCTTCGTCGGCGCGACCCAGCGCCGCGCCCAGGCCGTCCTGCGGGTCGACCTGAGTCGTGCCCGCCGAGAAGGTGATGAAGATCTGCTGCGAGCCGTATAGGTAGACCGCGCGCGTCAGCTCGCGCTGCACGCGCACCAGCATCTCGCGCGCCTGCACGACCGTCATGCCCGGCAGCAGGATCACGAACTCCTCGCCGCCATAGCGCGCAACCGTGTCGCCCGGGCGCACCTTGGCCTGCAGCAGGCCGGCTAGGTGGCGCAGCGCACCGTCGCCCGCCTGGTGGCCGAGCGCGTCGTTGACCTTCTTGAAGTCGTCGATGTCGAGCAGCGCGATGGCGAGCGGATCGCCGTTGGCGCGCAGCCCGATCGTCGCTCGGTCGAAGGCGTCCTCCAGCCCCGCCCGGTTGGCCGTGCGGGTGAGATGGTCGGTCAGAAGCCGCTCGCTCGCCTGCGCGAGATCGCGCTCGAGGCGCTCGACCTCGAACTCCAGCGCCTGCGCATGCGCCGAACGGCCGTCGAGGTCATGGCGAACGAGGTCGACGGCGTCGTGCATGCCGCGGGTGTCGGAGAGCAGCACGCGGACACGATCGGTGATGCTCTCCAGCGAGACCGCGTCCGACAGCGCCTGCATGTGGCCGGTCAGGGTGGCGCCGAAACCCGCGGATCGCTCGCCCATCTGCGACATCTGGTCGATCAGGTGGGGCAGCAGGTCGCGCAGGGAAGCGAGCGCGTCGCGACGGCTGCGGGTGATCGACTGCTGCGTGACCAGCGCCTGCTGCAGCAATGTACGCGCCGCCGACAGGGAGCGGCGGTCGACGTCGTCGCGCACGGCGTCGCGCACGGCGTCGACCTGGGCGACGATCCAGCTGCCCTCTTCCGCGACGGCCTCGAAGCTCGCGCACAGGGACATCACGATCTCGACGAGCTCCGCATTGACCTTGCGCAGGCGCGCCATGTCGTGGCTCGGCACCGGCAGGCCCCCGGCCTCGGCGCCGTCCGGCACGCGCGCGTCCGCGATGCCTTGCGCGGCCACGCTCATCCCGGGCGGATCGGGCGCGGGCTCCACCGGCACGGATGGGTCCATCCGCCATTGCACCAGCAGCAGCTCGAGCTGCGCGCGCAGCGCGCCGTCGTTCGACGCGTGCTCGTGCGACACGGCGATCAGCGCATCCAGCCGGCGCACGCTTGGCCACTCGCGCCCCGACAGCAAGGCAGCCTCACCCAACGCGACCAGCAGCGCGCCCCACTGCCCGCGGGGCGCCTGCCTGGCGATCTGCAGCAGGGTCGCCAGCGCGTCGCTCCAGCGCTGCTCGCGCACCGCGCTCGACAGGCCGGCGAAGCCGGGCTCAGCCTGCGCCGCCCGCTGGGTCAGCAGCCGGACCGCGGCCTGCGCAACCTGCTCGGCGTCGGCGCCGCTGGCCGGACCGCCGACCTCGGCCCAGGCGTGCCGGTAATTGCCGGGCGACGGCGCCAGCTTGCGCTCGGCCATGAACCGGATCGCCGCACGAGCCGCCTCGGTCGGGGACAGGGCGCAGTGGGCGCCGGCGGTGTTCGCCGCGGGGCTCGAGGGACCGTTCACTCTGGCCGTCAACGGGTCGTCTCCTGCAGGATTCGTCGAACGGGGGCGGCAGGCGCCATGCGCCATGCCTCGGCGGCGGGGCGGGGAGGCGGGCCGACTGCAACCCCGGGCATCTGGAGGGACCTTGCCGCACAGCGGACTTCTTGCATGTTGTCGGCAGGCGGCGTTCGGGCTGGAGATCGACCGCTGAAACAGACCGACGGACGGACGGCTGCGGCGGAGGGCGTGCGTCGACGGGTTTTCGGGTAAGGTTGGCGCCCTAGACGGCCCGCATGACCCCGCTTCCAGACCGCCTCCGGCTCCCCCTCGCATGGCGCGCCCGCGCCGCCGCACGCGGGGTCCTACTGTCCATCGCGGTGGGCCTGGCACCGCTCGGCTCGCGGGCGGCCGGTCCCGACCTCGCCTCCGAAGGAGTCGGCGACGGCCCCCTGCCCATCGGCCTGGTACTGGTGTCTCTGCTCGTGCTGGCCGCGATCGCCGCGATCGCCGCCCGGCGCCTGATGTCGAATGGACGCCGCGCGGCCTCCACCGCCTCCCCCACTGCCGGCCACGACGCCGCGCCGGCCGGCCGCATGGCCGGGCCGGCGGCCACAGCGGTCATGGCCGCCATGCTCGCCGAGCGCGCAGGCCCGCCCGCCCCAACGCAGTCGGGCCCGGCGACCCTTCCCATGCCCGACCCGTCCGAGGCACGCCTGCCGCCCGCCGCGGCGCCGCCCGAGTCCTCCGACGTCCGCGTCCAGCTCGACACCCTCAGGCGGCTGTCGCGCGAGGTCTACTGGGAGCAGGACGCGCACGGCACGATCACCCGGGTCGACGACGGCCCGGTCCCCTCGCCGCTGAGCCTGCGCCTGGGCCGCCGCCGCTGGGACGACGGTGCGCTGCCGCTGTCGGGAGGCGACTGGTCCGCCCACCAGGCCGAGCTGGCGCGCCAGGAGCCCTTCGTCGACCTGGCCTGGGTCTGGTGCGACGCCACCGGTCGGGTCCGCGTCGCCATCGACAGCGGCCTGCCCCGCCACGACGCCGACGGTCGCTTCGTCGGGTACACCGGCGTCTCGCGCGACGCTGGCGCCGACACGGTGTCCGACCGCGCCCGCCGGCTCGCCACCGCCGCGCTGCTGGCGGCCGTAGAACCGGTGCTCTGGATCGAGGCCGCGGCGGGCGAACGGCCGGGTTGGCGCGTGATCTGGGCCAACTCGGCAGCCTGCCGGCTGTTCGACCGCACCGAGCGCGAGCTGGCCGCCCTGCCCTGCGAGACGCTGTTCGGGCCGGACTCGGGCGCCGCGGTGGGCAGCCTTGACCAGTTGCTGCGCGGACGGCGCGAGGGCAGGCTGTACGGCGACCTGGCACGCAAGTACGGCGAGACCCGCTCGGTCGAGATCCGGCTCGAACCGCTGCCCGGCGACGTCGCGCTGCGCGCATGCGCGGCCCTGCTGATCCACGATCGCTCAGCCGACCAGGAGCGCCTGCGGGAGGACAGCCGCGCGATCGAGCGGCTGCGCACGCGGATGCGCGAGCGCACCCTGGAGCTCGAGGTCACTGCCAAGGAGCTGGAGTCCTTCACCTACACCGTGTCGCACGACCTGCGTGCGCCTATCCGCGTCGTCGAGGGCTTCGCGCGGATCGTCCAGGAGGACTACGCCGACCGGATCGACCGGGTCGGGCACGACCACCTGCAGCGCATCCTGAGCGCCGCGACGCGGATGACCGAGATGATCGACGCGCTGCTCGGACTGTCGCGCCTGTCGGGGCAGCCGCTCGTGACCGAGCAGGTCGACCTGTCGCGGCTCGCCGACACCATCGCGGAGTCGCTGCGCGCGGGCGAGCCGCAGCGGCGCGCAATCGTCACCGTACAGCCCGGCATGCAGGCCGAGGGCGATCGCATGCTGCTGCGCGCACTGCTCGAGAACCTGATCGGCAACGCCTGGAAGTACAGCGCGCGGCGGCCCGAGGCGCTGATCGACGTGTCTTGCAGTGGCGAGGGGCAGGAGGCCGTCTACTGCGTGACAGACAACGGCGAGGGCTTCGACATGCGCTTCGCCGACCGGCTGTTCGGGGTCTTCCAGCGCCTGCACAGCGCGGCCGACTTCCCCGGGACCGGGGTGGGGCTGGCGACCGTGCAGCGCATCGCGCGCCGCCACGGCGGGCGTGTCTGGGCCGAATCCGAGGCCGGCTGCGGCAGCCGCTTCTACTTCACGCTGTGGGACAAGCCGGGCCGCTGAGCGCAGGGCGCCCCCGGCGCGGCAAACCGAGCCGCGATGCACTGCGCCGGTCGTCGGGCGAGGCATACTGCGACGCACGAGGAGGGAACACCCATGAGCGACAAGACGAACCTGGACGCGCAGCGCGTCGACCTGGCCGCCGCCCTGCGCGGCGCCGCCCGCTACGGGCTCAACGAAGGGGTCTGCAACCACTTCAGTCTCGAGGTGGGCGAGGACCGCTACCTGATCAACCCGCAGGGCCTGCACTGGTCCGAGGTGACCGCGGGCGACATGCTGCTGATCGACGGCTCGGGCCGCGTGATCGAGGGCCGCCATCCGCTGGAGCCGACAGCCTTCTTCATCCACAGCCGCATCCACCGGATGCACCGGCACGCCAGGGCGGTGCTGCACACGCACATGCCCTACGCGACCGCGCTGACGCTGGTCGATGGCATGCGCCTCGAGTGGTGCAACCAGAACGTGCTGCGCTTCTGGGGGCGGGTGGCCTGGGACGATCAGTACAACGGTCTCGCACTCGACGCCGTCGAGGGCGATCGCATCGCCGCCGGCATGACCGGCAAGGACGTGATGTTCATGGCGAGCCACGGCATCACGGTGGTCGGCCAGAGCCTCGCCTGGGCCTTCGACGACCTGTACTACCTCGAGCGCGCCTGCATGAGCCAGGTGCTCGCGACGCAGGCCGCCGCCGGCCGGCCGCTGCGCCGCGTGCCCGACGCGCTGTGCGAGCGCGTGGCCGCGCAGATCGCCGGCGAGCGCGCGCAGTCCGACCTGTTCTTCGACTCGGTCAAGCGCCTGCTCGACCGCGACGCGCCCGGCTGGCGCGCCCTCTGACCCGGAGCCGCTCGATGCCCGACGTCCTTCGCAGCCTCATCGCCGGCCGCTGGGTCGGCGCCACCCCCGACCTCCCGCTGGCCAGCGCCATCGACGGGCGGGTGGTCGCCTTCACGCACCGCGAGCACCCGGATTTCGGCGAGGCGCTCGCATGGGCCCGCGGCGAGGGCCTGCGCAGCGTGCTGGGCCTGGACTTCCAGGGACGCGCCGCGGTGCTGCGCGCCCTCGCCCGGCACCTGGGCGAGCACAAGGAGGCGCTGTACGCGGTGTCGGCCTGGACGGGCGCGACGCGGCGCGACGGCTGGATCGACATCGAAGGCGGCATCGGCACGCTGAACGCATACGCGGCGCTTGCCGTCGCCGACCTGCCCTCGGGCAACCTCGTCCACGAGGGGCCGGCCGCGCCGCTCGGCCGCAAGGGCGGCTTCGCGGGCACCCACGTGCTGGTGCCGCGGCGCGGGGTCGCGGTCCACGTCAACGCCTTCAACTTCCCGGTCTGGGGGCTGCTCGAGAAGTTCGCGCCGGCCTTCCTAGCCGGCATGCCCTGCATCGTCAAGCCCGCCACCGCGACCGCCTACCTGACCGAGGCGCTGGTCCTGCAGATCCATGCGTCCGGTCTGCTGCCGCCCGGCGCGCTGCAGCTGGTGGTGGGCGGCGTGGGCGACCTGCTCGAGCGGCTCGGCACGCAGGACGTGGTCACCTTCACCGGGTCGGCCGAGACCGCGGCGCGGCTGCGCACGCACCCCAACCTCGTGCGCAACGCGATTCCGTTCAACGCGGAGGCCGATTCGCTCAACGCGGCGATCCTCGGACCCGATGTGGCGCCGGGCAGCCGGGAGTTCGACCTGTTCGTCGACGAGGTGGTGCGCGAGATGACGGTCAAGGCCGGCCAGAAGTGCACCGCGATCCGGCGCGCGATCGTGCCGCAGGGCCGCCTGGACGCGGTCGCTCAGGCGCTGCGCGCGCGGCTGGCCGCAGTGGTGACGGGCGACCCCGCGCTGGAGGGCGTCGAGATGGGCGCGCTCGCCTCCCGCACCCAGGTTCAGGACGTGGGCGAGCAGGTCGCGCGCCTGTCGCGCGACTGCGAGACCGTGTGGGGCGCCGCCGACGGCTTCTCGCCGCGCGGCGAGCGGGTGGCGGGCGGCGCGTTCTTCCCGCCGACGCTGCTGTGCTGCACGCGGCCCCACGAGGTCGCGTCGGTGCACGAGCTCGAGGCCTTCGGGCCGGTCGCGACGCTGATGCCCTACACGGACCTCGACGACGCCGTCGCGCTCGCCGCGCGCGGGCGCGGCAGCCTCGTCGCGACCCTGGTGACCGCCTCGCCCGCGGTCGCGGCCGAGGCGATCCCCCGGCTGGCGGCCTGGCACGGGCGGCTGCACGTGCTCGACGCCGAGGCCGCCGTCGAGTCGACCGGCCACGGCTCCCCGCTGCCCGGGCTCAAGCACGGTGGCCCCGGGCGCGCTGGTGGCGGCGAGGAGCTCGGCGGGCTGCGGGCGGTCACCCATTACCTGCAGCGCGCCGCGCTCCAGGGGTCGCCGACGATGCTCACCGCGATCACCGGCGAGTACGTGCGCGGCGCGAAGGTCAACGAGTCCGACCTGCACCCGTTCCGCAAGCACTTCGAGGACATCGCGGTCGGCGACTCGCTGCTCACGCACCGGCGCACGGTCAGCGAGGCCGACCTCGTGCTGTTCGGCGGCCTGTCGGGCGACTACTTCTACATGCACTTCGACGAGCCGGCGGCGCGCGCGAGCGCATTCGGCAAGCGGATCGCCCACGGCTACTTCGTGCTGTCGGCGGCGGCGGGCCTGTTCGTATGGCCCTCCCCGGGTCCGGTGCTGGCCAACTACGGGCTCGACACGCTGCGGTTCGTCAAACCGGTGGGGATCGGGGACACGATCCAGGCGCGGCTCACCTGCAAGCGCAAGACCGACCGGCCGCGCAAGCCCGCCGACACGGTCGGCCAGGGGGTGGTGGCGTGGGACGTGCAGGTGACCAACCAGGAGGGGGCGCTGGTGGCGTCCTACGACATTCTGACGCTGGTGGCCAAGCGCGCGGATGCCTGAGGGCGGGCATCACCTCGCCGGACCGAACAGACGGTCCGGCACGGCGCTTTTCGAGGCTTAAGTTCGGCGGCGGGCGGCCTACTGTGGCATCTGTCCACGTCCCGCCACGACACGCCCGAGGTCCTCGATGCAATTGCCAGCCGTGAATCTCGTCGTCGTCCAGCCGACGGGCTATCTGCATTCCCTCGGGTTCCTCGACCAGGCACGCTACTTCCGGTATCAGTTCCGTCGCCTGGGGGCGACGGTTACGATCTCGAAAAACCGGCTCCGCGAGGATGCGGTGAACTTCGTGTTCGGCGCGCACCTGGGCTTCGATCCGGAATCGAAACGGCGCAGCACCTGCATCTTCGTCAACCTGGAGCAGTTGGGACCGGGCGGAGCGGCTGTCTCCGAGGCCTACACCACACTGCTGCGCGGTAGCGCGGTGGTCGACTACGACGCCGAGAACGTCGGATACTACGCGGACGATCCGACCGACGTGCCGATCGTGCCGTTCCTGTACGCCCCCTACTTGAACGAGGCCGGGGTGCTCCCGATCGAGGAGCGTCCGATCGACCTGCTCTTCTTCGGCAGCGTCAATCAGCGACGGCAGGCATTCCTGCAGCGGATCGAGGCGAGCGGCGTGCAGGTCGCCATGTTCGACCAGGCGCTCTACGGCCCGGAACGCGACCACTTCATCCGGCAGTCCAAGGCAGTTCTGAACTGCCACTTCTACGAGACGAGCCGCTTCGAGCAGGCAAGGGCTTTCCACAGCCTGTCCCTCGGCACGCCGGTCATCTCGGAGCGGACTGCCCGCACCGCGCCACCCGGACCGTTCGAGTCGGCGCTGTTCTGGGTCGACGACCACTCGATCGAATCGTTCTTCCGGGACACCTTCCGCGGCCCGGCTTTCGCCATCGCCGCTAAGGCGAGGATCGAGGGGTTCAGAGCGACCGATCCCATCGAGCCCTACGCCGACCTCCTCGCATTCGCGGCGGGTTACCACGAAGGCGCCAGCAGCACGAGGAGCACCGACCCGTGGCGACCGCGTCAGCTGAACCTCGGGTCCGGCAAGGACTACAGGGCGGGATGGCTGAACGTCGACATCCTCGACCGCAGTGAGCCGGACCTCGTGCTGGACCTCGCAACGCCGTTGTCTTTGCCCGCCACGCTGCCCGGTTGCCGCGGCGGCGAGGTACGCCTCGAGGCAGGCTGTCTGGACCGTGTGTACGCCAACAACGTCCTGGAGCACGTCCCCGACCTGCCGAGGCTGATGACCAACCTGCTGACGCTGCTCAAAGTGGGCGGTGAACTCGAGATCGAAGTTCCCCACGAGCGGGCGCCTACGGCTTGGCAGGACCCCACTCATCTGCGCGCGCTCAACGAGCACTCGTGGCTGTACTACACGGACTGGTTCTGGTATCTCGGATGGTTCGAGCATCGCTTCGAGATCGTCCGTTCAGAATGGCTCGATCTGCAGCTTCAACCGTGCGAGCGATCGAACGCCGCGTTCATGAAGGTGCTGCTGCGCAAGACCTTCACGACGGCATCCGACCGCATGACGGCCAGGACCCTGCAGCCCGACTTCGGTGGCATCGAAGACGACCTGTCGGTCTTCGAGGCAAGCCCCGTATCCGGGCGGCAGCCCAAATCCCCGATCGACGCAGTCGATGCTGCCACGGCCGCGCGAGCGCCCACCAGACCCCCGCAGCACAACGCACCGACACCACAGCCAGCGTCGCCAAGCGCGCCCCGGGAGTCGTCGTCCGACCGCGACGTGGTCCGGAGCGTGTGATGGCCTCGCCGAACGATCCGATCTACGTGACCCAACCGTCGCTGCCGGCCCTCGATGATTTCCTGCCGATGCTCCGCGAAATCTGGGACACCAAGGTACTGACCAACGGCGGTCCGTTCCACCGGCGGCTCGAATCCGCGCTGTGCGAGCACCTCGGCGTCAAGCACATCGCCCTCTTCGCAAACGCGACTCTCGCGCTCGTGACTGCGCTGCAGTCGATGCGAATCACCGGCGAAGTGATCACCACGCCCTACTCGTTCGTCGCGACGGCGCACGCGCTGCTCTGGAACGGGATCAAGCCCGTCTTCGTCGACATCGACCCGGTCACACTCAACATGGATCCCGCCCGGATCGAGGCGGCAATCACGCCCCGGACAACCGCGATCCTGCCTGTGCATTGCTACGGCCACCCGTGCGACGTCGATCGGATCCAGGGCATCGCGGACACCTACGGGCTCAAGGTCATCTACGACGCCGCGCACGCATTCGGGGTTCGATGCCACTGCGGAAGCGTACTGAATCACGGCGACCTGTCCGTGCTGAGCTTCCACGCCACCAAGGTCTTCAACACGTTCGAGGGCGGCGCCATCATCTGTCCCGATGCCAAGACAAAGACGCGCATCGACCACCTCAAGAACTTCGGGTTCGTGGACGAAGTCACCGTGGTGGCGCCGGGCATCAACGGCAAGATGAACGAATTCCAGGCGGCGCTGGGTCTGCTGCAGCTCGGCGAGATCGATGAGTCGATCCGGCGCCGGCAGGCGATCGATGCGCGCTACCGCGCCGGGCTGGCCGACGTCCCCGGGGTCTCCTGCATGCCCGCACCGACGGAGGCACGCGCCAACCACGCCTACTTCCCGATCATGATCACGCCTGACTTTCCAGTAACACGGGATGCGCTGTACGCCACGCTGAAGGCAGCCGGCATCCACGGCCGCCGATACTTCTATCCGCTCATCACGGACTTCCCGATGTACCGCGGGTTGCCGTCAGCGACGCAGGCGAACCTGCCGGTTGCCACGCTCATGGCGCAGCGGGTGATCTGCCTGCCGATCTACCCGACGCTGGGCTTCGACGACGTCGACCGCGTGGTCGACGTGATCAGGGCTGCCGGCTTGCGCGGGTCGTCGTCGAGGACCGCCGCCGCCTCGAGCGTCCCCGTACCCAGGCGGAACGCGGACCCGGCCGGCGACGTATCCGAATCCTCGCGGGGCAAACGCCTCGCCGCCCTGGCCGAACCGGTCGGCTCGGCATGAAGCCGCAGCGCCGGCGCTCCGGGGAGCGCGCGTGAATCGGATCGCGGTTCTGATCCCAGCCTACAAGACCGGCTACCTCAAGCCGCTGTTCGAGAGCCTGCGTCGCCAGACCTTCCGGGACTTCCGGGTGCTCCTCTCGGACGACAGCCCGGATGCGACGATCACCCGGTCACTGCGCGAAGGCCGCTTCGACGACGAGCTGGCCGGACTGCATCTGACGGTCGTGAGGGGCCCGTGCAGCGGCCTGAAGAACCATCGGCATGTCCTGCACGCCTGGAATCGCAGCACGCCACTCGTACACATGCTCATGGACGACGACGTGATCGATCCGGAGTTCTACGCCCATCACGTGGCGGTGCACGACGCGGTGCCGGCAGTGTCCGTATCGATCAGCCTCAGACGGCTGATCCGGGCGAGCGGCGAGGCAATGGGCATGCTGCCCCTGCCTGACTTCATCACCGCAGCGATGGACGAAACCGTGCTCGTCAACGCCGCCACCCTGGTTCGCAGCACCGTGCTGCCAAGCCAGAACTGGCTGGGCGAGCTGTCCAATATGGTCCTCGGCGCGCAGGCAGCTTGCAGATTCCCGGCGCCTCCAGCGGCCGGGCCGTCCTACTTTGGCTTGCCCGACATCGGGCTGCTGCTGGACGCAAAGGATATCGGTCCCATTGCCGTGGTGCGCCGCGCGCTGGGGGGGTTCCGTCAGCATCCGGATCAATCCACCGGAAACGTCAACTCGCTGTCGCTGAAGATCGCCCACCTGGCGTGGGTATCGTTCGCGCTGCGTGCCCGCCAGGAACGCCACCTGAACGACGACGAGACGCGGAACGCCATCGCGCTGGCCATTCGGCGATGCCTGGGCGTCTACGGCGCCGATTCGACGATGCGCCCGTTCTACGAACTCGTGCGCGACAACCTGATGGATCTCGATCTTCTCGAGGGCGCCTTCAGCGCCGCCTGGGGGGCCTTGCTCGACGCGAATGCAGACACGCGACGCGCCGACTGGGGGGTGCGTATCGACGTGTCGGCTGCCACGCCGAACAATTCGCGGGACGTAGCGTCGATCGAACGGCATCTCGTCGCACAACCCTGAGGGAGTTCGAACAATGAGGAAGGTTCACCTCGGTTGCGGGTCCAACTACATCGACGGATGGATCAACATCGACATCGACTCGCCCCTGGCCGACATCGCAGCGGACCTCCGGCACCCGTTGCCGTTCGAGGACGCCAGCGTGGACCTCGTGTTCAACGAGCATTTCCTGGAGCACCTGTCGCGCGAGCAGGGGCTGGCCTTCCTCCGGGAGTGCCGTCGGATCCTGAAGCCCGGGGGAATGCTGCGAATCAGCACCCCCGACCTGCGCTGGCTGTGCGCACAGTACGTCTGTGGACAGCTCGACGAATGGCGCGACGTGGGCTGGTTGCCGGACACCTCGTGCAGTCTGATGAACGAGGGCATGCGGCTCTGGGAACATCAGTTCGTGTACGACCGAGACGAACTGCAGCGGGCGCTGGGTCGGGCGGGCTTCGGCACCATGGTGCACGTGCCGCATCGGCGCAGCGCCATCGCGGAACTGACCGAGCTCGAATGCCGTCCCTATCATCACGAACTGATCGTCGAAGCCACCGTGTGACCCGACCGGCAGGCGCTCCCGGCTGCCGTGCCGACCATCGGCAGTCTCAGGCCCTGGTTTCGAGCAGCAGCGCCTTCTCCATCTCGAGCATCGCCTTGCTGCGCGACTTCAGGCGCCTGACGGGTGAGCCGAAGTACACGCCCCAGCCGTCCAGGGACTTGGTCACCAGGGACAGCGCTCCCACCGAGGCCCCCTCTCCGATGCGGACGCCCGGCAGGACGACGCTGCCGGATCCCACGATGACGTGGCGCTCCAGCACGACCCGCCCGAGCGTGGGCTTCAGGTACTTCGAGGGGACAGTCGGGTTGGTGAGTCCCCGACCGGTGTAGTCGTCGGTTCCCGAATAGATGCAAACGCCCTGCGACAGCCCTGCGAAGTCCTCCAGCACGATGCCGCCCGTACAGCCGAGGAAGCAGCCACCGCCGATGTGAATGTAGCTACCGAGCTCGATCGAACCCGAGTGAGCAGCGATCACGGCATTGCCATCGATTCGGACGTTGCTGCCGATGCTGATGTTCCCGAGTCCGATGAGCGTCGCGTTCTTCGCGATCCTGACGTTCTCGCCCACCTCCCTGAAGCCGAACAGGCGCAGCGCGTCGCTTTCGAAATAGCCGGGATCGAAGGGATTGAGCATTGCCCTGCGGCTCCTCACGAGGACGTCGTCGCGTCGATGTCGCCACACAGTGTCCGGATCACGCCGAATCCCGCGTGCTTGGCGCTGAGCAGCTGCGCGCTACGACGGAACGTGTCGGGCAGCACGTAGTCGTTGGTCGAATTGTGGAAGGCAGGCAACCGGACGATCCGGGGGAACACACGGTGGCTGCAGATCGAAACGATGCACAGGTCCGTAGCCCACAGGTGCCAGCCGAGCGACGGGTCGACCCGGTGGACCGAATCGCGCGCCATGATCACCGCGAACTCGTCCAGCGACACAGCCGTATCGCTCGCAGGATGATCGAAGCAGTTGGTGCGATCGATCAGCATGCCTGCGGGCGCCGTCGCGTGCGTGACCGGGTCCACCGCCATCCCCGCGAGTCCGATCAGCGTCGTGCGGCGATCCTCGTCCTTGATCGATTCGAGCAAGGCATTGAGCCGCAGCCCGAACCCGGCAGGGAAGTACACGTCCTGGTGGGCGAACACGATCCAGTCCGCCTCGCAGTGCTCGAGCGAGCCTTCGAGGGCTTCGGCGGCGTTGGCGGCGCCGCGATACGACACCACCCGCGCGTCGACTTCACGCAGACCGGGAGACGACTCGACGTTTCTTCGGAACTGTCCGTCACGCGTGGTCGGGACCACCACGGTGAAGCGCGCGCATGCACCGGCGGCCTCGGGTGCCGGGTCCATGCGGCGCGCATGGACGACGAAGCGACCCGTGGACAGCAGTCGCCGTACGGTCGCGGCGGGCACGCCGACAGCCGGCGCGAGCGCCTGTGCCGCTCGCCCGACGTCCAGATCGTCGCCGGGCGAGGGTTCGATACCGCAGATCTGCGGCATCCAGCCCTCGTCCAGAAGCAGTCCCGTCAGCGATGCCGGCGCGAGACCGAAACCGCCCGGCCGCGGATCGCCTTCGACGAGGGCGTCCAGAGCCGACCGGGACGCACTGTTGCGGCAGGCCATCACGAGCGTCGTCCCTCGCCCGGCAAGGTCGGACAGCGCGCGGATCAGCCACACCGGATCGGGCGTGTCCTCGATCGCCTCGGTCAGCACGATCGTGTCGAAATGAGCCTCGACACCGCTCAGGTCCTGCGGCCTGACACTGCACCAGGTCACGACATCGGCCCGCCGGGCGGTCTGCTCGAGCGATGCGGACGCCGATCCGACCTCGAGCACCGATCGGGCAGCAGGAAGGTGAGCGGCCAGAAGCGGGTCCGGCCGCGGATCCGCGGGGCGGGCGTCGGCCCGCCCGATCACGACCAGCCTGCCGGGACCAGCGACCGGCTCCAGCACGGCACTCATGGCCCAGCCCGGTGATGGACCGATCCGGTCTGGGCGTCGGCCGTGCGCCACTGACTGCTCATCGTCATCCGTCGGTGCTCCGTCGAGGGTCGCGGACGGCCGGCTCATCGCCGCGGACGATTCCCCGGAATGGCGAACCGGTGCCCGCCGGCCATATCATCCCGAGTCCGGAGACGCCTGATCGTTCGATAAGCCGCGACCCGCTCGGCCTGATCGCACCGGCGGCGCCGGTGGCCTGGCGGGGGACAACCGTGTCAACGCACCGCCGCCACCACCCCCGCCACCGCCGCCGTCAGCCGCTTGCCCGCATCGATGTGCAGGAACTCGTTGGGCCCGTGCGCGTTGGATTGCGGCCCGAGCACCCCGGTGATCAGGTACTGCGCATCCGGGAAGCGCTCGCCGAGCATGTTCATGAACGGGATCGTACCGCCCTCCCCGATCCAGGCGGCGGGCTTGCCCCAGGCGGCCATCGACGCGGCGTCGGCGGCCTGCTTGAGCCAGGGCGCGGTGGGCGGCGCATTCCAGCCGGTGGCGCCGTGCGCGCCCGAGAAGCTGACCCGGGCGTTGTAGGGCGGGTCGGCCTCGAGCACCTGCTTCATGAGCGCGGCGGCGCGCTCGCCGTCCACGGTGGGCGGCAGCCGCAAGGACAGCTTCAGCGAGGTCTTGGGCCGCAGCACGTTGCCCGCGGCCGCGATCCCGGGCAGGTGCTCGGCCCCGACCACCGACAGCGCCGGGCGCCAGGTGCGGTTCAGGATCGCCTCGACCGGGTCGGTGGTGGTGGGCATCGCGTGCGCGTGGGCGTCGGGGCCGTGGTTGCAGCCGACCCACGGGAACTGCTTCCAGACCGAGTCGCCGAGGATCGCGCCGGCGGCATGCGCCTGCTCGATGCGCTCCTGGGGGATGGTCGCGTGCAGGCCGGCCGGCAGCAGGTGGCCGGTGTCGACGTCGTCCAGACGGTTGAGCAGCTTGCGGGCGATGCGGAACGACGAGGGCACGAGGCCGCTCGCCATGCCCGAGTGCACGCCCTCCTGCAGCACCTCGACGGTCAGCACGCCGCCCACCAGCCCACGCAGCGAGGTGGTCACCCACAGCTGCTCGTAGTTGCCGCAGCCGGAGTCGAGGCCTGCGACCAGCTGCACCTGGCCCAGGCGCGGGGCGAGCAGCTCGAGGTAGGCCGGCAGGTCGGGGCTGCCGCTCTCCTCGCAGGTCTCGATCAGGCCCACGCAGCGCGGCCGCGCCATGCGCTGCGCGTCCAGCGCCTGCACCACGGTGAGCGCCGCGTACAGCGCGTAGCCGTCGTCGGCCGCGCCGCGACCGTACAGCCGGCCGTTCTCGATCACCGGCTTCCAGGGGCCGAGGTCCTCGCGCCAGCCGGTCATCTCGGGCTGCTTGTCGAGGTGGCCGTAGAACATCACGCTGCGGTCCTCGCCGAGCCCGTGGGTGGAAGGGATGTCGAAGAAGATGCAGGGCGTGCGGCCCTCGATGCTGACGATCTCGAGCTTCATGCCGGGGATCGGCTGCGCGCGCGCCCAGTCCATGGCGGCGGCGACCGCGGCGGCCACGTGGCCGTGCTCGGCCCAGCTGGGGTCGAAGGCCGGCGACTTCGCGGGGAGCTTCACGTACTCGACCAGGCGGGGCACGAGGTCGGTGTCCCACTTGGCGTCGATCAGCGGGCGGATGTCGGACAGGTTCATCGCGGGGCTCCTGAGGCTGCGGTCGATGATAGCGGCATTCCCGGACCGGGCGGCGGGATGCCGAGGGCGGCGCCGGCCTCGCTGGCCCACGCGCGGACCTATACTCGGCGGGTCGTGCCGAGCAGCCGATCGCCCCGCGGCGCATGTCGCGAACCGCTCGGCCCCAAGGCCGACGCCCACGATGACGCCCCCCACCCCGCCCGCTCGCCTCGCTGCGCCTCGCTCCGGCACGATGCCCACGGCCCCGCTCGCGCCCGCACGCGCGGCGGCGCTCGCGGCGCCATCGCGACCGCCCCGCCGATGAGCGCGGCCGCGCACGCCGCCGCGCCGGCGACACGACCCCGGCTCGCGCTCGCCGCAACGCTCGCGGTCCAGGCGCTCGCGACGCTCGCGATGACCGCCGCCTCGGTGATGGCCCCGGTCGTGGCGCCCCTGCTGGACGTGCCGCCGCAGCGGGTCGGCTGGTTCGTCGGCCTCGCCTACTTTGCGGCGATGTTCTCCGGGCTCGCCGCCGGCACCCGCATCGCCCGCTCCGGCGCGATCCGCATGAGCCGCCTCGCGCTGCTGGCCTGCGCGGCCGGCCTGCTGTTCGCGGCGGCCGGCGCCCTGACCCCGATGTGGCTGCCGCTCGTCGCGGCGGCCGCGATCGCGATCGGCATCGGCTACGGGCTGCCCAATCCGGCGGCCTCGGTGGTCCTGGCGGTGCATGCGCCGCCCGCCCGGCGCGGTCTGTACTTCTCGATCAAGCAGACCGGCGTGCCGATCGGCGTCGGCATCGCCGGCCTGCTCGTGCCGCCGCTGCTCGGCGCGATGGCCTGGCCGTGGGTGCTGGTCGTGCTGAGCGGCCTGTGCCTGGCGCTGTGCCTGGCGCTGCAGCCGGCGACCGTGCTCGAGGTGCGCGTGCCGGGGGCGGTCGCCGCGCGCGGCTCGGCATTCGGCGCGCTGGTCGCGCCGCTGCGCCGAGTGTGGCGCGAGCCCGACCTGCGCCGGCTGGGCGTGGCGTCGCTTGCGTTCTCGATGACCCAGCTGTGCTTCGTGACCTTCCTGGTGTCCTACCTCAAGCTCGAGCACGGGCTGGGCCTCGCCGCAGCGGCCGGCGTGCTGTCGGTGTCGCAGGTGCTCAGCGTCGGCTGCCGCGTGCTGTGGGGCCAGGTCGCGGACCGCTGGGTGTCGCCGCTGCGCCTGCTGGCCGCGCTGGGCCTGTCGATGGCGGGGTCCGCGACGCTGCTGGGCGCGCTGCCCGCGACCGCGCCGCCCTGGACGCTGATGGCGGCGGCGCTGGCCTGCGCGGCCACCTCGATGGCCTGGAACGGCGTGTACTTCGCGGAGCTCGCCCACCGGGTGCGAGCCGAGGACCTCGGCGCCGTCACCGGCGGGACGCAGTTCCTGACCTTCTGCGGCGCGATGATCGGACCGGTCGCCTTCGCCTCGCTGGTCGGGGTGATGGGCAGCCACGGTGCCACCTACGTCCTGCTGGCCATCGCGCCCGCCGCGGTGGGGATCTGGCTGTGGGTGGCCGCGGGGCGGGAGTGATCTGCGCCCCGGGGCTCAGGGCAGGCGCATCGACTGCCAGCGCAGCGAGCGCCAGCGCCAGGCGAGCGCCGAGCCGAGCAGGCCCACGTAGACCACCGCCGCGATCCACCCGCCCACCGCACCCCAGCCCAGCCCGGGCATCCCGTCGACCCAGCCCTGGCCCGGCGCGAACGCGAGCAGGTGCGTGAGCGGCACGAACACACCCCAGGCCAGCACGAGCAGCAGCAGCGCCGGAAAGCGCGTGTCCCCCGCGCCGCGCAGGCAAAAGCCGCATCCGATGTTCAGGCCGTCGAAGATCTGGTAGGCCGCGGCGATCCAGAGCAGCGTGCAGCCGAGCGCGATCACCGCCGCCGCCTGCGGGTCGGAGGCCGACACGAACAGCGGCATCAGCCACGGCCCGCTCGCTGCCAGCACGAAGCCGGTGCAGAACATGTAGGCCACCGCCAGCACGATCGTGCGGCTGCCCACCCGCCGCGCCCAGTCGCGGTCGCCGGCGCCAATCGACTGTCCGACCAGCGTGGTGCCCGCCATGCCCAGGCCCACAGCCGGCATGTAGGCGACCGAGGTCAGCATCATCACGATCTGGCTTGCAGCCCCGGGCGTGGCGCCCAGGCGCGTCAGCATCGCCTGGAAGGCGGCGAGCCCGAGGATGTCGAAGGCGATCGACAGGCCGACCGGCAGCCCCAGGCTCAGCGTCGCGACGATCGAGCCGCGGCGCGGGCGCCACAGCCGCGTCGAGCCGTAGACGCCGCGGTAGCGCTTCGACAGGAAGACCGCCATCGCGGCCGCGAGGCCGGCGCAGATCGACAGCGTGGTGGCCCACGCCGCGCCGGCCACGCCCCAGCCCAGCCCGAACATCAGCCACTCGTTGAGGACCGCGTTGACGACCGCGACGAAGACGTTGACGGCGAGCGCGATCCGCACGTGCCCGATGCCCATGAAGAACGAGCCTAGCGCCCACAGGCCCACCGCCAGCCCGCCGCCCAGCATGCGCGGCGTCCAGTAGGCGAGCGACAGCGGCACGACGTCGGCCGGCAGGCCGAGCGCGGGGACGATCCAGGGTCCGGCCCACGCGAGCGCGGCAAAGACCGGCACCAGCACCAGCCCCGCCCACAGGCCCGACCACGCGGCCTGACCGGCGCGGCGGTAGCGCCCGCCGCCGTAGGCCTGGGCCGCGAAGGTCTGCACCACCATGCCGACGCCACCCAGCAGCAGCAGCAAGCCGAGCACCACCCAGTACACGCCGCCGACCGCCGCGACCGCCTGCGCCGAGATGCGCCCGATGAACCAGGTGTCCGTCAGGTTGAGGACGGCCTGGAGGCTCGAGTTGACGAACAGCGGCAGCGCGATCGCGATGATCGCGCGGTGGTCGACGTGCACGCGGCCCGCTGCGTCGACGCGCCGGGCCGGCAGCGCGGGCCGGCGCGGCGTGCCCCCTGCCTCAGGCGCGTCGGCGTCAACCCGCACGCAGGCCGTCCGGAAGGTCGATCGGGTGGTTCACCAGCATGCGGCCCGGGCTCTCTCGTGCATCGTGGGCGACCGCGAGCGGTCGAGCGGCGGGATCATGCCGGCAGCGGATCGTATACCGGTACCGCGCGGACAGCGGTCCAGCCCGCGCACCCGCGGGCCATCGGTGCGCCCGCCGGCATGGCGGACGGGCTGCCCGGACGGGCGCCGGACCCGTCGTAGACTATGGGATCGATCGCCGGACGCAACCGCGCCCGTGCCCGCGGGCATGGCGCCGCACGGCCGGGCGGCACACGCACGCGCGCACAACCAGGAGACAGGATCATGGAGACACGCCCGGAGCAGCCCGACGCCGAACAGGCCCATGAGGCCGCGATGCGCCGCTACCTGCGCGAAGGCGAGGCCAGGGCCTACGCGCTCGGCAACCGCGGCCCGATCCGGCGCACCGCCGACGGCGGCATCCACCCCGACATCCTCGAGGCCTACCGGCGCTGCGGCTTCTACGTCTTCGAGGGCGTGCTGTCCGCGGAGGAACTGACCGAGATCGACGCCGACATCCGCGGCAACGTGCTCGAGCGTCTGCCGGTGCGGCACGATGCCACGGTCGACGCGCGAGGCCGGCCGGCGATCGGCGTCGGCCACGCGGCGCCGACGCTGTTCTGGGCGAAGCCGCTGGCCGACCCGTTCGGGGGCACCACGCTCGCCAACGGCCGCCACCCGGTGAAGATGCACGAGCCCACCGCCGCCGCCGACGCGCCCGAGGAGATCGTGTACCTGATCCTCGGGCCGCTGCAGTTCTCGGAGACGCACCTGCGCGTCTACGGCCATCCCGACCTGCTCGCGGTCGCGGCCGCGGTCAACGGCGACGACTTCGTGCCCTTCAACGAGGCGCTGTTCATCAAGGCGCCGGGGCTCGGCGCCTCGGTGGCGTGGCACCGCGACGGCGTGACCCACTGGGACAGCCCCGACTGGGACGAAGGCACGCACGGCTTCAACTTCATGGCGCAGGTCTACGGCTGCACCCCGGCCAACGGCGTGTGGGTCGTGCCCGGCACGCACAAGATGCGCCGCGTCGACATCAAGGCGATGTGCGCGGCCGCAGGCTCCGAGCGCCTGCCCGAGGCGGTCCCGATCATCTGCGCGCCCGGCGACGTCGCGATCACCAACCGGCAGGCGATACACGGCTCGTTCGCCAACACCAGTCCCGACTGGCGGCTGACGCTGAACCTGGGCTTCCACCGTCGTCGCTCGGTGCTCGGCGTGCAGGGCGGCGGCATCCATGCGGCACCCGCGATCTTCGACGAGGCGCGGATCCGCGAGCGGGCGCGCGTGATCGGCTACGGCATCGACGCGCGCCGCCGGCGCTTCCCCGGCGAGACGCCGTTCGTGTACCGGCCGCATGCCGACGCCGGCGAGACCTGGCGCTGGGACGAGGCGGCGCGCGCGACGATGCGCGACTACAACCGGCTGGACCTCAGCATCTGAGGAGGCGTCAGGCCAGATCGTCGAGGTCGACGGCCAGCGCGGCAGCGATCCGCTTGAGGACGGCCACCGTCGGCTGGCGCTTGCCGCTTTCGATCTGGGACACGTAGGGCGCGGAGACCTCGGCCGCGAAAGCCAGCGCCTGAACCGTCAGTGCGCGATGCTCCCGCCAGACACGCACCGGGGCCTCCCCGCCCAGCAGACGATTCACGACGGCTGCAGGGACTGTCTGCGCCATGCCTGCCCGGCGCGCCCGGCGGAAATCCGCGACCGCGCGTGCATCGCCGGCCCGAGCGGCCTGGGCGACCAGTCGGTTGTACTCGTCGATCGGCACGACGGCGAACATGCGCCGGCGGCCTTGAACGATGAATTGGACGTTCACTCGTATGCCTCTGCGCGCGATGCGATCCGGATGACGATCACGACCAGGGCGCCGCGATCGAGTTCGTACACGACTCGCCATTCACCGACCCGAAGCCGATAGGCGTCGAGACCGACCAGGCGCCTGACGTTGCTCGCGGCCTGCGGATCGGCGGCGAGCCGCTCGAGGGCGACCCGGATCGCCGCCGACACCTTGGCCGGCGCGCGTCGCAACGCCTTGACCGACTGCCGGCTGAACTCGATCCGATACGTGGATCGACAATAGCGTCTCGCCAGTATCTCACGGAGCTATCCGCTACGCCATCCGTTATAGGCCAGACGGCTGCGAGCGGCTCACCGCGTCCAGGGCGCCTCCCCGCCCGCCACCCTGGCCCGCGCCCGCGCCAGGCTCGCGTCGTCCGCCCGGCCCTGCGCGTGCAGCGCGTGCACCGCCGCATGCGCGATCGAGGCCGCATCCACCTCGAAGAACGCGCGCAGCGCCGCGCGCGTGTCGCTGCGCCCGAAGCCGTCGGTGCCGAGCGTCAGGTAGCGGCGCTCGCGCGGCACGAACGCGCGGATCGATTCGGGCACCGCGCGCACATAGTCGCTGACCGCGACCACCGGCGCGTCCGAGCCGGCGAGCAGCCGCGCGACCTGCGGCGTGGCGGCGGCGCCGCCGAGCCGCGCGGCGCGCTCGCAGGCCATGCCGTCGCGCGCAAGCTCGCTCCAGCTGGTCGCGCTCATCACCTCGGCGGCGATGCCGTGCTCGGCCGCGAGCAGGTCGGCGGCGGCGAGTGCCTCGGCGAGCAGCGCGCCACTGCCCATCAGCGTCACGTCGGCGACCGGCGCCGTGGCGGCACGCAGTCGGTACAGGCCACGCACCAGGTCCTCGCGCACGCCCTCGGGCAGGCTCGGCTGCGGCTGGTTCTCGTTGCCCACGGTCACGTAGTGGAAGACGTCGCGCTGCTGCTCGAGCATCTCTCGCATGCCGTGCTCGACGATCACCGCGAGCTCGCCGGCCGACGCCGGGTCCCAGGCGCGGCAGTTGGGCACGGTGGCCGCGACCAGGTGGGAGCTGCCGTCCTGGTGCTGCAGGCCCTCGCCGCCCAGCGTCGTGCGCCCGGCGGTCGCGCCGATCAGGAAGCCGCGCGCGCGCTGGTCGGCCGCCGCCCAGATCTGGTCGCCCACCCGCTGGAAGCCGAACATCGAGTAGTACACGTAGAAGGGCAGCATCGCCAGGCCGTGCACCGAGTAGGCGGTGGCCGCGGCCGTCCAGGAGGCGAGCGCACCCGCCTCGGTGATGCCCTCCTCGAGGATCTGGCCGTCGATCGCCTCGCGGTAGGACAGCATCGAGCCGATGTCCTCGGGCTCGTAGCGCTGGCCGACCGACGAGTAGATGCCCACCTGCTTGAAGAGGTTCGCCATGCCGAAGGTGCGCGCCTCGTCGGCGACGATGGGCACGATGCGGGGCCCGAGCGCCGGGTCCTTCATCAGGCCGCCGAGCATCCGCACGAAGGCCATGGTGGTGGACATCTCGCGGTCGGCGGCCGCGAGCGCGAAGCCGCCCCAGCCCTCGATCGGCGGCACCGGCAGCGGCGCGCAGTCGGTGCGGCGCGCGGGCATCGCGCCGCCGAGCGCCGCTCGCCGCTCGCGCAGGTAGGCCATCGCGGCCGAGTCCTCGGCGGGTCTGACGAACTCGAGCGCCTCGGCCTGGGCATCCGACATCGGCAGGTGGAAACGATCGCGGAACTCGAGCAGCGCCTCGGGGTCGAGCTTCTTTTGCTGGTGCGTGGTCATGCGGCCCTGGCCCGCGCGGCCCATGCCGAAGCCCTTCTTGGTGTGCGCGAGGATCACGGTCGGCTGGCCGACGTGGCGCGCGGCCGCATGGTAGGCGGCGTACAGCTTCACCGGGTCGTGGCCGCCGCGGGTGAGCCGGTCGATCTGCTCGTCGGTCATGCCCTGCGACAGCGCGCGCAGCGCCTCGCTCTGGCCGAAGAAGCGCTCGCGGTTGAAGCGGCCGTCGGTGGCGGCCAGGGTCTGGAACTGACCGTCGACCGTGCCGTCGAACGCATCGATCAGCGCGCCCTGCAGGTCGCGGGCGAGCAGACCGTCCCAGTCGCTGCCCCAGACCAGCTTGATCACGTTCCAGCCGGCGCCGCGGAACAACGCCTCGAGCTCGTCGACGATGCGCCCGTTGCCGCGCACCGGGCCGTCGAGCCGCTGCAGGTTGCAGTTGACGACGAACACCAGATTGTCGAGCCGCTCGCGGGCGGCGAGCGTCAGCGCGCTCATCGACTCGGGCTCGTCCATCTCGCCGTCGCCGAAGATGCCCCACACCTTGCGGTGCGACGCATGGCCGTCGGTCCCGGGGAAGCCTGCGCACGCGAGCAGGCCGCGGTGCTCGAGGTAGCGCACGAAGCGCGCCTGGTAGATCGAACTGATCGGGCCGATGCCCATCGAGCCGGTGGGGAACTGCCAGAAGTCCGGCATCAGCCACGGGTGCGGATAGCTGGACAGGCCGCGCGCGCCGGCCTGGGGCGCGACCAGCTCGCGCCGATAGTGCTCGAGGTCGGCCGCATGCAGGCGGCCCTCAAGGAAGGCTCGGGCGTACACGCCGGGCGCGGAGTGCGGCTGCATGTAGACCAGGTCGCCACCGAACTCGCCCTGGCGCGCGCGGAAGAAATGGTTGAAACCGACCTCGAACAGGTCGGCCGCCGACGCGTAGCTCGCGATGTGGCCGCCGAGCTCGCCGTGGGCGCGGTTGGCGCGGGCCACCATCGCGAGCGCGTTCCAGCGCATCAGCGCCGACAGCTCGCGCTCGCGCTCGAGGTCGCCGGGGAAGGCGGGCTGCTCGGCGACCGGGATGGTGTTCACATAGGGCGTGTTGAGCGTCGGCGCCCAACGCAGCCCGGTGCGCGACGCGTGCCGCTGCAGGGCGTCGAGCAGGAAGCGCGCGCGTTGCGGGCCGCCCGACTCGACGACGGCCGCGAGCGATTCCACCCACTCGGCGGTCTCCTGCGGATCGGGGTCGGGTTCGACGGGACGCGTCGCATCCGCGACGGGCGCGATGGCGGCGAGCGCATCCGGGCGCAATCGGTCGTTCATGTCGTGCAGGCTCCGTTCCAGCCCCCATTCTGTGCCGGACGAGCCGGCCGATGGTGCCGAACTGCATCATCCTTGCCGATTGATTCGGCATATCATGCTCCAATCCGCGTTCAGGACGACACTTCATGCCGCTCGATGCGATCGACCTGGCCATCCTGGCCGAACTGCAGCGCGATGGCTCGCAGACCAACGTGGCGCTCGCGGGACGGGTCCACCTGTCACCCTCGCCCTGCCTGGCGCGGGTACGGGCGCTGGAGCGGGCGGGCACGATCCGGCGCTACGTCGCGCTGGTCGATCCCGAGGCGGTGGGCCTGGGCGTGTCGGTGTTCATCTCGATCAGCCTGCGCGAGCAGAACACCGCGACGCTGGGCGAGTTCGAGCGCCGCATCGCGGACTACGCCGAGGTGATGGAGGCCTACCTGATGACCGGGGATGCGGACTACCTGCTGCGGGTGGTGGTGTCCGACATCCGCGCGCTCGAGCGCTTCATCCTCGAGCGGCTGTCCCCGATCCCGGGCGTCGAGAAGATCCGCTCGAGCTTCACGCTCAAGCAGGTGCGCTACGAGACCGCGCTGCCCCTGCGCGCGGCGCCCGGGCCGCAGCCGCCGCGCGACGCCGCGCCCGCCCGGGCCGCCGCGCGTCCAGCACGGACCGGCAAGCCCGGGGGCGGCGCCGCAGGGCGGGGCCGCGCCGGGCGGCCATGAGCCGCTTTCCGGCACTGAGGCACCGCGGATTCCGCCGCTACTTCGTCGGCCAGTCGATCGCGCTGGTCGGCGGCTTTGCGCACAACCTGGCGATGGCATGGCTCGCGTACCGCCTCACCGGCTCGGTGGCGGTGCTGGGCGCGGTCGGCTTCGCGCAGCTCGCGCCGGCGCTGGTCGTGTCGCCGGTCGCGGGCCTGCTGGCCGACCGCTACCCGCGCCGACGGATGCTGATCGGGCTGCTGTCGGCGGTCGCCGCGCTCGGCCTGCTGCTCGCGCTGCTCACCTGGACCGGCCACGTGGACGCGACGGTGCTGATCGTCGCGGCCGCCCTGCGGGGCCTCGCCTTCGCCTGCGAGATCCCGATCCGCCACGCCTTCCTGGGCGATCTCGTGCCCGACCGCGAGGCGCTGCCCAACGCGGTCGCGCTCCACTCCACCGCGCTCAACACCGCGCGCTTCATCGGCCCGGCCATCGGCGGCCTGCTGATCGGCTCGGCGGGCGAGGCCGCCTGCTTCCTGCTGCACCCGCTGACGCTGACCGCGACCATCGTGCAGCTGATGCGCATCCGCACGTCCGAGGCGCATGCGGGCCGACGCCCCGAGGGCTCGTTCGTGGCGCGCTACCTCGAGGGCTGGCGGCACGCCTTCGCCGACCCCACCATCGCGCGGATGCTGGTGGGCGTGTTCGCGCTCGGCTTCGGCGTCGGGCCCTACGTGCACCTGATGCCGGCGGCGGTGGCCGAGTTGCACGGCGTGCATCCGGAGCTCGTGGGCATGTTCGTCTCGAGCGCGGGCGTTGGCGCGATGGTCGCCGCCATGGCGCTGGCCGTGCGCCGCGGCAGCGCGCATCTGCCGGTGATCGCGGTCGCGGGCAACCTGGCCGCGGCCGTGGGGCTCGCCGTGTTCAGTCGCAGCGGCTGGATACCGCTCGCCGCCGCCGGCATGGTGCTGGTCGGCCTAGGCACGATCGCGCAGGCGGCCTCCACCAACATGACCATCCAGAAGCGCGTCGCCGACGACCGTCGCTCGCGCGTGCTGGCGATCTACACCGCGATGTTCATCGGCGCGACGCCGGTGGGCAGCCTGTTCTTCGGCTGGGTCGGGCAGGCGATCGGGGCGGCCGACGCGCTGCTGGCCGGGGCGCTGGTGGCCGGCGCGGGGGCGGCGTTCACCGCATCCCGGATGCGGGCCTGAGCGGGCGCCGCGCACCGGCGCGCACCGCGTCGCGTCAGCCCGGCGCGCCCGTCGGGCGCGGCGCGGCGCGCATCGTGCGCCACTGCATGTACGCCACCCCGCACAGCACCACCGCGCCGCCGGCCACCTCGCTCGCCGTGGGCACCACCCCGAAGAACGCGAGCGAGATCAGCACCGCGAACACCGGCACGGTGTTCTGCCACATCGCGCCCGCCGCGATGCCCAGCCGCGCTACGCCGCTGTTCCATGCGACGGTTGCGAGCGCGGTGCAGAACGCCGCGCTGATCGCGAGCTGGCCCCACGCGGAGGCGCTCGGGCTCAGGTTGGGCGGGCCCACCCGATCGGTGGCGCGCGCGATCGCCCAGACCGCGAGCAGCCAGGGAATCGCGCCCAGCGCAGTCAGGAACGTGCGGCGCAGCTGCGGCACATCGGCCGGGAAGGCGCGCTGCGCGAGAATGGAGTAGGCGGTCCAGCAGCCGACCGACCCCACCAGCAGCGGCTCGCCGCCCTGCAGGCGGAGCCCAGCGAGGCCTCCGCCGCTGCGCCCGGCGATCGCGATCGCGGCGCCGGCGAGCGTCATCAGCGTCGCGCCCCAGAAGCCCTCGGACAGCCGGGCGCCGGTCATCAGCCGCGACACCACCGCCACGTACACCGGCGAGCCCGCGAGCACCGCCGCAGCCGTGATCGGGTGCGTGAGGTACAGCCCCAGGTTGAACAGCACCAGGAAGGCGGCGACCAGCGCGCTCAGCAGCGCGACCCGCCCGATCGGGATCGGGGAGCGCAGCTGCGCGGGGCCGAGCGTCGCCAGCACCCACGCGCCGAGCAGCGCCGAGGCGATCAGGTAGCGGATCGGCGACAGCCAGAATGGATCGAAATCCTTCAGCAGCGCCGCGAGCAGCGGGATATTGAGACCCCAGAAGACGCAGGCGACCAGGTAGCACAGCGCCCCCGCGACCGCGACCGAGGGGCGCCGGTCCATGTCAGGCCCGCTGCGGCCGCAGGCCAGCTCGGAATTGGCCGCGCATCGCCCCGGCGCCGGGCCGGCCTACACCTGCGCGCGGTGGCGGCGCAGGTGATCCTCGATGAAGGTCGACACGAAGAAGTAGCCGTGGTCGTAGCCCGGCTGCAGACGCAGCTCGAGTGGCACGCCGGCATGGGCGCAGGCCTGCTGCAGCAGCTCCGGCTTGAGCTGGCTGGCGAGGAACGGGTCGGCCCCGCCCTGGTCGACCAGGATCGGCGGGCCGGACCAGCCGCGCCCGCGGATCAGCTCGGTCGCGTCGTAGGCGGCCCAGGCGGCCCGGTCCTCGCCGAGGTAGCCCGCAAGCGCCTTCTCGCCCCAGGGGCAGCGCATCGGCGCGCCGATCGGCGCGAACGCCGACACCGAGCGGATCCAGCCGGGGTTGGACAACGCGATGGTCAGGGCGCCATGGCCGCCCATGGAATGCCCGGACATCGCGGTGCGCGCGTCGTCGACCGGGAACTCCGCGGCGACGAGCGAGCGCAGCTCCTCCACGATGTAGCTGCGCATCCGGTAGTGCCGCGACCAGGGCTCGCGCGTCGCGTCGACGTAGAAGCCCGCGCCCACGCCGAAGTCCCAGCTGTCGGCGTCGCCGGGCAGCGGCACGCCGCGCGGGCTGGTGTCGGGCACCACCAGCGCCATGCCGAGCTCGGCCGCCACGCGCTGCGCGCCGGCCTTGGTGATGAAGTTGTCCTCGGTGCAGGTCAGGCCGGACAGCCACCACAGCACCGGCACGCGCCCGGCCGCAGCCTGCGGCGGCAGGAAGATGCCGAAGCGCATCGTGCATCCGGTCTGCGCAGACGCGTGCGACCAGACCTCCTGCGACCCGCCGAACGCACGGCTCGCGGAGATGCGCTGGAGCGACATCAGAAGGTCACCACCGAGCGGATCGACTTGCCCTCGTGCATCAGGTCGAAGGCGTCGTTGATCTTCTCGACGGGCATCACATGGGTGATGAGGCTGTCGATGTCGATCTTGCCGTCCATGTACCAGTCGACGATCCGCGGCACGTCGGTGCGCCCGCGCGCGCCGCCGAACGCGGTGCCGCGCCAGTTGCGGCCGGTGACCAGCTGGAACGGGCGGGTCTTGATCTCCTGCCCCGCGCCGGCCACGCCGATGATGATGCTGGTGCCCCAGCCCCGGTGCGTGCACTCGAGCGCCTGGCGCATCACGTCGACGTTGCCGATGCACTCGAACGAGTAGTCGGCGCCACCGCCGGTGAGCTCGACCAGGTGCGCGACCAGGTCACCGCCCACCTCCTTCGGGTTCACGAAGTGCGTCATGCCGAACTTCTCGGCGATGGCCTTGCGGTCGTTGTTCAGGTCGACGCCGATGATCATGTTGGCGCCGACCATGCGGGCGCCCTGCAGCACGTTCAGGCCGATGCCGCCCAGCCCGAACACCACCACGTTGGCGCCCGGCTCGACCTTGGCGGTGTTGATGACCGCGCCGATGCCGGTGGTGACGCCGCAGCCGATGTAGCAGACCTTCTCGAACGGCGCGTCCTCGCGGATCCTGGCCAGCGCGATCTCGGGCAGCACCGTGTAGTTGGAGAAGGTGGAGCAGCCCATGTAGTGATGGACCTTCTTGCCGCCGATCGAGAAGCGGCTGCTGCCGTCGGGCATCACGCCCTTGCCCTGCGTCGCGCGGATCGCGGTGCACAGGTTGGTCTTGCGCGACAGGCAGGACTTGCACTGCCGGCACTCGGGCGTATAGAGCGGGATCACATGGTCGCCCTTCTTCAGCGAGGTCACGCCGGGACCCACGTCGACCACCACCCCCGCGCCCTCGTGCCCGAAGATCGCCGGGAACAGGCCCTCCGGATCGGCGCCCGACCGGGTGAACTCGTCGGTGTGACACACGCCGCTCGCGCGGATCTCGACCAGCACCTCGAACGCCCGGGGCCCCTCGAGCTGCACGGTCTCGATCACCAGGGGTTTGCCTGCCTCGTAGGCCACTGCTGCCTTGACGTCCATGGTGTGCCGCCTCTTTTGTGTCGTGTCGCTGAAGGACCGCCATGTTCGGCCAAGGCGGGCAGCAGGGTCAACCGGCGCGGATGCAGTTCGCGGAACCCGGCGCCGCGCGGGCCGGGCGACCCCGCGCCTCAGCCCGGGAAGGTGTAGGCCGTCTTCACCGTGGTGAAGAACTCCGCCGCGTATCGACCCTGCTCGCGCGAGCCGTAGGAGGAGCCCTTGCGCCCGCCGAACGGCACGTGGTAATCCACGCCCGCAGTCGGCACGTTGACCATCACCATGCCTGCCTGCGCGTGCCGCTTGAAGTGGGTCGCGTGCTTGAGCGATGTGGTGACGATGCCCGACGACAGGCCGAACTCGGTGTCGTTGGCGATCGCGAGCGCCTCGTCGTAGTCCCTGGCGCGGACCACGTTGCACACCGGTCCGAACACCTCCTCGCGGCTGATGCGCATCGCGTTGGTGGTCTCGGTGACGAGCGCCGGCGAGAGGTAGAAGCCCTTTGTCGGGCGCTCGAGCCGCTCGCCGCCGCAGGCGAGCCTGCCGCCTTCCTTCTGCGCGATCGCGACGTACTCGAGGTCCTGGTCGAGCTGGGCCTGGTCGACGACCGGTCCGATGTCGACGCCCTTGCCGCGGGCGTCGCCGATGGTGAGCTTCTTCATCGCCTCGACGGTGGCGGCCACGAAGCGGTCGTGGATGCCCTCGGTGACGATGATCCGCGACGACGCGGTGCAGCGCTGGCCGGTCGAGAAGAATCCGCCCTGCACGGCGCAGTTGACCGCGGTCGCGAGGTCGGCGTCGTCGAGCACCACCAGCGGGTTCTTGCCGCCCATCTCGAGCTGGAACTTCGCCATCCGCTCGATGCACTGCTGGGCGACCTTGCGGCCGGTGGCCACCGAGCCGGTGAAGCTGATCGCGTCGACGCGGCGGTCGGCGAGCAGCGCCTGGCCGACCTGGGAGCCGCGGCCCATCGTCAGGTTGAACACACCGGCGGGCAAGCCGCTGCGCGACAGGATCTCGGCGAGCGCCCAGGCGCTGCCGGGCACCGCGTCGGCCGGCTTGAAGACCACGCAGTTGCCGTAGGCGAGCGCGGGCGCGATCTTCCAGGCGGGGATCGCGATCGGGAAGTTCCAGGGCGCGATGATGCCGACCACCCCCACCGGCTCGCGGGTGATCTCGACGTCCAGGCCGGGGCGCACCGAGCCGAGCTTCTCGCCGGGGATGCGCAGCGCCTCGCCGGCGAAGAACTTGAAGATCTGACCGGCACGGCCGACCTCGCCGATCGCCTCGGGCAGGGTCTTGCCCTCCTCGCGGGCCAGCAGGTCGCCGAGCTCGGCCCTGCGGGCGAGGATCTCGGTGCCGGCAGCGTCCAGGGCGTCAAAGCGCTGCTGGGGCGTGGACACCGACCACTTCGCGAAGGCGTCGCGGGCCGCGGCGACCGCGCCGCCGGTCTGCTCCGCGTCGGCCTGCGCGTACTCGCCGACCAGATCCGAGAGATCCGAGGGGTTGATGTTGCGCGACACGCCCTTGCCGTCCACCCAGGCGCCACCGATCCAGTTCTGCTTCATCGCATCGTCCTCCGTGAGGCCGTGATCGTACGCCACGCGCCCGCGGCTGCCGACATCGGCCGTCGCCGGTGCTTGCGCATCGTGGAACGGCGGCGCCGCGCGACGGATGCCCCCTCGGTTGCGGTGTCTCGGGCAACCGGCCTATCCTGCGCGTCTCGTTGACGCGGAAAGCATTCCGGAGAGACCGATGAGCTGGCTCGAACGTTCCATCATGCACACCCGCGGCGTCGCGGGCGGGCGCCAAGGCGCCACCCACGAGCTGACCGAGGCGAAGCAGGGCACCTTCCATTTCACGATGGGCCCCTACTCCCAGCCGGTGCTGCACGTGAAGCCGGGCGACCGGATCGTCGTCGAGACGCGCGACGCCTTCGGCGGCGCGGTCAAGACCGAGCAGGACCTTCCGTCCAGGGTCCTGACGATGCCCTTCGTCAACCCGCAGAACGGCCCGATCATGATCGAGGGCGCCGAGCCCGGCGACGCGATCGCGGTGCACATCGAGACGATGAAGCCGCGCGGCCCGAACCCGCGCGGCACCTGCGCGCTGATCCCCTTCTTCGGCGGCCTGTCCAACACCTCGCTCACCGCCACGCTCAACGAGCCGCTGCCCGAGATCGTCCGCAAGATCGACGTCGACGAGCAGGGCGTGTACTGGAGCAAGCGCGTCACCCTGCCCTACCGGCCGCACATCGGCACGCTGTCCACCTCGCCGGAGATCGACTCGATCAACTCGCTCACGCCGGACAATCACGGCGGCAACATGGACCTGCCCGACATGGGCCCCGGCAGCATCACCTACCTGCCGGTGCGCACCGCGGGCGCGCGTCTGTTCATCGGCGACGCACACGCCTGCCAGGGCGACGGCGAGATCTGCGGCACGGCCGTCGAGTTCCAGAGCACCACCACGATCCACGTCGACCTGATCAAGGGCTGGACGCTGCAGTGGCCGCGGCTCGAGAACGAATTCATGATCATGGCGATCGGCAGCACCCGCCCGCTCGAGGACGCGACCCGCATCGCCTACGCGGAGCTGGTCCTGTGGCTCGAGAAGGAGTACGGCTACGACCGCTGGGACGCCTACATGATGCTCAGCCAGTGCGGCCGCGTGCGGCTGGGCAACGTCGTCGACCCGAAGTACACGGTCGGCGCCGGCATCGACAAGACCTACCTCGCGCGCTGACGCGCCTCCTCCCGCAAACGTAAACGGAGCACACTCGAATGGATCTCGGACTCAAGGGACTCAGCGCCGTCGTCACCGGCGCCACCAAGGGCATCGGCCGCGCGATCGCCGAGACGCTCGCCGCCGAAGGCGTGAACGTGTCGATCTGCGCGCGCAACGCGGCCGAGGTCGAGGCGGCCGTCGCCGCGCTGAAGGCCAAGGGGGTGAAGGTGCACGGCGCGGCGCTCGACGTCGCCGACGGCGCGGCGCTCAAGGCCTGGGTGGACGCCAGCGCCGCGGCCTTCGGCGGCGTGGACATCGCGGTGGCCAACGTCAGCGCGCTCGCGATCGGCCAGGACGAGGCGAGCTGGCAGAAGGAGTTCGAGGTCGACATGATGGGCACGGTGCGGCTGGTCAATGCCGCCATGCCCTACCTCGAGAAGAGCGCCAAGGGCGCGATCGTCGCGGTCTCCAGCGTCTCCGGCCGCGAAATCGACTTCGCCGCCGGCCCCTACGGCACCTTCAAGGCCGCGCTGATCCACTACGTGCAGGGGCTCGCGTTCCAGCTCGCCGGCCGCGGCATCCGCGCCAACACCATCTCGCCGGGCAACACCTACTTCCCCGGCGGCGTCTGGGAGCAGATCAAGAACGGCAACCCGGCGCTCTACGCGCAGGCGCTGGCCCTGAACCCGACCGGACGCATGGGCACGCCGCAGGAGATGGCCAACGGCGCGGTCTTCCTCGCAAGCCCGGCGGCCAGCTTCATCACCGGCACCAACCTGGTGATCGACGGGGCGCTGACCCGCGGCGTGCAGTTCTAGGAACCGGGTCGCCGCCGCGCGCGGCGCCTCGGCACGGGCATCCGGCGATGACCACGATCGGCAGCTTCGCGTTCGCCCGCTTCGAGGCGCGACCCCCGCCCCTCGAGGCGCGCCGCGATCCTGTGCGGCACCCGGTCGCGATCGCGGGCGGCGGGCCGGTGGGCCTCGCGCTCGCGCTGGCCCTGGCGCGCTGGGGCGTGCGCAGCGTGGTGCTGGAGGCCGACGACACGGTCTGCGAGGGCAGCCGAGCGATCTGCGTGTCGCGCCGCAGCCTGGAGATCGTCGAGCAGCTCGGCGCGCTGCCCGCCTTCCTCGAGCGCGGTCTGCCCTGGACCGGCGGGCGCACCTACCACGGCACCCGCGAGATCCTGCACTTCTCGATGCCGCACGACGCGCGCCAGAAGCTGCCGCCGATGGTCAACCTGCAGCAGTACTGGATCGAGGACGCGCTGGTGCAGGCGGTGCGCGCGCAGCCAGGGCTGATCGAGATCCGCTGGGGCACGACACTCGAGCGCTTCGAGGCCGACGACGATGGCGTGCGCGTCGATGCGCGCTGCGCCGGCACCGCGTACGCGCTGCACGCCGACTGGCTGGTCGCCTGCGACGGCGGCCAGAGCACGGTGCGCCGGGCGCTCGGCCACCGCCTCGAGGGCGCGGGCTTCGAGGGCAAGTTCGTGATCGTCGACATCGAACTGGCGAGCGCCGCACCCACCGAGCGGCGCGCTTGGTTCGACCCGCCGTCCAACCCCGGGCTGACCACGCTGATGCACAAGCAGCCCGGCGACCTCTGGCGCATCGACTATCAGATCCCAGACGACGCCGACCTCGACGAGGCCCTGCGCGAGGAGAACGTTGCCGTGATGGTGCGCCGCCACCTCGAGCTGATCGGCGAGGCGCACCTGCCCTGGCGGATGGTGTGGATCAGCGCCTACCGCGCGGGTGCGATGACCATGGCGTCCTATCGCGACGGCCGCGTGCTGTTCGCTGGGAACGCGGCGCACGTGCTGCCGATCTTCGGGGTCCGCGGGCTGAACTCGGGGTTCGACGACGCGTTCAACCTCGGCTGGAAGCTCGCCTCGGTGCTGCACGGATGGAGCGGTCCGGCGCTGCTCGACAGCTACGACGGCGAGCGTGTGCAGGCCTTCCACGTCAACGCCGAGAGCGCAGTGCGCAGCACCGAGTTCATGGCGCCGCCCACGCCCGGCTTCAGGCTGATGCGCGATGCCGCGCTCGCGCTGGCCCACCGGCACCCGGGCATCGCCGAGCTCGCCAACCCCAGGCAGACCAGCGCAATCGGCCATCCGGACTCGCCGCTCAACGCAGCCTCAGACGCGCTGCCGGGCGGCCCACTGCCGGGCGATCCGCTGCCGGAGTGCCCGCTGCGTGGGCCAGCCGGCGCGTCCTACCTGAGCGACCTGCTCGGTGCGCACTGGACGGTGCTGCGCTTCCTGGCGCCGCAGGGGGGCGATCGGCCGGGCGCGGACGAGACGGCCGGGCCGGACGACGACCTGCGGGACCTGGAGCACAGCGCGGTGCCGCTGCGCATCGTGACCATCGGCCGGGGGCTGGCGCCAGGCGCCACGGCGATGCGGGCCTCGGTGGACGATCCGCAGGGCGCCGCCGCGGCGCTGTACGGTGCCGTGGACGGGGCGGTCTACCTGGTCCGGCCCGACGGGCACGTCGCCGGCCGCTGGCGGCGATCCGATGCCGGCACCTTGCGCGCCGCGCTGGCCCGCGCTCACCCGCTTGCGCGAGGCGGCCCGGCATGAGCGGGCTCACCGCCGCCGAGCGCGATGCGCTCTACCGCAGCTGCGCGCTGGCGATCGACGCCGCCGGCCCCGACGGCGACCGTGCATTCCTCGCGCGCCTGACACTGCTGCTGATGGAGGCGCTTGGCGACGCCGCCCGCTGCCGGGAGGCGCTCGCCGAGGCGGCCCGCGACACGCCGGCGGCCCCTGCGCAACCGGACCTCCCGCGCTGAGCACGCACCGGGACGGGGCCGCTCAGCGCGCGGCGGCGCGGCCCGTCCAGCTCAGCCGCGGCCAGCCGCGCTCGATGGCGATCGCATCGAGGCGCGGATCGGCATCGACCGCGACCGGATGGCTGACCGCCTCGAGCAGCGGCAGGTCGTTGACCGAGTCGCTGTAGAAGTGCACCGAGCCGAACATGCCCAGCCGCTGGCCGCGCGCGCCCAGCCAGTCGCGTACGCAGGCGGGCTTGGCCGGACCGAAGCAGGCGGGGCCGAGCGTGCGGCCGGTAAAGCGCCCGTCGCGCAGCTCGCAGCGCGTCGCGATCAGCGTCAACGGCGCCAGCAGTTCGACGATGCCCTGCGCGAGGAAGTCGTGGGTGGCGGTGACGACCGCGATCAGGTCGCCCTGCGCGCGATGCCGCGCGAGCGCGGCCCGCGCCGCGTCGCCGATCCGCGGCGCGATCCGGGCCGCGACGAAGGCGTCGCGTACCGGGCGCCAGTCGGCGGCGGGCCGGTCGGTCAGCAGCGCCAGGTGGAAGGCCAGGTAGGCGTCTATGTCGAGGGTACCCGCCTGGTAGCGCGCGTAGTACTCGCTCTGCTGCGCCAGGCGCTCGGCGGGCGCCGCGCCCTGGTCGACCAGCCAGGCCAGCCACAGCTGGTTGCTGTCGCCGTCGAGCAGCGTGTGGTCGAGATCGAAGAGGGCCAGTTGCATGGCGTCGGTCCAGGAAGGCCGCCGTTCCGGCGATCGGATCGTCCGGCCCCGGACCGGATGCTAGCCGATCGGGCACGCGGGCCCCGGCCTGCGCTCCGGAAACCGAGGGACGGCAGGCGCACTGCCTGAAATACGCGACCGGCACGGAACCGGATCGGGGCGGCCCCGCAGCGCGCGCTTCGCCCGGCCCCGCAGGCTGCACTACCATGTCGAGCAACAGGCGGCCGCGGCGCCTGCGCATCGGGCCCGGGTCCCACAGTCCCGGCCCGCGGCGTGGTCCGCGGACCGACGACCGACGCAGTGCGCCCGGCGCGCCACGGCAGCGCCCGCGCCCCCAGGAGACGCCATGACATCCGCCGCAACGCCCTCCCCCCGCACCGACGCAGCCGACGCCGGCGCGGCGCCCGCGCTGCGTCGAGAGGTCCGTTTCGACGCGCGCGTGGTGCGCTGCTTTGCCGAGCGGCCCGCCTCGGTCCATGCGATGTTCGAGCGCTCGCTGGCGCGCCACCCGGCGCGCGACGCAATGGTCTTCGAGGGCAGGCGCTGGAGCTGGCAGGCGCTCGACGAAGCGGCCGGCCGCGTCGCCGCGGGCCTGGCAGCGCGCGGGCTCGGGGCCGGCGAGCGGATCGTCGTGCTGGTCTCCAACCGGCCCGAGTTCGTGTTCGTGCTGCTCGCCGCGCTGCGGCTGGGCGCGATCGCAGTGCCGGTGAGCGTGCGCGAGCAGGCGCCCGGCCTCGCGTGGATCGTCGGGCAGTGCGGCGCGTCGGCGATCGTCCACGATGACGCGCTCGCGGACAGGCTGCCGGCGGTACCCGATGCGCAGACGCTGCGGCTGCGGCTGCCGGCCAGCGAGATCGCTGCGCTCGCCGAGTCAGAGGCCATCCCGCTGCGCGACGCGACGCCGGTACACGAGGAGGACACCGCGGTGATCCTGTACACCTCGGGCACGACCGGGCGCCCCAAGGGCGCGATGCTGTCCCACGTGGGCATCGTGCACTCGTCGCTGCATTACGAGGTCGGCATGCGGCTGGGGCCGGACGAGCGCTCGGCGCTGGCGGTGCCGGCGAGCCACGTCACCGGCCTGGTCGCGATGATCACCACGATGTGGCGGGTCGGCGGCGCGCTGGTGGTGATCCCGGAGTTCAAGGCGGCCGCCTTCCTCGAGCTCGCCGCGCGCGAGCGCATCACCCACACGATCCTGGTCCCCGCGATGTACGCGCTGTGCCTGATGCAGCCGGACATCGCGCGGCACGACCTGTCGGCCTGGCGGATCGGCGCCTACGGCGGCGCGCCGATGGCCGCCAGCACCATCGAGGCGCTCGCGCGCAGCCTGCCCGGGCTCACGCCGATGAACGCCTACGGCTCGACCGAGACCACCTCGCCCGCGACGCTGATGCCGATCGGCGACCAGCCATCGCACCTGGAGAGCGTCGGGCGCCCGATGCACTGCGCGGACATCGTGGTCGTCGACGACGACGGCCGCGAGGTACCGCCCGGCGAGACCGGCGAGTTGTTGATCGGGGGCCCGATGGTGGTCCGCGGCTACTGGGACAACCCCGAGGCAACCGCGTCGGGCTTCGTGGGCGGCTACTGGCGCTCGGGCGACCTGGGCACCATGGACCCCGAGGGCTACGTCCGCATCCTCGATCGCAAGAAGGACATGATCAACCGCGGCGGCTACAAGATCTGGTCGGTCGAGGTGGAGAACGTGCTGGTCGGCTTCCCCGGCGTCATCGAGGCGGCGGCGGTCGGCGTGCCCTGCCCGGTGCTGGGCGAGCGCGTGCACGCGTTCGTGCACCTCGATGCCGGCTCCGAGTCCGCGGCGCTCGCCCGCGTCGAGCCCGCCGTGCTCGCCGCGCGGCTGCACGCGTGGTGCACCGGGCGGCTGGCCGACTACAAGGTGCCCGAGACGGTGGTGCCCCACCCGGAGCCGCTGCCGCGCAACGCCAACGGCAAGCTGCTCAAGCGCGAGATGCGTGGCTGGGTGGCGAAGGCCTGAGGCGCTCGGCGTGACGCCCGCGCGGCCGCGCGGCCGCGCTCAGCCCGGTTGCGAAAACTGGCGGTAGCTCTCCGGCCGGAACCAGTCGCGCCAGCCCGCGCGGTACTGCTTGCCGGGGGTGGGGACCGGCGGCGCGGACTGCGAGGCGGCGTCGGCGGTCAGCTCGAGCAGCACGCCGGACGGGTCGAACAGGAACAGCTGGTAGGGGCGGCCGGGCCCGCACTGCTCGCGCCACTCGAGCCCGAGCGCGCGCACACGCGTGCGCAGCGCCTCGAAGTCGGTCACGCACAGCGACACATGATCGACCGCCGCGCCGCCCGAGGGCACCTCGCCCTCGCTGCCGGCCGCCGCGCCGCCGGCGTACACGTGGATGATCGCGGGAGCCCCTGCGATCGGGGCCCGCAGCCAGATCCCGGGGAACGCCATGTTCGGGCGGCCGGGATCCACCACCATGCCCAGCACGCGCGTGTAGAAGCCTTCTGTCGCCGACAGGTCGGCCGTGCGGATCGCGACATGGAAGAGGTTCAGGACCATCGGGTGTCTCCGGACAGGACAGCGTGACCGGGTCGCGGGCTCAGGCCGCGAAGCGGTAGGGGCCGCCGCGAGCGAGCGCGGCACGGTAGGCCGGACGGGCCTGCATCGCGCGCGTCCAGCGGTCGAGGTTGGGGTAGGCGCCGCGCTTGCCGTAGACGCCCGCGATCTCGCCCACGAAGCTCATCTGGACGTCGGCACCGCTGAACGCGTCGCCTACGAAGTAGGCCCGAGCGCCGAGCGCGCGGTCGACGAAGCCGAGGTGGTTGGCGATCTCGCTCTCGATGCGCGGGTGCAGCGGCGCGCCAGCCTCGCCGAGCCGCGACACGTACAGGTTCAGCATCAGCGGCAGCATCGCCGAGCCCTCGCTGTAGTGCAGCCATTGCTGGTAGACGTCGTAGTCGGCGCTCGCCGGATCGGGCTGCAGGCGCCCGCCGCCGTGGCGCCGGATCAGGTAGTCGACGATCGCGCCCGACTCGAACACAGTGCGCCCGTCGTCGGTGATCACCGGCGACTTGCCCAGCGGGTGGATGGCGGTCAGCTCGGGCGGGGCGAGCCGCGTCTCGGGATTGCGCTGGTAGGCGCGCAGCTCGTAGGGCAGCGCAAGCTCCTCGAGGAGCCACAGCACGCGCTGCGAGCGCGAGTCGTTGAGATGGTGGACGACGATCATCGGGGCGCCTTAGGCGGGCATGGGTCGACGATCATAGCCTGCCGGCCCGGCTCAGGCGTGTCGCATCACCGGCGAGCGCATGTCGAGGCCGAAGGTCCGCTCGGCCTGCCACGCCGCTGCCAGCACGCGCGCGTCGGCATAGCGCGGACCGGCGATCTGCAGACCCAGCGGCAGCCGGTTGCGCCCGAACCCGAACGGGATCGACACCGACGGCGCGCCGCAGTAGTTGAACAACGGGGTGAAGCCCGCGTGCCCGCGCGGGCCGGCGGGCCGCCCGCCGATCTCGGCGGGCCCGAGCCGGTCCGCCGACCAGGCCTCCACCGGCGAGGTCAGCGTGACCAGCAGGTCGAACCGATCGAAGAACGTCGCGTACGCGGCCGACAGCTTGTCGCGCAGCATCAGCACCTCTGCGACGCGCGCGCCACCCAACCCGACGCCCAGCTCGATCTGCGCGGCGATGTCCGGGTCGAAGCGCGACGGGTCACGCCGCCATTCATCGCCGAACAGCGCCGCGAGCTCGGCCTGCTGCAGCGCGAGCAGCGGATACTCGCCGCCGCCCGCCGGCCACGCCGGGTGCGCGCGCACGATCAGCCAGCCGGCGTCGGTGAGCCGTCCGATCGCGGCCTCGAAGGCCTCGCGCACGTCGGCGTCGATCGCGAAGCCGCAGCCGAGGTCGGTCGCGACCGCGACCCGCCACGCCGGCCGCTGCGCCTTGAGCGCGTCGCCCACGCGAGCCGTCGCGAAGACCGGCTGCGATAGCGGGTCGCGCCCGTCGAAGCCGGCGAGCGCGTCGAGCATCAGCGCGCAGTCCTCGACGTCGCGGCCGACCTGCCCGATCACCGACAGCAGGTGGTTGGGGTCGTCGAAGCCCCAGGGGTTGGGCACGTAGCCGAGCGTGGGCTTCATGCCGACCAGGCCGGTGTGCGCCGCGGGCCGCCGTGTGGAGCCGCCCGCGTCGGTGGCGAGCGCGAGCGGCCCGAGCCCCGCGGCGACCGCCGCGACCGCACCGCCCGAGGAGCCGCCCGGCGTGCGCGAGGTGTCCCAGGGGTTCAGCGTGCGCCCGTGCAGCGGCGTGTTGGTCACGCCCTTGCAGGCGAACTCGGAGCATGCGGTCACGCCGAGCGGCACCGCGCCGAGCGCGCGCAACCGCGCCACGCACCAGGAGTCGCGCGGCGCGACGAAGCCCTCGAACAGGCGCGAGCCGAAGGTGGCCGGCCGCCCGCCGAGCCACAGGTTGTCCTTGACGGTGAACGGCACGCCGGCGAGCGGCGGCCGCTCGCCTGCCGCGATGCGCGCGTCCACCGCCGAGGCGGCCTCGAGCACGTCGGCGGGCCGATGGTCGACGAAGGCGTTGAGCAGCGGGTCGAGCGCGGCGATCCGCGCGTTCATCGCGGCCGCGACCTCGCACGCCGACAACGCGCCGCCCAGCACCGACGCGGCGACCTCGCGAGCCTTCAGCGCGTGGATGGGCACCGACGCGACGCCGGATCCGGATGTGTTCATGTCGATGCTCCTCGAAGGCGTTGCGCGGGTCCTCCGGATGCGCTGCGGGCAGGCCGGACGCGTCCGCCGCGGGGGATCCGGGCCAGCACATGCTGACACATGCCGCGCGCGCCACAGGCAGATCGATCCGACACGGGTCGGCCCGGGGCGGGCTGCAGGGCGACGACGACCGGATGCGCGCTCGCGTCTCGCGCTGCGGCCCCGCGGCGCGGGCCCGGGCTCGTAGCGCCAGGGCGGACGGCAGACCGGGACGGACGGACAGCCGATCCGACCCGACCGCGCTGCGCCGGGGGCGCCCGGCCGAGACCGTGCGTACGCAAGGTAAATGTCGACCGATGTGCGGCGTTGTAGACCCACGCCCCTTCGGGTTAACTTAGTCGGGTTTCCACCGCGCAACCGCGCCAGTCTCGGCCCTCTCTTCAGGTCAGCGGCACGAATACCCGATGGACGCCTCCCCCCAGCCCCCCCACCCCACCTCGATCCGGCACCACCGGATCGAGGTCGGCCGGGTCGTGGCCGGGATGTTCGTCGCCGAGCTCGACCGCCCCTGGCTCGACACGCCGTTCATGATCCAGGGCTTCCTGGTCGAGGGCGACGCACATCTGGCCACCCTGCGCGCGCATTGCGCGCACGTGTACGTCAGGCTGGAACTGTGCACGCCCGACGGCGCGGATGCAGTGCGCGAGCTGGCGGACGAGGGCCACGCGGTGCCGGTCGTGACGAACGAGTTCGGGCCGGCGACCGACGCGTCGGAGGCGCTCGCGGACATCGCCGCGCAGGAAGCCCGCGCCGGCAATCGTGCCCAGGGCACGACGGCCACCGATCGGGCGCCTACCAGCCTGTTCGAGGCCGCCCCCCGCGCGGCCCCGCCCGCGCCCGTCGCCCCGACGCAGCTCTTCGAGAAGCGCGCCGACGTGCACATCAGCCCCGAGACCCGGGAACGCTTCCGCGCCTTCGCGCGGGAATCTCTGGCGTCCCCGCAGGCCGCGGGCGCCGTCGAGCCGGGCATCCTCGACCGCGCCACGGGCTGGCTGCACGGACTGTTCATCCGCAGCGACCGCCCGAACCTGTCCGGCGCCTCGCGCAGCGCCGTGCGGCGGGACGCTAGCACCCGCCGGGCGATCCAGGCAGAGCTGCCGCGCGGAACGACGCTGGTCCGCTACGAGGAGGTGCATTCGCTGCAGGAGGAGCTGCCTCGCGCGCGCTCCGTGCTGGCGACGAGCGAGGTGGTGTTCAGTGGCGTGATCGCCGACATCCGCGCGGGCCGCCCGCCGGATCTCGCTCAGGTGGCAGAAGCGGCCGATTCGCTCGTGACGAGCATGATCGACAACTACGATGCGGTGCTGCTGGTGAACCGTCTGCGCGCCGAGGCCGTCGACACGTACCGCCACTCGGTGAACGTGTCGCTGTACCTGATCGCGCTCGGCCGGCAGTTGGGACTCCCGGCCCGCGAACTGGTGCACCTCGGCACGATCGGCATGCTCGCGGACGTCGGCAAGCTCAGGGTGCCCCGGGCACTGCTCGACAAGCCGGGCATGCTGACACCCGGAGAGTTCGCGCAGGTCAAGGAGCACGTCCGACTAGGGCTTGACACGCTGTCGGCCTCGGGAGTGCTGCCGCCGGAGGTCATGCAGGGTATCGGCCAGCACCACGAGCGGCTCGACGGCAGCGGCTATCCTGACGGGCTCGCGGGCAATCAGATCAGCATCTACGGTCGCATGGCGGCAATCGCCGACAGCTTCTCGGCGCTGACTACCCCGCGCGCGTACGCTAAGACGCGCTCGCCGCAGGACGCGCTGATGAACCTGTACGAATGGTCCGGCACGTCCTTCCACGAGCCGCTGGTGGAGCAGTTCGTGCAGGCGGTCGGTGTCTTTCCGGTGGGCAGCCTCGTGGAGCTGTCGAGCGGCGAGGTCGCGGTCACTGTCGCGCACAACCGGGCCCGGCGCCTCGAGCCGAAGGTGCTGGTGATCACCGGCAAGGACAAGGCTCCGCTCGCCCAGCCCGTCGAGCGCGACCTGCTGCGCTTCGACCCCGGTGAAGGTGGGCGCCTGCGCATCGCGCGCGGCCTGCCGGCCGGCGCCTTCGGGATCAAGATGCGCGACTACTTCGGCACGCCCAACGGGTTCTCCGGCATCCCGGCCGCATGAACCCAAGCCCGGCCTGCGCCTGCCCGTCCTGCAGCGCGGACGAAGGACACGCCGGAGCCTTGTGCCCCGCGCGCCGTCATCGGGCCGGGGGCGCCGAGCCGACCGGAAGCCGCCTGCGCCGGACGATCAGACCAATGACCGCCGAGGCTTGCGCCCCGCGGGCCACCCGCGATCGCGGGGGCTCGGACGGTGGCCGGCAGCCGACGCGCGGCGATGCGCAACAGCCCCGCCGCGCTAAGGTGTTGGCTGTAGCGCGCCGCCGCTCCCCGGGACACACCCGGTGCTCTGGACGCTCCGCCGACTCTCCGCTTCCGGATCGATCTCTCATGCCCCTCCCACGTACCCCAGGTGCCGCAGCAATTCCCGCCGCCGGCCCGCAGGCCGACCCAGTCGCGCGACCCCGCGTGGCCGTCCCGATCGCGGCACCCAAGACCCGGGTGGGCAGTCGCTGGCCGCGCACCCCCGATCCCGAGCTGACCGTGACCGCGCACCGGCTGGTGATCGAAATCGCGCGGTCCGGCGCGTCGGTCACCGCCACGGCGCGCCGCTATCCGCACGCGATGAACGCGATCGCGCAGGCCTGGGGCGACCCCGCGCGCACGCTGCAGGTCATTGACGAGTTGCTGGTCGACCGCCGGGGCGGACGCCGGGGCCTGCCGGCAGACGTGCTCGCCGAGGTCCTGTCGCTGAGCCAGGTATGCGAAGCCCAACTCGGCGATGGCGCCTGAGCCCGCGCGGGCTGCATACGCCCACGACGCCTGGGTACTCTGGCGACGTTCGGTCGCGGGGCGGGCAGCGCGCACGGCGCACGCCGCCACATCCGATCCACAGTCGTCGAGACGATGACCCTTCATACGGCACAGGCGCAGCACGCGCCCGATGCGCTCGAAGTCGCCCCGGATACCCGCAGGGCGCAGCCCGTGACGGACACGGCCCCACCGCATGCCGCGCCGCGAGCCGGCTCCGCTGACGAGACCCGGCCTGCGCTGGCGCACCGATAACCTGTCGTCCCACCGCGCGCCCCGCCCCCGATGACCGCCGACCGCCGCAACCACTATCGTGTTCTTCAGATCCAGCCGGAGGCGCCGCCCGAAGTGATCAAGGCGAGCTGGCGGGCGCTGATGGGCGGGGCGCGGCTGCATCCGGACCTCGGCGGCGACCATGCGGTCGCGGCCCGGATCAACGAGGCCTACGAGGTGCTGTCCGATCCCGAGCGACGCCGCGCGTACGACCGCCTGCTCGACGTGAGCCGTCTGCGCGCGAGCGCCGCGGGCCCGGGCGCAGCGGCCGCCGCACGGCGACCGACCGCGCGCCGCGCCGACCCGGCCGGATGGCGCGGCGACCATTGCTGCCCGATGTGCCGCGCGGGGCTGCCGTCCATGATGCGGGCCGACTCGCGCTGCCTGCAGTGCGACGCGCCGCTCGCGCCCGCGCTGCGGCCCGACGCGACCGAGCGCGAGCTGTTCGGCCGGCGCGCCGCCGCCCGCCGTTCGCGCGCCGACTCGGCCACCGTGTTCGCGGCCGCGACCGGCCCGGGCACGGGCGCGCGGCTGGTGGACCTGTCGGTGGGCGGCGCAGGCCTCGTGTGCAGCGCGCCGATGTCGCAAGGCGCCGCGATCCGTGTGATCACCCCGACGCTCGACGCCGTGGCCCGCGTGATGTCCTGCAGCCGGCTGCCGGACCATTGGCGCCTGCGCGTGCAGTGGCTGACCGCGCGGCCGCTCGGCACCCGCGGCGTCTACCTGTCGACGACCGCCTGAGCCCCGGCGCCCGCGGCGTCGCAGGCCGCGCGGGCGGTCAGTCGAGGAAGCCCGGATCCTTGTCGATCATCCAGCGCGTCATCGCGCCGTAGAGCAGCCGGGCCTCCACGCCCCTGTCGCAGGCCGCCTGGTGCTGGCGCGCGCTGCGCCGCGCCACCTCGAGCGGCGCCAGGCTAAGCGCCGCGCCGCCCGACTGCGCGGCGATCTGGACCTCGCAGGCACGCTGCAGCTGGTAGAGATCCATGAATGCGTCGGCGATGGTGGGCCCGCAGGCGAGCAGGCCGTGGTTGCGCAGGATCATCACGCGACGGTCGCCGAGGTCGCGCGCGAGCCGCCCGCGCTCCTCGAGGTCCAGCGTGATCCCCTCGAAGTCGTGGTACGCCACGCGCTCGGTGAAGAACATCGCGGTGAAGCTCAGGGGCAGCAGCCCCTCCTTCTGGCACGCCACCGCCTGCCCCGCCGTCGTGTGCGTGTGCGCGACCGCGTGCGCGTCCGGGCGCGCCCGGTGAATCGCCGAATGCACCACGAAGCCCGCCGGGTTCACCGGATGGTCCGAATGCCCGACGATGTTGCCGTCGATGTCGATCTTCACCAGGTTGGAGGCCTTCACCTCCCGGTACAGCAGGCCGAACGGGTTGATCAGGAAATGCCCGTCCGAGCCCGGCACGCGCACGGTGATGTGGTTGTAGATCAGCTCGTGCCAGCCGAGGTGGTCGAACAGCCGGTAGGCGCAGGCCAGCTCGCGGCGCACCTGGGCTTCGGCGGGCGAGTCGCAGACGTCTTCGAGGCGCATGTCAGCTCCGGTGGCCGTCGCGGTGCGGGCCGAGGCACGCGAGGGCGAAGTCATGAAAGGGGGTGGGCAGGCCGTGGACGCGGCCGAGCCGCGCGACCGTGCCGCTCAAGCCGTCGAGCTCGAGCGGCCGGCCGGCGACCAGGTCGTGGTGCATCGAGGCGACCATGTCCGGCGGCAGCCCGCGCAGCATCGCCAGCGCCGCGGCCGCGTCGGTCCGATCGAGCGGCACGCCCTCGGCGCACGCGACCGCCAGCACCTCGTCGATCGAGGTGCGCGCCAGCGACAGCAGCGCCTCGTCGCGATACACGACGCCCGCGGGGCTGCGCGTCAGGCAGGTCAGCGCGGCGTTGGTGGCGAGCGCGAGGAACTTGGTCCACTGCGGCCGCGCGATGTCCTCCACCAGATGCACCCGCAGCGGCGTCGGCATCGACGCGGCGGCCACCCGGGCGGCGAACCCGGCGAGCGTCGGATCGGTCGTCGCGCCGGGGCCGCCCAGCGTGATCGACGACATGTCCGACAGGTACTGCACGACGCCCGGCTCGGCCAGGCGCCCGGCGACCAGGGCCAGCCCGCCGACGCAGCGCGCGCGCGGCGCGCCCGCCAGGATCCGCCGCACGCCGTCGACCCCGTTCTGAAGGCTCGCCACCGCTGCGGCCGACTCGAGCGCGTCGCGCCACTGCACCGCCGACGGCTGCGCGTCGTAGAGCTTCACGCAGGACAGCACCAGGTCGGCGCCGCAGGCGTCGACCGGCCGGTCGGTCGCGCGGACGTCGGCCGCATGGAAACTGCCGCGCGGTCCGACGAGCCGGATGCCATGCGCCTCGATCGCCGCGCGCGTGGCGCCGCGCACCGCGAACAGGACGTCCAGCCCGCCCATCGACAGCAGCCCGCCGACGTAGCAGCCGACCGCGCCCGCGCCGAGCACGACGATCTTCATGGCGCGGCCGGACGGGGCCGGGTCGCAGCGGGCGAGTGCAGGCGGGTCATCCCGGCATCTTGCCCAAATGCGCTCGCGCGCGGGCGACATCGCGCGCGTGCCCGGGTCCGTCGCGCGGGTTTGCCGTAGTGCCGGCCGGAGCGCCGGGGCGGCAAGCGCAGCGCGATGCAGCGCCCGATGCCACGCGGCCCGGAACCGCGCCGCGCCCTGCGCGGAAAATGGCTGGCCCCGGCGTTCGGGCGAGGCGATGATGCGGGCAACCGAACCGGGAAGAACCAGACCATGACCCCCACCACCCCGGGCAAGCAGGCCCGCCGGATCACCGCGGCGCAGGCCGCGGCCCTCGTGCCTTCGGGCAGCTGGATCGAGTACGCCAGCGCGCTCGTCCAGCCGGACGTGTTCGACCGGGCGCTCGCCGCGCGCGCGGCCGAGCTGCACGACGTGAAGATCCGGGGCTGCCTGACGATGCGCCCGCGAGCGGTGCTCGAAACCGACCCGCTGCGCGAGCACTTCCACTGGTACAGCTGGCACCACGGCGGGTACGACCGGCGCAAGTCCGACGCCGGCCTCGCGCACTACATCCCCTGCAACCTCGGCGAGATTCCCGACTACTACCGCCGCTTCATCGATCCGCCCGAGGTCGCGGTGCTCAAGGCCTGCCCGATGGACGCGCACGGCTTCTTCAACCTCAGCGCCGCCAACCTCTGGCACCGTGCCATCGCGTCGCGCGCGAAGATCGTGATCGTCGAGGTCACCGAGGGCCTGCCCTACCTGCACGGCGACGAGAGCGGCATCCACGTGAGCGAGGTGGACTACGTGATCGAGGGCGACCACAGCCCCGCATCCGAGCTGCCCAACCCGGCGCCGACCGAGGCCGACCGGGCGGTGGCCCGGCTGATCGCCTCCGAGGTCGAGGACGGCGCCTGCCTGCAGGTGGGCATCGGCGCGATGCCCAATGCGGTCTGCTCGCTGCTGCTCGAGAGCGGCGTGCGCGACCTCGGCATCCACACCGAGATGATGACCGACGGCATCGTCGACCTCTACCGGGCCGGCATCGTCACCGGGGCGGCCAAGCAGGTGGATCGCGGCAGGATGGTGTGCAGCTTCGGCCTGGGCTCGAGCGCGATGTACGCCGCCATCGACCGCAATCCGGACGTGATGTCCTGCCCGGTGGACCGCACCAACCTGCCCCACCTCATCGCCCAGAACGATCGCGTCGTGGCGATCAACAACACCACGCAGATGGACCTGCAGGGCCAGGCGGCGAGCGAGTCCGACGGGCATCGCCACATCAGCGGCACCGGCGGCCAGCTGCAGTTCGTGCGCGGCGCCTACGCGTCCCGGGGCGGCAAGTCCTTCGTGTGCCTGTCGTCCACCTACGAGCGACACGGCGTGCGCAAGAGCCGCATCGTGCTGAACCTGTCGCCGGGCAATGTGGTCACCGCACCGCGCAGCGACATGATGTACGTGGTGACCGAGTTCGGCATGGTCAACCTCAAGGGCAAGTCGGTGCCCGAGCGCGCCCGCGCGATGATCTCGCTCGCCCACCCCGACTTCCGCGAGGACCTGTCGCGGCAGGCCCGCGAGCACGGGCTGATCCCGAAGGGCTTCGCCTGACGGACACCGGACAGGGGGAGCCGACCCTCGGCCTGCATTACATGCGCGGGGGTCGTCGACTGGGATTAGGTGGGGTGGCTGACGGGACTCGAACCCGCGACAACTGGAATCACAATCCAGGACTCTACCAACTGAGCTACAGCCACCACCGTGACCACCGCAGCCATGGGCTGCGGCGAGCGAACCTGGCCTGCCCGACAGGACTCGAACCTGTGACCCTCGGCTTAGAAGGCCGATGCTCTATCCAGCTGAGCTACGGGCAGAGCGAATCGTCGGGAGGACTTGATGCCGATCCGGCGACGGATCGCCGATACCGGCAGTCTAGCGCATTTGGCCGACATGGCGCCCGGGACGGGCGCCGGGAGCCTCATGCAAAAAAGGGCCGGCTCCTCGTGAGAGCCAACCCTCGCCTGCTTCGCTGTCTTCTGGTCGGGGCGAGAAGATTCGAACTTCCGACCCCCTGATCCCAAATCAGGTGCGCTACCAGGCTGCGCTACGCCCCGCAATTCTTGGATTGTAGCCGATTCGCGAGCCCGCCACGACCGCCGCGGCCTGGGCTCAGGAGGCGATCGTGCCGGCGATACGGCCCGCGAGCCGCTCGGCGATCGCATCGCTCGGCGCTTCGACCATCACGCGCAGCAGCGGCTCGGTGCCGGAGGGACGGATCAGGATCCGGCCGTCGCGTCCGAGCTCGGCCTCGGCCTGCTCCCAGGCCTTCCTGAAGCCCGCGTGGCCTTCCCAGTCGAAGCCCTTGGGGATCTTCACGTTGACGAGTTTCTGCGGGAAGAGCGTCAGCTCGGCGGTCAGCTGTGCGAGCGACTGACCACTGCGCTTGATCGCGGTGAGCACCTGCAGCGCGCTGATGGTGCCGTCGCCGGTGGTGTGGCAGTCGAGGCACAGCAGGTGGCCGGAGCTCTCCCCGCCGTAGAGCCAGCCACGCTGCTGCATCGTCTCGAGCACGTAGCGGTCACCGACCTTGGCGCGCGCAAAGCCCACCCCGAGCCGCTCGAAGGCCTGCTCCAGCCCGAAATTGGACATCAGCGTACCGACCGCGCCCTCGACGTGCTTCTGGCGCGCACGGTCCCTGACGATCAGGTAGAGCAGTTCGTCGCCGTTGTAGAGCCGGCCGGCGGCGTCGCACATCAGCAGCCGATCGGCGTCGCCGTCGAGCGCGATGCCGAGGTCGGCCCGGTGCTCGAGCACCGCCTTGCAGAGCGTCTCGGGATGCGTCGCCCCGACCCCGTCGTTGATGTTCAGGCCGTTGGGCGAGGTGCCCACCTGGACCACGTCGGCGCCCAGCTCGTGGAACACGTGCGGTGCGGTCTGGTAGGCGGCGCCGTGGGCGCAGTCGACCACCAGCTTCAGGCCGCGCAGGTCGAGGTCGGAGGGGAAGGTGCTCTTGCAGAACTCGATGTAGCGACCGGCGGCGTCCTCGATCCGCTTGGCGCGACCCAGGCGTTCGGAGCGCACGCAGCCCATCGGCTCCTCGAGCGCCGACTCGATGCGCTCCTCGGTCTCGTCGGGCAGCTTGTTGCCGTCGGCCGAGAAGAACTTGATGCCGTTGTCGTCGTACGGATTGTGGGAGGCGCTGATCACCACGCCGGCCGACAGGCGAAGCGCCCGCGTCAGGTAGGCCACGGCGGGCGTGGGCAGGGGCCCGGACAGCATCACGTCGACGCCAGCGGCCGAGAAGCCCGCCTCCAGCGCCGCCTCCAGCAGGTAGCCGGAGATGCGGGTGTCCTTGCCGATCAGTACCGCCGGACGCGTGCCGGTGCGCTGCGCGAGCACGCGGCCCGCGGCGTAGCCGAGCCGCATCACGAACTCGGGCGTGATCGGCGGCTCGCCGACGCGACCGCGCACGCCGTCCGTTCCGAAGTACCTGCGTGCCATCGGTTCACTCCTTCCGTATGGTGTCGGCGGACCTCGCCGCCTCGATCGCACCCCAGACCGCCAGCGCGTCGCGGGTCGCGGCCACGTCGTGCACGCGCACGATCCGGGCCCCCCCCGCCACCGCCGCCAGCATCGCGGCGAGGCTGCCCGGCAGCCGCTGGCCGACCTCGCGGCCGGTCAGCGCGCCGACCATCGACTTGCGCGACACGCCCACCAGCACCGGCAGCCCGCTCGCCGCAAGCGCCGGCAGCCGCGCGATCAGCGCGAGGTTGTGCTCGAGGGTCTTGCCGAAGCCGATGCCCGGGTCGACCACGATCCGCGAACGGTCGATACCGGCATGCTGCAGCGCCTCGACCCGCGCGGCAAGCCAGTCGCGGACCTCCACGACGACGTCCCGATAGACGGGGGCCTGCTGCATCGTCAACGGGTCGCCCAGCATGTGCATCACGCAACAGCCCGCCTGGCTGGCACGTACGGCGTCTACGGCCGCCGGCGTCGCGAAGCCCGATACGTCGTTGATCATGTCGGCACCGTGCGCGAGCACGACCCGCATCACCTCGGGCTTGCGGGTGTCGATGGACAGGGGCCGGCCGCAGTCGGACAGCGCGCGCATCACCGGCAGCAGGCGCTGCAGCTCGATCTCGGGCGGCACCGGCGGCGCGCCGGGGCGGGTCGACTCGGCGCCGAAGTCCAGCAGGTCGGCGCCCTCGTCGATCAGCCTGATCGCCTGCGCCACGGCGGCTGCCGGATCCAGCCAGCGCCCGCCGTCGGAGAAGGAGTCGGTGGTGAGGTTGACGACGCCCATCACCAGCGGCCGGCCGGGCGTGAACGCGTAGCGTCCGCAGCGAAACAGGTCGGGGGCAGGCGAGGCGGTCAACGCAGGGCGCCGGCGGGGACGGCAAGGGCCATCAGAGGCAGTGAGAAAACGAACGGGGCCGGCGGTATGCGCCGCCGGCCCCGTCGTGCGAACCCGTTCGGCCTCAGTTGGCGGCGGGTGCGGCCGGCGCGTTGGGTGCCACGCCCGCCAGCGGCGCGGGCGGCGGCGGCGTGCCGCTGCCCGGCTGCGGACCACGGTCCTTGGGCGGACGCGGCGGGCGGCCCGCGACGATGTCCTCGATCTGCTCGGCGTCGATGGTCTCCCACTCGAGCAGCGCCTTCGTCATCAGCTCGATCTTGTCGCGGTTGTCCTCGATGATCTTGCGGGCGACCGAGTACTGCTCGTCGATGATCTTGCGGATCTCGGAGTCGACCATGCGCATGGTCTCCTCGGACATGTTGGTCGTCTTGGTGATCGAGCGGCCGAGGAAGACCTCGCCCTCGTTCTCGGCGTAGACCATCGGGCCGAGCGTGTCGCTCATGCCGTAACGCGTGACCATGTCGCGGGCCAGCGCCGTGGCGCGCTCGAAGTCGTTGGAGGCGCCGGTGGTCATCTGGTTCATGAACACCTCCTCGGCGATGCGCCCGCCAAAGAGCACCGAGATCATGTTGCGCATGCGGTCGCGGTCCATGCTGTAGCGGTCCTCGAGGGGCAGCTGCATGGTGACGCCCAGCGCACGGCCACGCGGGATGATGGTGACCTTGTGGACGGGGTCGGTCTTGGGCAGCATACGCGCGACCATCGCGTGGCCGGACTCGTGGTACGCGGTGTTGCGGCGCTCCTCCTCGGGCATCACCAGCGAGCGCCGCTCGGCACCCATGATGATCTTGTCCTTGGCGCGCTCGAAATCGATCATCTCGACCAGCCGGCCGGTGCGGCGGGCGGCGAACAGCGCCGCCTCGTTGACCAGGTTGGCGAGGTCGGCACCCGACATGCCGGGTGTGCCCCGGGCGATCACGTCGGCCTTGACGTCCGGGGCGATCGGGACCTTGCGCATGTGGACGTTCAGGATCTGCTCGCGGCCCCGGATGTCCGGCAGCGGCACCACGACCTGACGGTCGAAGCGGCCTGGACGCAGCAGCGCCGGGTCGAGCACGTCGGGCCGGTTGGTGGCCGCGATCACGATCACGCCCTGGCCGGTCTCGAAGCCGTCCATCTCGACCAGCAGCTGGTTGAGCGTCTGCTCGCGCTCGTCGTTGCCACCGCCCAGGCCCGCGCCACGCTGGCGGCCGACCGCGTCGATCTCGTCGATGAACAGGATGCAGGGCGCGTGCTTCTTGGCCTGCTCGAACATGTCGCGCACACGGGCCGCGCCCACGCCGACGAACATCTCGACGAAGTCCGAGCCCGAGATGGAGAAGAACGGAACCTTGGCCTCGCCGGCGATGGCGCGCGCGAGCAGGGTCTTGCCGGTACCGGGCGAGCCGACCATCAGCACGCCGCGCGGAATCCGGCCGCCGAGCTTCTGGAACTTGGACGGATCGCGCAGGAACTCGACGAGCTCGTGCACCTCTTCCTTGGCCTCGTCGCAGCCGGCGACGTCGGCGAAGGTGATCGTGTTGGTGGCCTCGTCGAGCATCCGGGCCTTGCTCTTGCCGAACGAGAACGCACCGCCCCGCCCGCCGCCCTGCATCTGGCGCATGAAGAACACCCAGACACCGATCAGGAGCAGCATCGGGAACCAGGAGATGAAGATGCTCATCAGCAGCGACTGCTCTTCCTCGGGTTTGGCGTTGACCTGGACCCCGTACTTCATGAGGTCGGAGATCATCCAGATATCGCCGGAGCCGGGCGAGTAGACCGTCATGCCACGGCCTTCCTTGGTCTTGGCGCGCAGCGTTCGGCCGTCGACGATGACGCTGTCGATGCGCCCGGCCTTCGCCTCGTCCATGAACTGCGAGTACGGCATGTCGCCGCCCCGGACCTGGCGCGTGTCGAACTGCTTGAACACGGTAAACAGGACCAGTGCGATGACCAGCCAGACCGCAGCCTTGGAGAACATGTTGTTCACTGAACCACTCCTTCGCGGCCCGGCAGGCGCCAGGCCAGATAGACAGATTCTACGCCCATTCGGACACCCGGACCGACCGGCCGTCCATCGTCAAGCCCCGGATGACGACGGGGTTTCCGGGGGGCTGCGCTTGAGCCCGCGGCCGAGCAGGTAGGTCTCGGCCGATTTGTCGCGCGAGGCCTTTGGCTTGCGCGGCGCCACGGTCACGAAGGCCTTCTTGAACGACTCCACGATCTGGCTGTAGCCGCTGCCATGGAAGCACTTGATCAGCAGCGCGCCGCCCGGTTGCAGGTGCCGGACCGAGAACTCCAGCGCCAGCTCCGCCAGGTGCCCCATCCGGGCGGCGTCGGCCAGCCCCACGCCGGAGAGGTTGGGGGCGAGGTCCGAAAGGACAAGGTCCACCCGGGCTGCGCCCAGCATCGACTCCAGCTGCGCGAGCACCGTGTCCTCCCGGAAGTCGCCCTGCAGGAAGTCGACCCGGTCGATCGGCTCCATGGGGAGGATGTCGATCGCGAGGATCCTGCCGTCCACCGTGCCGCCCGGACCCGCCAGCTTCTCGCGCAGCACCTGCGACCAGGCGCCGGGCGCCGAACCCAGGTCGACGACCGTCATGCCCCGCCGGATCAGAGTGTCCTGCTCGTCGATCTCGAGCAGCTTGAACGCGGCCCGCGACCGGTAGTGACGCTGCTGTGCGAGCTTCACGTACGGATCGTTGATGTGCGCGTGTATCCACGACTTGTTGGACCGATTCTTCGCCATTCGAGTGCTGGACTACAATTCCACCATGTCAGAACCCCTTTCAGAAGACCGCGACGCGGCCCTCCCCCCTGCTCTGTCGTCCGCCGAGCGGCGCGCCTTGCGCGCCAAGGCACACGATCTCGATCCGCTGGTCCGGATTGGCGACGCGGGCCTCTCCGACGCGGTGCTCGCCGAGACCGACCGGGCGCTGACCGCGCATGGCCTCGTCAAGGTACGCGTGTTCGGCGACGACCGCGACGCGCGCGAGCGGATCGGGGCCACCCTGGTGGAGCGGCTGGGCTGCGCGCTGGTGCAGTCGATCGGCAAGCTGCTGGTGATCTGGCGGCGCCAGCCCGAGCCCGCGGAGCCCGCCCGCGCCCCGATCCGGCGCCGCGTGGCCGCGGTGCCCAAGAAGCTCGCCGCGCTCGGCAAGCCGGCGCCCAAGCGCCGCACCCGGCCGGGGGTCCCGCACATCGACCCGGACACGCCCCCGGTACGGCGCAAGCCGATCGCCCCGGCCTCGTTCCCGGTCGGCCCGGGCTCGCGCACCGCCCGCGGCGCCTTCGATGGGTCGGCCAGGCCGCGCGCCGCGCGCCCGGCCGAGGGCTCGGGGCGCATCACGCGCTCGCCCGCGCCGCTCAGCGGCCCGGTCGGCCGCGGCACGGGTGCGGCCAGCAAGACCTCGGGCGCCGTCAACCGCTCGATCGGGCCGGCTGGCCGCGCGCCCGCCGGGGCGCCGTCCCGTCCCGCCGGGGGGCTATCTCGTCCCGGCGGGGCGCCGTCTCGTCCCGCCGGGGCCTCATCACGTTCGGCCGGCGCGCCCGCCCGCGGCGCCGGCGCTTCTTCCAGGGCAGCCGGCGGCGCAGCCCGCGGCACCGGCGCCCCGCCGCGCCCGATCGGCGCGACCCCGCGCGGCAGCGCCACACCCTCGCGCGGCCCGGGTGCGCCGTCGCGCAGCGGCGCCAGCCGCGGCCCGGGCGCCCCACTGCGCGGCGCAGCCTCAGGCTCGGCACGCGGCACCGGCGCTCGCACGGCCGGTGCGCCGCCCGCGCGTGGCGCCACCGGCACACGCGCGCCGTCGCCGGCCCGCCCGCCCGCGTCCGGCGCCCGCCGGGGTCCGAGCACCGCCACGCCGGCTACAGGTACCGGACGTCCAGGACCTCGTACTCGCGGAGGCCGCCGGGGGCCTTGACGACCGCGATGTCGCCGACGACCCGCCCGATCAGCGCGCGCGAGATCGGGCTCGAGACCGAGATCTTGCCTTCCTTGATATCGGCCTCGTCGTCGCCGACGATCTGGTAGGTCACCTTCTCGCCGGCCTCGAGGTCCTCGAGGTCGACGGTCGCCCCGAACACCACGCGGCCGTCGGCGTCGAGCGTGGCAGGGTCGATGACCTGGGCCGCGGCGAGCTTGGACTCGACCTGGGCGATCCGGCCCTCGATGAAGCTCTGCTTCTCCTTGGCCGCCTCGTACTCGGCGTTCTCCGACAGGTCACCCTGGGCGCGCGCCTCGGAGATGGCGTTGATGACCGCCGGCCGCTCCACCGCCTTCAGGCGCTGGAGTTCGTCCTTGAGCCGCTGCGCGCCGCGCACCGTCAACGGGATCGTGCTCACATCGTGCTCCTAAAAAAAAACGCGCCCGGGACGAAGCATCCAGGGCGACAACATATCGATCTTAGCACCGGGGCCGCCCGCGGCGGACCCCGACCCCGGGCGCGAGCGGCGGGACGCCCCGCCGCCCCGCTCAGGACGACGCAGCCAGCGTGGCGTGCAGCGCCTGCAGCGAGTACACCTCCAGCCCCTGCACGTGCCGCATTCCCTCGACCGCGGCCAGCGCACCGGCGATGGTCGTGTAGTAGGTGACGCGCTGCGCGAGCGCGGTGGTGCGCAGCGCGCGCGAGTCGGCGATCGCGCTGCGCTTCTCCTCGACGGTATTGATCACCATCGAGACCTCGCCGTTCTTCATCATGTCGACCACGTTCGGGCGCCCTTCCTGCACCTTGTGCACGACAGCGACCGGTATGCCGGCGGCCAGGATCGACGCGGCGGTGCCACGGGTGGCGATCAGCCTGAAGCCGAGCTCGTGCAGGCCGCGGGCGCACTCGACCGCGCGCGGCTTGTCGCCGCCCTTGACCGAGATGAAGGCGGCGCCGCCGGTGGGCAGCTTGACGCCCGCGCCGAGCTGCGACTTCACGAAGGCCTCGCCGAAGCTGTAGCCCACGCCCATCACCTCGCCGGTCGACTTCATCTCGGGCCCGAGGATGGTGTCGACCCCCGGGAACTTGACGAAGGGGAACACCGCCTCCTTGACCGAGTAGTAGGGCGGAACCACCTCGCGGGTGACGCCCTGCTCGGCTAGCGTGACACCGACCATCGCGAGCGCGGCAACCTTGGCGAGCTGGATGCCGGTCGCCTTGGACACGAAGGGCACCGTGCGCGAGGCGCGCGGATTCACCTCCAGCACGAAGACCGTGTCGGCGCCGTTCGCGTCGCGCTGGATCGCGAACTGGACGTTCATCAGGCCGACCACCTTCAGGGCACGCGCCATCAGCTCGGTCTGGCGCTTGAGCTCGGCGATCATGCCGGGCGACAGCGAGTACGGCGGCAGCGAGCACGCGGAGTCGCCGGAGTGCACGCCGGCCTGCTCGATGTGCTCCATCACGCCGCCGATCAGCACCTGCTGGCCGTCGCAGATGCAGTCGACGTCGACCTCGATCGCGTCGTTCAGGAAACGGTCGAGCAGCACCGGGCTGTCGTTGGACACCTTGACCGCCTCGCGCATGTAGCGCTCGAGGTCGCGCTGCTCGTGGACGATCTCCATCGCGCGCCCGCCGAGCACGTAGCTCGGCCGCACCACGAGCGGGTAGCCGATCTCCTGCGCGAGCGCGAGCGCCTCGACCTCGGTGCGCGCGGTGCGGTTGGGCGGCTGGCGCAGGTTCAGCTTGACCAGCAGCTTCTGGAAGCGCTCGCGGTCCTCGGCGATGTCGATGGACTCGGGGCTGGTGCCGATGATCGGCACGCCGGCGGCCTCCAGGGGCTTGGCGAGCTTGAGCGGCGTCTGACCGCCGTACTGCACGATCACGCCGACCGGCTTTTCCTTGTCGACGATCTCGAGCACGTCCTCGAGCGTCAGCGGCTCGAAGTAGAGCCGGTCGGAGGTGTCGTAGTCGGTGGAGACGGTCTCGGGGTTGCAGTTGACCATGATGGTCTCGTACCCCGCGTCGCGCAGCGCGAAGGCCGCGTGCACGCAGCAGTAGTCGAACTCGATGCCCTGGCCGATGCGGTTGGGTCCGCCGCCCAGCACGATCACCTTCTTCCGGTCGGTCGGCGCGGCCTCGCACTCGTCCTCGTAGGTCGAGTAGAGATAGGCGGTCTGCGTCGCGAACTCGGCGGCGCAGGTGTCCACGCGCTTGTAGACCGGCCGCACCCCGTGCTCCGCGCGCAGCGCCCGCACGTCCGCCTCGGCGAGCTGCCAGAGGTCCGCGAGGCGCCGGTCCGAGAACCCGAGCTGCTT
>CAYNRU010000047.1:0-163742 GCA_964399635.1 uncultured Bordetella sp.
CCATCCTGTCGTCGGTCATCGGTTCACCTATTCGGTTTGGTTGAAGCCTCGTAACTCCAACCCTACCGGACGAACCGATGACCCCCGCAAGGGCCCGCCTTTACCGCTCAGCTTCTACACCACGTCCGGGGACGCCACCACTGCCTGGGCGACGCCTCCATGATCGACAACACCTGAGCAGCAAAACTCGCAGCAGGGTAGACGGCGTGGTTGTTGGCTTCCCACGGCGGGACACGACCGAACTTGCCAGTCAACTCGCGGAGATGGTCGAACTGATAGGCCAGCGCGTTCTCGCTCTCCAGGTGTTGCGCCAGGAATCGGTTCCCGCGAATCTCTTGCTTGAGCTGGCCGATTCGGTTCCTCCAGTGGCAATCTCCGATGACAGCAGCGAACTGCTGGTAGACATCGGGAATTCGTGCCGTACTGAGTTCGGTCAACAGCATCAAGCTGGCCCCACGCTCGCGACAAGAATGCAGTTGCGCGCGCGCCGCATGGGCTGGCACGCTGTGCCGATCTCTACGCCCACGCCTCCCCCAACGCCTTCGCCTGCTGCAACACCAGCTCAACCGCCGCGTCCTGCTGATCTGGCGGGTACTTGTACTTGCGCAGGATGCGCTTGACCATCAATCGCAGCTTGGCCTGCACGCTCTCGCGCGCCGACCAGTCCACGCTGAGATTCTTGCGCAGGTTCTCGGCCAGCTCGTGGGCAATCTTCTTCAGCGTCTCGTCGGTCAGCTCGCGCACGGCCGATTCGTTGTTGGCCAACGCGTCGTAGAAGCGCACTTCGTCTTCGGTCAGGCCAAGCTGCTCACCTCGCGCTGCGGCCTCGCGGAACTTCTTCGCCATCTGTACCAGCTCTTCCATCACCTGCGCGGCTTCGATGGACCGGTTCTGGTAGCGCTGCACAACGTCCGTCAGCATGTCCGAGAACTTCTTGTTCTGGACCACGTTGCCGGCAAAGCGTGACTTGATCTCGCCTTCGAGCAGCCGCTCCAGCAGTTCGACCGCCAGGTTGCGCTCGGGCAGGTTGCGCACCTCGGCGAGGAAAGCGTCGTCGAGGATGCCGATGTTGGGCTTGTCCAGGCCCACGGCGTCGAAAATGTCGACCACCTCTTCCGACACCACGGCCGAGCTGATGATCTGGCGAATTGCCAGCTCGCGCGCCTCGTCGGTCTTCTTCTGCTGGCTGAGCTCGCGCTTGGTCAGGATCACCTTCACGGCCTGGAAGAAGGCGACCTCCTCTCGCACCGCCTTGGCCTCGTCGAGTGTGCAGCACAAAGTAAACGCCTTGCTCATCGCCAGCGCCAGATCGGCGAACCGCTTCTTGCCGTCCTTGATGCCCAGAACGAAGTTGGCTGCGCCGGCCAGCGTCTTGTGGCCACCTGTGAGGAACCCGCCGTAGTCGAAATCATGCCCGTTCGTACCGGCCAGCATGCCGCGCAGCGCATCCAGCTTCTCGGCCAGCACGCTGTACGCCTCATGCGCATCCACCGTGGGTCGCCCGCGGCCCTTGCTTGCGGTGTACTCCTTCAGCGCCGATTTCAGCTCATTGGCGATGCCGATGTAGTCCACCACCAAGCCGCCCTGCTTGTCCTTGAACACCCGGTTCACGCGGGCGATAGCCTGCATCAGGTTGTGGCCCCTCATCGGCTTGTCGATGTAGAGCGTGTGCACGCACGGTGCATCGAAGCCGGTCAGCCACATGTCGCGCACGATCACCATGCGCAGCGGGTCGCCCGGGTTCTTGAAGCGCTTTTCCAGACGCTTCTTCACCTGCGCGCTGTAGATGTGCGGGCGCAGCAGCGCCTTGTCGCTTGCCGAGCCGGTCATCACGATCTCGATGGCGCCTTGCTCGGGGTCGGCGCTGTGCCAATCAGGCCGCAGTTTGATGATCTCGTTGTAGAGGTGGACGCAGATGTCGCGGCTCATGCCCACCACCATGGCCTTGCCGGTCTGGGCCTTGTTGCGCTCCTCGAAGTGCGCCACCAGATCGGCCGCCACGCTGGCGATGCGGGGCTCGGCGCCGACCACTTTCTCCAGGGCCGCCCAGCGGTTCTTGAGCTTGGCCTGCTGGCTCTCTTCCTCGTCCTCGGCCAGCTCGTCCACTTCATCGTCGATGGTGGCCAGCTCGTCGGCCTTCAGCCCCAGCTTGGCCAGCCGGCTCTCGTAGTAGATGGCCACGGTGGCGCCATCTTCCTTGGCCTGCTGCATGTCGTAGACGCTGATGTAGTCGCCGAACACGGCCCGCGTGTCGCGGTCCTCGCCCGACACCGGTGTACCGGTGAAGGCCACGAACGTGGCGTGGGGCAGCGCATCGCGCAGGTGTTGGGCGTAGCCGACCTGGTAGCGGTCGACGGTGGGCGCGAATTCGACCTTGTGCGGCGAAGGTTCACCGGCGCCGGTCGTCAGCTCGGTCGTCAAAGGCCGCTGTTTCAGAGTCTTCAGCTTGGCCTCGAATCCGTACTGCGTACGGTGCGCCTCGTCGGCGATGACGACGATGTTGTGGCGGTCCGAGAGCAGCGGAAACGCATCTTCGTCCTCGCCCGGCATGAACTTCTGGATCGTGGCGAACACGATGCCGCCGGAAGGGCGATTGCCCAGCAGCGCGCGCAGCTCCTGCCGCGTGCCGGCCTGCACCGGCCGTTCTCGGAGCAGGTCTTGCGCCAGTGAAAACACGCCGAACAACTGGCCATCCAAGTCGTTGCGGTCGGTGATCACGACGATGGTCGGGTTCTCCATCGCCGGCTCTTGCATCACCCGCGCCGCGAAGCAGGTCATGGTGATGCTCTTGCCGCTGCCCTGGGTGTGCCACACCACGCCGCCTTTGCCGCGCACGCTGGGCAGGCCGTCGGGGCGGGACGCTGCCACCACCTGGGCAATGGCCGCGCGCACGGCATGGAACTGGTGGTAGCCGGCGATCTTCTTGACCAGGCCGCCATCGTCTTCAAACAGCACGAAGAAGCGCAGGTAGTCCAGCAGGTAAGCGGGCGCCAGCACGCCGCGCACCAGCGTCTGCAGTTCGTTGAAGGGGCCCAGCGGGTCGAGCGTGACGCCGTCGATCGTGCGCCAGGCCATGAAGCGCTCGCTGTCCGCCGACAGCGAGCCCAACAGCGCATCAGTGCCGTCGGAGATGACCAGCACCTCGTTGTACTGGAAGGCGTCTGCTATCTGTTCCTTGTAGGTCTGGATCTGCTGGAAGGCCTTCCACACATCGGCGTTCGCGTCGGCCGGGTTCTTCAGCTCGATCAGCACCAGCGGCAGGCCGTTGACGAACAGGACGATGTCGGGCCGGCGCGTGTGGTGCGGCCCGGTGATGGAGAACTGGTTGACCGCCAGCCACTCGTTGCGCGCAGGCGCGGCCCAATCGACGAGCTTGACGAAATCGCCCCGCGTTTCGCCGTCGCGTTGGTACTGCACCGGCACGCCGGTGACCAGCAGCCGATGGAACTGCCGGTTCGCCGCCAGCAGCACTGGCGTGCCCAGGTCCACCACCTGCTTGACGGCATCCTCGCGCGCCGCCGTCGGCACGTTGGGGTTCAGCATGGCCACGGCCCGGCGCAGCCGATCCAACAGCAGCACATGGCGGTAGTCGCTGCGCTCGGGCGTGCTACCGTCCGGCGCCAACTCGGGCCCGTAGCGGTGCTGGTAGCCCACGTCGGCCAACCAGCCCAAGGCCTCCTGTTCGAGCTGGTCTTCGGTCATGGCGCCGCCGGCGTCGGCAGCACTTGGGCCGGCTGAGGCTGCAATACAGCATTCAAGGCCAAGTTGATGTAGTAGTTGCCGCGGCCAATCCTGTGCTTGCGCACGAAGCCGCCTCCGGCCAGCGCGTCGAGATGCTTGGTGGCCGTCACCCGCGAGACGCCCAAGTCCCGCTGCACGAACTCGATCTTGGTGTACGGGTGCGTGAACAGGTTGTTGATCAAGTCCTGGCTGTAGAACTTGAAGCCGCTGCGGATGCGGTGCTTGTAGTCGAACAGCGCCGCTTTGATGGCGTGGATGGTGGCAATGGTTTGGCCGGCGGTGACCTCCACCGCCTCCAGCATGTACAGCACCCATTCTTCCCAGCGGTCCTGCTCGCGCACCGTCTGCAGCAGGCGGTAGTAGTCGGCCTTGGTGCGCACGATGTGGCTGCTGAGGTAGAGCACCGGGATGTCGAGCGGGCCCTCCTTCACCAGGTACAGCACATTGACGATGCGCCCTGTGCGGCCGTTACCGTCATAGAAGGGGTGGATGCTCTCGAACTGGTGATGGATCAGCGCCATCTTGATCAACGGGTCGGCCGAGAACAGCTCGGACGTATTGATGAAGCGTTCCAGACCGCGCATCAGCTCGATGATCTCCGCCGGGTCCTGCGGCGGCGTGTACACCGTCTGCCCGCCGCCGTCTTTCAGCGCAGTGCCTGGCAGCTTTCGAAAGCCGGCGTTGTTGCGCTCCAGTTCGCCCTGGATCTCGATGATGTGGTTGGCGGTGAGCAAGCCACTGGCGCGCACCAGCGCAAAACCCGCGCGCAGGGCCTGGCGGTAGCGCAGAACCTCCTTGGCGGCCGGATTGGCAAAGGCCTCGGGCAGCACATCGTCCTTGAAGAGTTCGTCATGCGTGGTGACGATGTTCTCGATCTCGGAGCTGTCCTTCGCCTCCTGCAGGCCCAGGGTGTTGATCAGGATGCCCTGGTTGGGAATCGATGCCGCAATGCCCTTCAGCTCGGCCAGCGCACGGCTGCTGCTGGCCAGCCGCTTGAGGATGGCCGGCGCGTCAAAACGCGCCGGGTTCAGCTGTTCGAGCGGGGCGAGCGCGGGCATGGGCGGAGCTTGCGGTGGTTCGACGTGTACAGAAAAGGCGATTTTCTATGCATATCGGTCCTCATGTGCATAGAAATCTCGATTTCTTTGGCAGGCGGGTGCCGCGGGGCCGATGGCCTGCTGGTCGGCGCGACAGCCTCGGTGGGTTGACCGGGGCGTTTCGCTTTCTAGACACCTGCTGGTACCATTCGCTCACGCCGTGACTGCGCCGATACCAGCAGGTTTGGGGGCAACCCCAACACGGCGCCCTCTTCCTGCTGTGGTGCGGCTCCGCACTACCAGCCCTTCGGAAACTTCACCAAGCCATAGCCGTCGATCTTGCCCTTGGGCGAGGTTCGGAATGCTGGCTTGATCTGTTCCTCGAAGCGTTTGTCCTGGGCCTTGTAGGCGCGAAAGACAGCACCGGCCACCATGTCGGCGAACTGGATGCCCACGCTCAAGTGCGACGGCGCGATGAAGAGCCCCTCGACCATGTTGCCGTACGAAGAGATCGTGCTCTTCGCGCTGCTCAGCAGCTTGTGGTGCAACTCACGCAGGCGCTCATCGTCCTTCGGCCCGCGATGGTCACAGACCACGATGCCGTTGAGCTTCTGCCCGACGGTACGCTCCAAGTCTTGTAGGTAGTACTGGAAGCGCTCGGTCAACTGCTTGTAGCTGTACCAGTAGAGATCGTCGCCTGACGTGATGTAGGCCTGCTTGTAGGCCAGTTCCGTGTTGGTGACCACGCAGATCAGGCGAACGGACTTGTACCTGCCGATCACCTGATAGAGCTGCGTCCGAAGGGCTTCGCGTTCCGCGCCCGAGAGATGCGACAGTGCGTGGGCCTTCCCACCCCGGTCTGGCGCGAAGTAACGCCACTTGATCTCGCCGTCGATCTTGAATTGCGCCTTCAGCCGGGCCAGGTCGCCCGCCATCTTTGCCCAGATGTCCTCCGGGATGACGATACCGCCCAGCACAAAGAACGGCTGCTGTGCTGCCTTCTCGCGCTCGGGCGGGGATCCGGATTCGTCGACGAACAGGATGTGCATCAGGCCTCTGCAAATTCAGCTTGTGGCATGCGAAGTTGGCCGGAGATGAGGCGCGGAAGCAAGGTGTCGCGCAGAATTGCAAGCGTCTGAGCCGCGCGTTCGTTCGCAACCAGCCGATCAAACAGCGGCGACGCAATCGCCAGGAATGCCTCGACCACGGCTGACGAGGGCACCAATGCAGGGATGGGCCGAAACGCCTTCTTGCTGATCTCCATGAAGGTCGATCCGTTGGCGCGTGACTTGATGCCCTCCATGTTCTGCTGACACCAGAAGAGCATGTAGAGCGGCGGCAGCAGGTTACCCGGCAGCATGGCGATGTAGCCCTGATTGATGGCTACCGGAACCTGGGCAATGGCGAGATAGCCGATCGGCGCTCGCGATGACATCAGCAACGTTCCAACCTGCAGCAGACCGGAGCCAATCTTCGCGAGTCCTTTGGTCGATAGTCGCCGCTCGGTACTCAGCAGCACAGGCGCCGGCAGCCCTGAAAGGTCCTTGGGCGTGGTCCATGCATGCTCTTCAGGGCTCCAATAGCTTGGGTCCTTCGTATCGGGTGTAGCGCCGCCAACGCACTCGACTGCATCGCCGACGGGCTGCACCGTCCACCCCGTTGGCACCAACCCCAACGCCGACTCCTCGAAGCTGTCCGGAAACAAGGCCGCGGTTGCTTCGTCCATGCCGACCGGCGACAAGCTTTGCAGCTTCGCGCGAACGGGATCGAAGTCGACGAACCACGACTTGAACAGCGCCTGCGCGATGGCTTCGAGGGTGGCGTTGGTTTCGCGCAGGAGGGCGATGCGGTCGTCAAGCGTATTGAGCAGCGCAGCAATCGCACGCTGATCAGTCAGTGGCGGAACCGTCAGTTCGAAGTTCGGAATGTCACGGCACCGTAGGCTGTCGAAGACGGCGCCAACATTGATGAACTTCGCAACCTGATCCCACCAGTCAGGACCTCGTACTAGCCACCGGAGAAACGTCGGTTCGATTGCTACACCGTTCGACCGCAGCACGACAAGGTTCTGCCCGATCGCACAATCAAGCCCAACCGGCACGAGCGCGCTGTCGCCTGAATTGCAGCGACGAACAACAATCACGTCATTGGCGCGAGGCTTGAGCTTCTTCGTCCACTCGACGTAATCGGCGGGCGCGATGCGCCTCACACCGTTGAGATCGACATGTCCGTCTTTGAGCTGCGGAATGGCGATGTACGGGAATCCTTCCGCGGCAGCCGGCGGCGTCCGATGGTCGCAGTCAATCAGACTGACGCCCGCCTGCTGCAACGTCAGACGGGTCCAATCCACTTCAGAACTCATACCCGAGCGCGCCAAGCTTCGTCCGAATCAGGGAGTCCAACTCCGCCCCCTTCGCCATCTGCTCCCCCAGCTTCTCGGTCAGCGCCTGCATCTTGGCCTCGAAGCCCTCATCATCGTCGTCCACCGCCTCGGCGCCCACGTAGCGCCCCGGCGTCAGCACATGCCCGTGCTCGGCAATCTCGGCCAGCTTCACGCTGCGGCAGTAACCCGCCACATCGGCGTAGTCGCCCGCGCCGGCATCGGCGCGCCATGCGGCCACGGTCCCTGCGATGCGGTCGATTACCTCATCCGTCAGCTCGCACTGCACCCGGCTGATCATTACCGCGAGCTTGCGCGCATCGATGAACAGCACCTCGCCCTCCCGCGCGCGCTTGCCCTTCGCCAGGAACCACAGGCAGGCCGGAATCTGCGTGTTGAAGAACAACTGCCCCGGCAGCGCGATCATCACCTCCACCGCGTCGGCCTCGACCATCGCCGCGCGGATCTGGCCTTCGTTGTTCTGGCTCGAACTCATGCTGCCGTTGGCCAGCACGATGCCGGCGCGGCCACCGGGCTTCAGGTGGTGCAGCATGTGCTGCAGCCAGGCGTAGTTGGCGTTGCCTTGCGGCGGGTCGCCGTAGTACCAGCGTGCGTCGCCCGTCAGGCTGGCGTGCCACCAGTCGCTGACGTTGAAGGGCGGGTTGGCCAGGATGAAGTCGGCGCGCAGGTCGGGGAACTGGTCGCGCGTGAAGGTATCGGCTGGCTCGCGGCCCAGGTTGAAGTCGATGCCACGGATGGCCAGGTTCATCGCCGCCAGTCGCCAGGTCGTGGGGTTGGCCTCCTGGCCGAAGATGGCCACGTCGCCGATCTTGCCGCCGTGCGCTTCGATGAACTCTTCGCTCTGCACGAACATGCCGCCGCTGCCGCAGCAGGGGTCGTAGACCTTGCCGTGGTGTGGCGCCAGCACCGCCACCAGCGTCTTGACGATGCTGCGCGGCGTGTAGAACTGGCCGCCGCGCTTACCCTCGGCGCTGGCGAACATGCCCAGGAAGTATTCGTAGACCTGGCCCAGCACGTCGCGCGCTTCGGCCGCCGACGAACCGAAGCCAATGGTGGACACCAGGTCCACCAGCTCGCCCAGCTTGCCGTCGGGCAATTGCGCGCGGGCAAAGCGCTTGTCGAGGATGCCTTTGAGCTTGGGGTTTTCGGCCTCGATCAACGACAGCGCGTCGTCGATGCGCTTGCCGATGTCGGGCTGCTTGGCGGTGGCGCGCAGCGCCTCCCAACGTGCAGCTTCGGGCACCCAGAAGACGTTGACCTCGCGGTAGTAGTCGCGGTCTTCAAGTTCACCAACCAGCAACTCGGGCGTGCTGTCGGGCAGGAAGTATTCATCGGCCGGATCGGCAAACCGGCGGGTCAGCTCGGCGCGCTTGGCACTGAAGGTGTTGGAGATGTACTTGACGAAGATGAGGCCGAGCACGAGGTGCTTGTACTCGGCAGCGTCCATGTTGGCGCGCAGCTTGTCGGCGGTGGCCCAGAGCGTCTTCTTGATGTCGTCGATCATGGTTTCGGGTCGGCCTCGTCATCCGGCAGCATCAACTCGCCCTGCGGGTCCTGCGGCGGCCAACTGCCTGCGCCCACGCGTTGTTCGAACCAACGGTACATGGCAGCGTCGTCCACGGAGTACTCGCCGCGGACTGACTTCCACACCAGGGCCGGCGTGCGCTCGCGCAGCGATTCCAGCGCGCGCTGCGCCATCTGAGGGGTCACCTTGCTGGGCACCCGATCGCGGTAGAAGCGCAGCGCTTCGCCGTCGTAGGGGCGAAAGCGCGATCCCTGCTCCAGCAAGCGCCACAGCACTGCCTGCTCCAGTGGTTTGAGCGCGAGGTATTCGGATTCCATCTGCGCCTCGTCGTCTTCCTGGCGGCGGCGCGCGGCTTCGAGCACGGCCACCTCAAAACGCACACCCTGCAGCCCCGACAGCGGGCTCAGGGCCTGACCCAGCGCTTCCATGAAGAATTGAGGTCGGTGGCCAAAGCGCTCGAAGGCCTGTAGGAGCTGGGCTGAGTCCACCGGCGCCAAGTCGGGCCGCTGTGCAGTGATGAGGCGCGACACATGGTCGATGAAGTTGGGGCCCAATGGCGGCATGCGCGAGATCTGCGAGCCGTAGAACGGCGCGCCGTTGGTGTTGACCAGACGCAGCAGCTTGTCGCGATCGGAGCCTGACATCACCAGCATCAGGTTCACCTCACCCGGCCGGTTGAGCTGATCGCGGGCGGACTTCAGCGCCGACATCGTGGCCTCACCGGCCTCGCTGGTGAGCGCATGTTGCGCCTCGTCCACGATCAGCGCCACCGGTGCCTTGGCGGCCTCGTGCAGCGCACGCAAGGCATCGGGCAGGGTCACGCCGTCGATCTTGCCGATCTTGCTGACGTCGATCTTCAGCGTGCCGGCGATCGTCACGCTATCCAGGCCCGCTGCCTTGGCCGCCCGGCTCACCACACCCAGCCTCGGCGCCAGCGCGCGCGCGATGGCGTCTGCGATCAGCACGCCTGGGTCGCGCCGGGGGTCGGCCCATAGGTCCACGTAAGCCACCACCGCGCCGGCCGCCTCGAGCGCCGGCTTCAGGTCGGCCTGCAGGAAGGTGGACTTGCCCGTGCGGCGGGGTGCTGCCAAGAACAGGCCGTTGTGCGCGTCGCCAAAGACGGCTTGGCCCCGCAGTGCCGCCACGAGTTCTTGCGCCAGCGTTTCACGGGGGAAGTAGATCACTTTATCTCATAGTATCGGTTTCCCGATAATTTATCAAAGATACGATAAAAGTCAATAAGCAATGGATGCACGGGCGGAAGACCTGGGCGGCGCGGTGCCGGTGCCGGCTGTATCAATTGATACGGATGTATACGGCTCGGACCGCATCCATCGACACCAGGCCGAGCGCGCGACGCGCCGTGCAGTAGGCGACCGATGTGTCACCAAACGCCCAGAGACGCCAGCCCGGAGGAGCAGCCGGCGAAGGACCTACTTCACGCGGCGCAGGCAATGATGCACCGCGGCCTACCGCTGCGCCGAGTCGATGGCGCGGTCCACGCCTCCGGCGAGCAGGCGCCGCCTGATCCATCGCCCGACCATCAGCGCGGGCGCATGGAGCAAGGCCAACAACGTGGCGACGGCGCCGGCCAGGGCCCATTCCGCACCCCCCGCCATCAAAGACGCAGCGACGAGCAACGCGGGCCCCACGCCATCGCACCGCCGCCACAGAAGTGGCGGATCGCTGCGCACGAGGTTCACCTGCTCGCCGGTGGTGAGGTTGCGAAGGCCGAACAGCTGCCCTCCGTGCAGCACGCCGAGTACGAGGTGGCCACGGCGAGCCGGCATCAGGCGGCTGTGGACGATGGGCTGGATGTCCTGGCCGTCGGCAGTGGTCACCCAGAGTTCGCGCCGCTCGCGCGCCGGGTGTTGCTCGCACCAGCGCATCGGCACGTTGACGTCGCTGCACCTCGGCCAACTGGCCGCTAACCCACAAGAACTTGCTCATGCCGGGCATGGCTGTTCCTGCCTGGGTCTCTTGCGTCGGGATCCCGCCCGGCGACGTGCATCGCGGTCACGGCGGACGCGTTACGGCTGGGCCGCGAGGGGTGGGGATCGGGATGCGCCGTTTCGCGGGCGCTCGCGGGGGGTCAGGCGGCTGGCTTGCGCCAGCGCCAGGAGCCGGGGGCGGCAACCGAGCGGGACAGGAGGGAATCGGACACGACCATGGCCATAGTATCGCCCGGTTTGCGCGCCGCGCCAACCGCGTGGGCCGACGAGGGGGCGGCACCGGCGTGCGGCATCGACGCCACGCCGCCCGCCCCCGCCCTCCCGCCATCGATCGGACCCTTGCCCGCGCAGGCGCCACGGCACGATAGCGTCGTGTCCGGGTCGATGACGGAACCGGGCAGCGATGCGGCAGGACGGCGGGGCGGTACAGGTGTCGCGGGCGCTCTGGCTCGTGGGTGCGCTCGCGTCCGCGCTGCTCGCGGGCTGCGGCGGTGGTGGCGACGCCGGGCCCGCATCGACGGCGACACCCGCCGCGGCGCCGGTCGCGCAGACCGCGAACACCGCGGCCCTGGTCGAGACGACACCCACTGCGGCGCTGCCGGCCACGGCGACCAAGAGCTTCGCCGACCAGATGCTGGAAGCGGTGAACGCTGCACGGGCGGTGGCGCGCAACTGCGGCACCACGGCCTTCGCGGCCGCCGGACCGTTGAAGTGGCAGGCGCAGGCCGAGCAGGCCGCGCTCGCCCAGGCGCAGTACCTGCAGCAGAACAACCTCTTCAGCCACGCCGGCGCGAACGGCTCGACGGTCGGCGACCGGCTCACCGCGACCGGCTACGCATGGTCGACGGTCGGCGAGAACATCGCGGCCGGCTATGCCGACGTCGCGAGCGTGGTGAAGGGCTGGCTGGACAGCCCCGGCCACTGCGTGAACGTGATGAACCCGAACTTCACGGACATCGGCGTGTCGCTCGTCCAGGCCACCTCGTCCAACACCTACCGGACCTACTGGGGCATGGTGCTCGCCCGCCCGCGCTGAGCGCCGGCGATCACAGCTCGCGTGTGAAGCCTTCCTCGACGAGCTCGGCGGCGCGCAGCACCGCGCGCGCCTTGACCTCGGTCTCCTGGAACTCGGCCTCGGGAACGGAGTCGTACACGACCCCGGCGGCGGCCTGCACGTTGAGTACGCCGTCCTTGAGCACGCCGGTGCGGATCGCGATCGCGACGTCCATCTCGCCCGACCAGCTGATGTAGCCGCAGGCGCCGCCGTAGATGCCGCGCTTGACCGGCTCGAGCTCGTCGATGATCTCCATCGCGCGCACCTTGGGAGCGCCGGTGAGGGTCCCGGCGGGAAAGGTCGCGCGCAGCACGTCGATCGCGTCGAGATCGGGGAGCAGCATGCCCTCGACGTTGGACACGATGTGCTGCACGTGGGAGTACTTCTCGATGACCATCCGGTCGGTGACCTTCACGGTGCCGATCCGCGCGATCCGTCCGATGTCGTTGCGCGCGAGGTCGATCAGCATCAGGTGCTCGGCACGCTCCTTGGGATCGGCCAGCAGCTCGGCGGCGAGCGCGTCGTCCTGCGCCGGCGTCAGGCCGCGGCGGCGGGTGCCCGCGATGGGGCGGATGGTGACGCGGGTACCCTGGTGGACGACGCTGCCCTGCGCATCGGCCGCCTCGACCGCCTCCTGGCGGACCAGGATCTCGGGCGATGCGCCAATCACCTGGAAGCCCTCGAAGTCGTAGTAGTACATGTAGGGCGACGGGTTGATCGAGCGCAGCGCGCGGTACAGCGACAGCGGCGAATGGGCGTAGGGCTTGCGCAGGCACTGGCCGACCTGGACCTGCATCACGTCGCCCGCGACGATGTACTCCTTGGCGCGGGCAACGGCGGCGAGATAGTCCTCGCGCCCGAACTCGCGGCGGACCTCGCCCTCGGGCAGCGCACGGTCCTCGGGCTCGACCGCCGGCTGCGCGAGGCGCGCCTGCAGCTCGCGCAGCCGGCGGCGCGCCCTGGAGAAGGCGTCGGGCAACGAAGGGTCTGCGTAGACGATCAGGTAGAGCTTGCCGCGCAGGTTGTCGACGATCGCGAGCTCGTCGACCAGCAGCATCAGCACGTCCGGCGTGCCGATGGGGTCGGGCTTGTCGGACGGCCCCAGGCGCGGCTCGATGAAGCGCACGACGTCGTAGCCGAAGTAGCCCGCCAGACCGCCGCAGAAGCGGGGCAGCCCGGGCCGCAGCGCGACCTTGAAGCGCTTCTGGTAGGCCCGCACGAACTCGAGCGGGTCGCCGCGCGAGGACTCGATCACCTCGCCGTCGCGCACCACCTCGATGGCGTCGGCGGTGGCGCGCACCAGCGTGCGCGCGGGCAGACCGATGAAGGAGTAGCGACCGAAGCGCTCGCCGCCGACCACCGACTCGAGGAGGAAGCTGTTGCCGCGCCGCTGTCGGTCGATGAGCTTCACGTAGAGCGACAACGGCGTGTCCAGGTCGGCCAGGCACTCGGCCAGCAACGGGATCCGGTTGTAGCCCTGGGCGGCGAGTGCCCTGAATTCGATCTCGGTCATGCATCCCTCGTCGGGGTCGGCCCGCGCGGCGCGCGCGGCGGTGTCGTCGGAAGCGCCCGGCGCCATGAGGCGAGGGCCGGCGGTGCTCGGCGGATCAGCGCCAGCACCACCACAGCCAGGCGCACCAGGGCCTGGCGTCGACGAGATCCTGTTCCGGATGCATGCGGTGGGGCGTGATCGGGCGAGTGGACGGTGAGAGGGGATGCAGTGCGCGGCCCGGCGAACCGGGGCCGCCGGACGCCGTTCAATCGATCGGGTCGATCAGCCGGGCGGCGTCGAGGAGCGAATCGACTATACCATCCACATCCAGCGATCGCACGTCGCGGCCCTCGTTGTAGCCGTAGGGGACCGCGAACACCGCCATGCCCGCGGCGCGCGCCGCGAGCGCGTCGTTGACCGAGTCGCCGATCGCGACCACCGCGCCCGCCGACACGCCGAGCCGATGCGCGGCGTGCAGCATCGGCATCGGATCGGGCTTGTGCCGGGGCAGCGCATCGCCGCCCAGGACCAGCTCGAAGTCGCCGGCCAGGCCGCAGCGCGCGAGCAGCGGATCGGCGAAGGCCTGCGGCTTGTTGGTCACGCAGGCCAGCCGCAGGCCCTTGGCGCGCATCGCGTCCAGCCCCTCGCGCACGCCGGGATAGGCGCGCGCATGGCGGCCGTTCTCGAGTGTGTAGTGGCGCATGAACGCGGCGTAGCCGCGGGCGTGCAGCCCGCCGTCCACGCGCGCCGCGAGGCCGCCGCCGAGCGCACGATGCACCAGCACCCCCGCGCCCTTGCCGACGTAGGACGCGACGGTCGACTCCGGCAGCGGCTGCAGGCCGAGCTCGACCAGCATCAGGTTGGTCGCGGCGGCGAGGTCGGCCGCCGTGTCGAGCAGGGTGCCGTCGAGGTCGATGATCACGGCCCGGGCCCGCAGCCGCGGCGCGACGGCGGGCGGTGGCATCAGCGCCCGGCCGCGGCGGCGCGCAGCCGCTGCATCACGCCGGCGTAGCCGCCGCCCGGGTCGGGCGAGCCAAACACCGCGGAGCCGGCCACGAAGGTGTCGGCGCCGGCCGCGGCGATCGCGGCGATGTTGTCGACCTTGACGCCGCCGTCGACCTCGAGCCAGATCGGCTGGCCTGCGTCGGCGACGTGCGCATCGATACGCCGGCGCACCTCGCGCAGCTTGGGCAATGCGGAATCGATGAAGCTTTGCCCGCCGAAGCCCGGATTGACCGACATCAGCAGTACGATGTCGAGCCGGTGCATCACGTGATCGAGCCAGTGCAGCGGCGTCGCGGGGTTGAACACAAGGCCCGCGCGGCATCCGGCATCCCGGATGAGTTGAAGCGTGCGGTCGACGTGCCCCGAGGCCTCGGGGTGGAAGGTGATGAGGTTGGCGCCCGCCTTGGCGAAGTCGGCTGCGAGGCGATCGACGGGCTCGACCATCAGGTGGACGTCGATGGGCAGGGTGGTGTGCGGCCTGATCGCGGCGCAGACCATCGGGCCCATCGTGAGGTTGGGCACGTAATGGTTGTCCATCACGTCGAAGTGGATCAGGTCGGCGCCGGCCGCCTCGACCGCGCGCACCTCGTCGCCGAGGCGCGAGAAATCAGCGGAAAGCAAGCTCGGAGCGATCCTCAGGGTCTTGTTCATGACGGCGGCACGATTCAATAGAATGCGATTGTAAGGGGAGCCGAACGTGGCCACGGACAAGAAACACGACATCAAGATCGCATCGCAGAGCCGCTATCTTCCAGAGCAGTCGAACCCGGAACAGGGCGTCTACGCGTTCGCGTACACGATGACCATCACCAACGCCGGGGCGGTGCCCACCCAGCTGATCAGCCGGCACTGGGTGATCGAGGACGGCAACGGCCGGGTCAAGGAGGTCAAGGGCCTGGGGGTGGTCGGGCACCAGCCGCTGCTGCGTCCTGGCCAGACCTTCGAGTACACCAGCGGCAGCCAGATCGACACGCCGACCGGCACGATGCACGGCAGCTACCTGTTCGTGACCGAGGACGGCGAGCGCTTCGATGCGAGCATTGCGGAGTTCGCGCTGTCGATGCCGCGCACGCTGCACTGACGCCCGGGCGGCGCCCGCGCGCGCGGCGCGCCGGCGTCACTTGGGACCGCGCATCGTCCACCAGACGATGAACAGCACCAGGGACACGGCCACGGCCACCTCGAGATAGATCACCCACATGACTTCGTCCTCGTTGCAGCGGGCGATTATCACCTGTTGTGCCGTCGTGGCCGCCGCATGCACCACGCCGCCTGCGGGCGTGGAGCCGCCTCCCCAGCCCGCGGCGCGCCCGCCCGCCCTGCCGGTGGCCGCCGACACCCTGCCCGGCTGGGGCGATGACCGGCTCGACGGGCTGGGCATCGCCGTGGCGCGCCAGTGCGCGATGCGCGCTCCGCCCAGGCCCTGGACACAGCTTTGCGCGGAGTTTGCGGCACTGCCCGGGGCGGCGGGCGCGCGGGGTGTGGCGGGTGCCGGCGCCGCGACGCCGCCAGGCAGGCTTCCCGACCCCATCGCGCTGCGCGCCTGGATCGCATCGCGCTTTGCGGCCTGGCCGCTGCAGGACGCGCGGGGCGGCACCGAGGGCCTGTTCACCGGCTACTACGAGCCGCTGCTGACCGGCAGCCGCGTGCGCGAGTCGGCGCTGCAGGCCCCGCTCTACGCCAGGCCCGCCGACCTGCTGACGATCGACCTCGCCGCGGTGGAGCCCCGGCTCGCGGGCATGCGCCTGCGTGGCAGGCTGCAGGGCCAGCGGGTCGTGCCCTACCACAGCCGCGGCGAGATCGAGACCGCATCGCCACTCGCGGGCACGGAGCTGCTGTGGGTGGACGACCGCATCGACGCCTTCTTCCTCGAGATCCAGGGGTCGGGGCGCGTGGCCCTGCGCGACGGCACGACGCTGCGGGTCGGCTACGCCGACCAGAACGGGCATCCCTACCGTGCGATCGGGCGCAGCCTGGTGGAGCGCGGCGCGCTGCGGACCGAAGAGGTCAGCGCGCCGGCGATCCGCGGCTGGCTGCGCGACAACCCGGCGCAGGCGGCAGAGGTGATGCGCACCAACCCGAGCGTGGTGTTCTTCCGCGAGCTGCCGCCGGCGGCGCCCGCGCCCGCGGGGGAGCCCGAGGCGGGCCCGCCCGGCTCGCTCGGCGTACCGCTGACCGCGATGCGCTCGCTGGCGGTCGACCGATCGGCCGTGCCGCTGGCGAGCCTCGTGTGGCTCGACACCGTGCACCCGGTGGACGGCCGCCCGCTGCGGCGCGCGATGGCCGCGCAGGACACCGGCGGCGCGATCACGGGCGCGATCCGCGCGGACTTCTATTGGGGATTCGGGCCGCAGGCCGAGCAGGCGGCGGGGCTGATGCGCACGCGCGGACGCATGTGGGTGCTGTGGCCGGTCGGCGAGCCCTTCCCGCCGCGCTGAGCGGCGCCCCTGCGGGTCAGCCGGTGATCGGCATCCCGCCCGAGTTCATCAGCGCCATCCGCTCGATCGAGGCGGCGTCCACCATCAGGTCGCAGAACAGCGTGCGCTCTGCCGCGAGGCCCTGCTGCAGCCCCTGGGCGGCAGCCATCCGAACCAGCCGCTTGATGTGCGACACGGCGTGCGGTGGCCGCGCGGCGATCTCGCGGGCCAGCGCCAGTGCGTGCGCGAGCACCGGCGCCTCGACGCATTCGTCGACCATGCCGAGCGCGGCGGCCTGCGCCGGCGACCAGGTGCGCCCGAGCAGCAGCGAGCGCATCGCGATGCCGGGTCCCACCAGGCGCGTGAGGCGCTGCGTGCCGCCCGCGCCGGGCAGCAGCCCGATGTTGGCCTCGGGCAGGCCGATGGGGTAGTCGCCCGCCTGCGCGAGCCGCAGGTCGCAGGCCAGCGCGAGCTCGAAGCCCCCGCCCATCGCAACCCCGTCGATGGCCGCCACGAACGGCAGCCGGTGCTGCTCGATGCGCCCGAGACAGCGCAGGAAGGGCGACTCGGGCACCGGCCGCTCGACCGTGAAGCGCAGGCCGCGCGCCGCCATCTGCCGGGCCCGGGCCTCCAGCACGCCCACGTCGTAATGCCGCACGAACACGCCCTGCCCCGTGCCGGTCACGATGACCGCGCGCAGCGCGGCGTCGGCGTCGATCGCATCGAGCGCGGCGGCGAGTTCGCGCTCGCTCGCATCGTCGAGGCAGCCGCCCGCGTTGTTGACCATCCGCAGGATCGCGACATGCTCGCCGTCGCGCTCGAGCGTCACCCGTTGGCCCTGCATGCGCCCGCCTCCCCTGCGTGTGCGTTCAGCTCGGCTTGGAGTTCTCGTCGATCAGCTTGCGAAGCTGGTCGCCGGGCACGCCGCCGGGCAGGCGCTTGCCATTGGCGAAGAAGATCGTCGGCGTGCCGTTGATCTTCAACTTGCGGCCGAGCTCCGCGATCTTGGCGACCGGGTTGTCGCAGGTGCCCTTGTTGTCCGGTGCCTTGCCCTGGAGCATCAGGTCGTTCCAGGCCTTGACCTTGTCCTTGGCGCACCAAGCCTGGCGCGCCTTCTCCTCGGAGTCGGCCGCGAGAATGGGCAGCGTGAAGGTGTAGATGGTCACGTCCGTCATCGTGAGCAGGTCGCGGCGCAGGGTACGGCAGTGGCCGCAGTTGGGGTCCTCGAAGACCGCCAGCTGCCGCGTGCCCTTGCCGATCACCTGCTTGATCGCCAACGCGAACGGCAGGTCCTTGAACGGGATCGCGGTCAGCTCGTCGACCCGTGCCTGCGTGAGGTTGCGGTTGGACTTGAGCTCGATCAGCTGGCCCTCGACGAAGCCGTGCTCGGCCTTGTCGTCGACGTAGATCAGGTCGGTGCCGATCTGCACCTCCCAGATGCCTGCGACCGGCGAGCGGCGCACGTTCTCGACCTTGAAGCGGCCCTGCAGCCAGGCTTCGACGGCGGCCTTGACCTGCGGCGGGGGTGCGTCGCCCTGCGCGCGGGCGGGGCCCGCGACCAAGAGCGATGCGGCGAGCGCCGCGCCTGCGAATGCGCGTGCGAGACGCGCGATGCCGATGTTCATGGGGGTTCCTCGTGAGGGCGGCGCCTGTGGGGCGCCTGCCGCGGGTTGGGCGCGCATCATCGCGCGGCCTGCGCGATCATCCGTCGCCGGAGCCAATCCGACCTTGCCACGGTACGCCAGCCGAGGTCGCGCAGGCCGACCAGCGGCGACGGAAGCGGACCGAAGGCCCGCTGCAGCCCATCGGTGGCGTCCTGCATCAGGGCCACCGCCTCGCGGCGCGCCCGCTCGTAGCGGCGCCACAACAGCGCGTCGCCGAGGTCGCGGTAGAACTCCCGCCCGCGCAGCACGGCGAGCATCCCGGCGACGTCCGCGAAGCCGACGTTCATGCCCTGGCCGGCGAGCGGATGCATCGCATGGGCGGCGTCGCCGACCAGGACCAGCCGCGGTCCGATCAGGCGCGACACGCGGATCAGCCGCAGCGGGAAGCCGCGGGCGGTCGTGACGGGCGTGAGCTCGCCGAGCGCGCCGTGCGACGCCGCCGTCACCCGGGCGGCCAGCGCCTCGGGCGCGAGCGCCAGCAACTCGGCGGCGAGCGCATCGGGGGCCGACCACACCATGCTCGCGCGGCCGGGCCCGCCCGGGTCGGCGGGCAGCGGCAGCAGCGCCAGCACGCCGAGCTCGGGGCCGAACCACTGGTAGGCGGTGTCGCCGTGCGGCAGCGACGTCTCGAAGTTGGCGACGATGCCGCGCTGGCCGTAGTCGCGCACGCGCGCCTCGATGCCGACGAGACCGCGCAGCGTGGAGTCGGCGCCGTCGGCGGCGACCGCGAGCCGGGCGGTGAGCGGGCGGCCCGAGGCGGTGTCCAGGCGCATGCGCCCGGCGGGCCCGGCGCCCTCGACGGCCATCGCGGTGACGGTGTCCTCGATCGTAGTGACCCCGGCGAAGCGCAGCGCCTCCTCGAGCGTGCGCATCAGCGTGCGCTGCTCGATGATCCAGGCGAGCGCGTCGACCCGGCCGGAGTAGGCGTCCAGGTGCAGCTCGGAGGCGCCGGGCTCGGCGCCAGGGTAGACGCGCATGTCGTAGACCGGCGCGATGCGCTCCGCGGGCAGCGCGTCCCAGACCCGCAGCGCGCGCAGCAGGCTGCGGGTGCCGGGCGACAGCGCGAAGACGCGGGTGTCCCAGGCGGCGCCGTCGTCCTCGGACGAACGGGCGGGTGGCCCCATCCAGGCGACCTGCTGCCCGGCCTGCGCCAGGCCCAGCGCGGCGGCTGCGCCGACCGCACCGCGGCCGGCCACAACGACATCAAAACTGCTTCGCGGCTCCATCAGTCGATTATAGGTCGCCGGCACCGGCTGGCCGCCAGACGCGGTTTGTCCGGCTCAGCCACATCCGATATACTTCGCGCCCTCGCTCGGCGTCAGCCGGGCAGCTGTCTCAGACGGCACGGCCAAGTAGCTCAGTTGGTAGAGCAGCGGATTGAAAATCCGCGTGTCGGTGGTTCGATTCCGCCCTTGGCCACCAATCAAATCAACGGCTTGCATGTGCTCATGCACTGTGGGACGCCATACCTTGTGTAGTTCCTGCGTAATCACGCCGGGTCTACAGCCAAGGACCGGACCCCGTGGTGGGCGTTGCGACCGCTGGCCGGCGATGGTCGAGCGGCGGCGAAGCTGCCCTTAGTGGCAGGCCAGACAGGAGCAAGGCAATATCGGACTCGTGGATGGCGGAGCGGGAGAGTCTTGTTTCGGCTTCGATGCCATGTCCGTCCTTAGCATGCCTGCGACACCGCCATCGACGACGCCATCCGGTTCGCGCTGTCGGCAAAGGCACGCATCATCGTGCTTGCGCCCTGTTGCCAGGCGGAAGTCGCAGCCGTGCTGCGCTGACTGCAACTGGAATCGCACGGCTATCAGGTGACCGTCACCGAACGGGTGGACTGGGAGCATTCCATGAAGAACGAGCGCATCACCGCCAGCCTCAACAAGGATGTGGCGCGCCGGCGGGCTGCTGAAAGAACTGATGCGCTGCTCGGCGAACTGGGACCGACGTCCCTGCGGGAGCGCTTTTTCACCGGCCTCGACCGCAGCGCCAGCCCATCGGGATCGGTACCTGCAGCATGATTCTGGAGAAAATCCTTCGCAGCCAGGGCTTCGGCAGCCGCAAGCAGTGTCGCCAGCTCATCTGGAATGAGCAAATCAGCGTGGCGGGTCGGCTAATCACCGATGCCGATGAAGACCTGCCCTGCGAAGGCCTGGTCTTCAGCGTCAACGGCAAAGAATGGACGTTTCGCCAGCACCTCTACATCGGCTTGCACAAGCCTCCCGATTACGAGTGTTCGCGCAAGTCCAGCCACCATCCGGGCATCCTCACCCTGTTACCGCAGGAATACGTCAACCGCAATACCCAGCCGGTAGGTCGCCTCGACCATGACACCACCGGCCTGCTGCTGCTGTCCGATGACGGCGGCTTCATCCACGCCCAGTCCTCGCCGAAGCGGCATGTACGCAAACTCTATGAAGCCACTGTCTTCGAGGCGGTGACGCCGCAACTGATCGCACAGTTGCAGGAAGGCGTGAAGCTCATCGACGAGGACAAGCCCATCGCAGCGCAGGTGCGCATGCTGGACACGCATCTGCTGGAACTCAGCATAGACCAGGGCAAGTACCACCAGGTGAAGCGGATGCTGGCCGCAGCGGGCAATCACTGCGTCTCATTGCGCCGCAGCGCGATCGGCAAGCTCACACTTGATTCGCTGGGCCTGCCCATGGGCCAATGGTGTCATCTGGACCCCGCGCAACTGGCCCAACTCGTCTGAGAGTGCACGTACTGCCGGAGCCGATGCGAGTCGGCTCCTTTCTCATGAGTCCGCCCTGCACAACTCGAAGTGCGAGCATTGATGCGGCTTTCGAAGCGATAGAGGTTCATGCACTGTGCGACGCCGTACGCTATGGCGTTCCTGTGTAGTCACGCCGGGAATACAGCCAAGGGCCGGACCCCGTGGTGGGCCTTGCGGCCGCTGGCCGGCGATGTTCGAGCGGCGGCGAAGCGGTCCTTGGTGACGGGCAGGACCCGGCCATCAGCGGTCAGTCACGATGGGCGGCTTCGGCAAACCGGAACTGCCGTCCTCGCCTCATGTGTGCGAGGGCCGAATTGAGCCAGGCTTCTTGCAAAGCTAGTACAGAATTCTGTACACTTGAATCATGAAGACCACACTCAACCTGAACGATCAACTGCTGGCCGATGCCAAGGCGCTTGCGGCCCAACAGCGCACGAGCCTGACGCGATTGATCGAGGAAGGACTTCAGTTGCGCCTTCGCGCGAAGGCGGACGCTGCTCCGCACGGCAGGGTTCGTCTGCCCGTGTTCAAGGGTCGCGGCGGTCTGGCCAAGGGCGTGAACCCGCTGAGCAACAAGGCGCTGCTCGAGGCCCTTGACGATGACGCCTGATGTCAACGTGCTGGTCGCTGCTTCGCGCAGCGACCACCCGCACCATGCCGTCGCCCGTGACTGGCTCGAGGGGGCGATCGGTGCCTCCAGGACCGGTGCATCCTTGACACTGATGCCGATGGTGCTGGCCAGTTTCCTGCGGCTGGTCACGAGCCCGAAGATCTTTCAGCAGGCCACCCCGAGCAAGGATGCAATAGCGTTCATCGATGCGATCCTGGCTTCGCCTGGGGTGCACCTGGCGCCCTTGGGTCCGGAGTGGTCGAAGTTGCGGCAGCTCTGCCTCGACAAGCATCTGACCGGCAACGATCTGCCCGATGCCTGGTTGTCTGCAGCCGTTACGCACCGTGGTGAACACCTCGTGACCTTCGACCGCGATTTCAGGAAGCTGCTCACGCGCAGTCAGTTCACGTTGCTTGCACCCGCGTAGAGAAACCGCTTCGGGGCACGCAGTCGCGGCGACCAGACGTCTCCAATGGGTCGTCAGCGGGTTCACTCGAACCCGATCTCGATCCCGTAGATCTGCCGGACGCAATGAACTGCCAGATGTCCGACTTCCGACATACGCAGTGGAGCTCGGTCAACCGCCGCCGACCGCGTGTTCGCAATGACGAGTTCCTCGGCACGCCCTTACACTGAATCCCTCGGCCATTTGCGCAGCAGCTGGGCTTCCTAGCCGGCGGGAGCGCAGCTCGCATACTGTCGCCGTCTCGCTTCACTTCTACCAAGGAACGACCATGACCAGCCCCATGTATACCTTCGCCGTTCCCGTCTTCAAGCAAATGCTGACGGCCCTTAGAGCCGAACTGGCGCAGGCGAGTACGCACGCCACGACCCACTCGATTGAGCCAGACGCCTTGTTGCAGGCGCGCCTGTATCCGGACATGTTTGCATTGGCCAAGCAGGTGCAGATCGCGGCCGACTTTGCGCGTGGAATATCGGCGCGCCTGGCGGGTGTCGAGGCCCCCGCCCAGGAGGGGCAAGAGAAGAGCTTTGCCGATCTTGACGTCCTATTGGCCCAGACGGTGAGCTTTCTGGATGGCCTGAGCGCATCGCAGTTCGAAGGCAGCGAAAGCAGAGAGATCATCTTGCGTCCCGGTACCCCGAAGGAGAAGAGGCTGATCGGACAAACCTATCTGGCCAACTACGGCCTGCCGCAGTTCTTCTTTCATGTCACCACCGCATATGCCCTCCTGCGCCACAACGGGATCGCCATCGGCAAGCGTGACTACATGGGCGTGTACTGACGGGCGTTCGAGGCTGCGAACCCCCGGTGAACTTGCCGTCCTTCAACCATTCAGTTGCCGTAGCTGAATGACAAGCTGAACCGGGCTTGCAGCATGTCCATCGCGGCCTGAATGCGGGTGCCGTTCTGGTGGGCGTACCGCTGGGCCTGCCCGATTCCGCCCGCTCGCCCGAGGAACGGCGTGCGAAGATCCTGTGCAATACCCTGAATCAGAGCAATGCGCTCGACGGCGCTAAGGAACGTTCCCTCTGCGCACCGGACGCGGCTAGGGTATAGCCGTGTGTTGAGGGTCGTTGACGCCTAGAACCCGATCCTTCTGGGTAGTCACGTTTCTTTCGTTTTCTTGAGCGTTAACTGCTGCACGAGACTGTGAGCCTGACCGTTGCTCCTCTCTTTTCTACCGACGGTCGCTCTGTGGAGACAGTTAATGCATCAGGGCAAGTGGACACGCCGGGCAATTGTCGTCATTTCCGTCATCGCGGCGGGCTGCGGAGGCGGAGGCGGTAGCGACCCTGCACCGTCCGCAACCGCAGTGGCGGGCGTAGTTGAGGTGGCCCCTTCGCCGGTACCAGCACCGTCGCCGGTAGCTCAAGCACCGGCTCCTGCCCCGGCTCCCGCTCCCGGACAGTCTATAAAGGGCGCATCAATCGTAAGGGCGCTAACCCTCCAAATTCCTGCCATACGGGGGCCGGAAACAGTGTCTTCCCCGACGCGTTACGTGATGGCCTTTTCGCAGTCGATTCGCGGGGGGACCTATGGCTTCTTCACGGCTCAGTACGCGAGTGGCAGCCCACTCTTTGGTTTGCCGACTGCTGGCTTTTCGCTCATCGCGTCGCCCTTCAATAGCTCACTCTATCTGGCGGGAACAACAACCGCGAACACGTCTTCGTCCACCGGAGGGCAGCAGACGGTGACCGTGCTCTCCGGTGCTGACCTTAACGTCGAGGGTGACCGAGACTACGCGCTGGACGCACAGGTGCACCGCTGGGTAGAAGGTCCGTGGTTCGCCGAATTGCTCCTTCAATCGACCGCTGATCCCGACGTTGGCCGCGTATGCAGGCAGCTCCGGCTGCCTGCTGTACTGCGGCTCGAGTGCCTTCGGATGCGCCGCTCCGACGGCGCGGTTCTCGGCGCGTACATAGTGGACGACTCACCCGGAGCTGGCGGGGTGCGGGTCTTCGAGTGACGACTGCAAGAGGACGGATTGGCCGTGGGCTTGTCCGTCCTGTTGTGCCAAGACTGCGACTGTGCCCGCAGCGCGAATCGCATGTCTGCGCCTTAGGCGGAAACGCATCACCGGTTCCGTAGCCGACCGCCTTCGATGGCCGTGACGCCGCGCAGAACCGCGCGCTCACCGATCCCTCGCGGGCCGGGTTGGCAATGACCGTCGCGCCTCATGGGTCTTCGGGCTCCTCCTCCCGGACGGTCATGTACGGTACCTGCAGCCGCCGCAGACCCGACCTGCGGCGCTCCGACGCCTGCATCGGTGCGGCGAGCGCCTCGGCGGCGGCGGCGTAGGCCGCCAGTGTCGACGCAGCCTTGTGTTCGACGAACTGCTCGACCAGGCGTCGCGCGAATGCCGGCGCGGCGACGCTCGTACCGTTCAAGTGAATAACCGATCCGCTGCGCGTGCCTGCACCGGGTACGCCCGGCCGGGCGGCCGAGCGGTCCGCCGGAGCGAGCAGATCGGGCCCCTGGCGCCACGGCGCATCCGCCGCCGCGCCAGGTACGACCGGCCCGTGCGCGGTGTAGGGAGCGGCGACCCTGTCACCGTCGGCTCGCTGCGCCCCGACCACCAGCACGTTTCGCCCCGTGGCGATTCCATTGAAGGTCGTGCTCCGCCGGATGGGCGTGGCCGACGCGGGGTCGTCATGCTGGACGACACGGCCTTCGTCGTCGAAGACCCGATAGTCGTCGTCCTCGAATCGCGACTGCCGGCCACCTGTCCGCGAGCCGAAGGGCGAATCGTTCCGGCGGATCCACGCGTGCACCTCGATGTCCTCGACGCCACTATTGGTCACCTCGACGGACCATATTCCCGAAGGCGCCCACGCGCGGTCAGTCTCGAAGCCATCGGTGGGCGCGACCGCCACCAGGATCATGTCGCGATCGTTGTAGAAGGTCTTCTTCCAGTTCTGGGCATTGCCGACCGGGGACTCGGGCAGGTACGACACGCTGGCGACGAGGCTGCGGTCGCTCGGGACGGCGGCGGTCGTCCAGGTGTCGTCATGGAGTTGCGCGCACTCGCCAGGACCCACCGAGACAGCGGCGTTCGTCGTCGACACCGGCGCGATCACGCGCACCGTGATCGCTGCGGCAGTCACGTCGGGGGTCGCATGGCCAAGCCAGATCTCGAGATAGGCGCAGGTACGACTGTCGGGCGGAATATGCCACTTCAAGGTCCGGGTCGAGCCCTGCGTCGCGGTGAACTCGCCATGGCATCGATCGAGCGCCGTGTTGCCGGCAGCGACGACGATCGACAGCGGGAAGGGCGTCGGGGCCGTGGTGGGTTGCATGCCGTCCTGTGGCCGCGTCGGGTTGAAGCTGCCCTCGCGCTCGGCGACGAGATCCGCGAGCGCCGCCTCGATCAGCGACGAGCCGTCGTGCGGACCGCCGAGCAGGCCATAGCTGAGATTCACGACCACCGGGAACGGTCCGGGATTCGGCCCCGCTCCGGTGAGGCCTTCGGCATACCTGTCCGCCCGGTCGACGATGTAGCGCACGCCGTCGAAGAGATGCGGTGCGAGCAATGCTCCGCTCGTGTCGGCCGCGATCGGGCTGGGGAGTTGGACCGCGACGATCGCAGGCGACGTCGGCGAACTGGGGTCGAGGCCCGCCGCGACGTCGAGCACATGCGTCCCATGCCGGGCTCGCGCGCCCACCTGCGCTTGTCCGCACGATGCGTACAGCGCATCCTCATCGACGACTCCCGCATGCTGGTTCTGCGCCATCATGTCGAGGATCTCGTCGCCGTCCCATTCGAGGCCGTTCGATAACGGAGCCTTCGGCATGAACGCAGGCGCATCGACGGGCACGCGCTGATCCCAGAACGCGCGGATTCGAGGCCTGCCCTGTCGGTCGAGGAATCGCGCATTGGCGAACGCGATGCCGTCGTCGACGATTCCGAGGACGGCTTCATCGTGTCGGGCCACGAGCTCGTCCGCGGCGCGGCCGGCGAACGGCGCGGCCGGCAGCTCGCCGCGCGGGGGCTCGCCATGCGCGTCACCCATCCGCATCCGCATCCGTACCGCCTCCTGAGGTGGCGGCATATCGGACCAGCCGAACTCGAAGCGCTCCACGAACTTGCCGACGGGCCCCTGTTCGGCGTCGAGGGCTCGGAAGAAATCGATGGTCACCCACGCCACGAGGAACCGGGTCGATCCGAGGTTCGGACCCGGGCGCCGGTACCAGGATGGAATCCACGCGAGCATCGGCCGACCGGGACCCATCTGGGATTCCTCGATCGCCGAGGCGAAGGACTCAGCGGTGGCATCGACCAGTTGGATCAGCACCGGAAACAAGTCTTGCGGATCGACGAGCCCACACTCGACTGCCCACGCCAGGAACGGATCGACCCGCCATCCGAGACCAGAGAGACCGTAGGTTCTCAGTCGCAGGTCACGTGTCGCGGGATCCACCGCGCGCCAACTGATCGGCATGACGTTCTCCTCAGGACCACTCGGCGACTGCCTTGCGCCACAGCCACGTCAGCAAATCGGACGGTTCGACGGCGTCGGCATCGGCCTTGGACGTTGCCTTTGCCCAGACGATGTCCTTCGCGGCTCCGCCTAGCGCCTCGTCCTCGCGCTTGCGGTTCCTCGTGTCGTAGAGGCGACGGAACATGAAGTCCTCGTCGGCGGGATAGACGTCGCCGTGGAACACCCAGTCGCCGAGCTGCGCGATGGACGCGCCACGAACCTCGGACACGCCGGCTCGCCGCAGCAGGTAGTCCGCGATCGAGAGTCCGAGCATCTGTCCGGCGGCGCTGTCGACCGGAAAATGGACGCCCGCGATCGTCCGGTTGATCGCGATACGGGCCGCCTGGCGCATCAGCAGTTCGTCGAGCGACGCGTCGAACCGGTTGCCGGCGAGCGCGAGCAGCACGCGGGCCACGGCGAACGCCTCGGTCGCATGCCCGCTGGGCAGCGCGCCGTGACCGGGCGTGACGATCATCGGCTGGATCCGCGGGGACAGCTCGGCCGGGCGTCGGCAGGCGAGCACGTGCTTCATGCGCTGTTCGACGAAGGTGCAGAACCGCAGCACCGTCGCGACGAACTCCAGCGTCCAGGGCATGCGGCCCGGTTGCAGGTTGACGATCGGCCCCCAGAACGATCCCTGAGGCCCTAGCTGCGACAGGATCTCGCTGCCGCGGTCTTCGCGCAGGACGGCCCACTTCGCGACCAGGTCGAGCTGTCTTTCGAAGACGTCCATCGTCGGGCGCTTCAGTGTCGCGATCGGGGTCACCGACGTCAGCGTCGGCGGCAAGGCGGCCTCAGAAACCTTCATGTGGAAGAAGGTCACCGACGCGGGGATGGCGGCAAGCGGGCCCGGCACGATCCGGACGCTGGACAGCAGCTCCTGATCCACGACGAATGCGCGGATCAACGGCTCCCAGCGGGCCATGTGCTCCGGGTCGTCCGCGGGGTGCTGCTTGACCGCGCCCGCCGCCACGGGCTTCCACGGGCCGACGATCGCGTCGCGTTGGCGCACGAGCGCATCGGCCGCGACCGGTCCGCCAACGGCCCCCACGCCGGTCAGGGCGGTGACGCCGGTGACGCCCGTCACCCCTGTGACCCCCGTCACCCCCGTCACGCCCGTCACGCCGGTGACCCCCGTCACCCCGGTCACGCCCGTCACCCCAGTCATTGATGACATCCTAGCCTCCTCGATCCTCGGTCTTGGAAATCGGCAAATTCAATCCGGCAGTCCCGCGATCCTGAGCGCCTCCGCCCAGCGCCGGCCGATCGGATAGTCACGGCTCGGCGATCGCGCCAGCCAGCGGGAGACGGTCAGGCCGGGATCGATCTCCCGCAGTGACCGCATGCTCTCGTGCGCGTCGTGTTCCTGGCCCAGCATCGCCTGCGCGATCGACAGCGCCCGCCAGGTGGATGAGTGTGCGCGGTTCGCGCGCAGCGATCGGCGTGCGAGCAGGATCGCGCCCTCGTAGTCCTCGGCGGCGAGCGCGGCCGTGGACGCCAGCGACTCGAAGTAGTACCGCATCGGGTCGAGGGGCGAGAGCCGCATGGCCCGACGCGTGGCCTTGACCGCCGGGGCGCCCTCACCGCGGAACGCATGCAGGGTCCCGAACAGCAACCAGGCGAGGCCGTCGTTCGGATTGACGTCGATCGCCTGCTGGTAACTGGCCTCGGCCAGATCGAGCCGACCGAGCAGGCTCGTCTGCACCAGGCCGTCGACCGCGAGCGCGAGCGAACAGTGACTGTCGGACTGGAGCGCGCGACCGATCCGCTCGCGCGCGTGCCGGACGTCGGCCTCGGGATCCGGTGACAATCCCTGGTGGACCCTCAGCACATGCCATTTCGCCAGCCATGCCTGGGGCACCGCTTGGCGCGGCGCGCGTTCGATCACCGCATCGAGCATCAGGCGCGCTCGGTCGAATTCGGACGCGGACAGTCGGTGCATCAGCGAGATCGCCGAGATCAGCAGCGTGAAGCTCTCGAGCGTGGGCAGTGACTGGCGCTGCACGCGATCGAGCTCGCGGGCGATGACGGCTGCGCTCGCCCGGGCGACGAGTTGCTCGATTGCCGGGTCGCGCCCCCAGACCAGCGCGTCGGTGCGTGCGCGCAGCGTGTCGGTCCAGACCACCTTTCCGCTGCGGGTCTCGGACAGGGTCGCGTTGATCGAGACCCGGGCGCCGGCGGCCGCGTAGCTGCCGTTGAGCACGTAGCTCGCGCCCAGCAGCGCGCCGAGCTCGTCGGCAGGGGCGACGCGGTCACGAAGCGCGGTCGTGCTGAGACGGGAGATCACGTCGAGTTCGTGCGTACGCGACAGCGCCGCGATGACCTCTTCCGCAATCACCTCACCAAGCACCGCATGCTCGGGGGCGACCGCCCGGCCTCTGAACGGGATGACCGCGATCGAGGGCCGCAGGGGTGCCACGTCGGCCACCGCCTCGACCAGGGGCGCCGGTCCCGGCGGGCCGACCCGGTACGCGCGCACCGGATGCGAGACGTGCTTGAGCCAGCAGTCGCCGAGGTCCTCGAGTTGGGCATCGATCGAGTCGGTCACCTCGTCGCGGACATCCGCCGAGACGATGATCTCGCCCGGGCCCGCGATCGACGCGAGTCGCGCCGCGATGTTCACGCTGTGGCCGTAGACGTCGATCGAGCCGGCGACATGCTCGCCGACCTGCGCGCCGACCCTGAGCCACATCCGCCGCCAGGGATCCACACCCGCCTCGGTGTGCTCGCACAAGCGCTGGATCGCGAGGGCGGCTGCGATGGCACGCCTCGGATCGGGGAAGGCGAGCATCATGCCGTCGCCCAGGCTCTTGACGAGCCGGCCGGACGTCTCGGGCAGCACGCCGCCCACCACTGCATCCTGCAGCGCCTGCCAGCGCGCGACCGTACCGGCCTCGTGCTGCTCGATGAGCCGCACCGACTCCACGACATCGACCACCACGATCGTGCCGCGGCGCCGTCCCGCCGCATGACCGGCGAACGCATCGATCGAATCGGGAGCCGGGTGCCGTTCCATTGCCGCCAGGACCGTTCACGGGTACCGGCCCCGCGCACGCACCGCCCACAACGGCCGCCGCAGGCCGAGCCGCAGGATGAAACCATTGTAGAGAGAAATCGTTACGATTTGGCACGATCCGCACACTGCGTGACACTGTCGGTCTCTCCGTCACCGGGTGCTCCCCCTCGTGACCCACCCCGCCACCGACCCGTTCGCCGCCATCACCGACCCCTCGATGCGGGCGCTCGCCGAACGCGGTGTCGTCCGGCGCTACCGCCGCGGCACCATCCTCATCGACGAAGGCGATGAGGGCGATACCCTGTTTGTCGTATTGACCGGCCGCCTGCGCGTCTTCTCCTCGGGCGGCGACGGCACCCGCGACCGGGAGGTCACCTTCAACATCCACGGCCCCGGCGAGTGCGTGGGCGAGATGTCGCTCGACGGCGGGCCTCGGTCGGCCAGCGTCATCACGGTCGAGCCCACCACCTGCGCGGTGATCACCCGCCAGACGCTGCGCGACCAGATCGCCCGCGACCCGGACCTCGCGCTCGGGCTGATCGCCCGGGTGATCCGGCGGGCGCGGCTGGCCACGGAGTCTGCCCGCGGCATGGCCACGCTCGACGTCTACGGCCGGCTGGTGCGGCGGCTGGAGGCGGTCGCGGTCGACGACGGCACCGGGGTGCGGTGGCTGCCGGAGCGCACCACGCACGCCATGCTGGCGAGCGAGATCGGCTGCTCGCGCGAGATGGTCAGCCGGCTGATGAAGGACCTGGTCCGCGGCGGTTGGGTCGCGGTCGAGGGCCGGCGGATCGCGCTGCTCAAGCCGCTGCCGCGCTCGTGGTGAGCCGGCGCCGGCGTGCGCCGGGCCGCTGCCGGGAGGTCGCTCACGCCGCCGGCGGCCAAGCGAACTGCCGCGCCACCAGCGCGAGCAGCGCGCCGCGGTCGGGTAGCGTGCTCGCGCGGCGGGCCATGTCCGTGCCGGGCCGCTCGGCCCGCTTCGCCAGCGGGTCGCCGGCGGCCGCGCGTGGGGCCTCGTGGCCGGTGCGGACCGCGAGCACCGGGGTCGGCGAGAGGCGCCGCCGCAGGGGGCTGCCCGGGCGCGGGCCAGTGCCCGACTGCATCCAGGCCGCCGCCGGCATCGGCGGCAGGTGCAGCACCTCGACCACCAGCTCGCGCATGCTGTGCGTGCCGGTCTTCTCGAGCAGCGACTTGATCTGACTGCGCACCGTGCCCTCGCTCGAGCCGCGGCGCGCGGCGATCTGAGGCGGGCGATCGCCGAGCACCAGCTGCTGCATCACGTCGGTCTCGCTCTGGGTCAGCCGGTGCTCGCGGGCGTAGGCGCGCAATGCGGGCCACTGCTCGCGCTCGCCGGTCTGGAGGGTGACGAGCAGCAGCGGCACGCCGTCGGCGTCGCAGCCCCAGGGCGCCAGGCCGAGCTTGGTGCTCGGCACGCCGCCGCCCAGGCACAGCATCCGGGTGGCGCCGGCGGCCGCCTCCTCGAGCACCCCGGCCAGCGCCCGTTGCTGCTGCGGCCCGTGCAGCGACAGCCGGCCCTCGGTCATGCCCAGCGCGTCGCCCATCGCCAGCGCCTCGCGCGCCGGACGGTTGGCCCAGCGGATCCGGCCGTCGCGCTCGAGCAGCATCGCACCGAAGTCGAGCGCATCGACGAGCTGTCGCAGCAGGCCGGTATGCAGCGCGTCTTCGGCACCGTGGGTCAGGGCGTGGATCGGGTTCATCGCGGGCTCCGTCGCAGGCAGGGTTGCACTGCGGACAGGCTACGAACCCGACGCCCGCGCGGGCGGTGCCTATTGCCCTCGGTTCTGTGACGTATTCACCTTCATGCAGCGGCTGGCGGCGCTGGTGCCACGCCCGAGGCTGCACCTGATCCGCGTGGATAGCGCGCCGGCCCCGAACGCCAACCAGCCACCGACGCTGCTGCCCACGGTGGCGCATCCCCTGCCGCTGGGATTGTCCGAACCTGCTTGGCCGTGGTCCTAATGGGATTGGGCGGACACGGATGGGCAGGACATGTCGAGGATCGAAACAGAGGCGGCCCGGCAGACAGACCGGTTCGGGGCGGACCGCACCATGGCCACACTCGCGCTCACGCTGGTCTGCGCGGCCTGCATCGTCGTGGCCTTCGTCGCCGACCCGGGCGGCCCGACGAACTGGCGGGTGGCGATCCCCGCTCTGTTCGTCGGAGCGGCGGTCTCCGGTGTCGCGGGCTTCGCATTCAGCGCGGTCGCGCTCGCACTGGCGGGCTGGTGCTTTCCCGATCCGGTCGCGATGGTCGGCACCTTCCTCGTCTGCAGCATCGCGATCCAGGTGTACTCGGTTGCCTGGCTATGCCGGGATATCGACTCGAAGGCCCTTGCGCCCTTCGTGCTCGGCGGGCTCGTCGGCACGCCGCTCGGAACCTTGCTGCTGCTGCACCTGGACGCTGCCAGACTGGCCCCGGGGCTGGGTGGGCTGCTGCTGGTCTGTTGCGTCTTCATGCTGCTGCGCCGTCCCGGCTGGACGCTGCGGGGCACGGTCGCGGGCGACGTCCTGGCCGGCGCCCTGGGTGGCGTCACCGCAGGCGTGGCGGCCTTCCCGGGCGCGGTGCTCGTACCGCTGCTCGGGCTGCGCGGCTGGTGCAAGGCGCGGCAGCGCGCGACCTTCCAGCCCTACATCCTCGTGATGCAGCTCGTCAGCCTGGCGAGTCTCGGCGCGCTGGGTGGGTTCCAGGCCGTCGAACACGGCGCATTGCCGCCGCTGCCCCTGCTGGCCGCCGCCGCCGCGTCGCTGGCGGGCGCGCACATCGGGCTGCGGCAGTTCGGCCGGCTCGACGACCGGCAGTTCGCCCGCTGGGTGCAGGCGCTGCTCGCCGCAGCGGGCGTGGCGATGATCGTGCGGGGCTGGCCGTGATGATGCGCGTGCGCAAGGGTGCGTTACGCACGATCGACGGCAACCAGGACGGCCCTGCCGGGGACCGGTCAGCGGGGCCGCAGGGCGGCCAGCGGTGTCGGCGATGCAGGCAACATGCTCACCGGTCCTCGTCGCGGCCGGCGTGATCGACCGCCTCCGCCCGCGGGGTGCGGCGGTCCCGACCCGTGGACGCCCTGCGCCCGGTGACCGCGAAGGCCGCCGCGAACAGCGCGAGCCCACCGCCGAGCACGAGGAAACTCACCCCGTACCGGCCCGTCAGCCCCTGCAGCCAGCCGATGCCGGTGGCCCCCAGCACGATGCCCAGCAGCCGGGTCACGCTGACGAGGCTGCCCGCGACGCCGCGCTCCTCGATCGGCAGCAGCGAGGTGGTGGCGTCCATGTAGCCCACCTGGAACAGGCCGAGCCCGACGCCGCTCGCGGCCATGCCCAGGGTCAGCGGCAGCAGCGCCAAGGGCGACGCCGACAGGGTGATGGCGCAGACGAGCAGGCCGGCCGCGGCCACGCCGAGGCCCGCGGCCATCAGCCGCGCATCGGGCCAGCCGCGCGCGAGGCGGCCCGCGAGCAGGCTGCCGAGCACCGCCCCGCCCGGGTAGGTCGACAGCAGCAGCCCGGTCGCGGCGATGGTCGCGCCCGCCTCCCGGGTCAGCACGTAGGGCAGCAGCAGCAGGTTGCCGAAGCAGGCGAGGTTGATCGCGACCGACGCGGCCTGGATTCCGGAGAAGCGGCGCGAGCGGAAGGGCGCCATGCGCAGCACGGGATGGGCGGTGCGCGACTCGTGCCGCACGAACAGCACCGCCCCGGCGATGCCCGCCGCCAGCAGCGGCAGCGCCCGCGCGCGCAGCTCGCCCGGGCGCGCCAGCTCCACCAGCGACAGCACGATGCAGGTCAGTACCGCCGCCAGCCCGAACGCACCGCCCCAGTCGAATCCATCGCCGCGGCCGCCCGGCGCAGGCGGCACGCGCCGTGCGCGAGGCAGGAGCGGCACCAGCAGCAGCGCCGCGAGCGCGAGCGGCACCCTGAACCAGAACACGCCGGGCCAGCCGAAGGCCTCGATCAGCAGCCCGCCGAGCAAGGGGCCGAGCGCCATCGCCATGCTGACGGCGGCCGCGTACAGCGCCAGCACGCGGGCCTTGTCGGCGGGCGGGTAGAGCAGCGTGGCCAGCGCCGGCGCGCAGGACACGGCGATGCCCACCGCCATGCCCTGCAGCACGCGCATGCCGACGAGGGTCGGGAAGTCGGGCGCCAGCGCCACCGCGGCGTGGGCCAGGACGCTCGCCGCGAGCCCGATCGCGAAGATCCGGCGGTGACCGAAGCGGTCGCCGAGGTGGCCAAAGACCAGCGCGAGGCTCGACTGCGCGATCACGAACGCGATCACGACCCACTGGACGTCGCGCGCGGGCAGGCCGAACGCCTCGGTGATGACCGGGAACGCGGTGTTGACGGTGGTGTCGAACGGGGCGACGAGCGCACCGAGGCAGACGATGGCCAGGCCCAGCCGAGCGCGATGGCCGGATGTCATGCCCGATTATCGCGTGGCGGGAGAACTTGGGTTACGGTTCGTCCCGGGCGAGCGGCCGCGATGTGTCGCAGGGAGACCGGAATGATCGAACGGCATCTGGAGATCGCGACCCGCGACGGGTCGATGAACACCTTCGTCGTGCACCCCGACGAGGGCGGTCCCCATCCGGTGGTGCTGTTCTACATGGACGCGCCCGGCAAGCGCGAGGAGCTGCACGACATGGCACGCCGCATCGCGTCGGTGGGCTACTACGTGGTGCTGCCCAACCTCTACTACCGAACGGTGCGGGAGTTCACGCTGGTGCGCGACGAGCCCGGCATGGCCCGGATGTTCGAGCTGATGGGGACGCTCACCAACGCGCTGGTGGCGAGCGACACCGGCGCGATGCTGGCGCTGGCCGACGGCGACCCGAAGGCCGACGCCTCGCGGATCGGCGCGGTCGGCTACTGCATGAGCGGGCCGTTCGTGCTGGCGGCGGCCGCGCACCATCCGCGCCTGTGCTGCGTGGCGTCCATCTACGGCGCCAACCTGGTCACCGACCGCGAGGACTCGGCGCACCGGATGCTCGACCGCGTGCGCTGCGACACCTACTTCGCCTGTGCGGAGATCGACAAGTGGGCGCCGCCCGAGACGGTGGCGACGCTGGAGGCGGCGCTCAAGCAGGCGGGCACGCCCTATCGGCTGGAGTGGTATCCGGGGGCGCAGCACGGCTTCGCGTTCCCTCAGCGGGCGGGCATCTACGACAAGCCGAGCGCCGAGCGGCACTGGCAGCGTCTGTTCGCGCTGTTCGAGCGCAACCTCAAGCACTGAGCCAGCGCCTGCGGGAGCGCCGCGGCGCGCGCGAGGGCTGGCGCGCAGCTTGCACGGGCAGGCCCGTTGGCGCAGGCTTGCGCGCAGGCTTGCGCGCAGGCGGCCGACCCGCAGGCCTGCACCGGCACCGACAGCGACACCACGGGAAAGGACCGATGGACAACACCGCGACCGAACGGCACAGCGCATCGGCGCCGCCCCTGGCTCCGCCGCGACGCTACGTTGACCTGCCCGGCCCCCGCGGCATCCCGGTGTTCGGCAACCTGCTTCAGATCCGGCCCGAGCGGCTGCACCTGCAGCTCGAGCAGTGGTGCCGCGAGTACGGGCCCTACTACCGGCTGAAGTTCGGCAAGCGCCGGGCCATCGTGGTGGGCGACCATGCGGTGGTCGCCGCGATGATGCGCGACCGCCCGGACGGCTTTCGGCGCACCACGCGGCTCGAGGAGATCGGGACCGAGATAGGCCTCAAGCCGGGCGTGTTCGGCGCCGGCGGCGAGAGCTGGCGCCTGCAGCGCAGGATGGTGATGGCCGGATTCGATCCGGCCCACGTAAAGGGCTACTTCCCGTCGATGCTGCGCGTGGCCGACCGGCTCGAGGCGCGCTGGCGCATCGCCGCGCGCCAGGACAAGGCCATCGACCTGCAGTCGGACCTGATGCGGTTCACCGTCGACACCATCGCGGGGCTCGCCTTCGGATCGCCGGTCGACACGCTGTCGTCGGACGAGGACGTGATCCAGCGCCACCTGGACAAGATCTTCCCGGCGCTGTTCGGACGCATCTTCGCGCCGCTCCCGCTGTGGCGCATCCGGCGCAGCGCGGCCGACCGCAGGCTCGAGGCGAGCATCGCCGAGGTCAATGCAGCGGTGGACGGCTTCATCGCGGCCGCGCGCGGACGGATGCGTGCCGACCCATCGCTGCGCGCGCATCCGACCAACCTGCTGGAGGCGATGATCGCCGCGGCGGACGAGCCTGACAGCGGCATCGACGACCAGCTGGTCGCGGGCAACGTGCTGACCATGCTGCTCGCGGGCGAGGACACCACCGCCAACACCATCGCGTGGATGATCCACCTGCTGTGGCGCAACCCGCAGGCGCTGGCCCGGGCCGTGGCCGAGGTGCGCGCCGTCTGCGCCGACGGCGAGGCGCCCACGCTCGAGCAGCTCGGGCGGCTGGCGTACGTGGAGGCCTGCGCGCACGAGACGATGCGGCTCAAGCCGGTGGCCCCGCAGATGCCGCTGCAGGCGCTGCGCGACACGACCCTGGGCGAGGTGGCCGTGCCGAGCGGCATGGTGGTGTTCGGGCTGCTGCGGCGCGACAGCGTCAGCGAGGCCTTCGTGCCCCGCGCGGCGGCCTTCGAGCCGGAGCGCTGGCTGGTCGACGGCGACCCGGGCCAGGCAGCCGCGTCGGTCAGGCGCACGTCGATGCCTTTTGGGGCAGGACCGCGCATCTGCCCGGGCCGCTACCTGGCGCTGCTCGAGATGAAGCTCGCGATGGCGGTGCTGCTCGGGCGCTTCGAGGTCGCGTCGGTGGACACGCCCGACGGCGGCGAGGCGCGCGAGCACCTGTCGTTCACGATGGCGCCGGTGGGGCTGGTGATGAGGCTGCGCGAGCGCGGCTGAGCTCAGCGCGGCGGGCCGGGCACGGCGCCCGCCGCCGCGGGCGCGGCCATCGACGCGGCGCGCACACCAACCACGATGCCCAGCGTCACCAGCGCGAGCCCCGCGATCAGGTTCAGGCCGAGCGGCTCGCCCAGGAAGATCACCGCGCCCGTGGCGGACAGCCCGGGCACCAGCGCGGTCAGCATCGTGCTGCGCACCGGGCCGAAGACCTGAACCATCTTCATGAAGGTGATGCCCGAGATCACCACTGAACCCACGCCCTGCCAGGCTGCCTGGAAGAGGATCTCGCCCCACGGCGCGGTGCCCAGCCGGCTGTCGGCGAGGCCCGACAGCGCGAGCGCGCCGTAGACGGGGATATAGGTCACCGCCGCGAACACGGTCACCGCGATGGTCGCCTGCACCGCGTCCAGGCGGTGGCGCCGGCACATCACCGTGTAGAACGACCAGCAGACCGAGGCGAGGAGGAACAGCAGGTCGCCCTTCCAGACTTCGCCGCCGTCGAAGGCGGTCAGCAGCGAGGTGCCGCCCACCAGCGCGCCACCGATGAGGATCAGTGCGAGCCCCACCCGGCGCGCCGGGCCGATGCGCTCGTGCAGCAGCCACACCGACATCACCGCCGTCATCAGCGGCAGGATGCCGGGCAGCAGCACCGAGCCGTGCGCGGCCGGCGCATAGGTGAAGCCGGTGTAGGCGAAGATCCCGTAGCCCAGCCCCGCCGGGATGCCGATCGAGGCCGTCAGGCGCAGGTCGAAGGGCGACAGGCCCAGCCAGCCGCGCGCAGCGGGGTCGGCCGCGCGCCGCCGGCGCATCGCCAGCCAGCCCCAGGGGACGAGCACGACCGCCGCGCCCGCTACCCGGCACAGCACGATGTCGAAGGAGCTGAGCGAGCGCAGCGCCATCGCACGCGCGATGACGATGTACAGGGTCCAGATCAGGATGGTGGTGACGGCGGCGGCGATGCCGACCGCCCGCGGGGAGGCCGGCATCCGGGGATTGTCCTCCATCCGGCGATGTCGGGATGGTTGCAGGTGCCGAGGGTGTCGACGATGTCCTGCAGCAGCGCCCGCACGACGTGCTCCACGCGGCGACCGTCGCGCAGCGCGGACTGGACCTACGATCGATTGCTGAACGGGCCGGTGGCGCCGGCCGCGTTCCGATGTGCGCACCGGGCGGGCACGTGCGGACGGATCGGCCCGTATGATCGGCGTCCCCCATCCCATCGAGGACATCGCCATGCCACGCCTGCAGGACAAGGTCTGCATCGTCACCGGAGCGACCAGCGGCATCGGCCGACGCACCGCCGAGGTGTTCGCCGCGGAAGGCGCGCACCTCGTGATCGCCGGGCGCCGCGAGGCGCAGGGCCGTGAGGTCGCCGCCGCCATCGGCGCGCGCTGCGCCTTCGTGCGCACCGACGTGACCGACGAGGCGCAGATGCAGGCGCTGATCGCGTTCGCCATGCAGCGCCACGGGCGCATCGACTGTCTGTTCAACAATGCCGGCGGGCCGGCACCGGTCGGCGGGATCGAGACGATCCCGGTCGAGGGCTTCGACGCGGCGATCGCCGTGCTGCTGCGCTCGGTGATGCTCGGCATGAAGCACGTCGCGCCGATCATGGTCGCGCAGGGCAGCGGCAGCATCGTGAACAACGGCTCGATCGCGGGCTCGCGTGCCGGCTACTCCACCTCGATGGTGTACTCGGCGGCCAAGGCCGCGGTGATCCACCTGTCCCGCTGCGCGGCGATGCAGCTCGGCGAGCGCAACGTGCGGGTCAACTCGCTGTCGCCGGGCGGCATCGCGACCGGCATCTTCGGCAAGGCACTGGGCCTGCCGGTGGACCGCGCGGACGGCACCGCCGAGGCGGTGAAGGTCGGCCTCGCGAAGATGCAGCCGATCCCGCGGGCGGGTCTGACCGACGACATCGCCGCGGCCGCGGTGTTCCTGGCGAGCGACGAGTCGGGCTTCGTGAACGGCCACGACCTGGTGGTCGACGGCGGCGTCATCGGCGGACGGATGTGGACGCCGCACCAGGAGTCGGTGCGAGGCATGCGCGCGGCCTTCGGGGTAGACGCGACGTGACGCCCGGCCGGGTGCGCGGGACGCGCCCGGCGCGCCGGCCCGGGCCGGCCTGACCGGGGCGGCCCCGCGCGCCGCTCAGGCCAGCCGGCCGGCCTGGAAGTCGCTCACCGCCTGGCGGATCTGCTCGGTGGTGTTCATCACGAACGGCCCGTACTGAACGATGGGCTCGCGCAGCGGGCACCCGGCGACGAGCAGCACGCGCGCGGGCTCGGTGGCCCGCAGGCGCACGCCGTCGCGGTCGGGGGCGTTGGCGAGGATCGCCATCCGCGCGCGGGGCACCGCCGTGCCCTCGACATCGAGCGCGCCGCGGTACACGTAGACGAAGGCGTTGTGCCCGGCGGGCAGCGCCTGCTCGAACGCGGCGCCGGCCGGCAGCTCGATGTCGAGATACAGCGGCTCGGTCCCCGCGCGGCTCACCGCGCCATCCACGCCGTGGCTGCGCCCGGCGATCGCGACGACGCGCGCGCCCTCGGCGGTGACGAAGGCCGGCAGGTCGGCCGCCCGGAAGTCGCGGTACCAGGGCTCGCGCATCTTGTCGGCGGCCGGCAGGTTGAGCCACAGCTGGAAGCCTTCCATCAGGCCGTCGCGCTGCTCGGGGAGCTCGGAGTGGATGACCCCGCGCCCGGCGGTCATCCACTGCACCCCGCCGCCCTCGAGCAGGCCCTCGTTGCCGGCGCTGTCCTTGTGGCGCATCCGCCCGGCGATCATGTAGGTGACCGTCTCGAACCCGCGGTGCGGATGATCGGGAAAGCCGGCCAGGTAGTCGTCGGGATCGTCGCTGCGGAACGCGTCGAGCATCAGGAACGGATCGAGCCGCTGCTGCAGCGCCTGCGTGAGCACGCGGTCGAGCTTGACGCCGGCCCCGTCGGAGGTGGGCTGGCCGACGACGAGCCGCTCGACGCGGCGGGGACGCGAGACCGTCTCGACGGCGGCGGGAAGGGCGGTGGCGGTGGGCATGTGGGGGCTCCGGCGGCCGCGGCGAGGCGGCGGGTCGATCTAGGACACCGAGCGTACCAGCCGGCCGGACGCGCCGTCAGCGCTCGCCGGGCGACCGGGCTCGCCGGCGCAGGGCCCATCCGAGCACGGCCAGCCCGGACAGCGCGACGCCCGCGCCCGGCACCAGCAGCGCCTGCAGCGACCACGCCGGCGAGTCCGGCTCGCCGAACCAGGTTGCCTGCAGCGACGCCCGCTGCGCGTCGGTGCGCGAGGCGAGGAAGACATCCAGCACGTCGCGCAGCATGCCCAGGTCGTGGCGCACCGCCATCGCGATCGGGACGACCACGGACAGCTCGCGCGCCAGCCGCAGGCCGCGCGCGGGGTGGCGCGCGATCCAGGCGTCGGCGAGCAGGCGCGGCATCGCCACCGCAGCGATCGCGCCGTGCGCCATCTGCTCCACCGCGTCGTCGAGCGTGGCCACCGGCACCGCGACCTCCGCAGGACCCAGCGACGCGGCCAGCTGCTCGTAGCCCGCGGGCACGCCGACCCGGCGGCCTGCCGTTGCGGAAGCTGCCGCGCCGGCAGCGCCGACGAGGTCGTACAGACCGAAGCGCATCAGCATGATCGGACGGGTGAAGTGCACCGGCGCGGGCCAGGACCGCGACAGCCAGGCCGCGGGGATCAGGTCGAGCTCGCCGCGCCCGAGCCGGGCGACCGCATCGTCGCTGCCGGCCACCGTCACCGGCCGGAACGACAGGCCGACCTCCTCGGAGGCACGCTGCAGCAGCGCGGCCGCCATGCCGACGTAGCGCCCCCGATCGATGTAGGACATCGGGTGCTGGTCCGGGATCGCCGCGAAGTCGACGACGGGGTTGGCCGCGACCCAGGCGACCTGGGTCGGCGACAGCAGGCTCGCCTGCGCGCGGCCCGCATCCGGGGCGAGCGCGCAGGCCGGGGCGGCCAGCAGCAACAGGGAAGCCCGCCTGCGGGCGGGGCGTTGGCGGGTTCGATCCATCGTGGTGACTCGCTGCGGGTCCGCACTCCCATCCGGGCTGGCGCTTCTGTATCGATGCCGCAGCCCTACTCGAGGCCCGGAACAAGGTCGCCACCGGCGAACGCTCCATCGTTTCACGAAATGTCACACTATTAAACGAGGGAATCCCACAGGCGAGCGGGCCAGAGCGTGACGGGGTTCCTCGCGGTCGCCCGGCATTACGGGCAGTCTGCGCTGCAGACACCACGCGAAGCGGACGTCACGATGCCCTCGAACTCGACTTCCACGACCTACACCGGCGCCCTCGCCGCCCTCGCGCTATCGGCCGGCGGCATCGCGGCCGCGCCGCCGCAGGAGCGCGTCTGGCGGCTGCGGCGGATGATCGCGCAGGCCGCGCAACTGGCGGCGGCCGACGGGGTGGAGCCCCTGACGCTGGCGCACGACGCGTGGCAGGCGGCGCTCGACGCGGCCGCCGGGGCCGGGCCGGCGGCGCGCGACGCTGCGGCCGACGCCCACGAGACGGTCGCAGCGGCCGATGAGGAGGCCGCCACGGCGGTGCTTGCGTCGCTCGCGTCGACCGGCGCGACCGGCGCCCTCCGGGCGGTCCGCGCGACGCGGCACCCGGCCGGCGAGCGTGCCGGCGCGAACGTGCTGCCTTTCCGGCGCCCGACGCCGCACTGACCGACCGGCGGGATCCGTCCCGCCCTGCGCCACGCGCCGGCGCCGCCCATCCGGTCGCCGTCCGGGCGCCCCTGCTCAGGCACGCCCCGGCGGGCACTCCGCCTGTCGGTATTCCTGCACCCGCAGTCCGATCGCATTTGCGCCCCGCCGACGCGGCGGATAGGCTTGGAGGACCAGTGCGCCGGTACCGGCCGCTGCAGCCTACACGCGCCATCGAACCCGCGCCGCGCGCGCCTCCTGAGCCGGGCCCGTCCATGCGCCTCAGCGTCCTCTCCTTCCTCGCTGCCGCCGGGTTCGCATCCGCCCTGTTCGCCCCCGCTGTCGTCGGACAGCCCGCCACCGCGCAGCCCGCCGCCACCGCGCAGCCCGCCGCCGCCCCGGCCAGCCGGCTCGAGCGGATCCGCAGCGCCGGCGCGCTGCGCGTGTGCATCTGGCCCGAGTACTACGGCATCACCTTCCGCAACCCCAAGAGCGGGGAGCTGTCGGGCATCGACGAGGTCATGTCCTCGCACCTCGCCCGGGACCTCGGCGTCAGGGCGGTCCACGTCGACAGCAGCTTCCCGGCCTTCGCCGACGATCTGCTCGCCGACCGATGCGACGTGGCGATGTTCGGCGTCGGCATCACCCCCGAGCGCGCGGCGCGCGTGCGCTTCACCCAACCCTACCTGCGCAGCGACATCTGGGCGGTGACCACCAAGACCCATCCGTCGATCCGGAGCTGGGACGACATCGACCGGCCGGGGCGGGTCGTCGCGGTCCAGGCCGGAACCTTCATGGAGCCGGTCATGAAGGCGACGCTGAAGCACGCCGAGTTGATGTCGGTGAAGCTGCCCGACACCCGCGAGCGCGAGCTCCAGGCCGGCCGTGCCGACGTCTTCATGACCGACTACCCTTACAGCCGCCGCGTGCTCGACAACGCCGACTGGGCGAGGGTCATGGGCCCGGTGCAGCCGGTGCACCCGGTCAACTATGCGTATGCGGTGGCGCCCGGCGACGACGCCTGGCTCGCCCGGCTCGACCGGTTCGTCTCGGACGCCAGGCGCGACGGCAGGCTGATGGCCGCGGCCCGGAGGTTCAAGCTGGAACCGATCGTCGTACAGCAGTGAAGCCGCTCGCCCGCCTCGCACACTGGCCGCTGCCGCGGCTGGAGGTCCTGATCCGGATCGGCAGCCTGGCCTGTGCGCTGGTGGTGGTGCTGGCGACCCTGCTGCACGTGATGCAGCTGCGCCGCGCGATCCAGGGCGATGCGCAAGAGCGCCTGGCGACGGTATCGCGGATCCTCGCCAAGGAGGTCAACCGCAGCCTGACCCAGACGCGGGGCCTGCTCGACCAGGTCGAGGAGGCGCTCGGCACGCCCGAGCTAGACGCGCTGCTCGAGGCGCTGCCGCGCCAGCAGTTCCTGCTCCGAGAGATCGCGGTGGTGGGGCGCGACGGCCGGGTCGTCGCGTCCTCCAACCGGCGCAGCGTGGGGCTCGACGCGTCGGGGTACGACTTCGTGCGGTCGCCCGGCTCGGCCGCCCTCTACCTGGGACAGCCCAAGGCCGGCCGCAGCTTCGCCGCCGGCGCCGCAGCCGAAGGGCCGGCGCACGCGCTGTCGGGATTCTTGACGATGTCGCGCTCGGCCACGGGCCGCGGGGCGGGACTGCGGATCGTCGCGGTGCTGGGCACCGACAGCCTGATCAACGACTTGCGCTTCCTCTCGCCCGACGAGGACAGCGTGTTCAGCCTCTACCGGTACGACGGCCGGTTGCTCGCGACGAGCGACGCGGCGGTGGCCGCGCGAACGCTGCCCAACCCGATCTTCGACGCCTTCCTGCCCGACCGCGAGGCCGGCGCCTTCACCGACCGCCCGGAGGACGGACGCGCCTGGCTCGCCCACTTCGGCGCCACAGCCGACTTTCCCCTGGTGGTCGAGGCCCGCCTGCCGCAGTCGGTGGTGACCGCGCGCTGGGAGAGCGAGCTCGCCGCGCCGGCGACGATCGTGCTGGTGACCCTGCTGCTGCTGGCGCTCTACACGCGGATGACCGCCGAGGCGATCCGGATGCGCATCCGCTCGCAGGAGCTCGCGGCGACCCAGGAGCGCCGGCTGCGCAACATCCTCGACACCGCCGCCGACGGCATCGTCACCATCGACGAACGCGGCATCGTGCGCGAATACAACCGCGCGGCCGAATCGATCTTCGGCGTACCCGCCGCCGAGGCCATCGGACAGCCGCTCGCGGCACTGCTGCCGCCCGAGCAGGCGCAGGCGAACCAGGCCCGCTTGGAGCGCTACATGACCGCGAGCAGCGGCGACGTGACCGGGCGCGCGCGCACGATCCGCAGCGTCCGGCGCGACGGCCGGCCGGTCGAGCTGAACCTCGCGATCAGCGAGGTGATCGACCAGGGCGAGCACCTCTTCACCGGCATCGTGCGCGACGTCACCGAGATGCGGCAGGCCGAGCAGCGCTTCCGCACCCTGTTCCAGCGCTCGGGCGAGCCGCACCTGCTGTTCGACGCGACAGGCCTCATCGACTGCAATGACGCTGCACTGGTGCTGCTGCGGGTCGAGGCGCGCGCCGAGCTGCTCGGACGCGGCCTGGCATCGCTCGCGCCCGAGATGCAGGGCGACACGCCCAGCGCCGAGGTGGTCGAGGCCGCCTTCGCCGACGCCCGCCGCGACGGCGTGCGACGCCTGGAGTGGACGGCCCGCACGGCAGGCGGCACGCACTTCCCGGTGGAGATGACGCTCACGCCGATCCAGCTGGGCGAACACGAGGCGATGCTGGTCGCATGGCACGACATCGCGGAACGCCAGCGCCACGAGAACGACCTCAGGCAGGCCCGCGATGCGGCCGAGTCGGCTGCCTCCACGAAGGCGCAGTTCCTGGCGATGATGAGCCACGAGCTGCGCACGCCGATGGCCGGCATCATCGGCATGATCGAGTTGCTGCGGGACTCGCAGCTGTCGGACGAGCAGCGCCGTTTCGCCGACGTGCTGCGCAACTCGGCCGGCTCGCTGCTGACGGTGCTCAACGACGTCCTCGACTACTCGAAGATCGAGGCCGGCCGGCTCGAGATCGAGCAGATCGACTTCCAGCCGGCCACGGTGGCGCGCGAGGTGATCGACCTGCTGTCGCACGCGGCGTCGGAGCGCGGCAACACCCTGCGCGCCGACTGGCGAGAGGACCAGGTGCCGGCGCTGCGCGGCGACCCGACGCGGATCCGGCAGGTGCTGTTCAACCTGGTGGGCAACGCGATCAAGTTCACCGAGCGCGGCACGGTCACGCTCGCGATCGACACGGCGCCCGCCGCCGACGGCCGCACCGCGCTGCGCTTCGAGGTGCGCGACACCGGCGTGGGCATCACCGCGGACGTGCTGCCCACCCTGTTCCAGCCCTTCCGGCAGGCCGACAGCTCGACCACGCGGCGCTTCGGCGGGACCGGCCTGGGCCTGGCGATCTGCCGCCACCTGGCGGTGGCGATGGACGGCTCGATCGAGGTGGAGAGCCGCCCCGGCGAGGGCTCGACCTTCCGCTTCCAGATACCGCTGGAGCCGGCCTCGGCCGCGCTCCCGCCGCCGGCGCGGTCGACGGCCCCGCTGCCCGTGGTCCGCGGCCTGCGGCTGCTGGTGGCCGAGGACAACGCCACCAACCGCCTGCTGATCAGCACCCGGATGCAGCGCGCCGGGCACCGCATCGAGCTGGTCGACGACGGGCTGCAGGCCCTCGAGGCGGCACGCTCCAGCGACTACGACGTGATCCTCATGGACATGCAGATGCCCGAGCTCGACGGCGTCGGCGCCACCCGCGCGATCCGCGCCCTGCCGGGTGCGCGCGGGCGTGTGCCGATCGTGGCGCTCACCGCCGACGCGCTGCCGGAGTTCCGTGCGCGCTACATGGCGAGCGGGCTCGACGACTACCTCACCAAGCCGATCGACTGGCAGGCGCTCGACCGCGTGCTGGCGCGCTACGCGCCGACGGGACCGCTGTCGCGGGTGCGGGAGGCAGCGGCGGACGAGACCGCCGCGCCGGCGCGCGCCGCGGCCGCGACGCCGGCGGGCACGGCGCAGGCCGGGGCCGCGGGGCACGACCCGATCGACGCGGCGGCAGTCGCGGCGATGCGCGACGACCTCGGCGAGGATGTCTGGGACGCCGTGCTCGAGCTCTACTGGCCCCAGGCCGACAGCGACCTCGCCGCCTGCCGGCAGGCGCTCGCCAACGGCGACGCCCTCGCGCTGCGGGGCGCCGCGCACAGCATCAAGGGCGCGTCCTCGAGCCTGGGCTTCGACAGCGTGGCGGCCACCGCCGCCGAGCTCGAGCGCAGCGCACAGGCGCAGGCCGGCGCCGCGATCCGTCGCCTGGACGCGGCGTTCGCGACGACGCGCGCGGACTGGGGCCAGGCCGCCGCCGTCGCCGCAGGCGAGCCCCGCTGACGGCACGACCCGGGCCACGCGGCGCACGGCGCCGGCGGCTAGAATGGCGGGCATGAATCGACGCTCGGTGCTCGGCGCCCTGGCGGTGGCCCCCTTCGGTGCGGTGTACGGGCAGAGCGGCAGCGATGTCGACGTGCCCTACGTCAACACCCCCCAGAACGTGGTCGATGCCATGCTCGACCTCGCAGGCGTGGGCGCCTCCGACCGGCTGATCGACCTCGGCTCCGGCGACGGGCGCATCGTGATCACTGCGGCGCGCCGCTGGGGCACCCGCGGCACCGGCTTCGAGATCGACCCGCGGCTGGTGTCGATCGCCCGCGGCAATGCGCGCCGCGAAGGCGTCGAGGCGCTGACCGAGTTCGTCGTGGAGGACATCTTCATCGCCGACCTGTCCAGGGCCACGGTCATCACGATGTACCTGCTGCCCGACGTGAACCTGCGGCTGCTGCCGCGGCTTCGCAGGCTGCGGCCCGGCACGCGCCTGGTCTCCCACGACTGGGACATGGGTGACTGGGCGCCGCAGCGCACGATCGAGATCGACGCGCCCGACAAGCGGGTGGGCCTGAGGAAGACCAGCCGGGTGATGCTCTGGACGGTCTGACCGCGCGCGGCGGCCGGGGCGCGGCCCACGGCGGGCACGGCGGGTCGGGGTCGGCCACGGCGAAGATGCGCTAGAGTGCCGGCTCCATGAACGCCCCGCCTTCGCCAGGTTCCGCCATCATCGCCTTCATCGCCCGCCCCGAGTTCCTGCGCCTCGTGCTCACCGCGCTCGGCGCGCTGCTCGTGCTCTGGCAGCGCCTGCTCGTCCCGGTGCTGCTGGGTCTGCTCGTCTATGCCTGGTCGTGCCTGCTCGCCGACCGGCTGGCGCAGCGCTTCGGGCCGTCGCGTGCGGTGGCGGCTGTGAGCGGCGCGGTGGTCGGCTCGCTGGTGTTCGCAGCCTTCGCGGGGCTGGTGACCTGGACGGTGGCGCTGGCGTCGGCCGACGACCTGCGCACCTTCCTGTTGCGCATCGAGGATTCGCTCGACACGCTGCGCGAGGCCCTGCCCGAGTCGATCGCACTATCGATTCCCGAGGACCTCACCGAGCTGCGCTCCCGTGTGTTCGGCTGGCTGCAGAACCACGCGGCGAGCCTGGGCGGGCTCGGCGGCAAGGTCGCGCACGGCCTCGTGCAGGGCATCTTCGCGATCCTGGTCGCGGCGATGGCCGCGGGCGCGACCTGGCAGGCGCGCGCGCTGCAGTCCGACGACCGCTTCATCGGCCGGCTGCTGCTGGTGCTGGAGCGGGTGGTGCTCGCGCAGATGCGGATCGCGCTCTTCAACACCTCGATGACAGCCCTCTACCTCTTCGTGATCCTGCCCGCCTTCGGGTTCGTGCTGCCGTTCCGCGGGCTGCTGACGCTGTTCACGCTGGTGACCGGCGTGCTGCCGGTGCTGGGCAACCTGCTCGCCAACACGCTGGTGTTCCTGATCTCGCTGGCGGTGTCGCCGTGGGTGGCGGTGGCCTCGGTGGCGTTCCTGATCCTGATCCACAAGACCGAGTACTTCATCAACGCCCGTACGGTCGGCGCCCGCGTGCAGGTGGCGTCGTGGGAGATCCTCGCGGCGATGCTGACCGGCGAGGCACTCTTCGGCGTGCAGGGCCTGGTGGCCGCGCCACTGCTCTACCCGTTCTTCAAGCGCGAGATCCAGCGGCTGCGCCCGCAGCACTGAATCGCGCCGCAGGCTGCCCCTGCAGGCTGGCTGCCGCCCGCCCCGCCCCGCTCAGTGCGGCGGGGCCCAGCGCAGGGTCAGCGTGCCCAGCCGCTGGGGGCGCAGCGCGACCGGCTCCTGCGGCGCCGAAAACTCCACCGAGCGCAGCCCGAGCCCGAGGTCGATCTGCCAGTCGGCGGCGAGGCCGAGCGTGGCGCCCATGAGCAGGTCGCCGACCCAGGGCTCGCGCCTGACCTGCGACACGTAATCGTAGGTCCGGCCCTCGATCAGGCTGTTGCGGGCCACCGCGCGCAGCTCGCCGCCGGCGTACACGTGCCAGCGCCCGGGCGCGCCCGCCGTGGGCAGCCCGGCCTCGCCAGGCCAGGCGGGGCCGGCCGGCAGGCGGCCGGCCCGCAGCATCGCGCCGAAGCCCGCCTCGGTGACCGGCGTGCCCAGTCGCACCGACATCCGGGTCACCCAGTCGACGTCGCGCGAGGCCGTGGCATGCGTCGTCAGCCGGGAGGCGCCCAGCTCTGCGAGCGCCTGCGCGCGCACCTGCCAGCCCCAGCCGGGCACCCTCGCCTGGCTGATGAGGCTGTGCAGCGTGTTCTGCACCTGCTCCCCGAGCGCGGCGGGCCCCACAGTGCCCAGTTGCAGCTCGATCGTCTGGCGCGTGCGCGGGCCGTGGACGACGGTGGCGACGCCGCCGTACAGCGCCGCCGCGAACGGCCGGTCGAGGGGCTGCGGCGCCCGGCTGCCGTCAGAGGCAGGGGTGAAGAGCATCTGGCCGATCGACCAGACCCGGTAGGTGCGCGAGCCGGGATCGCAGGCCAGCACCCGCGCGCACGCTGCGGCGGCGAGCCGGCCATCGAGCGAGTCGGGGGGGGCATCGAACGCGAAGCGGAAGAACTCGCCGCTGGTGTACCAGCGCTCGTCGCGACCCGGGGTGAACGCGAACTGGTCGTTGTCGAGCTGGAACTCGAAGGCGCGCAGCTGGGCGGCGGCCGGCGCGGCCAGTGCGGCGGCCAGCAGCGCGCCGCCCGCGGCCCCCGAGGCAAGCGCCGCGATCCGCCGGCCGAGTGCGCCGAGACTGGCCGGCGTGCCGTCGCTCACCGGCCGACGACGCTCTTGGCGCGCAGCTCGAGCGCCTCCCACTTCTCGAGCAGCACGAGCAGCTCGGCCTCGATCGCGTGGACGCGGTCCTGGTCGGCGCGCAGCGCGCGGGCGTCGCGACGGAAGGACTCGGGGTCGTTCATCCGCGCGGCCAGCGCAACCTGCTCCGCCTCGAGCTCCGCGATGCGCGCCGGCAGCTCCTGGAGCTCGCGCTGCTCCCGGAAGCCGAGCTTGCGCGGCTTGTCGGATGCGGAACGGCTGGCCGTGGCCGGCACACCGGCGGCCGCGCCCTGCCCGGCGGCAGCCTGCGCGCCCGCATCGGGCACCGCGCGTTGGCGCAGCCAGTCGCTGTAGCCGCCGACGTACTCGCGCCAGAACCCGCCGCCCTCGGCCACCAGCACCTGGGTGGCGACGTTGTCGAGGAAGGCGCGGTCGTGGCTCACCAGCAGCAGCGTGCCCTTGTAGTTCTGCAGCGTGTCCTCGAGCAGCTCGAGCGACTCGATGTCGAGGTCGTTGGTCGGCTCGTCGAGCACCAGCAGGTTGGCCGGCCGCGCGAACAGCCGCGCGAGCAGCAGGCGGTTGCGCTCGCCGCCCGACAGCGTGCGAACCGGCGATTGCGCGCGCCGCGGCGGAAACAGGAAGTCCTGCAGGTAGCTCATCACGTGCTTGCGCTCGCCGCCGATCTCGACCCAATCCGAGCCAGGACTGATGGTCTCGATCACGGTCTTCTCGGGATCGAGCTGCTCGCGCATCTGGTCGAAGTAGGCGACCTGGAGTTGCGTGCCGAGCCGCACCGTGCCCGAGTCCGGCTCGAGCTCGCCCAGGATGAGCTTGAGGATGGTCGACTTGCCCGCGCCGTTGGCGCCGATCAGGCCCAGGCGGTCGCCTCGCATCACCGTGAGCGACAGCGCGTCGACGACGGTACGGCCGTCGAAGGCCTTGGAGACGCCCTCGAGCTCGGCCACCAGCTTGCCGCTGCGCTCGCCCGCATCGAGCGACAGCTTGACGGTGCCCAGGGTGTCACGGCGCGCCTCGCGGTCGCGGCGCAGCTGCTCGAGCCGCCGCACCCGGCCTTCGTCGCGCGTGCGGCGCGCTTGCACGCCCTTGCGGATCCAGACCTCCTCCTGCGCCCAGAACTTGTCGAACTTCTGCGCGGCCGAGCGCTCGGCGGCGAGCTGGTCGGCACGGACCCGCTGGTAGGTGGCGAAGTTGCCGGGGAAGGAGCGCAGCACGCCGCGATCGAGCTCGACGATGCGGGTCACGACCTTGTCGAGGAAGAAGCGGTCGTGGGTGACGAGCATGGCCGCCGGCACGCGCTTGAGCAGCTCCTCGAGCAGCTCGATGCCGGCGATGTCGAGGTGGTTGGTCGGCTCGTCGAGCAGCAGCAGGTCGGGGTCGAGCGCGAACGCCAGCGCGAGCGCGGCGCGCTTGCGCTCGCCGCCGGACGCGCCCGCCGGATCGGCCTCCGGGTCGAGCCCGAAGCGCTGCAGGTACTCGGTGAGCCGCGCCTCGGCGCGCCAGCGCTCGCGCTCGTCGCCGAAGTCCTCGAGCCGCCCGCGCTCGAGCAGGCTCTCGCGCACGGTGGCCGCGGTCGGCAGCACGGGCTCCTGCTCGACCGAGCCGATGCGCAGGCCGTCGCGGCGCTGGATCAGGCCGTCGTCGAGCGGCATGGTGCCGGCGATGGTCGCGAACAGCGAGGACTTGCCAGTGCCGTTGCGCCCGATCAGACCGATGCGCTCGCCCGAGAGCAGCGACAGCGACGCATTGTCGAGGAGTGGAAGGTCGCCGAACGCAAGCTGCGCATCGACGAGTGTCAGGAGGGAGGTGGCGCTCATTGACCTCGCACGATACCGGATCTCGCGACGGGCCGAGGACGCGTGGCTATACTGCCGCCTCGCCAGCCGCTCCCACCCGCCCCCGGCGCCACGGCCCGATCCGACCGAGACGACGATGACGACCCTGCTGCTGTTCCTCGCCGGCCTGGCGGCCCTGGTCGCCGGCGCCGACCTGCTGGTGCGCGGCGCGTCGCGGCTGGCGATCTCGTTCGGGATCTCCCCGCTGGTGGTCGGCCTGACCGTGGTCGCCTTCGGGACCAGCTCGCCCGAGATGGCGGTGTCGGTCAACGGCGCGCTGTCGGGCGCCACCGACATCGCGATCGGCAACGTGGTCGGCAGCAACGTGTTCAACGTGCTGTTCATCCTGGGCCTGTGCGCGGTGATCGTGCCGCTGGGCGTCGCCAGCCAGATCATCCGCCAGGAGGTGCCGATCATGATCGGCGCATCGCTGCTGCTGGGCGCGTTGACGCTGGACGGCGGCATCGGGCGGGGCGAGGCGGCGTTGCTGTTCGCGCTGCTGCTGGGCTACACCGTGTTCCTGGTGGTGCAGAGCCGGCGCAGCCACGGCCAACCGGTCGACGCCGGCTTCGAGCGCGCGCTGGCGCGCGATGCGCGCACAGAACCCGGCGAACGCGCCTGGGACGACCGCGGCTGGGTGCAGGTGGCGCTGATCGTCGCCGGGCTGGCGCTGCTGGTGCTCGGCTCCGACTGGCTGGTCGAGGCCGCCGTCGCGTTCGCGCGGATGCTGGGGCTGAGCGAGTTGATCATCGGCTTGACCATCGTCGCGGCCGGCACCTCGACGCCGGAGGTGGCCGCCTCGCTGATGGCGCTGCGCAAGGGCGAGCGCGACATGGCGGTGGGCAACGTCGTGGGCAGCAACGTGTTCAACATCCTGGGCGTGCTGGGGCTGTCGGGGATGGTCGCGCCGCTGTCGGTACCGCCCTCGGTGATCGCCTTCGACCTGCCTGCGATGATCGCGGTCGCGGTGGCCTGCCTGCCGGTGTTCTTCTCGGCCCGCCAGATCGGCCGCTGGGAGGGGGCCATGTTCCTCGCCTACTACGCCGCCTACGTGGCCTGGCTGATCCTCGACGCGCGCGGCCACGACGCCATCGACGGCTACCGCACGGTGATGCTGTACGTGGTCGTGCCGCTCACCGTGGTGACGCTCGCGGTGGTCACCTGGCGCGGCGAGCGCCGCACGCCCGGCCACTGAGCGTCGTGCCGACCCTGCTGCTCCTGCTGCTGGCCGCCCCGTTCGCGGGGTCGGCGCTGCTGGCGGTGCTCGCCGCGCGCATGGAGTCGCTCGACCCGGTGGTCCGTCTCAAACGGGCCGCGCGCATCGCGGGTGCGGCCGCCACGATCGCGGCGGTGGCCCTGGTCTTGCAGGCCCCGGAGGTGTTCGGTGGCGCGGTGCTGCGCGGCCGCTGGGAGTGGCTGCCGGCGCTGGGCGTGGGCTTCGGGCTGCGGATGGACGGCCTCGCGCTGCTGTTCGCCGGACTCATCGTCTTCATCGGCCTGCTGATCGTCCTGTACGCGCGCTGGTACCTGTCGCCGCAGGAGCGCACGCCACGCTTCTTCGCGCTGCTGCTCGCCTTCATGGGGGCCATGCTCGGCATCGCGCTGTCCGACAACCTGATCCTGCTCGCGGTGTTCTGGGAGCTGACCAGCCTCTCGTCCTTCCTGCTGATCGGGTTCTGGCAGCACCGCTCCGACGCGCGGCGCGGCGCCCGCATGGCGCTCACCATCACCGGCGGCGGCGGGCTCGCGCTGCTGGGCGGCGTGCTGCTGCTCGGCTGGATCGCGGGCGGCTGGGACCTCGACACCGTGCTGGCCTCGGGCGACCGGATCCGGGCCCATCCGCTCTACACGCCGTGCCTCGCGCTGCTGCTGCTCGCGGCCTTCACCAAGTCGGCGCAGTTCCCCTTCCACTTCTGGCTGCCCCACGCGATGGCGGCCCCCACGCCGGTGTCGGCCTACCTGCACTCGGCGACGATGGTGAAGGCCGGCATCTTCCTGCTGGCGCGGCTCTATCCGGTGCTCTCGGGCACCGACCCGTGGTTCTGGACGGTCAGCACGGTGGGCGCGGCGACGCTGCTGACGGGCGCGTGGCACGCCATCTTCCAGCACGACCTCAAGGGCCTGCTCGCCTACTCCACGATCAGCCACCTCGGCCTGATCACGCTGCTGCTGGGGCTGGACTCGCCGATGGCCGCGGTGGCCGCGGTGTTCCACCTGCTCAACCACGCGACCTTCAAGGCCTCGCTGTTCATGGCGGCCGGCATCATCGACCACGAGACCGGCACGCGCGACATGCGGCGGATCAACGGGCTGCGCCGCTACATGCCGGTGACCGCGACGCTCGCCATCGTGGCCGCGGCCGCGATGGCCGGCGTGCCGCTGCTCAACGGCTTCCTGTCCAAGGAGATGTTCCTCGCCGAGACGCTCGCGCTCGACGGCCATCAGGCGCTGCGCCTGCTGGTGCCGGTGGCCGCGACGGTCGCGGCGGCGCTGTCGGTCGCCTACTCGGTGCGCTTCGTGCACGACGTCTTCTTCAACGGCACGCCCGTCGACCTGCCCCGCACGCCGCACGAGCCGCCGCGCTGGATGCGCGTGCCGGTCGAGCTGCTGGTGGTGCTGTGCCTGCTGGTGGGGCTCGCGCCCACGCTGACCGTGGGGCCGCTGCTGGCGCTGGCCGCGCGCGACGTGCTCGGGGGCACCCTGCCCGAGTACTCGCTGTCGGTCTGGCACGGCTTCAACGCGGCGCTGGCGATGAGCGCCGCGGCGCTGGCGGGCGGCACGGTGCTGTACTTCTGGCTGCAGCGCTCGCGCAGCAAGCTGCATCGCGTGGCCGACGACGAGGGCGCGGGCAAGCGCGGCTTCGAGCACGCGATCGAGGCGACGGTGCGCGTGGCCGGCCGCTTCACCGAACTGCTGCACGGTGGAGGCGCGCGGCGCACGCTGCTGCTCGCGGTGCTGGTCGCGATCGCGGCCGGCGGCATGCCCTGGCTGATGAGCACGGCGCCGCTGCTTGGGGCCGAAACGGACCCCTTCGCCGGGCTGTCGATCGGGCCGCTGCTGGTGTGGGCGATCGGGGTGTCGACCGCGGTGGCGACCGTCGCCTTCGCGAAGGATCGCATGGTCGCGCTGGTCTGCGTGGGCGCGGTGGGGCTGGCGGTGAGCCTCGCGTTCGTCTGGTTCTCGGCGCCCGACCTGGCGCTGACCCAGCTGCTGGTCGAGGTCGCGACCGTGATGCTGATGATGCTCGCGCTGCGCTACCTGCCCGCCCACTCGCCGGCCGAGCCGGACGACCGGCTCAAGCTGCGCGACGCCGCCATCGGCGCGGTCGCCGGGCTGGGGCTGGGCGCGATCGCGTGGGCGGTGATGGTCCGCCCATTCGACTCGCTGGCGGACTTCTACCTCGCGCGGGCCCTGACCGAGGGCGGAGGCGCCAACGCGGTCAACGTGATCCTGGTCGACTTCCGCGGCTTCGATACCTTCGGCGAGATGACGGTCCTGCTGGTCGCGGGGCTCACGATCCACTCGCTGGTCGCGCGGCTGTCGCTGCCGGCGGTGTCGGGGCCGGCCCGCGCAGGCCCCGGCGCGGCGCTCGAGCAACGCTTCCCGCTGCTCTTCGGGACCATCGCGCGCGCCTTGCTGCCGTTCGCGCTGATGGTGTCGGTGTACTTCTTTCTGCGCGGCCACAACCAGCCGGGCGGAGGCTTCATCGCCGGGCTGATCACCGCGATCGCCCTGCTGATGCAGGCGGTCGCCGGCGGGCCGGACTCGCTGCGCCCGGGCAGCGACCCGCAGGCGCTCGCCACGGCGCGCGTCGCGACGCTGCACCGCGTGCTCGGCGCGGGGCTGCTGATCGCCTGCCTGACCGGCCTGGGCAGCTGGCTCGCCGGCTATCCCTTCCTCACCAGCACCTTCGGCCACCCGGTGCTGCCGGTGCTCGGCGAGCTGCCGCTGGCGAGCGCCGCGCTGTTCGACCTGGGCGTGTACCTCGCGGTGGTCGGCGCCACCGTCCTGTCCCTGTCCGGCATCGGCCGGCTCGCCCGCGGAGGCCGCCCGTGGAGCTCCTGATGGCGACCGGCATCGCGGTGCTGGCCGGCTGCGGCGTGTACCTGCTGCTGCGTCCGCGCACCTTCGACACCATCCTCGGGCTGACGCTGATCTCGTACGCGGTGAACCTGTTCATCTTCGCGATGGGCCGGCTCGCCGTGAACCGCGCCCCGATCGTGGCGCCGGGCGGCGGCGGCTGGGTCGATCCGCTGCCGCAGGCGCTCGTGCTGACCGCGATCGTCATCGGGTTCGCGATGACGGCGCTGCTGCTGGTGCTGGCCGTGCGCGCCCACGCGGCGAGCGGCAGCGACCACGTCGACGGCGTCGAGCCGGGCGCCCCCGAGCCCGGCGACGAGGGCGCAGCCCCGGACGGCGAGGCCCTGCGGTGAACCACGCCCCGATCGTGCCGATCGTGCTGCCGGCGCTGGTGGCCGCACTGATGCTGCTCGACCGGCGCATCGCGACCCAGCGCATGCTCGCGTGGGTGTCGGTCGCGCTGCTCGCGGGCTGCGCGGCCTGGATGCTGGGGCTGGCGGCCGACGGCTGGCGCGGCGTCTACCTGCTCGGCAACTGGGCGGCGCCCTGGGGCATCGTGCTGGTGGCCGACCGGCTGTCGGTGATGATGGTGGCGCTGACCTCGCTGCTGGCGCTGGTGGCGCTCGGCAGCGCGCAAGGCCGCTGGGACGAGCGTGGCGAGCACTTCCATCCGCTGTTCCAGGTGCAGCTGATGGGCCTGAACGGCGCCTTCCTGACCGGCGACCTGTTCAACCTCTTCGTGTTCTTCGAGGTGCTGCTGATCGCGTCCTACGGCCTGCTGGTGCATGGCGACGGCACGCGGCGGATCGTCGCGGGCCTGCGCTTCGTCACCCTCAACGTGACCGGGTCCGCGCTGTTCCTGATCGCGGCGAGCCTGCTGTACGGCGTGACCGGCACGCTGAACCTCGCCGACCTGTCGGCGCGCATGGCGGGGCTCGACCCCGCGCAGGCGACGCTCGCACGCGCGGGCGCCTGGCTGCTGCTCGCGGTGTTCTGCCTCAAGGCGGCCATCCTGCCGCTGTACTTCTGGCTGCCCGGCACCTACACCGCGGCGAGCCCGCCGGTGGCCGCCCTGTTCGCGGTGATGACCAAGGTCGGCCTGTACGCGGTGCTGCGCGTGTTCACGCTGGTGTTCGGCGCGTCGGCGGGGCCGCTCGCCGAGGCGGCGTTCCCGTGGGTCGTGGTGCCGGCCGCGCTCGGCTACGCGGCGGCCACCTTCGGCGCGCTCGCGGGAGCCGACCTGCGCCGGATCGCCGCGATGCTCGTCGTCGGCTCGGCCGGCTTCCTGCTGGTGGGCGTGGGGCTGGGCACCGAGCGCTCGATCGCCGCGGCGCTCTACTACCTGCCGCACAGCACGCTGTCGGCCGCGGCGCTCTTCCTCGTGGCCGAGCTGGTGGGGCGCGGGCGCGGCGCGGCGGGCGACCTGCTGCGCATCGGCCCCGCGCCGCTCAGCCCGGCCCTGTTGGGCGGGCTGTTCTTCGCGACAGCGGTCGCGATGGCCGGGCTGCCGCCGCTCGGCGGGTTCATCGGCAAGGCGATGCTGCTCGCCTCGATGCTGCCCGAGGGCGCGGCGGGCACGGTCGCGCGCGGGCCGGGCGCCGGCGCGTGGCTGCTGTGGGCGGCCGTCCTCGCCGGCAGCCTGTTCGCGATGGTCGCGCTGGCGCGCGCGGGCAGCCTCCTCTTCTGGCGCGGCGAGGGCACGGCCGATACCGGCGCGCGCCCGACCGGCTGGCGCGAGGCGCTGCCCTGTGCGATCGCGCTGGCCGCGATCGCGGCGATCGCGATCGGCTCGGCGCCGATGCAGCGCTTCGCGCAGGCGACCGCGCGCGACCTGCTCGACCCGGCGCCGCTCGTCGACCAGGTGCTGCGTACCGCGCCGCGCCCGGGCCCGCACCAGGGCGCACCGGAGACCTTCCGATGAGCGCGGGCCCTACGCACGGCGCCCCCGCCGGGCCGTCGGACGCCGCCCGCCCGGGCCTCGCGCGCCGCCTCGTGCCCCGCCCCTGGACGGTGCTGTGGCTGTGGCTCGCGTGGCTGCTGCTCAACCAGACGACCGCGCCCGGGCACCTGGCACTGGGACTGGCGCTCGCGCTGGCGCTGGCGCATGTGCCGGCGCCCCAGCCCGCGGCGCTGCGCGATCCGGGCGGGCACAGCCCCTGGCGCCGCCCGCTGGTGGCGCTGCGACTGGCCGCGATCGTGCTGTGGGACATCGTGGTCGCGAACCTGCAGGTCGCGATGCTGATCCTCGGCCCGCCGGAGGGGCTGAGGCCGCGCTTCGTGTGGATCCCCCTCGACCTGCGCCGTCCCAAGTCGATCACCCTGCTGGCGGGCATCGTCACGATGACGCCGGGCACGCTGTCGGCCGAGCTGTCCGACGACCATCGCCACCTGCTCGTGCACGGTCTGGACGTCGACGATCCGGCCGCACTGATCGCGCAGGTCAAGTCGCGCTACGAGGCGCCGATCAAGGAGCTCTTCGAATGATCGACCAGGCCCTGACGCTGGCGCTCGCGATGTTCGGCATCGCGCTGGCGCTCGCCTGCTGGCGGCTGCTGGTGGGGCCCGACGTGCTCGACCGCGTGCTCGCGCTCGACACGATGTATGTCAACGCGCTCGCGATCGTCGTGCTGCTGGGGCTGAAGTTCCGCACGCAGGTGTACTTCGAGGCCGCGCTGGTGATCGCGATGCTCGGCTTCGTCGGCACCGTGGTCATGGCCCGCTTCGTGGGTCGCGGCGACGTGATCGACCACGACTGAGCCGGGGAGGCATCGATGACGAACGCAGCGCTTCCCGTCTGGCTCCAGATCGCGGTCAGCCTGTTGCTGCTGGCGGGCGGGGGATTCGCGCTGGTGGGCGCGATCGGGCTGGTGCGGCTGCGTGACTTCTACGAGCGGCTGCATGGGCCGACCAAGGCCAGCACGCTCGGCGTCGGCGGCGCCCTGCTCGCCTCGATGCTGTACTTCGGCTGGACCGGGGGGCGCGTGGTGATCCACGAGCTGCTGATCACGCTGTTCGTGTTCATGACCGCGCCGATCGCGGGCCACCTGCTGGTGAAGTCGGCGCTAGAGCGCGAGCCGCTGCGCCGGCCGCGCCAGCCTGCTGCGGCGGCAGCGGCAGGCGACCCGGACCACGGGCCGCCGCCCGCCGCGCCGCTCAGTGCGCCGCCGCCCGCACCAGTCGACCCGGACGGGCCCCGGTGAGCCGCCCGTCCTCGGTCACCGGCACGCCGGCCACCAGCGTCGCCCGGTAGCCGCGCGCGCCCTGCACGAAGCGGCGCCCGCCCGCGGGGAGATCCCGCACCAGCTGCGGCGGCTCGAGCGCGAGCGCCTGCGGGTCGATGACGTTGAGGTCGGCGCGCAGCCCGGGGAGGATCGTGCCGCGGTCGACCAGGCCCATGTGGCGCGCGTTGCGCCGGGTCAGCATCTCGACGGCGCCGGCGAGCGGGAGCCTCGCGCCGCGCCGGTCGCGGGTCCAGTGCGCCAACAGCGTGGTGGTCATGCTCGCGTCGCACACGGTGCCGACGTGCGCGCCGGCGTCGCCGAGCGCCGCCAGCGCGAGCGGATGCGTGAGCATCGAATGCACCGTGTCGAGCGAGCCGCGCAGGTAGTTGAAGATCGGGAAGTAGATCAGGTTGCCGCCCTCGCCGGCGGCCAGCCAGTCGTAGATCAGCGCGAGCGGCGGCTCGCCGCGGGCCAGGGCCTGCGCGCCGAAGGAGGTGCGCGGATCGGGCTCGTAGTCGGGCGCCCCGCCGTCCCCGCCGAACGGGAACATCAGCATCGAGACCTGCGCGATGTTGGCGAGCAGCTCGTCGGCAAGCGGGGGCACCGACGAGCCGTCGCCAGCCAGCCTGACCCGCGGCTCAGTCAGGATCCGCGCGCGCAGCGCCGGGTCGCGCATCCGGGCGGCCCGCTCGGGCAGCGGCAGGTGCGCGATCGCCTGGTAGCTCGGGAACGCGATCAGCGCGTTGAAGCTGGTGTCCAGGCCGTTGAGCAGCCCGATGCCGCGGCTCGCCGCCTGCAGGCGGATCTCGACGCCGCGCGCATCGGAGTCGAGCGCGCGCTCGGCGAGCCACTGCCACTGCTGGGGCGCGTTGATCCGCTCGAGCCAGGTGAGGGCGAGCGGGCGCCCGGCGACCCGCGCCACCGACTCGAGCAGCGCGTACTCGCGCTCGAAGCGCTCGCGCTGGCCGGCGGGGTCGCCGTTCATGCAGTCGAAGTCGCTGACCGCGTGCAGCACACGGTAGGGCAGCCCGCGAAAGGCCTCGGCGAGCGCGTGCAGCTCGGTCGCATCGGCTTCGGAGGCGGGCGTGGGCTGGCCCTCGCGCGTGCGGTGGTTGTCGGTGCGGCCGGTGGACAGGCCCGCAGCGCCGGCGACCAGCGCCTCGCGCAGCAGCCGCTGCATCGCGTCGCGGTCGGCGGCGAGCGACGGCTCGCCTCGCGCCGCGCGATCGCCCATCACGTACAGCCGCAGGCAGTCGTGCGGCACCAGCGTCATGAAGTCGAGCGTGTGCGGGATCGCGTCGAGCGCCTCCATGAAGCCGCGGAAATGCGTCCAGTTCCAGTGGATGCCTTCGGCCAGCGCCGCGCCCGGGATCTCCTCGACGCCCTCCATCAGCGAGATCAGCCGCTGCTGGTCGCCGTTGCGCACCGGCGCGAAGCCCACACCGCAGTTGCCCATCACCAGCGTGGTCACGCCGTGGAACACGCTCGGCGAGAAGGTCTCGTCCCACGAGGCCTGGCCGTCGTAGTGCGTGTGGATGTCGACGAAGCCGGGCGTGACGAGGGCGCCGTCGGCGTCGATCACGCGCCGCGCCGCGCGCTCGACGCGTCCGACCGCGACGATGCGTCCGTCGTCGATGCCGACGTCCGCGGTGCAGGGCTCGGTGCCGGTGCCGTCGACGACGGTGCCACCCCGGATCAGCAGGTCGATCATCGGACTCTCCTCAAGGTTCGGTCGCCGCCCGGGCGGCGGCCACCCGCATCATCGCTGCCCCGTTGGCGGGCGCCAGCGGCAGCGCGAGGGTGGCGAGCCAGGTGGCCCACCGGCAGCAGCAGGAACCGGGCGACCAGGCCGGCGCCGACGGCCACCGGGCTGCGCGCGACGTAGCGCAGGTCCTCGATCCGCAGATCGAGGGCGACCGCGAACACCATCAGGGCCAGGACGATGACGAGGATCGACTGCTGCATGCAGGCGCGGGCCACGGCGGCGTGAAGGGGTCTGGCGACCCGGAACGCCTCAGTGTAGCGCCCTCCGTACGCCATGGACGGTCGACCGTCGGTCTGTACGCGGCATTCGATCACGGACGCGGCCGGGCTGCCTCCCTACGCTTGTCCGGATGTGCAGGTGCAGCCGATCCGAACCCTCCGACGCGCCCTCCCAGGCCGTCGCCGCCCGCCGCCCCGAGCCGCCCGCGCCACCGCGGATCGCCGGCGCCGGCAGGCCCGCGTGCGCCGGCTGACTGTGGCCGCCCCGCTGCATCCCCTGCTGCGCAGGCAGTTGCGCCAGGCCGGCGGGCGGCAGCGAGCGATCCGCAGCGAGCCCCCACCGGCCGAGCGCTGGCCCTCGCTGGTCGCGGCCATCGACCTCGCCTACGGGCGCTTGGGCGAGGCGGTCGAGGCGACGCGACGCTCGCAACTGCAGGCCACCGAGGCGCTGGCGCGCGCCAACATCCGCCTGCGCCACGAGCGGGACAACCTGGAATCGCACGTCCGCGAACGCACCGCCCAGCTCGAGCAGAGCCGCAGCGACATGCAGGAGGCGCAGCAGCTCGCCGGCCTGGGCAGCTGGTCGTACCAGCCCGGCGACGCCGGCGTCGAGGCGTCGAGCCAGCTGATGAGGATGCTGGGTATGGACACCCCCTCGGCGCCGACCACCATCGAGGGGCTGCTCGAGTTCGTGCTCGAGCAAGACCGCGCGTCGGCTCAGCGAGCGATCGCGGCCGCGCTGCGCAGCCAGCGCCGCCTGAGCGGCGAGCTCAGGCTGCGCGACCGGCGCGGCGAGGTCCGCTGGTTCACCTGCACGATCGCCTCCCAGGTCGATGCATCCGGCCGGGTGGTGCGCGTGCGCGGCGCGATGCTCGACGTCACCGCCAGGCGCCTCGCCGAGAGCCGCGTGCAACGGCTCGCCTACCATGACGACCTGACCGGCCTGCCCAACCGCGCGGCGTTCATGGACGCCGTCGCGCGCGCGGCGGAGCAGGCGCGCGGGAGCGGATCGCGATTCGCGCTGCTGTTCCTGGATCTCGACGGCTTCAAGGAGATCAACGACTCGCTCGGGCACGATGCCGGCGACGAGCTGCTGCGGGAGGTCGCGGTGCGCGTGCGCCGCTGCCTGCGCCAGGATGACCGGCTCGCCCGTTTCGGCGGCGACGAGTTCCTGGTGCTGATCGACCCGGTGCAGCGCCGGCGCGACGTCGAGGCGGTCACGCGCAAGATCCTCAAGGCGGTGGCCATGCCGCTCGCGTTGCACGGCCTGGTGGCGACCGTCAGCGCGAGCATCGGCATCGCGATGTACCCGGACGACGGCGACGATCCGCAGCGCCTGCTGAAGAACGCCGACGCGGCGATGTACCTCGCCAAGCAGAACGGCCGTAACGCGATGGAGTTCTACGCGCCCGAGATCAACGCGTCGCTGCGGGAGAAGCTGGCGATGATCAACGACCTGCGCGCGGCGGTCGCGCACGGCGACATCGGGGTGGCCTACCAGCCCATCGTGGACGGCCGCGACGGCCGCGTGCTCGGGCTCGAGGCGTTGGCACGCTGGCGGCATCCGACCCATGGCGCGGTGCCGCCGTCGCGCTTCATCCAGCTGGCCGAGGAAACCGGCCTGATCGGGGCGATCGGGGCGGCGGTGCTCGCGCGCGCGTGCTCGCAGATGGTCGCGTGGGATGCCCGGCGCGAGGGCGCGGACGAGGCCGCAGCGCCCTACCTGTCGGTCAACGTGTCGCCGGCCCAGCTGCGCGACGAGTCCTTCGTGCGCGAGCTGCGCGCGCTGCTCGCGGGCACTGGCCTGCCGGCGTCCCGGCTGCAGCTCGAGCTGACCGAGGGCACCGTCATGGAGAAGCCCGGGCACGCGGCCCGCGTGCTGGGCGAGCTGTCGGAGATGGGGGTACGGATCGCGCTGGATGATTTCGGCACCGGCCACTCGTCGCTCGCCTACCTGCGCACCTTCCCGCTCCACTGCATCAAGATCGACCGCGTCTTCGTGACCGACCTCGGCGAGACTGAGCGCCACGAGCCGATCGTGCCCGCGATCCTGGCGATCGCGCAGAGCCTGGGGGCCGGTGTGGTCGCCGAAGGCGTGGAGACCGCCGCGCAGCGGGACGCGCTGCTCGCGATGGGCTGCCCCGGGATGCAGGGCTACCTGTTCTCGCGGCCCTTGCCCGCCGACGAGGCCGGCGCCCGCCTCTTCACGCCCGCGGCGCTCGACCCCGCGGCCTGAGCGCGCTCCGGGACTGCCGCGCACGCGGCGGGCTCGGGCGCCCACAGCCGCGAGTGCCGCGGCACGCCCTCCAGCAGGAAATTCATCTGGTCGGTAAGGATCCGGCGGTTGGCGAGGATGAAGGCCTCGTGCCGGTTGGGCACGTAGGGCACGTAGAGCAGCGGCATGCCGGCGGCCTCGGGCCTGCGGTTGCCCTTGCGCTGGTTGCAGGCGCGGCAGGCGGACACGACGTTCTGCCACACGGTGAAGCCACCGCGCGAGCTCGGCGTGACGTGCTCCATCTCGAGCGCGCCGTGGCCGAAGCGCCCGCCGCAGTAGGCGCAGACGTGGCGGTCGCGGGCGAACACCATCGCCCGGTTGAGCGGCACGCGGTCGGCGGTGCCGCGGACGCGCCAGCGCGGGCCGTCGATGGCGATGATGGCGGCGATCTCGAGCGTGGAGCGGGCCCCGTGCTGGCGACTCACGCCACCGCGCAGAACAAGGCGCTCGTCGCCCAGCTCCCAGCGCACCTTGCCGCTGGCGTAGTAGGTCGCGGCCGACTCGTGGTCGACCCAGCGCACCGGCGTGCCGGCGACATCGAGGACGAGGATCTCATGCATCGGGACGACCCGCTCCGTTGGGTGTGCCTGGGGCGATCATACAGTCGCCGGGCGGCGCGGGGCCTTCCACCGCCGTGTCGATACCGGTGCGCGGGCGCGGCGCACGCCGCCGGGCGCCGGTACGATGCGCGGATGGACCTGCCCCGAATCCTGCTGATCGCCACCGGCGGCACCATCGCCGGTGCCGCCCCGTCCGCCTCCCGCACCCAGGGCTACGTGCCGGGCGCGCTGCCGGTCGCCTCCCTGCTCGATGCCGTCCCGGCGCTGGCGACGGTGGCCCGCGTCACGGCCGAGCAGCCATTCGCGATCGGCAGCCAGCACATGAGCACGGCGCGCTGGCTGGTGCTCGCCGAGCGGATCCGCGCGGTCGCGGCCGACCCCTCGATCGACGGCGTGGTGATCGCCCACGGCACCGACACGCTTGAGGAAACTGCACTCTTCCTCGACCTCGTCTGCCCGCGTGACACGCCGGTGGTGCTGACCGGTGCGATGCGCCCGGCGACCGCGCTGGGCGCCGACGGGCCGATGAACCTGTTCGCGGCGGTGAGCGTCGCCGCCGACCGCGCCGCGCGCGGCGCCGGCGCCCTGGTGCTGATGAACGACCAGGTGTTCGGGCCGGACCGCGCGGCGAAGGCCCACACCTCGCGTACCGACGCCTTCGTCGCCCGGGACGGCGCGCCGCTCGGGCTGCTGCTCGACGGACGGCCGGCCTGGCGGGAGCCGCCGGCACAGGCGGCCGCACGGCGCCCGTCGCTGGCCGCGCACCTGCCGGTGCTGCCGCAGACGCTGCCGCGGGTCGACCTGATCGCCCAGCACGTCGATGCGGACCCCGGCATCGTCGACTGGCTGGTGTCGCGCGGCGCGCGTGGCCTGGTGCTGGCCGGCACCGGCCACGGCACGATGCCCGACCCGATGCGCAACGCGCTCGCCGCGGCCGCCGCGCGGGGCTGCCTGGTGGTACGCGCGAGCCGCGTCGCGGCTGGACCGGTGCTGCGCGGCGCGGGCGTCGACGACGCCGCCTTCGGATTCGTGGCGGCCGGATTCGTGTCGCCGCACAAGGCGCGCCTGCTGGCTGCGCTGGCGCTCGCCGCCGGGCTGGACGCCGAGGCGATCCAGGCGCTCCTCGAGCGCTGCTGAAGGGTCAGGCGGCCCGGCCGACAACGCCGAGACGCACCTCGAGCCGACCGACGGCCTCCTCGAGCGCCCGCACCGACTCGGCCAGCGTGGTCATCTCCTGGCGCGCAACGAGCTGGCGGTCTTCCTCGACCAGGAACTGGCGCACGCCGGTCTCGACCCGGCCGCGGAGGTCGTCGGCCTGCCGGGCACCCCCCCGGGCGGTTTCTCCGACCCGGTGCGCGACACGGTCGCCGAGGACCCGGCTGAGGTCCTCCTCGACGTCCCAGCGCAGGTACTGCGCGATCTCACCGACCGCGGCGGCGACCATCACGTCGCCCTCGACCTTGAGATGCCCGGTGAGCCCCTTGGGGCCGTCCCTCATGGCGCCGAACAGCGCGTCGATGGACGGCCTGAGGGTCAGGGTCACGGTCGGCGCCGCGACGGTCGCGATCTCGAGCGTGCCGTCCGCGGCGATCCGGGCCTCGGAGGAGACCGGACCGAGCGGCGACTCGACGGTCATCCGGACGCTGCGCCCGACATGCGCACGCAGCCGGTCGCGGGCCCAATCCTGCTGCCGCAGCACATGGTTCAGCGCACTGAGCGCCGTCTGTGCGAGCGGCAGCGGGACCAGGGCCATCCGGCGGATACCGATCCGGCTCAGGCCTTGGTGAGTTGCTGGATGCCCGCGAGCACCCAGCCGCCCTGGCCCTGCGCCGGCCGGCCGAAGTTCCAGACCTCATCGAACGGCTCGGCCGGAGCACCCGGCTGCTCGCGCAGCATGCCCGAGAAGCGCACGCTCGCCAGGTGCTCGGTGACGCCCGACTGCACGCCGAGCAGCGCGGCCTCGAGGGTCACGACGTCGGTCTGGTTGGGCGCGCCGTTGCGCTCGTCGATCTCGAGTTTCAGCTCGGCGAACATCTCCGGGCTGGTGAACTCGCGCAGGTCGGCGGTGTTGCCGGCGTCGAAGGCAGCCTGCAGGCGCACGAAGTTCAGCTTGGCATTGCGCACGAAGCCCTCGGCGTCGAAGCCCGCCGGCGCGTCGTAGCCGCTGACCGGCTGGGCGGCCGGGCGCACGGCGTCGATCGGCTGGTCGCGGCTGGCGGCCGGCGCCGACGACGGCTGGTAGTTGGGGACCGACGCCTCCTGACCGAGGCCGGTGTACTGGTAGCCTCCGGCGTAGGCCGGCTTGGCCTGGGCGGCGGAGCGGCGCGACATGATCAGTCGTACCACCACCAGCGCCGCGACGACGAGCAACGCGATCATCATGAAGTTCGCGAGGCCTTCACCGAAGCCGAAGTGGCTGGCGAGCGCCGCCAGGCCGAGGCCGGCCGCGAGGCCCGCGATCGGGCCGAGCCAGCGGTTGCCCGCGGGCGCGGCGGGCGCCGCCGGACGGGCCGACGCGGCGGCCGACGGCGCGCTCGGGGCCGCCTGCGCGGCGCTGTTGCCGGCGGGCGAGGACGGGGTCGCGTCGCGATTGACGGTGTTGCTCGGCGCCTGCTTGCCGACGCTCTTGCCGCCGCCCACGCGCGCGGCGTCGGCGTCGGCGATGCCGATCGTCATTGCGGCGAAGAGGGCGATCAGGGCCAACCAGAACGTTTTCATCGATATCTCCTTCAGGTGCTACGCAATCGGGCAAGGTCCGTGCCCTTCGGTCGTTGCAGATCCTAGACTGCTTTCACGCAGACTCTCACAATTTTATCCCTTCATGTAGGGCCACTACCCCGAGCGTCAGGTTGAAGTACGTCACACGGTGGAACCCTGCGGCCTCCATCATCGACTTCAGGCTGTCCTGGTCGGGGTGCATGCGGATCGATTCGGCCAGGTAGCGGTAGCTGTCGGCATCGCCCGCCACCGCCTCCCCGAGCCGGGGCAGCACGCTGAACGAATAGGCGTCGTAGAGGGGCGCGAGCGGCTTCCAGACGCGGGAGAACTCGAGCACCAGCAGCTTTCCGCCCGGCCTGAGCACCCGCAGCATCTCGCGCAGGGCCGCCTCCTTGCGGGTCATGTTGCGCAACCCGAAGGCGACGCTGACGCGGTCGAAACGGTCCGAGGGGAACGGCAGCGCCTCGGCGTCGCACTGCGCCACCGGCTGCGCGAAGCCGTCGTCGAGCAGCCGGTCCCGACCGATCGCGAGCATCGACCCGTTGATGTCGGTCAGCCACACCTCGCCGGTCGGGCCCACACGCCGCGCAAAGGCGCGCGCCAGGTCGCCGGTGCCGCCGGCGATGTCCAGCACCTTCATGCCCGGGCGCAGCGCCGCATGGCGCACCGTGAACGCCTTCCAGGCCCGGTGCAGGCCGGCCGACATCAGGTCGTTCATCATGTCGTAGCGGCCGGCGACCGAATCGAACACCTCGGCGACCTTGCCGGCCTTCTCGGCGGCCGGCACCGAGCGGAACCCGAAATGGGTCTCGCCCGGCTGCCCGGCGCCGACCAGCGGCGCCTCGGCGGGTCCGGCCTCGGCCGGAGCCTGGGCGCCGGCCTGCCGCACGCTCACGAGCGCGGCCTCACGATCGAGGTTGCGGCGATCGGGGACGTGGCGACGGGGGCCTGCGGGTCGCGGCTCGCGCCGGCCTGCGCGAGCCGGTCGAGGTAGTCCTGCCAGAGCGCGGCCTGGTTGCAGCCCAGCCAGTACAGGTACTCCCACGAGAAGATGCCGGTGGAATGGCCGTCGGAGAAGTGGGGCTGGACCGCGTAATGCCCGACCGGCTCGAGGCCGTCGATGCCGATCTCGCGCTTGCCGACCTGCAGCACCTCCTGGCCCGGCCCGTGGCCGCGCACCTCGGCGGAGGGCGAATACACCCGCAGCAGCTCGAACGGCAGCCGGAAGGTCTGTGCCTCGGGGAATTCGAGTTCGACGATCCGGGACTGCTTGTGGACGACGATGCGGGTCGGCGTCCGGGTGTCCTTCTCGAGGCCGGCCATGGGGTTGCCTGCAGGGTGGAACGGCCTGCGATGGTAACGCGAATCCCCGGGTCGACCGCCCGGGCGCGGGTCCGGTCAGCCGATCGGGGCGAGCGCAACACGGTCGAAGTCGGCGCCGCGCTCGAGCAGCGTGGCGATCCGCCATTCGCGGTCGCCTTCCGGCGCACGCACGACCACCTCTACCGGCCGCTCGAACAGGTCGCGTCGCAGCACCAGGCTCGGCGCCTCGCCGCCGGCCGCCGCCTCGAAGCACCACGCGTCCTCGAGGCTGGTCGCGCCTTCGATCCTGATCCGGACGGCATTCGGCGCACCGGCCCAGAAGGCGACCCCGACGTCGTTGCCGAACGGGTGGCGGCTGTCCGTGCCGCCGGTCTGGCACAGCGTGACCACGCGCCCGAGCAGCACCCGCGTAGGGCCCGAGCCTGGTCGCAGGTAGCCTGTGCGCCCGGATGCGTCGCCCGGATGCCGCGGCAGCACCGCCACCAGCTGGCCAAGCCGCAGCCGCGGCTGCTCGCCGGTCCGGGCGAACACGGCACGGCGCGCGTCCCGGCCGCGCCACTGGACCGTCTCGCCCGCGGCGATCAGCAAGTCGCGCGCGGCGTCCCGCCCGCGGGCCGCGGCGTGCTGCGCCTGCGGCAAGCCCGGTGATACGTCGTTTGAAGAGGCGCCGAAGCTGTAGACGTGTCGGCCGTAGACGTAGACGCTGGGGGCGTCGGCCACCGGCGCGGCGCCGCCGTCCGCGGCCGCCAGGGGAGCCGCCGTGCGCGGCGCGGCCTGGCTGGGGCGCAGGCGGCGGGGCAGGCCGACGTACAGCAGCGCCTGCGCGACCGGGGGGCGGACCAGCGGGGTCGGCACGTGCATCGCGCCCCAGACTCCCAGCAGCCGCTCGAGCACCGCGCCGAGCGCAGCCGGCGCGAGCTTGGTGCGCAGGCCCAGCGCGCTGGGCGCCTCGCCGCGGGCCAGCCGCGCGACGCAGCGCTGCAGCGCCGCGACGGTGTCGCGGGTGTCCACCTGAACGGTGTGGTGGGCCGACAGCATCAGCGCCGGCCCGTCCGGATTGACGTGGGGCAGGCCGTCGAGGTCGATGCGCACGCTCGCGCGCCGGGCCCCGCTACGCGCCAGGCCGTGGGCCAGCTCGAGCTCGTTCGCCGACAGACCCAGCGGCTCGAGCAGTCGCATCAGCAGCGGCAGCGCGAGCGCGCTGCGCGGAGTCTCGCCCCGGCGGCGGTCCGCCGCCTCGACCACCGGGTCGGGGAAGACCTCGTCGATCGCGGACAGCCGCCACAGCGGGTACGCGAGACGGCAGAGCTCGTCCCACTGAGCCCGCTCGGTCGCAATCCGGGAGCGCGCCGCCGCGACCAGCAGCCGCGAATGCAGGTCGAGCGCGCGCGCCAGGGCCAGCATCGCGCGCGGCTGCGGCACGCCGCAGGCGCCGTCCGCGTCCGGCGTGCAGAGGTCGGCGTGGATCCGCTTGAAGGCGTCGCGCATCGCGTTCATCGCCGACGACAGGCGGTGGATCAGGACGAGCTCGTCGCGCTGGAACGGGATCGGCTGGCTGCGCAGCGCGCGCACGACCGGCTCGACGCGCTCGAGCAGCGCGGCGCGCGGCGCCTCGAGCGCCGCCATCCGCGCGTCGGCCGGCACCTCGCTCGCGCCGATGGCCTCCATCACCGCCGGCACCGCGGCCAGGCCGCGCTGCGGATCGTCGCGCAGCAGCGCGGCGAGCGCCAGCGCCTCGGCGGGAAGACGCGAACGGGAACTGCGAAAGGCATCGACGACGCGCATGAGGGCATCGTGCCGGGCGGCAGCGCCCGACGCGCGGACATCCGTCACGCAACGGAGCATCGGCCGGGCGCCGGGCGGTCATTCGGGCGGCCCGGCGCGGGCCCGGCGGGCCGCGCGCGCCGCCCGCTAGACGGTCACCACCCGCAGGGGCACGAAGCGCGGGTTCTCGAAGCCTCCCTCGCGCATCGGATAGCCCCGCGGGTTACAGACCACCCGGCAGCCTGCCGCGAGATAGTCGTGCGAGCTGTGGGTATGGCCGTGGATCCAGAGGTCGACGCCGACGAACAGCGGATCGACGTCGCTCGCGAAGGCCGGGTTGGACGGCGCGCCCGCGAAGGCCGGCGACACGGAGCGCCAGCTCGGCAGGTGGTGCGTGACCACCACCCGCGGCCCGGCGGCCGGGCACGCGAGCCGCGAGGCGAGCCATCGGCGCGAGGCCTCGTGCAGCGCGACCGAATCGCCCGGCTCGAACCGGCGCAGCCCGCCCGGCGCCTGCGGATCGAGCACGTCGATGCGCTGGTAGTCGAGCATCACCCGGCGCGCGCCGGCCATCGCGTCGGCGGCGCTCATCGTCACCGGGCGACCGGGACGCTCGTGCAGGCGGTAGTCGGTCCACAGCGAACAGCCGACGAACTCCACGCCGCCGACGCTCACCGCGTCGTTCTCGAGCAGGTGGATGCCCAGGGCGCGCGCGGTGCCGCGCATCGCCTCCAGGGCCGGCTCGCGCACGGCGTGGAAGAACTCGTGGTTGCCGGGCACCTGGACGATGGGGTGGTCCGGGAACGTGCGCCGCGCCCAATGCAGCGCGAGCGTCGCCTGCCCGATGTCGCCGGCGAGCACGACGAGGTCGAAGGCGTCGCGCGCGGCGGGCGCCTCGAACGGCGCCCACTCTACGTGCAGGTCAGACAGGACGAGGAGCCGCAGCGCCATGCCCGTCAGAACTTGGTGTAGCCGCCGTCGATGACGAACTGCTCGCCGGTCGTGTATGAGGACGCGTCGCTCGCCAGGTAGACGGCGATGCCCCCGAAGTCGTCGATGCTGCCCCAGCGGCGCGCCGGGATCCGCGGCATGACGGCGCCCGCGAAGCGCTCGTCGTTGACCGAGCGCTCGGTCATGTCGGTGACGATCCAGCCCGGCAGGATCGAGTTGACGCGGATCTTGTGGCGGGCGAGCTCGACGGCGAGCGCGCGCACGAACGAGGTCACCGCACCCTTGGAGGCGCCGTAGTGGCTGTTGCGCGCGGCGCCCTCGATGGCTGCGGTGCTCGCGGTGGCGGCGAGCACGCCGCCCTGGCCGCGGGCGGCCATGTGCCGCGCGGCTGCCCGGAACGTGAGGAACACGCCGTCGACGTTTATCCGCTGCACCCGGCGGAACTCCTCGAGGCTCATCTCGATCATCGGCGTGCCCTTGGACGACACGCCCGCATTGGCGAAGCACGCATCGACCTTGCCGAGCGCCGCGACCGACGCGGCGAAGCTCGACTCGACCTGCGCCTCGTCGCCCACGTCGCACACGAAGGCGTGAACGCGCGCGGCGTCGCCCGCCTCGGCGGCCAGGCTGTCCCGGGCCCGGGCGGTCTTGTCGGGGTTGGAGCCCCAGATCGCGACCGACGCGCCCGAGGCGAGCAGCGCGCGCGCCATGCCGTAGCCGATGCCGCCGTTGCCGCCGGTGACGACCGCGCAGCGGCCGGTGAGATCGAAGGGGGTGTACATGGGAATCGGGTCTCCGGGAGGGCCGGCCCGGCCGGACCGGTCTTGCGTCGATGATACCGCCCCGGGCCGGGCCCCCGGGGATGCGGGCGGCGCCGGGACCGGCGCCGCCGCCGGTGCGCCACCTGCCGTCAGCCTTCCAGCTTGATGCCCGCCGCCTTCACCACCCGCGCGTTGCGCTCGACCTCCTTCGCGAGGAATGCGGCTGCGTCCTCCGCGCTGCCCGAGCCCGGCACGATGCCGGTGCCCTCGAGCCGCCCGCGGACCTCGGGCGACTCGAGGATCTTGCGGATCTCCGCATTGAGCCGCAGCACGAGCTCGCGGGGCGTCTTCGCGGGCGCGAGCACCATCGACCAGGTGTTCGCGACGAACGGCACGCCGCCCTCGGCCATCGTCGCCACCTCGGGGTAGCCGGCCAGGCGCGTGTCATTGGCGATGCCGAGCGAACGGATCCGGCCCGCACGGACCTGCGGCACCAGCGACAGCGGCGTGTCGAACATCAGCTGGATCTGGCCGCCCGCGAGGTCGGTGAGCGCGGGCTGCGTGCCCTTGTACGGTATGTGCTGCATCTTCAGCCCGTGCTGCGCCATGAACTGCTCCATCGCGAGATGCGCGGCCGCGCCCTGCCCGCTCGAGCCGAAGTTGAACTGACCGGGGCGCGCGCGCACGTGCGCGACGAGCTCCGCCGCGGTGGTCGGCGGGAACCCGGGCGCGGCGCACAGGATCAGTGGCGCGACACCGGTCAGCGCGATCGGTACCACGTCGGCCTGCGCGTCGAAGGCCATCTTCGGATACAGCGAGGGATTGGCCGAGTGCGCGGCGATCACCGTGGTCAGCGTGTAGCCGTCGGGCGCGGACTTCACCAGCATCTCGGTGCCGATCATGCTGTTGGCGCCGGGCTTGTAGTCGAACACCACCGGCTGGCCGAGGGCCCGTCCAAGGGGCTCGCCGACGGTGCGGGCCATGTTGTCCGTGAAGCCGCCGGGCGTGTAGCCGACGATCATCCGGATCGGCTTGGTCGGCCATGCGGCGGGCTGCGCGCGCACGCACGGCGCGGCCGCGAGCAGCGCGACGGCGGGGATCGCGCCGACCAGCACGCGACGGCGGCTCGAGGGGGGCTGCGTCAGCGGCGGCGAGGGCACGGGCGCGTCTGCGCCCGGCGGACGGAATCGGGTCATCGGAGGTCTCCTCTGGTGTCGTTCGGGTCGCAGTGCAGGTCGGGCCGCCCCGCGGGGCGGATGCCGACCCGCGCCGCGACGCGACCATTCTGATGCAGGCGCGCCCGCAGCGGGCGCGCCGCGATCGAACGCTCGAAGGCGAGGCCCGCGGGCACGACGTGCGCACGGTTCAGGCGCCCGGCCTCGGTGTGGGCGTCGGCCCAGACCCCGGGTCATCTCGGGCTTGTCCTGGCAGGCCCAGGTCATGAGGAGCATCGGCTCGACGCCATTGCGGCGCAGCGTGTCCGAATGCTTCCTGGCGAAGTCGAAGAAGATCGGCCGCAGCGGCGGATTCACCGGGCATTGGCTGCAGCCCATCGACAGCGCGGCGTCGAACTTCGAGGGGTCCTGGCCCGCCGCCGGGGCGACCGCGCGGCGCCATCGCACGGATGACGATCGGCCCCGACCCTGCGAACGCCGGCCGCGTCAGTCGATCACCAGCACGTCATCGGCGGGCGGGTCGGCGTAGACCCGCTCCACCAGCGCCGCGCGCCGGTCCAGCCCCGCGCGCTGGTTGACGTAGCCCTTGTCGGTCATCTCGTTGCCGTCGACCGACGGCGGCTCGGTCATCAGCAGCGCCCGCCCCACGCGCAGGCTCGAGCCGGTGGCGCGGGCGTTCATCGCACGCAGGCCCTCGCACAGCCGGGCGCGCACCGTCGGGTCGGTGACGATCTCCTGCGGCGTGGCGTCCGGGCGGCCGCAGACCAGGCGGCAGGCGGCGAGGTTGGGCCATGCGAGCAGTGCCACGTAGTCCCGGTCCTGCCCCGCCACCAGCGCGTCCTGCACGACCGGGGTGGCCGCCGCGATCGCCGCCACGCGCAGCGTGCCGACGTGCACGAAGGTGCCCGAGGCGAGCTTGAAGTCCTCCACGACGCGCCCGGCGAACACCAGGCCCTGCGCCGGGTCGTCGGGGTCCACGAAGGTGCCGGCGTCGCCGATCTTGTAGAAGCCTTCCTCGTCGAACGCCTTGGCGGTCAGCTCGGGCTGCCGATGGTAGCCGGGCGTGACGATCGGGCCGCGCAGGCGCAGCTCGTACTTGGACCCGACCGGCACCATCTTCAGCTCGACGCCCGGATAGGGCAGGCCGATCAGGCCGACGCGCTCGGTGTTCCAGTAGGTGGAGGTGGCGGTTGGCGCGGTTTCGGTCGCGCCCCAGCCGGTGACCATCACGATGCGCTCGCCGGTGTGGCGGATCGCGAGCGCCTGCAGGCGACGGTAGAGGTCGTCGGGCAGGGTCGCGCCACCATAGCCGAACAGCCTGAGCTGCTGGAAGAACGAGCGCGCGAGCGCGTCGTCCTGCTCGAGCGCGGTCGCGAGCATGCCGTAGCCGGCGGGCACGTTGGAGTAGTAGGTGGGCGAGATCTCGCGCAGGTTGCGCAGCGTCTCGTCGATCAGCCCCGGCACCGGCCGGCCGTCGTCGATGTGCAGCGTGCCGCCCTCGACCAGCAGCGGGTTGAACAGCGCGTTGCCGCCCATCGTGTGGTTCCAGGGCAGCCAGTCGAGCAGGAAGGGCAGCGGGTCCTGAGGGCCGCGCGGGCGGCACTGCATCATCATCGCGGCGTTGGCGCACATCATCCGCTGCGTGTTGATCACCGCCTTGGGCATGCCGGTGGAGCCCGAGGTGAACAGCAGCTTGCCGACCGTGTCGGGCCCGATCGCGTCGACGCTGGCCTGCACGGCGGGCGTGGCGCGGGTCGCCGCGAGCGCCGCGTACGGCAGGCTCGGCACGCCCGCGGGCGGACGCTCGACGTGCACGACCTGCACGCCCTCGAGGTCGAGCGCGGCGAGCGCGCGCTCGAAGGGCGGGCCGTCCTGCACCATCACCAGCCCGGGCTTCACCAGGTCGAAGATGTAGCGCAGCTTCGCGTGGTCGACGCTCAGCAGCGAGTAGGCGGGCGACATCGGCGCGGCAGGCACCCGCGCCTGCATCGCCGCCATCGTCAGCAGCGCATGCTCGAGCGAGTTGCCGCTCAGGATCGCGACAGGGCGGTCGGCGCCGAGCCGCAGCGCCAGCAGCGCCTGCGTCAGCGCGTCCACCGTGGCCAGCGCCTCGCCGTAGGCGAGCCGGTGCCACTGGCGCTGCGGGCCGCGGCGCTGCGCGAGCCAGACCCGGTCCGGCGCCTCGACGCCCCAGCGCCGCAGCCAGGACGGGACGTGCGGGGCCACCGGCGCGAGCGCGAGCCGCGAGCGCATCACGATCGTGCCGTCGTCGCGGCGCTCGACGTCGATGTCGCGCGCCGGCCAGTCGATCCGGCGAAAGGGCGGGAGGGGGGTGTCGCTGGTCATCGCGCGGGCCCGCGTCATTCGCCCCGGCTCGCGCCGAGAAATCCGAACAGGTGGCCGCCGACCTTGCGCATCTGGATCTCCTCGGAGCCCTCGGTGATGCGGTAGCGGCGGTGATGCCGGTAGATGTGCTCGAAGGGCTTGTGGCGCGAGTAGCCCAGGCCGCCGTGGACCTGCATCGCGCGGTCGGCGGCCTCGCAGCACAGTCGGTTGGCCCAGTAGTTGCACATCGACACGCGGTCCGACAGCCGGCGCTCCACCTCGGGCTTGGGCATGCGGTCCATCCGCCACGCGGTCTCGCGGATCAGCAGGCGCAGCATCTCGACCTGCGTGGCGAGCTCCACCAGCGGGAACTGGATGCCCTGGTTGGCGGCGAGCGGCTTGCCGAAGGGCTTGCGCACGCGCGCGTAGGCGATGGATTCGCGGATGCAGTAGTCGGCCGCGCCCAGGCTCGAGGCCGCCTGCCGGATGCGGTTCTCGTGCACGAAGTGCTGCGCGACGCGCAGGCCGGTGTCGAGGCCGGCGAGAATCGCGTCGTCGGGCACCCAGACGTCGGTGAGGCTGATCCGCGGATGGTCGGTCGGCATGTTGAAGGTCCAGAGGTACTCCTCGACCTTCAGGCCCGGCGTGCCGGTGGGCACGGCGAAGGCGGTGATGCCGCGCGCCTGGCCCGCCTCGCCGCTGGTCCGCGCGAACACCAGGCAGTGCGACGCGGTGTGCATGCCGGTGATCCACATCTTCTGGCCGTCGATGCGCCAGCCGGCGACGCCACCGCGCGTGTCGCGGAGCGCCGCGGTCTCCATGTGGGTGGCGTCCGAGCCGTGCTCGGGCTCGGTCAGCCCGAAGCTCATCCGCAGCCGGCCCTCGAGCAGGCCGGGTATGAAGGCCTCGCGCTGCGCGGGCGTGCCGAAGTCACGGATCGCGAGCGCGAGCGGCTGGTTGCCGACAATCGAGTGCTCGGTCTGCAGGTCATTGTGCAGGCCCAGGCCGCGGGCGGCGAGGTGCTCGCGGATCACGGTCATCGCGAGGTGCGAGCCGTCCTGGCCGCCCCACTCGCGCGGCAGCGCGAAGCGGTAGTGGCCGGCGGCGTCGGCGCGCCGGCGCGCCTCGGCGAGCAGCGCCTCCCAGTCGTCGCGCGGCAGGCCGCCGCCCTCGAAGTCGGTCCGCGCCCATTCGCGGCGATGGTCGAAGAAGCGGACGTTGTCGTCGGCGGCCTCGAGCGGCGCGATCTCGGCCTCGATGAACGCGTCGAGCTCCGCGAGGTAGGCGACGAGGTCGGCGGGCAGGTCGAAGTCCATCAGGGTCGGTTCCGGTGGTGGGCGGCTTCGCGCACGAAGCTCGGATAGGTCGGCTGGTCGATCGCGACGCGGGCGAGCGCCTCGGCCCACACATGGTCGAGGAGGCCGGGGGTGTCGGGTCCGGCACGGCCCTCGCGGATCGCGTCGCACAGCGCAAGGCGCAGCGCGGATAGCTCGGCGTCGGCGGTCGCGGCGTCGGCTGTGACGGGAGCGGGGCCCGCAGCGGATGCGCGCGGCGTGTCGACGGGGGCGCAGATGGGCACCGCATCGCGGGTCGCGGCGGGCGCGTCCGGCAGGCGGGGCAACGCCCGCAGGCCGGCTAGCTCGGCCGCGTCGGCCCCGGGCGCGCCGAGCACCTCGCGCCGCGCGATGTCGAGCACGGTCAGCACCACACGGGCCTGGAACGCCGCGCGCCCGGCGAGCGCCGGCAGCAGCTCGGCGCGGATCGCCTCTGACGCGGCCTCGATCAGCTCGGCCGCAGTGGGCATCGTCTCCATCGTCCCCTTCCCTCCCCCGCCCGGCGCGCTCAGCGCCTCGGTGCGATCAGCCGCAGCAGGTCCAGCTCGGTCTCGGACGCGCGCCGGCCAACGGCCGTGCGCTCCACCGAGCGGTCGCGGCCGGCACGCCACGCAGCAGCCATGTCCAGGCACATCACGCCCCAGCGGAAGGTACCGAGCACTTCCCAGTATCGCACCCGGTCGACGTCCGCACGGCCACCCGCCGCCCGGTAGGCATCGAGCAGCGCGTCGAGCGGCCCGAAGCCGCCCGCCCGCGCGTCGAGCTCGCCGAAGCGCCAGCTCGCGACGCAGAACCAGCCGAGGTCGGCCATCGGGTCACCGACGCAGGCGAGCTCCCAGTCGAGCACCGCCCGCAGCCCCGCCGCGTCGAGCAGCAGGTTGCCGTTGCGGAAGTCCCCGTGCACCGGCGCGGGCCGCGCGGGCGCATCGGGCAGGTGCTCATGCAGCCAGCGCAGCGCGAGCTCGAAGGCCGGGCGCGCCCCCGCGTGCGTCCGCCAGCGCCGCTCCCACAGCCCCAGCTCGGCGGCGGCCGACGATGTTCGCAGCGGCGGCATCGCAGCCACGGGCATCGCATGCAGCGCGGCCAGCGCGCGTCCGCAGTCGGCCAGCACGCGGCTGCGGGCGGTCGCGAAGGCGGCGTCGTGCAGCAGTCGCTTGGGTCGCGTCTCGCCAGGCACGCGATCCATCAAGAAGCCACGCCCCAGGCCGTCCTCGGGCCCGAGCACGGCGCGCACGGCGGGCACCGGCACGCCGGCCGCGCCCACCGCCGCGACCAGCGCCGCCTCGTGCTCGGGGGCGATGGCGGCGTCGTCCGGATCGTCGGGGGCGCGCAGCCCGGCGCCGGCCTTGCGGCGCAGGATCAGCGGCACCGCGCCCTGCGGCGTCACGACGTCGAAGGCCCAGGTCTCGTTGTTGGCGCCGCCCGACAGGCGCTCCACGCCGGCGAGCGACCGCGCGCCGGGCAGCGCGCGGGATGCGAGCGCGAGCAGCTTGGTCTCGTCCATGCACGCACTGTAACCGGGGGCGGCCCGCGCGCGACGCGCGCGGCGACGCGCCGCCCCGTCTAGACCAGCACGCGCTCGATCCCGCCCTCGTTCGCCCGCTTGACGTAGTCGGGCAGCCACTGCGCGCCAAGCACGTGCCGCGCGATCTCGACCACGATGTAGTCGGCCTCGACCGTCGCGTCGCCCTGGAACCGGGACAGGCCCTGCAGGCAGGACGGGCAGGAGGTCAGTACCTTCACCGGCCCCTCGAACGCCGTGCCGCCCTGACCCGCGGGCGCGGCCTGGTGCCCCTCGCGGACCGCCTGCGCGCCGCGCTTCATCTCCTCCTCCTTGCGGAAGCGGATCTGCGTGGAGATGTCCGGGCGAGTCACCGCAAGCGTGCCCGACTCGCCACAGCAGCGGTCGTTCTTCTCGATGCGCCCGTTGAGCTCGGCGTTCATCAGGGTGTTGACCACCTTGAGCGGCGCGTGCTGCTTCATGGGGCTGTGGCAGGGGTCGTGGTACATGTAGCGCGTACCGGTCACGCCCTCCAGGCGCATCCCCTTCTCCATCAGGAACTCGTGGATGTCCAGGATCCGGCAGCCGGGGAAGATGCGCTCGAACTCGTACTTCTGGAGCTGGTCGTAGCAGGTGCCGCAGGACACGACGACGGTCTTGATGTCCAGGTAGTTCAGCGTGTTGGCGACGCGGTGAAAGAGCACCCGGTTGTCGGTGATGATCTTCTCCGCCTTGTCGAACTCGCCCGACCCGCGCTGCGGATAGCCGCAGCACAGGTAGCCGGGCGGCAGCACGGTCTGCACGCCCACGTGCCAGAGCATCGCCTGCGTGGCCAGGCCCACCTGCGAGAACAGCCGCTCCGAGCCGCAGCCCGGGAAGTAGAACACCGCCTCGGCATCCACCGAGGCCTTCGGGTCGCGGATGATCGGGACGTAGCGGGCGTCCTCGATGTCGAGCAGCGCGCGCGCCGCCTTCTTGGGCAGGTTGCCCGGCATCTTCTTGTTGATGAAGTGCACCACCTGCTCGGCCACCCCGGGGCGGCCGACGGTGGCCGGGGGCGCCGCGGTCTGGGCCTTCGCGGCACGCTTGAGCAGGTCGTGGCCCAGGCGCTGCGCCTTGTAGCCCCAGTCGATCATCACCTTGCGGGTGAGGTTGATCGTCTGCGGGCTGGTCGCGTTCAGGAAGAACATCGACGCGGCGGTGCCGGGATTGAAGCGCTTCTGGCCCATCTTGCGCAGCAGGTTGCGCATCGCCATCGACACCTCGCCGAAGTCGATGTCGACCGGGCACGGCGTCTCGCACTTGTGGCAGACGGTGCAGTGGTCGGCGACGTCGCCGAACTCGTCCCAATGGCGGATCGAGATGCCGCGCCGGGTCTGCTCCTCGTACAGGAAGGCCTCGATCAGCAGCGAGGTCGCGAGGATCTTGTTGCGCGGGCTGTACAGCAGGTTGGCGCGCGGCACGTGGGTCGCGCACACCGGCTTGCACTTGCCGCAGCGCAGGCAGTCCTTGATCGAGTCGGCGATCGAGCCGATGTCCGACTGCTGCAGGATCAGCGACTCGCCGCCCATCAGCCCGAAGCTCGGCGTGTAGGCGTTGCGCAGGTCACCGCCCTGCATGAGCTTGCCCTTGTTGAAGCGGCCTTCGGGGTCGATGCGCTGCTTGTACTCGCGGAACGGCCGGATCTCGGACTCGGTCAGGAATTCGAGCTTGGTGATGCCGATGCCGTGCTCCCCCGAGATCACACCGTCGAGGCTGCGGGCGAGCGCCATGATGCGGGCGACCGCCTCGTTGGCCTCCTGCAGCATCTCGTAGTGGTCGGAGTTGACCGGCAGGTTGGTGTGCACGTTGCCGTCGCCGGCGTGCATGTGCAGCGCCACGAACACGCGGCCGCGCAGGATCTCGCGGTGCAGCGCCACGCAGCGCTCGAGGATCGGGCGGAAGGCCAGGCCGGAGAAGATCTCCGACAGCGGCGCGAGCAGCTCGGTCTTCCAGGACACGCGGATGCGCCGGTCCTGCAGCAGGTGGAACAGGCGCAGCGACGGGTCGCGCGCGGCGCGGATGCGCGCCTCGTCCAGCGCCGCGCGCAGGCCCACCGACTCCAGCCGCGACACGCACTCGGTGAGCGGCAGGTCGATGCCGGTCAGCAGGAACTCCCAGCGCGCGCGCACCGACCCGAGCAGCTCGCGCGCCTGCGCGAGGCGCTCCTCGAGCATCTCGCGCGGCAGCCGCGCGTCGGCGCCGGGCTCGTCGGACTTGCCCAGCGGCAGGCCCAGCGGATCGCCGCCCAGCCACTGCTCGAGCGCGTCGACGACCTTGAGCTTGTTGCGCGTGGACAGCTCGATGTTGATGCGCTCGATGCCGTCGGTGTACTCGGCCATCCGCGGCAGCGGGATGACGACGTCCTCGTTGATCTTGAACGCGTTGGTGTGGCGGGCGATCGCGGCGGTCCGCGCGCGATCGAGCCAGAAGGTCTTGCGCGCCTCGGGCGAGACGGCCACGAAGCCCTCGCCGGAGCGCGCGTTGGCCAGGCGCACCACCTCGGACGTGGCGCGCGCGACCGACTCCTCGTCGTCGCCGACGATGTCGCCGATCAGCACCATCTTGGGCAGCCCGCCGCGGCGCGACTTGGTCGCGTAGCCGACCGCGCGCAGGTATCGTTCGTCGAGGTGCTCGAGGCCGGCGAGGATCGCGCCGAAGGGCTGGCGGTCCAGGTAGTCCTTGATCTCGACGATGGAGGGCACCGCGTCCTTGGCCTGCCCGAAGAACTCGAGGCAGACCGTGCGGATCTGCCGGGGCATCCGGTGCAGCACCCAGCGCGCCGAGGTGATCAGGCCGTCGCAGCCTTCCTTCTGAACGCCGGGCAGCCCGGCGAGGAACTTGTCGGTGACGTCCTTGCCCAGGCCCTGCTTGCGAAAGCGCGAGCCCTCGACCGCGAGGACCTCGGTGTGCATCGGGGCGCCACGCATCGTGCCGTCTGCGGCGAGCGCATCGGGCGGATAGCGATCGAGGCGGAAGCGCGCGACCGCGGCGTCGTGGATCTTGCCGCGGTTGTGCTCCAGGCGCGTCACCTCGAGCCAGTTGCCGTCGGGGTCGACCATCCGCCACCAGGCGAGATTGTCCAGCGCCGTGCCCCACAGCACCGCCTTCTTGCCGCCCGCGTTCATCGCGATGTTGCCGCCGATGCACGAGGCCTCGAGCGAGGTCGGGTCCACCGCGAACACGAAGCCCGCGCCGTCGGCCGCGTCGGTGACACGCTTGGTGACGACCCCCGCCTCCGAGAAGATGGTCGCGACCTCGGCGTCGACGCCGGGCAGGCGCTTGAGCTCGACCGGGCCCAGCCCGATGAGCTTCTCGGTGTTGATGACCGCCGAGAGCGGCGTGAGCGGGATCGCGCCGCCGGTGTAGCCGGTGCCGCCGCCGCGCGGGATGATGGTCAGGCCGAGCTCGATGCAGCCGGCCACCATCTGCGCGATCTCGGCCTCGCTGTCGGGGGCCAGCACCACGAACGGGTACTCGACGCGCCAGTCGGTCGCGTCGGTCACGTGCGACACACGCGACATGCCGTCGAAGCGGATGTTGTCGCGCGCGGTGGACCGCGACAGCCGGCGCAGCGCGCGTGCGCGAAGATCGGCCGTCTGCGTGAACATCGTCTCGAAACGCGCCACCGCTTCGCGGGCGAGCGCGAGCAGCCGCGCGACCTTGGCGCCGCGTACCTGGCCGGCGGCGGGGTCGCCGGCGCCCTCGGTGTCGCGGCGCCGCTCGATCTCGCGCAGCCGGTGCTCCAGCGCCTCGATCAGCGAGGCGCGGCGCTTGGGGTTGTCGAGCAGGTCGTCCTGGAGGAACGGGTTGCGCTGGACCACCCAGATGTCGCCCAGCACCTCGTAGAGCATGCGGGCGGAGCGGCCGGTGCGGCGCTCGGCGCGCAGCTCGTCGACGATCGCCCAAGCCTCGTCGCCGAGCACCCGCAGCACGATCTCGCGATCCGAGAACGAGGTGTAGTTGTAGGGAATCTCCCGCAACCGAGTGGGGGCGTCTGCTGACTGACGCGCCAGGGCCAGTGGGATCGGGGCGTTCATCGAGGGGGGTCCGTCTCCGGGCGGGGCCGGCCCGGCGGGCTCGGCCGGATGCCCGGCAAAGATCTGGAGTGTAACGTCGGGAGGTGTAGCCCGCTCGGGACCGGGGGCATCGGGCGGCGGCGCGCCGGGGCGAGGCCGGGCGTGCCGGGTCAGCGGCCCGCCAGCGGCGACAGCAGCTTCATCCACCAGGCGTCGGGCACCCACAGCAGCGCCGCGGTCATCGTGGTGTAGCGCAGGAACTTGCCGATCGCCATGTAGACGACGCTCGGCCAGAACGGCAGCTTCAGCCAGCCTGCGATCGCGCACAGCGGGTCGCCGACCGCCGGCAGCCACGACAGCAGCAGCACCTTGGGCCCGAAGCGCTCGAGCCACGCGAACCAGCGGGTGCCCTTGTGCTCGGCGATCGCGAACTTGGCCCCGCGCCCGAGCCAGTAGTCGACCACGCCGCCCAGGGTGTTGCCGGCGGTGGCGATGCACACCGTGAGCCAGAACGCATCGGGGTTGAGCTTCACGTAGCCGAAGACGGCCGGCTCCGAGCCCAGCGGCAGCAGCGTGGCCGATACGAAAGCGATGAGGAAGACGCTGGTGAGCCCGTTCCGGGGTAGCGCGAACCAGTCGATCAGGTGCTCGAGGGTGGCTTGCATCGGTCCTTGCACGTTGACGGCCCGGTCCGGGTCGGTCTGTCGCTCGCGGGTCGGCGCTCCGCCGGCGGCGGGGCGGGCGTGCCGCCGCACGCACCGGACGGCAGCATATTCTATGCGCCCGGTAGAATCCGCCCGGCCATGCCCACCGATTACCTGAAGCGAATCCTGACCGCGCGCGTCTACGACGTGGCCCACGAGACCCCGCTCGAGCGGGCCGAGTCCCTGTCGCGACGGCTCGGCAACACCGTGCTCCTCAAGCGCGAGGACCTGCAGCCGGTCTTCTCGTTCAAGCTGCGCGGCGCCTACAACATGATGGTGAACCTCGACGCGGCGCAGCTCGCGCGCGGCGTCATCGCCGCATCGGCGGGCAACCACGCTCAGGGCGTCGCGCTCGCCGCGCAGCGGCTCGGCTGCCGCGCGGTGATCGTGATGCCGGTGACCACGCCCCGCGTCAAGATCGACGCCGTGGTCGAGCGCGGCGCGGAGGTGGTGCTGCACGGCGACTCCTACAGCGACGCCTACGCGCACGCGCTGACCCTGCAGGCGCGCGAGGCGCTGACCTTCGTGCACCCCTTCGACGACCCGGACGTGATCGCCGGCCAGGGCACGGTCGCCATGGAGGTCCTGCGCCAGCACACCGGCCCGATCGACGCGATCTTCGTGGCGATCGGGGGCGGTGGCCTCGCGGCCGGCATCGCGACCTACGTCAAGCAGCTGCGCCCCGACATCAAGGTGATCGGGGTGCAGACCACCGACTCCGACGCGATGGCGCAGTCGCTGAAGGCGGGCCGGCGCATCGAGCTCAAGGAGGTCGGGCTGTTCTCCGACGGCACCGCGGTCAAGCTGGTCGGCGAGGAGACCTTCCGTCTGTGCCTGGCCTTCCTCGACGAGGTCATCCTGGTCGACACCGACGCAGCCTGCGCCGCGATCAAGGACGTGTTCCAGGACACCCGCTCCATCCTCGAGCCGGCGGGCGCGCTGGCGGTGGCCGGCGCCAAGGCATGGGTCGAGCGCGAGTCGGCCGCCCGCGGCGCGCCGGTGGTCGGCCGCACGCTCGTCACGATCGCATGCGGCGCGAACATGAACTTCGACCGGCTGCGCTTCGTATCGGAGCGGGCCGAGATCGGCGAGCAGCGCGAGGCGGTGTTCGCGGTGACCATACCGGAGGAGCGCGGCAGCTTCCGGCGCTTCTGCGAGCTGGTGGGGCCGCGCAACGTCACCGAGTTCAACTACCGCATCGCCGACGCCCGAGTCGCACACGTCTTCGTGGGCCTGCAGGTGGCGAGCCGGGAGGAGGCCCATGCAATCGCGCGGGCCTTCGACGGGCATGGCTTCGCGACCCTGGACCTCACCGACGACGAGCTCGCCAAGCTCCACATCCGCCACCTGGTGGGCGGCCACTCGCCGCTGGCGCGCGACGAGCGCCTCTATCGCTTCGAGTTCCCCGAGCGGCCGGGCGCCCTGATGCGGTTCCTGACCAGCATGAGCCCGAGCTGGAACATCTCGCTCTTCCATTACCGCAACCACGGGGCCGACTACGGGCGGATCCTGGTCGGGCTGCAGGTGCCCGCGGGCGAGAACGACGCGTTCCAGGCCTTCCTCGGGTCCCTGGGCTACCCGCACTGGGACGAATCCCTCCACCCCGCCTACCGCCTGTTCCTCGCTGCGGGCGGAGAGGCCGGCTGAGTCGGTTCGAGCCGCTCGGATCACGTCTTCATCGATTCCGAAAAGCGCCTGCCCTCTGGGGCAAACTGCCCCCAGGGGCAGCACGCCGCCTGCAACCAAGTGTTAAACTGGCCCGCCGCCTCAACTGGCCAGTGCATGCGCATCGCGATCATCGACGACGACACTGCGCTCACCGCGAGCGTCTCGACGTCCCTCACCCGGAACGGCTGGCAGTGCCGCGCGTTCGCGGATGGGCGTTCGTTCATCGCGACGATGCACCGCGAGAGCTTCGACGCCTACATCCTCGACTGGATCCTGCCGGACACGTCCGGCTTGGAGGTGCTCCGGTCGATCCGCGCACGCATGCCGTCGGAGGCGCCCGTCCTGTTCCTGACGGCGCGTGACGCGGAGCGCGATGTCATCGAGGCGCTGGAGGCCGGGGCCGACGACTTCGTCGTCAAGCCGGCCCGGCTCGGCGAGCTGCAGGCGCGCCTTCGGGCGCTCGGCCGACGCCGAGCCCGGACCGTGGAGCAGTCGGACTTCTTCGACTACGACCGCTTCCGCTTCGACCTGAAGACCCAGGCGGCCTGGACGGGCGGCCGCGAGGTCGACCTGACCCAGAAGGAATTCCTGCTGGCGGTGTTGCTGCTGCGCAATCTCGGCAAGCCGCTGTCGCGGGGCCATATCCGCGAGGCGGTGTGGGGTCGGGACAGCGAAATCCCTTCGCGGACGATGGACACCCATGTGTCGCGGGTCCGCACCAAGCTGGGGCTGCGCCCGGAGAGCGACTACCTGCTCGCGCCGGTCTACAGCTACGGCTACCGTCTGGAGCACCTGGGCCGCGCGGCGCCCATGCCGGCAACCGCCCCACCGGCCTGACAGCTTCACCCTCGATGACCGAACGGCGCGCGGCGGATCCCTTCGCCCGCCCGGGGCTGCCCTGCGGTCGGCCGATTGAGACCAATCGGCCCGGAGGGGGGTGCCGTATCGAACTGCAGCGTCCGGACGGACCTGAATCGCAAGAGGCGGTACACTCTGTGTAAACCCAGGTTGTCACATGCATCTGCTCACGCTCGGACTCAACCACACGACCGCCCCCCTGTCGCTGCGCGAGAAAGTCGCGTTCCCGGGCGACGTGCTGCGCGATGCGGTTGCCGACCTGCGCGGCCAGCTGCGCACCGTGCTGCCCGAGACCGCGATCCTCTCGACCTGCAACCGCACCGAGATCTACTGCGCGACCCCCGCCCCGCAGGAGGCGCACGCCGCCATCGTCGGCTGGATGTCCTCGCGAAACGGCCTGGGTGCGGCTCCCGCGCTCAACGACCACCTGTATTCGCTGCCCAACAACCAGGCGGTGCGCCACGCGTTCCGGGTCGCCTCCGGGCTCGACTCGATGATGCTCGGCGAACCCCAGATCCTCGGCCAGATGAAGGACGCCGCGCGGGTGGCGCAGGAGGCCGACGCGCTCGGCACACACCTTCACCAGCTGTTCCAGCGCACCTTCGCGGTCGCCAAGGAGGTCCGCAGCCAGACCGAGATCGGCGCCCACTCGGTGTCGATGGCCGCGGCTGCGGTGCGCCTCGCGCAGCGGCTGTTCGAGGACCTGCGCGAGACCTCGATCCTGTTCGTCGGCGCGGGCGAGATGATCGAGCTGGCCGCGACGCACTTCGTCGCCCAGCACCCCAAGCGCGTCGCGGTCGCCAATCGCACCATCGAGCGCGCCCAGAAGCTCGCGCAGCGCTTCGGCGCCAAGGCGATGCAGCTGTCCGATCTGCCCGACACGCTCGCCGAGCACGACATCGTCGTGTCCTGCACCGCCAGCTCGCTGCCGATCATCGGCCTGGGCATGGTCGAGCGCGCGCTCAAGACGCGCCGCCGCCGCCCGATGTTCATGATCGACCTCGCCGTGCCGCGCGACATCGAGCCCGAGGTCGCGCGCCTGAACGACGTCTTCCTCTATACCGTCGACGACCTCGGCAAGCTGGTGCAGACCGGCATCGAAAGCCGCCAGGCCGCGGTCGCGCAGGCCGAGGTCATCATCGAGACCCGCGTCGATGCCTTCATGCACTGGCTGTCGGCTCGACAGGCCGTGCCCGCGATCCGTGCGCTGCACGCGCGCGGCGAGGCGCTCAAGGCCGGCGAGCTGGACCGCGCGCGCCGGATGCTCTCCCGTGGCGAGGACCCGATGGCGGTGCTCGAGGCGCTCGCCAACGGCCTCACCAGCAAGTTCCTGCACGGGCCCATGACGATGCTGCAGCGGCCCGGGCCCGAGCAGCAGCAGCTCGGCGCGCTGATCGACCGCCTGCTGCCCGAAGACAAATCCTGAACGGCTGGCGGCGCGGCCCCGCCCTGCCGCCGCCCGTCCCATACGTCCCATGAACGCGTCGCTGCTCGACAAGCTGTCACGTCTGGAGGAGCGCCTCACCGAGGTGTCCGCGCTGCTCTCGACCGAAGGCGCCACCCGCGACATCGACCAGTACCGCAAGCTCAACCGCGAGCACTCGGAACTGCAGGAGATCGTTGCGCACTACGTCGCCTGGCGCCGCGCGCACAGCGACCGCGACACCGCGCAGGCGCTGCGCGACGACCCGGAGATGCGCGAGTTCGCCGCCGAGGAGATCGCCGACGCCGACGCCCGCCTCGCGGGGGAGGCGGCGACCCTCGAGCGGCTGCTGCTGCCGCGCGACCCCGACGACGCCCGCGACGTGATCCTCGAGATCCGCGCCGGCACCGGCGGCGACGAGAGCGCGCTGTTCGCGGCCGACCTGCTGCGGATGTACCTGCGCTATGCCGAGCGGCAGCGCTGGCAGACCGAGCTGCTGTCGCAGAGCCCATCCGAGCTCGGCGGCTTCCGCGAGGCCATCGTGCGCATCGCGGGCGACTCGGTGTACTCCCGGCTCAAGTTCGAGTCCGGCGTGCACCGCGTGCAGCGGGTGCCCGAGACCGAGGCGCAGGGCCGCATCCACACCTCGGCCTGCACCGTCGCGGTGATGCCCGAGGCCGATGACGCATCCGACGTGGTGATCGCGCCCGACGACATCCGCATCGACGTCTACCGCGCGTCGGGGGCGGGCGGTCAGCACGTGAACAAGACCGAGTCGGCGGTGCGCATCACCCACCTGCCCACCGGCATCGTCGCCGAGTGCCAGGACGACCGCTCGCAGCATCGCAACAAGGACCGGGCGATGAAGGTGCTCGCCACGCGGATCCGCGACCGGCAGATGCAGGCCGCGCAGGCGAAGGAGGCGGCGACGCGCAAGTCTCTGGTCGGCTCCGGCGACCGCTCCGAGCGGATCCGCACCTACAACTTTCCGCAGGGCCGGGTGACCGACCATCGGATCGGGCTGACGCTCTACAAGCTGCAGTCGGTGATGGAGGGTGAGCTCGACGACCTGCTCGGGCCGCTGAGCGCCGAGCACCAGGCGGAGAAGCTCGCCGCGATGGCGGACGAGCCGGCCTGAGCCCGCCCCGGACCGCATGGCCGCTGACGCACCCGCCTGGGACGCGCTGCTCGCCCGCGCGGGCCTGCCCCGCCTGGACGCCCGCGCGCTGCTGTCGCACGTGAGCGGCCGCCCCCGCGAGTGGCTGCTCGCGCACGGCGACGAGCCCGCCGACCCGGGAGCGGCCGACGCCTTCGACGCGCTCGCGGCGCGACGTCGCGCGGGCGAGCCGCTCGCCTACCTGCTCGGCTGGCGCGAGTTCCTCGGCCGGCGCTTCGCGGTCGGCCCCGCCGTGCTGGTGCCCCGGCCCGAGACCGAAGGCCTGGTCGAAGCCGCCCTCGCCCGCCTGCCCGCCCCGGGCGGCGCGCCGCCCCGGCTGCTGGACCTGGGCACCGGCAGCGGCGTGATCGCGATCAGCCTCGCGCTCGCGCGGCCCGACGCGACGGTCGTCGCCACCGACGCATACGCCGATGCGCTGGCAGTGGCGCGCGTCAACGCGCGGGCGCTCGGCGCGGACCGCATCGGATGGCGCCAGGGCGACTGGTGGGCCGCCCTGCCCACCGATGCCGCAGCCTTCGACGCCGTCGTCGCCAACCCGCCCTACATCGCGCTGGGCGACCCCCACCTGCTCGACGCGGCGCTGCGCCACGAGCCGCCCGCCGCGCTCGCCTCCGGCCCGCGCGGGCTCGATGCGATCGCAAGGATCGTCGCCGGCGCACCCGCCCGCCTGGCCGCGGGCGGCTGGCTGCTGCTCGAGCACGGCCACGACCAGGGCGACGCGGTGCGCGGGATGTTGCGCGCGGCCGGGCTGGACGCCGTGGCCACGCTGGCCGACCTTCAGGGACTCGCCCGGATCACGCTGGGCCGCCTGCAGGACGCGCCGCGCATGGCGGCCAATCCCACACGGTTTGACGGGTCTTCAACCCCTGCCTAGACTCCACGCACGGACGGGCGAAGGGTTGCCCGCCGACTGCTCCGAAGGATTGCAGATGGACGCCAAGGAATTCATCCAGAAGACCGTCGAGGAGCACCCCGTCGTGCTCTTCATGAAGGGCACCGCCCAGTTCCCGCAGTGCGGCTTCTCGGGCCGCACCGTGCAGGTCCTGAAGGCCTGCGGCGTGAAGAACATGGTCACGGTCAACGTGCTCGAGGACGACGAGGTCCGCCAGGCGGTCAAGGACTTCTCCAACTGGCCCACCGTGCCGCAGCTGTACATCCAGGGCGAGTTCATCGGCGGCGCCGACATCGTCAACGAGATGTACGCATCGGGCGAGCTCCAGAAGCTGATCCCCGGCGACACCCAGCAGTGATCGCGAGCGGCGCGCCCTGCGCGCGCCGCTCGCCTCAGGATGCCGGAGGGGACCGATCGATCGCCGGCCAGCGCATGTAGGCGAACACCCACAGCGCGATCAGGTTCACCAGCGGCACCAGCACCAGCAGCACCCACCACGGCGAGTAGCCGGCGCGACGCAGCACGCGCGACATCAGGATCATCGGCACGGCGAGCGCGATAAGCGCCAGCAGCGTCACCAGCGACGGCGACTCCAGCAGCATCCGCAGCGCGGCGATCCAGTCCCCGAGCAGGCTCACGTCAGCGCTCCGCGTTGCCGTCGTCGGATGCGGGCCGCTTCGAAGCGGCCGCCTCGCTGGGCCAGTGGCCGAGCGCCAGGATAGCGATGAACACCAGCGTCCCGATCGGGGGCGTCCCGAGGAACAGCAGCGACAGCCAGGGGTCGCGGCCGGTGCGCCGCGTGATCCGCCAAAGCGGGATCATCACCATCAGCGACGACGCCACCGCGATCAGCACTTCCGCTTCCATCGGATCCCCGTATCCGGCAGCACGCCCCTCGATCCGCGACGCGGCCGCCCGGCGATGGGCCGCGGATCCGGACGCCAGCAGGCGCCCCGTCGTCATTTGAACATTGTTGCGCGGCAGTTGCCACAGCGAACGCGCCGCCACGCGTTCAGATCGGGTAGATGATCGAGTTGGGGATGGTCTCGGAGTCGAACACGGCACGCTTGAGCGCGAAGCGAAGCAGCCCGTCGGCAGGGTCGCGGACCACGCGATCGAGGTAGCGCCCGACGTTGAAGACCTCGGACGGCTCGTGCACCTTGGTGCGGTAGACGGTATACGACGCCTCGACCTCGACTGACAGCGACCCGCACGCCGGGTCGATCGCGAGCACCCGCAACGGCCCGATCACGTGGCGCTGGTAGTACGGCGCGTGGAACAGCGTGCGGGTGATGCCGTACACCCGGTCGCGCAGCATGCCGCGGCTCTCGAAGGAGAGGGTCGCCAGCGGCAGGCCGCGATCGAAGTTCTCACGGGGCTGCAGCACGTAGCGGCAGTCATCGGCGAACAGCCCGACCCAGTCGTCGAAGCGGCCGTCGTCGAGCGCCGCGGCATAGTCGGCGTAGAGCGCATCCAGCTCGCCGCGCAGCGCCGCGTCCACGGCGAGGCCGCGGGCCGGTGCGGCGGTGAGATCCGCAGGGCTGCGTGGCACGGCGCTCACAGCCCCATCACCCGCTGCCAGTACGCGTGCATGCCGCGGATCAGCGTCTCGGTGACCATGTGGTCGGTCGGGCCCACGCCGGTGCCCCCGAGGCGGCTGATCGTGCGGCCCTGCGGATCCTGGCCGAAGCCCTGCTGCGACATCTCGATGACCTCGCCGTCGTCGGCCGACACGAACCCCGCCGGGCCGAAGAGGTTCGCCTGGCGCAGGCGCCGGCGGGTCATCTCGGGCGTATCGTCGGCGAACCCGAAATGGGTCCACACGAAATCGAACTCGCCCGGGCCGCGCGGCACGATGTGCCGGGTCGAGAGCGAGTTGACCTGCTGCTGGATGATCAGCGAGGGGAACAGCGTGATCATCGTCACCGTCGGGCCGTTCCACCACGGCTCGGGCACCACGTCGAGCAGGCGGTCGTCGTGCAGCGCCATGTTCTCGCGGAAGCTCGTCACGCCCTGCGTGACCTCGGACTTCCCGCCCTCGTTGCGCCGCGAGATCATCGCCGCGTGGCGCCCATGCGCGTCCAGCACCATCTGCGAGCGCTGGTCGGCCCGCCACAGCCCGAAGGTCACGAACCAGGTGTGCAGCAGCCCCGGGTGGTAGGGGTCCTTGATGTTCTCCTGCATCAGCTTCCAGTTGCCCGGGATGCGCTGGCGCGAGTAGCCGAGCAGGGTCAGCGCGCGGCCGTCGAACACACGGTCGACCCAGGGCAGCACCTCGGGGCCGATGTAGTCCTCGAGCGGCTCGACCGACGCGTCGAAGCACGCGAACACCAGCCCGTTGCGACGCGCGACCACGAGTTGCGTCAGGCCGTGGTCCTGCGTGCGGAAGTCGGGGGGCATGCCGCCGTCGATGCGCGTCGCGCCGTCCTCGATCCGCTTGACGCCGCGCCGGAACGGCAGCCCGATCAGGTTGCCCTTCAGGTCGTAGTTCCATTGGTGGTAGGGGCAGACGAAGTCGGTCGCGCGCCCGAAGGCCTGCTGGCAGAAGCGCACGCCGCGGTGCGCGCAGTGGTTCTCGACGACGTTGATCGAGCCGTCCGGGTCGCGCACCACGATCACCGAGCGCTCGCCGACGAAGGTCGTCTTGAAGTCGCCGGGCGCCGGGATCTCGGCCTCCAGCGCGACGTAGCTCCAGTGGCGGCCGTAGAAGATGCGCTCGAGCTCGCGGGCGTACAGCGCCGGGTCGGTGTACCGGGTGTAGGGCACGCGGCTGCAGTCCTCGCCCGCGGCGCTCGCGCGGGCGGCGGCCGAGGCGGCGGCGGCCGGTTCTATCGGTGCGTTCATGGCGGCGGCGGCGGGTGCGCGCGAATCGGGGAGGCGCACAGGTTAGCGCTCCCGGCACCCGCCGGCGATGCGGTCGGGATAATGTGTGTCATTCACCCGATGAATGCGCACCCGGCCCGCGCCTTGGACACCCTGCTGAACGACCTCGACCTCAATCTGCTGCGGCTGGCGGCCATGCCCTGCGGTACGCGGATCGCCGCCGTGCTCCAGCTGCCCGACCTCCTGGCTGCGGTGATGCTCGTCGCGCGTACCGAGCTGGTCTGCACCGTGCCGGCCAAGCTCGCGCAGGCGGCCGCCGAATCCCTGCCGGTACAATCGACCCCGGTGCCGTTCGAGCTGCCCGCGTTCACGATCCATCAATACTGGCACCCGCGCGCCCACCGCGACGCCGCGGTGCAGTGGCTCCGCGAGCGGCTAGCCGAACGGTTCGCCGAGTCGCCCGCAGCCCGCGGGCGGCCACGCCGCCGACCGGAGCCCGAATGACCCGAAGACTCATCGTCGCGATCACCGGCGCGTCCGGCGCCGTGTACGGCGTGCGTCTGCTGCAGGTGCTGCGCGCGCAACCCGGTGTCGAGACCCACCTGATGGTGTCGGCGGCCGGCTGGATGAACGTCGAGCAGGAGCTCGCCGCCCCGCGACGCGAGATAGAGTCGCTCGCCCACGTCGTCCACTCGGTGCGCGACGTCGGCGCGACCATCGCGTCCGGCTCCTTCGCCACCGAGGGCATGGTGATCGCGCCCTGCTCGATGCGAACGCTGGCCGCGGTCGCCCACGGCCTGTCCGACAACCTGGTGTCGCGCGCCGCCGACGTCGTGCTCAAGGAGCGCCGCCGGCTGGTGCTGATGGTGCGCGAGACGCCGCTGAACCTCGCGCACCTGCGCAACATGGTCGCGGTGACCGAGATGGGGGGCGTCGTGTTCCCGCCCGTGCCGGCCTTCTACAACCGGCCGCCGACCATCGAGGCGCTGGTCGACCACACCGTGGGCCGCGTGCTCGACCTGTTCGGCATCGAGCAGGCCCTGTCGCCCGCCTGGAGCGGGCTGCGCGCGCAGACCCCGGCACCCGCGGCCCCCGACTGACCATGCGCGAGCTCGAGCTCAAGTTCTCGCTGACGCCCGCCCTGCAGGCTGCGCTCGAGCGCGAGGCCGCTGCGGACCCCGACACCGCCCGCGAGCGCGTGCTGTCCCGCTACTACGACACGCCGGACGGCGCGCTGGTGACGGCGCGGATGGCGGTGCGCGTGCGCCGTCACGGCGAGCGCTGGCTGCAGACGCTCAAGGCCGACATCGGCGACCATTTCGAGCGCTTCGAGTGGGAGCGGCCGGTTGCGGGCCCCGTACCCGAGCGCGGCGCGCTGCCGCCGCCCGACACGCCCCAGGGCGCGATCGCGCACAGCAGCTTCGAGCGCTGGCAGGCGCTGTTCGAGACCGACTTCGAGCGCACCAGCCGACGGCTCGAGCCGGTGCCCGGCCTGGCCGTCGAGCTCGCTCAGGACATCGGCGAGGTCCGCTGCGCCGGGGAGTCCGAGCCGATCCGTGAGGTCGAGCTCGAGTGCCTCGAGGGCTCGCGCGACGCGTTCTTCGCATGGGCGCTCGAGTGGGCCCACGACACGGGCGCCTGCCTGCTGATGCCGACCAAGAACGAGCGTGGCCTTCGGCTGGCCCACCGGCTCCCGCCCTTGCCGCCGGCCGTCAGGTCCGTCCCCGCCTCGCCCGCCGGCGACGCGCCTGGGGGCGGCGCCGCGGCCACCGTGCTCGGCACCTGCATCGGGCAGTTCTGCGCAAACCTGGAGCCGGTGCTGCGCGCCGACGGGCCCGAGGGGCCGCACCAGATGCGCGTCGCGCTGCGCCGCCTGCGCGCGGCGCTGCGCTTCTTCGGGCTGCGCGGCCTGGACGATGCCTGGACGGCGCTCGACCACGATGCGGCCGCCCTGGCCTCGCTCGCCGGCCACGTGCGCGACATCGACGTCTTCGAGACGGGCCTGCTGCGCGTGCTGCACGAGCGCTTCCCGGGCGACGATGCGCTGCGCGTGCTGTCGCGCGCCGTCGCGCAGGCCCGCGACGAGGCCCGCATGGCGCTGCGGCACACCCTGGCCGGACCCGAGGCAACGCAGTTCGTGCTGCGCGCGCTCGCACTCGCCGCGCGGCTCGCCGGGCCCGGCGCGGGCACCGGGCTGCCCGGTGGCGACTTCGCCGCGCTGGCCGCGTCGCGGATCCATGCGCTGTACGACACGCTGCACAAGCGGGCACGCACCGCGCGCCAGGAGGCGGGCTGGCACCGCATGCGGATCGCGGTCAAGAACCTGCGCTACGGGCTGGAGTTCGCGGCGCAGGCGCTGCCCCGCGAGGCCGACCCGCTGCGTGCGGCGGCGCTGCTCGCGCGCTGGCAGGAGAAGCTCGGTGTGGGCCAGGACCTGGTGACGGCCCGCAGCGTCGCGTCCAATGCGGTGGCGCGCCCCGGGGTACCCCCCGAGGCGGCGGTCCGCGCGATCGCGCTGATCGACGGCTGGCAGGCCCTCGCCACGGTGCCGCCGTCCGGACGCCGGCGGCGTGCGCGACGCACGCTGCGAGACGTCCGCGAGGCGCTCGGGACGGCTGCGGGCAAAGGCGGCAGCGGCCATGAGGCCCCGGAGCGCGTGCAATAATCGGTGCTTCCGCATCCTGCCTTGGGCAGCAAGGAGACCCGATGAAGATCCTCATCGCTATCGACGGCTCGAAGAACTCGCTGCGAGCGCTCAAGTACGCGATCCGCCTCGCAGGCAAGCTGTCCGAACCCGCCGAGCTGCTGCTGGTCAATGCGCACGACGACATCGCGCTGCGCGGCGCGAGCCAGTTCGTGGGCAAGGACGCGGTCAAGGGCTACCTCGAGGAACTGGGCCGCGGCGAAGTCAAGGAGGCGACCGAGCTCGCACAAAAGTCCAAACTCGCGTTCGAGGTGAAGCTGGTCCGCGGCCAGGTGGCCCAGGCCATCGCCAAGTCGGCCTCGGATTCCGGCTGCGACCTCATCGTGCTCGGGTCCAAGGGACGCACCGCCCTCAAGGACCTGCTGATCGGATCGGTCGCGCAGCGCGTCGCGGCGCTGGCCGACCTGCCGGTGACGCTGATCAAGTGATCGCTTCGCCCGGCGCCGCCGGGCGGACGCTCGCAACGGAGGAGGTCGGGATGCGGATGCTGCTCGGATGGGCGATCAACGCGGGGGCGCTGCTGCTGCTGCCCTACATCATTCCCGCCGTCCAGGTGAAGAGCTTCGGGATCGCGCTGCTGGTCGCGCTGGTGCTGGGCCTGCTCAACACCATCGTGCGCCCGGTGCTGGTGATCCTCACGCTGCCCATCACGGTACTGACGCTCGGCCTGTTCATCCTCGTGATCAACGGGCTGATGTTCTGGCTCGTCTCGAGGATGTTCGACGGCTTCTCGATAGCGGGCTTCTGGTGGGCGGTGCTCGCGGCCCTGGTCTACAGCGTGATCAGCTGGGCGATCAGCTCGGTGGTGATGCGCCAGGACGCCTGAGCGCGTCCGGTCAGCGGATCACCCCGAACACGTCGTCGCCCTCCGCGAGCAGCCGCTCCCCGACGAACTGGCTGACCGCGAGGCGCTGCGCCGGATCGTAGTCCTGGAACTGCAGCCCGAGCAGGGTCGCCGGCATGTCGGGACGAGGATCGGGCGCGGTGGAGCGGATCGTGCTGCGCAGCTGCAAGGTCACCGGCTCGCCGAGCACGCTGATCCGAATCGAGACGTCCACCTCGGTCACGCTGGGCGGCAGCGGCGTCTCGATCGCGACCTGCGCGCCCTGCTCACTCAGGTCGCTCGTGAAGCCGGCCCGCAGCGAGTTGGCTTCGGTGCCGTAGCGCAACGAGCATGGCAGCACGATCCGGGCGCGGCGCGCCTTGCGGATGATCTCGCGACGGCGCTGCTCGACCGCAGGCAGGGACAGCTCCAGGCCCGTCGATTCACCCAGCAGCACGCGCAGCACCGTGCTCTCGAAGCCCGAGAGCACCGTGCCGTCGAAGTTGCCGACGTCGAACCGGTCGCCTTCCTTCACGAACACCAGCTTGCCGTCGTCGGTGGGGTGGCTGACGAGGAAGCGCGTCCGGCTCACCATACCGATCAGCCTCACGTCCCAGCGGCTCCCACCGGCAATCAGGCGCAATGCCGGACGACGGTCGTTGACCTGGCTCGGCTTCCAGACGAAATGCTTCTTGGTCGATGTGTTCACGACAGAGCCCACTTGCAAGACCAATGATACGTGAAGGAACTCACGCTGACGGGCTGGCGAACAGCGCACAATTCACTTCGAGCGGTGGCCACGGGCCGACGAACGGAGCCTCGATGATGATCAAGTTCAATGCAGCCCCCGAGTTCGATTTCGACGAGTGGTCCGCGCTCTACCGTCGCGATCCGGATGCGTTCGAGGCGAGACGCAGGGCGCTGCTGGCGATCGAGGTGGCCCGGGGCGGCGACAAGGCCGAGGCCGCGCGGGCCATGCTGGAGCGGCTGGAGTCGCAGCTCGAGGGGCGCAGCGACGCCGAGCGCGTCCGCATCTCGCTGCTCGCGATGGTGGCGTCGGCCAAGCAGATGTCCGACCAGCTCGAGGCTTTGTCCCAGCGCATCCGTGAGCACGTGGCGCGCCGGTCCGAAGACCGCGGCGGCGCCTGACCGTCGCCCGCCCACGGCGGGCCGATCGCAGGCCCCGCGAATGGCGGGGCGCCGTGTTGGGGCAGCGGCCGTCAGCGCGCCCGTTCCGGCAGCGGAATCTCCAGCCGACGGGTCTCACCGCTGGTACCCGGAAAGTCGGCGAGCGCGGCTGCCACCAGCGCCGGCATGAGCCGGGGCATGGCCTGCGACTCGGCCACCGCGACCGCGCGCGATTCGTAGACCTTGCGGCCCGCGGGCGGGTCGCTGCGGGTATCGAACAGGTCGAGCTTCAGCTCGTGCCGCCACAGCGTGACGTCCCGAATCATTGGTACCGGCGGCATCGACCACAGCGGATCGAAGCGGCCGTGAGGAAAGGGATAGATCGGCCGTGGCCCGAGCCAGGGCCCGAACGCATGCCCCGGGCCGAAGCCGCCCGGCGCCCAATAGTCGGTGATGCGCCCCGGCTCGCCGACCGCCTGGTAAGAGAAGTCCACCCGGTAACGGGCGACCCCCGACTCGACCGGCTCAAAGCCGAGCGCCGCAAGCTGCTGCGCGACGAGCCGTTCGTAGCTGCGGTGCTCGAGCGTCTGCGCCTGCGGCCCGTCGCGGCGGAACGCGACGGTGAGCGGCTCGGCCGACTCCCACTGGTGGAAGCGGGTGACCTCGGTCCTCAACACCGGGGGCGACATGCAACCGGCGAGCGCCAGCGTGCCGAACAGGCAGGCAGCGAGCAGGGTCGCGCGCCCCAGGGTGCCACGGACGATCGCAGCAGCCGCCGCGCGACAGTTCGGTACAGCGTCTTGCAGGCGGGGGGGAGTCATCGGGTCGGGTTCCTCACGAACGGTCAAGGCACAAGCGGAACTATCATGAGCGCGCCGCGCTCGGCGCGCCCGATCTTCGATGGTGCCCCCGACAGGAATCGAACCCGCAACCTTCGGTTTACAAAACCGCTGCTCTACCAATTGAGCTACAGGGGCACGCGAACCGTATTCTAGGCGGTCAGGCCGCCCGACTCGTCACTTCACCCGCGTGAGCTGCGGTCGGCCCCGCGGGGTGCCGCCCTCCGGAGGCGGCTCGTCAGGTGACATGGGCGGCGTGGCCGGCGATGCGGCCAGCGGCGCGGTCGGCTCGCCCGGGTCGGGCACGCGGGTGAGCGGGGCCCGGGCAGGATGGGCGCGGGGCCCGGAAGCCGGGGCATCGGACGCAGCGGGTGCGACGGGCTCGTCGGACGGCGCCTCGCTCGCCGCCATCGCCTTGGGCACGTCGAAGGCCATGCCGTGGCCGTTCTCGCGCGCATAGATGGCGGTGACGTTCTCGACCGGGATCGAGAGATCGCGCGCTCGGCCGCCAAAACGGGCCTGGAAGGTCACCAGCTCGTTGCCGAGCAGCAGCCGGTTGGTTGCGGTGGGCGACACGTTCAGGACGATCTCGCCAGCCTTCACGTGCTCGCGCGGCACCTCGGTGCGCTCGTCGACGGCCACCGCCAGGTAAGGCGTGAAGCCGTTGTCATTGCACCACTCGTAGATCGCGCGGATCAGGTAGGGCTTGGTCGAGGTTTCGGCCATGCTGGGTCCAGGCGCCGCGTCAGCGGCGCATCACCTTCTCGGACGGAGTCAGCGCCTCGATGTAGGCGGGGCGCGAGAAGATCCTCTCGGCGTACTTCATCAGCGGTGCGGCGGTCTTGGGCATCTCGATCGCATAGTGGTCGAGGCGCCAGAGCAGCGGCGCGATCGCAACGTCGAGCATCGAGAAGTCCTCGCCCAGCATGAACTTGTTCTTCATGAAGATCGGCGTCAGCTGGGTCAGCCGATCGCGGATCTGCTGGCGCGCGCGCTCCATCAGCTTGGAGCTGTCCTTGTTGTGGTCCCGGCGCTCGAGCTGCTGCACGTGCACGAACAACTCGCGCTCGAAATTAAACAGGAACAGCCGCGCGCGGGCTCGCATCACCGGGTCGGCGGGCATCAGCTGCGGATGCGGGAAGCGCTCGTCGATGTACTCGTTGATGATGTTCGATTCGTACAGGATCAGGTCGCGCTCGACCAGGATGGGGACCTGGCCGTAGGGATTCATGATCGAGATGTCCTCGGGCTTGTTGTAGAGATCCACGTCGCGGATCTCGAAATCCATGCCCTTCTCGAACAGCACGAAGCGACAGCGTTGGCTGAATGGGCAGGTGGTGCCCGAATACAGGACCATCATGGGCTTCGTTCCTTATCCTAGGTTCCGGGGTGTCCGGCTCGATGCAATGCGGCGCCGGCTCTGTAAATAGACTCAGGGTGAGCCGCGTGCGACTCACCCTGCGTCCCGACGCTGCTCGGTGCTACTTGATGTCTTTCCAGAACTCGCGGTTCAGCCACCAGGCCAGCACTGTGAAGAACGACAGAAACAACAGCACCCACACGCCCAGCCGAACGCGCGTCTTGGCGGACGGATCGGCCATGAAGGTCATGAAAGCGACCAGGTCGGCGATCTGCTCATCGAACTGCGCCTGGCCAGACGTGCCGCCGGCCGCGGCGCCCAGCTTGACGATGCTGCCCTCGTGCAGGTGGCCGCCCTCGATCTTCTCGACCTTCTCGGTGCGCTGCCCGCTCGGGTCGTAGGTGATCAGGGTCCGCGTGAAGCCGCGGGCCGCGCCGGACTTCTCGTCCTTGACCGCCTTGACCTCCTCGATGGTCGCGCCGCGCGCGCCCTGCAGCTCCCAGAGCACGTGCGGCATGCCGACGTTCGGGAACACCGCGTTGTTCCAGCCGGTGGCCCGCGAGGCATCGCGGTAGAAGCTGCGCAGGTAGGTGTAGAGCCAGTCGGAACCGCTGCCGGCGCTCGAGGAGCGCGCGCGCGCGATCAGGCTCAGGTCGGGCGGCAGCGCGCCGAACCAGGCCTTGGCGTCGGCCGGCGCCATGGCCGTGTGCATCGGATCGCCGACCTTGGTCGCGGTGAACAGCAGCTTGTCGCGGATCTGCTCTTCAGTGAGTCCGATGTCGACCAGCCGGTTGTAGCGCATCAGGTTGGCGCTGTGGCAGTTGAGGCAGTAGTTGACGAAGGTCCGGGCGCCGCTCTGCAGGGCGGCCTGGTTCGTCAGCTTCTCGGTCGGGAAGTGGTCCAGCGGGTAGCCGCCCGCGGCGGCGGTGGCGAGCGCCGGCGCTGCCGCCAGGGCTGCCGCGGCCAGCGGCAGAGCCAGCCGGGCGACGATGCGTTGGATCCAGAGTGTCATGGCGTGGATGTCCTGTCGGTCGGGTCGGCTGCTCAGTGCGGCGCGAAGGTCACGCGCTCGGGCACCGGCTTGGGCTCGCCCATCGCGCTCCACCACGGCATGAACAGGAAGAACCCGAAGTACAGCAGCGTGCAGATCTGCGACAGCCGTTCGCCCAGTACCGACGGCGACTGCACCCCGAAGTAGCCGAGCACGATGAAGACCACCACGAACATCGCGTAGACCGCCTTGTGCCAATCGGGCCGGTAGCGGATCGACCTGACCGGGCTGTTGTCGATCCAGGGCATCGCGAAGAACACCATCACCGACGCCCCCATCGCGACCACGCCCCAGAACTTGGCGTCGAGCACCAGGAAGCCGACCACCATCGCGCCGACCGCGAGCGTGGCGATCAGCCTGGACAGCGGCCGGGTGCCGGTCATCCAGACCACCGCCAGGAACACGAGCAGGAAGGGGATCAGGCCCCAGACCAGGAATTCCTCGGTGATGGCGCGCAGGATCGAGTAGTACGGCGTGAAGTACCAGACCGGGGCGATGTGAGCCGGCGTCTTCAGCGGATCGGCCGGGATGAAGTTGTTGTACTCCAGGAAGTAGCCGCCCATCTCGGGCGCGAGGAACACGACGGCCGAGAACGCGATCAGGAACACCGACACGCCGAGCACGTCGTGCACGGTGTAGTAGGGATGGAAGGGGATGCCGTCCAGCGGCTTGCCCTGTGCGTCCTTCTTGGTCTTGATCTCGATGCCGTCGGGGTTGTTGGAGCCGACCTCGTGCAGCGCCACGAGGTGCGCGGCGACCAGGCCCAGAAGCACCAGCGGGATGGCAATCACGTGGAAGGCGAAGAAGCGGTTCAGCGTGGCGTCGCCGACGACGTAGTCGCCGCGGATCCAGACCGACAGCTCGGGTCCGATGAAGGGGATCGCCGAGAACAGGTTCACGATGACCTGCGCCCCCCAGTAGGACATCTGGCCCCAAGGGAGCAGGTAGCCGAAGAAGGCCTCCGCCATCAGCACCAGGAAGATCAGGCAGCCGAAGACCCACAGCAGCTCGCGCGGCTTGCGGTACGACCCGTAGATCAGGCCACGGAACATGTGGAGGTAGATGACGACGAAGAACGCCGAGGCACCGGTCGAGTGCATGTAGCGCACCAGCCAGCCCCACGGCACGTCACGCATGATGTACTCGACGGACTCGAACGCACGCGCCGCGTCGGGCTTGTAGTGCATCGTGAGGAAGATGCCGGTGACGATCTGGATCACCAGCACCAGCATCGCCAGCGAGCCGAAGAAGTACCAGAAATTGAAGTTCTTCGGAGCGTAGTACTCCGAGAGGTGCGCCTTGTAGGTGCTCGTCAGCGGGAACCGCTGGTCGATCCAGCCCAACACGCCGGTCGTTTCGATCTTCTTGTCCGCTGCCATCGGGAACTCCTCGCCGCACCGCTCGAGAAAGGTTGATTGGGTACTTGGATCTAGACGCCCGAACGGCCGGAGAGTTGCACCGTCCGCCCGGGTTGGGGTATCGGTCTCAGGCTTTCTTGTCTTCGCCGATCAGCAGGCGGGTATCGGACAGGAAGGCGTGCGGGGGTACGTCGAGGTTCGCGTTGGCCGGCTTGTTCTTGAACACGCGCCCGGCCAGATCGAAGGTGGAGCCGTGGCAGGGGCACAGGAAACCGCCCTGCCAGTCATCAGGAAGCGAAGGCTGGGCGCCGGGCTGGAACTTGTCGCTGGGCGAGCAGCCCAGGTGCGAGCAGATGCCCACCACCACCAGGTACTCGGGCTTGATGGAGCGCGCCTGGTTCTTGGCGTAGGCCGGCATCGCGAACTGGTAGGTCTTCTCGGACTTGGGGTCCAGGACCTGGCTCTCGGTCTTCTTGAGCGACTCGAGCATCTCGGGGGTGCGTCGAACCACCCAGACCGGGTTGCCGCGCCACTCGACCCGACGCAGTTCGCCTGGCAGCATGCCGCCGATGTCGGCCTCGACCGGCGCGCCGGCGGCCTTGGCGCGCTCCGACGGCTGGAAGGTGCTGACGAAGGGAATCACACAGGCGGCAGCACCGACGGCGCCCACCCCGGCGGTGACCGCGAGCGCGGTGCGCCGGGAAGAATCGGGGGTGGTGCCGGGTGTGCCCGGCAGGCTCGAGGAGTGGTCAGCCATGAAGACCTCGGTGAGGACGGATGCGAGTGAAGCAGGGCGGTCGTGCGCCGACAACCCGAGATTCTAGCTTATTGCGCTGCAGTGAAGAAACCCTCCGGCGGGCGGCCCCCCAGGGGGCGGATTGATTCAGTGCACGTTTCGACACAAGGTGTCGCGACCGCGATGCACGCGGTGCAAGACGGTCATGCTACGTTGCCTTCCCCGCCGGCATTGGGTTCGGCGAGCAACGATTCCAACTGGAGTGGGTGGACAAATGAGCCTGATGAGCGAGTTTCGGGAGTTTGCGGTCAAGGGCAATGCGATCGACCTGGCGGTCGGCGTGATCATCGGCGCGGCCTTCGGCAAGATCATCGAGTCCATGGTGGGCGACGTGATCATTCCGTTCATCTCGGCGCTGCTCGGTGGCAAGTTCGACTTCAGCAACCTGTACGTAGCGCTGGGCACGGTGCCGGCCGGGGTCGCGAACACGCTGGATGGGCTCAAGAAGGCGGGCGTGCCGGTGTTTGCATACGGCAACTTCCTGACCATCGTGATCAACTTCGCATTGATGGCCTTCGTGATCTTCATGCTGGTCCGGTACCTGGCCAAGATGAAGGCCCGCCTGATCAGCGAGGCGCCCGCCGCACCGCCGGCGCCGCCGCCAGCCTCCGAGCTGCTGCTCGCCGAGATCCGCGACGAGCTGCGTCGCCGCCCTGCCGTGAATTGATCCGGTAAACGCGGGCGCGCGCCGGCCTGAGGCGGCGCGCGCACTGCGCTCAGACCGGGTTCGGGTCGTCCACGAAGACGCACTCGATCCCGAAGCGGGCGGCCAGGTCGGCGCCCAGCGCCTGGACCCCGAATCGCTCGGTCGCATGGTGGCCGGCCGCCGCGTAGAGCACACCGGCCTCCCGCGCCAGATGCGTGGTGCGCTCGGAGATCTCGCCGCTCACGAAGGCATCGGCCCCGGCGTCGATCGCTGCCTGAAGCTCGTCCTGGGCGGCGCCGGTGCACCACGCGATGCGCCGGATCGGACGCGTGCGGTCGCCGACCAGCAGCGGCGCGCGCCCGAGGCGATGCCGGAGCGCCGACTCGAGCGCGTCGGCCGCGAGCGGCCCGGGCAGCTCTGCCAGCCTCAGCAGACCGTCCCGTCCGAAGGCATCGCCTTGCGGCCAGCCCATCCTGAGCGCGAGCTGCACGTTGTTGCCGAGCACCGGGTGCACGTCCAGCGGCAGGTGGTAAGCGTAGAGGTTGATGTCGTGGGCGAGCAGTTCGGCCAGCCGCTCGCGGCGCGGCCCGCGCACCCGCGGGTCCTCGCCGCGCCAGAACCAGCCGTGGTGGACCAGGATCGCCTGCGCGCCCTCGCGGGCCGCCGCCCGCACCAGTTCGAGGCTGGCGGTCACGCCGCAGACCACCCGGCGCACGACCTCGGCGCCTTCCACCTGCAGGCCGTTTGGGCAATAATCGGCGAAGCGCCGTGCCTCCAGCAGCTCGTCCAGGTAAGCGGCCAACGCCCCACGGCCGACCCCTTCGTGCCGGCCCGGTGCACCCGCACCCGCCTCCCTCCCGATTCCGGTCATGCTCAAGAAGCTCTGGTTGACGTTCGCGCAGGCCGTGGCGATCGGGCTGGCCGTGGTGTTCGTGATGTCGACGCTGCGGCCCGAGTGGCTGCCCGAGCGGCTCTCGCAGCCGTCCGCGCCGGCCAAGCCTGTCGTGCCTCCCGCAGCCACGCGCGAGGCCCCCGCCGGCTCCGCGACGGCGATTCTGTCATACAGCGAGGCGGCCCGGCGGGCGACGCCGACCGTGGTCAACGTCTTCACGACCAAGGAGTCGCGCGCCTCGCCCGACCACCCCTTCCTGAGCGACCCGCTGTTCCGGCGCTACTTCGGCGAGCAGCAGCGCCGCCAGCAGACCTCGAGCCTGGGCTCCGGCGTGGTCGTGGCCGCCGACGGCACCATCCTCACCAACCATCACGTGATCGACGGCGCCGACGGCATCGAGGTGCTGCTCGCCGACGGCCGGCGCGCAAAGGCCAAGCTGATCGGGTCGGACCCCGACACTGACCTTGCGGTGCTGCGTGTCGACCTGCCGGGGCTGCCAGCGATCGTGCTGGCCGACTCCGACCGCGCGCGCATCGGCGACGTGGTGCTCGCGATCGGCAACCCGTTCGGGGTCGGCCAGACGGTGACGATGGGCATCGTATCGGCGCTCGGGCGCACGCGGCTCGGCATCAACACCTTCGAGAACTTCATCCAGACCGACGCGGCGATCAACCCGGGCAACTCCGGCGGCGCGCTGGTCGACACCGAGGGCCGGCTGCTCGGCATCAACACCGCGATCTATTCCCGCACCGGCGGCTCGCTCGGCATCGGCTTCGCGATCCCCACCTCGACCGCGCGCAACGTCATGGAGCAGATCGTGCGCAACGGCAGCGTGGTGCGGGGCTACATCGGGGTCGAGCCGCAGGACGTGACACCCGAGCTCGCGCAGGCCTTCAAGCTGCCGCGCAAGGACGGCGCCATCATCGCCGGCGTGATGCGCGGCGGCCCGGCCGAGAAAGCCGGGGTGCGCACCGGCGACATCCTGATCGCGGTCGACGGCCGGGCCATCCCGGACACCTCGACGATGCTCGACGTGATCGCGCAGATCCAGCCGGGGTCGACCGGGAAGTTCGTGTTCGTCCGGGAAGGCCGCGAGCTGGAGCTGCCGATCACGGTCGCCGCGCGGCCGCGCCCGACGCAGCGGCCGGGGTAGCGGGCGGGCGGGCGCCCGCCGCCCGTCAGCCTGGCTCGGCGTGCCGGCCCCAGGCGGATACGACACGCTCGATCCGCGTGGCCCGACGCGAGAACACGAAGTCGTCGAGCGCCTCGTCGGGATGCGCGATGCCGTCGACCGACACCAGCAGGAGCTCGGCGGGGACGCCGGCGGCCAGGCCCGCGCCGGGCAGGCCGAGCGCCCGCCGCCCGCCCGCGACGGCCCGGCGCCACAGCGCGGTGCCGGGATGCGGGCAGTCGGCATCGACCAGCACCGAGCGCGCCTCCCGGCGCAGGCGCGCCTGGTACTCGAGCCAGCGCAGCTCCTCTGCGGGGTCCTGGCCGACGTTGCTGTCGCTGCCCACCGCGAGGCTGCCGCCGGCGGCGAACCAGTCCTCGATCGGGAAGGATCCGTCGCCGAGGTTGGCCTCGGTGGTGGTGCACACGCACACGGTCGCGCCGCGCGCGCGCAGCTCGCCGAGCTCGGCGGGCGTCGCGTGGGTCGCATGGACCATCGTCCAGCTCGGATCCACCGGCGCGTTGGCGCACAGCCACTCGATGGGGGTCGCACCGAGGTGCTCGCGAGCCTCGGCGACCTCCGCACGCTGCTCGGACACGTGCACGTGCACCGGGCAGCCGGGCGCCAGCGCGGCGCGCAGTTCGAGCAGCCAGCGCAGGTCGTCGGCGTCGCAGGCGCGCAGCGAATGCGGCGCCACGCCCACGCGCAGCGCGCCGTACAGACCCGGGTCGGCGGCCTGCGCGAGCAGCGCCTCGAACAGCCGGCGGTAGTCATCGCGGGCGAGTCCGAAGCGCGCCTGCCGCGGCGCGAGCGGCGCCCGTCCGAAGCCGCCCCAGCGGTAGAGCACCGGCAGCAGCAGCAGGCCGATGCCCGCGGCAGCCGCGGCGCGCGCGAGCGCCCCGGCGGACTCGAGCGCGCTGGAGAGCGCGCCGCGCCGTCCGGCTTCGGGGCCGAGGCGGTGCACGTAGTGGAACTCCGCGACCGAGGTGTAGCCGGCGGCCCGCAGCCGCCGGTAGAGCCGCGTCGCGGTGTGCTCGAGCGCGGCCGCGTCGAGCCCGCCGAGCGAGGCGTACATGCGCTCCCGCCAGCCCCAGAAAGTGTCCGTGCGGCCGCTCGCCCGCTCCGCCAGGCCGGCGATGCCGTACTGGAAAGCGTGGCAGTGGGCGTCGGGCATGCCGGGCAGCACGAGGTCGGCATGCAGGTCGGCGGGCGGGCGCGACGCATCGGCGCGGCCAGCCGAGCCCGCCGCATCGCGGTCAGCGGGCGGCTCGAGCGGCGCGGACGCGGCGGGGGCGTCCTCGATCGCGGCGACGCGTCCGTCCTCGCCGATGACAAACCGCAGGCCGGACCGCCATCCGGCCTCGGTGAGCGCCCAGCGAGCGTCGATGACCGTCATCGCCCCTATGATACGGAGAATGCCGAGGAACGCCGAAACGTGAAGGTCGACACCGTCGTCGAGAACTGTCGGGCCGCGACCCTGTGCGGGCCGGACTGGGGCCCAATCCCCGACGCCGTCCTGGCGATCGCCGACGGGCGCATCGCGTGGGTCGGCGCGCGGTCGGCGGCGCCGCGCTTCGAGTCGGCCGCGGGCACGGGCGGCCCGGTGCGCATCGACGGCGCCGGAGGCTGGCTCACGCCGGGGCTCGTCGACTGCCACACCCACCTCGTCCACGCCGGCGACCGCACGCAGGAGTTCTAGGCGCGGCTGCAGGGCGCGCGCTACGAGGAGATCTCGCGGGCGGGCGGGGGCTCGGCCGCTCGCACCCGGTGCGCGTCATGACGACGCTGCTCGCGGCGCACGCACTGCCGCCGGCCTTCGCCGGGCGGGCGGACGACTACATCGCGCTGGTGGTCGGGGAGACCCTGCCCGCGGCCGTGCGCGAGGGCCTGGCCGACGCGGTGGACGCGTTCTGCGAGCGGATCGCGTTCTCGCCGGCGCAGTGCGCGCGGGTGTTCGACGCGGCGCGCGCCGCGGGGCTGCCGGTGAAGCTGCACGCCGACCAGCTCTCGAACCTCGGCGGCGCGGCGCTCGCGGCCCGGTACGGCGCGCTGTCGGCCGACCACCTCGAATACACCGACGAGGCCGGCGTCGCGGCGATGGCCGCGGCGGGCACGGTCGCGGTGCTGCTGCCGGGCGCCTTCCACACGCTGCGCGAGACGCAGGCGCCGCCGGTGGCGGCACTGCGCCGGCACGGCGTGCCGATCGCGCTCGCCACCGACTGCAACCCCGGGTCCTCGCCGCTGACCTCGCCCCTGCTCGCGATGAACCTCGCGTGCACGCTGTTCCGCATGACGCCGCTGGAGGCCCTCGCAGGGTTCACCGTCCATGCCGCGCGCGCGCTGGGGCTGCAGCACGAAGTCGGCACGCTCGAAGCGGGCAAGCACGCCGACCTCGCCCTGTGGGCGGTCGGCAGGCCGGCCGAGCTTGCCTACGCGATGGGCGCCGCGCCGAACACATAGGACTCCATCGACAGCATGCCGTGCAGGATGCCGCCGGGCAGCACGGTGGCGGGCTGCATCGCCCGCGCTGCGCCCAGCGCCACCAGCAGCGGCAGGAAGTGCTCGGTGGTGGGATGGGCGCGGCACCGAGCGCACGGGCGAGCAGGTCGCGGTCGCCGGCACGGACCGCGTCGCGGATCCATCTCTGGAATTCGGCGCGGGAACCCGGCCGATACGAAGACTCCGGCGGTCCTCGGCAGCGTGGCGACCAGGCACTCGAAGGCCGTGCGCCGCGAGCACGGGGCCCGGGGTGGCGCGAAGCAGGAAGGCGCCGAGGTCGTTGCGGGTCGCGCGCACGGTGGCGCTCCGGTCGGAGGGCCTGATGTGGCCGAACCCCGACGCCAGGGACGCCATGCTTCGAGACAGACACGCCATCCGATCATCCTGCAATCGGCACGATGGACCGATTCCCGGAAGAACGGGGGTCTGCGCCGCCATCGACGCAGGCAGCTTCGTGGGGGCGGCGTCGGTGCTGGCCCGACTGACGGGCTGCGCGGCCCCTTCGGGACCGGCTCCGGTCAGCTCCCGCGGGCCCAGTCGAGGGCGGCCTGCAGGCAGTCGCGCAGCAGCGGGCGCAGCCGCGCCGCACGCGCCTGGCGCAGCACGAACGGCGCGGCCTCGTCCATGTAGATCGCCTGCGCCTTCTCGAGCTGGATCGCGTGGACGCCGGCCCCGGGCCGCCCATGGCTGCGGGTGATGTGACCGCCCTTGTAGCGGCCGTTCAGCACCCAGGAGTAGTCCCGCTGGGCGCGCACCGGCGCCAGTACCGCCTCGATCAGCGAAGGGTCGCAGGATGCGCCGTCGGCGGTGCCGAAGTTCAGGTCGGGCAGCCGGCCCTCGAAGAAGCGCGGCAGCACGGACGCGATGGAGTGGGCGTCCCACAGCACCACGCGCGGGTGCGCCGCGCGCAGCCGCAGCAGCTCGCCGGACAGCGTGTCGTGGTAGGGCCGCCACCACTGCTCGCGGCGCGCCGCCACCTCGGCGTCGTCGGGCAGCCCGTCCCGGTACAGCGGCTCGCCGCGGAAGGTCTCGGCGGGCACGAGGCCGGTGGTCGTCATGCCCGGATACAGGCTCGAGCCGTCGGGCGGGCGGTTCAGGTCGACGACGTAGCGCGACTGGGTCGCGATCAGCAGCGTGCCGCCCAGCGCGGCCACGAAGTCGTAGACCAGCGGCAGGTGCCAGTCGGTGTCGGCAAGCGCGAGCGCCTCGGGCGTGAGCCGGCGGGCGATGTCGGCAGGCAGACCGGTGCCCACGTGCGGCATCGACACCAGCAGCGGCGCATCGCCGCGCACCAGCTCGCAGGCCGGATCGCGGGCGTCGCGTTCGAAGGCGGTCATGGGGCGCTCCTCATCGGGTCCGACCCACATTGTCGGGCAAGGCCGCGGCCGCGGCCGCGGCCCGCGGCGCAACCACGATCTCCAGCAGCAGCGCCGCGCCGAGCGCGCGAGGCCGCGCGCAGTCGGCCTCGAGGATCAGCAGGTCGCCGGGGCCGGCCACCGCGCCGCGGCGCATCGCGCCCTCGCAGCGCCCGCGGGCGAGCTGCAGGTTCAGCGCGCGGCAGCGCGCGCCGTCGGGCAGCGACGCCACCGGCGCGAACACGCGGTCCACGCCGGCCAGCGTCGAGAACGAGCCGTCGCGATCGATGTCGGTGAGGCTCAGGCGCCAGTCGAAGGACGGTCCGCCCGGCGGCAGGTCGGCCGCTGTCGGCATGCCGCAGGCGAGGTCGCGCGTGACGCCGCCGCCGTTGACCCAGGGCACCAGCGCGCAGTCGGCAGAGCGGATCGGTCGCATCGCGACGCCTGGCCGGGATCGTGCCCGCGGGCGCCGGCCAGGGCAGTCGACCCGCCGGCCGGGCCCGGACGCACCGGCGCGCGCGGCGCGGGCAGGGCGCGTACACCCGCCGCCGCGCCCGGCGCCGACCTCATCCCTTCGTGCCGAGCATCGGCAGGTCCAGCCGGTGCGCGCGCGCCACCGCGATCGCCTCCTCGTAGCCGGCATCGGCGTGACGCATCACGCCGGTGGCCGGATCGTTCCAGAGGACCCGCGCGATGCGGCGGTCGGCCGCCTCGGTACCGTCGCAGACGATGACCACGCCAGAGTGCTGCGGGTAGCCGATGCCGACCCCGCCGCCATGGTGGATCGACACCCAGGTCGCGCCGCCGGCGACATTGAGCATCGCGTTGAGCAGCGGCCAGTCGGCGACCGCGTCCGATCCGTCGGCCATAGCCTCGGTCTCGCGGTTGGGGCTCGCCACCGAGCCGGTGTCCAGGTGGTCGCGGCCGATCACGATCGGCGCCTTCAGCTCGCCGGTGCGCACCATCTCGTTGAACGCGAGGCCCGCGCGCTCGCGCTCGCCGAGCCCCAGCCAGCAGATGGAAGGCGATGCGCTCGCGCGCCGCATCGAGCCAGGCGTGCAGGTGGCGATCGTCGGGGAAGAGCTCCTTGACCTTGGCATCGGTCCGGTAGATGTCCTGCGGGTCGCCAGACAGCGCGACCCACCGGAACGGACCCTTGCCGCGGCGGAACAGCGGTCGGATGCAGGCCGGCACGAAGCCCGGGTAGTCGAAGGCGCGCGCCACGCCCGCGTCGAGCGCGACTTGGCGCAGGTTGTTGCCGTAGTCGATCAACGGCACGCCGGCGTCGTGCCAGGCGAGCATCGCCTGGACGTGCCGCGCGCAGGAGGTTCGCGCGGCGTCGGTCAGCGCGCGGCGCTACGCGTCGACGCCGCCGTTGCGCACCGCCCACCAGCGCTCCACGCTCCAGCCCTCGGGCAGGTACCCGTTGACCAGGTCGTGCGCCGAGATCTGGTCGGTGAGGGCGTCGGGACGGATGTTGCGCGACGTACTGCGGCAGCACCTCGGCCGCATTGCCCAGGATGCCGACCGAGACCGCGCGGCCCTGCGCATGGCGCTCGGCCATGATGCGCAGCGCCTCGTCGATGGGCGGCATGCAGCAGCGCACGGCACTCGCGCGCGCGCTCGCCAACGACCCCAAGGTGCTGCTGATGGACGAGCCCTTCGGCGCGCTCGACCACCAGACGCGCGAGCTGATGCAGGAGTTGCTGCTCGACATCTGGGAGAAGCACCGCACGACGGTGCTGTTCGTCACGCACGACATCGACGAGGCGATCTTCATGGCCAACCGGGTGGTGGTGATGAGCGCCCGGCCGGGCCGCATCAAGCACGAGGAGCCGGTGGCGTTCGGGCATCCGCGGGACTACCGCATCAAGACCTCGGTCGAGTTCTCGCGGCACAAGGCGCGGCTCACCGACGAGATCCGCGTGGAGACGCGGCGCGCGGCGCTCGCCGGCTGAGGCGCGCGCCGCGGCACCGCTCGCCTCAGGCGGCCTGCGTCTGCCCGCCGCGCCGCAGCTCGACCACCGTGCCCTGCCCCGCCGACAGCAGCGCCGCGCGCTCGCTGGCGACCGCCTCGACATGCGCCTCGCGCACGTGGCCGTAGCCCCGGATCTTCTCGGGCAGCGACGCGAGCTTCACGGCCGTCGCATGGGTGTCAGCGGACAGTCCCGCGAGCGAGCGCTCGAGATCGGCCTCATAGCCGGCCAGCAGGTCGCGCGCGAGCCTGCGCTCGCCCGAGTAGCGGAACGGGTCGAGCACCGAGCCGCGCAGCCCGCGCATCGGCGACATCAGCCGGAACGCGGTCATCAGCCAGGGGCCGACCTCCCGCTTGACCAGCTTGCCGCTCACCGGATCGCGCCGCCCGAAGGGCCCGCCAGCCACGTGGAACTTCAGCCGGTAATCGCCCTCGAAGGTGCGCTCGAGCTCCTGGCGGAACTCCGGCCGCGCATACAGGCGCGCGACCTCCCACTCGTCCTTGTGCGCCATCAGCTTGAACAGGTTGCGCGCGACCGCGCGGGCAAGCGCATCGCCCAGCCCCAGCCCCGCCTCGGCCTGCTTGACGCGCTCCACCGTCGCAGCGTAGCGCCGCGCGTAGTCCGCGTCCTGGTAGCGGGTCAGGAAGTCGATGCGGTGCGCGAGCAGCTCGGGCAGCGTCGCGGGCTTGCGCGGGTCGAAGCGGACGATCTGCGCGCCCGTGCCCGCGCCGGCGGCGATCTTCTCGATCGCGAGCGGATCGTGCGCGGCGCGGCGGCCCCACAGGAAGGCGCGGCGGTTGGATTCGATCGCCACGCCGTTGAGCTCGATCGCGCGGTCGAGCGCGGCGAGCGACAGCGGCAGCAGCCCCTTCTGCCACGCGGCGCCAAGCATGAACATGTTGGCGGTGATGGAGTCGCCCATCAGTGCCCCGGCCAGGCGCAGCGCCTCGAAGTTCAGGCCACGCTCGCCGAGCGCCTCGGCGAGCTTGGCGGCCAGCGCGTCCACATCCGGGTTCCAGTCGGGATTGCGCGAGAACTCCGAGGTGGGGACCATGTCGGTGCAGACCACGCCGCCGCTGCGCCCCGGCGCGAGCTTGGAGAAGGTCTCGTCGCCAGCCGACACGATCAGGTCGCATCCGATCAGCGTGTCGCACTCGCCGGTGGCCACGCGGGTCGCATGCAGCATCTTCGGATCGGGGGCGATCTTCACGTGCGAGAGCACCGCGCCGTATTTCTGCGCGAGCCCGGTCACGTCGAGGTTGGAGCTGTACAGGCCCTCGAGGTGCGCAGCCACCGCGATCGTCTGGCCGATCGTGACGACGCCCGTGCCGCCGATGCCGGCGACCAGGATGCTGAACGCCCGCGCCGGACGCGCGATCAGCGGCTCGGGCAGCGACGCGAACTGCGCGTCGCCCGCGGCCGCGGCAGTCGCCTTGGGGTCGGCGGCGACCCGGGCGACCGCCGACTTGCGCAGCGTGCCGCCCTCGACCGTCACGAAGCTCGGGCAGAAACCCTCGACGCAGGAGTAGTCCTTGTTGCACGAGGACTGGTTGATCTTGCGCTTGCGGCCGAGCTCGGTCTCGAGCGGCTCGATCGACATGCAGTTGGTGACCTTGCCGCAGTCGCCGCAGCCCTCGCAGACCGCGCTGTTGATGAACGCGCGCTTGTCGGGGTCGGCCCACTTGCCGCGCTTGCGCAGCCGGCGGCGCTCGGTTGCGCAGGGCTGGTCGTAGACGATGACCGACACGTCCGGGTACTCGCGGAACGCGCGCTGCACCGCGTCGAGCTCGGAGCGGTGGTGCACGGTGACGCCGGCCGGCAGGGTCGTGCCCTGCCAGCGCGACGGGTCGTCGGTGACCAGCGCGATCTTCTTCACGCCCTCTGCCGCGAGCTCGCCGATCGTGCCCGGGACGGTCAGCTCGCCATCGATCTGCTGGCCGCCAGTCATCGACACGAAGCCGTTGTGCAGCAGCTTGTAGGTGATCGGGGCGTGCGCGGCCACCGCCTGCCTGATCGCGAGGAAGCCGGAATGGAAGTAGGTGCCGTCGCCCATGTTGGCGAACACGTGCTTCTCGGTGGTGAAGGGCTGCTGGCCGAGCCACATCGCGCCCTCGCCGCCCATGTGCGAGACGGTCGTGGTCTTGGCCGGGTCGACGTACATCGCCATCGTGTGGCAGCCGATGCCGGCGAGCGCGCGGCTGCCGTCGGGGACCTTGGTGGAGCGCCCATGCGGGCAGCCCGAGCAGAAGCTCGGCGCCCGCGTCGGCGAGGGGCCGCTCGCGCCCGGCGCGGGCTGCGGGTTGCCGATCGGGCAGCCCGGGTCGAGCGCGCGCAGGCAGTCGACGAGGGCGCGGGCCACCATCGCCGGCACGATCTCGCCGGCGTTCGGGAACACCGCCGTGCCGCGATCCTCTGCGAACACCGGGCCGCCGGCGTGCTTGCCGACGATCCGGGGCGCGCCGGGGCTGCCGTACAGCACCGAGCGGATCTGGTCCTCGAGCAGCGGGCGCTTCTCCTCGACCACCAGCACGGTGGCGAGCCCCTGCGCGAAACCGCGCACGATCGTGGGGTCGAGCGGCCACACCATGCCGACCTTCAGGGTGCGCACGCCGAGCTGCTCGAGACGCGCGGCGTCCAGCCCGAGCGCGGCGAAGGCCTGCTGCAGGTCCTGCCAGGCCTTGCCCGCCGCGACCACGCCGAGCCGCGCGCCCTCGCCCGCGCCGCCGATGCGGTTCAGGCCATTGGCGCGCGCGTAGGCCACCACGCGGTGCAGCTTGTGGTGATAGAGGCGGTCCTCCTGCGGCAGCGCCGCATCGACCGGGCGCGTGTGCACGCCGCCCGCCGGCAGCGGCGCGTCGGGCGACTCGGCCGGCAGGACGATGGCCGGCGAGTCGGGCGACACCCAGACCGAGCCGCCGCCCTCGACGATGTCGGTGACCACCTTCATCGCCGACCAGCAGCCGGAGTAGCGGCTCATCGCGATGCCGTGCAGGCCGAAGTCGAGCAGCTCCTGCGCGTTGCTCGGATAGAGCAGCGGGATCGCGGCCGCGACGAAATTCAGGTCGGAATAGTTGGCGACGGTGGAGGACTTCGCGCCGTGGTCGTCGCCCACCAGCGCCAGCACGCCGCCCGCGGGCGAGGAGCCGGCCAGGTTGGCATGGCGAAACGGGTCGCCGGAGCGGTCCACGCCCGGGCCCTTGCCGTACCAGATGCCGAACACGCCGTCGACGGTCGCCCCCGGGAACACGCCGACGTACTGGGCACCCCAGATCGCGGTGGCGGCGAGGTCCTCGTTGACCCCGGCGCGGAACACCACGTTGTGCTGCTTGAGCATGTGCTGCGCGGCCCACAGCTCCATGTCGTAGCGGCCCAGCGGCGAGCCGCGGTAGCCCGACACGTAGCCGCCGGTGTTCAGGCCCGCCTGCGCATCGCGCAGCCGCTGCTGGATCGGCAGGCGCACGAGGGCCTGGGTGCCGGTCATGTACACCCAGCCGTGCTCGGCGGTGTAGCGTTCCTTGAGGCTGGTGACCAGCCGCATGCCTTCGGTGGGCGCGTTCATCGTCGATGGCTCTCCTGCCGCGGCGGGCCCGGATGACCGCCGGCGAATCCGGAACGATACTCCCCGCCAGGCTCTCCAGTCGGCAATGGGGTCTGCAGCCCGCTCAGGATCGGAACGGCGCCAATACCGGCCGGCCAGTCGCGGCCGCCTTGACCCCCGTCAATCCGGCGCGCGCGCAACCCGTCAAAATTGATCGAGCCGGCCGCAGCCCACCGCCGGCAATGGGAGACGCATGACACGACCGTATCGACACCTCCTCGCCGCCGTGCTGCTCGCCGCCGCAGTCGGCGCCGTAGCCGCACAGCCGGCCACGCCGGCCGAGCTCGGGCAACACGAGTTCGAGTCCAACTGCGCGACCTGCCACGGCATGACCGGGCTGGGCGACGGCCCGATGCGGCCGTTCCTGGCGCGCGTGCCCGCCGACCTCACCACCGTGGCGCGCCGCAACGGCGGGACCTTCCCGAAGACCGCCATCGCCGACATGATCGACGGGCGCGGCATGACCGGGGCGAGCGCCCACGGCACGCGCGAGATGCCCGTCTGGGGCCGGGTCTACCGGGAGCAGTCGGACGCGCAGACCCGCGGCACGCCGTTCCCGTCGGAATGGAGCGTGAGGGGGCGGATCCTCGCGCTGGTGGCCTATCTGGAGACGCTGCAGCGGCCCTGAGGCCGTCGCGGGGTCGGCCGGCGCTGCGACGCTGCGACGCGTCGATGACACGCCCCCCGCTGCGCGGATGCCGACCGCGGCCGCGGCGCGGCCCTCGGCGCGGCGCTACACTGGCCAGCGTCGTCAACCAGTCTTCGGGAGTCAGCGCCATGCTGGTGTTCCGTCAGCTGTTCGATCCGCCCTCCTCGACCTACACCTATCTGCTCGCCGACAGTCGCAGCGCGGAGGCGGTGCTGATCGATCCGGTGTTCGAGCAGGCGCGCCGCGACGCCGCGCTGATCGCCGAGTTGGGCCTGACGCTGCGCTGGACGCTGGAGACCCACACCCACGCCGACCACGTGACCGGCGCCTGGCTGCTGAAGCACCTGTGCGCCGCCCGGATCGCGGTGCCCGCCGCCGGCGGCGCGACCGGGGCCGATCGGACGCTGTCGGACGGCGATCGCGTCGAGTTCGGCGCGCGCCACCTGGCCGTGCGCGCGACCCCCGGCCACACCGACGGCTGCCTGAGCTTCGTGCTCGACGACGAGTCGATGGCCTTCACCGGCGACTGCCTGCTGGTGCGGGGCTGCGGCCGCACCGACTTCCAGCAGGGCGACCCACGCCGTCTCTACCGGTCTGTCCGCATGCAACTCTTCAGCCTGCCGCAGGACTGCCTGCTCTACCCGGCGCACGACTACCGTGGCCTCACGGTCACCAGCGTGCGCGAGGAGCGGGCGTTCAACCCGCGGTTCGGCGGCGACATCGGCGAGGAGGACTTCGCCGGCTACATGCGCAACCTGAACCTGCCGCATCCGAAGCAGATCGACATCGCGGTGCCCGCCAACCTGCTGTGCGGTCGCTCGGAGCACGCCGAGGCGGCGACCCGGGCCCCCGACTGGGCGGCGCTGACCTTCACCTTCGCCGGGCACTGGGAGATCCAGCCGCAGGCCCTCGAGGAGGCGGGCGCGCACGTCCAGGTGGTCGACGTGCGCGAACCCGCCGAGTTCGACGGCCCGCTCGGCCATATCGGCGGCGCGCGGCCGATCCCGCTCGGCGCGCTCGCGGCTCGTGCCGACGAACTCGACCGGACGCGGCCCGTGGTCGCGGTGTGCCGCTCGGGCGGGCGATCGGCGCAGGCCTTGACAATCCTGAAGCAGGCGGGGTTCAAGGACCTCGCCAACCTCGGCGGCGGCATGCTGCGCTGGCGCGCCGGCGATCACCCGGTGGTGGGCGGCGCCCGCTGATCCGGGCCCGCGCACGCCGCAGCCCCCGCCCTTTGCCCGACCTCGACACCCAGGGGCCCACGCCCTGGAGGAGACCCGTCCATGAAGCTCGCCGATCGCTCGATCGTCATCACCGGCGCGGCCAGCGGCATCGGCCGCGCTCTGGCGCTGCGCTTTGCGCAGGAACGCCCGCGCGGCCTGGTGCTGGCCGACCTGGACGCCCAGTCGACGGCGCTGCACGCGCTCGCCGACGCGCTGGCACGCGGCGACGGCGCGGCCCGTCCGCCGGTCGAGGTGCTGGCCGTGTCCTGTGACGTGGCCCGGGAGTCGCAGGTCCTGGCGCTGGTGGCCGCGGCCGACGCGCGCTTCGGTCGCGTGGATGTGTTCTGCTCCAACGCCGGCATCATCCGCGACGGCGACGAGCACACGCCGGACGACACCTGGACGCTCAACTGGCAGGTCCACGTGATGGCTCACGTCTATGCCGCGCGCGCGACGGTGCCGGGCATGCGTGCACGCGGCGAGGGCTACCTGCTGAACACCGCGTCGGCCGCCGGGCTGATCACCTCGCTGCCCTCGGCCACCTACGCGGTCAGCAAGCACGCCGCGGTGGCGTTCGCCGAGTGGCTGTCGATCCAGCATGGCGCCGCCGGCATCCGGGTCTCGGTGCTGTGCCCGCAGGCGGTCGACACGCCGATGATCGCCGGGCGCGCCGGCGCGGCCGCTGCGGCCAACGACGGCGTCATCTCCGCGGAGGCGCTCGCCGACTGCGTGGTGCAGGGCATGGCCGACGAGACCTTCCTGATCCTGCCGCATCCGCAGGTACTCACGTACGCACGGCGCAAGCTCGACGACTACGACCGCTGGCTGGGCGGGATGCGGCGCTTCGGGGCCCGAGTGGGCGCGCTGCCGCCGCGGGACCCGTCCTAGGGGCGGGACCGGCTCAGCGCGGGTCGGCGCCGCCGGCCGGCGCGGCGGTTTCGTCGGACGCCGGCGGCTCCTTGCTGCGCACGGTGATGAAGCCCGACATCCAGATCCCGAGCTCGTAGAGCAGGATCAGCGGGATCGCCAGCATGAACTGCGAGAGCACGTCGGGCGGCGTGAGCACCGCCGCCACGACGAAGGCGGCCACGATCACGTAGCGGCGGGCCTCGCGCAGCTGCGTGGTGGTGACCATGCCGAGCTTGACCAGCAGCATCTGGACGACCGGCACCTCGAAGGTCAGCCCGAAGCCGAAGAAGATCGACAGCGTGAAGTCCCAGTACTTCTGCAGGTCCTGCAGGGTCTCGGCGCCGGTCTGCGCCGAGAACGAGATGAAGAACTTGTAGGCCGCCGGCAGCACGAACAGGTAGGCGAAACTGATGCCGACCACCATGAAGAACACGCTGGAGACGATCAGCGGCAGCGCGAAGCGCTTCTCGTGCTCGTAGAGCCCGGGGGCGACGAAGGCCCAGGCCTGGTAGAGCACCCAGGGCAGCGAGATCAGCAGCGCGGTGAGGAACGCGACCTTGGTCAGTGTGAAGAACGCGCCGGCCTGGTCGGTGAAGATCGGCTTGGTGCCGGGGGGCAGCGCCTGGTACAGCGGCTGCGACAGGAACCTCATGATGTCGCCGCTGAAGTAGAAGCAGACCCCGAACAGGATCAGCACCACGATCAGCGACCGGATCATGCGGTCGCGCAGCTCGACCAGGTGCGAGACGAAGCTCTCGTCCTGGGCCGGGTCGACCTCGGGCTTGTTGCGCTTCAGGAGTTTGTCGAGCACGCGGTGGTCCCTCGGTCAGCGACGGAACGGCCGCTTGGGCCGCTTGATGCCGAGTTCCTTCTCGCGCTCGATGCGACGGTCCTTGATCTTCTCGCGCTGGCGTCGCACGGCGTAGATCCGGTCCCAGTCGGTGGCCGGAGCCGACTCGGTGCCCTCGAGCGACTTCTGCACCTCATCGAAGCTCGACTGCACCCCTGAGACGGTCGACTGGACCGAGCTCTGCAGGTCGCGCGCGGCGTCCGTCACCTGCTCTTTGAGGTTGCGCAGCTCGGTGAGCTCCATCTGCCGGTTGATGTCGGTTTTTACGTCGTCGACGTAGCGGCGCAGCTTGCCCATCCACTGGCCCGCCTGCTTGGCGACCTTGGGCAGGCGTTCCGGGCCGATCACGACGAGCGCGACGACCGCCAGCACAAGCATCTCGGAAAAGCCGATGTCGAACATGAAGACCTAAACGCAGCGAGCGGCCCGCAGCCGCTCGCGAATCTGAACCGATCGGGCCGGGCCGCCCGAGCGGCCCTGGCGGGACGCCTCAGCTCTTGGGCTTGGCGTCGACGTCGATCGTCCGGGCCGACTGGGCATCGGACGCGGCCGCATCCGGCCCCGCACCGTCCTTGACGCCTTCCTTGAAGCCCTTCACCGCCCCACCGAGGTCGGACCCGATGTTGCGAAGCTTCTTGGTGCCGAAGACCAGCATGATGATCACGAGGACGATCAGCCAGTGCCAAATGCTCAACGAACCCATCTCATGACTCCTTTGTCAGGCCGGCTTCATGCCCGATCGCAAGGGCTCCGGCCCGCCCAACACGTGCATATGGAGATGATACACCTCCTGCCGGCCCACCCTTCCAGTGTTGATGATGCTCCGGAAACCGTCGGTCAGGCCCTGTTCCCTTGCGAGTTGCCCGGCCATTCCGAGCATCTTGCCCAGCAGCGCCTGGTGCGTCATGTCGCCGTCGTAGAGGTTCTCGAGGTGCAGCTTGGGGACGATGAGGAAATGCACCGGCGCCGACGGGTTGATGTCGTGGAAGGCGATGATGTCCGCGTCGTCATAGACCTTGCGGCTGGGGATCTCGCCCCGCGCGATCCGGCAGAAGATGCAGTCCTGGCTCAAGCTCGGCTCCTGTTGGGAGGTTGCGACCCCTTGCCGGGGCGGCCCGCGTCAGTCGCGCTGCTTGCGCAGCGCCTTCTCGTCGATGCCCGACGTGCCTTCCCGCCGGACCAGCTCGGCCAGCACGTCGGCCGGGGTCAGTCCGTAGTGGGCGAGCATGACGAGCGTATGGAACCACAGGTCGGCGGTCTCGGCGACGATCTTCACGGGATCGCCGTCCTTGGCGGCCATCACGGTCTCGGTGGCCTCCTCGCCGATCTTCTTCAGGATCGCGTCCTCGCCCTTGTGGAACAGCCGCGCCACGTAGGAGCGGTCGGGATCGCCGCCACGGCGCGATGCGATGGTCGCACCCAGCCGGCCGAGCGTGTCGTCGCCGGAGTCGCTCATCGGGCGGCCCTCACTTGTAGATGGCCTCGGGGTCGCGCAGCACCGGGTCGACGACGACCCAGCGCCCGTCCAGCAGCCGGCTGAAGAAGCACGAGTGGCGGCCGGTGTGGCAGGCGATGCCGCCCGCCTGCTCGACCTTGAGCAGCACGACGTCGCCGTCGCAGTCCAGGCGGATCTCGCGCACCGCCTGGGCGTGGCCGGACTCCTCGCCCTTGCGCCACAGGCGGGCGCGCGAGCGCGACCAGTAGACGGCGCGGCCGGTTCGTGCGGTCTCGGCGAGCGCCTCGCGGGTCATCCAGGCGACCATCAGGATGCGGCCGCCGTCGGCCTCCTGGGCGATCGCGGTGACCAGCCCGGCTGCGTCGAAGCGGACGGCGTCGAGCCAGGCTGCGGGCGGATCGGCCGTGGCGCCGGCAGGCGCGTCGGGGAGGGTGCTCATTGGAGCCGCATCGGGATGCCCCGGGACGCCATGAAGCGCTTGGCCTCGTCGACGGTGAACTCGCCGAAGTGGAAGATGCTCGCCGCCAGCACCGCGTCGGCACGACCCTGGAGCACGCCGTCGGCGAGGTGCTGCAGCCCGCCCACGCCGCCCGATGCAATCACCGGCACGCCGACCGCGTCGGCCACCGCGCGCGTGACGCCGAGGTCGAATCCCTGGCGGGTGCCGTCGCGGTCCATGCTGGTGAGCAGGATCTCGCCCGCGCCGAGCCGCTCGACCTCGCATGCCCATTCGATCGCGTCGCGGCCGGTCGGGCGGCGACCGCCGTGGGTGAACACCTCCCAGCGGCCCGGCGCCACCTGCTTGGCGTCGATCGCGCAGACGATGCACTGGGCGCCGAAGCGCGCCGAGGCGTCGGCGATCAGCTGCGGGTTCTGAAGTCCGGCGGTGTTGATCGAGATCTTGTCGGCCCCGGCGTTGAGCAGGCGGCGCACGTCCTCGACGCTGCGCACGCCTCCGCCCACCGTCAGCGGGATGAAGACCTCGGAGGCCACCGCCTCGATCACGTGCAGGATGATGTCGCGCTCGTCGCTCGACGCGGTGATGTCGAGGAAGGTCAGCTCGTCGGCGCCCTCGCCGTCGTAGCGGCGCGCGATCTCGACCGGGTCGCCGGCGTCGCGCAGCGCGAGGAAGTTCACGCCCTTGACCACCCGGCCCGCGGTCACGTCCAGGCAGGGGATGATCCGCTTGGTGAGCATCTCAGCGTCGCCCGGCCGCCCGGGGGGCGGTGCCCGCGGTGCGCGTGGGAGCGGTCACGGTTCGCCGGCCAGCTCGTCGGCGCGGGCCTGCGCGGCGGCGAAGTCGAGCGCGCCCTCGTAGATGGCGCGGCCCACGATCGCGGCGTCGATGCCCTCGTTCTGGACCGCGCACAGCCGGTCGATGTCCTCGAGGCTGGCCACGCCGCCCGAGGCGATCACCGGCACGGTAAGCCCGCGCGCCAGGCGCACGGTGGCCTCGATGTTGACGCCGGAGAGCATGCCGTCGCGGCCGATGTCGGTGTAGATGACCGCCTCGACCCCGTAACCCTCGAACTTCCTGGCGAGGTCCAGGACGTCGTGGCCGGTGAGCTTGCTCCAGCCGTCGGTGGCCACCTTGCCGTCGCGTGCGTCGAGGCCGACGATCACCTGCCCCGGAAACGCGCCGCAGGCATCGTGCAGGAAGCCGGGGTTCTTGACCGCGGCCGTGCCGATGATCACGTAGGCGACGCCGCCGTCGAGGTAGCGCTCGATGGTGTCGAGATCGCGGATGCCCCCGCCGATCTGGACCGGGATCTCGGCGCCGACCTCGTGCACGATCGCCTTGATCGCAGCCTCGTTGCGCGGCTTGCCGGCGAAGGCGCCGTTCAGGTCGACCAGGTGCAGGCGTCGCGCGCCGAGCTCGAGCCACTTGCGGGCGGTGGCCGCCGGGTCGTCGGAGAAGACGGTCGCGTCGTTCATGTCGCCTTGCCTCAGGCGAACGCAGCGGCCATCCTTGAGGTCGATGGCGGGGATCAGCAGCATGGGCAGGAGGCGCGCAGAAAGGAGGGTGCGACCGGGAAACCGGAGAACGGCGGAGGTCAGGGCCGCCAGTCGACGAAGTTCGCGTAGAGCCTGAGCCCGTTGGCGGCGCTCTTCTCGGGATGGAACTGGGTGGCGAAAATATTATCCCGCGCGACGACGCAGGTAAAGCGCATGCCGTAGTCGGTGCTGCCCACCGACAGCCTCGGGTCGGCGGGCTCGGCGTAGTAGCTGTGCACGAAATAGAAGTAGGCGCCCTCGGGGACACCCGCCCACAGCGCGTGCGGGCGGTCCTGGGCGACGCGGTTCCAGCCCATGTGGGGCACCTTGAGCCGGCCGCCGTCGGGCGCGGCCATGCCTGCCGCCGGGAAGCGCACCACGCGCCCGGGCAGCAGGCCCAGCCCCGGCGTATCGCCCTCCTCGCTCGCCTCGAACAGCATCTGCTCGCCGATGCACACCCCGAACAGGGGCTTGCTGCGGGCGGCCTCCAGCACCGCCTCGCGCAGCCCCGACTCGTCGAGGTGGCGCATGCAGTCGGGCATCGCACCCTGCCCAGGCAGGACCACGCGATCGGCCGCCCGAAGCTCGGCGGGGTCGCCGGAGATGCGCACGCGCGCCTTCGGGGCCACGTGCTCGAACGCCTTGGCGACCGAGCGCAGGTTGCCCATGCCGTAGTCGACCACGAGGATCGTGGTCATCGGCGAGCGCCCCCCTGCATGGTCGGCACGGCGCCGATCCTCAGCCCTTGAGGCTGCCCTTGGTGGACGGGATCTGGCCGGCGGCGCGCGGATCGGGCTCGAGCGCCATGCGCAGTGCGCGTGCGAAGGCCTTGAAGATGGTCTCGCACTGGTGGTGGGCGTTGTCGCCGCGCAGGTTGTCCACGTGGACCGTCATCTGCGCGTGGTTCACGAAGCCCTGGAAGAACTCGTGGGCGAGATCGACGTCGAACTGCCCGATCATCGCGCGGGTGAAGGTCACGTTCCAGACGAGCCCCGGGCGCCCGGAGAAGTCGACGACCACGCGCGACAGCGCCTCGTCGAGCGGCACGTAGGCGTGGCCGTAGCGGCGAATGCCGCGCTTGTCGCCGATCGCCTGCGCGACTGCCTGGCCGAGCGTGATGCCGATGTCCTCGACGGTATGGTGCGCGTCGATGTGCAGGTCGCCTTCGGCCTCGACCTCGAGATCGATCAGGCCGTGGCGGGCGATCTGGTCGATCATGTGGTCGAGGAAGGGCACGCCGGTGGCGAGCTGCTGGCGGCCGGTGCCGTCGAGGTCCAGGCGGACCCGGATCCTGGTTTCGGCTGTGTCGCGGCGGACTTCGGCGGAGCGCATGGGACGTCGGTCTCGGGGGCGGTTCGGACTCGGGGCGCTCAGGCGCCCAGCGCCGCTTTCAGGGCATCGAGCATGGCGGCGTTTTCGTCGGGGGTGCCGACGGTCAGGCGCAGGCAGTCCGTCAGCAGCGGATGCATTCTACCGACATCCTTGATCAGCACGCCGCGCGCGCGCATCGCCGCGGCGATGGCCGGGCCGTCGGTGACCCGGGCGAGCACGAAGTTCGCACGCGACGGCCAGCACGCGACCCCGGGGATCGCGCCGAGCGCCGCGAGCAGGGCCTCGCGGTCGTCGCGCAGCCGCGCGGCCTGCGCCTCGAGCACGTCGAGGTGCTCGAGGGCGAACTCGGCGGCGGCCTCGTCGAGGACGCTGACGTTGTAGGGCGGGCGGACCTTGTCGAACTCAGCGATCCAGCGGGGCGCCGCGGCCATGTAGCCGATCCGGATGCCGGCCAGTCCGAGCTTGGAGACGGTGCGCATCACGACCAGGTTGTCGTGGCGCGGCAGCGCGTCCATCCAGGTGTCGAGCGCGAACGGCTGGTAGGCCTCGTCGAGCACGACGAGGCCGGGCGCCGCCGCCAGGATCGCCTCGACGGCGGAGCGCTCGAAGCAGTTGCCCGTGGGGTTGTTGGGGTAGGCGAGCCACACCAGCGCCGGCGAATGCCGCTCGATGGCGGCGAGCATCGCCGGCAGGTCGAGCGAGAAGTCGGCGGCGAGCGGCACCGGCACGAAGCGGCTGCCTGCAAGCCGCGTGGACAGGTCGTACATCACGAAGGACGGGGTCGGCGCGACCACCGTGGCGCCGGGCCGCGCGGTGGCGACCGACATCATCGTGATCAGCTCGTCGGAGCCGTTGCCGAGCAGCACCTCGGCCGACGCGGGAACGCCCATGCGCTCGCGCACCAGCGACTTCAGGCGCGCGTACGAGGGCACCGGGTAGCGGTTGATCGCGACCGCCGCGAGCCGCTCGCCGAGCGCCCGGCGCAGCTCGGGCGGCAGCCGGTAGGGGTTCTCCATCGCGTCGAGCTTGAGCAGCCCGGTCGAATCGGGCACGTGGTAGCCCGCCATCGCGAGCACCTCGGGCCGGATCAGGTCCGCCGGCGAACGCCTCGCGTACCCGCTCATCGGGCGCCCTCCCGGGCCGCGGCCTCGGCGCGCATCTCGGCGCTGCGGGCGTGCGCGGTCAGGCCCTCGCCGTGCGCGAGCTCGGAGGCGACCGCGCCCAGCGAGCGCGCGCCGGCAGCCGACACCTCGATCAGGCTCGATCGCTTCTGGAAGTCGTAGACGCCCAGCGGCGACGAGAAGCGTGCGGTGCGCATGGTGGGCAGCACGTGGTTGGGGCCGGCGCAGTAGTCGCCGAGCGACTCGGAGGTCCAGGGCCCGAGGAACATCGCACCGGCATGGCGGATGCGGTCGGCCCAGCGCTGCGGATCGCGGGTCGAGATCTCGAGGTGCTCGGGCGCGATGCGGTCGGTGATCGCACAGGCCTCCTCGAGGCTGCGCACGCGGATCAGCGCGCCGCGCCCGGCGAGCGAGGCGGCGATGGTATCGCGCCGGGGCATGGCCGGCAGCAGCCTGAGAATGGCCGCGTGCACCGCGTCCAGGTAGGCCGCGTCGGGGCACAGCGCGATGGCCTGCGCGAGCTCGTCGTGCTCGGCCTGCGAGAACAGGTCCATCGCGATCCAGTCGGGATCGGTGTGGCCGTCGCAGATGACGAGGATCTCGGAGGGGCCGGCGATCATGTCGATGCCGACCGTGCCGAACACGCGCCGCTTGGCCTCGGCCACGTAGGCGTTGCCGGGCCCGACGATCTTGTCGACCGCGGGCACCGTGGCGGTGCCGAAGGCGAGCGCGCCCACCGCCTGGGCGCCGCCGATCGCGAACACCCGGTCGACGCCCGCGATCGCGGCCGCGGCCAGTACCAGCGGATTGCGCACGCCGCCGGGCGTGGGCGTGACCATCACCAGCTCCGGGACGCCCGCCACCTTGGCGGGGATCGCGTTCATCAGCACCGACGACGGGTAGGCGGCCTTGCCGCCCGGCACGTAGAGGCCGACGCGGTCGAGCGGGCCGATCTTCTGGCCGAGCCGCGTGCCCTCGGCGTCCAGGTACGACCAGGACTGCGCGAGCTGGTGGCCGTGGTACTCGCGGACCCGGTGCGCGGCCGTCTCGAGCGCGGCGCGGCGCGGCGCCGACAGGCCGGCCAGCGCGGCGTCGAGCTCGGCGCGCGGCATCTCGAGCGCGCCCGCGTGGGCCGCGTCGACGCCGTCGAAGCGGCGCGTGTACTCGAGCACGGCGGCGTCGCCGCGCGTGCGCACGTCGCGCAGGATGCCCGCGACGACCTGCTCGATGGCGGCGTCCTCGGCGGGCTCCCAGGCGAGCAGCGCAGCGAGCCGCGCGTCGAAGCCGGGCTCGGCGCTGTCGAGGCGGTGGATGGGCGGGCGCGACGCGCTCATGGCGCCGCCCCCATCGCGACCGAGCGCGCGAGCGCGTCGAGCAACGGCGCGAGCTCGGCGTGGCGCGTCTTGAGCGCGGCGCGATTGACGATCAGGCGCGCCGAGATCGGCATGATCTCCTCGACCACCACCAGGCCGTTGGCCCTCAGGGTGCCGCCGGTGGACACGACGTCGACGATCGCGTCGGCCAGGCCGACCAGCGGGGCGAGCTCCATCGACCCGTACAGCTTGATCGGGTCGACGTGGACGCCCTTGGCCGCGAAGTGCTCGCGCGCGATGGCCACGTACTTGGTCGCGACCCGCAGCCGCGAGCCGCGACGCACCGCGCTGGCGTAGTCGAAGCCGTGCCGCGCGGCCACGCACAGCCGGCAGCGGCCGATGCCCAGGTCGATCGGCTGGTACAGCCCGTCACCACCGTGCTCGAGCAGCACGTCCTTGCCGGCGATGCCGAGGTCGGCCGCGCCGTACTGGACGTAGGTGGGCACGTCACTCGCCCGTACGATGATCAGCCGCAGCCCGGGGTCGCCGGTGGGCAGGATCAGCTTGCGCGAGTCGAGGTCGGCCGGATCGACCGAGATCCCGGCCGCGGCGAGCAGCGGCAGCGTGTCGTCGAGGATGCGGCCCTTGGACAGCGCCAGCGTGATCATGCGTCGACCACCGTGCGCACCCGCTCGATGCTCGCGCCGACGCCGGCGAGCTTGCGCTCCATCCGGTCGTAGCCACGGTCGAGGTGGTAGATCCGGTCGACCAGCGTGTCGCCCTCGGCGACCAGCCCGGCGATCACCAGGCCGGCCGACGCGCGCAGGTCGGTCGCCATCACGATCGCGCCCGACAGGCCGGGCTTGCCGCGCACGATCGAGGTGTTGCCCTCGGTGTCGATGTCGGCGCCGAGCCGGCGCATCTCCTGAACGTGCATGAAGCGGTTCTCGAAGATCGTCTCGGTCATGACGCCGGTGCCTTCGGCCACGCAGTTCACCGCCATCATCTGCGCCTGCATGTCGGTCGCGAAGCCCGGGTACGGCGCGGTCCGCAGATTGACGGAGCGCGGACGGCCGTCCATGCGCGCGCGCAGCCAGTCGGGGCCGACCTCGATCGCGAGGCCCGCCTCGCGCAGCTTGTCGAGCGTCGCGTCGAGCGTGTCGGGCTCGCAGCCCGTGAGCAGCAGCTCGCCCCCGGCCGCGGCGACCGCGCACAGGAACGTCCCGGTCTCGATGCGGTCGGCCATCACGCGGTGCGTGCCGCCGTGCAGCGCCGCGACCCCCTCGATGACGATGCGGTCGGTGCCGGCGCCGTGGATGCGGGCGCCCAGCGCGGTCAGGGCGCGGGCGAGATCGACCACCTCGGGCTCGCGTGCGGCGTTCTCGATGACGGTCTGGCCGTCGGCGAGCGTCGCGGCCATCATCAGGTTCTCGGTGCCGGTGACGGTCACCATGTCGGTGACGATGCGGGTACCGCGCAGCCGCTCGGCGCGCGCGACCACGTAACCGTGCTCGATCTCGATGTGGGCGCCGAGCGCCTGCAGGCCCTTGATGTGCTGGTCGACCGGCCGCTGGCCGATGGCGCAGCCGCCGGGCAGCGACACCCGCGCCTGGCCGAAGCGCGCGAGCAGCGGCCCGAGCACCAGGATCGAGGCGCGCATGGTCTTGACGAGATCGTAGGCGGCCTCGAGGTGGGTGACCGCCGACGCGTCGAGCGACACCGCGTTGCCGCTGCGCTCGGTCTTCACGCCCATCCGCTCGAGCAGCTTGAGCACCGTCCCGACGTCCTGAAGCTGCGGAAGGTTCGTGACCTCGAGCCTGCCCGGCACCAGCAGCCCGGCGCACAGGATCGGCAGCGCGGCGTTCTTGGCGCCCGAGATGCGCACCTCGCCCTGCAGGCGGCGCCCGCCGTGGATCAGCAGCTTGTCCATCGCTTGGGCTACCTCCCGCCTTGCGCGGCCCATTCCTCGGGCGTCAGCGTGGTCATGGACAGCGCGTGGATCTCCTCGCGCATCCGGTCGCCGAGGACCTTGTAGACCAGCTGGTGACGCTGCACGGGCCGCTTGCCGGCGAAGTCGCCCGAGACGATCAGCGCCTCGAAGTGGCGGCCGTCGCCGTCGACCTTCAAGTGCTCGCAGGGCAGGCCGTCGGCGATGTACCGGTGGATGTCGTCCGGAGTGGGCATGGTTCGCTGATGGGGTGTCGAAGGACGCTGAAGGGACGGCTGGGAGTCGACGGTGTGTCGTCAGGGCCGGGACGGTTGGAGCGGTGATTGGAGCTGTGGAGCGGATGCGGTTGGGGCGGGACCGGTGCCGGCGGCGGCGGCCCGCCGGTCAGTGGCGGATGCGCCAGCCCGTGTGCAGCATCCGCAGCGCGACGCCTGCGACCAGCACCAGGGTCGCCGCGACGATTGCGAGGCTGGTGGCGGGAGGCACGTCGGACTGACCGAAGAAGCCGTAACGGAAGCCGTCGACCATGTAGAAGAACGGGTTCAGGTGCGAGACCGACTGCCAGACGGCCGGCAGCGTGTGCACCGAGTAAAAGACGCCCGCCAGGAAGGTGGCCGGCATGATCAGGAAGTTCTGGAACATCGCGATTTGGTCGAACTTCTCGGCCCAAATCCCGCCGATCAAGCCCATTGTACCGAGAATGCCACTGCCGAGGACCGCGAACGCGAGGATCCAGAGGGGGGCGACGAAGGTCGGCGGCACGAACAGCGCCGTCACCCCCAGCACCCCCGTGCCGACCATCAGGCCGCGCACGACGGCGGCCAGCACGTAGGCCCCGAACAGCTCCAGCGCCGACAGCGGGGGCAGCAGCACGAACACGAGGTTGCCGGTCACCTTGGACTGGATCAGCGACGAGGAGGCGTTGGCGAACGCGTTCTGCAGCACCGACATCATCACCAGGCCCGGCACCAGGAAGGCGACGTAGGGCACGCCCGGGAAGGCCTCGACGCGATCGCCGAGCGCCTGCGAGAACACCAGCAGGTACAGCAGCGCGGTCAGCACCGGTGCGGCAACCGTCTGCACCGACACCTTCCAGAAGCGCAGCAGCTCCTTGTGCAGCAGGGTCAGGAAACCGGTCATGGCGCGCGCGCCAGGGTCGAGGCGTGCTCGGGGTGGGGCTGGTTCATGATCCTGACGAACACATCCTCGAGGTCGGTGTGGGCGAGCTCCATCTCCTCGATCCGGCAGCCCGCCAGGCGCAGCTGGGCGAGCATCGGCTCGAGGTGCTGCCAGTCCTCGACCCGCAGCGCGATCCGGCCGTCCGGGTGCGGGTCGCCCGCGAGCAGGGGGCGCAGCGCCTCGGGCAGCGCCGCGCCGGCCAGCCGCACAGACACCGTGCCGCCCCCGAAGCGCCCGAGCAGGCTGGCGGTGTGGTCGAGCGCGACCACGCGGCCCTGCTTGAGCATCGCGATCCGGCCGCACAGCTCCTGCGCCTCCTCCAGGTAGTGGGTGGTCAGCACGATCGTGTGGCCGTCGCGGTTCAGGCGCCGCACGAACTGCCACAAGGTCTGGCGCAGCTCGACGTCGACGCCCGCGGTCGGCTCGTCGAGCACGATCACCGGCGGGCGGTGGACCAGCGCCTGCGCCACCAGCACCCGGCGCTTCATCCCGCCGGACAGCGCGCGCATGTTGGCGTCGGCCTTGCCGGTCAGGTCGAGGTGCTCGAGGATCTCGTCGATCCAGCGGTCGTTGCGGCGCAGCCCGTAGTAGCCGGAGGTCAGCCGCAGGGTCTCGCGCACCGTGAAGAACGGGTCGAAGACCAGCTCCTGAGGCACCACGCCCAGGGCGCGGCGCGCGGCCCGGTAATCAGTCACCACGTCGTGGCCCATCACCCGCAGGCTGCCCGCGCTCGGACGGTTCAGGCCGGCGACGATCTGGATCAGCGAGGTCTTGCCGGCGCCGTTGGGGCCGAGCAGCCCGAAGAACTCGCCCTGCGCGATCTCGAGCGACACGCCGCGCAGGGCCTCGAAGTCGCCGTAGCGCTTGTGGACCGACCGGACATCGATGGCGGGAGGCATGGTGGCGGGAAACGGGGCGGGGCTGACGAGGACACCGGGCGCGGCATCGGGCCGGGCGCCGGCGACGGCGCCCGCGATGGCCCGGCAGGACGGCGCCCTCAGGCGCCGGAACCGAACAGCACCGCTTCGACGCCGTAGAGAGCCGCGAGTTTACGCAGATTCGGGGGCGCGCTCCGGAACGCGAGGCTCGGACCGGCATCGCGGCGCAGCGCCACCAGCACCGCCACGGCCGTCGAATCGAAGCGCTGCAGCGGCGAGAGGTCGAGCGGGCCGGATGACTCGCGCAGCGCCGCCCGCGCCGCCGCGAGCGCGGCGGGCGCGTTGTCGAGCGTGATCTCGGCCGGGAACGGCATGCTCGCCGCGCCCGCTCAGGACGCCTTGGCCTGCGCGAACTGCCGGTTCCGGTCGGCCAGGCTCTTGATCAGGCCGTCGATGCCCTTGGCGCTGATCTCCTGGTTGAACTGGTTGCGGTAGGTCTCGACCAGCCAGACGCCCAGGACGTTCAGGTCGTAGATGCGCCAGCCGGTGCCGGACTTCTCGAGCCGGTAGTCGAGCTGGATCGGGTCGCCCCGGCTCTGGACGATCTCGGTGCGGACCACGACCTCGGTGTCGTCGGCGCCCGCCCGCAGCGGCTTGACCCGGACCTGCTGGTCGTTGACCGCCGTCAGCGCGCCTGCATAAGTGCGCAGCAGCAGCTGGCGGAACTCGGCCATCAGCTGCTTCTGCTGCTCGGGCGAGGCCTGGCGCCAGTTGCGCCCTACCGCGAGCGCGGTCATCCGCTCGAAGTTCACGTTGGGCATGATCGTCTCGTCGGCGAACTGGGAGAGCCGGCGGATGTCGCCGCTCTTGAGGTCCTTGTCCTGCTTGATCCGCTCGATGATCTCCATGCTGAGCGTGCGGATCATCTCGTCGGGAGCAGTCTGGGCGGCCACCGGCCCGGCGGATTGCAGGGCTAGCAGCGTGCCGAGCAGCGCGGCGCAGAGGAATCGGAGCATCTTCGGTTCCAGTGTCAGTCGTCTAGGTCCGGCGGGTTGCCGTCGTAGACCAGGTTGCGGCGGCGCTGCAGGTAACTGTCGCGCACCAGGAGATAACGGTCGAGGGCCTCCTCCAGCAGACGCTGGGTGGGAAGCAGGCGTGCCCGGGAGTCGACCAGTTCGAGGCCGCCCACGCTGTTGCGAAAGCGCACGTTGTCGAAGCGGTTGATCAGCGCCGCGTAGGCGTCGACGCCGAAGCCGATGGCGTCGCGCACGTTGGACGGTCCGAACACCGGGAGCACGATGTAGGGCCCCGGCGGCACGCCCCAGACGCCCAGGGTTTGGCCGAAGTCCTCGCGATGCTTCTCCAGGCCCACATCCGAGGCGGGGTCTCCGAAGCCGAGGAATCCGAGCGTGGTGTTCATCGTGAAGCGGCCGATATCGGAGAACCCCGCGGCGGGCTTGCCCTGCAGGAAGTTGTTCACCGCGATGTAGGGATCCAGCAGGTTGGACAGGAAGTTGCGTCCGATCAGGCGCAGCACATCGGGCGTGAAGCGGTCGTAGACAGTGGCCACCGGGCGCAGGAAAACGTCGTCGATCGAGTTGTTGAACCGGGCGACGCCCCGGTTCCAGCCCTCGAATGGGTCGATCGAGGCGGGGCGCGCCAGCGGATCGGGCGTGCCCGAGGTGTCGCGGGCAGTGCTGCTGGCGCTGATCGCCCCGGCCGCCCCGATCGCGGCCGCCGCGTCGGCGGGTCCGGCGGTCGGGGGCATGCCGGCGGCCGGGGGCATGGCGGCGACATGGACCACCGCGGCGGCCGGGGAGCCGGTGTCGGCCTCAGGCATGGCGCCCGACGCCCGGCTCGGGGACCCGAAGTCGCGGGCGGACGCCAGCGCGAGCGGTCCGGCACACGCGCCCAGCGACAGCGCGGCCATCGCCCCCGCGGTGTAGCGCTGCATGCGCGCCCAGGACACGGTCACGGCTTCTTATCTCCTTCGGCGGCCTTGCTGAACAGGAACTGGCTGATCAGGTTCTCGAGCACCAGGGCCGACTGCGTCATCGTGATGGTATCGCCGGCGCGCAGCATCTTCTCGTCGCCGCCCGCCTCCAAGCCTATGTACTGCTCGCCGAGCAAGCCTGACGTCAGGATCTTGGCCGAGCTGTCCTTGGGGAACTTGAAGCGCTCCTCGAGCGCGAGCACCACCACCGCCTGGTAGGAGGCGTCGTCGAAGCCGATCGAGGCCACCCGGCCCACCACCACGCCCGCGCTCTTGACCGCTGCCCTCACCTTCAGGCCCCCGATGTTGTCGAAGCGGGCCTTTGCCTGGTAGGTGCCGCCGGTGGAGAAGCTGCCCAGGTTGCCGGCCTTGAGCGCGAGGAACAGCAGCGCGCCCAACCCGAGCAGCATGAACGCGCCCACCAGCACGTCGATCCCGCGACGGTCTTTCATCGGTGCACTCCTGTATGGGGGGTGACGCCGCCCGCGGCGCCGGGAAGGGGTTCCATGGTCGATTCGTCCCGTCAGTCCGTGCCGAACATCAGGGCGGTCAGGATGAAGTCGAAGCCCAGCACCGCGAGCGAGGAGGCGACCACGGTGGTCGTGGTCGCGCGCGACACGCCCTCCGGCGTGGGCCGCGCCTCGTGGCCGACGTACAGCGCGACGAACGCGCAGATGACGCCGAATACGCAGCTCTTGACCACGCCGTTGCCGACGTCCTTGAAGACGTCGACGCCGGACTGCATCTGCGACCAGAACCCGCCCGGGTCGACGCCGATCAGCAGCACGCCGACGCCCCAGCCCCCGAGCACGCCGATCGCCGAGAAGATCGCCGCAAGCATCGGCATCGCGATCACCGCGGCGACGAAGCGCGGCGCCAGCACCCGCGCCATCGGGTCCACGGCCATCATCTCCATCGCGGCGAGCTGCTCGCCCGCCTTCATCAGGCCGATCTCGGCCGTGAGCGAGGTGCCCGCCCGGCCGGCGAACAGCAGCGCGCTGACCACCGGGCCGAGCTCGCGCACCAGCGACAGCGCCACCAGCAACCCGAGTGCCTCGGCCGACCCGTATCGCTGCAGCGTGTAGTAGCCCTGCAGGCCCAGCACGAAGCCGACGAACAGCCCCGAGACACCGATGATCGACAGCGAATGGTTGCCGATCACGTGGAGCTGGTCGATCACCAGGCGCGGCCGGCGCAGCGCCGCCGGCGCGAGCGCACACAGCCGCAGGAAGAAGCGCGTGCCGTGCCCGATGCCAGCCAGACGCGCGATCGCCCGCTGCCCGAGCCGCGCGACGGCGTCGATCACGGCCGCAGGCCCAGGTCGGCTGTGATCGGGGGCGCTGGCTGGTGGAACTGCACCGGGCCGTCCCGCGCGCCATGCAGGAACTGCACGACGTACGGATCGTCGGAGGCGCGCAGCTCGGCCGGCGTGCCCGATGCCACGATCCTTCCTGCGCCGAGCAGGTACACCCGGTCGGCGATGGCGAAGGTCTCGGGGACGTCGTGGGTGACCACGATCGAGGTCGCGCCGAGCGCATCGTTCAGGCTGCGGATCAGGTGCGCGATCGTGCCGAGCGAGATCGGGTCGAGGCCGGCGAAGGGCTCGTCGAACATCAGCAGCGCCGGATCGAGCGCCGTCGCGCGCGCGAGCGCGACCCGCCTCGCCATGCCGCCCGAGACCTGCGACGGCATCAGGCCGGCCGCGCCGCGCAGGCCCACCGCGTCGAGCTTCATCAGCACCAGGTCGCGCAGCATCGACTCGGGGAGCCGCGCATGCTCCCGGATGGGGAAGGCCACGTTCTCGAACACCGTGAGGTCGGTGAACAGCGCCCCGAACTGGAACAGCATCCCCATCCGGCGGCGCATCCGGTAGAGCCCGTCGCGATCGAGCGCCGCGACGTCCTGCCCGTCGAAGGAGACGCGCCCGGCGCCGGCGCGCAACTGGCCGCCCAGCAGGCGAAGCAGCGTCGTCTTGCCCGATCCCGAGCCGCCCATCAACGCGACGACCTCCCCGCGCGGCACCGTCAGCGTCACGTCCTGCAGCAGGGGACGGTCACCGTAGCCGAAGTGCAGGGAATCGAAGGAGACGAACGGGGCGAAGGTGGCGGGCACGTCGCGGCCATCGGCATCGGCCGGCGGCCCAAGGGTGAGCGGACACTCAGTTTAACAAGCTCACGAGCCGGCCAGCCGGACGGCCCCTTGGGAAGCCTGCCGCGCGCCGCGCGCCGCGGTGGCGACCCGGTGCGGCGTCTCAGGCTCTCAGCAGGCGGGCCTCGGCGGCGTTCACCTGCTCGACCGTGCCGGCCAGCACCAGCGTGTCGCCGGCCTCGATCCGCAGCTCGCGCGGGAACTCGCGGCTGCGCCGCCCGCCTCGCACCAGCGCGTCCACGGTACAGCCGGCCAGCGGCAGCGACGCCAAGCCCTGCCCGACCGCGGCCGCGCCCGGGGGCACCGTGACCGCGTGCAGCCGGCGCTGCTCGACCTCGATCGTCTCGCCCTCCATGTCGTCGGCGCCATGGAAATAGCCGCGCAGCAGGCTGTAGCGGTCCTCGCGGATGCTGCGGATGCGGCGCAGCACCCGCGCGAGCGGTGCGCCATTGAGCGCGAGCGCGTGGGACGCCAGCATCAGGCTGCCCTCGACCACTTCGGGCACGACCTCGGTGGCGCCCGCCTCGCGCAGCCGGTCGAGGTCCGCGTCGGTGGCGGTGCCCACCAGCACCGGCAGCTGCGGCGCGAGTTCCCTCACCTTCTGGAGCAGCCGGATCGCAGCGTGGGTGTCGTGGTAGGTGACCACCAGCACGCTGGCACGGTGCACGCCCGCGGCCAGCAGCGTCTCGCGGCGCGTCGCGTCGCCGAAGACCACCGTCTCGCCGGCCGACGCCGCCTCGCGGACCCGGTCCGGGTCGAGGTCCAGCGCCACGTAGGGCACCTTCTCGGCCTCCAGCACGTGGGCGAGGCTCTGGCCGCTGCGCCCATAGCCGCAGATGATGATGTGCCGGTCGCTGGACAGGCTGCGCGCCGCGATCTTCTGCAGCTGCAGCGAGCGCTGCAACCACTCCTGCTCGGAGACCCTCAGCGCGAGCCAGTCGGCGCGCCCGATCAGCCACGGGCTCGCCAGCATCGACAGCAGCATCGCGGCGAGCATCGGCTGCAGCGTCGGCCCGGCGAGCAGCTTCGAGTCAGCGGCCAGCGCCAGCAGCACGAAGCCGAACTCACCGGCCTGGGCGAGCCACACGCCGCTGCGGATGGCAACCGGGGCGGAGTCGCGCATCGCCCTCGCCAGCCCGGCCACCAGCCCGAACTTCAGCAGGATCGGCAGCGTGGTGTAGAGCAGCACCAGCTGCCACGACTCCAGCACCACGGTCAGGTCGAGCTTCATGCCGATGGTGATGAAGAACAACCCGAGCAGGATGTCGCGGAAGGGCTTGATGTCCTCCTCGACCTGGTAGCGGTACTCGGTCTCCGAGATCAGCATGCCGGCCACGAAGGCGCCGAGCTCCATCGACAGTCCGGCCTTCTTGGTGAGCCACGCGAACAGCAGGGCGGCCAGCAGGATGTTGAGCGTGAACAGCTCGTGCGAGCGCTGGCGCGCCACCCGCAGGAACCAGCCCTGCATCAGCGGCGGCCCGAAGCGCAGCAGCACCACCAGCAGCACCGCGGCCTTGGCGAGCGCCCATCCGATGGTCATCCACCAGTCGTCCTGGCCGCCGCCGAGCGCGGGGATGACGATCAGCAGCGGGATCAGCGCCAGGTCCTGGAACAGCAGCACGGCGAACACGCGCTTGCCGTGCTCGGTCTCGAGCTCGTGGCGCTCGGCGAGCATCTTGCTCACCAGCGCGGTCGAGGACATCGCGAGCGCTCCGCCCAGGGCGAGCGCGCCGCGCCAGTCGAGCCCGCCCGGCACGACGGCCGCGAGCCACGCGCCGGGCAGCAGCACCGCCGCGGCCATCACAGCGCCGATGGTGGCCGCCACCTGCAGGGATCCCAGCCCGAACACGAAGCGGCGCATCGCGGCCAGCTTGGGCAGGCTGAACTCCAGTCCCAGCGTGAACATCAGGAACACCACGCCGAGCTCGGCGAGCGTGTGGACGGCCTCCGAGTTGGCCGAGAGGTTGCCGGCGTAGGGGCCCAGCACCACGCCGACCAGCAGGTAGGCGACCAGCGCAGGCATCCCGAAGGCGCGCAGCAGCAGTACCGCGGCGATGCTCGCGGCCAGCAGCAGCAGAGTCACTTCGAGGGCCGACAGCATGGGCGGGACCGGGTAATGGAGAGGGTTCGCGGGGGCGTCGCGCCGACCGGACGCGCCCGATCGCCACGTTATACTCGGTCGATGACCGACCCGATTGTAGCCACCCCGGCCGACGCGGCCCGGCTGATCGCACAGGGCCGCGGGGTGCTGCGCATCGAGGCAGACGCGGTCGGCGCGCTCGTCGAGCGGATCGGGGACGACTTCGTGGCGGCCTGCAGGCTGATCCTCGCCTGCCACGGGCGCGTGGTGGTCAGCGGCATCGGCAAGTCCGGGCACGTCGCGCGCAAGCTGGCCGCGACGCTCGCCTCCACCGGCACGCCGGCCTTCTTCGTGCACCCTGCCGAGGCCAGCCACGGCGACCTCGGCATGGTGACACGCGACGACGTGTTCGTGGCGCTGTCCTACTCGGGCCGCACCGACGAGCTGCTCGCGATCATCGTCCCGGTGCGGCGCCAGGGCGCGAAGATGATCGCCATCACCGGCGACCCGGATTCGCCGCTCGCGCGCCAGTCCGACGTGCACCTCGATGCGCGCGTCGACAAGGAAGCCTGCCCGCTCAACCTCGCGCCGACGGCCAGCACCACGGCCGCGCTCGCGCTCGGCGACGCGCTGGCGGTCGCGCTGCTCGACGCCCGCGGCTTCGACGCCGCCGACTTCGCCCGCTCCCACCCGGGCGGATCGCTCGGTCGCAAGCTGCTCACCCGGGTGGCCGACGTGATGCGCACCGGCGACGCGCTGCCCAGGGTGCCGAGCGGCGCACCGCTGCCCGCGGCCATCCTCGAGGTGTCGCGCAAGCGGATGGGCATGGCCGCGGTGGTCGGGCCCGACGGGCGCCTCGCGGGCGTCTTCACCGACGGCGACCTGCGGCGCCTGCTCGAGCGCACCACCGACCTCGGCGCGCTGACCGTCGACGAGGTCATGACCCGCGAGCCCGCGACGATCCACGCCGAGTCCCTGGCGGTCGAGGCGGTGCGGCGCATGGAGGAGCGGCGGGTGAACCAGCTGCCGGTGGTGGATGCCGACCACCGCATGGTCGGCGCGCTGCACATTCACGACCTGCTGGCGGCGCGCGTCGTATGAGCGCGGCCGCCGTGCGCCTGATGGCCTTCGACGTCGACGGCACCCTGACCGACGGGGGCATCCACATCGGACCGGAGGGCGAAGTCTCCAAGCGCTTCTCGGTGCGCGACGGACTGGGCCTGGTGCTGCTGCAGCAGGCCGGCATCCACGTCGCGCTGGTCACCGGGCGCGACTCCCCGATCGTCGCCCGGCGGGCGCGCGAGCTGCGCATCGACACGGTGCTGCAGGGCGTCGCCGACAAGGCCGAGGCGATGCGCGCGCTCTGCGTGCAGGCCGGTATCCACACGGCGCAGGCGGGCTTCATGGGCGATGACTGGCCCGACCTGCCCGCGATGCTGGCGGTCGGCTTCGCGGCGACCGTCGCCGACGCGGCCCCGGAGCTGCGCCGCGTCGCGCACTGGACGGCCACCGCCCCGGCGGGCGGCGGCGCGGTCCGCGAGCTCGCCGAGCACCTGCTGCGCGCGCAGGGGCGGTTCGAGGCGGCGCTCGGCCGCTTCGACGGCCGCAGCGCCTGAGCGCCCGTCCGCCGTGAACTCGCGCCTCAAGGACCGGATCGCGGCTGGCCTGTCGCTGGTGCTGCTGACGGCGCTCGGCCTGTTCACCTACTACCTGTCGGAGGTCGCCAGGCGCGACCGCACGCGCCAGGAGGCGCGCCCGGTGGCGGCGGTCGGCCCAGACTACTTCGTCGAGCGGCTCGCGCTCCTCGGGATGAACGCGCTCGGGGAGCCCTCGTTCCGGCTCGAGGCCCGCGAGCTCCAGCACTTCCCGGCCGATGACACCACCGAGTTCGAGGAGCCGGTGATGGTCAGCCTCGACCCGTCCCGCCCCCGCGTCACCGTCACCGCCGACCGCGGGCGGCTCACCAGCGGTGGCGACGAGGCCCACATGTCGGGCAACGTGATCGTGACCCGCGCCGCCACCCCCGGCGGCGCGCCGATGCGGGCGGACACCGACTACGCGGTGGTGATCCCGGACCGCGACATTGTCCGCACCGACTGGCCGGTCACCATCGTGCAGGGCACCAGCCGGCTCACCGGCGTGGGCATGGAGCTCGACAATCGGACCCGCCGATTGCAGGTAGACTCGCAGGTCCGAGCGACCTGGCTTGCGCCCTCCCAGGCCGCGCCGCCCCCCGCGGGCCCGGCGCGCGGACGGGCGGCCAACTGAGTCGGCGCAGCCCGATGGCCGAGACCCCCCACCGACCCGCCATGCCTCGCCGCCCCGGCCCGATTCGCCGCATCGCCACGTCGGGTATCGCCCTGTGCATGGCGATCGCGTGCGTGCCGGCGCTCGGCGAGCGCGCCGACAGGTACAAGCCCACCAACGTCGAAGCCGACCGGATGCAGTACGACGACCTCAAGCAGGTCAACGTCTTCACCGGCTCGGTGGTGCTGACCAAGGGCACGATCGTGCTGCGTGGCGACCGCCTCGTGATCCGGCAGGATCCGGAGGGCTACCAGCACGCCAACGCGACCGGGCGGCTCGCGAGCTTCCGGCAGAAGCGCGACGGCCTCGACGAATGGATCGAGGGCTTCGGCGAGGAGATCGAGTACGACGGCCGCAACGAAACCGTGCGCTTCCTGCGCAAGGCCAAGGTGCGCCGGCTCGAGGGCACGCGCGTGGTCGACGAGATCGAAGGCGCGGTCATCGTGTACGACAGCCGCACGGAACAGTTCGACGTCGACGGCAGCGGCGCGGCGAGCGGGCCGGCCGTCTCCGGCGGCGGGCGCGTGCGGGTCACCATCCAGCCGCGCCTGGGCGAGCCCGGCGCGCCGCGCCCCGACCCGACCCCGCCCGGCGCCCCCCCTGCAGCCGGCGCGGCCCCCGGCGGCGCGACGCTGCGGCCCGCGCCCGGCATCGCCGCCCCCCGCGGGACGGACTCGCGCTGATGGTGTCCGCCGATCCGCCGGCCGGGAAGTCGGCCAGCCGGCTCGCGGCCCGCAACCTGATGAAGGCCTACGCGGGCCGGCAAGTGGTCAAGGACGTCTCCATCGACGTGCAGAGCGGCGAGGTCGTCGGGCTGCTCGGGCGCAACGGCGCGGGCAAGACGACCTGCTTCTACATGATCGCCGGCCTCGTCCCCACCGACGGCGGCACGATCGAGCTCGACGGCCGCTCGATCAGCCGCCTGCCCATCCACAAGCGGGCGCGCCTCGGACTGTCCTACCTGCCCCAGGAGGCGTCGGTCTTTCGCAAGCTCACCGTCGAGGAGAACGTCCAGGCGGTGCTCGAGCTGCAGGTCGACCCGGCCGGGCGCCCGCTCGCGCGGGGCGAGCTGCAGCGCCGCCTCGACTCGCTGCTCGACGAGTTGCAGATCTCCCACCTGCGCTCCAACACCGCGCAGTCGCTGTCCGGCGGCGAGCGGCGACGCGTCGAGATCGCCCGGGCGCTGGCCACCTCGCCGCGCTTCATCCTGCTCGACGAGCCGTTCGCCGGGGTCGACCCGATCGCAGTGATCGAGATCCAGCGCATCGTGCGCTTCCTGAAGGAACGCGAGATCGGGGTGCTGATCACCGACCACAACGTTCGGGAAACCCTCGGTATCTGCGACCGCGCGTATATCATCAATGATGGTATCGTTCTTGCTTTCGGGCAGCCCGGCGAAGTGGTCCAGGACGATCGCGTGCGCAAGGCCTACCTCGGCGAAGAATTCCGGATGTAGCTGCCTGCGGGGCCGCCATCCCCCCGGTCCGGCATGAAACAGACGCTCCAGCTCAGGCAGTCACAGCAGCTCGCGCTCACGCCGCAACTGCAGCAGTCGATCCGGCTGCTGCAGCTCTCGACGCTCGAGCTCAACCAGGAGCTCGAGCAGATCCTGGCCGAGAACCCGATGCTCGAGCGGCTCGACGACCCGCTGGCCGACTGCGTCCGGATCGCCCCCAACGGATCACTCGACCGTGATGCACCCGGCGAGGCGCCCGCGGCCACCGGCTCCGAGGCGCCTCCCGCCGACCGGGCCGACGCCGCGGCCGAGGGGCCCGATCGCGGCGTGTCGGGCGACGAAGCGGGCGGGTTCGACGATCATGGGCAGGATTGGGGCGGTGACGGTCCGGGCAGCCGCAGCGAGGGCGACGACGACGACCGCGAGTACCCGCAGGTGTCGGCCGGTGGCGTGACCCTTCGCGAGCACCTGATCGGCCAGCTCGCCGGCACCGGCTGCTCGCGACGCGACCGGGCGCTGGTCACCGTGCTGGTCGAGGAGCTCGACGGCGACGGCTACCTGCGCCTGAGCCTGGAGGAGGTGCTGCAGGCCCTGCCGGCCGAGCTCGACATCGAGCCCGAGGAGCTGTCCGGCGCGCTGAAGCTGCTGCAGAGCTTCGACCCCGTCGGCGTCGCGGCCCGCTCGATCCCGGAGTGCCTGACCCTGCAGCTCGCCGTGCTCGAGCCCGGGCGCGACGCGCCGGAGTCGGTGCTGCGCTGCGCGACCACGATCGCCCAGCATCATCTGGAGCTGCTCGCGGTGCACGACTTCGCGCGGCTCAAGCGTGTGCTGCGCTGCGACGACGACCTGTTGCGCGACGCGCAGGCGCTGATCCGCAGCCTCAATCCGCGCCCCGGCAGCGGCTTCGCCGCAGACGCGGCCGCCTACGTGGTGCCCGACGTGATGGTCCGGCGTGGCCGCGCCGGCTGGCAGGCCGTGCTGAACCCCGACGTGATGCCCCGCCTGCGCATCAACGACGCCTACGCCCAGATCCTCAAGCGCAACCGGGGCGGGCCCGGCAGCAGCCTGACGTCGCAGTTGCAGGAAGCGCGCTGGTTGGTGAAGAATGTCCAACAGCGATTCGACACCATCCAGCGCGTCGCCCAGGCGATCGTCGACCGCCAGCGCGCGTTCTTCACCCACGGTGCGGTCGCCATGCGCCCCCTGGTGCTGCGCGAGATCGCGGACGCCCTGGGCCTGCACGAATCGACGGTCTCGCGAGTGACGACACAGAAATACATGCTCACGCCGTTCGGCACCTTCGAAATGAAGTATTTTTTCGGAAGCCACGTCGCCACCGACACGGGCGGTGCCGCCTCCAGCACCGCGATCCGTGCCCTGATCAGGCAACTCGTCACAGCGGAGGATCCCAAGACCCCCTTATCCGACAGCCGTATCGCCGAAGTCCTCGGCGAGCAGGGCATCGTCGTCGCCCGACGCACCGTGGCCAAGTACCGCGAGGCGCTCCAGATCCCACCGGTCGCGCAGCGCAAGTCGCTGTAGGCCGCGCCGGGATCGCGTCGACGGCGCCCGCTGCGCCGCCTCGAAACGTCGTCCGAGCACCAGGAGCATCCATGAACCTCTCCATCAGCGGGCACCATCTCGAAGTCTCCCCTGCGTTGCGCGAATACGTCACGGTCAAGCTCGACCGCATCCGACGTCATTTCGACCAGGTGATCGACATCAACGTGTTCCTGTCGGTGGACAAGCTTCGGCAGAAGGCGGAGATCACGCTGCACGTGCGTGGCAAGGACCTGTTCGCCGAGGCGATCGACGACGACCTCTATGCCGCGATCGACGCGCTGATGGACAAGCTGGACCGCCAGATCCTGAAGTACAAGGACAAGCGCTTCGCCCATCCGCACGAGGCGATCAAGCACCAGGCGGAGTCCTGAGCGGGGTCCGCGACCCCATGGGGTCGGGTTTGCGCAATGCAAGATAGTTGACACGCCGGGCGCCGGTTTCGTGGCTATAATCGCCGCGAAACCGGGCCGGGTCCGGCGCCAGGCCGTCTTTTGCATCGCAACAACCGCCCGCCCGCAACACGTCAACGATGAACCGAATCGCCAAGCTGCTGCCGGCCAAGAACGTGCTCCTCGACCTGGCGGTCTCGAGCAAGAAGCGGGTGTTCGAGCAGGCGGCCCTGCTGTTCGAGAACGAGCACGGCATCGAGCGCGGCAAGGTGTTCGACTCCCTGTTCGCTCGCGAGCGGCTGGGCTCGACCGGCCTGGGCCAGGGCGTCGCCATCCCCCACGGCCGGATCAAGGGCCTGAAGGACGCGATCGCCGCGGTCGTTCGCGTTGACACTCCCATCGCCTTCGATGCACCGGACGGCCAGCCGGTTAGCCTGCTGGTGTTTCTGCTGGTACCGGAGCACGCGACCGAGGAGCACCTCGAGATCCTCTCCGAGCTGGCCGAACTGCTGTCGGACACCGGCATCCGCGACACCCTGATGACCTCTAGCGACGCATCCGGCATCCACCGCGTGCTCGCCACATGGGAGCCCTACCGGCCGGCCGCCTGACCTGCCGGCGCGCCCCGCGCCGGTGGTAGAGTCGACGGATGAGCGAGTCGCAGCCCGGGGCAGCGCCCCCGCCCCAGGAATCGGACCCCTCCGAGGTCGGTGACCCTGCCCTGGTCGCCAGGCCGGCCCGGCTGACGGTCCGTGAGCTGGCCGCCGGCTCCAGCGCGTCGCTGGGCCTGACCTGGATCGCCGGCGAGCACGGCGCCGACCGCCCCGCCGTCCTGCCCGCGCCCGACACGGTCGATCAGGTCGGCTACCTGAACCTGATCCATCCGCATCGCATCCAGGTGCTCGGCGCAGCCGAAATCGCCTATTTCTCCCGACTGAGCGGACAGCGACGCAGCCACATCATCGAGGAGCTCGCCGGCGGCAGACCGCCGGCGCTGGTGGTGGCCGACGGCATCGGCGCGCCGCCCGCGCTGGTGGCGGCCTGCGAGCAGCACGCGCTGCCGCTGCTCGCGAGCCGGCACCCGAGCGCGCGCACCATCGAGCTGCTGCGCAGCTTCCTGGCCAAGGCGCTGGCGGTCAACTGCAGCATGCACGGCGTGCTGATGGATGTCCTCGGCATGGGCGTGCTGATCTCCGGGGAGTCCGGGCTCGGCAAGAGCGAGCTCGGCCTGGAGCTGATCAGCCGAGGGCACGGGCTGGTCGCCGACGACGTCGTCGAGCTGCACCGGATCGGGCCGACCACCATCGAGGGGCGCTGCCCGACGATCCTGCAGGGCCTGCTGGAGGTCCGCGGCCTCGGCCTGCTCGACATCAAGACCGTCTTCGGCGAGACCGCGGTCCGGCGCAAGATGCGGCTCAAGCTGATCGTCCACCTGGTCCGGCGCAGCACGCATGAGGACGAATACGAGCGCCTGCCGCTCGAGAACATGACCGAGGAGGTGCTCGGCCTGCAGATCCGCAAGGTGCTGATCCCGGTGGCTGCCGGGCGCAATCTCGCGGTACTGGTCGAGGCCGCCGTGCGCAACACCATACTGCAGCTGCGAGGCATCGACACCATGCGCGAGTTCGTCGCCCGCCAGCAGATGGCGATCGATACCGGGGGGGTCTGAGCCATGCGTGTCGTGCTGGTCACCGGCATCTCGGGCTCGGGCAAGTCGATCGCGATCAACGTGCTCGAGGACGACGGCTATTTCTGCATCGACAACCTGCCGGCCAAGTTCCTGCAGGAGGTGATCGTCTCGATGCAGGCGCAGGGCTACGACCGGGTCGCGGTCTCGATCGACGCGCGCAGCGGCGCCTCGATCGCCGAGCTCAAGGAGATCATCGTGGGCATCGGGCGCGCCGGCCACGACGTCAAGGTGCTGTTCCTGAACGCGCGCACCGACTCGCTGGTGCAACGCTACTCCGAGACCCGCCGCCGCCACCCCCTCGCGATGCAGCACGGCCGCGCCGACGAGCCGGTGCCCACGCTGCTGGAATCCATCGAGCGCGAGCGCGAGATGATGAGCGCGATCGAGGACCTCGGCCTGTCGATCGACACCAGCGATCTGCTCCCGAACGTGCTGCGCCACTGGGTGCGCGACGTGGTGGGCCTGGAGCGCGCCGCGATCACGCTGCTGTTCGAGTCCTTCGCGTTCAAGTATGGCGTGCCGCTGGATGCCGACCTGGTGTTCGACGTGCGCTGCCTGCCCAATCCGCACTACACCGCCCACCTGCGCCCGATGTCGGGGCTGGACGAGCCGGTCGCGCAGTTCCTGAGCGCCGCGCCCTCGGTGGAGCGGATGATCGAGCACATCGGCCACTTCCTGCGAACCTGGCTGCCCTCCTACGTGCAGGAGAACCGCAGCTACCTGACCGTCGCGATCGGCTGCACCGGCGGCCAGCACCGCTCGGTCTACGTGGTGGAGCAACTCGCGCAGCGCTTCCGCGCGGGCGAGCGGGTGCTGGTGCGCCACCGCGCCCTCGCCGCCAGGCAGCTGCCCGCATGACGAGCCCCCGCCCGCCCGACCCGGACGCGCCCCAGGTACCGATCCTGGCCGACGTCCCGATCTTCCCGCTGTCGACCGTGCTGTTCCCGGGAGGCGTGCTGCCGCTGCGGATCTTCGAGGCGCGCTACATGGACATGGTGCGCGACTGCATGCAGCGGGAGTCGCCCTTCGGCGTGTGCCTGATCACCCGCGGCGGCGAGGTCGGCGAGGCCGCCGAGCACGAACCGATCGGCTGCCTGGCGCACATCCGCGGCTGGGACATGGAGCAGCTCGGCCTGCTGCAGCTGCGCACCGTGGGCGGCGCCCGCTTCCGGATCGTCGACCGGCGCGTCGGACGCAACGGGCTGATCCGCGTGACCGCCGACGAATTGCCCGACGACCCGCAGGTCGCGGTGCCCGATGAGCTGGCCGAGTGCGTGCTGCTGCTGCGGCGCATCGTCCACGAGTTGCGCGAGCGCGAGCCCGACCCGGACAAGCGGATGATCGCCGAGCCCTGCGACTTCGACTCGGCGGCCTGGGTGGCCAATCGGCTGTGCGAATTCCTGCCGATCGCCAATCCGGCCAAGCACAAGCTGATGGCGCTCGACGATCCGCTCCCCCGGCTGGCGCTCGTGCACCGCTACCTGCAGCAGCACCAGGTCCTGTAGCGGGCCAGGCCCCCGCGGCCTGTGCGATCATTCCCGGCTCCGGTGGCCGGCGCGTCGTGCGCGGCCCCGACCAGCCGAGCGACACTCCGATGAGCCTGAATCCCTGGGTCCCCGCGGCCCGCCTTTCCGACCTTCGCGAGGGCGACGTCGTCGCGGTGGACGCGGGCGGGCGCGAGATCGCGCTGTACCTGATCGACGGCGAGCCCTTCGCCACCGACAACCGCTGCTCGCACGGCGATGCCCGCCTCTCCGACGGCTTCGTGATCGACCACTGCGTCGAGTGCCCGCTGCACCAGGGGCAGTTCGACATCCGCACGGGCGCCCCGCTGTGCGCCCCCGTCACCGAGCCGATCCGCACGTATCCGGTCCGCCGGGTCGGCGATGCGCTCGAGGTCCGGGTGGGAGAGGCGGCATGAGCGCGGCGACGGCGTCGGCCGGCCGCAACGACCGGGGCGTGATGCTGGTGACCGGCGGCAGCCGCGGCATCGGCGCGGCGACCGCACGACTCGCCGCGCGGCGCGGGTGGCGGGTCGCGATCGTCTACCGCGACCGCGATGCCGACGCGGCGGCGGTGGTGGCCGCCATCGAGGCCGAGGGCGGACGGGCCGTCGGGGTCCGCGCCGACCTCGGCGACGAGACCTCGATCCTGCGCGCCTTCGAGGCGGCCGACCGTCTCGGCCCCCTCACCGCTCTGGTCAACAACGCCGGCATCACCGGCGGCGTGTGCCGGGTCGCCGACATCGACGCCGTACGCCTGGACGACGTGCTGCGGATCAACGTGCGCGCGCCCTTCCTCTGCGCGCGCGAGGCGATCCGCAGGATGTCGACCGCGCACGGCGGGGCCGGCGGCGCCATCGTCAACGTGGGCTCGGGCGCGTCGCAGCTCGGCACCCCGGGCGTGTGGGTGCACTACGCCGCGACCAAGGGTGCGCTCGACACGATGACGATCGGCCTGGCGCGCGAGGTGGCGGGCGAGGGCATCCGGGTCAACTGCGTGCGCCCCGGCGTGATCGACACCGAGATCCATGCGGCGCGCCCGCCCGGCCAGCTCGACGAGATCGCCCGCTCGGTGCCGATGGGCCGGATCGGCACGCCCGACGAGATGGCGCAGTCGATCGTGTGGCTGGCCGACGGCGAGGCCTCGCCCTACGTGACCGGGACCTTCGTGGACGCGCGCGGCGGGCGCTGAGGCAGACGTTCGCGAGGCCGCCCGGAACGGCCCGGGCGCCCGCCGGCGCCGCCCCGCGTCACCTCGGCAGGCCGACCTTCACCGGTGAACGCGCGGCATCCCGCGAGGCGAGCGCGGGCGCAGCTTCGCCGACCGGGCCCGACAGCGTGGCCGACAGGAGCTCGTCGAGGCCCGACAGCGCCATCTTCAGCTGCTCGGCCGCGCCGCTTCGATCGGCCGTGCCGTTGACCGACAGCACCCCGCGCGTGTAGTCGAAGGACGCGACGATCGACTGGCCGCGCTCGAGCGCGAACCCCGTCGACAGCACCATCTCGCGCTGCTCGGGGGCGAGCAGCCCGCCTCCGACCGACAGGCGGCCGCGGGCGAACGCGTGCGAGGCGAGCGCCACGGGGAGCCGGGTCGCGCGTTCGCCGCCCGGCTCCAGGCCGAACTCGAACTCGCCCTCGACGCGGCCCTTCTCGCCGGTCGCGGCCAGCCTGGAGATCGCCACCGACAGGCCGCGTGCCAGCATCGCGCGGGTCGCGTCGCGCGCCTGCCCGGTCTCGGCGCGGGTCATGCCCTGGAAGCCGCAGCTGTCGGCGGCGAGCCTGGCGAGCGTCTCCCAGCTCGCGGCGTGGACGCCCTTGACGGACACCTCGAGCGCGAGCTCGCGCAGGCGCTCCTCGCCCGCCGTCAGCGAGCGCACCGCCGGCGCGAAGCGCGCATCGAGCACGTCGCCGCGCAGCGTCGCCTCGGTCACCAGCGACAAGCCCTCGAGCTGCACCAGCGGCGTGTCGACCTGATCGACGCCGACGGTCATCGTCCCGATACCCGTCCACAGGTCGGAGAGGTCCAGGCCGAGGCTCATGCCGCGCACCTCGAAGGCGCCGTCGCCGTCGCGCACGGTGGCACGATCCGTCCGCCAGTCCAGCTTCATCCTGTGGCCGGAGACCAGCAGCCGTCCGCCCGAGGCGGCGACTTTCGAGGCACTCGCCGCGTGGCGCATGGACAGCTCGGGCATCTTCAGCGTCGCGTCGACCACGCCACCGCGTCCGATCGTGCCCTCGGCCGACAGCAGCGCCCGCGAGCCGAGGTTGTCGCGAAGCAGGTCGCGCAGCGCGCCGTCCGGCATCGCCGACGCGGTGAACGGCATCGCCGCCGTCGGCAGGCCGAGATGGTCGAACGTGTAATCGACGGAGGCACGCAGCGGCGTGTCGCCCTGCTCTGCATCGCAGCCGGGCTGCAACGCGATCTCGAATCGGCCGCTCGAGCGCAGCAGGCCCCGCTCGTGGTGCACCGCGGTCACCCGCAGGTCGCCGTCGCGCAGGTCGCGCTCGAGCAAGGCCATGTGCTCGGCGACCGCGGCCGAGCGCAGCGCCGCCGTACCGCCGACGGCGGCCGCCGCCGTCAGCGCGAAACCGGCCGAGGCCAGCAGAATCGATCGAGTCTTCATGGAGGCGCGCACAAGAGGGTGGGGACCCCCCGAGCGTCGGCCAGGCCGGGTACTGACGGAAAGCCTGCGGTCACGGGCGGTCTGTGCCCCACTCCGAACGGCAGCTGCGGCGCGCCGGAGGCCGGCAGCGACCCCGCCCCGGCGCCGCCTGCGCTCAGGTGTCCTCGAACAGCCCCTCGGCCGTCGGCGTGACCGCGGGGCCGGTCAGCAGGGTCTTGACGGGCCGCGGCAGCGGCGCGCCCTGCGCGCCGGCGAGCTCGAGCCACAAGTGACCCTCGGGCGGGGGCGTGCCCGCCGCGACGTCGGCCCGCCACACGCGGGCGCGCAGCCGGAAGTGCGTGAACGCGTGCCGGATCTCGGCGACCGGCCGCAGCGCCTGAAGCGGCAGGCCCAGCCGCGCGGCCGCACGGGCGGTGGCCGCGGCGGCGTCCAACCGCTCGGGAGCGGCCTGGCGCTCCGGCGCGGCGAGCTCCGGCAGGCTCCACAGGCCGCCCCACAGCCCGGTCTCGGGCCGCCGCTCGAGCAGCACCGCACCGCCGGCGCGCAGCAGCAGCCAGTCGGCGGTGCGCACCTCGACCGCCCGCGCCGGCCGCGCTGCAGGCAAGACATCGACGCGGCCCTGCGCCCGGGCCTCGCAGCGCGCGGCGACCGGACAGGCGTCGCAGCGGGGCCGGGCGCGCACGCACAGCGTCGCGCCCAGATCCATGAGCGCCTGCGTGTAGGTCTCCATCCTGCCGTGGCCCGACTCGGGCAGCTCGCGGGCGGCGATCGTCCACAGCCGCTGCTCGACCGCGCGCTCGCCGGGGAAGCCCTCGATCGCGAACACCCGGCACAGCACGCGCTTGACGTTGCCGTCGAGGATCGGCGCCCGCAGGCCCCATGCGAAGGCGGCGATCGCGGCCGCCGTCGAGCGCCCGATGCCAGGCAGCGCCTCGAGCGCATCCGTCGCCTGCGGAAACGCGCCACCGTGCCGCTCGATGACCGCGCGCGCGCAGGCGTGCAGGTTGCGCGCGCGGGAGTAGTAGCCGAGTCCGCTCCAGTGCCGCAGCACCGACTCGAGCGGCGCCGCGGCGAGCGCGGCGACATCGGGGAAGTCCGACACGAAGCGCTCGTAGTAGCCGAGCACGGTCGACACCTGGGTCTGCTGAAGCATGATCTCCGAGACCCAGATCCGGTACGGGTCGCGCGTCCGCTGCCAGGGCAGGTCGTGGCGACCAGCTCGGCGCTGCCAGTCGATCAGCGCCGCCGAGAAGGTGCTCGCGCCGGCGGCGCCGGGCGTTGGCGCATCGAGACCCACCGGCGAGTCAGGCGGCCAGCGCCTCATCGCTCGGCGCCGCGCGCCGCTCGAGCACCAGGCCCACGCCGCGCGCCAGCGCCTGCAGCGCCTCGAGCTGGCCGTCGGCCTGCGCGCGGCTCTCCTCGAGCTCGGCGATCCGGTCGTCGAGCAGCTCGCTCGCCTCCATGATCCGCTGGACCGAGTCGAGGCGCCGGCGCAGTTGCAGCTGGTGCTCGCGGACCTGGCTCTCGATCGGGGCGATCACCGCCCGCAGCCAGGTCTCGAGTTCGCGGTTGGCGTGGTCGTAGACGTCGCGGATCCGCGCGACAACCGACTCGAAGAAGCGCCGTGTCAGCGCCCATTTCTCGGTCGTGAGCAGGCTCATCGCGCCGAAATGCCGCTGGTGCATCGCCTCGATGCGGTCGAGCTCGGTGACGAAGCCCCGGATGGCGTACGGCAGCGGCTGCCCCAGCGTCAGGCCGTGCTCACGATTGAAGTTGCCGTACATCGCGATCATCAGCGTCTGCACCTCTTCGACCTGCCGGCCGAGCTCGCCGAAGTCGGCGCGCACTGCCGACAGCAGGCTCGTCATGCCGTCGCGCAGCCCCACCGACAGCTTGCTCGTGCGCATCTGCTGACGCGCCAGGCGGACGTGGCGCTTGAGGTTGTCGACGCCGATGGTCTTGTAGATCGACTGCTGCTGACGGCCGAACACCGCGCGCAGGCCCTGTAGCTTGCGCAGGCTGAGGTCGAACTCGCCGCGCTCCATGCGGATGCGCCGCGCCATCTGCTCGATCGCGGTCTTGTTCTTGCCGCGCAGCCCGTTGAGCTCGAACACCTGCTCGACCAGGTTGCGCTTGCGCGCAGCCAGCACGCCGTGGGTGACGGCGTAGGCCTCGTCGAACTCGCGGCGCACCTGCTCGCGCACGATCGACTGCTGCTGCGGCACGATCTCTCGAGACAGCGCCCGCTCGAGCTCGGGCAGCCGGCTGCGCGAGAGCAGCGTCGGGTCCCGGTTGATCTTGGCGACCAGCCCCTTGTGCGCCGACACCGGGAAGATGCGCTGCGGTGGCAGCTGCAGGGTGCGCGACACCGAGGTGACCTGGTCGTCGATCTCGCGGTCGATCTCGGTGGGCGACTTGAGCTCGTCCCACAGACCGTCGATCTTGTTGAGCACCACGAACCGGCCGGACTTGTGCGCGGGGCTGATCTGCTCGCGCCAGACGTCGATGTCGCTGCGCGTGACGCCGGCGTCGGCGGCGAGCACGAACAGCACCGCATGCGCGCTCGGGATCAGGTTGAGGGTGAGCTCGGGCTCGCCGCCGATCGCATTCAGGCCGGGGGTGTCGATGATCACCAGGCCGGTCTCGAGCAGCGGATGCGGAATGTTGACCAGCGCATGGCGCCAGCAGGAGACCTCGATCATGTCGTCGGCGTCGGGCCGCACGGGGGCGGCGTCGTCGGTCTCGTCGAACAGGCCCATCAGGATCGCCTCCTCGACCGGCACGCGCTTGGTCTCGCGCACGCACTCGAAGGCGAGCTTCAGGCTCTCGATGTCTTCGGGTTCGAACGGGACGGTGCGCCACTCCTCCGGGCAATTGCGCAGCTCCGCGACCGAGACGTCGCGCAGCCGGGTCTCGATGGGCAGCAGGCGGATGCCCGGCGCGAGGGCCGCGTCGTAGAGCAGCTCGGTCGGGCACATCGTGGTGCGACCCGCGGAGGAGGGCAGCACGCGCTGGCCGTAGTCGGCGAAGAAGAGCGCATTGATCAGCTCGGACTTGCCGCGCGAGAATTCCGCGACGAAGGCGATCGACATGCGGTCGTCACGCAGGCGGTCGAGCACGCGTCTCAGGCGAGCCTGCAGCTGCGGGTCGGACAGGCCGGTGTCGACGAGCCATTGCCCATGACGCCCGATGGCCTGGGCGAGCTCGGCGCGCCAGGCACCGTAGGCACGGATGCGCTCGTTGAAACCGCTCATCTGTAGGGGAACCTGCCGGATGTCTGGACGGTGTCGCCGACGGTCGCCGGAGCGCGACCGCGAGGCTAGTCCAGCGTAGCACAGGCCCGGTCCCGCATGGCCCGCGCGTCGCCGCGCCGGGGCGACGCCTCGCCGCCGTCCTCAGGTCTGGCAGCGGGCACACCAGTAGGTGGCCCGCTGCTGATGGCGGGCGGTCCGCACCGGCTCGCCGCAGGCACGGCACGGCAGGCCCGCCCGGTCGTACACCGTGCACTCGAGCTGGAAGTAGCCGCTCGCCCCCTCGCTCGAGACGAAGTCTCGCAGCGTGCTGCCGCCGGCCGCGATCGCGGCGGCGAGGGTCTGGCGGATGGCGTCGGCCAGGCGCTCGTAGCGGGCCACGCCGATCCGGTGCGCGGGCGTGGTCGGGCGGATGCGGGCTCGAAACAGGCTCTCGGAGGCGTAGATGTTGCCGACTCCGACCACCACGGTCCCCGACAGCAGCAGCTGCTTGATCGCGACGCGCCGCCCGCGCGTGGCCGCGAACATCATCGCGCCGTCGAAGGCCTGCGCGAACGGCTCGACGCCCAGCGCGGCGAGCAGCGGATGGGCCTGCGCCGGGCCATCCAGCGCGTCGTGCCACAGCACGGCGCCGAAGCGGCGCGGATCGTTGAGGCGCAGCACGCCGGTGTCGAACACCAGGTCGAGGTGGTCATGTGCGCGAAGCGGCGCATCGGGGCGCGTCCAGGCGATCGTGCCCGACATGCCGAGGTGGACGATCAGCCAGCCGTGGTCGAATGCGAGCAGCAGGTACTTGCCGCGCCGCTCGACCGCCCTAAGCACGCGGCCCGCGAGCCGCGCGTCGAGGTCGGCCGGCACCGGCCAGCGCAGCGCCGGCGCGCGACGCACGACGGCCACCACTGGCCTGCCCGCGGCGGTCGAGGACAGGCCGCTGCGGACCACTTCGACCTCGGGCAGCTCGGGCATCGGGGAACCGTGACAAAGGTCTCGCTGCGCGGGATTGCGCGGGCTCCGACAGCCTCTCGAGAGGGCGGGCGCGGTTGCCCGTCAGTGTAATCCAGCCTAAGATCGGTCCATGAAAGCAGTCATCGCGTTGGCCGTGGCCATGGTCGCGGCAGCCGGCTCCGGTTGCGCGACAAGCGGCTCGGCCGCCTCCCCCGACGAGCCCTCGGCCGTCCCCGGGACGTCCTCCCAGATCACCGACGGCCCGCGCGCGCAGCGCGCCCAGGCCCCGGACCGCAGCCGTGCGCCCGCACGCCTGCCAGGGGCCGAGGCCGACGGCCCGCTCCCCGACGTCGACCTGTCGCCGCAGCTGCTGTTCCAGCTGCTCGCGGCCGATCTCGCCGCGCAGCGTGGCGAGGCGGGCTCGGCCTGGACCACCTACATGTCGATCGCGCGCCAGACGCGCGATCCGCGCATCGCACGGCGCGCCACCGAGGTGGCGATCGGCGCGCGGGCCTTCAACGAGGCGATCCAGTCCGCGCAGCTGTGGCGCGAGCTGGCCCCCGACTCCCGCGCCGCGTCGCAGACCCTCGAGACGCTGTGGCTGAGCACCGGCCGGCTGACCGACGCCGAGCCGATGCTCGCCGAGCGCCTGGCGCAGGCGCGCCGCGACGGTACGCTGCCCGCGGCCTACACGCAGCTGCAGCGCTCGCTGCAGCGCTCGCAGGACCGTGCCGGTGCCTGGTTGCTGATACAGCGCCTGAGCGCCGCCGATCTGCAGGTGCCCTCAGCCCGACTCGCGCGCGCCGCCTTCGCCGCGGCCGCCGACGACATTCCCGCGGCCGCGGCCGAGTCGCGCGAGGCGCTGCGCCTCGCACCCGACGACGAGGATGCGGTGATCGCCGCCGCGCGCAACACCTTCCGGCTGCCCGATGGCCGGCAGGCCGCGATCGACATGCTCGACAAGTACGTGCAGCGCTCCCCGACGTCGCTCGAGGCGCGCTTTGCGTACGCGCGCCTGCTGCTCGCCGACGGCCGCACCGGCCCGGCGCGCGAGCAGCTCGAGCGCACCCTTGCGCAGAGCCCCGACAACCCGGCGGTGCTGTTCTCGCTCGCGCAGGTCGCCTACCAGGGCAAGCAGCCGGCCGAGGCCCAGCGCCTGCTCGAGCGCTACATCGAGCTGCCGCGCTCGGTGCCGCGCGACAACGCACCGGCGCTGCTCTTCCTCGCCCAGATCGCCGAGGAAGGCAACCGCCTCGACGAGGCGATGGATTGGCTCGCCCGGATCCCGCGGGGCGACGAGTACCTGCCGGCCACCGTGCGCCGCGCCCTGCTGATGGGCAAGGCCGGCAAGGTCGAGGCCGGCCGCGAGTTGCTGCAGGGCACCACCCCTGGATCCGTGCGCGAGCGCGCACAGCTGATCTCGGCCGAGTCCCAGCTGCTGCGCGAGGCGCGCCGCAACCAGGAGGCCTTCGACGTGCTCTCCCGGGGCCTCGAGCGCATGCCCGACAACCCCGATCTGCTCTACGACCACGGCATGGCCGCCGAGCGCATCGACCGCCTGCCGGCGATGGAGGCCTCGCTGCGCCGCCTGATCGAGCTGCGGCCCGACCACGCCCACGCCTACAACGCGCTCGGCTACACCTTCGCCGATCGCAACATCCGGCTCGACGAGGCGCGCACGCTGCTCGAGCGGGCGCTCAGCCTCGCGCCCGACGACGCGCACATCCTGGACAGCATGGGATGGCTCCTCTACCGCCAGAAGGACTACCCGCGCGCGCTCGAGCTGCTGCGCAAAGCCTACGCGCTGCGCCCCGAGGTCGAGATCGCCGCGCACCTCGGCGAGGTGCTCTGGGCGAGCGGCAGCACCGACGAAGCGCGCAAGCTCTGGCTGGAGGCCCGCGGCCGCGAGCCGGACAACACCACCCTGCGCGAGACGCTGGCCCGCCTGAATGTGGCGCTCTGAGGGCAGGCGACGGGCGCGCCCCGGCACGGCCTGGCTCGCGCTCGCCGTGGCGCTGCTGGCAGCGGGCTGCGCGACGCCCGCCGTGCCGCCTGCGGCGCCTGCGAGCCGCTCCGCCGACGCCCCCCGCGAGTGGGCCGGCCGATTCTCCGTGAGGCTGACGGCCGCCGACGCCACCGGGCGCCAGGACGCCGCCGACGGCCGCTTCGCGCTGACCGAGCTGCCCGCGCCCGGCGGCCGGCGGCTCGAGCTCGAGCTGTCCTCCCCCTTTGGCCAGACCCTGGCCAGCGCGCGCCGCCAGCCCGACGGCGCAGCCACGCTGACGCTGGCCGACGGCCGCCGGATGGCGGCGCCCAGCCTCGACGCGCTGCTCGAGCGGGCGCTGGGCTGGCCGCTGCCGGTGGAGCGCCTGCCGGACTGGCTCGACGACCGGTTCGAGACTGTGCTCGCCCGGGATCCGCAAGGTACGGTGACCGCCGCGGCCGACAGCGGCTGGCGCATCGAGCGCGAGCCGCGCCGCTGGACGCTGCAGCGCCCCCAGGCCGCAGGCGAGCTGCGCGTGGTGCTGCTGCTCGACCGATGACCCGCTCGCCCGCCGCCCGGCGCGCGCCCTGACGTGCGCTCCCGCCCGCTCCCGCCCGCTCCCGCCCCGATCCGCCGATGCTCGCCGAGATCCGCCACGCGCCCGCTCCGGCGAAGCTGAACCTGTTCCTGCATGTCACCGGCCGCCGCCCCGACGGCTACCACGAGCTCGAGACGGTCTTCCAGCTGATCGACCTGCAGGACAGCCTGCACCTGCGGCTGCGCGAGGACGGCGAGATCCACCGGATCGGCGAGCTGCCGGGCGTGCCCGCCGAGTCGGATCTGGTGGTGCGCGCGGCCCGACTGCTCAAGGCCGAGAGCGGCAGCCCGCTCGGCGCGGACATCGCGCTCGACAAGGCGATCCCCATGGGCGGCGGCCTGGGCGGCGGGAGCTCCGACGCCGCCACCGTCCTGATGGCGCTGAGCCGCCTGTGGCGGCTCGACTGGCCGGCGGACCGGCTGGCGCGCCTGGGCCTGGCGCTCGGCGCCGACGTGCCCTTCTTCCTGTTCGGGCGGACCGCCTATGCGCGGGGGGTCGGCGAGCGGCTCGTCGCCCTCGAGCTGCCGCCCGTCTGGTTCGCGGTCGTGGCCCCGCCGGTGGCGGTCCCGACCGCTGCCGTCTTCGCGGCCGCCGATTTGACACGCAACACCAAACCCCTCAAACTCTCGGGTCTTTCGCGGGACGGCCGGGTCTGGCAGGGCAGAAATGACCTGCAGCCAGTCGTCATGCGGCGGTATCCGGTCGTGGCGGCAGCGCTCGCGTCGCTTCAGGATGCCGCCCTAGCGGCGGGGCTCGACCCCGCGCTGGCCCGGATGTCCGGGTCTGGCGCGTGCGTCTTCTGCCCTGCTCCCACCGAAGCCCTCGCAGGGCGGTTGGCGGGGGATGTCAAGCGCTGCGAAGTCGGGGAGGTCCGTGTCTGTCGCGGGCTGTCCCGACATCCGTTGGGGAGTCGCCAAGTTGGTTAAGGCACCGGATTTTGATTCCGGCATTCGAAGGTTCGACTCCTTCCTCCCCAGCCCAACCTTTCCGAACGTCGACGATGCAGCGCGCCGCACTTAACACCACCGAAGCCATTCGGCCCGAAGGCCTGATGGTCTTCACCGGCAACGCGATCCCCCGTCTCGCGGCCGCCGTCGCGGCCCAACTGGGCATCGGCCTGGGCAAGGCCACGGTCGGGCGCTTCTCCGACGGCGAAGTGATGGTCGAGATCCTCGAGAACGTCCGCGGCAAGGACGTCTTCGTGCTGCAATCGACCTGCGCGCCCACCAACGACACCCTGATGGAGTTGATGGTGATGGTCGACGCGCTCAAGCGCGCATCCGCCGGTCGCATCACCGCTGCCCTGCCCTACTTCGGCTACGCCCGCCAGGACCGCCGCGTGCGCTCGTCGCGCGTTGCGATCAGCGCGAAGGTCGTCGCCAACATGCTCGAGGTCGCCGGCGTCGACCGCGTGCTCACGATGGACCTGCACGCCGACCAGATCCAGGGATTCTTCGACATCCCCGTGGACAACATCTACGCCGCGCCGGTGCTGCTCGCAGACGTCGCGCGCCAGAACCTCTCCGAATGCATCGTCGTCTCGCCCGACGTCGGCGGCGTGGTTCGCGCGCGCGCGCTCGCCAAGCGGCTCGATACCGACCTCGCGATCATCGACAAGCGCCGGCCCAAGGCCAACGTGTCCGAGGTGATGAACATCATCGGCGAGGTGCGCGGGCGCACCTGCGTGATCATGGACGACATGGTCGACACCGCCGGCACGCTGACCAAGGCCGCCGACGCGCTCAAGGAGCAGGGCGCGACCCGCGTGCTCGCCTACTGCACGCACGCCGTGCTGTCGGGCAACGCGGTCGATCGCGTCGCGCAGTCCGCGCTCGACGAGCTGGTGGTGACCGACTCCATCCCGCTGTCTGACGCGGGGCTCGCCTGCGGCAAGATCCGCGTGCTGAGCTGCGCACAGCTGCTCGCCGAGACCATCCTGCGCATCAACCGCGCGGACTCCGTCTCGTCGCTGTTCGTCGACGACTGAAACCCCGTGCGGCGCGCCGCCCCCTCGCGGGCGCGCCGTACCCGTCTTTGCCCGCCGCGAGGCGGGTGTCTCCCCGCCGCGAGGCGGGGTCGTGAGTGTCCGGCGCTCTGGTCGCGGAGCCCGGCTTTGAAGTGAAGGAATCACCATGAAAGTCGTCGCAACGACACGTACGGCGCAAGGTTCGGGTGCGAGCCGCCGACTGCGCCACACCGGCAAGGTCCCCGGCATCATCTACGGCGGCAGCAGCGCCCCCACGCCGATCGAAATCGATCACAACCCGCTGTACCACTCGATGCGGGTCGAGGCCTTCCATGCGTCCATCCTGGACATGGAGCTCGACGGCAAGCCCGAGAAGGTCCTGCTGCGCGACGTGCAGTGGCACGCCTACAAGCAGCAGGTCATGCACATCGACTTCCAGCGCGTGGCCGCCGACCAGAAGATCCACGTCCGGATCCCGCTGCACTACGTCAACCAGGAGCTGTCTCCGGCGGTGAAGCTGTCGGGCGCGATCGTCAGCCACGTGCTGACCGAGATCGAGGTTGGCTGCCTGCCGGCGCTGCTGCCGGAATTCATCACGGTCGACCTGTCGTCGCTGACGCCGGGCAAGCCCCTGCACCTGTCCGACGTCCAGTTCCCCGAGGGCGTGACGCCGCTGCTCAACGCCAAGGAGAACCCGGTGCTCGTGGTCGCGACCGTGCGCGGCGGCGGCGAGGCCGAGGAGCCGGCGGCCGAAGGGGCCGCCAAGGCCGCACCCGCGGCCAAGGCACCCGCAGCCAAGGCGCCGGCCAAGAAGTGAGCCTCCGAGCGCGCCGCCGCGCACCGGGTGCCCGCACCCGGCTCGCGGCGAGCGGCTCGTGGCCTGCACACCCCCGCCGGGTCCATCCCGCCGGGGGTGTTCTCTTTGGGAGCGGGCCCCGCCGCCAGCGGCCCCGCCACGATCCACTACACTGGCGCCCCGTCCACTCCTGCACCTGCGCGCATGACCGCGATCCGCCTGATCGTCGGGCTCGGCAATCCGGGCCCCGAGCACGAGACCGACCGGCATAACGCCGGCTTCTGGTTCGTCGAGGACGTCGCGCGCGCGCACGGGGGCAGCTGGCGGCGAGAGGCCCGCTTCCACGGCGAGGCCGCGAAGGCGAGCATCGGCGGCACCGACGTCTGGCTGCTCAAGCCCGGCACCTACATGAACCGGTCCGGCCAGTCGGTGTCGGCGCTGGCCCGCTTCTACCGGATCCTGCCCGCCGAGATGCTGGTCGCGCACGACGAACTCGACCTGCCCCCCGGCACGGCCCGCCTCAAGCGGGGCGGCGGCAGCGGCGGTCACAACGGCCTGAAGGACATCACCGCGGCGATGGGCGGGCCGGACTACGGCCGGCTGCGGATCGGCATCGGCCACCCGCGCGACCTCTACCCCGGCCGCGAGGTCGTCGACTTCGTGCTGCAGCGGCCCTCGCGCGCCGAGCGCCAGGCGATGGACGACGCCATGGCCGGGGCGCTGGACGTGGTGCCGCTGCTGGCCGCCGGCCACTGGGAGCGCGCCGGCCAGCGGCTGCACACTGCGCCCAAGGCATCGTGAGCCGACGCCGCCGGCCAGCGGCCCGCGGGCCCGCTGCAGGGCGCTGGCACTGGTTCGACGGCATCGTGCTGGTACTGGTCGCGGGCATCGTCTACGCGAGCCTCGCGCGCCGCGGCGCGATCGACTGCAGCCACGCGATGCAGTCCTTCCTGCGCGAGGGCATGCATCTGTCGGGGTCGGACGCGCTCGGCAACGTGTTCGCCTACCTGCTCCTCGGCGCGGCGATGGCCGTCGCCTGGCGGCTGCGCCGGCCGCACCCGGGCTGGACGGCCGCCCTGTTGGCGATCCTCGCCTGTGCGCTGCTGTCGGCGTCGATGGAGGCCGCGCAGGCCTGCATGACCGACCGCGTCTCGGCGTGGTGGGACCTGCTGTTCAACACGCTGGGCGGGGCGCTCGGCTGGTTTGGCGTGGGGCTGCTCCAGCCGCTGTGGGCCGCGGTGCACCGCAGCGGCGTGGGCCGGGACACCCAGTCCCGGCTGCTCGCGGTCGCGCTGCTCGCCGCGGTCGCGTGGCTGACGGCCGAGACCGCTCCGTGGGTGCCCACCTCGGACGTCGGCGTGCTGGCGCACAAGGTCCGCGCCGTCTGGCGCTCGCTCGGCACCGGCTACCTCGACCCCTGGCGGCTCGCCGCACGCCTGGGCGAATGGCTCGCACTCGGCCTGCTGCTGTCGCTGCCGCTGCGCCGCCCGCTGCTCGCCGTGCTGCCGTTCGGCGCGCTCGCGGCGGCCGCGCTCGGCCTGCGGCTGCTGCTGCAGGGCACGCCGCCGCCCTCGCCCGAGCTGGTCGTCACCTTGCCGGTGGCCGCGCTCGCGCTGCTGGCCCTGCCCCGGCTGGGCGCGCGCGCCTGCGCGGCGCTCGCGATCGCCGCGGCGACCCTGGCGGTGGCCGCCTACGAGCTCGCACCCGGCAACGGCCTGCCGCAGGCCTTCCGCTGGCGCCTGCTGCTGCTGCAGGGCAACCCGATCGGCGGTATCGAGCTCGCCGCCTACTTCGGCTGGTATGCGATGACGGTCGTGGCCGCGGGTCATGTGCTGACCGGCCGCGCACTCGCCTGGGTACCGGTGCCGGTGCTGCTGCTCGCCGCGGCCGAGTGGGCGCAGACGACGCTGCCCGGGCGCACGCCCGACCTCTCCCCGCCGGTCATCGCGCTGGCGGTCGGCGCGCTCGCAGCGGGCATGCTGGCCGAGACGCGCGCGCGCCGGCGTTGAGCCGGGCGGCGCGCGCTCAGCGCGCCGCGATGAGCTGCGCCAGCCCCGCGGTCCAGCCGACGATCGCGCCCTGCGCGCGGATCATCGACAGCGTCGCCGCCAGGTACTCCGGGAAATAGCTGCCGGTGGCCTCCTCGACCAGCAGGCTGTCGTAGCCGCGGTCGTTGGCCTCGCGCATGGTCGTCTGCACGCAGACCTCGGTCGTCACGCCGCCGAACACCAGGTGGGTGATGCCGCGCGCCTGCAGCGTGTCCTGCAGCGGCGTGCGATGGAAGGCGCCCTTGCCGGGCTTGACGATCTCGATCTCGCCGGCGCTCGGCGCGAGCGAAGGCACGAAGTCCGCGCCGGGCTCGCCGTCGATCAGCACCCGACCCATCGGGCCCGCGTCGCCGATGCGCAGCGTGGGCGAGCCGCGCAGGCGCTTGGCCGGCGGACAGTCCGACAGGTCGGGCCGGTGGCATTCGCGGGTGTGCACCACCAGCAGCCCCGAGGCGCGGGCCCAGTCGAGCAGCTCGCCGGCCGGCTGCACGACGCGGGCCAGCAGCCCGACATCGTTGCCGAGCGACTCGCCGAAGCCACCCGGCTCGATGAAGTCGCGCTGCATGTCGATCATGACCAGCGCGGTGCGTGCCGGGTCGAAGGCGAACTCGAAAGGCCGGGCGCGGACGGTGCGCAGCGTGCCGGGCGCGGCGCTCATGCAGGGCTGCCCTGCGCGGCGGGCGCGGACCGGCCGGGCGCGGGCGTCGCAGCGGGCGCAGCCGGCTCGCCGTGGCCCCCGCCGCCCATCCAGCGGCCGATCTCGCTGCGGTCGCGGGCCGGCGCGTCGGTGCCGTAGACGATCCTGCCCCCCGACATCACCAGCACCCGGTCGGACAGCTCGATCAGCTCGTCGAGGTCCTCGCTGACCAGCAGCACCGCGGCGCCGTCGTTGCGCGCCTCGAGCAGCCTGCGGTGGATCTCGTCGACCGCCGAGAAGTCGAGCCCGAACACCGGGTTCATGACGATCAGCACCCGGCAACCGCGCGACAGCTCACGGGCCAGCACCGCGCGCTGCACGTTGCCGCCCGACAGCGTGGCGATCGGCGAGCGCGGCCCGCGCGTCTTCACGCCGAAGGACGCGATCCGCGGCAGCGCGGCCTCGACCATGCGGCGCGGACTGAGCCAGCCGCCGCGTGCGAGCGGCGGGCCATCGAACTCGCGCAGCGCGAGGTTCTCGGCCACGGTCATGCTGGCCACGCAGGCGTTGCGCATCGGCTCCTCGGGCAGGCTGCCCACGCGGTGGCGCGCGATCTCGGCGCGCCGGCCGCGGTAGCGCTCACCGCCCACGCGCAGCGTCCCGGACGCCAGCTCGCGCTGGCCGAGCAGCGTCTCCACCAGCTCGCGCTGGCCATTGCCGGACACGCCCGCGATGCCCACGATCTCGCCGGCCCGCACCTCGAGGGATGCTTCGCGCACCGCCTGGCGCCCGGCCGCGTCGACCACCACCAGCCGGTCGGCCTGCAACATCCGGGCCGCGTCGACGGGCACCGCGCCGCGCCCGGGCAGGTCGCGGCGGCGCTGCGCGCCGATCATCGCGTCGGCGAGGCGCTCGGCGTCGAAGTCGGCGACCGCCCCCGCGGCCACCTGCCGCCCGCGCCGCAGCACGGTGACGTCGTCGGCGAAGGCCGCGACCTCGCGGAACTTGTGGGTGATCATGACCACCGTCAGGCGTCCGCCGTGGGCGAGCGCACGGATCGCGCCCAGCACCTCGTCGGCCTCCTCGGGGCTCAGCACCGAGGTCGGCTCGTCGAGGATCAGCAGGCGGTTGTCGGCGTACAGCTGCTTGAGGATCTCGACCTTCTGCTTCTGCCCGGCGGCCAGCCCCGACACCGACGCCTCCAGCGGGAGCGTGAAGGGGGTGCTCTCCATGAAGCGGCGCATCGACGCGATCTCGGCCGGCCAGTCGACGATCGCGCGCAGCCCGCCGCGGGCGAGCGCGAGGTTCTCGGCCACGCTCATCGAGGGCACCAGCGTGAAGTGCTGGTACACCATGCCCAGGCCCAGCGCGCGCGCCGCCTGCGGCGACCCGATCGCCTGCTCGCGGCCGTCCACCAGCACCGAGCCCGAGTCGGCGCGGTGAAAGCCCACCAGGCACTTGACCAGCGTGCTCTTGCCGGCACCGTTCTCGCCGAGCAGTGCGTGGACGGTGCCGGGCCTCACCTTGAGGTCGACCGAATCGAGCGCGACGAAGTCGCCGAAGCGCTTGGTCAGCGCGATGGTCTCGAGCGACGGGGCGCTCATCGGTCGGGCGCCCCCATCGCCTGCAGCACCTGGTCGGAGCGGCCGATCGCACCAAACACCCCGCCCTGCATCGTGACCATCCGGATCGCAGCCCGGTGGTTGCCCAGGTCGGTCGCGCCGGTGCAGTCCTCGAGCAGCAGGCACTCGAAGCCGCGGTCGTTGGCCTCGCGCATCGTGGTGTGCACGCACACGTCGGTGGTGATGCCGGCGAGCATGAGGTTGCGGATGCCGCGCGTGTGCAGGATCAGCTCCAGGTCGGTCGCGCAGAACGAGCCCTTGCCGGGCTTGTCGATCACCACCTCGCCGGGGGCCGGCGCGAGCTCGGGGATGATCTCCCAACCCGGCTCGCCGCGCACCAGGATGCGGCCGCAGGGGCCCGGGTCGCCGATGCCGGCGCCGATCCGCTGCGAGCGCCAGCGCTTGTTGGCGGGCAGGTCGGAGAGGTCGGGGCGGTGGCCCTCGCGCGTGTGGATCACGTGCATGCCCTGCGCTCGCGCGACGTCGAGCAGCCGCGCGATCGGCGCGATCGGGGCGCGCGTCATCGACAGGTCGTAGCCCATGCGGTCGACGTAACCGCCGACGCCGCAGAAGTCCGTCTGCATGTCGATCACGACCAGCGCGGTGTCGCTGGCGCCGAAGGGCCCGTCGAAGGGCCAGGGGTAGGGGTCTGCGGACAGCTGGGCGTAGCGGCGCATCGGGCGGTCTCCGGCGGGTCGGACCTCAGGCGGCCCGTGGGATCGGCGGCACCGTGCCGGCGGCGGGCGCGTAGTCGCGCTCGGGCGGCGCGAAGCCGCAGGCGCTGCCGTCGGTATGGATCACCGAGGCCTCCCAGGGCAGTCGGTAGCGGCCCGCGACCATGTCCTGCATGAAGGTGTAGGGGCAGTCCTGCGCGCCGCCGCGTACCGCGACGTAGCCGCGGTGCCCGAGCTGGTAGGGGTTGTTCTCGACGCCCCAGTGGATCCGCGCCTCGCGGACCAGGTCGGGGCGGACCTCGGCGCTGACGATCTCGTCGGCCCGCCCGCCGCCCGAGACCATCACCGAGCCGTCGAAGTTGCAGACCATCGCCTCGCCCATTGAGTCGAAGCTGCCGTCCGAGCCGCACATGCACACCGACGCGGTGACCATCAGGTTCTGGAAGGCGTTGGCCTGGTTGGTGATCTGCCAGGCGTGGCGGATCGGTGCGGTGTAGCCAGCGGTGCGGATCATGATCTCGGCGCCCTTGTAGGCGCACTCGCGCGCCATCTCGGGGAACATGCCGTCGTGGCAGATGATCAGCGCGAGCTTGCAGCCCTTGGGGCCGTCGATCACGGGGATCCCCAGGTCGCCCGGCTCCCATGGCTCCACCGGCACCCACGGGTGCATCTTGCGGTAGTACAGGCGCAGCGTGCCGGTGTCGTCGATGACCAACCCGACGTTGTAGGGGTTGCCGCGAGGGTTGAACTCCATGATCGAGAAGCAGCCCCAGATCCGGTTCTCCACGCACGCGCGGCGCAACGCGGCGACCTCCGGGCCGTCGAGCCGGCACATGATCGCCGGGTCGGTGGACATCGAGAGCCCATGCAGCATGTACTCGGGGAACACCACCAGGTCCATGCCGGCGAGGTTGCGGCGGGCCTTGCCGACCAGCTCGACGATCCGCTCGGTCTGCCGCGCGAGCTGCGCCGGCGTCTCGACGACCGGCAGCTGCAGCTGCACCAGTCCGATGGTGACGCCGTTCGGCGTCGGATTCAGGCCACCCAGTCCGGACATCTCGTTGCTCCGTGGTTTTGAGTCGATCGATCGGAATGCGGCGATGACGCGCTAGCGCGTCATCGCCAGCTCGCCCGGCGCGCCGATCGACGCGCGGGCCTTGGAGGTGCTGGCGAGCATGATCGCCAGCGTGAGGACGTAGGGCGCCGCGTTCCAGAGGTGATAGCCCGCCTGGACGCCGACCGCCTGCATCGCCGGCCCGATCGAGCTCGCCCCGCCGAAGATCAGCGCCGCCCGAAAGCAGCCCATCGGCCGCCACCGCGCGAAGATGACCAGCGCCACCGCCATGACGCCCTGCCCGCTCGACAGCGCCTCGTTCCAGCTGCCCGGGTAGTAGAGCGACAGGAAGGCGCCGGCCACGCCGCCGAAGAAGCCGCCGACCGCGGTGGCGGCGATGCGCGTGCCGTCCACCGACAGGCCGAGCGCGCGCGCCGCGTCCGCCGAGTCGCCGACGGTGCGCAGCTGCAGGCCCCATCGCGTGTTCACGAAGGCCCACTTCAGGACCAGCGCCAGCAGCAGGCCGATGATGAACAGCACGTTCACCTGCAGCGCCGCGCGCAGCGCGGGCATGCTCGCCCATCCGCCAAGGTCGATGGACGGCAGGCGTGGTGCCGTGGGCTGGATGTAGGCCTTGCCGAAGAAGTACGCGAGGCCCGTCCCCAGGATGATCAGCGCGATGCCGATCGCCGTGTCGTTGACCCGCGGCAGGCTGCACAGCACGCCGTGCAGCGCGCCGAAGGCGACGCCCGACAGCCCAGCCGCGAGCACGCCCGCCCAGGCCGAGCCGGTGTGGTACGACACGGCATAGCCGAACATCGCCCCGAACACCATCGTGCCTTCCAGGCCCAGATTGATGCGCCCCGCCTTCTCGGTGATGCACTCACCGAGCGACACCCACAGGAAGGGCGTGGAGACGCGGATCGCGCCGCCCAGCACGGCGATCAGCACGGTCGCCCAGGCCTCGAGGCTCACCGCCGGTCCTTGGGGAGCAGGGCGTCGCCCGCCAGGATCGCGACGAAGAGCAGACCCTGCAGCACCAGCGTGGTCGCGTCGGGCAGGTCGAGCCGGCGCTGCAGCAGGCTGCCGGCCGCGGAGATACCGCCCATCAGCACTGCCACCGGCAAGATGGCGAGCGGCTGGTGGCGCGCCATGAAGGACACCAGGATCCCGGTGGTGCCGTAACCGGCGAGCACCGCCGCGTTGGCCGAGCCGTGCACCGCCATCACCTCGATGGCGCCGGCCAGCCCCACCGCGAGCCCGCCCAAGGCGCAGGCGGCCACGATCAGCAGCCCCACCGGCAGGCCCACCAGCATCGCGGCGCGCGGATTGCCGCCGGCCACCCGCAGCGCGAAGCCGCCGGTGCCGCGCGACAGCGCCACCTGCGCGACCACGCACGCGACGATGCCGACCACCAGGCCCCAGTGCACGTCGAGCACCGGGATCTGGCCGATCATCGACTCGGCGGGCAGCGGCAGCGTCGAGGGCTTGTTGAGGCTGGCAGGGTCGCGCAGCGGGCCCTCGACCAGGTGGTTGAACACCGCGATCGCGATGTAGGACAGCAGCAGGCTGCTGATCGTCTCGTTCAGGCCGCGCTGCGCGCGGAACACGCCCACCAGCGCGAACCAGGCGGCGCCCGCCAGCGCGCCGGCGAGCGCGCCGGCCACCAGCGCCGCGCCACCCAGCCCCGGCACGAGGGGCACCGCCACGGCGGCCGCAGCGAGGGCCCCCAGCGCGAGCGCCCCCTCGCCGCCGATCACCACCAGGCCGGCCTGCGCGGGGATCGCAACGGCCAGCCCGGTGAGGATCAGCGGTGCGGCCCGCAGCAGCGTGTTCTGCCATGCGAAGCCGCTCGCGAAGCCGCCCTCGACGATGGTCGCGTAGACCTCGAGCGGGTTGCGCCCGATCAGCGCGACGAACACGCCGAAGGCGACCAGGCCGGCGACGATCGAGGCCAGCGGCACCAGCCATTGCAGCACCGCCTGCGGGATCGCCAGTGGGCGCCCGAGGCGCGCCAGGATGCCGGGCGTCGAGGCCATGGGTGCGATCCGCGCAGCGGGGCGGCGGTCAGGCCGGGATGCTGCCCAGCACGCCCTCGACCAGGTAGTTCATCTTCTCGAGTTCGACGTTGGTCATCTCGAGCGACGTGCCCGCGGGGATGACGGTGCCGCCCTTGTTGTCCTTGAGCGGGCCCTTGAAGATCGCGAAGTTGCCGGTCGTGAGGGACGTGCGGGCGGCGTCGCCGGCGGCCTTGGCCGCGGCCGACACCGACGGGCCGTAGGGGGACATCTTCACGAAGCCCTCCTTCAGGCCGCCGCGCAGGAAGTTGACGTGCGGCTTGCCGTTGCGGGCCGCATCGACCAGCACCCCGTACGGCGTCGACCAGTCCCACTCGGCGCCGGTCAGGTAGCCCTTGGGCGCCAGCGCGGCCTGACTCGCGTGGTAGCCGCAAGTCATGATCCCGCGCTTCTCGGCCGTCTCGATCATGACCTTGGGGCCGTCGACGTGGCAGGTGACCACATCCACGCCCTGGTCGACGAGGCTGTTGGTGGCCTCGGCCTCCTTGACGGCCATCGACCAGTCGCCGGTGAAGATCACGCGGGTGGTGATCGACGGATCGACCGAGCGCGCGCCCATCGTGAAGGCGTTGATGTTGCGCAGTACCTGGGGGATGGGCTTGGCGGCGACGAAGCCGAGCTTCTTGGTCTTGCTCATGTGGCCGGCGACCACGCCCGCCACGTACTGGGCGCCGTCGATGTAGCCGAAGTAGGAGCCGGCGTTCTTGGGGTGCTTGCCCTCGGTCCACATGCCGCCGCAATGCGCGAAGCGCACCTTGGGGAACTTCTCGGCCAGGCGGAGCATGTGCGGGTCGAAGTAGCCGAACGAGGTCGCGAAGATCAGGGACGCCTTGTCCTGGGCGATCATCGCTTCCATGGTCTTCTGGACGGCGACGGTCTCGGGCACCTTCTCCTCCTCGACCACCTTCACGCCGGGCATCTTCTTCAGGGCGGCGGCGGCCTGCGCCTGCGCCTGGTTGTAGCCGAAGTCATCACGCGGGCCGACGTAGATGACGCCGACGGTGATCGGCGTCTGGGCGAAGGCGTTGAGCGGCAGGCCGGCGGCGGACACGAGGCCGGTGGCACCGGCGGCTTGGAGGAGAGAGCGGCGCGAGGTGTTCATGAGTGACTCCTGGGCGAGGCGACGAGGTTCGGACCGTTGGCGACGCTCGGGTACACCAACATGAATACAAGAGAGCCTGGAACGATTTGCAAGATGCGTGCCGGGTGGGAAGGCGACCCGGTGCGCCAGCCACTGCGCCGAACGGGCGCGCGGTTCGCCACGGTGGTGCATCGCTGCGGGGCGATGGCGGGCGTGCGGGGGGGCGGGCGCACCTGCGGCGGGCGTGTCTGTGACGGACGGCTGGGTCGGGGGGTGCGCGACGGCGCCGCGGGTCCGGTGGTGCGCGACGGCGCCGCGGGTCGGGGGCCACTGCGCTGCGTCCCGCATCCCCCGGCTGCGCCGGGGGATCCCCGTGGGGTCGGCCGCCGCGACGGGAGCGGGGCAAGAACTCGCTCCGCTACGCTAC
>CAYNRU010000048.1:0-49368 GCA_964399635.1 uncultured Bordetella sp.
TCGCCGGACTCAGTCCGGCTTCATCCCGGATGCCTTCACGAACTTGCCCCAGCGGTCCATCTCGGACCGCACGAAGGCGTCGGCCTGGGCAGGCGTGCCGCCGACCCACTCGACGCCCTGGCTTGAGAGGCGCGCACCGACGTCCGGGTGCCTGATCGCGTCGTTGATCTCGGCCAGTTACCGAAGATCGCGTCGGGAAACCGCCGCTGCGACCGGACCTTGTTGATCAAGCGGCCGGACCCAGGTCGTGGCTTGGCGGGGTGGCGCGGGAACGCCAGCCCCGCTTGCCGGATGCATTCGAAGCGCCCGGCGTCGCTGCCGGACTCGATCAGGCGGGTCTCGAGCGCGATGCCGACGCCGGCGCGCGGTCGCGGCCCCGACTCACGCCAGGCGCTCGCGGATCTGCACGGCCGCCTTCTGGAGCAGCACCTTCAACCGCGGCGCCCCCACGGTCTGGAGCCGCTCGCAGGTCCCCACCAGGGTCAGCGCGGCGAGCACGTCGCCGTCGGTGCTCAGCAGGGGTACCGCCGCGCCGCCGACCGAGGGTTCGAGCTCCCCGAGCGACAGGTAGAAGCCGTCGCGCCTGATCCGCGCAAGCCCCACCCTGAACGCGGCCCAGTCGGCGCCCAGCCCGCGCGCCGCGATCTCGGCGGCATGCTGCGCGTGCACGCGCACCAACTGCGGCCGCGCGAGGCACGACAGGATCACCTTAGGCGCAGCCCCCTGGAACAGCGGGCGCGGGCGGCCGCGGCCGTAGCCCAGCTCCAGCGCCGCGTCGCCGCTCACCCGACAGGTGTCGACTACCTTGGCGCCGTACATCGCGCTCAGCACGCAGTCGAGCCGCGTCCTGCGCACCAGGTCGTCCATCACCGGGGCGGCCGCGAGCAGCACCGGATCGCTGCGGCGCAGGCGGTAGTCGAGCTCGATGATCCGGGGGCCCAGCGCATAGCGGCCCGCGGCGACCTTCTGCAGGAAGCCGGCCTCGACCAGCTCGCGCACGTAGCGATAGCCGGTGGCGCGGGCGTAGCCGAGCGCCTCGTTCATCTCGTCGGTGTGCCAGACCGGCTGCTCCTCGGTGAACAGCCCCAGCAGCGCCAGCACCCTGGCCGGGCTGCTCATCGTGCGCCGCTCATGCCAGACCCATGCGCCTCGCCATCTCGGCGCGCCACTCGGCACGCGGCCGGAACCCCGGCAGCGACCGCGCATGCGCCTCGGCGTCGGCCATGATCCGCGCATCGTCCAGCGTCAGGTCGACCGGCATCCGCAGCGGCTGGGTCACGTACCACGGCAGGTCGACGTAGAGCTCGAGCCGGTTGCCCTCGGGGTCGGGGGCGTAGACGGACAGCGCGTTGCCGTGGGTCACCGGTGCGATGCCGCTCACGCCCTCGGCGAGGAGCCGCGCGTGCATCGTCTTGAGGGTGGCGAGACTGTCGGCCTTCAGGGAGATCTGGTTGATCACGTTGAACGGCGTGTCGGCAGGGCGGCCCGAGGCCAGCACGATCTGATGGTGCTCGTCGGGGTCGCGGCTCAGGAACACCAGCTCGACCACGCCGGCGGGGCCACTCAGCTGCCCGCGGTCGGTCACCGTGAACTCGAGCACGCGCGTGTAGAAGCCCTCCATCGGCGCCATGCGGGTGACGTAGAGACCGAAGTGGCTGAAAGCGAGGCCGGGTCGTGACATGGGAATTCCTCGGGCAATGGGCGGACGCGTCGGCGTTGGCGTCCCGCTGGATGTCGGACGCAACGATACCCGGACCGTCTTGACAGGCGGCTAGAGTAATCAGATTATCGCATTATTCGAGATTTTGAATAATTCCGGGGTGGTAGACGACATGAAGCTGGCGAGCTACGAGCAGGCGGGCAAGGCGGGATTCGGCGCTGTGGTGGGCGATGGTGTGATCGACCTCGGGCGCGTGCTCGGCGACCGGTTCGCCGACCTGAGGAGTCTGCTCGAAGGCGACGGCATCGCCGCCGCCCGGGCCGCGATCGTCGGGCGGGCACCAGACCATGCGCTCGCCGACCTGACGCTCGCGCCGGTCATCCCCCATCCCGGCAAGATCTGGTGCTGCGGCCTCAACTACGCCGAGCACGTTCGCGAGACGCAACGCGAGATCACCGAGAAGCCGATGTTCTTCATGCGGATCGCGGATTCGCAGGTCGGGCACGGCCAGGCGATCCCCGTGCCGCCCGAGTCCTCACAGCTGGACTACGAAGGCGAGATCGCGGTGATCATCGGGCGCGCGGGCCGCCGGATATCGGAAGCCGACGCCTGGGACCACATCGCCGGCTACGCCTGCTACAACGACGGCTCGGTGCGCGACTGGCAGCGGCATACCCAGCAGTTCGGGCCGGGAAAGAACTTCTGGCGCACCGGCGGCTTCGGGCCGTGGATGGTGACCGCCGACGAGATCCCCGCCGGCGCGGTGATGACGCTGGTCACGCGCCTGAACGGCCGCGAGATGCAACGTGCCACCACCGACATGATGATCCACTCCATCCCGCGCCAGATCGCCTACCTGTCCACGGTCGCGCCGCTGCGCCCGGGCGACGTGATCGTCACCGGCACGCCCGGCGGCGTGGGTGCGCGGCGCGATCCGCCGGTCTGGATGAAGCCGGGCGACACCGTCGAGATCGAGGTCGACCGCATCGGCGTGCTGCGCAACACAGTGGTCGCCGAAGGCTGACCGCGCGCATCGGGGAATGGAACACACCATGCATGACGACCGCAGTCCGGCCGGGGCGGGCGCGCGCCCGCTGGAGTCTCTCTCCACGCGACCGGCACGCCCGATCGAAGACGCCGACGTCGCCGCCTACCGGCGCGACGGCGTGGTGTGCCTGCGCGGCATGTTCGACGAGGCCTGGTGCTGCACGCTGCTCGATGCGGCGCTCGAGGCGATGGCGAGCGGCAAGGGCCGGGTGCGCGAGCCGAAGCTCGCGCAGGGGCGCTTCTACTCCAACGTCTATCTGTCCGACCAGGATCCGCGCTTCGCGAGGCTGCGCGATGCGTCGCCGGCACCGCAGATCGCCGCGACCCTGATGCAGGCCGACACGATCCGCTTCTTCTACGACCAGCTCTTCATCAAGGCACCCGGCACCGCCGCGCCCACCCCCTGGCACAACGACCTGCCCTTCTGGCCGTTCCAGGGCGAGGACCTGCTGTCCATCTGGATCGCGCTCACGCCGGTCAGCCGCGAGACGAGCGGGGTGCAGTATGTGGCCGGCTCGCACCGCTGGGGCCGGATGTTTCGGGCGATCACCCCCGACTACGACCCGCGATTCATGGACGAGAGGCTCGACGTCTGCCCGGACTACGGCGCCGGCGAGGGCGATGCAGCGGCACGCGTGCTGTCCTGGGACATGGCGCCGGGCGACGTGCTGTGCCACCACCCGCTGACTGTGCACGGCGCCGGCGGGAACGCATCGACCACGCAGACGCGCGTCGGCCTGTCCATCCGCTACCTCGGCGCCGACGTGCGCTGGGATCCGCGGCCGCACACGATGTCGCTGCGACGCGATCCCGGCGTCGCGCCGGGCGCGTTCCCGGCCGACGCGGTCGCGCTGCCCGTGGTCTGGGAACGCGCGCGCGGCCTGCTCGCGACAGCCCCCTAACGACCGCCCCGATCCATCCGACGGCGGCACCCGAGGGCCCGAACCGCCAGGCACGCCCGACACCACGCACCACCACAGGAGACAGACCTTGACCACGAACCGCACCCAACGCCGCCAAGTGCTGGCCGCCGCGCTCGGCACCACGCTCGGCGCCGTCGCGCCCGCGCGCGCCGCCGACCCGGTGAAACTGAAGTTCTCGAGCTTCGAGCCGCCGATGGGCAACATCACTGCGAACGTGCTGACGCCGTTCGCCAGGGAGGCGTCAGCGGGCTCCGGCGGCACGCTGCAGATCGACATGTACCCGGGCGGCACGCTCGGGCGCAACCCGACCCAGCAGCTCAAGCTGGTGACCGACGGCGTCGCGGACATCGCCTGGATCGTGCTGCCCTACACGCCCGGGCGCTTCGACGACACGGAGGTGGTTGGCCTGCCCTTCGTCACCGCCACGTCCACCGAGGCGAGCCTCGCGCTGCACCGTCTTTACGCCAACGGCGTGCTGGTCGGGTTCGAGGGCCTGAAGATGCTCGCGCTCGCGGCGACCCCGCCGGTGGTGATCCACGGCGCGCAGCCGGTGCGCCTGCCGGCCGACCTCAAGGGCCGGCGCGTACGCGTGTCGGGTGATCACCTGAGTCGGGTGGTCGAGGCCCTGGGCGGCGCGCCGGTGCAGCTGGGCGGCGGGCAGATCGCCGAGGGGCTGTCCCGCGGCGTGGTCGACATGACGCTCAACAACTGGGGGTTCGTTGGCGACTTCAAGGTCAACGAGGTCACCTCCCAGCACCTGGACGTGCCGCTGGGCGCGGTGGCGGTTGGCGTGGTCATGCGCAAGGACCGCTACGACGCGCTGCCGCCGCAGGCCCGCGCCGCCATCGACAAGGCGAGCGGCGAGCTGCTCGCGCGCCGGCTCGGGGAAGCGTTCGACCGGCAGGACAAGGAGGTCCGCGAGAAGGTGTCCCGATCGGGGCGCAACACGGTGACGCCGGTCTCCGCGGCCGACCTCGCCGAGTGGAAGCGCGCGATCGAGCCGGTCAACGCCTCGTGGCGTGCCCAGAAGCCGCGCAACGAGCGCACCTACGTCGCGTTCGTCGAGCAGCTCAAGCGCCTGCGGTCGGGCGGCTGAGCGCGCCGTGACGCGACGACCCGGAGCCCTGTCGGCAGGCGCCCGGCGCGCCTCGCGCGCGCTGGCCGCTGCGGCCGTGCTGGGGCTGATGTTGATCGCCGCCGGCACCACGGCCGATGTGGTGCTGCGCTATGCGTTCGCGCAGCCGATCCCGGGGTTCGTCGACGTGACCGCGCTCGCGGGCGCGGTGCTGCTCGCCGCCTGCATGCCCTGGGTGGTCGCGAGCCGCGGCAATATCGCGATCGATCTGGTCGGACGGGCGGCGGGGCCACGGGCGCGACGCGCGCTCGACCTGCTCGGCGCCTCGGTCACCTTCGTGTTCTTCGCGGTCCTCGCCTGGAACTACGCCGCCTTCGCGCTCGAGATGTTCCGCGGCGGCGAGCGCATGGCGATCCTGCGCTGGCCGGTGTGGCCATGGTGGTCGGGGGTCGCGGCCTGCATCGCCATGACGGCCTGCGTCGCCGCCCTGACGCTGGCCGACCGCGAGCCCTCGGCATGACCGGCTCGGTGATGCTGACGGTGTGGGGGCTGCTCGCGGTCTTCGCGATGATCTTCCTGCACGTGCCGGTCGGGATCGCGATGGGCGTGGCGGGCGTGGTGGGCTTCGGCGTGCTCGCGGGCTTCGGACCCGCGACGGCGATGATGGCCTCGGAGGCCTCCAACGCGTTCGCGTCGCTCGATCTCGCGACCATCCCGCTGTTCGTGCTGATGGGCGCCTTCGCGAGCGCGGCGGGCCTGTCGGAGGATCTGTACCGGCTCGCCTACGCGCTGGTCGGCCACCGCCGCGGCGGGCTGGCGATGGCGACTATCGGCGGCTGCGCCGGCTTCGGGGCGGTCTGCGGGAGCTCGGTCGCCACCGCGGCGACCTTCGGCCGGGCGTCGCTGCCGTCGATGATCGCGCGCCGCTACGCGCCGGGCTTCGCAGCAGGCACGGTCGCCTCGGGCGGCACCCTGGGCATCCTGATCCCGCCCTCGTCGATCATGGTGATCTACGCGGTGCTCGCGCAGGAGCTGATCATCACGCTGTACGTGGCGGCGCTGGTGCCGGCACTGCTCGCGGTCTCGTTGCACTTCGCAACGATCGCGGTCTATGCGCGGCTGCGCCCTCTGGACGCGCCCACCGGCGAGCGCGCCAGCGCCGCCGAGCGCTGGGCGGCCGTGCGCGCGAGCTGGCAGGTGCTGGTTCTCGCCACCGCAGTGATCGGCGGCATGGCGCTCGGCGTGTTCACCGCGACCGAGGCCGCCGCGGTGGGCGCGACCCTCGCCTTCGGCTTCGCGGCGCTGCGCGGCACTCTGAACCGCCGGTCGCTCGCGCAGGCCTTCGAGTCCACCGCCTCGACCGCCGCGATGATCTACGTGCTGATCATCGGCGCCTCCCTGTTCGGCTACTTCACCGCGATCACGCAGGCGCCGCAGGTGCTGACCGAGGCGATCCGCGACGCCGGGATCCCTGTGTGGGTGTCGGTAGCGGTGCTGGTAGCGATGTTCCTGGTGGCCGGAGCGGTGTTCGACGAGGTCGCGGCGATGGTCATCGCGATGCCGTTCGTGCTGCCGCTGGTGAAGAGCTGGGGCTTCGACCCGGTGTGGTGGGGCGTGATCAACGTCGTGATCATCGAGCTCGGCATGCTGATCCCGCCGCTGGGGATGAACGTGTTCGTCGTGCACGGCATCGCGCCCTCGATCCCGCTCAAGGCGATCTATCGCGGCGTCGCGCCCTACGTCCTGTCCAACCTCGTCCGGCTGGCGCTGCTGCTGGCCTTCCCGGCGCTGACCCTGTGGCTGCCCGCCGCCCTCAAATGACGCACCCGACATGAGCCCGCCGGCACGCAGCCTCCACCCGGACACGCCCTACGACGTCGCCGTGATCGGCCTGGGGCCGGTCGGCGCCACGCTCGCCAACCTGCTGGCGGCCTGCGGACTGAAGGTGTTGGCGCTCGAGCGCGAGCCGGACATCTACCGGCTGCCGCGCGCGATCCACTTCGACGGCGAATGCATGCGGGTGTTCCAGACGATCGGCATCGCCGACACCCTGGCGCCGCAGCTCGTGGTCGCGCCCGGCATGCGCTTCATCGACGCCGCCGGCAGGCTGCTGATCGACTGGGTGCGCCCGACCGGGCTCGGGCCGATGGGCTGGCACCCGAGCTACCGCTTCCACCAGCCGACCCTCGAGGAGACGCTGCGCGGCCGGCTCGCAGCCCATCCGGGGGTCGACATCCGGCTGCGCCACGAGGTGTTCTCGATCGAGCCGCGGGCAGACCACGTCGGGCTGCGGCTCGAGGACACGGCCACCGGCCACCTGCTGCGCACGCAGGCGCGCTGGGTGGTCGGCTGCGACGGCGCGCGCTCCACCGTGCGCCGCTTCATGGGGACCGAGCTCGAGGACCTGCGCTCGCACGAGCGCTGGCTGGTCGTCGACGTGATCCTCAAGCGCGAGCGACCGGACCTCGGCGACCACAGCATCCAGTACTGCGACCCGGCCCGACCGGCCACCTACGTGCGCGGCGTCGGCATGCGTCGCCGCTGGGAGCTCATGATGCTGCCGGGCGAGGATCCGGCCGTCATGACGCGCCCCGAGGCGATCTGGCCGCTGCTCGCACGCTGGGTGACGCCCGATGACGCCGTGCTCGAGCGTCCCGCGTGCTACACCTTTCATTCGGTGGTGGCGCGCGGCTGGCGCCGCGACCGGCTGCTGATCGCGGGCGACGCCGCTCACCAGACACCACCCTTCCTCGGCCAGGGCATGTGCGCCGGCATCCGCGACGCATCCAACCTCGCCTGGAAGCTGGCCGACGTGACGCGGGGCCTGGCCGACGACCGCCTGCTCGACACCTACGAGACCGAGCGCTCCCCGCACGTGCGCGAGTTCATCGAGACCGCGGTGCGGCTGGGCGCGGTCATCCAGGCGACCGACCCGCAGGCGGCGCGCGAGCGCGACGCGCGAATGCTGGCCCACCCGCAGGCCTTCGCCACCCCCCAGCCCCGGCTCGGCCCGGGGGCGTATCCGGACGGTGAGGTCGCGGGCCGGATCGGCGAGCAGCCGCGGCTGGCCGACGGCACGCGCCTCGACGACCGGGTGGGCTACCGCCACGCGCTGCTCGTCGATGCCGCGCTCGCCGACGCAGCCCGCGCGCAGGCGGGCGAGCGCGCTGCGGTCGTCGAGGCCACCCAGGGCGACTCGGCGCACGACTGGCTCCAGCGGCTCGGCGCGCGGGCCGTCCTGCTGCGTCCAGACCGCTACGTCGCCGGCACGGCCTACGATCCAGCCGGGATCGGACGACTCCTGGACCGACACTTCGCCGCGGCCGGCCGAGGCGCGACCCCGACCTGACCACCGCCGGGGCGCAGCCGGGCGGGCGCCGCCCGGCGCTGCCCGCGGCCCGGACCCATCCTCAACTGGAGACACGACGATGCGACGACGACTCATGAAGGCGCTGGCCGCGCTGCCGGCGCTCGGCACCTCGCTCGCGCGCGCGCAGCCCGCGCCCGCATGGCCGTCCAGAACGGTGCGGATCATCGTGCCCTCGGCCGCCGGCAGCCCCTGGGACCCGACCGCGCGCCTGCTCGCCGAGCGGCTCGCGCCGGCCTTCGGCCAGGCCTTCATCGTGGAGAACAAGTCGGGCGCGACCGGCATGATCGGCATGGACCAGGTCGTCAAGGCGACCGACGGTCACACGCTGGGCGTGATGTTCATGCCACACGTGATGATCCCCTCGCTGTTCGACAAGGTGCCCTACGACGCGCTGCGCGATCCGGTCCCGGTGGCACAGACGCAGTGGACCTACAACGTGCTGGTCGTGCATCCGTCACTGCCGGTGCGCGACATGACGGAGCTGGTGGCCCATGCGCGTCGATCGCCGGGCCGCCTGACACTGCTGTCGGGGGGCAACGGCTCGCCCGCCCACGTGATGGGCGAGTACTTCAAGCAGCTGACCGGAACCTTCATGGTCCACGTCCCGTACCGGGGTCCGGTCGCGGCGCTGCAGGACCTGGTCGCCGGCCAGGCCGACCTGATGTTCGCCTCGGCCGGCGCGGCGATTCCGCTGCTGCGGGCCAACCGCCTGCGGGCGCTCGCGGTCACGTCGTCGCAGCGTCTGGAGGCTCTGCCCGAGGTGCCGACCTTCGCCGAGGCGGGCTTCCCGAAGTTCGACGTGCGCGACTGGGCCGGGATCGTCGCCTCGCCGTCCGTGCCCGCGTCCGCACTGCCAAGGCTCAATGCCGAGATCCGCCGGGCGCTCGCCGAGCCTGGCACCGCCGAGCGCTTCAGGGCGCTGGGCATCTATCTCGAGACCGGCACGCCGGAGTCCTTTGGCGCGCTGATCCGCGCCGAGTCGGCCAAATGGACCCAGGTGATCCGCAGCGCGCGCATCAAGCCCGAATAGGCCGTCCTCGCGTCGTCCGGGACGGCCGCGGCGCCGTCCGGGCGAGGCGGCGCGCCCGGAACGCAGGGCGGCGCACGCGCCTTGCTATCATCGGCGCGATATGACATCCACACCCAAAACCCGCCTGGGCCCTGTCCGCCGAGCACTGCTCGCAGCCCCGGTTGCGCTGGCGGCCACGGTCCTGACCGCTGGGACCGCCCGCGCGCAGATGCAGCGCCCCATCCCCGCCACGGCCGAGATCGGTCGTCTGCGCATCGGGGTCTTTCCGGAGGCCGTGCTCGATGGACGCCCGGTGCTGCTCGGCCCGGGCACGCGCATCTACGACGAGCAGAACATGATCCGGCCGCCCGCTGGCGTCGACGGCGAGCGCAAGGTCGCCTTCGTGCGCGGCACGCAGGGCGAGCTCGTCCAGGTCTGGCTGCTCAACGACGCCGAGTTCCGCGCGATCGGCGATCGCATCGCCGCCGCGCGCCGCGCCGGCACTGCGCGCTGAGGCGCGGCGCCCGATGGCCACCAAGCTCTACATCCGCACCTTCGGCTGCCAGATGAACGAGTACGACTCGGCGAAGATGGCCGACGTGCTCGCCCAGGCCCAGACCGACGGGATCGAGACGACCGACGACCCGACGCAGGCCGACATCGTGCTGTTCAACACCTGCTCGGTGCGCGAGAAGGCGCAGGAGAAGGTGTTCTCGGACCTGGGTACGCTGCGCCAGATCAAGCGCGAGCGCCCCGACATGCTGATCGGCGTGGGCGGCTGCGTTGCGAGCCAGGAGGGCGCCAACATCGTCAGCCGGGCGCCCTACGTCGACCTGGTGTTCGGTCCGCAGACCCTGCATCGGCTGCCCGAGCTGATCGCCGCGCGCCGACGGACCGGCCGCCCGCAGATCGACATCAGCTTCCCGTCCATCGAGAAGTTCGACCACCTGCCTCCTGCCCGGGTCGAGGGCGCGAGCGCCTTCGTGTCGATCATGGAGGGCTGCAGCAAGTACTGCAGCTTCTGCGTCGTGCCCTACACGCGGGGCGAGGAGGTCTCGCGGCCCTTCGACGACGTGCTGACCGAGATCGCCGGCCTCGCGGCGCAAGGCGTGCGCGAGGTGACCCTGCTCGGTCAGAACGTCAACGCCTACCGCGGGACGATGTCGGACGGCGGCGCGGCCGCCGACTTCGCGATGCTGCTCGAGTACGTGGCTGAGATGCCCGGCATCGAGCGGATCCGCTACACCACCTCGCATCCGCGCGAGTTCACGCAGCGCCTGATCGACGCGCACGGCGCGATCGAGAAGCTCGCGACCCACGTCCATCTGCCGGTGCAGTCCGGCTCGGACCGGGTGCTCGCCGCGATGAAGCGCGGCTACAGCGTGCTCGAGTACAAGTCGATCATCCGCCGGCTGCGCGCCGCGCGGCCCGACGTCACCATCTCGTCGGACTTCATCGTCGGCTTCCCCGGCGAGACCGAGCAGGACTTCGAGCGCACGATGGCGCTGATCGCCGACGTCGGATTCGACGCGTCGTTCTCCTTCCTCTACAGCCCGCGGCCCGGCACGCCCGCGGCCGACCTGGCCGACGACACGCCGGCGCCCCTGAAGCTCGCGCGCCTGCAGCGGCTGCAGGCCGCGATCGACGCCAATGCGCGGGCGATCTCGCAGGCGATGGTGGGCACGGTGCAGCGGGTGCTGGTGGAGGGCCCGTCGCGCAAGGACCCCGCGGAGCTCGCCGCACGCACCGCCAACAACCGCGTCGTGAACTTCGCGGGCGCCGCACGCCTCGTCGGCGAGCTGATCGACGTCGAGATCGTCGGCGCGCTGCCCCACTCGCTGCGCGGCAACGTCCCGATCCGTGACTGAAGGCCGGGCCTCGGGGCTCGGCAGTCACCGGCGCCCGACGGCTCGCGCGCGGGCGAGCAAGTTGGCGATCACGGCCCTGCTCGCGATGCAGGCGCTGGTCGTGGCGTCGCCCGCGGCAGCCCAGTCCCCTGCGGGATCGGCGGTCACCGAGACCCCGCTCGGACGCCTGCTCGCCGAAGCGCGTCGGCTCCTGGACGCGAGGCAGCCCGAGGCCGCCTTCGGGCTGCTCGAGCCCCAGTCCCCGCTGTACGCGGGCTCGGTCGACTTCGACTACCTGCTCGGGCTCGCCGCGCTCGACGCAGGCCGGCCCGGCCAGGCGGTGCTCGCCCTCGAGCGGGTGCTGGCCGCGGAGCCGGGGAACCTGCCGGCCCGGGCAGAGATCGGCCGCGCCTTCCTGCAGCTGCGCGAGCTCGAGGCCGCGCGCAGCGAGCTCGAGACCGTCGCGCGCAGCGAGCTGCCCCCGCAGGTGCGCGACACGGTGCAGCGCTACCTCGACACGGTCGCGCGGCTCGGCGAGGGTCGCCGCCCGCAATGGATCGTGCTGCTCGAGGCCGGAACAGGCTGGGACACCAACGTCAACTTCGGCAGCTCCTTCGGCCAATGGGTGCTCTCGGACGGCCAGTCGCTGGTGCCGCTGCCCGCGAGCCAGCCCCGCAGCAGCGCGTTCGCGGCCGTTTCAGCAGGGGTCACGTACGTCGCCCCGATCAACGGCTGGCTCGACTGGACTGCCGGTCTACAGATCGCCCAACGCGTCAATGCAAGCCAGCACAATATCGACACCGGTTCGGCGGATCTGTACGCCGGCCTGGCAACCGCGACCGGAACGCACCGCTACTCGATGAGCCTGCAGCACCAGCACCTGAGACTCGATGGCGCGGCCTTCCGCGACGCGACGGGTGCGATCGTGCAGTGGCAGTGGGACAGCGGGCCGCGCACCCAGGTCGGCGCCTACGCGCAGGTCTTCGAGCTGTTCTTCCCCGAGGAGGCGGTGCGCGATGCGCAGCGTAGGGCGGCGGGCGTGACCCTGGCCCACGGCTTCGGCGGCGCGCTCGCGCCGACCCTCGCGGCGAGCCTGTACGGCGGCAACGAGACAGTCCACGACGACGTGCCCCAACTGTCCTTCGGCTTTCGCGGCATCCGCACCGCCCTGGCCGCGGTCGTGGCGCCGCGCCTGCGGGCCAGCGTCGGCTGGTCCTACGAGCGACGCGAGTTCGACGCGATCGAGCCGCTGTTCGGCACCCTGCGCATCGACCGGCAGCACGACCTGCGCGCGGGCCTCGAGTACGAGGTGGACCGCCGGCTGACGGTCGCACCCGCGATCGCCTGGACCGCCAACGCCTCGACCGTGGCACCGAACGACTTCCGGCGCACCCAGGCCTTCGTCTACGCCCGCTACAGGTTCTGAGCATGCACCGCCCGCTCGGCCACGACGCCCGACCGCGGCGGCTGGCGATGGCGCTGCAGGCAACGGCGCTCGCCCTGGGCGCTTTGCTGTGGACGCCCGCCTGCGCCGACGACGGCCGCTTCCACCTCGTGGCCGGCGATGTCGTGGTGTCGCGCGCCGGGCCCGGGGGCACGGTGAGCGTGCGCCGCCCGGTGGGCGGCGACGTGGTGAGCGCCGGCGACCGGATCGATACCGGCGGCAACGGCCGCGCCCAGGTGCGCTTCTCCGACGGCTCCATCGTCTCGCTGCAGCCGGGCAGCCAGTTCCGCATCGACGAGTACCGATTCGACGCCGGCGCGCAGCGCGGCTTCTTCGCCCTGGTGCGCGGCTCGCTGCGCACGCTGACCGGCGCGATCGGCAAGCGCGACCACGACGACTACCGCCTGATCACGCCCACCGCCACCGTCGGGGTGCGGGGCACCGAGTTCGTGGCCGAGGAGACCGTCTGCGAGCCCGACTGCCGCCCGGGCCGCAGCGCCGGCCTGCGCGTGGCAGTGTCCGAAGGGCGCGTGGTGGTGGTCAACCGCAGCGGCTCGACCGAGGTCGCCGCGGGCGCGGCCGTGCACGTGCCGTCGGCGGACCGGCCAGCGCAGCCCACCACCGAGCGGCCGGTCCTGACGCCCACCGGCATGCGCGGCGGCGGCACCGTCGCCGAGGCCTCTGCTCGCGCGACCGCGGCGCGGGCCGCCCGGCTCGCGGGCATCGCCGGGCAGGACGGGGCGTCCGCCATCAGGGCCGGCATAAGCGCGCCTGCGAGCGCGGCCGCAATCGAGGGCGCACCCGCCCGACTCGCCATGTCGTCGGCGACGACCGGCATCCCGCAGGTGGCCGGGCGCAGCACAGCCGCGCCTCAGGGCGTGCGCGGCACGGCCGATCCGTCGGGCGGCCAGTCCGGCGTCGCGGCGGACTCCGATGCGCCCGAACGGGCGCCTGCCGCCACCGCGCCCCTCGAGCTCGCATCGGACCCGTCGCCGCGGGCAGCGGACGCACCGGCCGAGGAGACGGTCGCCACATCCGGCCCGGCCCCGCGCGCGGGCGGCTCGATCGGCGCGGGCACCTGGCTCGGCGACCTGGCGAGCGCCGCGATCCGCGCGATCGCCGACACGGCCGCTGCGGCGAGCGCCGCGAGCGCGGGGCCGCGCATGGTCGCCGCCGTCCCGACGGCACCACCGACCGAGGCCGGACCCGCCCGCCGTGATCCGGCCCCGCCAAGCACGGACGCCGGCAGCCTCTTCGACGTCGCGGCATCGGCGCAGTCGGTGTCGCCCAACGCGATCCGTACCGACGGCGGGCTGCTGGCGGCGGTGGTCGTTCCACTGGCCGCCACGCTGCAGGCCGGCATCGCCCCCGGCGCGCCGTTCATGGCCGCTCCTCCCAGGGACGCAGCCTCGGGCACAGGGTCCGCAACCGGTGCGGCTGCGGGAACCGGGGGTTCGGCGGGTTCGGCCGTTCCGACGGCCCCGGTGGTTCCGACGGCCTCGGTGGTTCCGACGGATCCGCCGGCTTCGACCGACGCCATCGGCCCCGCCGGCTCCGCCGACTCCGGCCTGCCCGCGCCCGTGCCGCCGCTCCAGTTGTCCGCCGGCCTCCTCGATGCGCGGCTGCTCAGGATCGAGCTGCGCCACGCCCCCGGCGTCACCGAAGCGACGCTGTCGGCCCGTGCGGCCCGCATCGGCCTCGATGCCGACCTGCGGCTGCAGTCGATCGGGCTGTGCCCCGATGTGCTGTGCCTGTCGCGCGGCCGCGCCTCGGTCGCCGACGCCGGCAACGACGGCATCGCGTCCTGGGGCCGCTGGATCGACGGGCCCGCGCGCGCCAGCGTGATGGGCGTGAGCAGCGACCCTGCGCAGTCGGCGCGGGCCGGCATGCACTACCTGGTCGGCATCCCGACCCTGACCATGCCCACGCAGGGCTCGGGCTTCTACCAGCTCGCCGGCGCCACGCAGCCCACCTTCTCCGACGGCTCGCGCGCCCCCGGCATCTTCCTCGCCAGCGCGATCGTGCAGTTTGCCACCGGCCACAACACGCGCGTCGGCTACGAGAGCAAGGTCCAGTTCGAGGGCGACGCGCGCTACCGCTTCTCGTCCACCGGCGGCCTGGCCAACCCCGGCGCCAGCAACCTGACCATGACCGGGACGAACAGCTTTCGGGGCACGCTCGAGGTCCTGCCCGACAACCCGGCCAACGCGCTGGGATGCACCCCGACCAACCCCTGCCGTGCGGCGGTGTCGGGCGGATTCCTGGGCCCCGAGGCCGCGCGCCTCGGCATCGCCTACACCGTCGGCGGCACCGGTCAAGGTGGCACCACCATCAGCGGCGTCGGCGTCCTGCGGCGCAACCCGTGAGCGCCCGCCGGCGCCGGGGCCGCGCCCCGGGCCCGATGCCGGTAGACTTTGGGATGCAACCCGGCGAGGCACCTTGAAGAGCAGCATCCTGCAGTTCCGACCCGATCCGGCCGACAACCGCCGGCTCTCCAACCTGTGCGGCGCGGTCGACGAGAACCTGCGCCGGATCGAGGAGGCCTTCGAAGTGCGGATCTCCCGCAGGGCCGACACGTTCTCGGTCGAGGGCGGCGCCGCGCCTGCACGCAACGCGGTGCTGGCGCTCGAGCACTTCTACGCCCGGGCCCAGGCCCCGCTGTCGGTCGACGACGTGCAGCTCGGGCTCGTCGACCTTCGCGCCACGCGCGAGGAGCGCGCCACGCGCGCGCTCGACGCCGCAACCGCGCCCGCCGAGGACGACTCTCCGGTGCTGCACACGCGGCGCACCGACCTGCAGGGGCGCACGCCGCGCCAGCGCGAGTACCTGCGCAACATCCTGTCCCACGACATCACGTTCGGCATCGGCCCGGCGGGCACGGGCAAGACCTATCTCGCCGTCGCATGCGCGGTCGACGCGCTCGAGCGCGACACCGTCAAGAAGATCGTGCTGACCCGGCCCGCGGTCGAGGCCGGCGAGCGCCTGGGCTTCCTGCCGGGCGACCTTGCCCAGAAGGTCGACCCCTACCTGCGCCCGCTCTACGACGCGCTCTACGACCTGATGGGCTTCGAGCGCGTCGCGAAGATGTTCGAGCGCCAGTCGATCGAGATCGCGCCGCTCGCCTACATGCGCGGGCGCACGCTCAACCAGGCCTTCATCATCCTCGACGAGGCGCAGAACACCACGCCCGAGCAGATGAAGATGTTCCTCACGCGCATCGGCTTTGGCTCGCGCGCCGTGGTGACGGGCGACATGACGCAGATGGACCTGCCGCGCGGCCAGCCGTCCGGCCTCATCGAGGCGCGCCGCATCCTGCGCGAGGTGCGCGGCCTCGCCTTCACCGAGTTCGACAGCACCGATGTCGTGCGACACCCGCTGGTGGCGCGGATCGTCGATGCCTACGATGCCCAGGCGCAGCGCGACGGCAAGTAGCGGGGCGGGCGCGCCGCGCTCGACCGGGCGCGCCGCGCCCCGGCTCGCGCTGTCGATCCAGCACGACGCCGCCGCGGGCGACTGCCCGGCCGACCGGCCGCAGCTGCGGCGCTGGGCGCTCGCGGCGCTCGCGCACGACGCGGCGCTCACGCTCAGGCTGGTCGGCAAGGCCGAGGGCCGCAGGCTGAACGCGGGCTTCCGCGGCAAGGACTACGCGACCAACGTGCTGACCTTCGCCTACGACGCCCCCGCAGGGGGCGGGCCGATCGAGGCCGACATCGTCATCTGCCTGCCGGTGGTCGCAAGCGAGGCGCGCGGCCAGCGCAAGACGCTGCGCGAACACCTCGCGCACCTGGTGGTGCACGGCGTGCTGCACGCACAGGGCATGGACCACGAGGACGAAGGCGACGCGCGCGAGATGGAGGCGCGCGAGACCGAGGTGCTGCGCCGCTTCAGGATCGCCGACCCCTACCGCTGACGCGCCAGGCGCCGCCCTGCCGGCTCGCCGCGAACTTGGTCGCCCCCTGCTTCTCCGGTATCCTGCGCGCGTCCCGACTCCCCGATCCACCCGATGTCAGACCCCTCGTCGAGCAGGCCGAGACAGTCCCTGCTCGACCGCATGTCGGCGATGCTCCAGCGCACGCCCGACGATCGCGCCCAGCTGCAGGAGCTGCAGACACTGCTGCGCCAGTCGCAGGAGCGCGACCTGCTCGACGCCGACGCGGTGTCGATGATCGAGGGGGTGCTGCAGGTCGCCGAGCTCTCGGCCGGCGACATCATGATCCCGCGCAACCGGATGGACGTGATCGACATCGCGCTGGCGCTGCCCGAACTCGTGCCGTTCGTGATCCGGACCGCGCACACGCGTTTCCCCGTGGTGGAGGGCGAGCGCGACAACGTGATCGGCATCCTCAACGCAAAGGAGCTGCTGCGCCTGGTGGCCGACCCGAGCGGCTCGGTCCGCGCGCTGCTCAGGCCGGCCGCCTTCATCCCGGAGTCCATGCGGCTCAACGTGCTGCTGCGCGACTTCCGCATCAACCGCAACCACATCGCGGTGGTGGTCGACGAGTACGGCCGCGTCGCCGGGCTGATCACGATCGAGGACGTGCTCGAGCAGATCGTGGGCGACATCGACGACGAGTTCGATCATGCCGATGCATCCGACAACATCGTCGAGGTGGGCGAGAGTCCGAGCGGACCCCGCCTGCGGGTGCTCGCGTCGACGCCGATCGGGCAGTTCAACGAGCGCCTGGGCAGCGCGCTCGACGACACCGACGTCGATACGGTCGGTGGTCTCGTCACCGCGTGCTTCGGCCGCGTGCCGCGCCGCGGCGATCGCATCGAGCTCGCGGGGCTGCGCTTCGAGGTGCTGCGCGCCGCGCCCCGCTCGGTGCGGCTGCTGCTGGTCGAACGCCTGCCCGAGGGGCCGCGTGCGGTCTGACGCGGCGCAGGCCGGCCGGCCCGACCGGGCGCCGCGCGGATGACGCGGCGCCGCTGGCCTGCCGGCCTGGCGGGTGGCCTCGCCGCGCTCGCCCTCGGGCTGCTCAACGCCGCGGGCTTCTCACCGTGGCAGCACTGGACGGTGTCGCTCGGCGCAGTCGCGGGCCTGTTCGCGCTCATGCGCGTGGCGGCGGCGCGCGGCGCGACCCCTCTCGCGCAGGCCGGCCTCGCGGCCGCCTTCGGCATGGGCTGGTTCGGTGCGGGCCTGTCGTGGCTGTTCGTCAGCATGCACGACTACGGCGGGATGCCGGCCCCGATGGCCGCGGCCGCCGTGGTCCTGTTCGCGGCCTACCTGTCGCTCTACCCGAGCGCCGCGAGCTGGCTCGCCTGGCGGGTCGCGGGCACGCGCGGGCCATTGGCGCTCGCCGCCGCCCTGGCCGGCGCCTGGACGGTCGCCGAGATGGCGCGCGGCTGGGTCTTCACCGGCTTTCCGTGGCTGGCGCTCGGCTATGCGCAGATCGACGGGCCGCTGGGGCGGATCGCACCGGTCGCCGGCGTCCATGCGATCGGGCTCGCCGCGGTCGCGGTGGCGGCGCTGCTCGCCGGCGCGTGGCCGGCCACCGGGCGCGCCGGCGGCGTCGCCGACGCGCACGGCGGCATCCCGATCAGGCCGCTGGCGGTGGCGCGGGCGGCGGCCCGCCCGGCGCTGCTCGCGGCCGCGCTCCTCGCGGGCGCGCTCGCGATCCCCCGCGGCGGCTGGACGCAGCCCGCCGGACCGCCGCTCGCGGTGCGGCTCGTGCAGGGCAACGTCGAGCAGTCGATGAAGTTCCGCGCGGACCGGGTCGTGGCCGCGATGCAGGACTACGCTGCGCGCTTCGAGGCGGGCACCGCCACGTTGACGATCCTGCCCGAGACCGCGTGGACGGTGCCGTGGGAGCGCACGCCCGAACCCATCGCCCGGAGCATCCTCGCCCACGTGGCACGCGGTCACGCGCTGGCGGTCGGCCTGCCCAGCGTCGTGGCGCCCGTTGCGCACGGCGCACCGCGGCTCGCCAACAGCGTGCTGCTGCTCACGCCCGCGCATGCGGCCGATCCGCGCGTGCCCGCGCCGCGCTACGACAAGCACCACCTGGTCCCGTTCGGCGAGTTCGTCCCCTGGGGCTTCGGATGGTTCGTGCGGATGATGCAGATCCCGCTCGGCGACTTCGCGCGCGGGGCGCCGGTGCAGCCGACCTTCGAGGTCGGCGGCCAGCGCATCGCATTCAACATCTGCTACGAGGACCTGTTCGGCGAGGAGATCCGGATGTCGCTGCTCGGCGAGGCGGGTGCGACGGTGCTCGCCAACGTCAGCAACATCGCGTGGTTCGGGCGCTCGCATGCCCTGCCCCAGCACCTGCAGATCGCGCGGATGCGCGCGCTCGAGACCGGCCGGCCGATGCTGAGGGCGACCAACACCGGCGTGACCGCCGCGATCGACGCGCGCGGGCGCGTGCTCGCGCAGCTCTCGCCCCACACCGCGGGCGTGCTCGAGGTCAGCGTGCAGGGTACCGGCGGGCTCACGCCGTTCGCGCGGGCAGGCAACCTGCCCGCGCTGCTGGCGGCGCTGCTCGCGCTCGCCGCCGCCGCGGTGGGGCGACGCGGGGAGCGTCCGGCGCAAACCCGATAGAATCCGCCCTTCCCGCCCTCATCCACGCGCCGCGCCGGCGGCCGCCATGCACCGATGCTCAGCTTTCAGCACGTGATCCTGCGGTTGCAGGAGTACTGGGACCGCCAGGGATGCGCGCTGCTGCAGCCCTACGACATGGAGGTCGGGGCCGGCACCTTCCACACTGCGACCTTCCTGCGCGCGATCGGGCCCGAGCCCTGGCGGGCCGCCTACGTGCAGCCCTCGCGCCGCCCGAAGGACGGGCGCTACGGCGACAACCCCAATCGCCTGCAGCACTACTACCAGTACCAGGTGGTGCTCAAGCCCTCGCCGCCCGAGATCCTGGAGCTCTATCTCGGCTCGCTGCGCGCGCTGGGCATCGACACCTCGCGCAACGACGTGCGCTTCGTCGAGGACGACTGGGAGTCGCCGACGCTCGGCGCCTGGGGGCTGGGCTGGGAGGTGTGGCTCAACGGCATGGAGGTCACGCAGTTCACTTACTTCCAGGAGGTCGGCTCGCTGAAGTGCCAGCCGGTCACCGGCGAGATCACCTACGGGCTCGAGCGCCTCGCGATGTACCTGCAGGGCGTCGAGAGCGTGTACGACCTAGTGTGGACCGACGGCGTGCTGTATCGCGACGTGTTCCACCAGAACGAGGTCGAGCAGTCGGCCTACAACTTCGAGCACTCCAACGCGCAGATGCTGTTCCGGCACTTCGACGAGTACGAGGCCGAGGCGCAGCGGCTGATCGACGTGGCGCTCGCGCTGCCCGCCTACGAGATGGTCATGAAGTGCTCCCACACCTTCAACCTGCTGGATGCGCGCGGGGCCATCTCGGTCACCGAGCGGGCCGGCTACATCGGCCGGGTGCGCGTGCTGGCGCGCGCGGTCGCCCACGCCTACCACGCGTCGCGCGAGCGGCTCGGCTTCCCCATGCTCGCCCGCGCCGCCGCGCCGGCGCGCGCCGCCTGACCCCCGCGCCATGAACGAGCCGCTGCTGATCGAGCTGTTCACCGAGGAACTCCCGCCCAAGGCGCTCGCGCGCCTGGGCGAGTCCTTTGCCGCCACCATCGTCGACGGGCTGCGCGCCCAGGGCCTCGCGCCCGCGGGCTGCGCGGTGGACGTGTTCGCGACGCCGCGCCGCCTCGCGGTGCGCGTGGCCGACGTGCGCGACCGCGCCGAGGACCGCGCGGTCGAGGCGAAGGGCCCGTCGGTCGCGGTGGGCCTGGACGCCGCCGGGCAGCCCACGCTCGCGCTGCGCAAGTGGGCCGACAAGCAGGGCGCGGCCGTGGAGGGGCTGGTGCGGGCCACCGACGGCAAGCAGGAATGCTTCTTCTATCGCAGCACCGCGGCCGGCGCCACGCTCGCGCAGGCGGTCCACGGCCTGCTCGAGCAGGCCGTCACCCGGCTGCCGATCCCCAAGGCGATGCAATACCAGCTGGCCGACGGCGCCACCAGCGTGAGCTTCGTGCGGCCTGCCCACGGCCTGGTCGTGCTGCACGGCGCGCGCGTCGTCCCCGCGTCGGTGCTCGGCCTGCAGTCGGGAGGCCTCACGCATGGCCACCGCTTCCAGGGCGACGCCGACATCGAGCTGCCGCATGCCGCGCAGTACGAGTCGCTGCTCGCCGAGCGCGGCCGCGTGGTCGCGTCCTTCCCGGAGCGCCGCGCGCGCATCGACGCGCTGCTGCGCGCAAAAGCCGCGGCGCTCGGCGCGTCGCTCGGCGACGAGTTGGCGGTCGGGCCGCTGCTCGACGAGGTGACCGCGCTGGTCGAATGGCCGGCGGTCTACGCCGGCGCCTTCGAGGCCGAGTTCCTCGCGGTGCCGCAGGAGTGCCTGATCCTCACGATGCGGACCAACCAGAAGTACTTCCCGCTGTTCGATGCGTCCGGCCGGCTCGAGCCGCGCTTCCTGATCGTCTCCAACATGGACGTCGCGGATCCATCGCTGATCGTCGACGGCAACCAGCGGGTCGTGCGGCCGCGGCTGGCCGACGCGCGCTTCTTCTTCGAGCAGGACAAGAAGCTGCGCCTCGTCGACCGCACGTCGCAGCTCGGCTCGGTGGTGTACCACGCCCGCCTCGGCACGCAGGCGCAGCGCACCGAGCGCGTCCGATCGCTGGCGCGAGGGATCGCCTCGCAGCTCGGGGTCGACGCCGAGTCCGCCGACCGCGCAGCGCTGCTCGCCAAGGCCGACCTGCTCACCGGCATGGTCGGGGAGTTTCCCGAGCTGCAGGGCACGATGGGTCGCCACTACGCGACCCACGACGGCGAGGCCCCCGAGATCGCCCAGGCGATCGCCGAGCACTACCAGCCGCGCTTCGCGGGCGACGCGCTGCCGGCCACCGGCGTGGGTACGGCGGTCGCGCTGGCCGACAAGCTCGAAACGCTTGCCGGCATCTGGGGCATCGGCGCGCATCCCACCGGCGACCGCGATCCGTTCGCGCTGCGCCGCCACGCGCTCGGCGTGGTGCGCATGCTGATCGAGCGGCCGGTGCCCGCAGGCGGCCAGGCGCCCGCGCTGCGAGCCCTGCTCGACCAGGCGTTCGCGAGCTTCTCGCAGGTGCCCGCCGTCACGCCCGACGCCGACGGGCTGCACGCCTTCGCGACCGACCGGCTGCGCGGCTGGCTGCGCGAGCGCGGCTACCCCGGCGCCGACATCGACGCGGTGCTCGCCACCGACGCCGACCGCCTCGACCGCGTGCTGCCGCGCCTCGACGCCATCGCGGCGTTCCGTGCCCTGCCCGAGGCGACCAGCCTGGCCGCCGCGAACAAGCGGATCGGCAACATCCTGCGCAAGGCCGAAGGCATCGACACGCAGGGCGCCGTCGACGCGTCGCTGCTGACCGAGCCCGCCGAGCGCGCGCTCGACGCCGCGATCGCGGCGGTCGCGCCGCGCGCCGAGCGCAGCCTGGCCGCGCTCGACTACGCCGGCGCGCTCACCACCCTCGCCGGCCTGCGCACGCCGGTCGACGCCTTCTTCGACTCGGTGATGGTCAATGCCGACGACCCCCGGCTGCGCGCCAACCGGCTGACGCTGCTGGGCGGGCTCCACCGTCTCATGAATCGCGTGGCCGACCTGTCGAAACTCGCCGCCTGACGGCTACACTGCGCGTCGTGAAACTGTTCATCATCGATCGAGACGGCGTCGTGTCCAGGGACGCCGATGGCCGCACCACGCGGCCCGATGACTGGCAGTCGCTGCCCGGCTCGGCAGCGGCCATCGCGCGCCTGAACCACGCCGGATGGCGCGTGGCGGTGATGGCCGACCGCGGCCCGCTGGCGCGAGGCGCGTGCGACATGTCCGCGCTCAACGCGGTGCACGCGCGGATGGTCGAAGAGGTCGCCAGTCACGGCGGCAGGATCGACCTCGTGCTGTTCGTGCCGCCTGCCGGATCGCCCGATCGCGCCGCCGCCGCCGCCGCCGCGCTGGGCGATGCGCTCGCGCGGCTGGGCGTGCCGTCGGCCACCACGGTGGTCGTCGCCGACTCGCGGGTCGACCTCGAGGCAGCCCATGCCGCGGGCTGCCGCCCGGTGCTCGTGCTCACCGGCCATGGCCGCGAGACCTTCGAGGCGGGCGCGCTGCCGCCCGGTACGCTGGTCCGCGTGAACCTCGCCGCGATCGCGGCCGAGCTCGCGTCCTGAGCCCCGCCGCGCGCAGCACCTCCGGAGCGACGCCGATGCTGGTCATCCGAACCGTCCTGTTCATGCTGTTCCAGACGGTCACCGTCGTGCCCTGGGGCATCGGGTGCCTGCTGCTCGCCCCGGCGCCGCTGTCGGTGCGATACCGGTTCACCATCGGCTGGCCGCGGATGGTGCTGTGGGCGGCGCGGACCCTGCTCGGGATCCGCTGGCAGGTACGCGGCCTGGACAACCTGCCCGACGGTCCGGCGGTGCTCCTGTCCAAGCACCAGTCGACCTGGGAGACCTTCTTCTTCGTGTCGTGGATGCCGCGCCAGCTGTGCTTCGTGTTCAAGCGCGAGTTGCTGTGGATCCCGTTCTTCGGCTGGGGCATCGGCCTGCTGAACATGATCCACATCGACAGGCGCAAGGGTCGCGACGCGTTCGGGTCGGTCGTGGCGCAGGGCAAGCAGGTGCTCGCCGACGGCCGCTGGATCATCCTGTTCCCTGAGGGCACGCGCACGCCGGTCGGCTCGCAGGGCCAGTACAAGAGCGGCGGCGCGCGCCTGGCGCTGCGCACCGGCGCGCCGGTCGTGCCCATCGCGGTCAATGCCGGCGAGTGCTGGCCCAAGCGGCGGTTCGTCAAGACGCCCGGCCTGGTCACCGTCTCGATCGGCCCCCTCATCCAGACGGCGGGCCGCCGGCCCGAAGCCATCAACGTCGAAGTGGAGCGCTGGATCGAAGCCGAGATGCGGCGCATCAGCCCCCACGCCTATCGAAGCCCCGAACCTCCCGTCGTTGTGCATGAAGCGACTTCTTGACCTCGCCCGGGCCGCCGGCGATGCGGCGCTGCAGCTGACGCTGCCGCTGTTCGACCCGCCGTCAGCCGCCCCGCCCCGCCATCCGCTGCGCTTGCCGCCCGGTGTCGCGCCCGGCCAGCCGCCCGGCTCGCCGCCCCGCGCCGGCCGGCGCGTCGCCCGCCTGGGCGAGCACGCTGTCGAGTACGAGCTGCGCCGGTCGCGCCGGCGCACCATCGGCTTCTACGTCGATGACACCGGCCTGCGAGTGACCGCACCGCGCTGGGTGACGCTGGCCGACATCGACTCGGCACTCGCCGACAAGGAGCGCTGGATCCTGCGCAAGCTGGTCGAGTGGCGTGAGCACGCCCAGCGCCGCGAGCGCCTGACGGTGCGCTGGGAGGACGGCGGAACCGTCGCCTTCCTCGGGCGCACGCTCACGATGCGGCTGGAGGCCTCGCCACGCCGCGTGGTCCTCGAGGGCGACACCCTTCGGGTGAGCCTGCCCCCCCAGGCCGATCCGGAGCAGCTGCGCGCGGTCGTGCAGGTGTGGCTGCAGGGCCAGGCGCGCGAGGTGTTCGCGCAGCGCCTGCCGATCTACAGCGCGCGGCTGGGCCAGGCGCCCACCGGCTGGCGGCTGTCGTCGGCCCGCACGCGGTGGGGCAGCTGCGCACCCGACGGATCGATCCGCCTGAACTGGCGGCTGGTGCATTTCCCGATCGAGATCGTCGACTACGTGGTCGCCCACGAGCTCGCGCACCTCAGGGAGATGAACCACGGCCCGCGCTTCTGGGCCACGGTGCAGGCGCTGCTGCCGGAGTTCGAGGCGGCCCGGCGCATGCTCAAGGACTACCCCGACGACCTCACGATGAGCTGACCAGGACCCCGATGCGAATCCTCCACACCATGCTCAGGGTCGGCGACCTGCAGCGCTCGATCGACTTCTACACCCGCGTGATGGGCATGAAGCTGCTGCGCACCACCGACCGGCCGGACCAGAACTACTCGCTGGCCTTCGTCGGCTACGGCAGCAACCCCGAGCACGCCGAGCTCGAGCTCACCTACAACTACGGGGTCGAGCGCTACGAGCAGGGCACCGCGTTTGGGCACATGGCGCTACAGGTCGAGGACGCGGTGGCCGCCTGCGCGCGCATCAAGGCCGCCGGCGGCACGGTGACGCGCGAGGCCGGCCCGGTCAAGGGCGGCACGACGATGATCGCCTTCGTGCAGGACCCCGACGGCTACAAGATCGAACTGATCCAGCGCTGAACGGCGCGCCGGCCCGGGTCCGCGAGGCGGTCTAGGCCCCGGGGACCGGATCGGGCGTCGCGGCGGGCCGCGCAGCCACGGCCGCGTCGAGCATCGCATCGGCCACCCTGCCCCACTGCACCACCGGGATCTCCTCGGGCCGCGCGGTGGGCGCCAGGCCGAAGCGCGGGTCCTCCGGGTCGACGCCCTGGGCCCGCAGCCATGGCAGCAGGGTCCCCCGCAGCATCTTGCGCCGCTGGTTGAAGGCGACCGACAGCAGGCGTTCGAGCATCCTGACATCGCGTGCGAGCGGCTCGGCGAGCGGCTGGAGCCGGACCACCGAGGACTGCACCTTCGGGGGCGGGTCGAAGGCCTCGGGCGGCACATCGAAGAGCTGCTCCACCCGGTTGAAGGCCTGCAGCATCACGCTCAGGCGCCCGAAGGCGGCCACGCCGTGCGACGAAACGATCCGGTCGACCACTTCCTTCTGCAGCATGAAGTGCTGGTCGCTGACGATCGGGCGGAAGTCGAGCAGGCGGATCAGCAGGGGGCTGGAGATGTTGTAGGGCAGGTTGCCCACCAGGCGCAGCCGCCCGTCGCCCGCCAGCGCCGCGAAATCGAAGGACAGCGCATCGCCCTCGTGCACGCGCAGCGTCGGCTCGGGCCAGCGTCGGCGCAGGCGCGCGACCAGGTCGCGGTCGATCTCGACGGCGTCGAGCGAGTCGGTGCGCTGCAGCAGCCACCCTGTCAGCGCGCCGAGGCCGGGTCCGATCTCGACGATCCGGTCGCCCGGCCGGGGCGCGATCGCATCGACGATCGCGGCGAGGACGGACGCGTCAGTGAGGAAGTGCTGACCGAAACGCTTGCGCGGCGCGTGCTTCACCGGTCGTCGAGTCGGTATTCGACGTAGGCGCGGTCGCGGACCTGGGTGGCCCATTCCTGGTAGGCCTCTGCCGTCTTGCGCTCGCGCAGCGCGCCGCGCGCGGCCGCCCGCATGCGCTCGGGCGAGGCCTCGTCGGTGCGCCGATCGGTGACCTGGATCAGGTGGTAGCCGAAGGGCGTGCGCACCGGGCCGGCGGTCTTACCCGGTTCGAGCGCATCCATCGCGCGCTCGAACTCGGGGACGGTGTCGCCCGGGTAGACCCAGCCGAGGTCGCCGCCCTGCTGTGCGCTGCCGTCGGCCGAGTACTGCCGCGCCATGTCGGCGAACTCGACCGTGCCGGCCTCGATGCGCTCCCGGATCTCGGTCAGGCGGCGCACCACTTCGGACTCGGGGTTCAGCTCGTTGACCCGCACGAGGATATGGCGGGCCCGGGTCTGGCGGACCGGCGCGCTCGAGATCCGGCTGCCCCCGGCGCTGCGCCGCTCGATCAGCTTGAGCACGTGAAAGCCCGCCGGGCTGCGTACCACCGGCGAGATGCCGTTGACCGGCAACTGCGCGACCGCCTCGACGAAGAGAGGCGGCAGGCGGTCGGCCGGACGCAGGCCGATCACGCCGCCGGCAAGGGCATCCGGCCCCTGCGACGCGTTGGCCGCGATCCGGGCGAAGTCCATGCCGCCGCGCGCCTCGGCGGCGACCGTCTCGGCGCGGACGCGTGCCCGCTCCACGACGTCGGGCGTCGCATCCTCGGACACGCGCACCAGGACCTGCGCGATGTTGTACTCGACCGGCCCTTCAGGCCGGCCCGCCTGCTCGGCGAGGTAGGCGTCGATCTCGGCCTCCGAGACCTGGACCCTGGACTCGATCTCGCGCTCGCGCATCCGGCCGATGGCCATCTCGGCACCGAGTTCCTGGCGGAACTGCCGGAAGGACACGCCGTCGGCGTCCAGGCGCTCGCGAAGCTGGGCTACGCTGATCTTCGACTCCTGGGCGATCCGGCCGACGGCCCGGTCGATCGCGGCGTCGTCGATCCTCACGCCCGCGTCGGCGGCCGCCTGGACCTGAGCGCGGTCGAGGATCATCCGCTCGAGGACCTGCTTGCGCATCTCCGGCTCGGGCGGCAACTCGACGCCCTGGGACTTCAGCCTGCGCGTGATGGCGCGCACCCGGGCGTCGAGCTCGCGATCGGTGATCGCCTCGGTGTTCACGACGGCGATCACCCGGTCGACGGGCCGGGGCGCGCCGGGGGCCGCCGGCGGCACGACCGGCGCGACGGACAGGCGGGACTCGGTACCGCCCTGCGGCACGCGGAACTGCGCGAGGGCTGCCGGCGATGCGATGGCCAGCAGCACCGCCAGCGCGCTGATGTGCAAGCGTGTGTTCATTCGTATCCGTAGAACTTCGACGGCGGCACGGGCCGCTGCGAGGGCGGCCGGTAGCCGGGGATGTTTCGCGTCAGTATATCGAAGGGGTCCAGACCGATCCTGGCCAGGCCGTTGAGCTCGAGCTGGACGAAGAAGGCGCTGGTGCGCTGCGAGCTGGCCGTCACGAAGCGCTGCGCGACCAACCGGACGGTCCAGCAGTCGGCCAGGTACTCGAGGCCGAACAGGCCCTCGAGCAGCTGGGGCTGCACCGGGGCGACCATGCCCGTGGTCGGATTGAACTGATCGCGCAGGAACGAGTAGTTGACCCGCCCGAGGGTGTTCCAGTTCCGCGAGATCGGCCAGCGCCACGAGGTATCGATCTGCGCGTAGTCCTTCTCCTGGTAGCGCAGCGCCACGTTGAGCAGGCGGTCGGCCGCGGGCCAGTAGCGCCACGACACCCCCACCCTGGGCACCGAGGGCTCGGTCAGCGACACCTGCACCGCGGCGTCGATGTTCTGGCCGCCGCCGAGGTTGCCCGAGGCGGCCAGCAGCAGGTCGGAGCGCGAATCGGTGCGGGTGGGCACGCCAGGGATCGTGACCCGCTGCTCGGAGAAATAGACGCGCTGCGCCGCGGCGAGCCGAAGCGACTCGACGCCGGTGCCGGGGTCGATGAAGCGCGAGATCGCGCCCGCGGTGAGCTGGTTGGCATCGGCGATGCGGTCGCCGCCGGCGAACACGTTGTCGTTGAAGAGCGAGGCGAAGCTCAGGTTGCTGACCGCCGAGTCGAACACCGGGATCATGCTCTGGTCGCGGTAGGGCGTGTAGACGTACAGCAGCCGCGGCTCCAGCGTCTGCACCATGTCGCGCCCGCCGAGCGTGGTCGGCCGCTCCATGATCAGGCCCGAGTCCAGCGCGACCGTGGGCACGACCCGGCCGATGTCGAGCGGGCCGGACGGATTCACGTCGAGCCGGTATGTGGTCGCGTGCACCGAGGCGCGCGGCGTCACGAACCACGAAGGCCCGCCGAAGGGATAGGCGACCGACGGATTGACGATCAGCCGCGAGCCCTGCGCCGAGCCGGGCAGGTCGCGGCTGAACGCGGTGGCGTCGGCGACCAAGCCCAGGTCGAATCCCCGCAGGTCGCGCTGCGTGTTGGTCAGGGTCAGCTGCGGCAGGCGGTCGTAGGGCGGGGATGCGCGCGCCTCGAGGATGTTCTGGTACTGCAGCACCCGCGCCCGCGCCACCCAGTCGCCGAAGGCGCGCGTGACGAACGCATCGCGCGGCAGGCTGCGCTCGGAGCTCTGGACGATGGTCCGCGAGTAGTCGATGAAGTACTGGTCGTCGGACACGCCGCGCAGCGTCCAGCCGCCCGACCAGCCGTCGACGTTGTTGGTGATGTGGGTGCTGTTGAACATCCACCGCGACCGGCCCGCCTCCTGGTCCTGGGGGGAGTACTCGAAGATCGTCGTGCCGACGTGCGCCGGCTCGAGATAACGGGCGATGCCCCCGAACTGCAGGCCCCGCCGCCCGGTGAAGTTGGTGAACAGCGTGAAGTCGCGGTTGGGCGCGATGTTCCAGTAGTAGGGCACCCGGATCTCGCCGCCGACCGTATTGGTGAGCGACAGCGTCGGTGCGAGGAAGCCGCTGCGGCGCTCGTCGCCCAGCGGGAACCCGAAGTACGGCGCGGCCAGGATCGGCACGCCCTGGAAATACACGGTCGCCGAGCGGGCGGTGCCCTCGTCGGCATCGCGGTCGAGGGTCAGGCTGCCGGCCTTGAGGTACCAGTCGGGGTCGTCCGGGCGGCAGGTGGTGTAGACGGCGTTGGTGAAGGCGACCTCGCCACGGCCCAGGAAGTCGACCCGTTCCGCGTTGCCGCGACCGCCGGTGAGCGGCAGGTAGAAGCGCGGCGATGCGAACGAGCCCTGGTTGGCGTCGAGCTTGAGCTGCAGCTGCGGGCCGGTGAACACCTGCCCCTCCCGCGCGATCCGCACGTTGCCCACCGCGATGACCTCGTCGTCGGCCTCGTAGAGCGTCAGGCGGTCGGCACGGATCACGGTTCCGGCGCGCCGGATCTCGGCATTGCCCTCGAGCGTGATCTCGCGGTCGGTCCGCCCGCCGGTCTTGTCGCCGCGGGCGAAGGTGGGGCGCGGCGCGCTGCCGGTGAGGTTTTTCTCGCGCAGCTCGGTCTCGAGGCGCAGCGTCATCCCCGGACCCGCGCCCTGCTGCTGGGCGCCCGCAGCCTGCCCGATCGACGCGAGGATCGCGGCGACGGTCGTGGCCAGGCCGGGAACGGGGATGCGTCGGCGCATGCGAGGCGGTTCTGGACGGCGCTCGGGGCGCGGCGATTCGATCCCGTATTATAGGGAGCCGATCCCGATCCTCATGGACACGCGACTCTCCCTGCTCCGCGACTGGCTTGGCTCGATGCCCGAAGGGCACGGCCTGCAGCCGGACACCCTGCGCCCGGCCTCCGCCGATGCAAGCTTCCGCCGCTATTTCCGCGTCGATGCGGCCGCTCGCCACAGCGGCTCCTTGATCGCGATGGACGCCCCGCCCCCGATGGAGGACTGCGCGCCCTTCGTGCACGCGGCCACCATCCTCGGGCGCAGCGGCGTCAGCGTGCCCGCCGTGATCGCGGCCGACCTGCCGCGCGGCTTCCTGCTGCTCGAGGACTTCGGCGCGGTGACCTACCTGTCGCAGCTCGACGCGGTACGCGCGCCCGCGCTCTACGGCGACGCCATGCGCGCGCTGGTCGCGATGCAGCGCGCCAGCGACGCGGTCAGCTTCCCGCCCTACGACCGGGCGCTGCTGATGCGCGAGCTGCGCCTGTTCCCCGACTGGTATCTGGCCCGCCACAAGGGCGTGACGCTGGACGCGGCCGACCAGGCCACGCTGGAGGCCGCCTTCGAGACCCTGCTCGCCAACGTCGCGGCCCAGCCTCGCGTGCACGTGCACCGCGACTACCACTCGCGCAACCTGATGGTGCTGCCGGGCGAGCGCAATCCCGGCATCCTCGACTTCCAGGACGCGGTCCACGGCCCCGTCACCTACGACCTCGTCTCCCTGCTGCGCGACGCCTACGTGCGCTGGGACGAGGAGGCGGTGATCGACTGGGCGATCCGCTACTGGCAGCAGGCGCTCGCGGCCAGGCTGCCGGTGTCCTCGGACTTCGGCGAGTTCTATCGCGACTTCGAGTGGATGGGCCTGCAGCGGCACCTGAAGGTCCTGGGCATCTTCGCGCGGCTCCACCACCGCGACGGCAAGGACGGCTACCTGGCCGACATGCCGCGCGTGATGGGCTACGTGCACGCCGTGCTCGCCCGCTACAACGGCTTCGGCGCCCTCGCCCGCCTCCTCGATCGCATCGAGGCCCGCGACGGCGGCACGGGCTACACGTTCTGACCCCCGACCCGTCCAACGGAGCCCTGCGATGCGGGCGATGATCCTGGCCGCGGGCCGCGGCGAGCGGATGCGCCCGCTGACCGACACCTGCCCCAAGCCGCTGCTGCGCGCGGGTGGCGAGCCCCTGATCGGCTGGCACCTGCGCCGGCTCGCCGCGGCAGGCATCCGCGACGTGGTCGTCAACCATGCGTGGCTGGGCGAGCGCATCGAGCGCGAGCTCGGCTGCGGGCGCGCCTGGGGCGTGTCGATCCGCTACTCGCCGGAGGGCGAGGCGCTCGAGACCGCGGGCGGCATCGCGCGCGCGCTGCCGCTGCTGGGCGATGCGCCCTTCCTGGTCGTCAACGGCGACATCTGGTGCGACTGGAACCCGGGGCGGGCCCTCGGCATCGCCGCCCGCCTCGCCGACGCAGACTGGCTCGCCTGGTGCGTGCTGGTCGACAACCCGGCGCACAACCCGGGCGGCGACTTCCTGCTCGACGCCGGGCGCCTGCGCATGCCGGCGGCCGACCCGGCCGCGCGGGCCGCGGCGGGCGCCCCGTCGCTGACCTTCGCCGGCATCGGCGTCTACCACCCGGCGCTGTTCGCCGGCGTGCCGCCCGGTGCGCGCGCCCCGCTCGCACCCCTGCTGCGGCGGGCCGCCGAGGCAGGCCGGGCCGGCGCCGAACGGCACACCGGCCGCTGGGTCGACGTGGGCACCCCGCAGCGGCTGGCCGAGCTGGATGCACAATTGACCGCCGGGGCGCCCGCGCCGCGGCCCCCCGACGCCTGAACGAGGACGCGCGATGCAACCCTACCTCTCCCGCCGGCACCGTCTGGCCGACCTGATGCGCGCCCGAGGCGGCGGCGTGGCGGTGCTCGCCACGGCGCCCGAGGTGATCCGCAACCGCGACGCGCACTATCCCTACCGCCCGGACAGCTACTTCCACTACCTGACCGGCTTTCCCGAGCCGCAGGCGGTGGTGGTGATCGTCGCCGACGCCGCGTCGACCCGCTCGCTGCTGTTCTGCCGCGACAAGAACGAGGAGCGGGAGATCTGGGACGGCCATCGCTTCGGGCCGGCCGCGGCCCGCGACCGGTTCGCCTTCGACGAGGCGCTGCCCTTCGAGTCGCTCGACGCCGAGATGCCGAAGCTGCTCGCCGACCGGCCCGCCGTCTACCATCCGCTCGCCGCGGGCCCCGAGACCGACGCCGCCGTACAGCGCTGGCTGGCCGCCCTGCGGGCGCAGGCCCGTTCGGGCGTGACCGCGCCCGCTGCCGCCTACGACCTGCGGGCGCTGCTCGACGAGATGCGCCTCGTCAAGGACGCGCACGAGGCCGACACCATGCGGCGCGCCGGTCGCATCTCGGCGCGCGCCCACGTGCGCGCGATGCAGGCCACCCGGCCCGGCCGGCGCGAGTACGAGGTGGAGGCCGAGCTGCTGCACGAGTTCCGTCGCAGCGGCTCGTCCTTCCCGGCCTACGGCTCCATCGTCGCGGGCGGGCGCAACGCCTGCGTGCTGCACTACCGCGAGAACGACGCCGAGCTGCGCGACGGCGAGCTGCTGCTGATCGACGCGGCCTGCGAGCTCGACTGCTACGCGTCGGACATCACCCGGACCTTCCCGGTCAACGGGCGCTTCAGCGGCCCGCAGCGCGAGCTCTACGACGTCGTGCTCGCCGCCCAGGCCGCGGCCATCGCGCAGACCCGGCCGGGCCGCCGCTTCACCGATCCGCACGACGCGGCGGTGCGCGTGCTGGCGCAGGGGATGATCGACGCGGGCCTGCTGGCGGGCTCGCTCGACGGCGTGATCGAGAGCGGCGCATACAAGCGCTTCTACATGCACCGCACCGGCCATTGGCTCGGGATGGACGTGCACGACTGCGGCGACTACCGCGAGCCGCACGAGGCCGCGCCCGAGGGCGGCGAGAAGCCCTGGCGCGTGCTGCGGCCGGGCATGGCGCTCACGGTGGAGCCCGGCATCTACGTGCGCCGCGCCGACGACATTCCCGCCGCCTACCACGACATCGGCATCCGCATCGAGGACGACGCGCTGGTCACCGACGACGGCTGCGAGATCCTCACCGGCGACGTACCCAAGGCCGCCGCCGACGTCGAGGCGCTGATGCGGGCGCGATGAGCGCGGCCGCGCTGCGCATCGTCGGGGCCGGGCCGGTCGCGCTCGCCTGCGCCCTCTTCCTGGTGCGCCGCGGCGTGCCCGCAGCCATCGTCGCCCTCGATCCGGCACCTGGCGAGCCCGGCGCGCCGATGCCGGCGGCGCTCGCCGCGCGCACGCTCGCCGTGTCCCACGGCAGCCGCCAGTTGCTGGAGCGGATCGCGACGCTGCCGGCCGCGGGCACCATCGTCCGGGTCGAGGTCTCGCTGCAGGGCCACGCGGGCCGCACGCGCATCGTCGCCGACGACCTGGGGGTGCCGGCACTCGGCCACGTGATGCGCTACGGACCGCTGCTCGATGCGCTGCGCGCGGCGGCCTCGCGCCATGCGTGGGCACCCGCCGGCGCGCAGGCCGAGGGCCTCGAGACGGCCCCGCCCGCCGTGACGGTGCACGCCGAGGGCGATGCGGGCGAGGACGCAGACGTGCGCGAGTTCGACCAGTGGGCGCTGCTGTGCGAGGTCATGGCGCCGCGCGCGGCGCCCGAGCGCCGCGGCTGGGCCTTCGAGCGGTTCACGCCCGAGGGACCGCTCGCGCTGCTCCCGCTGCCGCAGGCCGGGCGCTGGTCCGTGGTCTGGTGCGACCAGGCCCAGCGCTGCCACACGCGCGCCGAGCTGGATCCGGCCGCGCTGTCGGCGGCGCTGCAGGCGCGCTTTGGCGATGCGCTCGGACCGCTGTGCATCGACGGCGTGCCCACCGTGGCGCCGCTCGCACGCCGTGCGCGCCGCCAGGTCGTCGCGCCCGGCGAGGCCTGGATCGGCAATGCCGCGCAATCCCTGCATCCGGTCGCCGGACAGGGTCTGAACCTCGGGCTGCGCGATGCGTTCGAGCTCGCCGACGCGCTCGCCGGCGCGCATCGCGCCGCCCGCCCGCCCGCCGACGCGCTGTCCGACTGGCGCCGCGGGCGCCGCGCCGACCGCGGCGCGACCATCGCGCTGACCGACCTGATGGCGGCGAGCTTCACCTGGCCGCTCGCCCGGCCGCTGCAGTCGCCGCTGCTCGCCGCGCTGGACCTGCTCGCGCCGCTGCGCCGCCCGCTCGCCGCGCAGCTGATGTTCGGCATCCGCTGAGCGCCATTGCCGCACCGCAACGAGCCGTCGGAGCGCGCCATGGCCGGCGCGGTTCGCGGCGGTAGCGCACGCTAACCGGCGCACGGAACGGAACACTCGGCGATTGCCCGCTTTTTGTGCAGGCGGAATTTCGCTAGAATCCGCTCCCCGCCTGGCCACCCCCGCGAGCGTCGAGCCGCAGCGCATGTTGCGGTCGCGACTCCCCCACGCATGAACCTCGGCCCGTTCCGGTTGCCCAACAACGTGTTCGTCGCGCCCATGGCCGGCGTCACGGACCGGCCGTTCCGTCAGCTGTGCCGCAGGCTGGGCGCCGGCTACGCGGTGTCCGAGATGGCCGCGTCCAACCCGCGGCTCTGGGCCACCGTGAAGACCGCGCGCCGCCTGAACCACGACGGTGAGCCCGCGCCCAAGGCGGTCCAGATCGCCGGCGCCGACCCGGCGATGATGGCCGAGGCCGCCCGCTTCAACGTCGACCGTGGCGCCCAGGTGATCGACATCAACATGGGCTGCCCCGCCAAGAAGGTCTGCGACGTGGCCGCAGGGTCTGCGCTGATGGCCGACGAGGGCCTGGCGCTTCGGATCGTCGAGGCGGTGTGCGCGGCGGTCGACGTACCCGTTACCGTGAAGATGCGCACCGGGCCCGACCGCGCGCGGCGCAATGCGGTGTCGCTCGCCCGCGCGCTCGAATCGGCCGGCGCGGCGATGATCGCGGTCCATGGCCGCAGCCGGGCCTGCGCCTTCGGCGGCCACGCCGAGTACGACACCATCGCCGAGGTCAAGCAGGCGCTGCGCGTGCCGGTCGTGGCCAACGGCGACATCGACTCGCCGGCGCGCGCCGCCTTCGTGCTCGCGCGCACCGGCGCCGACGCGGTGATGATCGGCCGCGCCGCGCAGGGCCGGCCGTGGATCTTCCGCGAGATCGACCACTTCCTGAAGACCGGCGCGCTGCTGGCGCCGCCTTCGCTGGCAGAGATCCGCGACGTGCTGCGCGAGCACCTGCTCGACCACTACGCGTTCTATGGCGAGCACGCCGGGCCGCGCATCGCGCGCAAGCACATCGGCTGGTACATCGACGGATGGTGCGAGGACCGGCGGTTCGCCGGGCGCCCGGACCACGGCCCCGATGCCGGCCGGGACGGCGCCGCACCCTGCGACCTTCACCGCGGCGACGCCGCCCGGCTGCGCGACGCCATCAATCGCGCGGAGCACCCCAAGACGCAGCTCGCCCTGCTCGACGCCTACCTCGATCATGCAGACGACGAAATCGCAATCCATTGACGAAGCGGTCACCCGCAGCCTCGAGAAGTACTTCAGCGACCTGGAGGGCTCCAGGCCGAGCGCCATCTACGACATGGTGCTGTCGGCGGTCGAGCGGCCCATGCTCGAGGTCGTGATGAAGCAGGCGCACGGCAACCAGCTGCGCGCCAGCGAGATGCTCGGCATCAACCGCAACACGCTTCGCAAGAAGCTGCATCACTACGGCCTGCTCTGAGCGGCCATCGAGGACAGCATGCATCGCGTCAAGCAGGCCCTGATCAGCGTCTCGGACAAGGCAGGCATCGTGGAGCTCGCGGGCCAGCTGACCGCCCTCGGCGTGAAGCTGCTCTCCACCGGCGGCACCGCCCGCCTGCTGCAGGAGGCGGGCATCGTGGTCACCGAGGTGTCCGACTACACCGGCTTTCCCGAGATGCTCGACGGCCGCGTCAAGACCCTGCACCCCAAGGTGCACGGCGGCCTGCTCGCGCGGCGCGACCTGCCCGAGCACATGGAGGCGATCGAGCGGCACGGGATCGGCGCGATCGACCTGCTGGTCGTGAACCTGTATCCGTTCCAGCAGACCGTCTCGCGCCTCGACTGCACGCTCGAGGACGCGATCGAGAACATCGACATCGGCGGGCCTGCGATGCTGCGCGCGGCCGCCAAGAACCACGGCGGCGTCGCGGTGGTGGTCGATCCGCAGGACTACCGGCGCGTGCTCGCCGACATCCGTGAGCACGGCGCGGTCGGCGACTCGCTGCGCTTCGAGCTGGCGCGCAAGGTGTTCGCGCACACCGCGCAGTACGACGGCGCGATCGCGAACTACCTGGGCAGCGTGCGCCCGGACGGCGTGCACGACGCCTACCCGACCACGCTGACGATGCAGTTCGAGAAGCTGCAGTCGATGCGCTACGGCGAGAACCCACACCAGACGGCGGCGTTCTACCGCGACACCCGGCCCTCGGCGGGCACGCTCGCGCACTACCGTCAGCTGCAGGGCAAGGAGCTCTCCTACAACAACGTGGCCGACGCCGACGCGGCGTGGGAGTGCGTCAAGACCTTCGAGGAGGCCGCCTGCGTGATCGTCAAGCACGCGAACCCCTGCGGCGTGGCGCTCGGCGCGGACTGCGCCGAGGCCTATGCGAAGGCCTTCTCCACCGACCCCACGTCGGCCTTCGGCGGGATCATCGCCTTCAACCGGCCGCTCGACGGCCCGACCGCCGAGCACGTCGCCAGGCAGTTCGTGGAGGTGCTGATCGCGCCCGGCTACAGCGAGGACGCACGCCGCGTGTTCGCGGCCAAGCAGAACCTGCGGGTGCTCGAGATCCCGATCGCGCGCTCGGCCAACCACATCGACCTCAAGCGGGTCGGCGGCGGGCTGCTGGTGCAGTCGCCAGACGAGCGCAACCTGCTGCCCGAGGCGCTGCGCGTGGTCACGCGGCGCGCGCCCACCGAGGCGCAGATGCGCGACCTGACCTTTGCCTGGCGGGTCGCGAAGTTCGTCAAGTCCAACGCCATCGTGTTCTGCGGCGACGGCCGCACGCTCGGCGTGGGCGCGGGCCAGATGAGCCGCATCGACTCGGCCCGCATCGCCTCGATCAAGGCCGCCAGCGCGTCGCTGTCGCTCGCGGGCTCGGTGGTCGCCTCCGACGCCTTCTTTCCGTTCCGCGACGGCCTCGACGTGGTGGTGGACGCGGGCGCGGTCGCGGTGATCCAGCCCGGCGGCTCGGTGCGCGACGACGAGGTGATCGGCGCGGCCGACGAGCGCGGCGTGGCGATGGTGTTCACCGGCGTGCGGCACTTCCGGCACTGAGGCCGCCCGCGCGCCCGCCCCGGGGCCGGGGCGCCTGCGCGGACGGGTATCATCGGCCCACGATGGAACGGATCCTCGGCATCGACCCCGGCCTGCGCCTCACCGGCTTCGGCGTCATCGAGCGCGGCGACGACGGGCGGCTCGTCTACGTGGCAAGCGGCGTGATCCGCGTGCCCGACGGCGAGCTGCCAACGCGGCTCGCCGCGATCTACACCCAGCTGCGCGAGGTGATCGCGGAGTTCCGGCCCCAGGCCGCGGCCGTCGAGAAGGTCTTCGTGAACGTGAACCCACAGACGACCCTGCTGCTCGGCCAGGCGCGCGGCGCCGCGCTGTGCGCGCTGGCCACCGCCGGCCTGCCGGTGTCCGAGTACACGGCGCTGCAGGTCAAGCAGGCGGTGGTCGGCTACGGCCGCGCGACCAAGGAGCAGGTGCAGGCGATGATGGTGCGGCTGCTGCTGCTGCCCGGCACGCCCTCGCGGGACGCGGCCGACGCGCTCGCCTGCGCCACCTGCCATGCCAACGGCGACCGGCTCGCCTCCGCGCTGATGGCCGGATCGGCGGCGGTGCAGGGCGCGCCCGCGCTCGCCGCGCGCGGCCTGCGGATCCGCCGCGGCAGGCTGGTGGCATCGTGATCGGGCGGCTCTCCGGCGTGCTGCTCACCAAGACGCCCCCACAGGTGATGCTCGACGTGGGCGGCGTGGGCTACGAGGTGGACGTGCCGATGAGCACCTTCTACGACCTGCCCCCGATGGGCGAGCGCGTGGTGCTGCTCACGCACATGGTCGTGCGCGAGGACGCGCAGCTGCTCTACGGATTCCTGACCGAGGGCGAGCGCGCCGCCTTCCGCGAGCTGATCCGCATCTCGGGCATCGGCCCGCGCATGGCCCTGGCGGTGCTCTCGGGGCTGTCGGTGGCCGACCTTGCGCAGGCGGTCACACTGCAGGAGTCCGGCCGCCTCGTGAAGGTGCCCGGCATCGGCAAGAAGACCGCCGAGCGTCTGCTGCTCGAGCTCAAGGGCAAGCTCGGCCCCGAGCTGCAGGGCGTGGCCGGCCAGCGGGCCGCGTCCGACCACTCGCCGGACATCCAGCGCGCGCTGCTCGCGCTGGGCTACTCCGAGCGCGAGGTGTCGCTGGCCGCCCGCCAGCTGCCGCCCGATGCCACCGTCTCCGACGGCATCAAGCAGGCCCTCAAGCTGCTCGCGCGCGGCTGAGCGTCGCGCCCCGCGCGGCGCGCGCGTCTCCTCGTCCGGGCACGCCCGAGGCCGCCGGCGGTCCGCGGGGGTCGCCCCGCCGGCACCGGATAGAATGCGGCGATGATCGAACACGACCGGCTGATCGCCCCGGCCCCTGCCTCCCCAGCCGAGGAGGCGGTCGAGCGTGCGCTGCGCCCCAAGGCGCTCGCCGACTACGTCGGCCAGCCCCGCGTCCGCGAGCAGCTCGAGATCTTCATCGCTGCTGCCCGCAACCGCCGCGAGGCACTCGACCACCTGCTGCTGTTCGGCCCGCCGGGCCTGGGCAAGACCACGCTCGCGCACATCGTCGCGGCCGAGATGGGCGTCAACCTGCGCCAGACCTCCGGCCCGGTGCTCGAGCGGCCCGGCGACCTGGCGGCGCTGCTCACGAACCTCGAGAAGAACGACGTCCTCTTCATCGACGAGATCCACCGCCTGAGCCCGATCGTCGAGGAGATCCTCTATCCCGCGCTCGAGGACTTCCAGATCGACATCATGATCGGTGAGGGCCCGGCCGCCCGCTCCATCAAGCTCGACCTGCAGCCCTTCACGCTGGTGGGCGCGACCACGCGCGCCGGCATGCTGACCAACCCGCTGCGCGACCGGTTCGGCATCGTCGCGCGGCTCGAGTTCTATGACGTCGCCGACCTCACCCGCATCGTCACTCGCTCGGCCGCCCTGCTCCAGGCGCCCATCGACCCCGAGGGCGCCGCCGAGATCGCCCGCCGCGCCCGCGGCACGCCGCGCATCGCCAACCGGCTGCTGCGCCGCGTGCGCGACTACGCCGAGATCAAGGCCCGCGGCCTGATCGACCGGCCGGTCGCCGACGCCGCGCTCACCATGCTCGACGTCGACTCGGTGGGCCTGGACACCATGGACCGCAAGCTGCTGCGGGCGGTGATCGAGAAGTTCTCGGGCGGCCCGGTGGGCCTGGACAACGTCGCCGCCGCGATCGGCGAGGAGCGCGACACCATCGAGGACGTGCTCGAGCCCTACCTGATCCAGCAGGGCTACCTGCAGCGCACGCCGCGCGGGCGCATCGCGACCCCCGCCGCCTGGCGCCACTTCGGCCTGGCGTCGCCCGACCGCGGCGGCGTACCCGAGCTCTTCGACGACGGCGGTACCCCTTGAACGGGCGCCCGGTAGACCACCAGGAGTTCGTCTGGCGCCTGCACGAGGCCACGCCGCGGACCTGGGTCACGCCGATGCTGGTCGGGCTCAACGTCACGGTGTGGCTGCTCAACGTCGCCTTCGGCATCTCGCCCCTGTCGCCCCGCGCGGTGGAGCTGCTGATGTGGGGCGGCAACCACCTGCCGGTGACGCTCGACCAGCCCTGGCGGCTGATCACCGCCACCTTCCTGCACGGCGGCATCATCCACCTCGCGTTCAACATGTGGGCGCTCTGGGATACCGGTCGCCTCGCCGAGCGCTTTTTCGGCAACACCCAGCTGCTGCTGATCTACGCGGTGTCCGGGCTGTCGGGCTCCGTCGCGAGCCTGTTCTTCGCGGCCCGCACCGGCGTGTCGGTGGGCGCATCGGGGGCGATCTTCGGGGTGGTCGGCTGCCTGCTCGCCGCGGTGCTGGTCAAGTCACGCAGCCTGCCGCCCGGGCTGGTCACGTCGATGCGCTCCTCGATGCTGACCTTCATCGGCTACTCGCTGTTCATGGGCTTCGTCGCCGGCTTCATCGACAACGCCGCGCACATCGGCGGGCTCGCCGCAGGCTTCTTCATGGGCCTGGTGCTGGCCCGCAAGTTCGAACCCGACGAGTTCCGCCGACAGGGGCTGTGGCGCGCCGCGCTGTCGGTCGCGGTCATCGGCTCGGTGCTGCTCGCCGCCTGGTCCATGCTGTCCAAGTCAGTCATGTGAAGGGGTCGATCCGCCCGGGCTTGGTAGAATCCGGATCGATGCAGGAAGCCCGCCCCTTCTCGCTGCGCGTGCGCGCCTACTACGAGGACACCGACGCCGGCGGAATCGTCTACCACGCGACCTACCTGCGCTGGATGGAGCGTGCCCGCACCGAGTGGCTGCGCGCCCTCGGCGCGCGGCACGCCGACATGGCCATCCGGGACGGCGTCCAGTTCGTGGTCAGCGAGCTCGACATCCGCTACCGGCGACCCGCCCGGCTCGACGACCTGGTGGAGGTGGGCCTCGAGGTGACACAGCTCGGCCGCGCGTCACTGCGGGTCGCGCAGCGCACCTGCCTGGTGGCGGGGGGCGAGGACGCCGGCCCGCCGGCGCGCGGCGCGCTCCTGACCGACGCGACGGTGCGCATCGCCGTGATGGATCGACTCAGCGGCCGCCCGGCACCCCTGCCGCGCTGGCTGCTCGACACGCTGGGAACGCAATGAACAACGACATGTCGATCCTCTCGCTGGTGGCCAACGCCAGCGTGCTGGTGCAGGCGGTGATGGCCGGCCTGCTCGCCATCTCGATCGCCTCCTGGACGGTGATCTTCCGCAAGCTGTTCCAGGTGCGGGCGGCGCGCGCCGCCACCGACCGCTTCGAGGCGGAGTTCTGGCGCGGCGGAGACCTGCACGCGCTGTACCTGCGCACCGGCGAGCAGGGCGGCGACCACGGGCCGCTCGCGCGGATCTTCGAGGCCGGCATGCGCGAGTACCTCAAGACCCGCCAGCAGAAGCCCGCCGACGCCAACGCGATGCTCGAGGCGGCGCGCCGCGCGATGCGCGCCTCCTACCAGCGCGAGATGGACTCGCTAGAGTCGAGCCTCGCCTTCCTCGCCTCCGCCGGCTCGGTCAGCCCCTACATCGGCCTGTTCGGCACGGTCTGGGGGATCATGAACTCCTTCCGCGGGCTGGCCAACGTGAAGCAGGCGACGCTCGCCGCGGTGGCGCCGGGAATCGCCGAGGCGCTGGTCGCGACCGCCATCGGCCTGTTCGCCGCGATCCCGGCGGTGGTCGCCTACAACCGCTTCGCCTACGACATCGAGCGGCTTTCCAACCGCTTCGACACCTTCGTCGAGGAGTTCTCCAACATCCTGCAGCGGCAGGCGCGCTGAGCGCCCGAGGACGATCGATGCCAAGCGTCTCATCCTCCTCTCGCCGCGGCGGCCGGCGCCGTCTGGTCAACGAGATCAACGTCGTGCCGTACATCGACGTGATGCTCGTGCTGCTGGTGATCTTCATGGTGACCGCGCCGCTGATGCCCCCCGGCCAGATCGACGTGCCGACCGCCGGCCAGAGCGCGACGCCCCCCGAGGCGCTGGTCGAGATCCGGCTCTCGCCCGGGGGCGAACTGCGAATGGTGACCCGCAACCTGCCGCAGCAGTTCGACCGCGTCGTCGGGGAGCGCGACATCGGCCCGACGCTGCGCAGCCTGGGCGACCCCGACAAGCTCGCCGTGCTGATCGCGGCCGACCGCAAGGTGCCCTACGGCGACGTGGTCAAGCTGATGGACCAGGTCCGCGCGGCCGGCGCGGGCCGGGTCGGCCTGATGGTGAAGGGCCAGGAGAAGTGACGTGAGCGGTCCGCCGTCGCCGGCGCCGTCCCGGCCGGGCGGCTCGGCACCGGGCCGCCCGCCGCGCGCGGGCGGGGGCACCCGCGCGCTGGTCTTCGCGCTGTTCATGCACGTGCTGCTGTTCGCGCTGCTCTTCGTGGGCCTGAACTGGCAGTCCAGGCAGGAGGAGCCGGTGCAGGCCGAGCTGTGGGTGCCGCCGCCTCCCCCGAAGGCACCACCCGCCCCGCCCAGGCCCGAGCCCCTGAAGCCCGAGCCGCAGCCCGAGCCGCCGCCCCCGCCGCCCCAGCCCGCGCCCCGGCCCGAGCCCGTCCCGCCGCCCCGGGCCGAGCCCGACATCAAGCTCGAGCAGGCCCGCAAGGAGGCCGAGCGCAAGGAGGCCGAACTGCGCGCGGCAGAGAAGAAGGCCGCCGACAAGAAGGCGGCCGACAGGCGCGAGGCGGAGCGCAAGGCCGAGGACAAGCGCGCCGAGGAGAAGAAGGCCGAGGACAGGCGCGCCGCCGAACGCAAGGCTGCCGAGCAGCGCGTCGCCGACCAGAAGGCGGCCGAGGACAAGCGCCAGAAGGACGAGCAGGCCCGCAAGGACGCCGAGCGCAAGGCGGCCGACGACAAGCGCCGGCGCGAGGAGCAGGCGCGCAAGGAGTCGGACGCTGCCGACGCCCGGCGCGCCGAGGACATCCGGCGCCTGCAGACCCAGGCCGGTACCTCCGGCACCCCGAGCGACACCGCCGTGCGCGGCGCGGCCACCGGTGGGCGCGTCGATGCCGGCTACGGGGCGCGCGTGGCCGGCGCCATCCGGGCCAACACCACCTTCCAGGTGCCGGGTGACATGGAAGGCAACCCCAGGGCAGTGTTCCAGGTCCAGCTGCGCCCCGATTGCAGCCTGGTGTCGGTACGGCTGCGCAAGTCGAGCGGCCTGCCGGCCTGGGACCAGGCCGCCGAGCGCGGCATCCAGCGCACCGATCCCTTTCCGAAGCAGGCCGACGGCAGCTGCCCGACCGAGCTCGAGATCACGCGCGGCCCGCGCGACGAGCGATGACCGGGCTGCGGGGCGGCCGCGGGCGCCCCCCGGGCGCCGCCCCTCGCCCGACAGACGGCGCGGCACGCCCGATCGGCGGCGCCCGCGCACGGCGAAGCGGTCGCGTCACGCACCCCGACTTATAATCCGATCACGATGAAGCGACTCCTCCGACTCCTGCCCCTGCTGCCCGCGACGCTCTGCGCGCTCGTGGCAGCGTCCGCCGCCGCGCAGATGCGCATCGACGTCTCCGGCGTCGGCGCCACCCAGCTGCCGATCGCGATCGCCACCTTCGCCAACGAGGGCCGCGCCGCGCAGGACATCGCCGCGGTCGTCCGCAGCGACCTCGCCCGCAGCGGCGCGTTCCGCGTGATCGACCCGCAGCAGACGCTGTCCGACACCGGGCCGGTCGACTTCGCGAGCCTGCGCAGCCGGGGCGCCGACTCGGTCGTCGGCGGCTCGGTATCGCGCCTGGCCGACGGCCGGTTCGACGTCCGCTACCGCCTGTACGACGCGGTCAAGCAGTCCCCCGTGATCGGCGAGTCCCTGGTGACGCCCGAGGCCGACCTGCGCCTGGCCGGTCACCGGATCGCCGACGCCATCTACGAGAAGCTGACCGGCGAGAAGGGCGTCTTCTCCACCCGCATCGCGTTCGTCACCAAGCAGGGCAACCGCTTCCGGCTGAACGTCGCCGACTGGGACGGCGAGAACGTCCAGTCGCCGCTGGTGTCGCCCGAGCCGATCATCTCGCCCTCGTGGTCGCCCGACGGCGGACGCCTTGCCTACGTGTCCTTCGAGGCCCGCAAGCCGGTCGTCTACGTGCACACGCTCGCCACCGGCCAGCGCACCGCGGTCGCCAACTTCAAGGGCAGCAACAGCGCGCCCGCCTGGTCGCCCGACGGCCGGACCCTCGCCGTCGCGCTCACCCTCAACGGCCTGTCGCAGATCTACCTGATCAACGCCGCCGACGGCGCCAACGCACGCCGGCTCACCACCTCCAGCGCCATCGACACCGAGCCGGTGTTCTCGCCCGACGGCCGCTCGCTCTACTTCACGTCCGACCGCGGCGGCTCGCCGCAGATCTACCGGATGCCGCTTGCCGGTGGCGACGCGACGCGGATGACGTTCGGCTCGAGCTACAACGTCAGCCCGCGCATCAGCCCGGACGGCCGGCAGCTCGCGTTCCTGACGCGGCGCGACGGCCGCTTCTTCGTCGGCATGAAGGACCTCGCCGGCGGCACCGAGTCGGTGCTCACCGACGGCGGCGCGGAGGAGTCCCCGAGCTTCGCGCCCAACGGCCGCTGGATCATGTACGCCACCCAGAGCGGCGGGCGCGATACGCTGATGGCGACCTCCATCGACGGCCGCGTCAAGCAGCGACTGAGCTCGTCGCTCGGCGACATCCGCGAGCCCGCCTGGGGCCCGTTCGCGAAGTGAACTGGCGCGCTCCCCCCACCCGACCTTTTCCCCGACAGGCACCCTCGTGCCCTGGAGCCCACGCAAAATGAACCGACGCACCTTCGCATCGATCGCCGCATTCGCGGCAGCGCTCTCGCTGGCGGCCTGCAGCTCGGCCGTCAAGCTCGACGAACCGGCACCGGTCGAGAGCCGCGGCGACGTGGCAGGCGCCGCGGGGGCTCGCGGCGGGCAGGGCGCCGCCGGCACCACCACGCCCGGCAGCGAGCGCCCGATCGCGCAGGTCACGATCGACCCGGGCAAGGACCCGCTCAACGATCCGAACAACCCACTGTCCAAGCGCAGCATCTACTTCGACTTCGACAGCTTCACGATCCGCGACGAGTTCCGTCCGGTCGTCGAGGCGCACGCCCGCTACCTCGGCGCCAACAAGCTGCGCAAGGTCGTCGTCCAGGGCAACACCGACGAGCGCGGCAGCCGCGAGTACAACCTCGCGCTCGGCCAGAAGCGCTCCGAGGCCGTGCGCCGCGCGCTGACCTCGCTGGGCGTGTCCGACAGCCAGATCGAGGCGGTCAGCTTCGGCGAGGAAAAGCCCAAGTCCAGCGGCTCCGACGAGGCTGCGTTCGCCGAGAACCGCCGGGCCGACATCGTCTACCAGTGACCACCCAGGCAGCCGTCCCGATGCGACTCCGTCCCGCTCCCCTCCCCGCTGCCCCGCTGCGGGCCGGCCCGCGCCTGCGCCGGCTGCTGCGGGCGGTCGCGCTGGCCGGGCTCGCCGCGGCCGCGCTGCCCGCGCAGGCACAGCTCTTCTCCGACGACGAGGCCCGCCGCGCGATCCTCGACGTGCGCGGCCGCCTCGAGCAGATGCAGCGCGAGACCATCAAGCGCCTCGACGAGCTGCAATCGCGCGTCGAGCGGCTCGAGCAGACCACCCGCGGCCAGCTCGAGCTGCAGAACCAGATCCAGGCGATGCGCCAGGAGATCGCCAGCCTGCGCGGCACGGTCGAGGTGCAGGCCAACGAGCTCTCCAAGACCCAGCGCGGCCAGCGCGACCTCGCCGCCGACGTCGACACGCGCATCAAGCGCCTCGAGCCGGTGGTGGTGACCATCGACGGCAAGCAGGCCAGCGTCGACGTCAGCGAGCGGCGCGCCTACGATGGCGCGCTCGCGACCTTCCGCAGCGGCGACTTCCGCGGCGCCCAGTCCGCCTTCCAGCAGTTCCAGGGCGCTTATCCGCAGAGCCCCTACCTGCCGAGCGTCCAGTACTGGATCGGCAGCAGCCAGTACGCGCAGAAGGACAACAAGGGCGCGATCACGACCCTGCAGGGCTTCGTGCAGCGCCACCCCGAGCATCCGCGGGCGGCCGACGCGCTGCTCACGATCGGCAACGCGCAGGCCGAGAGCGGCGACCGCAAGGCCGCTGCCGACACCTTCAGGACGGTGACCGAGAAGTACGACGGCAGCGGCGCAGCACAGACCGCGCGCGAGCGCCTCGCCGCCATGGGTCCGCAGAGCGTCGTGCCGCCCGTCAAGCGCTGAGCCCCGCGCCGCCACCCTTGCCGTCCCGATGACCGACGTCGACGTCGCCTCCCTGCAGCGCCTCGTGGCCTGGTCCACCTTCGCGATCGCCTTCGTGGTCGGCATCGCGATGAGCCGCAGCAACTTCTGCACGATGGGCGCGGTGTCCGACATCGTGAACATGGGCGACTGGACCCGGATGCGGATGTGGCTCGCCGCCATCGGCGTCGCGATCCTCGGCACCCAGTTGCTCGCCTGGTCCGGCGTCATCGACACCGCCAAGTCCATCTACGCAGCGCCGCGGCTGATCTGGCTGTCCCACGTCGTGGGCGGCCTGCTGTTCGGCTTCGGCATGGTCCTGGCCTCGGGCTGCGGCACCAAGACCCTGTTGCGGGCGGGCGCGGGCAGCCTCAAGTCGCTGATCGTGTTCGTCATCCTCGGCCTGTTCGCCTACATGACCCTGAAGGGCGTGTTCGGCGTGCTGCGGGTCGCGACCGTCGACCGCGTGTTCGTCGAGTTCGCCGGCGGCCAGGATCTGCCGCGGCTGCTCGCGCGGGGCGACGACTCATTGGCGCGCACGCTGCACCTGGCGCTGGGCCTGCTGCTGGGCGGCGCGCTGCTCGCCTTCGCGGTCGCGTCGCGCGAGTTTCGCGCCGACCCGCGCAGCATGCTCGGCGCTCTGGTGGTGGGTGCGGGCGTCGTGGGCGTCTGGTACGTGTCCGGGCACCTGGGCTACGTCGAGGAGGACCCGCGCACGCTGGAGGAGCTCTTCGCCGCCACCAACAGCGGCCGGATGGAGTCGCTGAGCTACGTGGCGCCCACCGCGTTCGCGCTCGAGCTGCTGATGTTCTGGAGCGACAAGAGCAAGTACGTGAGCCTGGGCATCGCCTCGGTGCTGGGCCTCGTGGCCGGCTCGACGGCCGACGCCCTCGTGTCGCGGACCTTCCGCTGGGAGGGCCTGCAGGGCACCGAGGACACCGCCAACCATCTCGTAGGCGGCGCGCTGATGGGCGTGGGCGGCGTCACCGCGCTGGGCTGCACCATCGGCCAGGGCATGAGCGGCCTGTCGACCCTCGCCATCGGCTCGATGATCGCCTTCGCCGCGATCGTGGCGGGCGGGATGGCGGGCATCCGATACCAGGCCTGGCGCGTCGAGCGCATGATCTGAGTTCGGCCGGGGCGGCACCGTTTGACCGCCGCCCCTCGCCCTCGTATAATCGAGGGCTTTCCAAGAAAAAAAACAAAGAAGAACAAGAACAAGGCTGCACCGTTTTTTGGGTCGTTAGCTCAGCTGGTAGAGCAGCGGACTTTTAATCCGTTGGTCGCAGGTTCGAATCCCGCACGGCCTACCAAATTTTTCATGCGAGTCAGCGGGTTAGCGCCTGCTGACTCGTTTTCGTTTGGGGCCTTCGATATGGTCGCTGTCTACGGTGTGCATACGGTTTGCCGCTTGCTGACCCTGACCGAATGTTCGACAAGCACGCTTGTACCGAGCGCGCTCACATCCAGCTGACCCCCTGGCGAAACACACCCGACTGAATGCGCTCGGCGGCATGAACAGCAGATCGACGGCGCCGCACCCCGACTCGTGAAGTTGCTCCCACTCGATCAACTCGAGCGTTTCTAGACAAAAGTTCCTGCAGGACCGGGTTGGGCTTGCGGAAATGTGCAATCCAAACCGAGGTGTCTGCGAGCACGAGGCTCATCGAAACCGAATCCTAAGCTGGCCTGCGGCGGGCGACAGGCTTCATCCGCGGCATCTTTCCCCCCAATGCGGCCAGGCGCTTGCCTGCCTGGACACGGACGAACACCTTCATCGCATCACGGAGACCTTCTCACTCCTCACCTGCATGGGCACGGCGGTGTCGAGGGGCGCTCGTAATGGTCGGTCGACGTATCGGGCCGTCCGATGGGCGTGTAGCGAAGGGCCTGCATCGCTGAACGATGAGGCGGGTGCCTGGCAGGCGGGACATACTCACTGGGCCAAGCAGTGTTCGCCGCGGGCCGTGTTCCGGATCGCCGACAGCGCCGCGACGGTTCGTCGGCAGCGTGGTGGCACACTGCCTCCATGTACTGCACCGACCTTCTGATTCGTCGTCTCCCTGCCCGGCAGTGCGCCGGGCTGCTCGCGCTGATGCTCGCCGCCTGCGGCGGTGGCGAGCCCGGCTCGCCTGCGACCGCGGTGGGCGGGGTCACGCTCAGCGCCACAGCGGATGCTCCGGTCGCGTCGCCGTCGCAGTCCCCCTCCGATGGGATACGTCCGGCCGGGACCGGCGTGCCGGCGGCTGTAGCGACTGCAAGTCCGGCGGTCTCGGCGGCCCTGCCCCCGACGCCTGAGGCGGCGATGCCGCGGGCCTCGAGCGAGCCGGTTCCGGCGCCTGCTGCTGCGCCTGCTGCTGCGCCTGCCGCCGCGCCTGCTGCTGCGCCGGCTGCGCCTCCTGCTGCGCCGCCTGCAATCGTGCCGGTGACGGCAACGTCGCCCACACCCACACCCACATCCGCCCAAGTCCGCGCGCTGCCCCCCGCATTGCCCGTCTGGCTCACGCGCAGCGCCCCGATCGCCACGATCAGCCGCGCGTCGATCGACGCCACGAGCGCCGAGTACGGCTGGTCGGCGCTCGCCGGTCCGGCCCGCTGCGACGTGGCGATCCATGTCGTCGTGCATCCGACCGAGGGGCTGCGTCGTGAGCCCACCGACGCCTCGGCGGCGGTGCTGGTCCCGGTGGGCCCCGACTGCGAGACGCCTCGGACCCTGGTCTCGTACTCGCGAGGCACCGAAGGCGATCGGGCACGCACGCTCGCCAACCCGAGCGACCTCGAGACGCGGGCGCTCGCCGCGTTCTTCGCGACGCGCGGCCACGTGGTCGTCGCCTCCGACTATCTCGGCTATGCGCAGTCCTCCTACCCGTTCCACCCGTACCTGAACGCCGAGTCCGAGGCGCAGGTCACGATCGACGCGATGCGCGCCGCGCGCAGGTTGATCGCACTGCTCGGGGTGCCCGAACCCACGCGCATGGTGCTCACCGGCTACTCGCAGGGCGGACATGTGGCGCTCGCCACGCAGCGCGCAATCGAGCGCGATCGGCCCGAGGGCGTTGCGGTCGACGCCACCGGCGGCATGTCCGGGCCGTACGACCTCGCTGGTTTCGTGTCCGACTTCAACGGGCTGCTGCGACTGGTGGCACCGCTGAACCCGCTCGACACCCGTACCGTCGTGTTGCGACTCGGCGGCCTCCTCGGCGTCGGTCTGCTCGACTGGCTCGCCGACCGTAATGCCCTGCGCGACGTGCTCGTGTCCAACTCGGTGATCGGCTGGCGACCGGTCGCCCCGCTGCTGCTGTGCGGCGGCGCACGCGACACGGTCGTGCCCTTTGCCAACACGTTGCACGCCGCTGCGGACTTCACCGCGCGGGGTGCCCCGCCGACCGTCGTCGACGTCGAGCAGGTGCCGGCCTGGCGGGCGTTGTTACCGCCGGCCGGTGCAAGTATCGCCGCGCTGTCGACGTATCACGCGGGCGTCGTGCCGCCGCTGTGCATGGCGGTCGTGCGCGACGCGCTGCTCGACGTCGCGCGCTGAGGGCGCGCTCGAAATAGGGGGAGCGATTCGTGAAGGCTCCGGTGCGGGCCCGCGGATAGGCGTTTCAAATGCCATCGACAACGCGCGAAGCGATTCCGGAGCTTGCGAGGGGTGGCCTGATGCAAGTCCCGGTAAGTGCGCACGGTGCGGGCGGAGTCTTTCACCGGCTCGATGCGTGAGCGCATCGCCCGGATGCACCAGGCGTCGAGGTACTTGGCCGCCCAGGCCGGTGATTCGTAGTCCCAGAACAGCTGGAACTCCTCCTTGAGCAGGTAGGCCCGCACGCTCTTGAGGTAGGCCTGTCCGAATTTCTGTGTGCGAGGCATACCATGACTGCAAGGAGTCAGTATGCCGAGACCGAAGAAGCCGGCGCCGCCGGCAAGCACCCCTGAGCTGAGCATCCCGAAGGAACTGCTGGACCAACTGGTCAGCGGGCCGATGACCCAGGGTGATCTCGAATCGATGTTCCGGTCGCTCAAGAAGGCCGTCATCGAGCGGGCGATGGGCGCCGAGATGACCGAGCACCTGGGCTACGGCCCCGGCCAGAGCCGGCCCGACGGGCAGCGCAATCACCGCAACGGCGCCAGCCCCAAGACCGTGCTCACCGACGACGGGCCCGTCCGGATCGATGTGCCGCGCGATCG
>CAYNRU010000049.1:0-113415 GCA_964399635.1 uncultured Bordetella sp.
AGGCCCGCCGCGTCGTCCTTGGCGCTGTTGACGCGCAGGCCGGTCGACAGGCGCTGGATCGCGGTGGACAGCGCCGTACCGCTCGAGCTCAGGTTGCGCTGCGCGTTGAGCGACAGCGTGTTGGTGTTGATGACTTGCATGGTCGGATCCTCAGAATTGATGTGGCTGTCCCCGGTCGGTCGTCGACGCGATCGGGAGTTTGTCCGGGAGGCCGTCCAACCTGATCCGGTTGGTCTCGGCGGGCGGTGCGACCCCGTTGGTCCAGTTATCGGTAGACGGGTGCAGGGTCTTGAGGCCCGCGCGTCGAAATCTCGATATTCCGCCCCGGAGTCGGCCCAATTGCATCCTCTACCGGGATCTGTGCGGGGTTCAGGCGCTACCGCAGGCCGCTCAGCAGGTCGGCGCCTACCATCGGTCGGCGCAGCCTCGACCCGCGTTCGCGCGCGGCACGCAGGCCGCCTACTGCCTGGCGATGCACGATAATCGCCGTCTCGGCAATCGGGCGGGCGGCCGGCGCGTGCCGGATCGATGCGCCCCAACGGAGAGTGATCGATGCAATCGCAATCGGCGTTCGGCTTCGCGGCCGACGCGTTCTCGGGCAGGCAGGTGGTCGTCGTCGGCGCGACCAGCGGGATCGGCCTGGGCATCGCCCGCGCCTTCGCGGACCACGGTGCCGCGGTGCTGGCCACCGGTGCCACCGAGGCCGAGGTGGCGGGCGCGGCCGCCGCGGCGGGTGGCGCAGGCATCGTGTTCCGCAGGCTGGACGTCCGGCGGGGGGACGACGTCGTCGCGCTGTTCTCCGGGCTCGCGGAATTGGACGTGCTGGTGAACTGCGCCGGCATGATCCGGCGCGGCGACGAGCACCGCCCGGAGGTGTTCGACGCGGTGATCGACGTCAACCTCAACGGCTCGATGCGCACCTGCACGGCCGCGCGGCCGCTGCTGGCGCGGCGCGGCGGATGCATCGTCAACACCGCATCGATGCTGACCTTCTTCGGCGGCGGGCTGGTGCCGGCGTATTCGGCGAGCAAGGGCGGCATCGGGCAGCTGACCCGCTCGCTCGCGATCGGCTACGCAGCCGACGGCGTGCGCGTCAACGCCATCGCGCCGGGCTGGATCGCCACGCCCCTGACCGCGGGCCTGCAGGAGGATGCGGCTCGCAGCGCGGCGATCGTCGAGCGCACGCCGATGAAGCGCTGGGGCGAGCCAAACGATGTGGCGGGTGTCGTGCTGTTCCTCGCGTCGCCGGCTGCGGGCTTCGTGACCGGCGCGATCCTGCCGGTCGACGGCGGCTATCTGTGCGCCTGAGGACGGGGGGCGCAGACTGCTTCGCCGACTGCAGGGGCGGCCGATGGGGCCGGGCGGCCCGGCGAGCGATCAGGCCCCGCTGATCCGCATCGAGATGTGATCCAGGGACTCCTGCACCCGATCCACCAGGATCAGGCACAGGTCGCCCGCCGTCAGCCGCTGCAGGGCGGTGTCGATCGCGAGGAACTCCCCGCGGACCTCGTGGATCACCGTCGTGCGGCGGGCACGGTCGAGGCCCTCGCGCAGCAGCGCGATCACCTCGCCGTCGGCCCTGCCGCGCTGCGCGGCGTCCTGGTACAGGATGACCTCGTCGAAGCTGTCGCCTAGGATGCGCGTCTGGTTGCGCAGGTCGTCGTCGCGCCGATCGCCCGCCCCGCTGATCACGACCGATCGGCGTCGTCCGGGAAACGCCGAGACCGCCTGCACCAGCGCCTGGATCGCGTCGGGGTTGTGGCCGTAGTCGGCGACCACGGTCGCGCCGCGCCACTCGAACACGTTGAAGCGCCCCGGCACGGTGCCGGCGTCGCTGACGAAGCTGCCCAGGCCGCGGAGCACGGTGTCGCGGTCCATGCCGAGCGCCCAGGCCGCGGCCACAGCAGCCATGGTGTTGGCTACCTGGAAGTCGATCGCGCCACCGCGGGTCAACGGAATCCCGGACAGCGGCAGGCGCCACTGGCGCTCACCCTGCGTCGCGACGATGGCGTCGCCGCTGCGGAACACGACGCAGCCGCCCCGGGCGCGATGCGCGGCGAGCACCGGCTGATCGGCGCTGCTCCCGAAGTAGGCGACCGAGCCAGGACAGCAGGCGGCCATCGCGACGCACAGCGGATCGTCGGCGTTGAGCACGGCGGTGCCGTCGGGCGCCACATTGGCGGCGACCACGACCTTGACGGCCGCCACGTCCTCGACCGTCTCGATGAAGTTCAGACCGAGGTGATCGCCCTCGCCGACGTTGGTGACGATGCCCACGCTGCTGCGGTCGTAGCCGAGCCCCTCGCGCAGGATGCCGCCGCGAGCCGTCTCGAAGACCGCCGCCTGCACGTCCGGATGCATCAGCACGTTGCGTGCGCTCTTGGGCCCGCTGCAGTCGCCGGAATCGGTCTGCACCCCGTTCACGAATACGCCGTCCGTGTTGGTCATGCCCACGCACAGGCCGGAGCTCGCCAGCAGGTGCGCGATCAGCCGGACCGTGGTGGTCTTGCCGTTGGTCCCGGTGACCGACACCGTCGGGATGCGCCCGTCCTGGCCCTTCTGGTACAGGGTGCCGACGATCGCCTCGCCGAGCGGGCGCGGTTGCCCGTAGGACGGCGCGAGGTGCATCCGCAGGCCCGGCGCCGCATTGACCTCGACGACGCCGCCGCCCTGATCCTCGAGCGGGCGCGAGACGGTGCGGCACACCATGTCGACGCCGCAGATGTGCAGCCCGACCATCTTCGCCGCCTCGATGGCGCGGGCGGCGACCTCCGGGTGGACCTCGTCGGTGACGTCGGTCGCGGTGCCGCCGGTGCTGAGGTTGGCGTTGTTGCGCAGCACGACCTTGCGGCCCTTCGCGGGTACGGCGTCGGCGCTCAGGCCCTGCGCGGCCAGCCGCGACAGCGCGATCGCGTCGAATCGGATCCGCGTGAGCGGCGTCGCATGTCCGTCGCCGCGCCGCGGATCGCGGTTGACGATGTCGACCAGCTGATCGACCGTGTGCGTGCCGTCGCCGATCACCTGCGGGGGATCGCGTCGCGCCGCAGCGATCAGCTGGCCGTCGACCACCAGCAGTCGGTAGTCGTCGCCGGGGATGTAGCGCTCGACGATGACCTCGCTGCTGATCTCGGTGGCGGCCGCCCACGCGGCGTCCAGGTCCTCGCGGGTCACGACGTCGACGGTAACGCCGCGCCCCTGGCTGCCGTCGCGCGGCTTGACGACGGCGGGCTCGCCGAGCGAGCGCATCACCTCCCAGGCCTCCTCGACCTCTTCGACCGAGCGTCCGCTGGGCACCGGCACGCCGACGGACTCGAGCAGCAGCTTGGTCAGCTCCTTGTCCTGCGCGATCGACTCGGCGATCGCGCTGGTCGCGTCGACCTCGGCGGCCTGAATGCGCCGCTGGTGCACGCCCCATCCGAACTGCACGAGGCTGCCGTCGGTGAGCCGCCGGAACGGGATGCCCCGGGCCACGGCAGCGTTGACGATCGATCCGGTGCTCGGGCCGAGCCGGATGTCCTCGTCGAGGTCGCGCAGCGCGGCGAGCGTGGCGGCGACGTCGTAGGGCTCGCCCGCGCGTGCTGCGCCGACCAGCGCGAACGCGCTGTCGAGGGCGAGGCGTCCGACCGCTTCCTGCGAGTACTCGACCGCGACGAGGTGGGTGCCCGGCTCCCGGGTCTGCCGATGCGCGACGAAGTCTACCGGGCAGCCGGCCTGCGACTGCAGCGTCGAGGCGACCTGCGCGAGCACCCGGGGCAGCGACGCGGGCGCGCCGTCGGCGTCGCGCAGCGCCGGCAGCGCAGGCAGGTGTTTGCGCAGCGCCGCCTCGAGGGCGGGCGTCCGGTCGGTCGAGCGTTCGTCGTCCGAGACCTGCACGACCGCCTCGAGGGCGGTGTGCCGGGTCCAGAGGTTCGGCCCGCGCAGGGCGCGGATTCGGGTGATGTCCATGGGCTCGGCCGTAGAGGGCAGGGTGCCCGGACCGCAGCCGCGCGGCGGTCCGGACGTGGGGGTCAGCGGGATGCGGCCAGGGGCACGCGCTCGCCGCGGGCGGGCGCGTGCGGCGACTCCGGACGGTGGGATTCGATGCCCGAGAGGATCGCCCCGGGCTCGAAACCCATCGCCCACACCGCGGCGGCAGCGGGCAGCACCGCGTCGGCGTCGTGCCCGGCGAGCAGGCCGGGGAGCACGGTCTCGGAGTGGCCGACCGCGAGCACGAGGTCGCGTCCGCGGGCGAACACGGCACGCCGTCCCTCGCCGCGATGCGCGGCGATCGGCGCGCAGGCGCCGTCGCGGGCGTACAGCACGATCTCGCCGTCGCACAGGCCGGCCATCTCGCGTACCCGCTCGTCGTCCGCATTGAGCACCGCGGCGCCCTCGGCGAGCACGACGTCGACCTGGGTGCGCAGTACGCCGAAGATGCCGTCGCCCGCCTCGATGCACAGGTCCTCGTAGGCGACCGACGGGTCGAGCGAGGTGACGACGCCGACCAGGCAGCGGTCGTAGACCAGGCCCTCGGCGGCCATCATCCGCGGCGGGTTCTCGAACACCGCGGCCTCGACCATCCGGTTGAGCAGGATGCCGCGGGCGGCGTCCCAGCCGGTGCAGTCGCCCGCGCGCAGCGTGCGCGCGCCGACCGAAAGCCCGTCGGCGGTCGCGGCGCCGACCACCTTCCCCGTGCCGCGCAACAGGTGGGCGACCAGCCGCGCGACCGGCGTGGTGCCGCTGTAGCCGGTGATGCCGACGATCGGTATCCGGCCGTCGACGCCCTCGGGGAACAGATGAGCGACGATGGCCTCGCCGACCGGCCGCGGGGCGCTCTCGACCGGCCTGATGTGCATCAGCAGGCCAGGCCCGGCGTTGACCTCCACGACCGCGCCGCCCTGCGCGTCGAGCGGGCGTGAGATGTCCTCGGCGACCAGGTCGATGCCGGCGATGTCGAGGCCGACCACGCGTGCTGCGAGCGCGACGAGGGCGGCGGTGGTCGGATGGACCTCCTCGGTGCAGTCGATCGCCACGTTGCCGTTGCGCTGGATCAGCACCCGGTGCCCGTCGGCCAGCACCGAGGCCGCGTGCAGGCCCTGGTGGGCAAGCTCCAGCCGGGCGGCCGCGTCGATCCTCACCGGGTTGAGCGGCGCGTCCTCGGACGTGCCGCGCAGCGGGCTCGCGTTGAGCTGGGACTCGATCAGCTGCTCGATCGTGCTGCGGCCATCCCCGACCACGAAGGCGAGGTCGCCGCGCGCCGCAGCGACCATGCGCCCGGCGACCACCAGCAACCGGTGCTCATAGCCGCGGATGAAACGTTCGACGAGCACGCCCGTGCCTTCCTCGAGCGCCGTCGCGTACGCGGTCTCGACCTCGTCGCCGGTCGTGATGTTGGTGAACACACCGCGGCCGTGGTTGCCGTCGAAGGGCTTGACGACGACCGGGAAGCCCAGCGACTCGGCCGCCTGGCGCGCCTGCGCGGCGCTGCGCACGTACTCGCCCTCGGGGACCGGCACGCCCACCGAGGCGAGCAGTTGCTTGGTCAGGTCCTTGTCCCGGGAGATGCCTTCGGCGATGGCGCTGGTGCGGTCGGTCTCGGCGGTCCAGATGCGCCGCTGCGCCGCGGCATGGCCCAGCTGCACCAGGTTGCCCTCGTTGAGGCGGGTGATCGGGATCTTGCGGCGCTCGGCCGCCTCGACGATGCAGCCGGTGCTCGGCCCGAGCCACTGGCGGTCGACCATGCGCCGCAGCCGCTTGAGCGTCGCCTTCATGTCATAGGGCTGGTCCTCGATCGCGGCCAGCAGCAGCACGCGCGCCTCCGCGAGGGCCGACCGGGCGATGCCGTCGTGGTAGGCGCTGACGATCACCTTGTAGACGCCGCGCTTGGCGGTCTCGCGGGCCTTGCCGAAGCCCCCCGGCATGCCGGACAGGTTCTGCAGCTCGAGCGTCACGTGTTCGAGGATGTGGCAGGGCCAGGTGCCCTCCTCGAGCCGGCGGACGAAGCCGCCAGGCTCGCCGTAGCTGCAGCGGTGCTCGGCCAGCGACGGCAGCCAGGCGACCAGCCGGTCGGTGAAGCCCGGCAGCGTGTTGGACGGGAAGTCCTCCAGTTCGCCGATGTCGATCAGTGCCTCGATGACCTGGGGGTAGGTCCAGCGGTTGGGGCCGCGAAGCGTGCGGATCTCGAGAATCCGGATGTCATCGGGTGATTTCATGTCGATTGTCGCGAGGACCTTGGCGCTCCGGTCGCCCGGGGCAGGGCGGCCGGAGGGGCCGCGCCGGCGGGCGCCGGTCCTTCAATCAACGCATCGGGGCCCGTCCGGTTTACCTTCCGGCGGCGACCTGTATGGAAAACCCGGAGCCTGGCACGCTCCCCGGGCCTGGATGCGGTACCCTTCGCGCCGCGGGCCCGTTCTCGAGCCTCCCTTCCCGCAGCCATGCCGACCCTTCGCGCCGTCCGGCCGGAGGGCGGGCGTGGCGGGCGATGCAACCCAGATGAGCGAAACCACCGTCCCGGTCCCCGCGCCCGGCAGTCCTGTTCCCGAACCCTGGCGGGCCGAATTGGCCCAGCGGCTAGGGGAGGGCGAGCACCTGCTCGCATGGCTCGAGATCGACCTGGACGGCCGGTTGCGCTTCGGCCGCGGTCTGGTCGCGGTCACCGACCGGCGGATCGCGGCCCGGCTGCCCGGCGACGATGCCTGGCACGATTGGGCGCTGCGCGACGGCCTGACGCTGCGCAAGCGCGACCACGCTGGTGTCGGCATGCTCGAACTGCTCGACCCGACCCGCCGGCTCGACAGCTGGCGTTTCACGCTGGGTCATGATGCTGCAGCGCAGCGGCTGATCGAGGCGTTCGAACTGGGTCAGCTTGCCCTGTCCTCGGGTACGGCGGCCACGGCGCCGCCGGCCCGCTGCCCGCGCTGCCAGGCGCCGCTCGCACCCGGCAGCACCGAATGCAAGGCCTGCACGCCTGCCGTCGAGGCGCCGCCTGCCACCTGGGTGCTGTTCCGTCTGTGGCGCTTCGCGCGGCCGTACCGCTGGCGCCTGGCGCTCGGCTTTCTCCTCACCATCGCCTCGACGGCGGCCACGCTGGTGCCGCCCTACCTGACGATGCCGTTGATGGACAACGTGCTGATCCCCTACCAGCGCGGCGTCCCGATCGAACCGCACACGGTCGGCCTGTACCTCGGCGGGCTGCTCGGGGCGGCAGTGCTTGCCTGGAGCCTGGGCTGGGCCCGCACCTACATTCTCGCGCTGGTCAGCGAGCGGATCGGCGCCGACCTGCGGACCCAGACCTACGAGCACCTGCTGAACCTGTCGCTGCAGTATTTCGGCGGCAAGCGCACCGGCGACCTGATGTCTCGAATCGGGGTGGAGACGGACCGCATCAACGTGTTCCTGTCGCTGCACCTGCTCGACTTCGCGACCGACCTGCTGATGATCGCGATGACGGCGGCGATCCTGGCCTCCATCGACCCGTGGCTGGCGCTGGTGACGCTGCTGCCGCTGCCCTTCATCGCCTGGCTCATCCACATGGTCCGCGACCGGCTGCGGACCGGCTTCGAGAAGGTCGACCGCATCTGGGCCGAGGTCACCAGCGTGCTGGCCGACACCATTCCGGGCATCCGCGTGGTCAAGGCGTTCGCGCAGGAGTCGCGCGAGTCCGAGCGCTTTCGCGAGGCCAACCGCCACAATCTCGCGGTCAACGATCGGGTCAATCGCGTCTGGTCGCTGTTCACGCCGACCGTCACGCTGCTCACCGAGGTCGGCCTGCTGATCGTCTGGGCCTTCGGCGTCTGGCAGATCTCGCGCGACCAGATCACCGTGGGCGTGCTCACGGCGTTTCTCGCCTACATCAGTCGCTTCTACCTGCGGCTCGACTCGATGAGCCGCATCGTGTCCGTCACGCAGAAGGCGGCAGCCGGCGCCAAGCGGATCTTCGAGATTCTCGACCACGTGTCGAGCGTGCCGGAGCCCGCCAGCCCGGTGGCGCTGGGCAAGGTCGAGGGGCGCATCGAGTTGCGCGGGGCGGGCTTCCGGTACGGCAATCGCGCCATCATCCGCGGCATCGACCTGGTCATCGAGCCGGGCGAGATGATCGGGCTGGTCGGGCACAGCGGCTCGGGCAAGAGCACGCTGGTGAACCTGATATGCAGGTTCTACGATGTCACCGACGGCAACGTCCTCATCGACGGCGTCGACGTGCGATCGGTGCCGGTCGCGCAGTTCAGGCGACATATCGGCCTGGTGCTCCAGGAACCCTTCCTGTTCTTCGGGACGATCGCCGAGAACATCGCCTACGGCAAACCCGAGGCGACCCGTGCCGAGATCGTCGCCGCCGCGCGCGCGGCGCATGCGCACGAGTTCATCCTGCGCTTGCCGCACGGCTACGACTCGCTGGTCGGCGAGCGTGGCCAGGCGCTCTCGGGCGGCGAGCGCCAGCGGATCTCGATCGCGCGCGCGCTGCTCATCGACCCGCGGATCCTGATCCTCGACGAGGCCACCTCGGCGGTCGACACCGAGACCGAGAAGGAGATCCAGCGTGCGCTCGACAACCTCGTCCAGGGGCGTACGACGATCGCCATCGCGCACCGGCTGAGCACCCTGCGCAAGGCGAACCGCCTGGTGGTGCTCGACCGCGGGCAGGTGGTGGAGGTCGGCGACCACGAGACCCTGATGGCGAGCGAGGGGGCCTACTTCAGGCTCTACCAGGCGCAGGTCCGCCAGGGTGACGAGAGCGATGAGCGGCTCTCGCACAAGGTCTGGCGTGCGGATGAGGACGGCGATGGCTGACTTCACCCTCGATCGCGATGCGATGGGTCGGCTCGTGCTGACGCAGTCCGACGGCTCGGCGCACACCGGCGTGGTGCCAGTGCGCGCCTTCCCGATCGGGGCGCCCGACGAGGGGCTGTCCCTGATGAGCGCCGACGGCCACGAGCTCGCCTGGATCGAGCGGCTCGATCTGCTCGACCCCGCGGCGCGCGCGCGCGTCGAGGAGGATCTCGCGAGCCGCGAGTTCGTGCCCGAGATCCGTGCGATCAGGTCGGTCTCGAGCTTTTCGACTCCGAGCACCTGGCGGGTCGAGACCGACCGCGGTGACACCACGCTCGTGCTGCGGGGCGAGGAGGACATCCGGCGCCTCGCCCGCAGCACCCTGCTGATCGCCGACCGCCACGGTATCCAGTACCTGGTGCGGGACGTCGGGGCGCTCGACCGGTCCAGCCGCAAGCTGCTGGACCGCTTCCTGTAGACGTGGCGCGACGCCGTGCCGGCAGGCGCGAAGTGCGCCCGGAGCCCGCGCCGCACACCCGCCCCGGGGCCTTGCCGGCAGGATCGGCGCCCGATCGGGGGCCAAAGCGCGTAACATCTCGTTTTTTTTAGCGTTGTCCGGCAAGGTCGGAGGACGCGCCCCCGATGAGCGATTCACCCTCGACCTTCCACGACTTCGGCCTCGCAGAGCCGATCGTCCGAGCCGTACTCGAACTCGGATACACCTCACCCACCCCGATCCAGGAGCAGGCGATCCCGGTCGTCATGGCCGGCAAGGACGTGATGGGTGCCGCCCAGACCGGGACCGGCAAGACGGCGGGTTTCGCGCTGCCGATCATCCACCGGCTGCTGCCGCTGGCGAGCAGCAGCACCTCACCCGCGCGCCATCCGGTCCGCGCGCTGATGCTGGCGCCGACCCGCGAGCTGGCCGACCAGATCTACCAGAACGTCAAGGAGTACGCGAAGCACACGCCGCTGCGTACCGCCGTGGTGTTCGGCGGCGTCGACATGAAGCCGCAGACGCTTGCGCTGCGCCAGGGCTGCGAGATCCTGATCGCGACGCCCGGCCGCCTGCTCGATCACGTCGAGCAGAAGACGACCAACCTCGGCCAGGTGCAGATCCTCGTGCTCGACGAGGCCGACCGGATGCTCGACATGGGCTTCCTGCCGGACATCCAGCGGATCATCAACCTGCTGAACAAGGATCGCCAGAACCTGATGTTCTCGGCGACCTTCTCGGGCGAGATCCGCAAGCTCGCCGAGAGCTTCCTGAAAGACCCGCAGCTGATCGAGGTCGCGCGCCGCAATGCGCTGGCCGAGAACATCGCGCACACGGTGTATCGCGTGGCGTCGGTCGAGCACAAGCGCGCCGCGGTCGCCAAGCTGATCCACGACAACGCGCTGACGCAGGTGATCGTCTTCTCGAACACCAAGATCGGCGCCGGTCGGCTCGCGCGCCTGCTCGAGAAGGACGGCCTGAACGCCGAGGCGATCCACGGCGACAAGAGCCAGCAGGAGCGGCTCAAGACGCTCGACGACTTCAAGCAGGGCAAGGTGCGGGTGCTGGTCGCGACCGACGTGGCCGCCCGTGGCCTGGACATCACCGACCTGCCCGCGGTCATCAACTACGACTTGCCGTACTCGCCCGAGGACTACGTTCACCGGATCGGTCGCACCGGTCGTGCGGGCGCGTCGGGCATCGCGCTGTCGCTGATGACCGGCAGCAACGACGATCGCCTGCTCGCCGACATCGAGAAGCTGATCAAGGCCAAGCTGACGGTCGAGGAGCTCGCGGTCGACGCGTCGCTGCCCGGCCAGCGCAGCGAAGGCCGCTCGGAGCGCGAGGGGCGCCGCGAGCGGCCCGCCCGCCCGGAGCGCCCGGCGCGTCCAGAGCGGGCCGCGCCCGCCGAAGGCGACGCGCCGTTCGAGGGCGCGACGTCCGGCGCCGCGGCCGCCGAGCCCCCGCCCGAGCGCGAGGAGCGCATCGAGCGGCCCCGCCGATCGCGCGAGCGCGACGATGGCCGCCCGGAGCGGACCCGCTCGTCGTGGACGACGCCGCCGCGCCAGCCTGAGGATCCGCTGTTCTCGCGCCCCTACGAGCCCGACGCGGGCTCGGGCGCGGGCGGCGGCCCCGCCGTCGAGGCGCCCCGGCCGGTGGTTCGCCGCACGAACCGGCCGGTGCCGGCGCTGCTGGGCGGCATCAAGAAGCCCTGACGACTCGGGCCCGCGTGCGCGGGCCCCGCCTCGACGTCCTGTCGCGGTCGGCCCCTCCCCGAGGCGGATCCGGCCGAGCTCCACCCCTGCCCTGGACTGCCCACCGCGCCGCGTCGGCTGCAGCGTCGCGATGCGAGATCGGCCGGGCCATGCACGCCGCTACGCGGCCCCGATGGCCTCGATGCGGTCGCGCCAGCGTTGCGTCGCCTCGGCCAGCCAGACGTCCAGCGGCTGCGGCGCGGGCGGCTCCAGCCCGAGGTGGCGCATCGCGCGACTGAGCACCTCCACTGGTCGCGCCGCGTCGATCGCCTCGGCGCCGTTCTGCTTGGAGAGCTTCTCCCCGTCGGGTCCCGGTACGACCGGCAGGTGCATGAAGCGAGGGATCGGCAGCCCGAGCGCACGGCCGAGCACCACCTGGCGCGCAGTCGATCCGAGCAGGTCGGCGCCCCGGACCACGTCGGTCACGCCCTGCTCGGCATCGTCGACCACGACGGCGAGCTGGTAGGCCCACAGCCCGTCGGCGCGCTTGAGCACGAAGTCGCCGACCTCGGCGGCGACGTCCTGCGTGCAGGGGCCCGCCGCGCGGTCGACGAACCGGACCGGGCCCCGCGGCACGCGGAGCCGCCAGGCGCGCGGCGCGCGGCCCGCCGGCAGGCCGGCGCGGCAGGTCCCCGGGTAGGGCAGCTCGCCGTGACGCTGCGGCGCCCGGCCGAGCTCGCGCTGCGAATCGGCGATCTCGCGTCGCGTGCAGGCGCAGGGATAGGCCAGGTCCGCGGCGACCAGGCGATCGAGCGCCTGCGCGTAGTGCTCGCCACGCGACGACTGGCGCACCGGCTCGCCGTCGCAGCGCAGGCCGAGCCGGTGCAGCGCGTCGAGGATGGCGGCGGTCGCGCCCGGCTGTTCGCGCGGCGGGTCGATGTCCTCGATGCGCAGCAGCCAGAGTCCGCCGTGAACGCGGGCGTCCAGCCATGAGCCGAGCGCGGTGGCGACCGATCCTGCGTGCAGCGGGCCGGTGGGCGAGGGCGCGAAGCGTCCGACGTAGCCCGGGGCCGCCGCGGGCGCCGCCGCCCCGGTCGGCCGCTCATCGCCCTCCGGGCTCATGCCCGGCGGGCCAGGTCGACGGTCTCCACCCGGCCGACCGTCACGGTCAGGCTCCAGCGGCAGGCCGGCTGCGCCGGCGCGCCGGCGGCCGGACCGGCGCCTGGGGCAGAGGCACGCGGGCCGGTCCTTCCACCAGCCGCTCGCGTACCAGCGGCAGGTCGAGCTTGGCGAGCCACCATTTCAGCGCCTTGCCCGGATCGGCGCGGCGCCAGCCGTAGTGCAGCATCGCGGGCGGACGCGGATCGGCGGTGCGCCGGGCGACCAGGCGGCCGCAGGCGAGCTGCGGCCGCGCGAATGGCTCCGGCAGCCAGCCCACGCCCAGCCCGGCGATCTGCATCGCGACCTTCTGCTCGAGCGTCGCCACGGTCAGCGTGTCCTGGCCGGTCAGCAGGCCCGCAGCGCGCGACGGCGTGAGGCGCGAGGTACCGGCGAGCGCGACGGCGCGATGCGCGACCAGCGTGTGGGTTTCTATCGGCTCGGGGGCCGTCGCGAGCGGATGGTGCGGTGCCACGCAGAACACGAACTCGACCCGCCCGAGCGGGCGTAGCGCAACGCTCGCGGAGGACAGCGCGGGATGCGGCGCGTCGTAGGGCGCGCCGATCGCGAGGTCGGTGCGCTCCTCGAGCAGCGCCTCCAGCGCGCCGTCGAGCACCTCGTAGCTGAAGCGCAGCCGCGTCGGCGCCTGTTCGCGGTAGAAGTCCTCGATCAGGGGGCGCAGCCGGTCCAGGTCGACCAGCGCGTCCACGCCGATCCGCAGCTCCGGCTCCCAGCCGCTCGCGACCCGGCGCACGCGTCGCGCGAGGTCGTCGGCCGAGCGCAGCAGCCGGCGGCCTTCCTCGAGCAGCTCACGCCCGGCCGGGGTGAGTCGCGCGCGCGGCCCGCGTCGGTCGAACAGCAGCACGTCGAGATCGTCCTCGAGCTTGCGCACCGTGTAGGTGAGGGCCGAGGGCACCTTGCCCATCTCGGCGGCGGCGGCGGCGAAGCTGCCCTTGCGCACGATCGTGTCGAGCGTCTCGAGCGCTTCCAGCGTCAGCGGCATGGGATCAAAAAATTTGAATGATCAATCGAAATGATAGACCTCCCGAGATCGGCGCGCGGGACCAATCTACATGGCTTACCCATCACCGAGCGCAAGGCCCTTGCGATGATCGAACTGCGACGCGCGAACGAGCGTGGCCATGCCGAGCACGGCTGGCTCGACTCCTGGCACAGCTTCTCGTTTGCCGGCTACCACGACCCCGCGCACATGGGCTTCGGCGCGCTGCGCGTGATCAACGAGGATCGCGTGGCCCCCGGCACCGGCTTCGGCACCCACGGCCATCGCGACATGGAGATCGTCAGCTACGTGCTCGACGGCGCGCTCGCGCATAAGGACAGCCTGGGCAACGGTTCGGTGATCCGGCCCGGCGACGTGCAGCGGATGAGCGCGGGCACCGGTGTGCGCCACTCCGAGTCCAACGATCGCATGGACGGCACGACGCACTTCCTGCAGATCTGGATCGAGCCCGACCGTCTCGGCATCGAGCCCGGCTACGAGGAGCGCCACTTCGGGCCCGCCGAGAAGCGGGGCACGCTGCGGCTGGTGGCCTCGCCCGACGGCGCCGAGGGGTCGGTGAAGATCCACGCGTCGGCCCGGCTGTATGCCGGGCTGTTCGACGGCGACGAACGGGCTCGGCTGGCGCTCGACCCCGCGCGCCGGGCCTACGTCCACGTCGCGCGCGGCAGCGTGTCGGTCAACGGCGCGCGCCTGTCTGCGGGTGACGCGGCCAAGCTCGTCGGCGAGGCCGCCGTCGAGATCGACGCGGGCGCGCAGGCCGAGGTGCTGGTGTTCGACCTCGCCTGACTCCCCTCTCGCACACCGCTTCTCCCCCGCTTTCGGACCTTCATCGCAATGACCTGCATGCTCATCGTCAACTACGCTTGCTGCGGCCACATCAAGACGATGGCCGGCGCGGTCGCAGGGCGCGCGCGGCTCCATGGCCGCCACGTCGCGCAGATCGCGGCGCGCCTGGCCTGCTCGGGGAGGCGTGCACCATGACCCGGATCATCGTGGCATTCCATTCCGGCTACGGCCACACGCGCAGGGTCGCCGAGGCCCTGCACGCGGGGGCCGCGTCGGTCCCCGGCGCGCAGGCCTCGCTGCTGGATGTGAGCGAGGCCGGCGACGCGCAGTGGGCGGAGCTGGCGGCGGCCGACGCGATCGTCTTCGGCGCGCCGACCTACATGGGCGGGCCATCGGCCGAGTTCAAGAAATTCGCCGACGCGAGCGCCAAGGTGTGGTTCAGCCAGGGCTGGAAGGACAAGGTCGCGGGCGGCTTCACCTGTTCGCTCAATATGAGCGGCGACAAGTACGCGACCCTGATGTACTTCGTCACGCTCGCGATGCAGCACGGCATGGTCTGGGTGGGTACCGGCATGATGCCGCCGCGCCAGCCGGGCCATCCCGATGAGATGAACCGCCTCGGCTCGAGCATCGGCGCGATGGCGCAGGCCGACAACGTGCCGCCGGAGCAGTCACCGCCCAAGGGCGATCTCGACACCGCGCGGGCCTACGGGCAGCGCATCGCGGAGCACGCGCGGCGTATCCGACGCTGACGAGCCGGCGAGGGGCGTATTCCGGACCAAAGGCGCCAGCGATTCAGATTCAAACCCGCCACCCTTTCGGATTCGATCCCGCCGCGGATTCCGGCCGACGTCCTCCATGAAGCTGGCCCGCTCGAGGCGGGCGCAGACATCAGCTGCTGTGGAACCGAAGGACGCTGCCAGCGGAAGGTCAGCGCGATGCAGCGAAGCGGTCGCTCATGAGCGAGGGTCGATGACCCGCATACGACCCGTTGCTGCCGGTCGCGGTCTAGGAAAGCGGGTGTTCGCAGATTTGGCTGAACGCCCCTGACGCGACAGTCAGAGTGCCCGAAAGCAGCCGTTCAGTGCTCCGGTTCAGCGGCGGCTTACAGCTTCAAGTGCTTCACGGTTCAGGCCGGCGGGTCCTAGCGCGCAAACCAGCCAATGAGATTGATGAGCACAGTCAGCACCAGCGAGCCAATCACCATGGCCTTCCACGGAAAGAAGACTTTCACCGACGGACCGGGCCGGGTGGCATCGTCTTCCCAGTCATGCTGCTTATGGATTTCCTCGATCATGCGCTCTTGAGCGCGACGCGCCGTCTTCGGAAACAGCATCGGCAACAGGTTAAGCAGCACTGTCAGCACGACGGAGCCGACAATCGAAACAATCAGCCAGTTGGGCATCTATCCCCCCACGTGACCTGCGTTGGCAGGATTGATCGTCGAGAAAGCGCGACCACCAGACCAAACTCCAGCACGACAGTGTGAAGTATCCATCAGAATCGCACTGGGTGTCACTTGGCTCTTGGTGCAAGGGGGCGCTGGACCGAGGGGGCAGGCCGTTCTCTGCGGCGTGGCCACGGCGAGCAGACGCCGGCCCCCGGGCCAGGATGCACGACACGGCGTGCCCGACGCCGCGTTCGCGGGGCCATAGACCACGGACACGTGCGCAGCGTGGGGAACGGGCGTACTGAGCCGCCTCGACGACCCACGCCTCCAACAAACGTCCGCTCCGGGGTAACCTAGAAGAGGCGGAGCATGCGGCTGCCAATGGCTGGGAAGCGCCAGTGGGAATCGCCACGCAAGCGCCGGCTATGCGACACATTGCCGACAGCGATCGCGCCTGACTCAATGCCAACAGCGCAGGCGAAGGCACGCATCTTGGGCGCTGAACACGAGTTGCCCACCGCTACGGGTCGTGCGTTCGTCGCAAGCGACGCCCGTCCCGCTCGTGCAGCGGCACACGGCCGCGGTCATCGCGCACACCGAGGCCGCCACCGGCTCGCAGCTGCCGCGGTTCATCAAGGACGAGTTCGACGCGTTCCTCGAGTGAGGGATCCTGGCGCATGGCTTGCTGCGCCTGCACTGCGGCGAGTGCGGCCACGACAGGCTGCTGGCATGCAGCTCGTCAAGCGCCGCGGATTTTGCCCGTCGTGCGGTGCGCGGCGTATGTCTCGGACGGCGGCGCACCTGGTGGATCACATCATTGCGCAGGTGCCGGTGCGGCAGTGGGTGCTGTCGCTGCCGATCCCGCTGGGGGATAGGAATCGCCCTCCCAAGGCCCGGCAGGGGCAGCAAGCGCCGTGGGCAGGGAGGCTGCACGGCGCGAAAGCGCCCTTTCGGACGCACCCGGGCATGAACGCAGCTGGGCTGCGAGCGGCCGCGGGTCGCGATCCTGGCCTCGATCCCGGGCTCTGACCTGATGGCGAACACGGCGCGCAGCGCGACCCGGCTACAGCGCTGACGCGCCAGCCCATGGCGCGCGCCCAGGATGGCACGCTTCTCAGCCGGCGGCGAACGCGTGGACCGCGTGCCTCGCCTGGCTCGCCCGTCCCCGGGGCGGGGCCGGGGATCCAAGCCCAGGTGGGTAAAGGATCTACCCGATCGCCGCGGGCTGCAGGATCGCCGCGATGATCTTCAGCTCCCCGGCGCCGCAGCTCGGGCAGCGCCGCATGTCGATGTCGAACACGCGCTCGAGCAGCCTCGCCCAGCCCATGTGCTGCGCCCGGGCTTACAGCGCTTGCCGTAGCGGGTCAGCGTGGGGGAGGGGTTAGGCGTCAACACATTTCAGCTCAGGGTGCGATGACTTCAAGCCGAGCAAAATAGCTCTTGTAGGGCCTTGGGTCGCGGGTAAGCACACTTAGATTGGACACGGCGGCGTGGGCGCCGACGAAGAAGTCGGGTAGCGGTTTATGCTTGGATCCGCCACGGCGCCGATACGTTGCATAGGCGGCGGCGGTCAGCGATGCTGCGGCCCATGGCAGCGGCGTCCGCAGAGTTTCGTAGATGTCCAGCAACGAGTCCAAGGCACGGACGTCTGGACCCGGGATCAGCAACTCGGAGTAGATGACGATGTTTACGTGCAGCGGGAAACGCTCGCTGCAGGCCTGCAGCTTCTCAGCGGCCCAGTCGTGCCAGGGACTGGCGTCGTCTATGCAGTCCACCCATACGTTGGTGTCAACGAGGACTCCGGCCGTCCCGTCGTAGTTGGCAAGACTAGCGAGAGCCACGACGGTTGGCGCGTTTAGTGGTTTCGTCGCCTCGAATGAAGCTCATGATTTCGTCCGCGCCGAGTTGCTTGAACTCTGCGCTGAAAGTCCGTCGCACTCGAGCTGCGGCGGCCTTCAGCTTGGCCCGACGATCCTCCTTGACGCTCGTTCCTACCGGAGTGATAACGATCCGGCTGCCTTCGAGGCTGAAGGCGACTTCGCTGCCTGGAGCGACCCCGGCTGCCAAGCGTATGTGCTTGGGGATTGTGACTTGGCCCTTCTCGGTGACGAGCATGGCGCCCTCGACGGTAGGAATTAGAAGTTGGAATCCTACCGAAGACGCTGGTGCCGCGCAACGGGCTTCGAATTTGACGCCCAAATTGTTGGCGGCAAGGGCCGGGGCGGCGCGGTGACGTTGATTTCCGCGCTTCGGCTCGGCAGCGAACCTGAACATCCACCTGCATTGCCTGGTGCTGGACGGGGTGTACCGCAGCGGCGCCGATGGCGTACCTGAGTTCATCGAGGTTGCCGCGCCCAACAAGGAGGCACTGCACGCGCTGCTGCATACCGTCATCGCCCGGCTGATGAAGCTGCTCACGCGCCGGGGCGTGCTGGTCGAGGACGATGATCGGATGATGAGTCCGCTGGAGTTCCTGCAGCGGCTGGCGGCACTGGTGCCGCAGCCGCGGCTGCACCTGATCCGGTACCACGGGGTGTTGGCGCCCAACGCGACGCTGCGGGCGCAGGTGGTGCCGCAGGCGCCGGCTGCTCGGGGTCTGGCCGCCGGCGAGGCGCAGCCCGCCGACGCCGCAGGCGAGATCCGCGGCGAGGCTCAGCCCGTGCAAGCCCGGGCGCAGCACATCGGCTGGGCGCGGCTGCTCGAGCGCGTGTTCGACATCGACATGCGACGCTGCCCGAGCTGTGGTGCCGGGGAGCTGAAGATCATCGCGGCGATCCTGCAGCGGGCGGCGACCGGGAAGATCCTCACCCACCTGAGGTCGGATCCGCGGCCGCCGCCCCGGGGACAGGCGAGCGAGGCGGTGCACGCGTTCACTGCTGGCTGAGATGCGCGTGCCATCCGGGCCACGCGCCATGGGCTGGCGCGCCGGCGCTGCAGCCGGGGTGGCGGCTTCGCGCCGTGACCACCATCAGGCCAGAGCCCGGGATCGACGTCAGGATTACGACCCACGGCCGCTCGCAGCCAGGCCGCGTTCACACCCGGGTGCGTCCGAACTGACGCTTGCGCGCCGTGCAGTCCCCCTGCCCATGGCGCTTGCTGCCCCTGCCGGGCCTTGGGAGGGCGTATGAAATTCCGACCCCCCTTCCCAAGCTGATTGTCGGCAGTGGGCCCTACAGCCGCCGGCCACCGACCGCGGCTGACAGGCCGTCACCGACCCTTTGGAGACCCTAACCTTCCGAAGCCACCCGCCATGAAGCGGCCGCTCGACAGCGCCGTGTTGCGGCTAGATTCGTTCGAAGTCGCCGCTGCGCCCCAAGCCAGATGCAAAGCGACCGGCGCCGTCCGCGCCTTCCTGCCAGTGGGCCTCGACCCCGTTGTGCCACTCGCGCCGCATCGCCTCGTGCAGCGGCATCCCGTGGGCTTCGTGCACTGTGCGCCGATCGGCCCGCACGGCGGCTTGCGGGAAGCGTGCAATCTCGCGCGCCAGGGCTTCGGCAGCTTCTCGTGCGGTGCCTGTCGGCACGACGCGTTCACACATGCCGATGCGCAGAGCCTCTTCGGCCGGAACCTTGCGGCCCGTCATGATGATCTCCAGCGCTCGGCCCTGACCGACCAGGCGCGGCAGGCGCACGGCGCCCCCGTCCAGCAGCGGGATGCCCCAGCGGCGGCAGTAGACCCCGAAGTACGCGTCGTCTGCCATGACGCGAACGTCGCACCACAGCGCCAGCTCCATGCCACCGGCCACCGCCGGCCCCTCGACGGCCGCGATCACCGGCTTGGAGAGTTCCAGCCGGGTCGGCCCCAGCGGCCCCCGCGGCGCTGGCGCTGCGCCCGTCGGAAAGGCCAGGCCCCGCGTGATCTCGGCATCGAAGCGATCACGGTCACCCAGCGTGCTGGCGTACTTCAGGTCCCAACCGGCGCAGAAGGCACCGCCTTCGCCCCACAGCACGGCCACGCTGGCGGAAGGGTCCTGATCGAACTGCAGGAAGGCGTCCACCAGCGCGTCGGCGCTGTCGGGGTCCATGGCATTGCGCGCCTCCTCGAACCGGCTGTGGACCACGGTCCAGACGGCGCCAGACTTTTCGATGCGAACGGTCATGCGTATCTCCTCAGAGGGCAGGTGTTTGGCCGGTGTCGGTGAGTTCGGGGCGATGTGCTCTCGGCCTCGGGCGTCGAAACGGCTGCGGTGTCATCGGGTCCGCGGCATCGCCGCGGCACTCAGCAGGGCCTGCGCCTCGTCGCCGAACCAGTGTTCGAGGACGACGCCGTCAACATGCGACTCGAGCTGACTGTGGATCGCCGCACACCAGTCCAGCGACCGTTGCTGCTTGCTCGCGGCAAACGCGTTGCGCGGCAGGGTTCGCAGGTCATGCAGCCGCTGCAGGGCCTGGGCTTCGACGTCGTCGCGGGCCACCGCAGCATCCAGAAGGCCCAGAGCCACAGCCTCCTCGGCGGTGACGAGACGGCCGCTGTAGAGCAGATCGTTGGCCAGCCGGTCACCGGCCAGCGCGCGCAGCAAGCGGTCCGCGAACACGGGGTTGGGCACACCCAGCTTGACCTCGGGCGCCCCAAGCAGGCACCGGCCCGTGGCACCCACGCGAACGTCGCATGCGAGCACCAGTGACTTGCCCGCGCCGACCGCGTGGCCACTCATCGCACACGCCACTGGCACCGGGAGTTGCAGCAGGTCGATCACCAGCTCGCCCATGGACAGGAAGAACGCGCGCAGCTCGCTGCGACTGCGGCCTAGGGCCCAGGCAAGGTCCAGGCCGTTGCAGAAGAAGCGGCTCGCCGAGCCCAGCAGCACCGGTTCAACGGCCTGCGCTGCCAATTGCAGGTGCGAGCGCAGCGACGCCACCACCGTCGCATCCAGCGCGTTCGGACCATCGCTCACCAGGCGCAGCCGTCGCACGCCCTCGTGCAGATCGCTGTCGATGGTGGTCATGTGGGTCTCCGGCAGGTTTGGTGGGATCAGACGGCACCCGGTGCTGCGCCCAGCAGCCACCACGCCAGCAGGGGCCAGGTGATGCAGGCAAGCGCCGTGGCCACGACGATCGCGGCAGCGACGCCCTCGACGTCGGACCCTTCGCGCTGTGCCACGGTGAGCGAGGTCGCCGCGGGTGGCAGCGCGGCAATCAGCGTGCCCACCTGTACCCAGAACGGCTCGAGCCTGAAGACGAGCGCCAGCATCAACCAGGCCAGCGCAGGATAGAGCGCCAGCTTGGCAGCTGCCAGTGCCAGTGCACGTGACCAGGTGGCACGCGACGGCCACTGGACCATGAGCCCGCCCAGCGCGAACAGCGCCGCCGGCCCGGCGGCCGGACCGACAAAGGCGACCAGCCGCTGAACGAGGCTTGGCAGTGGCACGGCCTGGGCCGAGAACAGCAGGCCGATGGCAATGGCCCAGAGAACCGGATTGGTGAGCGCCGAACGCAAGACCGCATGGACGCTCGAACCCGGTGCGGTGCCGCCGGCCGCGCGACGACCGGCGAGCACCATACCGATTGACAACAGGATCGCCACTTCGGTGAGGATGGCCATGGCCATCGGCCCCGCGGCGCGTGGCCCGAACAGAGTCAGCGCGAGGGGCAGGCCGAGATACCCGAGGTTGCTCACCGTGGCTGCGATGGCATGCGTCGCCGCGTCGTCGGAGGTGCCGAGCTTCGTTGGGCGGAATCGGCGGGACGCCAACCAGACCGCTGCGAACACGACGCCGCCGCTGGTCAACATCCCGGCAAAGAAGTTGGGCTCGAAGGCGGTGGTCAGCGGCTGCGACGCGATGGCGCCCAACACCAGCGCCGGCAAAGCCACCCAGAACGCGAAGGCATTGAGCACCTGAGGTGTCCCAGCCGGCAGCAGACCGCTGCGCATCATGACCAAGCCCAGCGCCACCATCGCCCACAGCGGCAGCGTGATCGCCATGAACGCCATCAAGCGCGGTTCTCCCCGATCGCTGCACGCAAGCCTTGGCGGCGCTGCTCATCAGCGAGCGACGCGCGCATCGAGGGCTTGGCGCACCGCCACCATGTCCTGCTCCCCGAGCCCGGCGGTGACGGCGCTGGCGTACAGCGCCTCGCAGACGGCCAGCACCGGCGTGGCCGCACCGCTCGTGCCCGAGGCCTGCAGGATCAGGCGGCAGTTGTCGTGCACGTTGCGGATGGCGGCCTGGGTGCTCCAGTCCTCGGCCAGCAGCTTGGGCAGCTTCACGCGAAAGACATCGTTCGCCATGGGGCCGGCCAGCAGCGTCTCGGCCAGGCGATCCAGGGGCACCTCCAGTCGCTGCGCCAGGTGCACGGCTTCTGCCAGGCCGGTGACCATCGCGATCAGGGCCGTGTTGACCGACAGCTTCAGCGCCAGTGCGCCGGGCACCGTACCGCAGTCGATGACCTGCCGGCACATGGCGGCCAGCAAAGGTGCGACGGTTGCCGTGCTCCCCGGCGGGCCGGCCACCATGGCCACCAGCTGGCCAGACTCGGCGGGCTTGCGAGACCCCGAGACCGGAGCTTCCACGTAGGTTCCGCCCGACTGTTCGACGACTTTGGCCAGGCGGGCCGAGTCATCGAGGCCGATGGTGCCCATCTGCACCACGGTCCGCCCGTTGACACGCTGCGCGAGCAAGGGGCTGCCAACGCCCAGCACGGCGTGGATCGCTGGCGCATCGGCCAGCATCAGCACCACGGTGTGGCAGCGCTGGAACAGCGTGTCCAGATCGGGGGCGACATGGGCGCCTGCAGCCTGCAAGGGTGCGCACCGTGACCGGGTGCGGTTCCAGACCATGAGGGGCAGGCCGGCGCCCATGCATCGCAGGGCCATGGCCTCGCCCATGGCGCCCAGACCGACGAATCCGGTCCACGCCGGAGCCCGTTCTCCGCTGGTGTCGCTGTGTACAATCATGACGACAAAGGCTAGTCCCGGGCGACCGTGCTGGCTTGAAGATTCGGGCCACGCGAGCACCCCGCCCGCGCAGCCTCTGACGTCCGCCCCATCGTCCATGAGTGCGACACCCAAGCCAGGTTCCGACGAAACCACCCGGCCGATCCCGGCGCGCCGTTCGGGCGGCGTCGCTTCGCGCGCCCACGCAAGCATGGTCGAGCACACCGTCTTCGGCGCACCGATGCGCCTGCTCACCGGACGCTATGCCGAGCACCGCTACCACCCCCACGTTCACCTGGAGTACACCCTCAGCGTGATCGAGCATGGCGACCTGCGCTTCCACGCGACAGGCCGAGAGCACCGTGCGCGGCAGGGCGAAGTCGTCGTGATCCCGCCGCTGGCGGTTCACGATGGGCGCAATGGCGGGCCCGAGGGCTTTGGCTACCGGGTGCTGTACCTGCATCCGAGCAGCCTGCGTGCCGCGCTCGGACGTGACGCCCTGACGTTGCGGGACGGCGTGCTCGACGATGCGCGTTGTGCCCAGGCCCTGTGGCGCGGGCATCGCTCGCTCCTGGCCTGGGGAGGTACACGGCTCGGTGCCGAGGTGGCGTTGCTCGGCCTCCTGCAGGACCTGGTGCCGGACCTGCTACCCACGGACCGACATGACACCCGCATTGGGCCCTTCGACCGGCGAATGCCCGACAGTCGAGCGGACCGCCATCCCGCGGTGCGAAGCGTGATGCAGCGCCTGGATGACTGCCCGCACGACAACCCAAGCCTGGACGAGTTGGCGCATGAGTCCGGCCTGAGCCGGCGCCATCTGACGCGGCTCTTCCGTGCCGAGATGGGCATTAGCGTTCATCAGTATCAGGTTCAGGCCAAGGTGCGCACCGCCTACGCGCTGATCCGCAGAGGGGCGACGGCCGCCGCTGCAGCCGCAACGCTCGGCTTTGCTGACCAAGCACACCTGACGCGGTGGTTCTGGAGGATCTACGGCGTGTCGCCCGGGACGGCCACTCACGTGTAGCCCCATTGCCACGGGCCGCAGGCCAGGTGGGGAGTGGAGATGAGCTGTCAGTCGCCAAGGGCCGCTCCTGGCCGGGAAGCGCCAATGGGAATCGCCACGCAAGCGCCGGCTATACGACGCATTGCCGACAGCGATCGCGCCTGACTCAATGCCAACAGCGCAGGCGAAGGCACGCATCTTGGGCGCTGAACACGAGTTGCCCACCGTTACGGTCGTGCGTTCGTCGCGAGCGACGCCCGCCCGCCGCCGTGGGCAACGCTGCGAAGGTGGCGTGTGGGCCGGCGCATGGAAACCGGGTGGCGCAAGCGGATCGGAAACAGCGGCGCCATCGAATCGGAATCGGTGGCGAAACTGATCTGAACACTGAACACGCAGCGAGCGGGCGCGACGAGCGGCAACGGGGTTGCGAGAGCGCGTCATGCCCGGACGTTCCGTGCTCATCGATGCCCGTGGTGTCCCGGCCGGCGACGGCCAGGGTACGATGCCGCCCCGCAACACGGCTGCCCGCCCTCCGTCGTTCCTGAGCATCAAGGTCGAGGACGGGCCGCTGACCTCGAGGCTGCAGCACCTGCAGCCCGGCGTCGTGCCGGTGCACGGGCTGCGCGAGGTCAGCGAGCTCGCCTACTCGGAGTACCTGCAGCGCGAGTTGCCCGTGACCCGCGAGCCGTTTCGCAACCGTGGCCGGATCACTGACCTGATCGCCACCGACACGCTGAGCGACGACGTCGGCCTGCCGCCGCTGTCCGCGGATCGTCGAGCGGTAGCGCGGCGCCGGGTCAGCCTTCTCGCGCCTGCAACTCCCGCCACAGCACCTTGCCGTTGGCGGTGCGGGGCAGGGCGTCGGCGAACTCGACGATGCGCGGCACCTTGTAGGCCGCCATCCGGCTGCGAGCCCAGGCGATCAGCGCCGCCTCGTCGAGCGTGTCGCGGTGGGCCTCGCGGGGCACCACGACCGCCTTGACGGTCTCGCCGCGGCGCGGGTCGCGGGCCGCGATCACGCAGCACTCCTGCACGCCGGGATGGGCGTACAGCAGCGCCTCGACCTCGGCCGGCCAGACTTTCAGACCCGCGGCGTTGATCATCCGCTTCAGGCGGTCGGTGACGAACCAGTAGCCTTCCGCGTCGACGCGGCCGATGTCGCCGGTGCGAAAGAAGCGCTTGCCGTCGATCTCGACGAAGGCCTCGGCGCTCGCCTGCGGCTGGCGCCAGTAGCCCAGGAACACCTGCGGTCCGTGGACCGCGAGCTCGCCCGGCTCGCCCTCGGGCACCTCGGCGCCGGACTCGGGGTCGAGCGCGCGTACGTCCACCCCGAACAGCGGGATGCCCGCGCACTGCCGCTTGGGACGGTGCTGCGGGTTGTAGGTGATGGGCGCGGCGGTCTCGGTCAGCCCGTAGCCCTCGACATAGTCGAGGCCGAAGCGCGTCCTGAGGATGGCCGCCACCGCCTCGGGCATCGGCGCGCCGCCGCCCCCGATCCGCAGCAGCGAGGACAGATCGAACGCCTCGAGTTGCGGATGGGCGAGCACGTCGGTGACCATGGTCGTGATCGCGCTCCACACGGTGACGCGGTGGCGGGCGATCAGTGCGAGGGCGATGTCGCGGTCCCAGCGCGGCAGCAGCACGGCGGTCGCGCCCGCCTGGATCGGCGCGTTCATCATCCCCTGCATGCCGGTCGCGTGGAACAGCGGCATCGTGGCGAGGAACACCGAGTCGGACGTGAAGTTGGACCAGGCGATGTGCGCGCTCGTGTTGGCGAGCATCGTGCGGTGCGTGTGCATGCAGCCCTTGGGCCGGCCGGTGGTGCCCGAGGTGTAGGGCAGCAGCGCGAGGTCGTCCGGCGCGGCTTGCGGCGCGCGGGGCGCCGCGAGGCCGGCGCGCGCAGCCGCTCCGGCCTCGCGCCAGTCGGTGCAGCCCGCGGGCAGCGCGGTCTCGTCCCGCTCGCGCAGGAAGGCGGGGATGCGCGGGTCGTCGAGGTCGGCCGGCGCGAGCCAGTCGGCATAGCGTCCCGCGAGGATGCGCCGCAGCCGCGTGCCGAGCAGCGGTGCGTACGCGGGCAGCAGATCGCGCGCGCACAGCGCGACGCCGGCGCCGGAGTCGTCGGCGAGGTGATCGATCTCGCCGGTGTGCAGCATCGGGTTGCAGGGCACGACGACGGCGTCGGCCCGCAGGATCGCGTAGTAGCCGATCACGAAGAGCGGGCTGTTCTGCGCGGCCAGCAGCACGCGGTCGCCGGGCGCGACGCCGGCCTCGTGCTGCAGCCAGCCCGCGAGCGCCAGCACCTCGCGCTCGAGCGTCGCGTAGTCGAGGCAGGCGTCGTAGAAGACCAGCGCAGCGCGTCGCGGGTGGCGCCGCGCGCTCACCTCGAGGTTGTAGGCGAGCGTCGTCTCGGGCACCGCGAGCGAGCGGGCCAGGAAGGGCGGCCAGTGTGCGAAGTGGCGGGTCGGGGCGGGCATGGCCGCTCAGGCGCGGCGCGCGCGCAGGCTCGCCAGCTCGTTGAGGACGAGCGCGGCGAGCACCAGCGCGCCGCCCTGCAGCGTCGAGGCGGCGGGCCGCTCGCCCGCGCCGAGCCACGCCCACAGCGGGCCGAGCACCACCTCGAGCAGCCCCAGCAGCGCGATCTCGTGGGGCGCGAGGTGCTGGGTGGCGCGGACCATCAGCATGCAGGGCACCGCCAGCTGGAACACCCCCAGCCCGGCGAGGATCGCGAGGTCGGCGCTGCCCGAGCTCAGCGGCCAGGCGAACGGCAGCGTCACCAGGCACGAGAACACCGCGCCCAGCAGCACCGTCGGCACCAGGTCGACGCGACCGCCGCTGCGCTTGAGCAGCACGATGTTGATCGCGGACGCGACCGGCACGGCGAACGCGATCGCCATGCCGGCGAGGCCCTCGCCGGACAGGCCCTCGCGGACCATCCAGACGATGCCGGCGGCGGCGATGGCGATGGCCGCCCAGGTGCGCGGCAGCACCGGCTCGCGCAGCACGGCGAGGCCCAGCAGGGCGGCGAGCAGCGGCGCGGCCGCCATGACCACCAGCACGTTGGCGACCGTGGTCCGTGCGAGCCCGAGCATGAAGCAGGTGAACATCACCGACCACATCAGCCCCGAGGCGAGGCCCGGCCAGCCGATGGCCACGATGTGCGACAGGCAGCGTTCGCGGTGCTGCACCAGCATGGCGCCGAGCACGAACACCGCGCAGAACAGCGAGCGCCAGAAGGTGATCTCGTAGCCCTCGGCGTGCTCGAGCTGGCGGGTGGCTACGCCGGCCATGCTCCAGAGCATGGTGCAGAACACGAGGGTCAGCAGCGCGTTGCGGTGCGCGCGTCCGCCCGGCGTCCCCGGGCCGCGGGCCGTCGTGCCGGGGGGGCTCACGGGCGCGGCGGTGTCGCCGGCGCGCACGCTCAAGCGGATGCTCCGCTGCCGGCCGTGCACGCCGGGTCGGTGCGCACCGGCGTGCGCGACCCCCAGTCCTGCTGCCAGCTTCCCGGCGCGAGGTCGGGCCGCAGCGCGACCCGCCGGTCGAACACGAAGAGCTCGCCGCGCCAGTGGCGCGCGCCCTGCGTCTCGAACCAGCGCAGCACGCCGCCGTCGAGTTGCACCACGTTGCGATAGCCGTCACGGGCCATCGCGAGCGCCGCCTTCTCGCAGCGCACGCCGCCGGTGCAGTAGGTGACCACGCGCTTGCCGGCGAGGGCGTCGCGGTGGGCATCGAGCGCCGCGGGCAGGTCGGTGAACGAGCCGAGCCCCAGGTCGAGCGCCCCCTCGAAGGCGCCGACCGCGACCTCGAATGCGTTGCGGGTGTCCACCAGCGCGAGCGGGCGCCCCTCGTCGTCGTGGCCGGCGTCGAGCCAGCGCGCGAGCGTCGCGGGGGACACCGCGGGCGCGCGGCCGTCGGCGGGGCGCACGTCCGGGCGGCGCAGCGTGATCACCTCACGCTTGACCTTGACCAGGAATCGGGCGAACGCGCACTCGGCCGACACGCTCTCCTTCACGTCGAGCGCGACCGGGGGGAGCTCGGCGGCCAGCTCGAGCAGGAAGGCACGCAGCGGCGCCTCGGGCGCCGACAGGCACAGGTTCACGCCCTCGGGCGCGAGCAGGATCGTGCCGCTCAGGCCGAGCGACGACCCCAGCGCGCGCAATCGCCCGCGCCGGGCCGGCAGGTCGTCGAGGTCGACGAACCCGTAGGCGGCGACATTGAGGTACATGATGAGCGCCGGATTATACGGGGCACCCGTGGCAGGCCGCGGCTGCGTGGCGCGAATACGGCGGCGGTAGAATGTCGACCATGCCGGCGCCGCGTTTCGTCCATCTCAGGGTTCGTTCCGAATACTCGATCAGCGACTCGATCGTGCGGATCGACGCGCTGGTCGAGGCCGCGGGCGCCGACGGGCAGGGGGCGCTCGCCCTCACCGACAGCGCCAACCTGTTCGGATGGGTGAAGTTCTACCGCGCGGCGCGTGCGCGCGGCGTCAAGCCCGTCCTCGGCGTGGACGCCTGGATCACCAACGAGGCCGACCGCGAGCGGCCGTTCCGCGCGCTGCTGCTGGTGCGCGACCGCACCGGCTATCTGAACCTGTGCAGGCTGCTCTCGCGGGCATGGCTCGAGAACGAGTGGCGCGGCCGCGGCGAGATGCGTCGCGACTGGTTCGACGCGCTCGCCACCGACGCCGACGGCGGCCATGGCCTGATCGCGCTGTCGGGCGGACACCACGGCGACGTGGGCCAGGCACTGCTGGGCGGCAACGCGCAGGCTGCGGCCGCCCTCGCCGCGGAGTGGGCGCGCCGCTTCCCCGATGCCTATTACCTCGAGCTGCAGCGCAGCGGTCACCCGGAGGCCGAGACGCACGTGCGCGCAGCTGCCGCGCTCGCGGCCGGGCTCGGGCTGCCGGTGGTGGCGACCCATCCGGTGCAGTTCATCGCCCGCGACGAGTTCCGCGCCCACGAGGCGCGGGTGTGCATCGCCGACGGCGAGATGCTGGCCAACCCGCGCCGCGTGCGGCGCTTCACCGAGCAGCAGTACTTCCGCCCGCAGCAGGAGATGGTCGAGCTGTTCGCCGACCTGCCCGAGGCGCTCCAGAACTCGGTGCAGATCGCGCAGCGCTGCAGCTTCACGATGGAGCTCGGCAAGTCGCGGCTGCCCGACTTCCCCACGCCCGACGGCATGTCGATCGAGGACTAGCTGCGTCGGCTCGCCGACACGGGCCTCGAGCAGCGGCTGGCCAGGATCTTCCCCGACCCGGCCGGGCGCGACGCCGAGCGGCCGCGCTACGCGGCGCGCCTGGCGATCGAGTGCGAGACCATCATCCAGATGGGCTTCCCCGGCTACTTCCTGATCGTGGCCGACTTCATCAACTGGGCCAAGGCCAACGGCGTGCCGGTGGGACCGGGCCGCGGCTCGGGCGCGGGCTCGCTGGTCGCCTTCGCGCTCGGCATCACGGACCTCGACCCGCTGCCCTACGCGCTGCTCTTCGAGCGCTTCCTGAACCCCGAGCGGGTCTCGATGCCCGACTTCGACATCGACTTCTGCCAGGACAAGCGCTGGAAGGTCATCGAGTACGTACGCGACAAGTACGGGGCGCAGGCGGTCTCGCAGATCGCGACCTTCGGCACGATGGCGTCCAAGGCGGTGATCCGCGATGCCGGCCGCGTGCTCGACATGCCCTACACCGTCTGCGACCAGCTCTCCAAGCTGATCCCGATCGTCCAGGCCAAGCCGCTGTCGCTCGCCAAGGCCCGGGAGGCCGAACCCCTGCTGCGCGAGCGCGAGCAGAAGGAGGAGGAGGTCCGCGCACTGCTCGCGCTGGCCGAGCGCCTCGAGGACCTGACCCGCAACGTCGGCATGCACGCCGGCGGCGTACTGATCGCGCCGGGCCGGCTGACCGACTTCTGCCCGCTGTATCGCGCGCCCGGCACCGACGCGGTCGTCGCGCAGTACGACAAGGACGACGTCGAGGCGGTCGGCCTCGTGAAGTTCGACTTCCTGGGGCTGCGCAACCTCACGATCATCCAGCTCGCGGTCGACTACATCAACCGCAACCACCCTGACCGCAAGCTCGATCTCTCGACGCTCCCCTTCACCGACCCGAAGGCCTACCAGATCCTGAAGGACGCCAACACCACGGCGATCTTCCAGGTGGAGGGCGACGGGATGAAGAAGCTCCTCAAGAAGCTCCAGCCCGACCGCTTCGAGGACATCATCGCGGTGCTGGCGCTGTACCGCCCGGGGCCGCTCGGTTCGGGCATGGTCGACGACTTCATCCTTCGCAAGAAGGGCCAGCAGAAGATCGACTACTTCCATCCGGATCTCACGCAGTGCCTGGAGCCGACCTACGGGGTCATCGTCTACCAGGAGCAGGTGATGCAGATCGCGCAGATCATCGCCGGCTACACGCTGGGCGGCGCCGACCTGCTGCGCCGCGCGATGGGCAAGAAGAAGGCCGAGGAGATGGCGCAGCAGCGCGCCATCTTCACCGACGGCGCGCGGTCCAAGGGCCACGACCCGGCCCTCGCCACGCAGCTGTTCGACCTGATGGAGAAGTTCGCGGAGTACGGCTTCAACAAGTCGCACACCGCCGCCTACGCGGTCGTCACCTACCAGACGGCGTGGCTCAAGGCGCATTTCCCGGCCGAGTTCATGGCCGCCACGCTGTCATCCGACATGGACGACACCGACAAGGTCCAGCTGTTCGTCAAGGACGCACGCGACAACAAGGTGGTGGTCCAGGGGCCGGACATCAGCGCGTCGGGCTACCGCTTCGATCCGATCGACGCACGCACCGTGCGCTACGGTCTGGGGGCGGTCAAGGGCACCGGCGAGGGCGCGGTGCAGGAGATCCTGCGAGCCCGCGCCGAGGCACCGTTCACCGACCTGTTCGATTTCTGCCAGCGCGTCGACCGGCGCATCGTCAATCGCCGCACCATCGAGGCGCTGGTGCGCGCCGGCGCGTTCGACCGCCTCGAGGCCGATCGCGCGCGCCTGCTCGCCAACGTGGCGCAGGCGATGGAGTCGGCCGAGCAGCAGGCCGCCGCGGTCGGCCAGTCGAGCCTGTTCGGCGGCGACGACGGCACGGCAGGCCTGGCGCCGCAGTGGATCGGCTGCCCACCCTGGGACGAGCGGCGCCGGCTGACCGAGGAGAAGACCGCACTGGGCTTCTACCTGAGCGGCCACCTGTTCACCAGCCACGAGGCCGAGGTGCGGCGCTTCGTGAAGACCCGGCTCGCCGACCTCCCGAGGATCGCCGAGGCCGCCTTCGGCGCGGTGCCGGTCACGGTCGCCGGGATCGTCACCTCGCTGGTCACCGGCATGACCCGCCGCGGCAAGATGATCCGCCTCGGTCTCGACGACACCACGGCGGGCGTCGAGATCGCGGTGTTCAACGAGCTCTTCGAGCAGTACCGCAGCGTGCTGCGCGAGGACGAGCTGCTCGTGATCCACGGAAAGGTCTCGAAGGACGAGTACAGCGGTGGCTGGCGCCTCAACGCCGAGCGGGTCCTCGACCTCACCCGGGCACGCCAGGAGCACGCCCGCGCGCTGCTGCTGCGCATGAACGGCGGGTCCGACGGCCAGCGGCTGCGCGCGCTGCTCGAGCCGTTCCGCTCGCGCGTCCCCGCGCCCTCGGAGGACGACGTGTTCAGCGCCGAGGACGACGACGACGGCCGGCTCGCGCCCCCGCGCGGCTGCCCGATCGAGATCCACTACCACACCGACTCGGCGCGCTGCGCGGTGCGCCTGGGCGACGCCTGGCGCGTGCGCCCCGAGGAGGCGCTGCTCGCCCAGCTGCGCGACTGGCTCTCGCCGGCAGGCGTGGAGCTGCGCTATGCCTGAGGCCGGCGCGCCCGGCTCGGGCGTGGCGCGGGCGCTGCCCGCCGCTGTGGTGTGCGCCTGATGGTCACGCGCGACCGGATCCTGCTGCGCAGGCTAGCCGGTTTCGTGCGCCCGCACTGGAAGGTGTTCGGGCTCGGCGTGCTCTCGATGGTGCTGACCGCCGCCACCGAGCCCGCGCTGCCCGCGCTCTTCAAGGTGCTGCTCGACGACGGCTTCGGTCGGCAGGGTGCCGACTGGCTGCTGTGGGCGCTGCCGCTGTCGATGGTGCTGCTGTTCCTGCTGCGCGGCGCGTTCACCTTCACGATGAGCTACGCGATGTCGTGGGTCAGCCAGCGCGTGCTGACCGACCTGCGCCGCGACATGTTCGCGCGCCTGGCGGAGCTGCCGGCCGGCTACTTCGCCCGTGAGTCGGCGGGGCAGCTGATCTCGCGGATGGTGGTCGACGTCAACAACGTGACCAGCACGCTGGGCAGCGTCGTGGTCGTGCTGGTGCGCGACAGCGCGGTGATCGTCGGGCTGCTCGGATGGCTGCTGTACCTGAACTGGCGGCTGACGCTGATCGCGGCGGTGCTGATCCCGATCGTCGCGGTGATGGTGCGGTCCTTCTCCAAGCGGATGCGCAGGCTCTCGAGCGAGCAGATGCGCTACACCGGCGAGCTGACCGGGGTGGTCGAGGAGGCCATCCGCTGCAACCCGGTGATCAAGGTCTACGGCGGCCAGGAGTACGAGCGGGCCCGCTTCGGCGCGGCCAACGAGAAGCTGCGCAACTTCGCGCGGCGCATGACGGTGGCCAGTGCGACCATCGTGCCGACCACGCAGCTGGTCGCCTCGATCGCGGTCGCCGCGGTCGTCGCGATCGCGCTGGTGCAGTCGCGTGCCGACCAGACCACGGTCGGCGGCTTCGTGTCCTTCCTGACCGCGATGCTGATGCTGCTCGCGCCGCTCAAGCACCTGGCCGGCGTCAACGGCGACCTGCAGCGCGCGCTCGCCGCCGCCGAGGTGGTCTTCGCGTTCATCGACGAGCCGGTCGAGCCGGACGCGGGCACCCGCGTGATCGGGCGTGCGCGCGGCGAGCTGAGCTTCGAGAAGGTGGGCTTCCGGTATCCCGGCACGGAGCGCCCCGCGCTGGTCGGCATCGACCTGCACATCGCGCCCGGCGAGACCGTCGCGCTGGTCGGTGCCTCGGGTGGCGGCAAGACCTCGCTCGCCAACCTGATTCCGCGCTTCCATTCCGCGACCGAGGGACGCATCCTGCTCGACGGCATTCCGATCGAGACGCTCACGCTGGCGAGCCTGCGCGAGCAGGTGGCATGGGTAAGCCAGCAGGTGATGCTGTTCAACGACACCATTGCAGCCAACGTCGCCTACGGCGCGCGGCGCGGCGCCTCGCGCACCGAGGTCGAGGCGGCGATCCGCGCGGCCTACCTGCACGAGTTCGTGGCCACGCTGCCCGAGGGCCTGGAGACCGTGATCGGCGACAACGGCATCCGGCTGTCCGGCGGCCAGCGCCAGCGCCTCTCGATCGCCCGCGCGATCCTCAAGGACGCCCCGGTGCTCATCCTCGACGAGGCCACCTCGGCGCTGGACAACGAGTCCGAGCGATGGGTGCAGGCCGCGCTCGAGGCGCTGATGCAGGCGCGGACCACGCTGGTGATCGCCCATCGGCTCTCCACCGTGATCGGTGCCGACCGCATCCTGGTGATGGCCGACGGCCGTATCGTGGAGAGCGGCCGCCACGACGTGCTGCTCGCGCGCGGCGGGGTGTACGCGCGGCTCTACAGCGCCGGCGAGGTGTCCTTCCAGGGCTGAGCCCGCGGGCCCCGTGCGCCGCCGGGGGTCAGGCGGGCGGCAGCGAGGTCTCGCGCGGACGGACCATGCGCCGGCGCCTCACCTCCCGATTCCACTCGAGGTTGGCGGACTTGATCGCCGGGTCGACGTAGCCGCGCTTGTGGTCGAGGTGCAGCCAGACCAGGCTGTGGCGGGCCCGGACTCCGCGGATCCCGGCGTTGTTCATGCGGTAGCCGAAGTTGCGATCTTCGCCGCCGTAGCCCATGGTCTCGTCGTAGCCGCCGACCCGCAGGATGTCGGCCCGCCAGGCGCCGGTGTTGGCGCCGTTCAGCGAGTCGCGCGCGGTCAGCAGGTCGAGCGCCCGGGCGAGCGGCCGCGACCGTGTCAGGCGCCAGCGCGACAGCTCGATGCCCTGGCCGCGCAGCCAGTCGGGGTCGAACACCTGCTGCGACACGATCATCGCCTCGGTCAGCGTCTCGCGGTGGAACGACTCAGGGATCGACAGGTGGCTGCCGCCGGCCAGGAAGATCCCCGGCCTGGCGAGCCGGCCGTAGGTCTCGAGCAGGTCGGCCCGAGGCAGGCAGTCGGCGTCGGTGAACACCACGAACTCGCCGCTCGCCTCGCCGAAGGCCCGGTTCATCATGATGGGCTTGCGATAGCCGCGGTTGACCTGGGTGATGTGCCGGATCGGCCAGGGCGCGAGCGCGCGGTGGCGGGCGACGACCGCTGCGACCTCTTCGAAGTGACTGTCCTCCGCGACGAACACCTCCAGCGGGGCTAGCGTCTGGCAGCGCAGGCCGAGCAGCGTCCGGTCCAGGGCGTGCCAGTTGTTGTAGGCGGAGACGACGACGGTGATGTCCATGGGCGGCGACGATGATAGCCGAGCCGCCGCAGCGCTCGCCGAGCGTCCGAGTTGTAACGGTTTGCGTCCATCGTCGGCCGCGCCGGCCGGCCGGGCGTTGGATTCGGTACGTGCCGCCCCGCGCGGCACATGGCCCCGCAGCAGATCCCGCGCGCCGGACCGGCCGCGATGGAGCATCGACGATGAGACCGTGGCTGTACGTGGCGATCGCAGGCGTGTTCCTAGGAACCGCCCACGCGCAGGGTGTCGCCGAGAAACCCGCACCAAGCCGCTTCTACGGCACCGCGCGGCCCCAGGCGCCCGGACCGGGGCCGGGCGCGCCGCCCCAGGCCGCACCCGGCCGCGCGCCGGCGCCAGTCATCCCGGCCGGGCCGCCCGCCTACGTCGGGGGCCATGGCGGCGGGTATCGCGGGCCGGTCTACGTCGCACCGCCCCCGCCGCGCGTGGGCGTGATCATCGGCACGCCGTACCCGCGGCCCTACCATTACGGGCGTCCCTACGGCTACCCTGGCTGGGGCTACGGCTATCCCTACCCGCCCGGGGTGATCGTGGCGCCGCCGGTGGTGGTGTCGCCGCCGCCGCCGACCGTGTACATCGAGCGCCCGGTCGAGACCGAGCCGCTGGCTGCGGGTTACTGGTACTGGTGCGCCGATCCGCAGGGCTGGTATCCGGAGGTGCCGGAGTGCGTCGCCGGATGGCAGCCCGTGCCGCCCCGTGCGGCTCAATGATCGCTGGAGTTGAGATGAGCCCCTCGACATCCCCCAGGCAGCAGGTGCGTTCACGCCGCGCCGGACTCGCCCTGGGCGCTGTGGCGCTGGCCGCGCTGGCGGGCTGCGCGGTGGTGCCCAACGGCCCCAGCACGATGGCCCTGCCCGGCACCGGCCGGTCTTTCCCGCAGTTCCGCAGCGACGACGATGCGTGCCGCGCCTATGCGCTCGAGCGGATCGGCGGGCAGACGGCCCAGCAAGCCGCGAACAACGCGGCTGCCGCGGGTGCGGTCACCGGCGCCGCGGTCGGCGCGGTGGCGGGCGCGGCGCTCGGCGGACGCAGCGGAGCGGGCGTGGGCGCGGGCACCGGGCTGATCGTGGGAACCATGGCGGGCACGGGCTCGTCGGCCGCCACCGGATACGACGCGCAGCGCCGCTACGACCAGGCCTACATTCAGTGCATGTACGCGAGCGGCCACAGGGTTCCGGTCGTGGAAGGCGGCTACCGGCCCCAGAGCGTCCCGGCCCCTGCCCCGGCCGCGCGGCCGGCGGCGCTGCCGCCGGGTGTGCCGCCGCCCCCGGCCGGCATGCCGCCACCACCGCCGCCGTCGGTGTCACCCGGGCCGGTCAGCCCGGTCACGGTGCCGCCGCCGCCGCCCGGCACGCCGCCCCCGCCGCCCCCGCCGCTCGGCACGCCGCCGCCGCCGCCATCGAACTGGCGGCCGGGCTGACCCGACCGGCTACGTGCCCTCGGCAGGCGACGGCGGGCTCCATGGCCCGGTGTCCGAAGGGCGACATCCCGGGCGTGGTCGCGTCCGGCGTACCGGCGGACGCGGCGGTGGACGCGGCGCGCCGGGTAAGGGCGGGTGCACCGGTGTTAGGCTCGGCGGGCCCATCGCGTCACTTCATGGAGGCCTCCCGATGATGCCCGACCGCTATCCGCTGCCCGCGCTCGACGCGCTGCCCGACGACATCCGCGAGATGCTGCTCGCCGTGCAGGAGAAGTCCGGCTTCGTGCCGAACGTGTTCCTGAAGCTGGCGCGCCGGCCCGACGAGTTCCGTGCCTTCATTGCCTACCACGACGCGCTGATGCTCAAGGCGGGGGCGCTCACCAAGGGTGAGCGCGAGATGATCGTGGTGGCCACCAGCGGGGCCAACGACTGCCTGTACTGCGTGGTCGCGCACGGCGCGATCCTGCGCATCCACGAGAAGAACCCGCTGATCGCCGACCAGGTCGCCACGAACTGGCGCAAGGCCGACATCACGCCCCGCCAGCATGTGATGCTCGCCTTCGCGACCAAGGTCGCGCTCGACTCGCGGGCGATCGAGGACCACGATTTTCGCGAGCTGCACGCGCACGGCTTCAGCGACGAGGACGCCTGGGACATCGCCTCCATCGCGGCCTTCTTCGCGATGTCCAACCGCCTGGCCAACACCGTCGGGATGATGCCGAACCCGGAGTTCTACCTGATGGGGCGCGTGCCCCGCGTCAAGAAGGCCTGAGGCGCCGGTGCCGCCCCGGCGGCTGGGGCAGGGCACCGGTCGGTTCCGGCCTCGTGCCCGCCCGCGCCGGGACGCGCGGCGGTCGCTCGTCAGTCGCGGCCCGCATCGACCGGCGTGGCCGCGCCGGTGCGCATCGCGGTGAAGGTACCAGCCGCGCCGTCCGAGGCGCGGGTCCCGCCCTCGATGCGGTCGCCGTTGACGCGGCCGTCGTAGGCGCGCAGCACGCCGCGCTCGTCCATCAGCTCGAAGCTCAGGCGGTCGCCGTAGAGCCGAACGCTGCGCATCCTGCCTTCCATCGGGCCCATCCGCGCCGTGGCGCTCACCTGCTGGAAGGCCTGCGTGAAGTTGACCTGCGCCTCGCTCGAGCCGCGTGCATCGGTGGTGGTCATCCGCCAGCCGCCGCCGACCGACGCGGGAACGATCCACAGGTAGCCGGGGCGCGAGTCGACCGTGGTGCTGTCGTCGGGCTCCCACGAGCCCATCGTGAACTGGTGTGTGACCAGCCGCGTGCCGGGGCGCATCTTGAGGAGTTGGGGCCGCAGCTTCAGGTTGAGGCCCGGGAGCAGGTACATCGTGACCACGCTGGCCTGCGTGAAGTCGACCTTGAAGATGTCGCCCTGCTCGAAGCTCGCACGGCCGGCGACCCCGGCCTTCTCGGCATTGCGGCGCGACAGCGCGACCATGTCCGGATTGAACTCGACGCCCATCGAGCGGGCGTTGAAGTCGCGCGCGGCGGCGATCACGATCTTGCCGTCGCCCGAGCCGAGGTCGACGAGAAAGTCGTTGGGCCCCACCTGGGCCATGCGCAGCATGCGGTCCACCAGTGCGTCGGGCGTCGGTACCCAGATCACGTCCTTGCCCTGCTGGCCCACCTGCGGCGTGAAGGCGCCGGCGGCGGCCGGCGCCGACTGGGCCTGCGCGAGACCGGGCAACGCGAGGATCGGCGCTGCTGCGGCCAGGCCAAGCAGGGCCCGGCGGGCGGGACGGGGCGTCTGTGCGGACTGGGCGGGCGTATTCATCACGAGCGAACCTCGGGCGTTGGAAAGCGGCAAGTATGCCGACGAAACCGCAGCGTGTGGCGGAGCCGGCAGGCGGTGCCGGTTCAGTTCGCGAGGGGTTCGACGGTCATGCCTGCGGCGACCAGGCTGTCGGCGAGCACCTGGCCCAGAGCGGTCGACGGCGTGAGCACGCCGCCGGCGCCCGCGCCACCGGGCAGCGCGTCCGGGTCGCCCGCCAGCGCCAGCGCCGCCTCGCACACGAAGGCCGTGGTCGCTCGGTTGCCGGGGTCGCCCTCGCCTGCGATGCGGCCACGCAGGGTGTGCCCGCCGGCACCGGTGCCGACGAGGTCGCAGCGGAACGAGCCGGTGTCCATCCGCCGCTCGGACGGCCCGGTGCCCGGGCCGGGCAGCAGCGCCTGCGCGAGCCGGCGCGATGGGCCGAAGGCCAGCGCAGCGCGGCCCGCACCCATCGCCGCGCTCAGACCGGTGGCGGCGATGGCGCCGACCGCCCCCCGCCCCACCCGCTGGAACTCCTGGTAGAGGAATCCCGGCGCGTAGGCGGCGTCACCGGCGGCCTGCAGCAGCGCGACGCTGCGGCGCACGACGCGCGTGTTGATCGGGCCCATCACGAAGGGCCCGACCCAGGCGTCGAACTCGGCATCCTGATGCGGGCCGATCGGGTCGCTGTGCGCGTCGGTGTCGGCGGGCGCCGTGCCGGCGGGGTTCAGTAGGAACGGATCGGCGGCGAGTCCTGCCTGGCCGGCGTCCATCAGCGCGATCGCGGAGGCGAGGGTGCCGCCGTTGACGCCGCCGCGCATCGAGAAGCAGGCCTTGACGCGCGTGCAGGGCTCGCCGTGACGGCGCAGCAGGGCCTGGGCGACCAGCCAGGCGCCGAGGTCGGAGGGGACCGAGTCGAAGCCGCAGCAGGGGACGATCCGTGTGCCGTCGCGCCGTGCCCGCTCGTGGTGTCGATCGACCAGGCCCCGCACCCACGGCGTCTCGCCGGTGATGTCGACGTAGTGCGTGCGGCGCTGCACGCAGGCCTCGACCAACCCGCTGCCGTACAGCGAGAACGGGCCGGCCGTGCTCAGCACCACCCGCGCTCGAGCCGCCAGCGCGTCGAGCGCGCGGGCGTCGGCGGCATCGGCCACGACGATGCCGGCATGGCGCGCGGCGGCGCCCGCCTGGTCGCGCACGGCTTCGAGCCGGCTGGCCGATCGGCCGCCGAGCGCCCAGCGCAGGTGCGCGCCGTGCTCGGCGAAGTAGGCGACCGTCTGCCGCCCCACGAAGCCCGAGGCGCCGTAGAGGATCACGTCGAACTCGCGCCCGGCGGCGGCGGCGCGCGCACGCGGAGGTGCCGGGCTCGCGGCCGGGCGTGCCCTGCGCGGGCTCATCCGACCCGCCGCGCGAGGGCGCCGCCGACGCGGCGCACCAGCCACCGCGGCGCGGCGCGCGAGGCGAGCGTGCCGGCGAGGTTCAGCAGGCCCGGGACGCGGACCGTCTCGCCGCGCAGGCAGGCCTCGTAGCCTTCGTCGGCCACGTCCTGCGCGCTGCCGACCAGCATGCCGGGCAGCCGGCCTAGCTGCGCGTTGCCCGACATGGCGGCTGCCAGCATGCCGGTGGCGGTGATGCCGGGGCACAGCGCAGTGACCGTCACGCCGCTGCCGCGCAGCTCCTCGGACAGCGACTCGGTGAGCGACAGCACATAGGCCTTGGTGGCCGCGTAGGTGGCGAGCGAGGGGATCGGCTGGAAGGCCGCGACCGAGGCGACGTTCAGCACGCGCCCGCGCCCGCGCTCGACCATCGGCGGCACGAAGTGCGCGAGCATCGCGGTCAGCCCCGACACGTTCAGGTCGACGAGCCGCCGGTGACTGGCGGGCGCCATCCGCACGAAGGGGCCGTGCTCGAGCGCGCCGGCGTTGTTGACCAGCACGTCGACCGCGCAGCGGGCCCGCCGCAGTCGTGCGGCCAGCTGCTCGGGGGCGTCGGGGTCGGACAGGTCGGCCGGCATCGTGCGCACGCGCACGCCGTGCGAGGCCTCGAGCCGCGCCGCGAGCGCACGCAGCGCGTCGGCGCGCCGGGCCACCAGGACGAGGTCGAAGCCGCCTGCCGCGAAGCGGTCGGCGAGGGCCTCGCCGATGCCGGAGGAGGCACCGGTGATCAGCGTGGTCTGTGTGGACGGAGCCGGGCTGCGGGCCATGTTGCGATGCGCCTGGTTGGAGACGGTCCAGAGGACGGAGGCCGGGTCGGGAACCGGCTGTGGAGCGAGGCTCGGACGAGGCGGTGACGCAGCCCGGGACGCCTGTGCCGCGCCGGGTGCGCGGCCCCGGTGCGTCTGCGCCCATGCCTGCGTCAGCGTTCCGGCACCACCAGCACCTTGCCGTCGCGCTCGCCGGCGCCGGCCGCGGCCACCGCCTCGGCGATCCGCTCGACCGGGTAGGTGGCGTGCACGCGCGTGTGCAGCGTGCCGGTCGCGATCAGCCGCGTGAGCTCGCCGTACAGCGCGCGCTGGTCGTCGCGCGATGCGGTGCGGAACCACCTGGCGAGCCAGAAGCCGCGCAGCGTCACGTCCCTGAACACGAAGGCCTTGGGGGACACGACGCAGGGCTCACCGCTCATCAGACCGTAGTTGACCAGGGTGCCGCCCTCGCCGAGGCACTCGGCCAGCCGTCCGGTGGCGTGGCCGCCGACCGCATCGATCCCCAGCCTGATGTCGGCGCCGCCGGTGGCCTCGCGCACGCGCGCGGGCAGGTCGTCGCCGTCGAGCAGCACCACGTCTGCGCCGAGCGCGCGCACGCCGGCCACCGCCGACTGGCGGCGCACGACGTTGACGGTCTTCAGGCCGCGCAGCGCGGCGAGCTGCACGAGGTAGCTGCCGACGCCCGAGTTGGCCACGTTCTGGATCACCCAGTCGCCGGGCGCGAGCGTGACGATCTCGCTCAGCATCAGCGAGGCGGTCGCGGGGTTCACGGTCAGCATGGCGAGCTGCAGCGGGTCGGCGCCCTCGGGCAGCGGCACCAGCCTGCGCGCGTCGGCGACGACATGGGTCGACCAGGTGCCGCTGCCCGCGGGCAGCAGCACCGTCTGCCCGACCCCGGGCGCGGTGGTGTCGGGACCCAGCCTCGCCACGCGGCCCACGCCCTCGCTGCCGCCGGTGGCGGGCAGCGGGGGCAGCATGCCGTACTCGCCGGTGAGGGTCAGCAGGTCGGACGGGTTGATCGGGGCGGCCAACACCTCGACCAGCGCCTGGCCCGCGGCCAGGGCGGGTGGCTCGAAGGGTTCGGCGCGGATCAGGTCCTGCGGCACGGGGCCGCGGCGGTCGTAGCGGGCTCGCAGCATCTTCATCGGGGCCTCTTCTGTCGGGTGGGCGGCGGGGGGCGCGGCGCGCTGCCCGCTCGGGTCACATCAGAACAATGTCGTACTGTTCCTGCGAGTACAGGTTCTCGACCTGCAGCGAGATCGGCTTGCCGATCGCGTCGCCCACCGCGGCGAGGTGCTGCGACTCCTCCTCGAGGAACAGGTCGATCACCGACTGCGAGGCGAGGATCCTGAATTCGCGCGGATTGAACTGCCGCGCCTCGCGCTGGATCTCGCGCATGATGCCGTAGGCCACGGTGCGCGCGGTCTTGAGCTCGCCCTTGCCGCCGCAGGTGGCGCAGGGCTCGCACAGGATGTGCGCGAGCGACTCGCGGGTGCGCTTGCGCGTCATCTCCACGAGGCCGAGCGACGTGAAGCCGTTGACCGACGACTTGGTCCGGTCGCGCGACAGCGCGCGCTTGAGCTCGGCGAGCACGGTGTCGCGGTGCTCGGCCGTGCCCATGTCGATGAAGTCGATGATGATGATGCCGCCGAGGTTGCGCACGCGCAGCTGGCGCGCGATGGCGTGGGCCGCCTCGAGGTTGGTACGGAAGATCGTGTCGTCGAAGTTGCGTCCGCCGACATAGCCGCCGGTGTTGACGTCGATCGTGGTGAGCGCCTCGGTCTGGTCGAGGATCAGGTAGCCGCCGGACTTGAGGTCGACGCGCCGCGCGAGCGCCCGCTCGAGCTCCTCCTCGACGCCGTGCAGGTCGAACAGCGGCCGCTCGCCGGCATAGCGGCGCAGCTTGCCCAGCAGCGTGGGCATGTAGGTCTGCGCGAAGGCGTGCAGGTCGTCGAAGGCGCTCGGCGAGTCGACGATGATGCCGGAGGTGTGCTCGCCGGCGATGTCGCGCAGCACGCGTTGCGTGAGGCTCAGCTCCTGGTAGAGCAGCGCGGGCGCGGTGTGGGTCTTGCTGGCGTCGAGGATCTGGCGCCAGCGCTTGCGCAGGTACTCGACATCGGCGAGGAGCCCTGCCTCGTCGGCCTCCTCGGCCATCGTGCGGATGATGAAGCCGCCCTTCTCGTCCGACGGCATCAGGCGCTGGATCTTGTCGCGAAGCGCCGCGCGCTCGGCCTCGTTCGCGATCCGCTGCGACACGCCGATGTGCGGGTCCTGCGGCAGGTGGACCAGCAACCGCCCCGCGATGCTGATCTGCGTGGACAGCCGTGCGCCCTTGGTGCCGATCGGGTCCTTGATCACCTGCACCAGCAGCGGCTGGCTTTCGTAGAGCAGCTTCTCGATCGGGGCCGGCTGGCCTGCGCCGCGCGACTGCCACAGGTCGGCCACGTGCAGGAACGCGGCGCGCTCCAGGCCGATGTCGATGAACGCCGACTGCATGCCCGGGAGCACGCGCGAGACCTTGCCGAGGTAGACGTTGCCGACCAGCCCGCGCGTGGCCGTGCGCTCGAGATGCAGCTCCTGCACCGCACCCTGCTGGACCAGCGCGACGCGGGCCTCGAAGGGCGTGACGTTCACGAGGATGTCTTCGGTCATCGGGTCTTTGAGGGGTCGATGCCGGCGCTCCGCAGCAGTGTGGTCGTCTCGAAAAGTGGCAAACCCATGATACCGGAGTAGCTCCCCTCGATGCGCCGCACGAACGCCGCCGCGCGGCCCTGGATCGCATAGGCGCCGGCCTTTCCGCGAGGCTCGCCGCTGGCGACGTAGGCGTCGATCTCGGCCGTCGAGAGCCGCGCGAAGCGCACCCGCGAGACGCTGATGGCTCGCTCGATCGAGGCGCCCCGCACGACCGCGACCGCGGTCAGCACGCGATGGCCGCGCCCCGAGAGCGCCCGCAGCATCCGGCCCGCATCGTCGTCGTCGGCGGGTTTGGCGAGCAGGGTGCCGCCGATCGCGACGGTGGTGTCGGCGACCAGGATCGGCGCCGGGGGCAGGCCACGCGCGATCAGCCGGGCCTGTGCGGCGCGTGCCTTGTCCTGCACGACGCGCTCGACGTATTGCGTGGGCGACTCGCCGGGGCGGTGGGCCTCGAGCGATTCGGCGTCTTCGTCGGCGTCGGCGACGAGCATCCGGAACCGCAGGCCGATCTGCTCGAGCAGCGCCTGGCGCCGGGGGCTCTGCGAGGCGAGCCAGACGAAGGGGGCATCGCTCATTCGCGGTGGTACGGATGGCCGCTGTTGATCGACCATGCGCGGTACAGCTGCTCGGCGAGCAGCACCCGCACGAGCGCGTGGGGCAGCGTCAGCGAGGACAGCCGCAGAGTCTCGGTGGCCTGGCTCCTCAGCGTGTCGTCGAGCCCGTCGGGGCCGCCGATCACCAGCGCGACCGCCTGCGCGTCGCGCTGCCACGCGGCCAGCCGAGCGGCGAGCCGGGCGCTGTCGAGGTCGGCGCCCCGCTCGTCGAGCAGTATCAGCCGCGCGCCCTCGGGCAGCGCATCGCGGATGCGCCGCGCCTCGCGCGCCTTCCACTGCTGCGCGTTGCCACCGCCGGTGCGGGGCTCTGCCCTGACCGGATGCCAGTCGATGCGAAGCTCGGGCGGCATGCGCCGCGAGAAGTCGTCGACCGCTGCCTCGACCCAGGCGGGCATCCGGGTGCCGACCGCGATCACCCGGAGCAGCATCGCGCGGGCGGCCCGGAGGGGGAGGCGGGCCTGCCGGTCAGGCGGCCGCCTTGCCGGCGGGCCCGCCGAGCCTGACCCGGATCGGCTTGCCGCCCCAGATCTCCTCCAGGTTGTAGTAGGTGCGGATGTTGGGCTGCATGATGTGCACGACCACGTCGCCGAGGTCGACCAGCACCCACTCGCCGGTGTCCTCGCCCTCGACCGAGATCACGTGGCCGCCCTTCTCGCGGACCTTGTCGCGCACGCTGGCGGCGAGCGCGCGGCTCTGCCGGTTGGAGGTCGCGCTGGCGATCACGACCCGGTCGAACAGGGTGGTCAGCCCGGTGGTGTTGAGCACCGTGATGTTCTGCGCCTTGACGTCCTCGAGGGCGTCGACGACCACGCGCTGCAGCTTCTTCAGATCCATTGTTGCGTCCGTCATGCCCGGCGGTAGAGCCGGTGCGTTTCAATATAGTCGAGAACCGAGGGGGCGCACAGCCCGGTCGGACGTTCGCCGCGGCCCAGCATCCCGCGCAGCGCGGTTGCGGACACGGGCACAGCCGGCATCCGGAAGTACACGATCGCGCCCGCGGGCGAATCGGGCAGCGCGTCCCGGCCGCGCTCGGCGAGCTCGGCCTCGAGCGGCTCGGGCAGGGCATCGAGGCCGACCCGCTCGCGCTGAGTCGCGGCCACGTGCGCGAGCAAGAAGAGGTCGCGCCAGCGGTGCCAGGTGTGCAGGTTGCGCAGCTGGTCGCTGCCCAGCACCAGCACCAGCATCGGCTGCTCGCCGAGCTCGGCGCGCAGCTCGGCGAGGGTGTCCACCGTGTAGGTCGGACCGTCGCGGCGCACCTCTCGGTCGTCGACCACCAGTTTTTCGTCGGGCGAGAGCGCGCCCACCGTCAGCCGGATCATCTCGAGGCGCTGCGCCGACGTGGCGCCCGCCTGCGCCTTCTGCCACGAGCGGCCGGTGGGCAGCATGCGGACTTCGTCTAGGCGCAGCGCGTCGCGCGCGGCGCGCGCCAGGGCCAGGTGCCCGACGTGGGGCGGGTCGAAGGTGCCGCCGACGAGGCCGATACGCCGGCGTGTCACGGACGCGGCCCGCGAGCGGCCCGGCACCGCGCGCGCGCAGTCCGCGGCAGGCCGGGCGCGGGGCTCACACCCACTCCCGGGGTCGCAGGAACTCGTCGTACAGGCGCGCCTCGGGCGTGCCGGGCTCGGGGTGCCACCGGTAGCGCCACTTCACGACCGGCGGCATCGAGACCAGGATCGACTCGGTGCGCCCGCCCGACTGCAGGCCGAACAGCGTGCCCCGGTCGAACACCAGGTTGAACTCGACGTAGCGCCCGCGCCGGTAGGCCTGGAAGTCGCGCTCGTGCTCGCCGTAGTCCGTGTCGCGGCGCCGCTCGACGATCGGGGCGTAGGCGTCCAGGAAGGCGTCGCCGACGCTGCGGGTCATCGCGAAGGAGCGCTCGAAGCCGAGCTCGGAGAAGTCGTCGTAGAAGATGCCGCCGATCCCGCGGGGCTCGGCGCGGTGCTTGAGGTAGAAGTACTCGTCGCACCACTTCTTGAAGCGCGGGTGCAGGCCGGCGCCGAAGGGATCGAGCGCGCCCTTGCACACCGAATGGAAGCGTACCGCGTCCTTCTCGTAGCCGTAGTAGGGCGTGAGGTCCATGCCGCCGCCGAACCACCAGATCGGGTCGGCGTCCGGCGTGCCGGGCGCGGCGTCGGCGCGTGGCGCCGCCACGAAGCAGCGCACGTTCAGGTGCACCGTGGGCACGTGCGGGTTGCGGGGATGCAGCACCAGCGACACGCCCATCGCCTCGAACGAGCGCCCGGCGATGCCCGGTCGGTTGGCGGACGCCGACGGCGGCAGATGCGAGCCGGTCACGTGCGAGAACAGCACGCCCGCACGCTCGAACACCGTGCCCTCCTCGATCACGCGGCTGATGCCGCCGCCGCCCTCGGGCCGCTGCCAGGCGTCGGTCATGAAGGGCTTGCCATCGAGCGCCTCGAGCCCGGCGACGATGCGCTGCTGCAGGTCCTGCAGGTAGGCGGCGACGGCCGTGGTGTCGATCGTGCCGGCCGGCGTGATGGCGTTGTCGTTCAATCGGCTCTCCGTGGCCCGAGGGGGCCGCTCATGGGTGCACGGGCGGGTTGTGTGGCATGGCGCCGCTAGCGCTAGCGCTTGCGCGCGCCCGGGCGGCGCGCGAGCGCACGGTGCCCGATGTCCCGGCGGTACTGCATGCCGTCGAAGCGGATCGCCTCGATCACCGCATAGGCGCGGGCCTGCGCGATCTTGACCGAGTCCCCGAGCGCGGTCACGCACAGCACGCGCCCGCCGGCGCTCACGAGGGTGCCGTCCTGCAGCGCGGTGCCGGAATGGAACACCAGGCAGTCGTCGGCGATGGCGGTGCGCTGACCGACGCCCTCGATCACGTCGCCGCGGCGCGGGTCGTCCGGATAGCCGTGGGCGGCCAGCACGACGCCGAGCGCGGTGCGGCGGTCCCATTCGAGCTCGCTGCGGTCGAGGGTGCCGGCGATGGCGTGCTCGAACACCTCGGTGAGGTCGCTCTTGATGCGCGCCATGATCGGCTGGGTCTCGGGGTCGCCCATCCGGCAGTTGAACTCGAGCGTGCGCACCTTGCCCTGCGGGTCGATCATCAGCCCCGCGTACAGGAAGCCGGTGAACGGGATGCCGTCGGCCGCCATGCCCTGGACCGTCGGCATGATGACCTCGCGCAGCACGCGCGCGTTCACCTCGGGCGTCACCACCGGCGCCGGCGAGTAGGCGCCCATGCCGCCGGTGTTCGGGCCGGTGTCGCCGTCGGACAGGCGCTTGTGGTCCTGGCTGGAGGCGAGGGCGAGCACGTTGCGTCCGTCGCACAGCACGATGAAGCTCGCCTCCTCGCCCTGCAGGAACTCCTCGATCACCACGCGCGCGCCCGCCGAGCCCATGCGGTTGTCGAGCAGCATCATGTCGATCGCGGCATGGGCCTCGGCGACCGTGGTGGCCACCACCACGCCCTTGCCCGCGGCCAGGCCGTCGGCCTTGACCACGATGGGCGCGCCCTGCCGGTCGACGTAGGCGCGGGCGGCGGCGGCGTCGGTGAAGGTGCGGTAGTCGGCCGTCGGGATGCCGTGGCGCTTCATGAACGCCTTGGCGAAGTCCTTGGACGACTCGAGCTGCGCGGCGGCCTGCGTGGGCCCGAAGATCTTCAGACCCCTTGCGCGAAAGAGGTCTACGATGCCGGCGGCCAGCGGGCCTTCGGGGCCGACCACGGTGAACGCGACCTTCTCGCGCTCGGCGAACGCGGCCAGCGTGTGCAGGTCGGTGATCGGGATGTTCTGCAGGTTGCGCTCGCGCGCGGTGCCGCCGTTGCCCGGCGCCACGTAGACCACCTGCACCCGCCCGGATTGCGCGAGCCGCCAGGCGATCGCATGCTCTCTTCCGCCGGAGCCGACGACCAGGATCTTCATTCGGCGAACACGGCGCTGGTGTAGACCTGCTGCACGTCGTCGAGGTTCTCGATGACGTCGAGCAGCTTTTGCATCCTCGCGGCGTCTTCGCCGACGAGCTCGGTCTCGGTGAGCGGCTTCATGGTGACCTCGGCCACCTCGGCCTTCAGGCCGCCCTTCTCGAGCGCGGCCTTGACCTGGGAGAAGTCGGCCGGCGCGCACAGCACCTCGACGCCGCCTTCGTCGTCGGAGGAGACGTCCTCGGCGCCGGCGTCGATGGCGACCTCCATGACCGCGTCCTCGGAGGTTCCGGGCGCGAACAGGAACTGGCCGCAGTGCCGGAACATGAACGCGACCGAGCCGTCGGTGCCGAGGTTGCCGCCGTACTTGGAGAACGCGTGGCGGACCTCCGCGACGGTGCGCACGCGGTTGTCGGTCAGCACGTCGACGATGACCGCCGCGCCGCCGATGCCGTAGCCCTCGTAGCGGATCTCCTCGTAGTTGACCCCCTCGAGGCCGCCCGCGCCCTTCTGGATCGCCCGCTGGACGGTGTCCTTGGGCATGTTGGCGTCGCTCGCCTTCTCGACGGCCAGGCGCAGGCGGGGGTTGATCGCGAGGTCGCCGCCGCCGAGCTTCGCGGCGACGGTGATCTCCTTGATCAGGCGCGTGAACAGCTTGCCCCGCTTCTCGTCCTGGCGGTTCTTTCTATGCTGGATGTTGGCCCATTTGGAATGCCCGGCCATAGCGCGCTCGACCCCGTGCTGAAGTGTGCCGGCCATCCGTCCGCCGCGGGCCCGGCGGGGCGGCTGCCCGCCGCTCTTGCCGGCCCGCCGGCAAACATGATGCAATGCCGACGAAGAACCGCGGATTTTACCATCGGCCGTGCCGCGGACGTCCCCGGACCCTGCCGGGCGCCGCGGCCGGGCGCTCCTTCCCGTGCCAGGCGCCCCCGCGCGCCGCGCCATCCCCCGGATTTCCATGACCGAGCCCCTGCTGATCGCCCGCCACGCCGACACCGACCTGTGCCTGCTGCCGGCCCTGGCCAACCGGCACGGCCTGATCACCGGCGCCACCGGCACCGGCAAGACCGTCACCTTGCAGGTGCTCGCCGAGCGCTTCTCGGAGATCGGGGTGCCGGTGTTCATGGCCGACGTCAAGGGCGATCTCGCCGGACTCTCCCAGCCGGGCACGATGAGCCCGAAGCTGCAGGCGCGCATCGAACAGCTCGGGCTGCAGGCGCCTGTCTTCGCGGGACTGCCGACCACGCTCTGGGACGTCTACGGCGAGCGTGGCCATCCGCTGCGCGCGACCGTCTCGGACATGGGCCCGATGCTGCTCGCGCGCATGCTGAGCCTGAACGAGACTCAGGAGGGCGTGCTGAACCTGGTGTTCCGGATCGCCGACGCGGCCGGGCTGCTGCTGCTCGACGCGAAAGACCTGCGGGCGATGCTGCAGCACGTCGGCGACAACGCCAAGCAGTTCACCACCGAGTACGGGAACATCTCCGCGGCGTCGGTGGGCGCGATCCAGCGCGGGCTCGCCACGCTCGACCAGCAGGGTGCGGACACCTTCTTCGGCGAGCCGATGCTGAACTTCGACGACCTGCTGCAGACCGATGCGTCGGGCCGCGGGGTGGTCAACATCCTGGCCGCCGAGAAGCTGATGAACGCGCCGCGCCTGTACGCGTCCTTCCTGCTGTGGCTGCTGTCGAACCTGTTCGAGAAGCTGCCCGAGGTGGGCGACCGCGACAAGCCCAAGCTGGTGTTCTTCTTCGACGAGGCGCACCTGCTGTTCAACGAGGCGCCGCGCGCGCTGCTCGACAAGGTCGAGCAGGTGGTCCGGCTGGTGCGCTCCAAGGGCGTGGGTGTGTTCTTCGTGACCCAGAACCCGCTCGACATCCCGGACACCGTGCTCGGCCAGCTCGGCAACCGCGTGCAGCATGCGCTGCGCGCGTTCACGCCGCGCGACCAGAAGGCGGTCAAGGCCGCCGCGCAGACCATGCGGGCCAACCCCAGGTTCGACGTCGAGACGGCGATCTCGGAGCTGGGCGTGGGCGAGGCGCTGGTGTCCTTCCTCGACGAGAAGGGCCGCCCAAGCATCGTCGAGCGCGCCTTCGTGGTGCCGCCGGGCTCGCGGATCGGCCCGGTCACCGATGCCGAGCGCCAGGCGTTGATGAAGGGCTCGGTGGTCGCCGGCATCTACGACACCACCGAGGATCGCGAGTCGGCCTACGAGGCCTTGCGCGGGCGCGCGGCCCCCGGGCCCGCGGCCAAGCCCGCGACGGGAGCCGCGCCGGCAGGCGACGACGCGCCGGCGCCGGCCGGCAACGGCTGGGCAGACACGCTCAAGGACTCGCTCGGCGGGCTGATGCATTCGAGCGGGCGCAAGGACTCGGTGATCGAGGCGATGGCCAAGAGCGCGGCGCGCTCGATGGGCTCGACCGCGGGGCGCGAGATCATCCGCGGCGTGCTGGGCACGCTGCTCGGCGGCTCCAAGCGGCGCTGACGCGCCCGCAAGGCGGCCCGGGCTCGCGCTGCACGGGCCGCGTGCGCCGCGGGTCGGCTGATACCATCGCCCGGAGGGCGCCGCGCGTGGCCGCCCGACACGACGTGGAGCAGGGACGATGGACCTGGGCATCGCAGGGAAGTGGGCGCTGATCGGCGGCGCGAGCAAGGGGCTGGGCTACGGCTGCGCGCTGGCGCTGGCGCGCGAGGGCGTGAACGTGGTGATCAACGCGCGCACGGCCGGGCCGCTCGAGGAGGCTGCGGCCCGCATCCGCGCCGAGACCGGCGTCACCGTCGTCGCGGTCGCCTGCGACATCACCACCGAGGCGGGGCGCACGCAGGCGCTCGCCGCCTGCCCGCAGGTCGACATCCTGGTGACCAATGCCGGCGGCCCGCCGCCCGGCGACTTCCGCACCTGGACCCGCGATCACTGGATCGCCGCGATCGACGCCAACATGCTCACCCCGATCGAGCTGATCAAGGCGACGGTAGACGGGATGATCGCGCGGCGCTTCGGGCGCATCGTCAACATCACCTCGAGTTCGGTGAAGGCCCCGATCGAGATCCTGGGCCTGTCCAACGGCGCGCGCAGCGGCCTGACCGGATTCGTCGCCGGCCTCGCCCGCAAGACGGTCGAGCACAACGTCACGATCAACAACCTGCTGCCCGGCCAGTTCGACACCGACCGGCTGCGCAAGACCTCCGAGTCGACCGCCAGGACCCTGGGCAAGACGACGCAGGAGGTGGCCGACATGCGCCGCGCCGCGATCCCGGCCAAGCGCTACGGCGAGGCGCTGGAGTTCGGTCAGATGTGCGCCTACCTGTGCAGCCAGCAGGCCTCGTACTACACCGGGCAGAACGTGCTGCTCGACGGCGGCGCCTACCCCGGCACCTACTGAGCCGGGGGGCTGGTCAGCCCTCGGCCATCAGGCGCCTGACCGCGTCCGGCCGGGGCACCGGCGCCACCGCGCCGAAGCCGGTGGTCGAGAGCGCGGCCGCGGCGTTCGCGTAGCGTGCGGCATCGGCCAGGCCGTCGCCGGCGGCGATGCGCGCGAGGCAGGCGCCGCAGAAGCAGTCTCCGGCGCCGGTGGCGTCCACCGACCCGACCCGGTGTCCGGCGATGCGCTCAGCGCGCCCGCCGTCGCTGACGATGACGCCGTCGGCCCCGAGTTTGAGGAACACCACCCTGGCGCCCAGCCGGTGGCTCCAGTCGATGATCGCCATCGGGTCGTCGAGGCCCGAGAGCGCCTGCGCGTCGTCCAGGCTCGGGAAGAAATAGTCGGACAGGCCAGCGGCCGCCCCGATCATCGCCCGGGCCCGGGTGAGTGGCCACAGCTTGAGCCGCAGGTTGGAGTCGAAGGCGACCGCGACGCCGGCTGCGCGCGCCGCCTCGAACGCATGCAGCACCGCGTCGCAGGCCGTGCTCGAGATGCCCAGGCTGATGCCGGAGGCCTGCACGATGCGCGACGCGCGCACGAGCTCGAGCGGCAGGTCGGCGGGCCGCAGCCGGCTCGCGGCCGAGCCGGCGCGCAGGTACGAGAAGGCATGGCCCGCCGGCCCGTGGGTCACGAAGTAGACCGCGGTGTGCGCGGACGGGTCGATGGCGACGCCGTCGGCGGCGACTCCCTCGGCGCGCCACAGCTCGAGCAGCATCCGGCCGAAATCGTCGTCGCCCAGGCGCGTCAGCACCGCCGCGCGCGCGCCGCTGCGGGCGGCTGCGATCGCCATGTTGGAGGTGTCGCCGCCGAAGCCCTGCAGGAAGCCGGGGCGCCCGGGGGCGGTCTGGTTGAACTCGATCATCGGTTCGCCGATGGCGAGGACGTCGAAGCGCGGGGCGGGGGCGGGCGTCACGTCTGGGGTGGGCCAGGGGCGGGAGGGGTGCCTCCGTATCGTGCCACACGGGCCTGCATTGCGCGCCGGGCGCCCCGGCACTGGCTATACTCCCCGCGACCGCCGTGGCTGCGCGCCCGGCAGGACCCGTCACCCCCATCAGAACGCCCAATCGGAGCTCCCATGCCCAAGGCCATCCGCATCCAGCAGACCGGCGGTCCCGAAGTGCTGCAGTACGTCGAGGTCGAAGTCGGCCAGCCCGGTCGCGGCGAGGCGCAGGTGCGCCACCACGCGATCGGCCTGAACTTCATCGACTGCTACTTCCGCAGCGGCCTGTACCCGATGCCGCTGCCCGCCGGGCTCGGCACCGAGGGCGCGGGCGAGGTGGTCGCGGTGGGCGAGGGCGTGACCGAGGTGCGCGTCGGCGACCGCGTCGCCTATGCCGGAGGCCCCCCGGGCGCCTACAGCGAGCTGCGCAACATGCCGGCCCACAGGCTGGTGAAACTGCCCAAGGCGATCGGCTACGAGACCGGCGCGGCGATGATGCTCAAGGGCATGACGGTGCAGTACCTGTTCCGCCGGACCTACAGGCTCCAGAAGGGCCAGACCATCCTGTTCCACGCGGCCGCGGGCGGCGTGGGCCTGATCGCGATGCAGTGGGCCAAGGCCCTCGGCGTCACCGTGATCGGCACGGTCGGGTCGCCCGAGAAGGCGGCGCTGGCCCGCGCGCACGGCGCCGACCACGTGATCCTGTACAACAAGGAGAACATCGTCGAGCGCGTGCGCGAGATCACCAAGGGGGCGATGGTGCCTGTGGTGTACGACTCGGTCGGCAAGGACACCTTCCAGGCCTCGCTCGACTGCCTCGCGCCCTTCGGCCTGATGGTGAGCTTCGGCAATGCCTCGGGCCCGGTGCCGCCGATGCCGCTGACCGCGCTCAAGGGCACGCTGTACATCACGCGCCCGTCGCTGATGCCGCATACCGAGAGCCGCGCGAACCTGCTCGAGATTGCCGGCGACCTGATGAAGATGGTGTCGTCGGGCAAGGTGAAGATCGAGATCGACCAGCGCTACAAGCTGTCCGACGCGGTGCAGGCGCACCGCGACCTCGAGGGTCGCAAGACGACCGGCTCGACGGTGCTGCTGCCCTGACCGTGAGGGCGATCGAGCCTTCGGCGGTGCCGGGGGCGGCCTGCGCGCCGCCCGACACGGACGCCGCAGGCCGGCGCTTCGGCGGGCTCGCGCGGCTCTACGGCGAGGCGGGTGCCGCGCGGATCGCGCACGGCCACGCGGTCGTGATCGGCGTGGGCGGGGTCGGCTCCTGGGCCGCGGAGGCGCTGGCGCGATGCGGCATCGGACGGCTCACGCTGATCGACATGGACCACATCGCCGAGTCGAACGTGAACCGTCAGGTGCACGCGCTCGAGTCGACCTTCGGTGCCTCCAAGGTCGGCGTGATGGCCGCGCGCATCGCCGGGATCTCGCCTGCCACGGAGGTCCTCGCGATCGACGATTTCGTCACCGTGGAGAACGTCGCTGCCCTGCTCGACGCCGCCGCGGGCGTGGTGATCGACGCCATCGACGCGCCGCGCGCCAAGGCCGCCGCGATCGCGCTGTGCACCGCGCGGGGCCAGCCGATCGTCGTGTGCGGCGCGGCCGGCGGACGTACCGACCCGCTCGCGCTGCGCCGCTCCGACCTCGCCGAGGCGCGGGGCGACGCGCTGCTTTCTTCCGTGCGCGCGCGCCTGCGCCGCGATCATGGTTTCACCCGAGAGCGCGGCGCGCGGCTCGGCGTGGATGCGATCTGGTCGCCGGCCCCGCAGGGCGTCGCCCTGCCTGCCGGGGGCGTGGGCGGGGCCGGCATGCCGCTCGCGTGCTCGGGCTACGGCTCGGTGGTGATGGTGACCGCGGCCATGGGCTTTGCCGCGGTGGCCGACGCGATCGGGGCGCTGCTGCGTGGGCCGTCGCCGACGCGGCCGACTCACGGGCCACCGCGCGCGCAGCACCCGCCGGCCTGAGCCGCCGGGGCCCGACGGCTGCCCGCCGTCAGGCGTCCTTGTGGTAGCGCGTGACCCGCTCGACCTCGTTGCGCGAGCCCATGAACACCGCGACGCGCTCGTGCAGCGACGCCGGCTGGATATCGAGGATGCGGCCGTGGCCGTTGGTCGCCATGCCGCCCGCCTGCTCGACCAGGAAGCCCATCGGGTTGGCCTCGTACAGCAGCCGAAGCTTGCCCGGCTTGGACGGCTCGCGCGCGTCGGCCGGGTACATGAAGACGCCCCCGCGCGTCATGATGCGATGGATGTCGGCGACCATCGCCGCGACCCAGCGCATGTTGTAGTCCTTGCCGAGCGGGCCTTCGCGGCCTGCCGTCAGCTCGTGCACGTAGCGCTTCACGGGCGCGTGCCAGTGCCGCGCGTTGGACGCGTTGATCGCGTACTCACGGGTGTCGGCCGGGATCTTCATGCCGTCGGTGGTCAGCCACCATGAGCCGGTCTCGCGGTCGAGGGTGAAGCAGGCGACGCCGTCGCCGACGGTCAGCACGAGCATCGTCGAGGGGCCGTAGACCGCATACCCGGCGGCGAGCTGGGCCGAGCCCGGCTGCAGGAAGTGCGACTCCTGCGGCTCCTTGACGCCCTCGGGCAGTCGCAGCACCGAGAAGATCGTGCCGATGGAGACGTTGACGTCGATGTTCGAGGAGCCGTCGAGCGGATCGAAGACCAGCAGGAACTCGCCCTTGGGGTAGCGGTTGGGAACGTTGTACGAGTGGTCCATCTCCTCGGACGCCATGGCGGCCAGGTGCCCGCCCCATTCGTTGGCCTCGAGCAGCGTCTCGTTGGCGATCACGTCCAGCTTCTGCTGGACCTCGCCCTGCACGTTCTCGGAGCCGACCGAACCGAGGACTCCCGACAGCGCGCCCTTGCCGACTGCGTAGCTGATCCGCTTGCAGGCGCGGGCGACCACCTCGAGCAGCAGCCGAAGTTCGGCCGGGATCAGGTCCTTCTCGCGCTGCTTCTCGACCAGGTACTGGGTCAGGCTGATCTGCTTGGCCATAAAGCGCGTTCTCCGTGACTGTTAGGCCGATTATCCGCCAGCCCGGCTGCCAGGACCGTGACGCGGCTCACGGAGGGAGTGCGGCCGAAGGCGGGAGGACTGCCCTGCCTCAGGCCAGCGCCTTGCAGACGACCTCGAGCACATCGGGCGAGCGCGCCTGCGCTGCGACCCGTTCGAGGGCGGCGCGCATCGCGGCCTGGCGCGCCGGACCGAACTTGCGCCAGCGGTCCATCGACCGCGACAGCCGCGCGGCGACCTGCGGGTTCAGTGCATCGAGCGCCAGCACCTGCTCGGTCCAGAACGCATAACCCGAGCCGTCCTCGGCGTGGAACTCGGCCAGGTTGCCGGCGCAGAAGCTGGTGACCAGTGCTCGCACCTTGTTGGGGTTGCGGATCGAGAACGCGGGATGGCCCATCAGCGCGCGCACCCGCTCCAGCACCGCCGGGTGGCCGGGCTGGCGGTGCATCGTGGCCTGAAGCATGAGCCACTTGTCCATCACCAGCGGCTCGTCGCCGAAGGCGTCCGCGAATGCGGCCAGCGCGGGCTCGCGCCGGGGCGAGCCCGACTGCACCAGCGCGACCAGCGCGCCGAGCCGGTCGGTCATGTTGTCGGTCGCGGCGATCTGCGCGTCGGCGAGCGCGTCCGCGCCGTCGATGCCGGCCTCCACCAGCAGCGCAAGCGCCGCGTTGCGCAGCCCGCGCCGGCCGGCGCTGGCCGGGTCGGGGGAGTAGGGGCCGTCGATGCGCATCGCGTCGAACGTGGCGCGCAGCACCGGCGCGAGGCCGCGGCCGATCGCGTCGCGCACCGCGTTGCGGGCCGCCCGCAACGCGACCGGATCGACCACCTGCAGCTGCTCGGCGATGAAGCCCTCGGAGGGCAGGCCCAGCAGCTGCTCGCGCAGCGCCGGGTCGAGCGCGGGGTCCGCGAGCGCGCGGCCGAGCGCGGCCACCAGCGCGGCGCCCGCGGTCGCGACCGGCTCGCCCGCGAGCGTGCGCATGATTGCAGACACGGCCAGGCGCTGCGAGGCCTCCCAGCGGTTGAATGCGTCGGCGTCGTGGGCGAGCAGGAAGGCCAGGCCCGCGTCGTCGATGTCGTGCTCCAGGATCACCGGCGCCGAGAACTCGCGCAGCAGCGAGGGCAGGACGAAGCGCGTGCCGTCGGGCGCGGCGGGCGGGTCGATGCCCTCGAACACGAAGCGCTGCTCGGGCTCGGTGAGCTCGAGGGTGCGGTGCGCGAGGTCGCGCCCGTCCGGGCCGATCAGCCCGACGGTCACCGGGATGTGGAAGGGGGCCTTGTCGGGCTGGCCGGGCGACGGCGGGCACCACTGGCGCAGCGTCAGCGTATAGGTGCGCGCCGCTGCATCGAAGTGCCCCTGCGCATGCAGCCGCGGCGTGCCAGCCTGCGAGTACCAGCGGCTGAACTGGCCCAGGTCGCGGCCGTTGGCGTCGGCGACCGCCGCGACGAAGTCCTCGCAGGTCACGGCCTGGCCGTCGTGCCGCTCGAAGTACAGCGCCATGCCACGCGCGAAGCCCTCGCGCCCGACCAGCGTCTGCAGCATCCGGATGACCTCCGCGCCTTTCTCGTAGACCGTGACCGTGTAGAAGTTGTTGATCTCCTGGTAGCTGTCGGGCCGGATCGGGTGGGCCATCGGGCCCGCGTCCTCCGCGAACTGCACGCCGCGCAGCACGCGGACGTCGTCGATGCGCTTGACGGCGCGCGCGCTGCGTGCCGACGCCTCGTCGGCGCAGGCATCGGCCATCACGTCGGCCGAGAACTCCTGGTCGCGGAAGACCGTCAGGCCTTCCTTGAGCGTCAGCTGGAACCAGTCCCGGCAGGTCACGCGGTTGCCGGTCCAGTTGTGGAAGTACTCGTGCGCGACCACCGACTCCACGTTCGCGAAGTCGGTGTCGGTCGCGAGGCGCGGGCTCGCGAACACGTATTTCGTGTTGAAGATGTTGAGGCCCTTGTTCTCCATGGCGCCCATGTTGAAGTCGCCGACCGCGACGATCATGAAGCGGTCAAGGTCGAGCTCCAGCCCGAAGCGGCGCTCGTCCCAGCGTATCGAGCGGACCAGCGACTGCATCGCGTGGTCGGTGCGGTCGAGGTTGCCGGGCTCGACCCACACCTGCAGCAGCGCGTCGCGCCCGGAGCGCGTGGTCAGCCGCTCCTCCTGCGCGACGAGCCGGCCCGCGACCAGCGCGAACAGGTAGCTCGGCTTGGGGAAGGGGTCGACCCAGCGGGCGCGGTGGCGGCCGTCGGGCAGGGGGCCCGACTCGACCAGGTTGCCGTTGGACAGCAGCACCGGCCAGCGCGCGGCGTCGGCCACCAGCTCGACGCTGTAGCGGGCCATCACGTCCGGGCGGTCGGGGAAGTAGGTGATGCGCCGGAAACCCTGCGCCTCGCACTGCGTGAAGAAGTTGCCGTTGGAGACGTACAGGCCCATCAGGCCGGTGTTGGACGACGGGTCGATCGCGACCTCGGTCACCAGCGTGAACGCGGCGGGCGGCCCGTCGATCTGCAGGCCCTCGGGGCCGGCGTGCAGCCGCTCGGGAGGCACCGGCACGCCGTCGAGCGTCGCCGACAGCAGTTCCAGCGCCTCGCCGTCCAGCCACAGCGGCGCGTCGGCGGGCGCGTCGTCGCGGCGGCGGATCGTCATCGTGGCGGTCACGCGGGTGCGTGATGGATCCAGGTCGAAGCGCAGGTCGATCGTGTCGACCGCATGGGCCGCGGGCGTGTAGTCGAGGCGTCGTACAGTGACCGGCTGGTCGGTGCGCATGATTCGGGGGCCCGCGAAAGGTTGACCGCCGATTGTATGCGCCGCGTCTACTTGAGCGTGCGCTGCACCCACCAGTCGGGCTGTGCGGACGCGAACAGGCCGCGCTCGTGCAGCCGGTTCGCGAGCTCGAGCGAGGCGAGCCCCGCCGGCGCCTCGAGCAGCCACACCATGTCGGAGACCCGGCGGGTCGGCGTGGCGCCGGCCTGCGCGATCAGCGCGCGCGCACCGGCGTCGTCGAGCGGGGACTTGAGCACCACCAGCACGCCGCCGGGCAGCGCGCGGGCGCGGCCGGACTCATCGCGCAGCACCGGGGACACCAGCGGGGTCGTCGACTTCAGGCCGCGCGCCGGCTGCAGCACGCTTGCGCCCTGGCCGACCGCGCGCGGCGTGAAGTCGGCCTCGAGCGAGGCGTCCAGCACGAGCGCGCGGCGCGCGGTACCGTCGTGCCACCAGTGGGTCGGTACGGCCTTGAGGGCGCGCGCGCCGCGCCCCGGCTTGGCAGCGGTCTCGAGCGTCGCGGCGTCGAGCGGGCCCGCTCCGGGGGGCGCGGCGCCCGCCTCGAGGGCGAGCGCGGCCGCCACGATCAGCGCGCCGCGGGCGGCGACGCGGGCGATGCGCTCAGCGGCCATGGATGCGCAGGCTCCAGCGATCGAGGCGCCCCGAATCGAGTGGCGCCATGTCGGTGACGGTCAGGGTCCAGTTGCCGTTGGCGGCCTCGCCCAGGTGCCGCATCGAGCCGAAGGTCCAGCCGGCGAAGGCGCCGCAGGGGTCGCTGCCCTCGCCCGCGCAGATGCGCTCGGAGGCGAGCTCGCTCACCTGGCCGGCGGGGCTCGTCAGGCGCACGCGCAGGTCGCCGCTGTAGGTGTGGGTGGCGCTGAGGCGCAGCTCGACGAACTCGATGCTGGCGATGTCGCAGCCCGCGACCGCCGCCACGTCGGACACCGCGATCGGTGCGCCCGAGTCGGGCGCGTCGGGCAGCGCCAGGTCGGGGGCGCGCTCGGCGATCGTGCAGGTCTTGAGCGAGCGCGAGCCGCCCACGCTGGTCCAGGTCAGGGCACGCGCGACCGCGGCGCCCGCGTCGGCAACGCCGTAGCCGTACTTGTGGTTGAAGAAGCGGCCGGTGGACGACTGGACCCAGCCGGGGTCGGCCGGGTCGTTGCGCCGGGCGGTCTCGGCGAGGATCAGCCGGACGTCGCGCCAGGTGAGCGACGGGTTGGCCGACAGCATCAGCGCGACCACGCCCGAGACCATCGGCGTGCTCGCCGAGGTGCCGCTGAAGTCGCTGCGGTACCCGCCGCGCAAGGCGGTGGTGGTGACGCCGACCGGCCGGTCCCCGGACGAGGGTGCGCATACCAGCAGGTTGGCGCCGGGCTCGCCGTACCAGGGGCTGCGGCCGGTGTCGTCGACCGCGCAGGCCGCGATCACGCCGAACTTGTTCACGTAGCCGTCGAAGTTGGCGTTGTCGACCTGGCAGGCGCCGCCGTCGGCGTTGCGCACGAAGCAGCCGCCGTTGCCGCCCGGGAACACGAAGACCGAGCCCTTGCCCTCGCGGCCGGTCGCGATGCCGCTGTCGATCGCGGCCGCGAAGGCCGGGTCGGACGGATGCAGGCGGCCGTCGTCGGGCGAGCCCCAGCTGTTCTGGTAGATGGCGTTGAGCTGCGCATCGCGGGTCAGGGCATCGGCGATGTCGGCGTCGCGGCCGCTGGCGAGCGCATCGAACGCGACCAGCCTGGCTTGCGGTGCGACGCCGGCGCCGCCGATGGCGTTGCCGTCGCGCGCCAGCACCAGGCCCGCGACCGCCGTGCCGTGGTCGTCCTCCGCGGCGCGGCAGGGCAGCGGATACGGGCTGCCGACGTTGCCGGGGCGGTAGCTGCGGCTCGCGCCAGCGACCAGGTTGGGCCGCAGGTCGGGGTGGAGGATCTCGACGGCGTCGTCGATCACCGCGACCCGGACGTCCGTGCCGCGGGACACGTTCCAGGCAGCGGCCACGCGCAGGTCCTCGCCCGGCGTCCCGCCGTTCTGTCCGGTGTTCGTGAGATGCCACTGCTCTGCGAGCAGCGGATCGGGGCCTGCCAGCAGCGGCGAGTCGGTCAAGGTGTAGCTCAGGTCGCAGCCCTGGCCCGCGGTGATGACCACCGGGGCGCTGCTGTTGCCACCGCCGCAGGCCGACAGTGCCAGGACGCCGGTCAAGTAAACCAGGCAGGACAAGGTGCTGGATAGAACGGCGGCGCGCGCACGCGGCAAAGCGGGTCTCCGGGTGCTCGGTACGAAACGCCGGAGTCTACCCGGAAAGGCGTGCCAGACCGCCGGGCCCGGGCGCCTCGCCAGGCCGGAATGACACGTTTGCAACAATCGCTTGCACCCTCGGCGCGTACCGCGCGGACCCGGCGGACCGGGCCGGGTGTCGGGTGCGGCCGGCGGCCCAACGGCCGGTCGCTCAGACCGCGTCGAGGCCGCGCCGCAGGTCGGCGATCAGGTCGTCCGGATGCTCAAGGCCGACCGACAGCCGCACGAGGTTGGGCTCGATGCCGGCCACCGCCATCTGCACGTCGTCGAGCGTGCCCGCCCACATGGCCGCGGCGTGCACCACCAGGGAGTCGACGCCGCCCAGGCTCACCGCGTGCTGGGCGAGGGTCAGGCTCGACACGAAGCGGGCCGTGCCCGCGTAGCCGGTCTTCAGGCGCACGCCCATCACGCCGCCGAAGCCGCTCATCTGTCTGAGCGCGAGCGCATGCTGCGGATGGCTCGCGAGGCCCGGGTAGGATACCGACGCGACCGCCGGGTGGGCTTGGAGCGCCGCCGCGACCGCGAGCGCCGATGCGTTGATCCGCTGGACTCGGACCGACAGCGTGCGCAGGCCGCGCAGCAGCAGCCAGGCATCCATCGGCGACAGCGTCGCGCCGAGCAGGATCTGCGTGTCCCACAGCGTGCTGATCAGCGCCTCGTCGCCGACCACGACGCCCGCGGTGAGGTCGTGGTGCCCGCCCAGGTACTTGGTCGCGCTGTGCACCACCACGTCCGCGCCGAGCGACAGCGGGCGCTGGTTCAGCGGCGTCGCGAAGGTGTTGTCCACGACCACCCGCGCGCCCGCGTCGTGCGCCATCGCGGCCACCGCGGCGAGGTCGGTGAGGCTGCAGTCGGGGTTGGTCGGCGTCTCCAGCATGACCAGTGCGGCGGGCGTGCGCAGCGCCTGCGCGAAGGCTGCCGGATCGGTCTGCTCGACGAAGCTCGCGGTCACGCCGAAGCGCGCGAGCAGCTCCGACAGCAGCCGCGTCGTGCCCATGTAGTGATTGCGCTGCGCCACCACGCGGTCGCCGTGCTTGAGCAGGCCGAGCATCACCGCCGAGATCGCGCCCATGCCGCTGGCGGTGACCAGGCCGTCGGCCGCGCCCTCGAGCTGCGCGACGATGCGCGCCACACGCCGATGCAGCGGGTTGCCGTAGCGCGTGTAGTAGCGCGGGTGCATCGGCTCCGATGCCATCCGCGCGAATGCGTCCGCGTCCTGCGCGACGAAGGTGGCCGACCAGGGGATCGGCGGCGTCAGCGACGTGCCTTCGTGCAGTGAATCGTCCGCATGCAGCAGCAGCGAGTCGGGGTGCAGTGGGGGCGTGTTCATCGTCGTCCTGCGGTTGGCCGTGATCGTTGCGGGTGGCGGGGAGGCGCATCGCGGCGGGACTCGAGCCGCTCCCCAGGGCCACGATTGTGCGCCAGGCGCGGGTCGCCGCATCGGCGGCGCAGCGGTCGGGGCCGGTCCGAGGGGCCCGCGGCCCGGGTGCGTCGGTACCGCGCCACTCCTTGGAAAACCGCTCCACAGGCCCGTCTTTGTGCCAAAATGACTCAGGGATAGGCCGGTCGCAGCAGGATCTGTAGAATCGCTGCCTTGATCGGGCTCATGGGGGGGAGGCGGACGACCTTCGTCGTGGCTCGACGACCCGACAATACCGAATCACGAGACAACCATCTCAAAGACATCGACGGAGGTCGCTACATGAACAAGAGTGAACTGATCGAGACCGTTTCTGCCGACGCTGACATCAGCAAGGCTGCCGCCGAGCGGGCACTGAATTCCGTGATCGAGGCGGTGACAAAGGCCGTGACCAAGGGCGATCGCGTCACGCTGGTCGGGTTCGGCACGTTCTACTCGAGCAAGCGTGCCGCGCGCACGGGCAAGAACCCGCGCACCGGCGAGAAGATCAAGATCGCTGCGGCGACCGTGCCCAAGTTCTCGGCCGGCACCGCCTTCAAGGCGACCGTGAACAAGAAGAAGGCGAAGTAAGCGTTCAGTTGCCGGGCGGCGTACAACGCCGGCCCGATGCGCCAGACGCCCCCTGACGGGGGCGTTTGCATTTCCGCAGGCGGCGCTTCGCGCTGCTCATGCGATGCGGATCGCCGCGATCCCCGCGACGATCGACGCCGCGCCCAGCCACCGCAGCGGACCGAAGCGCTCCTTCAGCAGGCGCGAGGCGATCAGCAGCGCGAACAGCACCGAGGTTTCGCGCAGTGCCGCGACCAGCGCGACCGGCGCGCGCGTCATCGCCCACAGCGCGATGCCGTAGGCCGCCATCGACGCGATGCCGATGCCCATCGGCGCGAGCCCACGCACGCGCGCGTAGTCGATCAGCCCGCGGCCGTGCCGGGCGAACACCACGCAGAACAGCACCGGCCCCTCGATCGCGGCGAGCCATGCCACGTAGGACCAGGCCGAGGGTGCGCTGCGCGCGCCGACCGAGTCGATCAGCGTGTAGGCGACGATGGTCGCTGCGGTGAGCAGCGCCCACCCGAGCGATCGGCGCCGCGCCGCGACGCCCGAGTTGGGGACGGACGCCAGGCCGATCGCGAGCACGCCGGCGCAGACCGCCGCGATGCCGGCCCAGCCCGCGAGCGGCGGCCACTCGCCGAGCAGCAGCCCGCCCAAGACCGCGGTGAGCATCGGCGCGCTGCCGCGCATGATCGGATAGGCAAAGCTCAGGTCGCCGCTGCGGTAGGCGCCGGCGAGCCCGTGGTAGTAGACGCAGTGGATCGCGGTGGATGCGGCCAGGCACAGGGCGGCGGTCGGGCCGGGCAGCGGCAGCACCGCGACCGCGATCAACGCCGGGGCCGCGACCCAGGCATGGATGAGCGTGGTCTCGAACAGCGGGTCGCTCCCGCGTTTGACCAGCGCGTTCCAGCCTGCGTGGATCGCCGCGGCGCACAGCACCGCGAGCGTGACCTCCCAGCTCAACGCATCGTGTCCAGCATCGCCGGATTCGACACCGCGCGCCGTGCAGTGTCAACGCGGCGTGTCGGCGGCGGGTCGCGGTATACCATCGCGCCAGCATCGCGGAGGGCGAGGGCATGGGCGAAGGCGGCATCGGGGCGGCGGCGCGTCGCGCGCCAGAGGGCACGGCGGACGGCGTGATCGCGATCGACTGGGGGTCGTCACGCCTGCGTGCCTGGCTGCTCGATCCGGACGGTACGATCGTCTCGCGGCGCAGCAGCGACCAGGGTGCGATCGGCCTGCCGCGCGAGCGCTTCGACGCGGTGCTCGCGCAGACCGTCGGCGACTGGGCCCAGGCGCGGCCGGGCGCGCCGCTGGTGGCCTGCGGCATGGTCGGTGCACGCGGCGCGTGGGTCGAGGCGCCGTACGTGGACCTGCCCGCTGGCGTCGACGCGATCCGGGACCGACGGGTCCGCGTGCCGACCTCGCTCGGGCGCGATCTGTCGGTGGTGGGCGGCCTGCGCACTGCCGGGCCGGACGTGCTGCGCGGTGAGGAAACGCAGGCGCTGGGCATCGGGCTGGCCGACGGGCTGCTGTGCATGCCCGGCACGCACAGCAAGTGGCTCGCGCTTCGCGGCGGGGTGATCGGCGCGTTCACGACCTGGTTCACTGGCGAGCTGTTCGACCTGCTGGGCACGCACGGCAGCCTTGCGAAGGCCTTCGGCGATCCGGCGCCCGTCGACGAGTCCTCGTTCGATGCGGGCGTCGGGCAGGCGCTCGAGCTGGGCGCCGATGCGATGTGGCTCGGCCGGCTGTTCGGTTTTCGCGCGAGGGTGGTGGGCCAGGGATCGCCCGGCTCGCACGAGCGGGCGCGCCTGTCGGGCTGGCTGATCGCCACCGAGTTGCGCCAGGCGCTGGGCGGGCCGTTCGGCGAGGCGGGGCCTGTGCCTTCGGACAGCGCGCACGATGCGCGCCTGGTGCTGGTGGGCGAGTCGGCGCTCGCCGGCCTCTACGAGCGTGCGCTGCCTGCGGTGCTCGCCGCGCTGCCCGCGGCGCGGCGCGAGCGGCTGCCGCCGCGCTTCGTGCGCGCCGATGCCGACTGCGCGGCGCGCGGGCTGTTCAGGATCGCGACCGGGTCTTGAGCGGCTGCGATCGGGCGGCCGGGGCGTCGGCCTGCCGCCGGGCGCCGCGCGGCGGTCAGCCTCGCGCCGGGGGGCCGCCTGGGGGCTCGTCGGCCAGCAGGCGCTCGACGCGCCGCAGCGCGGCCTCGTCGGCGGGCGCGGCGGGCGACGCAGTCGAGGCGCGTCGGCGCGACATCCGCCAGATCGCGACGAAGCCGATCGTCATCAGCACCGCGGGACCGGCCCACAGCGCGGCGTTGCGGCCCGAGAATGCGGGACGGTACAGCACGAACTCGCCGTAGCGATCCACCAGCCGCTCCTTGATCTGCGCGTCGTCGCGGCCCGCGGCCATCTGGCGCAGCACCTCGTTGCGCAGGTCGATCGCGAGCTCGGCGCTGGAGTCGGCGAGCGTCTGGTTCTGGCACACGAGGCAGCGCAGCTCGGCGGCCAGGTGGCGGAAGCGGTCGCTGCGCAGCAGCGCCTCCGCCTGCTCGGGGGTCGGCGCCGGCGCGTCCTGCGAGGACGGCGCCGACGGCGCGGGCTGGGCCGCCCGGGCGGCATTCAGCGGCAGGCCGGCCGCCATCGACAGCAGCACCGCCACGATGCAGGCGCGCCCGCTCATCGCGACAGCTCCTTCACCAGCGGCATCAGCTTGCCCTTGACGATCTCGGGCGTCAGTGGCCCCACGTGCTTGAAGCGGATGGTGCCGGTCTTGTCGATCAGGAATGACTCGGGCACGCCGTACACGCCGTAGTCGAAGGCTGCAGCGCCGTTGCGGTCGGCCACCACCTGCCGGTAGGGGTTGCCGTGCTTGCCGAGCCAGGCGATCGCGGCGCCGCGCTCGTCCTTGTAGTTGAAGCCCACGATCGGCAGGGAGGTGTCACGCGCCAACTGCATCAGCACCGGATGCTCGACCAGGCAGGGCACGCACCACGACGCCCACACGTTGAGGAGCCACACCTGGCCGCGCAGCTGCGACGGCGACCACGACTGCTCGGGCTGCTCGAGCATCGGCAGCCGGAACTCGGGCGCGGCCTTGCCGATCAGCGGCGACGGGATCTCGCGCGGGTCGCGCGACAGGCCGATCAGCAGGAAGACCGCGACGATCGCGAACACCGCCGCGGGGATCAGGAACTTGAGCGAGCGCATCGTCGTGGCGGCGTGGGCCTCAGGCGGGCGCACCGACGCCGCGACCGGCCTTGGCCGCGGCGCGCGCGCTGCGATAGCGGCGGTCGGAGATCGCGATGAAGCCGCCGATGGCCATCATGAAACAGCCCGCCCAGATCCAGTCGACGAAGGGCTTGACCCAGGTCTTGATCGTCCAGCGCCCGTCGGGCAGCCGCTCGCCCAGCGCCACGTACAGGTCGCGGGTCAGCCCGGAGTCGATGGCCGCCTCGGTCATCACCATCTGCGTGGCGTTGTAGAAGCGCTTCTCGGGCAGGAGGTCGAACAGGGCGCGCCCCTCGCGCGACACCTGCACGCGGGCCTGCACTGCGCGGTAGTTGGGGCCCTGCACCTCGCGCAGCTCGAGCATGCGCAGCTCGTAGTCGCGGACCGTGACCACCTCGCCCGGTCCGAGCGCCGCGTCGATCTCGATCTCGAGCGTCTTGACGCAGGCCACGCCGATGCAGAAGACCCCGACGCCCGCATGCGCGACGATCATTCCCCAGAAGCCGCCGGGCAACGACCGCAGCCGGGCGCCCCAGCCGGGCGCCTTGACCTGCGAGGCGCGGTCGTGGATGGCGACCAGGCTCGCCGCGATCACCCACACGCCGAGGAAGATGCCGAGCGCGAACGCGATGCTGCCGAGCAGCGCGCCGCTCGCGCCGAAGCGCCCCGACGTGAAGGCCACCAGCAGCGTGGCCGCGACCGCGACCGCGAAGGCCCACTTGAGCCGTTGGGCGAGCTCGGGCACCGGTGCGTCGCGCCAGCGCGCGATCGGGCCGACGCCCATCAGGAAGGCCGCCGGCGCCATCACCGGGAAGAACACCGCCTCGAAGTAGGGCGGGCCGACCGAGATCTTGCCCAGGCCCAGCGTGTCGAGCACCAGCGGATACAGGGTGCCGAGCAGCACCGAGCCCGCGGCCGTGGCCATCAGCACGTTGTTGGCGAGCAGGTAGCCCTCGCGCGAGCTGGCGCTGAAGGAGGCCGGCGCCACGTTACCGGCGAGGCCGGGGCCGCGCACCGCGAACAGCACCAGCGAGCCGCCGACCACGATCACCAGGAACGCGAGGATGAAGACGCCGCGGGTCGGGTCGGTCGCGAAGGCGTGCACCGAGGTCAGCACGCCCGAGCGCACGAGGAATGTGCCGAGCAGCGACAGGCTGAACGCGGCGATCGCCAGCAGCATGGTCCAGGCCCTGAAGCCACCGCGGCGCTCGGTGACGATCAGCGAGTGGATCAGCGCCGTACCCACCAGCCAGGGCATGAAGGACGCGTTCTCGACCGGGTCCCAGAACCACCAGCCGCCCCAGCCGAGCTCGTAGTAGGCCCACGCGCTGCCCAACGCGATGCCCAGGGTCAGGAAGCCCCACGCGGCGGTGGTCCAGGGCCGCGCCCAGCGCGTCCAGGAGGCGTCGACACGTCCTCCCAGCATTGCCGCGATCGCGAACGCGAACGCCACCGAGAAGCCGACATAGCCCATGTAGAGCATGGGCGGGTGGATCACCATGCCCGGGTCCTGCAGCAGCGGGTTCAGGTCACGGCCGTCGGCGGGCGGGGGGAACTGGCGCAGGAAGGGATTGGACGTGAACAGCATGAAGGCGAGGAAGCCTGTCGCGATCAAGCCCAGCACGCCGATCACGCGCGCCCGGAACGCGTGGGGCAGCGCGCCGCCGAAGGCGTTGACCGCGGCGGTCCAGCCCGCGAGCATCAGCGCCCACATCAGCAGCGAGCCCTCATGGGAGCCCCAGGTGGCAGCGAAACGGTACTCGAGCGGCAGCTGCGAGTTGGAGTTGCTCGCGACGTTGACGACGGTGAAGTCGTTGGCGACGAACGAGGCCGCCAGCGCGCCGAAGGCGAGCACGATCAGCGCGAACTGGGCGTTGGCCGCGTTGAAGCCGGTGCGCATCCAGGCGACGTCGGTGCGCAGGCCGCCGACCAGCCCGCCGATCGCCTGGGTCAGCGCGACCGCCAGCGACAGCCACAGCGCGAAGTGTCCGATCTCGGCGATCATGGCTGCTTCACCGTGGCCGAGGATGTCGGGTGGCCGGCCTGCTTCAGCGCCTCGGCCGCCTCGGGCGGCATGTAGTTCTCGTCGTGCTTGGCCAGCACCTCGGCGGCCTTGAACACGCCGTCGGGTCCGAGCGAGCCCTGCGCCACCACGCCCTTGCCCTCCTTGAACAGGTCGGGCAGCGTGCCGCGGTAGACCACCGGGATCGTCTTGGCGTTGTCGGTGACGCGAAAGCTCACGTCGAGCCCGTCGCGCTTGACGGAGCCCGGCTCCACCAGCCCGCCAACGCGAAAGGCCCGCCCCTGCGGCGCCTCGTTGCGAGCGATCTGCGTCGGCGTGAAGAAGAACACGATGTTGGAGGACAGCGCGTACAGGACCAGGCCGATCGCGGTCGCGATGACGGCGAGGCCGGCGACGATCCAGGCGAGGCGCTTGCCGCGCGGCGTCATGCGTCGGGGGGCGGGTGGGCTTGCTGCGTTCATCGGGGTGCTGCGTCCGATCGGTGGGGCGGGGTGGGAGCGCGCCGCTCAGGCGTCGCGCTCGTCTTCGTCGAAGTCGCGCTCGCGGGCGGCCCGTGCGAGCGCCGCGCGGCGGCGGCGCGCGAGCGCGAACACCTCCATGGCGATGCACAGTGCCGCAAACGCATAGGCGACGGCGACGAAGGTCCAGTGGTGCTCGGTCATGGGCCGGCCTCGCGGCTGGCCACCAGCTGCCGCACCCAGCGGGTGTGGCGCTCGCGCTCGAGGATGATCGAGCGCACGCGATGCAGGGCGGCCGAGATCGCGTACATCCAGGCCGCCAGGCTCATCAGCATCATGCCGGTGAGCATCGTGGCCGCCATCTTGGGCGCCGTTGTGAGGCTGACGCTCGCGCCCTGGTGCAGGGTGTTCCACCAGCGCACCGAGAAGTAGATGATCGGCACGTTGACCACGCCGACCAGCAGCAGCAGCGCGCCCGCGCGGTCGCCGCGCTGCGTGTCCTCGATCGCGGCGACCAGCGCCATGTAGCCGAGGTACAGGAACAGCAGGATCAGCGTGGACGTGAGGCGGGCGTCCCAGACCCAGTAGGTGCCCCAGGTGGGCCGGCCCCAGACCGCGCCGGTCCAGAGCGCGATCGCGGCCATCAGCGCGCCGGTGGGCGCGAGCGCGCGGCACATCATCCCGGACAGCCGCGAGCGGAACACCAGCGTGAGCAGCGCGTAGCCGGCCATCACCAGATAGATGAACATCGCCATCCAGGCCGAGGGCACGTGGATGAAGATGATCCGGTAGACCTCGCCCTGCTGGAAGTCGGCGGGCGCGATGCCGAAGCCCACGTACATGCCTGCCGCGGCCAGCAGCACGGCTGCCGCGGCGAACCAGGGCACGAGGGTGCCCGCGAGCGGGTAGAAGGCTTGGGGCGCGGCGAAGCGAAAGACGTTCATGCGACCAGACGTTATCCGGTCATTCGACCGAGATGCGGAGTGCCTGCGCTGCGACCGGGGGGGCCGCCAGCGCCACCACCAGCATACCAGCGGCCAGCAAGGAGAGATGGGCGTAGGGGGACAGGCCGGTGGCCTGCGCGTCCACCGCGCCGGCGCCGAACACCAGCACCGGCACGTACAGGGGCAGGCACAGCAGCGTCACGAGCGTGGGGCCGCCCTTCAGACCCAGAGTGAGCGCGCCGGCAATCGCGCCCAGACCCAGCAGCACCGGCGTGCCGAGCAGCAGCGACGCCAGCATCACCGGCAGGGTCTCGAGCGGCAGCGCGAACGCCAGCGCGAGCAGCGGCGTCACGACGATCAGCGGCAGCCCGGTCACCAGCCACGCAGCCAGCAGCTTGCCCGCGACGATCAGCGGCAGCGAGCGCCCGCTCGCGATCATGCCGTCCAGCGTGCCGTCCGCATGGTCGTGCTCGAACAGCCTGGGCAGCGCCAGCATCACCGACAGCAGCGCCGCCACCCAGATGACGCCGGGGCCGATGCGCTGCAGCCACTCGCGCTGCGGGCCGATGGCCAGCGGGAACATCGCGCAGGCCAGCACGAAGAAGCCCAGCACGTTGAGCGCGTCGCCGCGCCGGCGCATGGCGAGCCGCAGGTCTCGGCGCAGCGCCCACCCGAGGGTGTCGAGCTCGGTCATGGCGCGGGGGCGGCGCCCGCGGCGGCGTCGGCAGGCGCGCCCGGTGCGCCGGCGGGCAGGGGCGCGAAGGTGTCGAGCCGCAATTCGCGCACGCGACCGGAGCCGGCGACTACGGGCAGGTGCGTGGCGACGATCGCGCCGCCCCCGCGCGCGAGGTGCGCGTCGAGCATGCGCTGCAGCAGCGCGGTGCCCTCGGCGTCCAGGGCCGCGCTCGGCTCGTCCATCAACCACAGCGGCCGCACCGGCGCCTGCAGCGCGAGCGCGAACCGGGCGAGCTGCAGCCGCTGCTTCTGGCCCTGCGACAGCCGTCGGGTCTCGATGTCGCGGTGGCGCGCCAGGCCTACCTCGGCCAGCGCCCCGGCGAGCGCGCCTGGCGCGCCGGCAGGCAGGTGCTCGAGTGTGCCGTCGAGCCCGGCCGCGAGCGAAAGGTTCTCGAGCGCGGTCAGCTCGGCCTTCGCGCCGCCGGCGTGCCCCTGGTAGAGCGCGAGCGCGCAGACCTCGCGTCCGCGCGCGAGCCGGGCAGGGTGCCCGAGGGTGAGCCGCCCGGCCGCCAGCGGCGCCAGGCCCAGCAGCGCGCGCAGCAGGCTGCTCTTGCCCGATCCGTTGGGGCCGAGCAGGAGCAGCAGGTCGCACGGCTCGAGCTCGAACGACAGGTTGCGGAACAGGCGGCGCCCCCCACGCGCGAGCGCGAGCCCCTCGCCCGCGAGCCCGCCGAAGCCGGCCAGCGCGGTCGGGGCCGGGCTCAATCCACCACCGCGTCGATCAGCACGCGCAGGCCGGCGGCGCCGGGGCTGACCGGCTGCGAGGCGCCCTGCAGGTCGCCGGAGCGCGCGGCGGCCTCGCCGCTGCGCGAGACGCGCGCGATGATCACGACGCGGGTGCCGGGCGGCACCGTCGAGAGCCGGGCCGCCGGACTCATCGACTGGCGGTCATCGAGCGTGAAGTCGAGCGGCAGGTCGGCGCCGCGCGCCCGCAGCACCGCCACCGGCGGGCCGACCGGCGTGCCCTGGTCGTCGAGCGTGCGGGCCACGACGAACAGCGTGTCCTCGGGCCGCAATCGCGCGCCGAGCGAGCGCTCGAGCTCGATGCGGCCGGCCAGGGTGCCGGTCCCGCCCGCGGGGGCCGGCGCCGCCGCGGGGCCGGAGGCAGACGCGCCCGTCGCGGGCGGCGCGCCCTGCACCGGCGGGGCGCCGCCGGCCGCCGTCTCCGGCGGGCGCTGCGCCGCGATGCGCGGCGGGCGGCCGGCCTCGAGGTCGGCCACGAAGCCGGCCACCTGACGCGCCTGCTCGGAGTCGGCGGGCAGCACGTCGAGCAGCGTCTTCCAGTGGGCGATGGCCGCCGGCGTGTTGCGCTGCGTGACCTCGTAGGCCCCGGCCAGCGCCAGCGCCTTGGGATTGCGCGGGTCGATCCGCAGGGCTTCTCGGATCAGCGCGATCGGGCGGCCCTCGAGCACCGCGCCCTGGGCCTGGGCGGTGGCGTCGGCGAGATCGACCCGGGCCTGGGCGTCGTCCGGCAGCAGCGCGAGCGCGCGCTCGTAGGCCGCCCGCGCTTCCTCAGGCTTGCCGCGCGCGAGCTCGGCGCGCCCGAGCAGGCGCCAGCCGTCAGCCGCCTTCGGGTCGTCGGCGAGGCGCTTGCGCAGGTCGGTCACCAGTTCGTCGAGCGTCGCGGGCTCGCCCGCGCTGGCAGCGCGGAACTCCGGGGACGCGGCCTCCGGGGCGCCGGCCAGCAGGTAGAACGCGAAGGTGGGCAGTACCAGCACCAGCCCGAGCAGCAGGGCGGCGAGCGGCCGGCGCGATGGGGCGGGGCGCGCGGCGGGCGCCGCCCCGGGCACGCCGGCCTCGAGCTGCGCGGGGAGCTCCGACTCGGCCTGGGCTGCGAACTCGGCGAGCGCGGCGCGCCGCTCGGGCGCATCCAGGGGCAGGTGCGACAGCGCGGCGTCCAGCTCGCGACGCCGCTCGCGCAGCACCATCAGCGCGACCGCCGCGGTGTCGTCCGGGGCGCCGGCCGGCGCACGACGCAGCAGCGGCCACAACACGTAGGCCGCGACGGTGGCGACGACCGCGATCAGCAGGGCGATGAGGATGATCGGGGCGGTCACGGGAGGGCGCCATCCTGGCTATGGTCAACCTTCGATTCTCCCATGCTGCCGGCCGGTGCATCAAACGCCCCGCCTGGCGTCGGGGGATGGTGGCCGGTCAGGGCTGCGACAGCGCTCGCGCCTGCGCGAGCCTGAGCAGCAGCGCCGCGCCCAGCCCGGTTGCCACGAGCGCCCAGAGGCCCAGCCGGTAGTCGCCGGTGAGCGTCCACAGCGATGCGAGCAGGACCGGCCCCAGGCTGCGGGCGATCGCCGAGGGCAGCGACTGCAGGCCGGTCAGCGCGGCGACCCGGTCGCGGCTCACGTACTGCGCGATCGCCGTCGCCTTGACGATCGTGATCAGGCCGTTGCCCACGCCGTAGCAGGCGGCGAACGCGAGCGCCGCGCCCACGCTGCCGCTGCCGGCCAGCAGCAGCGCGACCGAGGCCGGCAGCAGCAGCGGGATCGCGCGGTCGAGGTGCCGCGGGTCGATCCGGCCCTCGAACGCGAACAGCACCAGCCGACCCGCGACCTGCATCGCGCCGATGCTCGCCGGCACCGCGATCGCCCAGGCGGGCGGCAGGCCGCGCTCGCTCAGCAGCGGCACCATGTGCGCGGACAGCGCCGACGTGAAGGCCATGAACCCGACCAGGAAGCCGGTGATCAGCAGGAAGGCCGGCGAGGTCGCCAACTCGCGCAGCGTCGGCGAACGCCGCCCAGGCGCGCCCGCGGCGTCCCCGGGCGCGTCGCCGGGCCCGCCGCGGGCGGGTGGCTCGCCCGCCAGCATCCGCAGGTGGATCGGCAGGCACAGCAGCAGGTGCAGCGCGGCCAGCGCGGTGCAGGTGGGGCGCCAGCCTAGCTGCTCGATCAGCAGCGCCGACAGCGGGATGAAGACCGTGGACGCGAGCCCGCCGAGGAAGGTCATCGCGATCAGCGAGCGCCGGTAGTCGGTGGGCCAGCGCCGGATCAGGATCGCGAACGCCGGCTCGTACAGCGTGGCGGCCATCGCGGCGCCCAGCCCGATCCAGACCGCATACAGGCCCAGGGCCCCGTCGATGTGGCCGTGCGCGAGCAGCAGCAGGCCGGCCAGCAGCGAGCCCCCAGCCATCACGGCCCGGCCGTGGCCGCGGTCGATCCAGCCGCCCACCAGCAGGCCGGCCACGCCGCTCGACAGCAGTGCGGCGCTGAACGCGCCGCTGACCGCGACCCGCGACAGCCCGAGCTCGCGCTCGAGCTCCGGCATCAGCAGCGAGAAGGTGTAGTAGAGCGTACCCCACGACACCAGCTGCGCGAGCGACATCGCGCCGACCCAGGCCGCTCGCGCGTCCATGCCGTCGGATCCGCGCGCAGTCCGACCGCTCAGGCCGAGAAGGTCGGACGCCCCTCGAGCGGGTAGGCGGGGTCGTTGTAGCCGGGCGTGCTCGGATGGCCCGTGGCGACCATCGCGTCGATCAGCGCCTCGTCCTCGGGGCCGAACACCGCCTCGTGCCCGCCCAGGTATTCGCGCATCTGCTCGAGCGTGCGCGGCCCGACGATCGCCGAGGTGACGAACCGGTTGTTGAGCACCCAGGCGACCGCGAACTGGGTCGGGGTCATGCCGCGCGCGCGCGCGTGGTCGGCGACGCGCTGCGCGAGCACGAGCGACTCCTCGCGCCACTCGGTCTGCATGATGCGACGGTCGCCGCGCGCGGCGCGCGAGTCCTGCGGCGGCGCCTCGCCCGGCCTGTACTTGCCGGCGAGCACGCCGCGGGCGATCGGGGAGTAGGACGCGACGCCGATGCCGTAGTGACCGCAGGCCGGCAGCACCTCGACCTCGGGCATCCGGTTGAAGGCGTTGTAGTAGGGCTGGCAGACGGCCGGGGTCGGCATGCCGGCCTCGCGGCAGAGGTTGACGATCTCGGCGATGCGCCACGCGCGGTGGTTGGAGACCCCCAGGTAGCGGACCTTGCCCGCGCGGACGATGTCGGCGACGGCGCTGATCGTCTCGGCGAGCGGGGTGTGGTGGTCCTCGTTGTGCAGGTACCAGATGTCCACGTGGTCCGTACCCAGCCGGGCGAGCGACTCGTCGATCGCCTGGTTGAGCCAGCGCCGGGACAGGCCGCGCCGGTTGCGCTCGGTGCCCATCGGGTTGGCGACCTTGGTCGCGAGCACCCATCGGTTGCGGTCCTCGGCGATGGCCCGGCCGGTGATGCGCTCGGAGGCGCCTTCGGCGTAGACGTCGGCGGTATCGATGAAGTTCACGCCCGCATCGCGGCAGGCGGCGACGATCTCGAAGGCGTCGGCCTCGCTGGTGCGGTCGCCGAACATCATGGTGCCGAGGCACACGGTGGAGACCGAGACGCCGCTGCGGCCGAGGAGACGGTGGTTCATGGTGGGGTGCTCCTGCTGGATCGGGTGCGGGACTGCGGACCGCCGGACCTGCGCGGGCCGCCCTGCCGGCATTGTCCTATGAACCGGTGCGGGCACGGCGATTGCTCCCGGCCGGACCACCCCGTTTTCGGGAATCCGACCGGCGTTGCGGGTATGCTCGCCACTGAGCGCCTCCCAGGAGCATCCGATGTTCAGGACCCTGTTCTGGCGGTTCGCGGTTCCCGTGCTCGTCGCCCTGTCGGTCGGCGCGTGGTTCGCTGTGCCGTACGTCGATCGCATGCTGACCGAGTGGTTCCGCACCGACGTCGACATGCGCGCCCGCGTGGTCATGAACTCGATGGGCGAGACCCTCCCCACGCTCCTCGACCGCTCCGAGCTGCCCCGCCTGCGCCGCTTCCTCGCCAAGGTGACCGAGGACGAGCGACTGCTCGCCGTGCTCGCCTGCCGGCCCAACGGGCAGGCGATCTACCAGACCGACCGCACTCCCGCCCAGGTCTCCTGCGCGCTCGCCGCGCTGCCCGACGAGCCCGCCAGCCGCGTGCTGCGCACGCCCGCCGGCTCGGTGCACCTCGCGCGCTTCGACCTCACCGCGGCCGACGGCCAGCCGGTGGTCGTGCTGCTGGTGCACGACATGTCCTTCATCGACCGGCGCCAGACCCGCGCGCGGGACTACCTGATCGCGTTCGGGGTGATGTCGGCGGTCGTGCTCGCGCTGCTGTCCGTGCTGGCGGCCTGGCTGGTGCTGCGGCGCTGGGGCCAGACGCTGGTGCGCGACATCCAGAGCCGCCGCTTCCTCGACGACGCCGAGTCGCACTCCAGCGTGCCGATCCTGTCGCAGGTGCGCAAGGTGCTGCGCGAGATCGAGCACGACCAGCGCCTGGAGATCGACTACCGCGAGAACTGGACGCCGCAGGCACTCGCCCACGTGGTGCGTGAGAGCCTGGACTCGCCGCAGATGATCGTGGTGTCCAACCGCGAGCCCTACATCCACAACCGCGGCGCCGACGGCCGCCCGGTCGTGCAGGTGCCGGCCAGCGGCATGGTCACCGCGCTCGAGCCGATCATCCGCGCCTGCTCGGGCGTGTGGGTCGCCCACGGCAGCGGCAGCGCCGACCGCGACGTCGTCGACCTTCACGACCGGGTGAGCGTGCCGCCCTCCGATCCGGCCTACACGCTGCGCCGCGTCTGGCTGACCGAGGAGGAGGAGAACGGCTTTTACTTCGGGTTCTCCAACGAGGGCCTGTGGCCGCTGTGCCACCTCGCCTACGTCCGCCCGTCCTTCCGCGAGGCCGACTGGCGCCAGTACCAGGCGGTCAACCGCAAGTTCGCCGACGTGGTGCTCAAGGAGGCGCGCACCGACCACCCGGTCGTCTTCGTGCAGGACTACCACTTCGCGCTGCTGCCCGCGATGGTCCGCAAGCGGATCCCCGGCGCCACCGTGGTGGTGTTCTGGCACATTCCCTGGCCCAACGCCGAGACCTTCGGCGTGTGCCCCTGGAAGGAGGAGCTGCTGAGCGGGATGCTGCACGCCGACATCCTCGGCTTCCACACGCGCTACCACTGCCAGAACTTCCTGGAGACCATCGACCGCTACGTCGAGTGCCAGATCGATCGCGAGCACATGACGGTCACGATCCAGGGCCACGTCTGCCAGGTCGCGCCCTATCCGATCTCGATCGAGTGGCCGCCGCGCTGGCTCGAGCAGCTGCCCTCGTGCGCGGACTGCGCGCGCTCCGTGCGGCAGCGCTTCGGCATCGAGGACGGCGTGTGCATCGGGGTGGGCGTCGAGCGCTGGGACTTCACCAAGGGGATCGTCGAGCGCTTCCGCGCGATGGAGCAGTTGCTCGAGACCGATCCCTCGTGGCGCGGCCGCGTGAGCCTGCTGCAGGTGGCCGCGCCGACCCGCAGCAAGCTGCCTGCGTACCGGGCGCTGCAGGCGGAGACCGAGGGCACCGCGGCACGGATCAACGAGCGCTTCGGCACCGAGCGCTGGCAGCCGATCGTGCTGATCGGCCAGCACCAGGAGCCGGCGCAGGTGTTCGAGCTGTACCGCGCCGCCGACTTCTGCCTGGTCAACAGCCTGCACGACGGCATGAACCTGGTCGCCAAGGAGTTCGTCGCCGCACGCGACGACCACGACGGGGTGCTGATCCTCTCCACCTTCGCCGGTGCGTCGCGCGAGCTGATCGAGGCGCTGCTGGTCAACCCCTACGACATTTCCGAGACCGCCGCGGCGATCCGGCTCGCGCTCGAGATGGGCCGCGACGAACGCCGCGAGCGGATGCGGCTGATGCGCCGCACGGTCAAGGAGAACAACGTCTTTCGCTGGGCCGGCCGGATGCTGATGGACGCGGCGCGGGTGCGCCAGCGCCAGCGCCTGCGGCTGCGCGCCGAGGCCGCGGCCAGGGAGCGGCGCGAGGCGGCCTGAGCGCCGGCAGGCAGGCGCGCGCCCTGCCTGGGCCGGTCACTCGACCTTGATGTTCGCCGAGCGGATCACCTGGCCCCACTTGTCGCGCTCGGTGCGCAGGAAGGCTTTCAGCTCGTCGCCGGTCGCGGCCTTCGGGTCGATGCCAAGCTGCAGCAGCTTCTGCTGGGTCTCGGGCAGCGCCATGATGCGGGTCAGCGCGATCGGCTCGAAGTCGGCCTCCGGGTCGAAGCCGAGGTTCGGGTACAGGAACGGGGCCGCGGCGTGCGTGCCGTTGGTGCCGAGCAGCAGCGTGTAGCCGTCGGGCGCGGCGCGGGCGACCTGCTGCGTGCCGATATTGCCGCCCGCGCCGGGTCGGTTCTCGACCACCACGTTCTGGCCGATGGCGCGCGACAGCTGCTCGGCGAGGTAGCGGCCGGCAACATCGGTGCCCTGGCCCGCGGGATAGGGCACCACGAGGCGCACCGGGCGGGACGGATAGGGCTGGGCGTGCGCCGCGGCGCACCCGACGGCGAGGGCGGCGGCGGCGAGCAGGCGCAGGGTGCGGCGGCGGGTCATGGGGTCTCCTGAATGGGGCGCCTGGCGGCGGTGCGATCGGGTGGGGCTCATCGCGCGGCGGGCGGCGAGGTGGCGGGCAGGCCGGTGCGGCGCGACAGCCACCAGCCGTACTGCGCCGGCCAGCGGGCGTAGTCCGGGTCGACGCCGAGCGCCAGCGCCGCGTGCAGCGGCCAGTTGGGCTCGTGCAGGGCCTGGCGCCCGATCGCGATCAGGTCGGCGCGGCCCTCGGCAAGCACCGCCTCGGCCTGTGCCGGCTCGGTGATCAGGCCCACCGCGATGGTGGCGACGCCGGCCTCCCGCCGAAGGGTCTCGGCGAAGGGCACCTGGAAGCCCGGCGCCCGCTTCACCGCGTGGCGGCCCGACGCGTTGGTCGCCGGGCCGGCGATGCCGCCCGACGAGCAGTCGACGAGATCGGTGCCGCGGCGCGCCAGCTCGCGCGCGAGCGCCACGCTGTCCTCGATCATCCAGCCGCCCTCGATGCCGTCGACCGCCGAGATGCGCACCGACAGGGCGAGTGCGTCGCCAAGTGCGGCCCGCACCGCTTCGACCACCGCCAGCGGAAAGCGCATCCGGTTCTCGAGGCTGCCACCCCAGGCGTCGGTACGCCGGTTGGACAGCGGCGACAGGAATCCGTGCAGCAGGTAGCCGTGCGCCATGTGGATCTCGACCATCCTGAAGCCGGCGGCCACCGCGCGCCGCGTGCCGCGCGCGAAGGCCTCGACGATCGCCTCCAGCCCCCGAGCATCCAGCTCGGCGGGCACCGGCCAGCGCTCGTCGACCGCCAGTGCCGACGCCGCCACCGCGTCCCACGGCAGCTCGCAGCGCAGCGCCGCGTCCTGCGGGCCGAGCGGGCCGTTGCCGTGCCAGGGCCGCTGCGAGCCCGCCTTGCGCCCGGCGTGCCCGATCTGGATCGCCGGCACCGCGCCCGCGGCGTCGATCAGCGAGGCGAGCGCGCGCAGTCCGGGGACCTGCGCGTCGTCCCAGATGCCGAGGTCGCCGAAGGTGCCGCGCCCGCGCTTGTCGACCGCGGTGGCCTCGAGCATCACGGTGCCCGCGCCGCCGTGGGCGAGCTTGCCGACGTGCACCGTGTGCCAGTCGGCCGCGTAGCCGTCGTGCGCGGAGTACTGGCACATCGGCGAGATCAGGATCCGGTTAGGCAGGCGCACCGAGCGCACGTCCATCGGGGAGAACAGCATCGTCATGGGAAGCTTCCGTGGTTCGGGGAGGGCGGGCGGCGATCGGGCCGCCGACCGGGGGTCAGTACGCGTCTTCCCAGGGACGCGACAGCCGCATCGCGCACTGGATCAGTCCGACCATGGTGTAGGTCTGCGGGTAGTTGCCCCACAGCTCGCCGGTGGCGGGGTCGACGTCCTCGGCGAGCAGGCCGAGCGGGCTGCGGATGGCCAGCAGCCGCTCGAAGATCTCGCGGGCGCGCCCGGTCTCGCCGAGCGCGGCCAGCGCCAGCACCCACCATTGCGTGCAGACCAGGAACGCGGTCTCGGGATAGCCGAAGTCGTCCTGCTCGTCGTAGCGCAGCAGGAAGTCGCCGCGCTTGAGTCGCTGCTCGATCGCGCGGACGGTCGAGCCAAAGCGCGGGTCGGAGGCCGGCAGGAACTGCAACTCGGCGAGCAGCAGCAGGCTCGCGTCGAGGCGCTCGCCCCCGAAGGTGGACACGAAGGCCTGCAGCTGCGGGTTCCAGGCGCGCTCGCAGATCGTCGCGTGGATCCGCGTCGCGTGGCCGGTCCAGTACGTGTGCCGCGCGGTCAGGCCGAGCTGCGCGGCGATGCGCGCCAGCCGGTCGCAGGCGGCCCAGCACATCAGGCTGGAGAAGGTGTGCACGCGCCTGGCGCCGCGCAGCTCCCAGAGGCCTGCGTCCGGATCCTGGTAGTGGGCGATCGCGCGCTCGCCGAGCTTCTCGAGCTCGCGGAAGATCTGCTCGTCGGCGGTGTGCTCGAGCCGCTGGTCGAAGAAGGCGTGCGCGCCCGCCAGCACGGCCTCGCCGTAGACGTCGTGCTGCACCTGGAAGTACGCGGCGTTGCCGATGCGCACCGGGCCCATGCCGCGGTAGCCGGGCAGCGCGTGCGCGACCGACTCATCGAGCAGCGACTCGCCGCTGATGCCGTAGACCGGCTGCACCGGCTGGGCGCCGGCGTCGGCGACGACGTTCAGGATGTAGTTGAGGTAGCGCTGCATCGTGCCGGTGGCGCCGAGGCGGTTCAGCACGTTGACGACGAAGTAGGCGTCGCGCAGCCAGCAGTAGCGGTAGTCCCAGTTGCGCCCGCTCGCCGGCGCCTCGGGGATCGAGGTGGTCACCGCCGCGACGATCGCGCCCGAGTCGTCGAAGGCGTTGAGCTTGAGGGTGATCGCTGCGCGGATCACCACGTCCTGCCACTCGAAGGGCACTGCGAGGTTGCGCACCCAGCGCTGCCAGTAGCTGCGCGTCTCCTCGAGGAACTGGCGTCCGACCTCCGCCGGCGCACCGCCGAGCGTCTCGTCGACGCCGAACAGCAGTGTCACCGAGCGGTTCACGAAGAAGGCCCGCTCCTCGACGACCTGTGTGATCGGCATGTCGGTGGTCAGGCGGATAGCGCCGTCGCGCTGCGCGAAGCGGATGTGGTGGGTGCCGACGACGCGCTCGGCGGCGCGCTCGCCGTAGCCGCTGGCCAGGCGGGCGCGCACGATGATGCGCGGCCGTCCGCTGACTCGGCGCACGATGCGCACCAGCATCGCCGGGTTGAACATCCTGCCCACGTGGTGGAAGCGCGGCGCGAAGTCCAGCACCTCGACCGAACTGCCGTCCGCATCGTGCAGCGTGGTCGAGAGGATCGGTGTGTTGGTCACGTACTGCTGCTCGGTGCGCACCTGGCGCTCGATGCGGACGTCTGTGTATCCGTGCGGCGGCCGGGCCTCGCCCGACAGCAGCGCGCTGCATACCGGGTCGCCGTCGAGCCGCGGGTGGCACCACCACACGATGCCCGCCTGCTGGTCGACCAGCGCACCGGTGCGCGAGTTGCCGATCAGTCCGAGATGCAGCGAGTTGCCTGGCGGGGAGGCGTGGGCGGGATCGGTCATCGTGGCGGGTCCGGGATGCGGGATCGTTTCAGGGGTGATGCTGTCCGGGCGTTGATCGTGGCGCGGGCGGGCCAGGCGCCCGGTGTCAGGAGCGGTAGGCGACGGCCGCGCCGCGCAGCGCGGCGAAGGGCGCCACGAGCACGCCCACCGGCACCCCCGCCAGCCACGGCGCGAAGCGGCCCTTGGCCTCGAAGCGCACGCGCAGGCCGTCTAGCGGCAGCAGACCGGAGATCCGCGGCACGATGCCGCCGGCGATCGCGACGCCACCCGTCGCATCGTAGAGCAGCGCGAGGTCCCCGGCGAACGCGCCGAGCAGTTCCACGAAGGCCCGCGTGGCCCGGATCGCAGCCGCCTCGCCCCGCCGGCAGCCCTCGAGCACCGCCGCCGCGTCGCCGGCGAGCCCGGGTGCACCCACCTCCAGCAGCGCCGCCTCGTGCAGCAGCGCGAGGCCCGGCCCCGAGAGGATGCGCTCCCACGACACGCGGCCGAAACGGCGCGCCGCGAGCGCGGCCGCGGCCTGCTCGAACGGCGTCTCGGGGGCGAAGCTCGCATGGCCGCCCTCGGTGGCGATCGGGTGCCATCCGCCGCGGGTGCGGACCGTCGCGGCCACGCCCAGCCCGCTGCCCGGACCGACGACCACGCGGTTGCCGAGCGGGTCGCCCGAAGGCGGCGGGCCGCTCGCGAGCGCGGCGGCGCCGCCCGGCACGGGGGCGAGCTCGTCGGCGGCCAGCGCCGGCAGCGCCCAGGCGAGCGCGGCGAAGTCGTTGAGCACCCGCACGCGGCGCTCGCGCAGGCCGAGCTCGGCGGCCAGCTGGGCGGGGTCGATCGACCAGTCGGCGTTGGTCATCGCGATGCGCCCGTCCTGGACGCGTCCGGCACCCGCCACCGCGAAGCCGTCGATGCGCAGGCGCGTGCCCGACTCGGTCAGGTAGTGGCGACAGGCGCTCGCGAGGTCTGGCCAGCGGGCGCGCTCGAGCGTGTCGGGCGCGTTGAGCAGGGCGCCGTCGCGCGCCAGCGCGAAGCGCGTGTAGGTGCCGCCGATGTCGGCCACCAGCACGAGGTGGTCGGCGCGGTCGGTGTCCGGCAGCTCATGCATGGGCGTGGCGCCTCAGCACCGCGTCGATGCGGCGCGCATCGGCGCCGTCGTCGAGCGCGTCGTACAGTGCCTGCAGCAGGGCGATGCTCTCCTCGGGCGCATCGACCTGCAGGTCGCCGGAGCCGGCGATGCGCGGGCCGACGGCCACCGCCACGCCGGCATGGCGGCGGATGGCCTCGAACATGTCCAGGTCGGTGAGGTCGTCGCCGAAGGCGATCGGCAGGGTGCCGCAAAAGGGCGCGCGCCTCATCAGCGCGTCGACGCCGCTCGCCTTGGTGGTGTTCGCGGGCTTGATCTCGAGGACCTGGCGCCCGCGCAGCACGGTCCAGGCGGGCGCCAGGCGCGCGCAGGCCGCCACCAGCTCGCGGCGCAGCGCCTGCATCGCGGGTGCGGGCAGCCGGTGGTGGATCGCGACTGCGAATCCCTTGTCCTCGACCAGCACGGCGCGGTGGGCCCGCGCGACGCGAAGGACCGCCTCGTGCATCGGCTGCGGTAGCGGGTCGACGGGGCGCCGCTCGACGGGGCCGCCGGGCTCGACCCGCATCTCCAGCCCGTGCAGGCCCACCGCGACGCCCCGGAAGGGCGCGAACAGCCGGTCGAGCGATTCGACCGCGCGTCCGCTGACGAGCGCGAGGCATCCCGCGCTCGCATGGTGCAGCCCCTCAAGCAGGGTCACGAGCGGCGTTCCCACGATCACCGCGTCGGGATGCGACGCGTAGTTGAGCAGGGTGCCGTCTACGTCGAGGAAGAGCGAGATCGGGCGAGGAATGGCCGGACTCCGAAGCGGTGTCCGGCCGATTGTACGATCGCCTGCCTGTCAGTCGGTGCGCCGACGTGGCGGACCGCTCGGGCGACGCGACGGCGGACCGTCACGGTGATCGCCGCCGGGGCCGCTGCGCGTGGTCGGGCGACCGCCCGCGCCGGAACGCGGGGGCGCAGCGCGGTACTCGCCGCCGATGCGACGCGGCCGCAGCGGCTGCGCGCGAGGCTCGAGGCCGGGCACGACGTCGACCGGAATGGTCGTCTGCAGCAGGCGCTCGATGCCGGACAGCAACCGGCGGTCGCGCGCGCCGACCAGGGTGATCGAGGTGCCGGAGCGGCCGGCGCGGGCCGTGCGGCCGATCCGGTGCACGTAGTCCTCGGGCTTCATGGGCAGGTCGAAGTTGATCACGTGGCTGATCGTGGGCACGTCGATGCCGCGCGAGGCGACGTCGGTCGCGACCAGGATGCCGATGCGGCCCTGGCGCAGGTTGCGCACGACGCGGTCGCGCGCCACCTGCTGCATGTCGCCGTGCAGCGCCGCGGCCGGCTTGCCATCGTCGCGCAGACGCATCGCGAGCTCTTCGGCGGCGATCTTGGTGCCGGCGAAGACGATCGCCTGGGTCACGTCCGGGCGTGCCAGGATCGCGTCGAGCACCTGCAGCTTGTGTTGGAGGTGGTCGACGTAGTGGACCACCTGGGTCAGCGTGCTCGCATCGAGTTGCGAGCCGATCTCGACGCGGCGCGGCGTGCGGGTGACCTGCGAGGCGACCGTGCCGATCTTGCCGTCGAGGGTGGCGGAGAACAGCACCGTCTGGCGGGTCGCGGGCAGCTTGGCCGCAATCGCGTGGATCTCGTCGACGAAGCCCATGTCGAGCATGCGGTCGGCCTCGTCCAGCACGAGCACCTGGACCGACGACAGGTCGATGCGGCCGCGCTGCATGTGGTCGGCGAGTCGGCCCGGGGTGGCGACGACGAGGTCGACGCCTTCGGCGAGCCGGCGCAGTTGCGGGCCGAACGGCGCGCCGCCGATCAGGCAGACCGTGCGCAGCTTGCGCAGGTGGCGGCCGTACAGCATCGCCGACTGCTCGACCTGCAGCGCGAGTTCGCGGGTGGGGGCAAGCACCAGCACACGGGGTGCGCCACGGCCGTTGGCGGCTGGTTCGGCGAGCCGCTGCAGCGCCGGCAGCAGGAATGCGCCGGTCTTGCCGCTGCCGGTCTCGGCCGAGACCAGCAGGTCGTGGCCGGCCAGCATCAGCGGAATGGTCCGGAGCTGGACCGGGGTCGGGGTCTCGTGGCCGAGACGCGTCAGCGTCATCACGGTCGCGGCCGACAGGCCGAGGTGGGCGAAGCCCGACTCGGCGGCTGCGGCGGCGGCCGGGGTGATCGGGGCATCGGCTGCGGGGGCCTCGGTGACGGCGACGGTGTCGACGGCGGCGAGGGTCTCGACGATGGCGTGGATCCCGGTCGCGGGCAGGTCGCCTGCGATGAAGGAGGTCGAATCTAGGCCCGGATCTCGGGCAGGGTCGCGGTACATATGGACGAGCAATATCCTGGTTCGCCCGAAGCATTCGGGCGGTTGGCGGTACATCGGCGCCAACCGCGATCCTTGCTGGGGGAACGCGTCCATTTGAGCCATCCCGGGTGGACCGGGATGCGAGCTGGACAGGCGGAGTCGGAGGCGATGCGAAGGAAAACCGCGGCAGGGCAGGTGCTTGAGCAGCACGAGAAACCCACGGCGAACCCCCATTCTACCCGAACTTGCCCCTCCCGGCATAATGTGGTTCATGCGTATCGAATACGAGCCCAAACTGGACTTCAAGGACGTGCTGCTGCGCCCGAAGCGATCGACGCTGGGCAGCCGCGCCAACGTCGACCTCGTGAGGGAGTACCGCTTCCGGCATTCGCCGTTGCGCCGTGCGTCGGTGCCGATCATCGCGGCCAACATGGACACCGTCGGCACCTTCGCGATGTCGCGGGCGCTGGCCCTGCACAAGATCCACTGCGCGCTCCACAAGCACCACGCCGTGGCCGATCTGGTCGCGCACTTCGAGCCCGCCAACCGCGAGCACAACGCCTACACCTTCTATTCGCTGGGCATCCTCGAGGCCGACCTCGTCAAGTTCGACAAGGTCTGGAGCCGCACGGAGGGCGCGATCGAGTACGTCTGCGTCGACGTGGCCAACGGCTACACCGAGGCCTTCGTGGACTTTGTCCGCCGCTTCCGCGAACGCTATCCGTCGGTGGTGCTGATGGCCGGCAACGTGGTCACCGCCGACATGACCGAGGCGCTGATCCTGGCCGGCGTCGACATCGTCAAGGTGGGCATCGGGCCGGGCTCGGTGTGCACGACCCGCCGGATGACCGGCGTGGGCTACCCCCAGCTGTCGGCGATCATCGAGTGCGCCGACGCGGCTCACGGGCTGGGCGGGCAGATCTGCGGAGACGGCGGCTGCACGGTCCCGGGCGACGTCGTCAAGGCCTTCGGCGGCGGTGCCGATTTCGTGATGCTGGGTGGCATGTTCGCGGCCCACGACGAGTCGGGCGGCGAACTGGTCGAGCAGGACGGCCGCCGCTATCGGCGCTTCTACGGGATGAGCTCGACCGAGGCGATGGAGAAGTACGCCGGGGGCGTCGCACGCTACCGGGCGTCCGAGGGCAAGTCGGTGCTGCTCGATGCGCGTGGGCCGGTCGACGACACCGTCCAGGAGATCCTCGGCGGGCTGCGCTCGGCGTGCACCTACGTCGGCGCGCGCAAGCTCAAGGACCTGTCGCGCTGCACGACCTTCGTGCGCGTGGGTCAGCAGCTCAACGAGGTCTACGGCCGGTCCTGAGGCGGGCTGCGGATCACGCCCCGCCGGGACCGACCGGGGGCAGGGGCACCTCGGCGAGCGTGGCGCCCTGCTCGCCAGGCGTCAGGTGCACGCGCCGGCCATGGAAGGCGGCCACCGACGGGTCGTGCGCGATGCTGACCACGGCGGTCTGCGGCAGCCGTTCGAGCAGCAGCCGGTAGAGCGCGGTGCCGGTGGCCTCGTCGAGCGCCGCGGTTGCCTCGTCGAGGAACAGCCAGCGGGGCCGGTTGAGCAGGGCCCGGGCGAAGGCGAGCCGCTGCTGCTCGCCGGGTGACAGCCGGCGGTCCCAGGCGGCGGACTCGTCGAGGCGCCCGGCCAGCTGCGGCAGCCGGCAGTCGCGCAGCGCCTGCGCGACGGTGGTGTCATCGAACGCGTCGGCCGCCGCCGGGTAGCTGACCGTCGCCCGCAGCGTGCCGATCGGGAGGTAGGGCTTTTGCGGCAGGAACAGCACGCCCCCGTCGGGCTGCTCGATCCGCCCGGTGCCGTGCGGCCAGATTCCCGCGAGCGCGCGGAACAGCGTGCTCTTGCCGCTGCCCGAGGGGCCGGTGAGCAGCAGCCGCTCGCCGGGGTGGACCTCGAGGTTCGCGAGCGCGACGATCGGGGCGCCGCGCGGCGTCTCCAGCCGCAGGTCACGCAGCGCCGGCGACGGGCCGGGCTCGGGGCGCAGCTGGCGCTCGCCGTCGGCGCGCAGCTCGGCGAGCGCGTCGTCGAAGGTCAGCAGCCGGTCGGTGGTGGCCTTCCAGGTGGCGACGTTCGCGTAGGCGTTGACGAACCAGGACAGCGAGCCCTGCACCATGCCGAAGGCGTTGGAGATCTGCATCAGGTCGCCGAGCTTCAGCGGCCCGTTGAAGTAACGCGGAGCCGCGACGACGAACGGGAAGATGACCGCGAGCTGCCCGTAGAAGCTCTGCGCCCAGATCAGCTTCTTCTGCGCGCGCATCAGCGCCCAGTAGTTGGTCACCACGTCGCCGAAGCGCGCGACCAGCCCGGTGCGCTCGGCCGGCTCGCCGCTGTACAGGGCCACGCTCTCGGCGTTTTCGCGGATGCGCACCAGCCCGTAGCGGAAGTCGGCCTCGAAGCGCTGCTGCGCGAAGTTGAGCGCGATCAGCGGGCGCCCGATCGTGTGCGACAGCCAGCTGCCGGCGACCGCATAGACCAGCGCAACCCACACCATGTAGCCGGGTATCGTGATCTCTGTGCCGCCCAGCGTCAGCGTGAGCGGGCCTGACACCGCCCACAGGATCGCGACGAACGAGCCCAGCGTCACGACGGAGTTCAGCAGGCCCATCGACAGCGACACGGTGTACTCGGTGAACAGCCGGATGTCCTCGGCGATCCGCTGGTCCGGGTTGTCGGTCGCGGTGCCGCCGAGCTCGAGCCGGTAGTACGCGCGCTGCGACAGCCAGCCGTCGACGTACTGCGTGGTGAGCCAGGTCCGCCAGCGCAACTCGAAGAGCTGGGTCAGGTAGAACTTGTAGACCGCGACCAGGATGAACGCGACCGCCAGCGCCCCGAAGCGCCAGAGCTGGCGCTGGAACTCGGCGTAGTCCTTGTTCTCGAGCGCGTTGTAGAAGTCGCGCTGGAAGGCGTTGATGAGCACGTCGACGTAGACCGTGACGAGGTTCAGCGCGACCACCGCGGCCAGCAGGCCGATCGCCTGCCAGCGGCGCTCGCTCGCGAAGTAGGGCTTGATCAGCCCCCAGGCGCGTGCGCCGAACCGCCCCGCCGGACGCAACGCCTCGGGGGGCAGGGCAGGCGCCGCGCCGGCGGCGGCGGGCATGCTCATCGCGTCCTCCGGGCGCGCGGCGCGGGCAGGCGTGTGCAGGGCGTAGCGGTCATCGGAGCCGAGGGTTACGGTGTGCGTCGAGGATCGAAGCGTAACCCGGACGGGCCGGTCCGCGGCGGGGTGGCAGGCTTGCGATGCGTGTTGTCCGGGCCGGTGGCGGCGGGTATCCTCGCTCCCCACGCCGATCCGCGCCGAACGATTCCGAGGAGACCCCCCGATGAAACGCCGTGAATTCACGCTCGCCGCGACCGGAGCGCTCGCCGCCGCGGGTCTGGCCGCGCTGCCGCGCGCGGCCCTGGCCCAGTCGGCGCCCAGCCTGAAGATGATGATCCCCGCCAACCCGGGCGGCGGCTGGGACCAGACCGGCCGCGCGCTCGCCGCGGCGATGCAGTCGGCCAAGGTCGCGCAGTCGATCCAGTTCGACAACAAGGGCGGCGCGGCCGGCACCATCGGCCTGGCGCAGTTCGTCAATGCGGCCAAGGGCGATCCGAACGCGCTGATGATCGGCGGCATGGTGATGGTGGGGGGCATCCTGCTGAACAAGTCGCCGGTGGACCTGACGATGGTCACCCCGGTCGCGCGCCTCACCAGCGAGTACGTGGTCGTCACCGTGCCGGCAAGCTCGCCGCACAAATCGATGGCCGACCTGGTGGGCGCGTTCAAGGCCGACCCGGGCAAGGTGTCCTGGGGCGGCGGCTCGGCCGGCGGCACCGACCACATCCTGATCGGCCTGATCGCCCGCGCGACCGGCGCCGACCCCGGCAAGATCAACTACGTGCCATTCAAGGGCGGCGGCGAGGCGATCGCCGCGATCGTCGGCGGTCACGTGGCCGCGGGCGTGTCGGGGCTGGGCGAGTTCGCCGAGCAGATCAAGGCCGGCCGCATGCGCGCGCTGGCCGTGTCCTCGCCGCAGCGCCTCGACGGTATCCCGACGCTCAGGGAGCAGGGCATCGACGTGGTGCTCGGCAACTGGCGCGGCGTGTTTGCCGCGCCCGGCATCACGCCGGCGCAGCGCGACGCGCTGGTCGCGGCGGTGAAGACCGCGACCGAGTCGCCGTCCTGGAAGGAGTCGCTCGCCAAGTTCGGCTGGGAATCCTGGTACCTGGGCGGCGACGACTACAAGCGATTCCTGGACGAGGACGTCAAGCGCGTCGGCGCGATCATCGATTCGCTCGGTCTCAGGAAGTGACGTGACCGGCGGCGGCGCGGGCGCGCGCGGGGCGCAGCTGCTGGTGTCGGGCGCGGTGCTGGCGCTGGGCATCGGCGCCACCGTCGTCGCGATGGGGCTGCCGGATGCCGGCGGCTACGCGCGGATCGGTCCCAATTTTGTGCCCCGGCTCGTCGCGGGCGGGCTGGTTCTGCTGGGTGTGTGGCTGCTCGCCGAGGTCTTCACCGGCGGCTGGCGCGCCGCCGAGCCGGACACGCCGCAGGAGCGCGGCGAGCACCCGTTCGTCGCGCCGGCGTTCGCCTGGGTCGCGGCCGGACTGGTCGCCCAGATGCTGCTGATCGCCAACGCGGGCTTCCCCGTGGCGGCCTGCGTGCTGTTCACCTGCGTGGCGCGCGGCTTCGGAAGCCGGCGCTGGCTGCGCGACGCGCTGATCGGGCTCGCGATCGGGCTGCTGGTGTTCGTGTTCTTCGTGCACTTCCTGAACGTCAACCTGCCAGCCGGCTGGCTGCACCCGGTCCTCGGCGCCGCGGGCATATGAGCGGCACCTTCGAGGCGCTGATGGCCGGCTTCGGCGTCGCGCTGGCGCCGCTCAACCTGCTGTGGGGCCTGGTCGGCGTGACGCTGGGCACGGCGGTCGGCGTGCTGCCGGGCGTGGGCCCGGCGCTGACGGTCGCGATGCTGCTGCCGCTCACCGTGAAGCTCGATCCGACCGGCGCGCTGATCATGTTCGCGGGGATCTACTACGGCGCGATGTACGGCGGCTCGACCACCACCATCCTGCTCAACACGCCGGGCGAGTCGGCCTCGATCGCGACCGCGCTCGAGGGCAACAGGATGGCCCGGCGCGGGCGCGCGGGCCCGGCGCTCGCGACCGCCGCGATCGGCTCCTTCGTGGCCGGCACCATCGGGACGGTGCTGCTGACCGTGCTGGCGCCGGTGGTCGTCGAGCTGGCGCTCAAGTTCGGCCCGGCCGAGTACTTCGCGCTGATGGTGTTCGCGTTCGTGACGGTGGCCGCCGTGCTGGGCAGCTCGACGGTGCGCGGGCTGACCACGCTGTTCATCGGCCTGCTGCTGGGCCTGGTGGGCATCGACGAGCAGACCGGCCAGATGCGCTTCTCGTTCGGGGTGCCGGAGCTGCTCGACGGCATCGACGTCGTGGTGCTCGCCGTCGGGCTGTTCGCGGTCGGCGAGGCGCTGTACGTGGCCGCCTACCAAAGCCGCCTGACGGAGCGGATGGAGCACCTGAGCGGCTCGCTGTGGATGACCCGCGACGACTGGCGGCGCTCGTGGCCGGCGTGGCTGCGCGCCACCGCGATCGGGTTCCCGTTCGGCACGATCCCGGCGGGCGGCGCCGAGATTCCGACCTTCCTGTCGTATGCGACCGAGAAGAAGCTCTCGAAGCATCCGGAGGAGTTCGGGCACGGCGCCATCGAGGGGGTCGCCGGGCCGGAGGCGGCCAACAACGCGGCCTCCACCGGCGTGCTGGTGCCGCTGCTGACGCTGGGCATTCCCACCTCCGCGACCGCGGCGATCCTGCTGGCGGCCTTCCAGAACTACGGCATCCAGCCCGGCCCGATGCTGTTCCAGACCCAGGCCAACCTGGTGTGGGGGCTGATCGCGAGCCTCTACGTGGGCAACGTGCTGCTGCTGGTGCTGAACCTGCCGCTGATCGGCCTGTGGGTGAAGGTGCTCGCGATCCCCAAGCCGCTGCTCTACGGGGGCATCCTGATCTTCGCGACGCTGGGGGCCTACAGCCTGCACCAGTCGGTGGTCGACCTGGTCACGCTGGGCGTGTTCGGGCTGCTCGGGTTCGTGATGCGGCGCTTCGGGTTCCCGGTGGCGCCCGCAGTGATCGGCCTGATCCTCGGGCCGCTCGCCGAGACCCAGTTCCGCCGCGCGCTGGCGATCAGCCAGGGCGACCCGGGCGTGTTCTTCACGCAGCCCATCTCTGCGGCGCTGCTGGCGCTGACCGCCTCGCTGATCGTGGTGCCGTGGGTCGTGCGCCGGGTGCGCGCCGCGCGGGCCTGAGGCGCCGGGCGGGGCGGGCGGCGGGGCAGGTCAGGGCTCGTCGACCTGCACCGCCTCGAGGTCGGGCAGCCGCGCGATCAGGACCTTGTCCACGCGGTTGCGGTCCATGTCGACCACCTCGAAGCGAAAGCCCGCGGTCTCGAAGTGGTCGGCCACCGACGGGATCCGCCCGAGCCGGTGCATCGCGAAACCGCCGACCGTGTGGAAGCTGTGCTCCTCCTCGGCGGGCAGCTCGTCGAGTTCGAGTGTCGCCTTGAGTCGCTCCAGGCCCACCGAGCCGTCCACCAGCCAGGATCCGTCCTCGCGCCGCACGACGTCGTCGTCGCTAAGGCTGTCGCGCTCGGGCAGGTCGCCGACGATCGAGGTGAGCACGTCGGTCAGCGACACCAGGCCCTGCAGGTCGCCGTACTCGTCGACGATCAGCCCGAACTGCACGCGCTCGCGCCGGAAGCTCTCGAGCAGCTGCGTGGTGCTGATCGTCTCGGGCACGTAGAGCGCCGGCGTCAGGTGGCGCTCGACCACCAGCGGCTCGCCCTGCAGCACCGAGCGCAGCAGGTCGCCCATGCGCAGCACGCCCAGGATGTGCTCCAGGCCGCCGCGGCACACCACGACCCGGGTGTGCGGGCTCTCGGCGATGCGGGCGCGGACCGTCTCGTCGCCGTCGTCGAGGTCGATCGCGTAGATGTCCATGCGCGGCGTCATGATCGCGCCGATGCGCTGCTCGTCGAGGCGCAGCACGTTGGAGACGATCGCCTGCTCGCTCTCGTGGAACACGCCGGCCTCGGCGCCCTGCTCCATCAGCACCTTGATCTCGTCGTCCGTGACCGGCGGCTCGTCGGTGCGGCGCGCCCCCACCAGCCGCATGATCAGGTCGCTCGACCACGACAGGCCCCGGACCAGCGGACTGGCGAGACCCGAGAACCACATCATCGGCCGCGCCACCACCGAAGCGATGCGCTCGGGGGCGAGCAGCGCGAGGCGCTTGGGGACGAGCTCGCCGACCACGACCGACAGGTAGGTGATCAGCACGACGACCACCGCGACCGAGGCGCCCTTGGCGTAGGGCGCGATCGGGGCGAACTGCGACAGCCATTCGGCGATCGGGGCGGCGATGAGCCCCTCGCCGACCACGCCGCTCAGCACGCCGATCGAGGTGATGCCCACCTGGATCGTCGAGAGGAATGCGCTCGGCTCCTCGTTGAGCCCCATCGCGTAGCGCGCGCCCGGAAAGCCATCGTCGGCCATCCGCTGGAGCCGGGCCTTGCGAGAGGACACCACGGCCATCTCCGACATCGCGAATACCGCGTTCACGGCGATGAGGAGCAGCAGCAGAAGGACGTCCATCGAGGGCGGTGGTAGTCGGGGTGAGCGGAGGATAGCACTCCCCGCAGGGGCTGCCGGATGCGTTGATCTGGCTCAACACCGGCAGGGTGGGGCCGTGACACCCTCCCTGCAACGGTCCCGCGAGGCCCTTTCTTTCCATCCGAGTCCGATGCATGTCTCCCTGGAACGAGCCGAGTTCGCCTCGCCGTCCGCCCCGTGCGACACCGGCGTCGGCGAACCCGAGCGCGTCGCCCGTCTGCTGGGGACGCTCAGCCTGTTCGAAGGCGCCGTGCCCCTCGATTCGGCGGCGGCGTTCGCCGGCGCGACCGTGCAGAGCGTGCCGGCCGGGACACTGCTGTTCGATGCCGGGCAGCCGGCCGAGACGCTCTACGTGATCCTGGGCGGCCGGGTCCGGCTGATGCTGGGCCCCGACCCGGGCAGCCGCTCGCTGGCGGTGCTCGGGCGCGGCGACACGATCGGCCTGGCCGCTCTGATGCGCGGCGACCGGTACCCGGTCGCCGCGACGGTCCTCGAGGACGCCAGCCTGGTCGGGCTACCGTCGGCCTGCGTCCAGCGGCTGATGGTGGAGTACCCGGTGATCGGGGCCCGGCTGGTGGGCGACATGGCCGCGAAGCTCGCCCGATTCGTCACCGAGATCGGGGGGTTCACCCAGCGCAGCGCACGCGCGCGGGTCGCCCGCCTGCTGCTCGACCTGCACCGCAGCGCCGCCTCCGACGCCGACCGGCAGTCGGGCATCGCCTTCGTCGAGCTCAAGCGCGCGATCGCGTCGCGGCTCGCGATGACGCCCGAGACGCTCTCGCGCGAGCTCCACGCGCTGTCCGGGGAGGGGCTGATCGAATCGCGCCGCACGCGCTTCCGGGTGCTGGACGAGGACGGGCTCGAGCGCTCGGCCGAGGACGCGGCGTCCGCGATCGGCGTGCGGTGAGCGGCGCGGCCGACGGACGGTCCGCCGCCACGATGCTGCCCGGCTCCGCCACGTTCGCCCCGGTCGCCCCGGGCGCTGCCGGGCGCGGCGTGTCAGACCGTGCCGCGGCGTCCTTGCGCCGGACCGCCGCAGTCCTGCTCGCACGCGTGGGCGCCGTCGCCCACCTCCACCTGGAGCGTCGTGTGCTCGATGCGGAAGTGCCGGTGCAGCGAGGCGCGCGCCGATTCGAGAAAAGCGTCGCCCGGGTGCCCCTCGGGCATGACGATATGGGCGCTCAGCGCGGCGCCTGCCGAGCCGAGCGGCCAGATGTGGAGGTCGTGCAGGCCGGCGACCCCGGGCAGCCCGAGCAGGTGGCGGCGCACGGCCACGGGGTCGATGCCGTCCGGCACGGCGTCCATGGCGAGCGCCAGCGACTGGCGCAGCAGCGAGACCGTGCCGATACCCACGAGCAGCGCGATGGCGATGCTGATGGCCGGGTCCAGCCGCTGCCAGCCGGTGGCGGCGACCGCCAGCCCGCCCGCCACGACGCCCGCCGACACCGCGGCGTCCCCCACCATGTGGAGGAACGCGCCGCGCAGGTTCACGTCGTGGCGCTGTCCGCTCACGAAGAGCCACGCGGTGAGCCCATTGACCGCGATGCCGACCGTCGCGACGCCGATCATCCATGATGTGTCGACCTCGACCGGGGTGGCGAGCCGGCGGGTCGCCTCCCAGGCGATCGCGCCGAGCGCGGCCAGCAGCAGCGACGCGTTGACCAGCGCGGCCAGCAGGGTCGCCCGCCGCCAGCCCCAGGTGAAGCGCTCGCTCGGTGCGCGCCGGGCGGCCCAGACGCCGGCCCAGGCCAGCAGCAGGCCGAGGACGTCGCTGACGTTGTGGCCGGCGTCCGACAGCAGCGCGAGCGAGCCGGAATACCACCCCGCCCAGGCCTCGATCGCAACGAACGCCGCGTTCAGCAGGATGCCGACCGCGAAGGCGCGGTGGTGGCCGTCGGGCGGCAGGTGGACGTGCGCATGGCCGGGGCCGTGCGCGTGGCCTTGGTGGTCGTCGTCCTGCGCGTCGTGGTCGTGGCCGTCCTCGGCGGCGTGGTCGTGGCCGGCGCCGTGCGCAGGGTCGTGCACCGCGTGCCGCGCGGGGTCATGCCCGGCATCCGCGCGCCGGACCTGCGCAAGGGGGGGTGACGACATGCGGTCGATTATCGCCAATCGCGGGCCGGCGCGTCGCGCCGACCTGCCGACCGGCGCGGTTCGCGGGGGATGGCTTAGACTGCCCGGCGATGCAGACGCTCCTCTTTCTGCCCGTGCTGCTCCACCTCGTCGCGTTCGTCGCGGTGACGCTGCGCGTGCTCGCGCGGCGCAGCCCGCCCGGCGTGTCGATGGCCTGGATCCTCATGGTCCTGCTGGTCCCGGTCGTGGGCGTCGTGCTGTTCGTGATGGTCGGCGAGCGCAGGCTCGGCCGCCGCTGGATCGAGCGGGCCGAGGCCGAGCGCGCCGCGCTGGCGCGTCGTTACGAGCAGCTCGCCGCCGCCGCGCTGATCGATCCGGCGAGCGTCGGGCCGGTCGGCGAGCCGGTCGCGCGGCTGGCGCAGTCGCTCGGCGCGATCCCGGTGATGCGCGGCCATCACGTCGAGCTCGTCTCGGACAGCGACCAGATCCTGCGGCGGATCATCGAGGACATCGATGCGTGCCGCGAACGATGCTCGCTGGAGTTCTACATCTGGCACGAGGGCGGCCTGGTCGACGAGCTGATCGCCGCGCTGATCCGCGCCGCGCACCGCGGGGTCGCGGTGACGGCGTTGATGGACGGCCTGGGGAGCCGGCCCTTCATCGAGCGCGGCGCGGTCGCGCCGATGCGGGCCGCGGGCATCGAGGTGGTGGTCGTGCTGCCGGCCAGCGCGCTGCGCATGGCCGTGGCCCGCGCCGACCTGCGCAACCACCGCAAGATCGCCGTGTTCGACGACCGGATCGCCTGGACCGGCAGCGCCAACCTCGCCGACCCGAGGCACTTCAAGCGCGACGCCGGCGTCGGTCCCTGGGTCGACGCGATGGTCCGGGTGAAGGGTCCCAGCTGCGCGCTGCTCGGCGCGATGAGCAACGCGATGGCGGTGCTGCAGGCAGGCCCCCGGCTGCGCGACGAGCGGGCCGTCGGCCCGGCGCACGGCGAGCTCGAGGGCTCGATCGCGCTGCAGGCCTACCCGTCGGGGCCGGGGTTCGCGTTCCAGCACGTCGAGTCGGTGATCCTGACCGCCATCTACGCGGCGCGCCGCGAGCTGGTGCTGACGACGCCCTACTTCGCGCCGGGCGACGCGGTGGTGACGGCGCTGCGCACGGCCGCCTGCCGCGGCGTCGATGTGGTGCTGCTGCTGCCCTGGCAGTGCGACTCGCGCCTCGTCCAGTACGCGAGCGCGTCGTACTTCGACGAGCTGCTCGCGGCGGGCGTGCAGATCCACCGCTTCCAGGGCGGGCTGCTGCACACGAAGAGCATGGTGATCGATCGCGAGCTGTCGGTGTTCGGCACGGTGAACTTCGACCTGCGCAGCTTCCACCTGAACTTCGAACTGTCGATGCTGATCTACGACCGGCCCTTCGCCGAGGACCTGCTCGCGCTGCAGCGCCGTTACCTGGAGGCGTGCGAGCCGATGGACTTGCGGGCCTGGCGGGCGCGCCCGTTCCGGCGCCGGATGCTCGAGAACGCGGCGCAGCTGGCCTCGCCCCTGCTGTAGGCCCGCGCGCCCCGGCCCAGTGTGCCGCGGGCGTCAGCCCCGGTCGGTCAGGCCGAGGTAGACCTTGGCGAGCGCGGCGGGCAGCGCCTCGACGTCGTCGATGACCATGTACTGCCGGTCGGGGCACATCGCGCGCAGGTAGTCGTGGCCGGCCGGGTCGATGGTGACGCAGAAGGTCGCGAGCCCGGCGCGAGCCGCCTCCTGGAGCGCGCGGGCGGTGTCCTGGATGCCGTAGGTCTCGTCGCCGCGGTCGGGTCCGTAGTCGACGTCCTGCGGGTAGCCGTCCGACACGACCATCAGCAGACGACGGCCCGCGGGCTGGCGTGCGAGGCGGGCGGCCGCATGGCGGATGGCCGCGCCCATGCGGGTCGAGCCGCGCGGCTCGATGGCGGCGATCGCGGCCCAGCTGGCCGGTGACACCGCGTCGGTGAAGTCCTTGGCGACGTGGAACTCGACGTCGTGCCGCCCGTTGCCCGAGAAACCGTAGATCGCGTGCGCGTCGCCGAGCCCGGCGAGCGCGTCGGACATCAGCGCGAGTGCGTCCTTGGCGACGTCGATCACGCGGCGACGCGGCGCGCGCGGACCCGGGTCGGTCAGGTCCTCGTCGTACAGCCCGTACAGCAGCGCGCCGCGGTCGTCCGAGGCCGTGCCGCGCAGGTCCATGCCCCGGGCGGGCGCCGGGTCGGGCGCGGGGGGGCCTGCACCCGCCGAGGCGACCGGCTCGGGCAGCGGCAGCCCGGTCGACGCGCTCATGTCGACCAGGAAGGCCGCGGCGACGGTGCGCTCCAGCGGGTCGCGCCGCAGGTAGGGACGGGGCTCGGCGCCGTGGCCCGCGCGCCGGTCGACGATGCCCTCGACCAGGCTCTCTAGGTCGAGATCGTCGCCGTCGACGACGCGCGGCATGCGCCGACGGTCGCGCGGCCGCGCGAGCGCGAAGCGGCTGCGGATGCGGCGTGCGAGGTCGGGATGCCGGCGCCGTACGTCGGCGATGAAGTCGAACGCGTCGCCGCGCAGTCGGTGCTCGTTCACCCGGCACCAGGCCGCGAGGTAGCGCCGGCCGATGAAGTCCCACTCGTCGTGCAGCACGCTGTGCGGGCCGGCCGCGGCCGGGCGGCGCGGCGCGGCCGGCCGGGCTGCAGGCGGCGCTCCGTCGGGCCGACCAGCATCGGCGCGGGCGGCGTCGGCGGCCCCGGGCGTGCCGGGCGCCCCGCCCGTCGACGCGGCGGGCGCGCCGCTGGCGTGCGGCGCCGCCGGCGCGCCGGACGACGCTGCCGGCCGCCCATCGCTGCCCGAGGCCTGCGCGCGCCACGGCGGACTGGTCGGGAAGCCGGCGGCGGCGCGGTCGGGGTCGTCCGTGGCGGCGGTGTCGCAGGGCTCGTCCCCGTCCTGCGCCCCGCCCGCGCCGGCGCGCCCGTCGGGTGCGCCGGGTGCCCGGGGTCCGGGCGCGGGCGCCGTGCCATCGGCCACCGGCGTGCGCGATCCTGCAGCGCGGGCAGGGCGGGCGGCGCCGAGCGAGGCGAGCAGCGCGCATACCGTGCGTGCGGCGCGTGCGCTGTCCTGCGGCGTCGCGCCGGGCGCGCGCACCGCGTCGGCCGCGGCCAGCAGCCGCGCCTGCAGGCCTGTCGGGTCGCGGGCGAGCAGCACGGCGCGGTCGTCGCCGAGCGTGTCGCGCGCGAGGCCGTCGAGCAGGCGGCGCACCGGCCCGACGGGCGGCGTGCCCGCGTATTGCGCAAGCGTCCCGCGCAGCACGCGCTCGAGGTCGGCGCGCGCGCCGGGATAGTCGCGGCCGATGGACGCGTCGACGCGCAGGCGCTCGAGCGTCGCTGCCACGCGTGCATGCAGCCGCGGCCGCGCCGCCGCCGCCGGATGGCGGTCGGGGCCGCCCGGCGCGTCGTCCAGCCGGGCGAGCTCGCGCAGCACCGCGATGCGGTAGGCGCCCGCCGCCTCGCGCGGCGTGCCGAAGCCGTCGATGGCGGGCGGCAGGCGGACGATGTCGGCCTCGGCCGGCCGCGGCGCGAGGCGGCTCGCGGTCACCGGCCCGCCCTGCGGCAGCAGACGCAGCGGCCGGTCGGCGAGCGCCTGCGCGAACAGCGCCAGCACGCGGTGCAGGTCGTCGAAGCGCGCCTGCGGCGCCGCGCCGCCGGCGCCGTCCGGCGCCGCCGTCACGGCAGCAGCACGTCGACGATCTCGAGGATCGCCCGCCGGACCTCGGGGTCCTCGGTCACCGGCTGCGCGATCGCGACGTCGCACGCGCGCCGCGGCGCGACGCCGCCCGCGACCAGCGTCGCCGCGTAGACCAGCAGCCGCGTGCTCACCCCCTCGTCGAAGCCGTGCTCGCGCAGGTGGCGCACCTTCTCGCCGATGCGCGCCAGGCGCAGCGCGAGCGGCGCGTCGATGCCGCTCTCGTGGGCGACGATGGCCGCCTCGGCCTCGAGCGCCGGGTAGTCGAACTCCAGGCTCACGAAGCGCTGGCGCGTCGAGGGCTTGAGGTCCTTGAGCGCGCTCTGGTAGCCGGGGTTGTACGACATGACCAGCAGGAAGTCGGGATGGGCGTCGAGCAGTTCGCCGGTCTTGTCGATGGGCAGCACGCGCCGGTGGTCGGTCAGCGAATGGATGACGACGGTGGTGTCCTTGCGTGCCTCGACCACCTCGTCGAGGTAGCAGATGGCGCCGGTGCGCACCGCGCGGGTCAGCGGGCCGTCGGCCCAGACGGTCGAGTCGCCGGACAGCAGGTAGCGGCCCACCAGGTCGGTGGCGGTGAGGTCGTCGTGGCAGGCCACGGTGAGCAGCGGCGTCTCGAGCTCACGCCGCGAGGTGTCGGCCTCGCGGTAGAGGCGCCAGGCCATGTGCTCGACGAAGCGGGTCTTGCCGCAGCCGGTCGGACCCTTGAGCAGCACCGGCAGGCGGGCGCGGTAGGCGGCTTCGAACACCTCCCGCTCGTCGCCGAGGGGCAGGTACCAGGGCTCGCTCCCGAGACGGCTGGTGGCGGTGAGAGGACGGCGATCGGAGGCGGTCATGGTGGCCCGCCCAGTCTGCCATGTTCCGGGCGGCGCCGTCCGCCGTCCGCCGGGGGCCGGTGGCGGGGCCGGTCGGGCTCGTGCGATGATGGCCGATCGGAGGTGACTCGATGGCGAACGACACAGCCGGCGGCCTGGCCACGTACCAGGCGATCGGCTTCATGAACGGGCTCGATGCCCTGTTCCTGTACCTCGAGAGCCCCGAGACGCCGATGCACATCGGATCGCTGCACCGCTTCGAGCTGCCGCCCGACTGGCAGGGCGACTTCGCCGCTGCAGTGCGAGCCCACCTCGCCAGCCGCCTCGACCAGGCCGACGTCTTCACGCGGCGCCTCGCGCCGATGCCGCTGGGCATCGCCAACCCGGCCTGGGTGCGCGCCACCGAGATCGATCTGGACCACCACGTCCGCCGTCTGCGGCTGCCCGAGCCGGGCACGCTCGCGCAGCTGCATGACCTGGTCGGCAGCCTGCACGCCCGCCTGCTCGACCGGCAGCGCCCGCTCTGGGAGATGGTCGTCATCGAGGGGCTCGCGTCGGGGCAGGTCGGCTTCTACGCCAAGGTGCACCACGCCGGCCTCGACGGCCAGGCCGGGGTCGCCCTCGCGGCCGCGGTCTACGACCTCGCCGCCGGCGTGGGGCTGCGGCCCGCGGGCGGGGGCGAGCGGGGGGATCGGGAGGGCGCTCCGTCAGTGGCGACGCGTGCGCCCGAGCCCCCCGGCCCGCGCGTACCGCCCGGCGTGCTGGCGGTCCTGGCCGCGGGCCTGCGCAGCAACGCGAGCCAGTTCGCGGGTCTCGGGGCGCACCTGCCGGCGCTCGCCAGGCAGGTCGCGGCCGCGGTCTTGCCCGTATCCGGCGACGTGCCGGGGCTGCGCACGCTGCTCGGCGGCGGCGACCTGCTGGCGCCGCGGACGGTGCTCAATGGCGCGATCTCGCGGCACCGCAGCTTCGCCACGGTGTCAGTGCCGCTCGATGGCGTGCGTGCGCTCGCGCAGCGCCACGGCGCGTCGGTCAACGACGTCGTCCTGGCCGCGTGCGGCGGCGCGCTGCGCGACTGGCTCGCCGCGCGCGGCGAGCTGCCGGCGGCCACGCTGCTCGCGGCGGTGCCGGTGTCGCTGCGCCAGAGCGGTGACACGCAGTCGAACACGCAGGCGATGATGTCCCGCATGCCGCTCGCGACAGACGTCGCCGATCCGCTGGAGCGGCTCGCGCGGATCCGTGACGCGTCGCAGCGCATCAAGGGCGCGCTGCGCGAGGTCAAGTCCTCGGTGCCCACGGAGTTTCCGTCGCTCGGGCTGCCGTGGCTGGGCGGCCTGCTCGCCGCGATCTGGGGCCGGGGCCGGCTCGCCGACCGCCTGCCCCCGCTGGCCAACGTGCTGGTGTCAAACGTGCCCGGGCCGCCGGTGCCCCTGTACCTGGTCGGCGCGAGGATGCTCGGTTACTGGCCCGTCTCGATCCCGGCCCACGGCCTCGCGCTCAACATCACCGTGCAGAGCTACGCCGGGTCGCTCGACTTCGGGCTGATCGCCTGCCGGCGCACGGTGCCGGACCTGGATGCGATCGCGACGCACATCGGGGCGGCCTTCGAGGCCTTGCACGCCGCCACCCCGGCGCCGCCGACCGCGCCGCGCCGGGCGCGCCGGGCGCGCCCCGCCGCCGCCTGAGCATGGCGAGCCGCCGCGACAGCGAGGGGCCGCCGAGCCTGCTCTACACGGCGCTCGAATACCGCGCGCTGCTCGAGCTCGCGATGCTGCCGGGGTCGCTGCCGATGCTGCTGTCGGCCCCGCGCGGCGACGGCCACCCGGTGCTGCTGATCCCGGGCTTCGTCGGCGATGCCGGCTCGATGGCCATCCTGAAGTTCTACCTGCGTCAGCGCGGCTACGAGGTCGACGACTGGGGCCTCGGGCGCAACGTGGGTTTCCAGCGCAAGCACGCCCGGGCGCTGGAGCAGAAGATCCGTTTCCTTCACCACCGCAGCGGCCGCAAGGTCAGCCTGGTCGGCTGGAGCCTGGGCGGCGTCTTCGCGATGTTCGCCGCGCACCAGGTACCGCAGTGCGTGCGCAGTGTGATCACGCTGGGCAGTCCGGTGAGCAGCGACCCCCAACGCAGCGACTCGCCGGCCATCGTCAAGGCGCTCTACCGCCTGGTCGCGCATCCCATGGGTCCGATGGCGCACGCCGCCCACGTGAGCGCGCGTGTCCTGCGCAATGCGCCCCCGATGCCGGTCTCCTGCCTCTACTCGGAGACCGACGGCGTGGTGCCCCCGCACGAGGCCACCATCGAGGGCGATCCGGCGCGCTGCGAAAACATCCGCGTGCCGGGCAGCCACGTGGGGCTGGGCTTCAACGCTCTGGTGCTGTGGATCGTCGCCGAGCGGCTGTCGCAGCCCGAGGGCGCGTGGCGGGCGTTCGAGCCGAGGGGGCTGCCGGGGCAGCTGTATCGGCTGCTGACGCCGTCGGCGGTGCCGACCTGAGCGGCGCGCGCCGGCGCCCCGTCCCGGGCGCGGCGGCCTTCGCGCGGGGCTTGGCGGCCCTGCGGGGGCGTCGGGCCGGGCCGGGCGCCGGAGCCTGCCCGGCGGCGTCGGCCAGCGCCAGGTACTCCTGGAAGCTGTCGCGCACGCACTGCGCGAAGAACTCCGGATCGGGCAGCTGCTCGCGGCAGGACGTCGGCGACACGATGATCATGTCGTCGTAGCTGGTCACCGCGAACACCAGCCCCAGCCCGTCGGCAATCGGCATGATCGCGGAGAAGTAGGTCATCCGTGCGCCCACCAGGTACAGCGGCGTCGCGGGTCCGGGCACGTTGGTGATCGAGCAGTTGGCCAGCGGCGCGCGGCGGCCGGCGCCGGCGGCCACGCTGCCCAGCAGCTTCGCGGTCAGCGCCAGCGTCGCGGCCGGTGCGTGGCGCGCGACGTCGGTGAGTTCGCGGGCCGGCACCTGCCGGACCCGGGAGTCCGACTCGCTCGCCTGCCGGTGCAGGTCGGCCAGGCGCGCGACCGGGTCGGCCAGCTGCGTGCCGAGCGCGACCCGCATCAGGACCAGGTCCTCGGAGCCCGGCTCGCCGGACGCGTCGCGCAGCGTGATCGGGGCGATCGCGGTCAGGCTCGCCTCGGGCAGCTCGCCGGTGTGCGCGAGGTAGCGTCGCAGGCCGCCGGCGCAGACCGCGAGCACCGCCTCGCTGACGGTTGCGCCGCGCACCAGCCGGCGGATCCGGCGGAAGTCGGCGAGCGGGAAGCGCCGCGTCTCGAACACCCGGTGGGGCGACACCACGGCGTTGAAGCGGGTGATGGGCATCGACTCCGGGCGCAGCAGCGCATCCGACACGACGCTCGCCGCGATCGGGATCAGACGGGCGGCGAGGGTGGCGAGCGGGCGCGCCAGCCGGAACGGCCAGGCCACGTTGCGCACGATGCTGCGCCTGAGCAGTCCGAACGCGCCGGGCGGGGACTCGGGGAACCAGGGCTCGGGCGGCTCGGGCGGGGGTGGCTCGGGCGTGGTGTCGTGCAGCACCATCGTCAGCTCGGGGCCGTCCTCGAGGTCGATCGCCGCGTGGTGGATCTTGGTGAGCAGCGCGAAGCTGCCCCTGGGCAGCCCGAGCAGCCCGTCGAGGCCCTCGATGACGTGGATCTCCCACAGCGGGCGGGAGAGGTCGAGCGGGCGCGCGTGGATGCGCGAGGCCTGGATGCAGAACTGGCGCCAGTCGCCCGGCGCGGGCAGCGCGATGTGGCGCACGTGGTACTCGAGGTCGAAGTGCTCGTCCTCGATCCAGTACGGATAGTCCAGCTCCAGCGGCACGCGCAGCAGCTTGCGACGGAACACCGGCGAGCGGTGAAGCCTCCCCTCGATGTGCGCGAGGATGGACTTGAACCGCACGCGACCGCCCGGTGCGGTGGACGGATCGTAGATGTGGATCAGCGTGACGTTGGCGCTGGCGCTGGCGTGGTCCGCGTACAGCACGCCTGCGTCTCGGCCTCTGAGCTGTTTCATGCGGCGAGGATGCCGGATGGCCGTGGCAGTGTCCAATCCACGCGGACCGGCGGCGCCCGGCCGGCGGACCTCAGTCCCCCGCGCCGGGCGCGGGGACGGCCGATGCGTCGGGCGGCGATCTCGCCGGTGACGGTGAACACGGCGCGGCCGTCCCGGCCGACGACCACCTTCCCGCGCACATCGGCGAGCCGCCCGTGCAGCCGCGATCCGCGCCCGCCCCGGCGCGCTGCTACACTGCCGGCCGATCCATGGACACCACCGACGCGCTGCCACGCGAGGTCGCCCGCCGGCGCACCTTCGCGATCATCTCGCACCCCGACGCCGGCAAGACGACGCTCACCGAGAAGCTGCTGCTGTTCGGCGGCGCGATCCAGCTCGCGGGTACGGTCAAGGCGCGCAAGAGCGCGCGGCATGCGACCTCCGACTGGATGGAGGTCGAGAAGCAGCGCGGCATCTCGGTCGCCAGCTCGGTGATGCAGTTCGAGTACGACGGGTGCGTGTTCAACCTGCTCGACACCCCGGGCCACCAGGACTTCTCCGAAGACACCTACCGGGTGCTCACCGCCGTCGACTGCGCGGTGATGGTGGTGGACGCCGGCAAGGGCGTCGAGGCGCAGACGATCAAGCTGCTCGAGGTCTGCCGGCTGCGCGACACCCCGATCGTCACCTTCGTGAACAAGCTCGACCGCGAGGTGCGCGAGCCGCTCGAGCTGCTCGACGAGATCGAGTCGGTGCTCAAGATCCGCTGCGCGCCGGTCACCTGGCCGGTCGGCAGCGGCAAGCGCTTCCGCGGCGTCTACCACCTGCTGCGCGACGAGGTGCTGCGCTTCGCGCCGGGCGAGGAGCGGGCCAACCAGAGCGTCGAGGCGATCTCGGGGGCGGCGCTCGAGGCGCTCGACGCCGAGTACCCGATGGAGATGGGCCCGATGCGCGACGAGATCGACCTCGTGCGCGGCGCGGGCTCGGAGTTTTCGCTGCCGGAGTTCCTGGCGGGGCGCCAGACGCCGGTCTTCTTCGGCTCGGGCATCAACAACTTCGGCGTGCGCGAGATCCTGCGCGCGCTGGTCGACTGGGCGCCCCCGCCCCAGCCCCGCGACGCCGGCGTGCGCGCCGTCGCGCCGGCCGAGCCCGGGTTCAGCGGCTTCGTGTTCAAGATCCAGGCGAACATGGACCCCAACCACCGTGACCGGATCGCCTTCCTGAGGGTGTGCTCGGGGCGCTACGACCCGGGCATCAAGGTCACCCACCGCAGGCTCGGGCGCCAGATCAAGATCCAGAACGCGTTGACCTTCATGGCCAACGAGCGCTCGTTGATGGAGGTCGCCTACGCCGGCGACATCATCGGCCTGCACAACCACGGCAACCTGCAGATCGGCGACACGCTGACCGAGACCGGTGAGCCGATCGGCTTCACCGGGATCCCGTACTTCGCCCCCGAGCTGTTCTCGCGGCCGCGCCTGCGCGACCCGCTCAAGTCCAAGCAGCTGGCCAAGGGGCTGCAGCAGCTCGGCGAGGAGGGTGCGGTGCAGGTCTTCGAGCCCTTCGTGGAGTCGACGCCGCTGCTGGGTGCCGTGGGTCAGCTGCAGTTCGAGGTGGTCGAGCATCGGCTGCGCACCGAGTACGGCGTCGAGGCGAGCTTCGAGCGCGCGGGCGTCAGCACCGCGCGCTGGGTCACCTGCGACGACGAGGCGATGCTGCGCGAGTTCACCCGCGCCCAGCAGATGCGCCTGGCCAAGGACGTCGACGGCAACCTCGTGTACCTCGCCGACTCGGGCGTGAACCTGCGCCTCACGATGGAGCGCTGGCCGAAGGTCCGCTTCCACGCGACGCGCGAGCACGGCCGCAAGATCGTGGCCTGAGGGGCGCACGCATGACGGCGCGAGGCGATCGGCCGGCAGTTCCGCAGCCCGGCGCGCGGGGCGCGGCGGTATCGGTCGCGACCGCCGGCTTCGTCACGGTGCTGGTCGGCTTCTCGAGTTCCTACGCGATCGTGGTGCAGGCCGCCGCGGCGATGGGCCTGGACGCGGGCCAGCTCGCCACCCTGACCGCGGCGCTCGCGCTCGGCATGGGGCTCACGACGCTCCTGCCGAGCCTGTGGCTGCGCATCCCGGTGGTCACCGCGTGGTCGACGCCCGGCGCGGCGCTGCTGGCGGTCAGCCTGCAGGGCGTGCCGCTCGCGCAGGCGATCGGCGCCTTCCTCGCCTGTGGCCTGCTGCTGACGCTGGCCGGCGCGAGCGGGCTCTTCGAGCGCTGGATGAGCCGCATCCCGATGTCGCTGGCGAGCGCGCTGCTGGCCGGCGTGCTGCTGCGCTTCGGCATCGAGGCCTTCGGCGCGCTGGGCACCGCGCCGCTGGTGGTGGGTACGATGCTCGCGACCTTCCTCGTGGCACGGCGGCTCGCGCCGCGCTTCGCGGTGCCGCTCACGCTGCTGGCCGGGTTCGGCGCCGTGCTTGCGGGGCTAGGGCTGGCGCCGGTGGGCACGGGTGCGGCGGCGAGCCTCCAGCCGCTGGCCTGGCCGCCGCAGCTTTCGGTGCCGGTGTTGCTGGGAGTGGCCTTGCCGCTGTTCGTCGTCACGATGGCCTCGCAGAACCTGCCCGGGGTGGCGGTGCTGCGCGCAGCGGGCTACGGCGGCGCGCCGGTGTCGCGGCTGCTCACGATCACGGGCGTGGCGACGCTGCTGCTCGCGCCCTTCGGGGCTTTCGCGCTGAACCTGGCCGCGATCAGCGCGGCGCTGTGCATGGGCCCCGACGCCCATCCGGATCCGCGCCGCAGATGGCTCGCGGCGGCTGCCGCCGGCTGCTTCTACCTCGCGGCCGCGGCCTTCGCCGGGCCGATCGCCGGCGTGTTCGCGGCGCTGCCGCGCGAGCTGGTGATCGCGATCGCGGGCCTCGCGCTGCTGCCCACGATCGGGCGCGGCCTGCAGGCGGCGGTGGCCGACGAGTCCGAGCGCGACCCCGCGCTGGTGACCTTCCTGGTGACCGCCTCGGGCCTGACGCTGTGGGGCATCGGACCGGCGTTCTGGGGGGTGGTGTTCGGCGTGGCGGCGCTGCTCGCCTGGCGGCCGCGCGCCGCCTGATGCGGGCGTGTCCCGGTGGCCTGTAGACGAAGGAGCGAGCGATGGACCTGATCCTGTGGCGGCACGCGCAGGCCGAGGACGGCGTGCCGGACGATGCGCGCCGCCTCACGGCGCGCGGCGAGCGCGACGCGGCGCTCGCGGCCGCCTGGCTGCGCGGGCGGATCGCGCACGGCGGGGCCGCGGTGCTGTCGAGCCCCACCCGGCGGACCCGCCAGACCGCCGACGCGCTGCGCATGCCCTATGACGTGTCCGAGCGTCTCGCCCCCGGTGCGCGGGTCGACGACGTGCTCGAGGCGGCCGGCTGGGAGACGGGCCGCGACGGCACGCTGATCGTGGTCGGGCACCAGCCCTGGATCGGCGAGGTCGTCGCGACGCTTGTCTCTGGCCGTTGCGACCCGTGGCCGATGCGCAAGGCGGGCTTCTGGTGGCTCGCCCGCCGCGACGACGAGGTGCTGGTCAAGGCCGTGCTGACGCCCGAGATGCTGCGCTGAGCGCCACCGCGCGCGGGGCAGGGCGGCCTGGCCGCGGGTTTGCGGGCATCATGCGGGCATGACGACACTCCCCACACGCACGCTTGGCCGCGACGGCCCCACCGTCGGCGCCCTGGGCCTCGGCTGCATGGGCATGAGCGAGTTCTACGGACCCGCCGACCCGGACGAGTCGATCCGCACGATCCACCGCGCCATCGAGCGCGGCGCGACGCTGATCGACACCGCCGACATCTACGGCTTCGGCGACAACGAGGCGCTGGTGGGCCGGGCGATCGCGGATCGCCGCGATCGCGTGGTGCTCGCGACCAAGTTCGGCATCCTGCGCCGCCGCGACGACCCGACCTTCCGCGGCAGCTCGGGCACGGCCGCGTACGTGCGCCAGGCCTGCGACGCGTCGCTCGCGCGCCTGGGCGTCGAGGTGATCGACCTGTACTACGTGCACCGCATCGACGGCGTCACCCCGATCGAGGAGACGGTCGGCGCGATGGCCGATCTGGTGCGGGCGGGCAAGGTGCGCTGGCTCGGCCTGTCCGAGGTCGGGCCGCGGACGGTGCGCCGGGCGCACGCGGTCCATCCGATCGCCGCCGTGCAGACCGAGTACTCGCTGTGGAGCCGGGACGTCGAGCCGCTGCTGCCGGTGCTGCGTGAGCTGGGCATCGGCTTGGTGCCCTACAGCCCGCTCGGGCGCGGCTTCCTGACCGGCGCCACGACCGACGTCTCGACGCTCGCCGCCGACGACTTCCGCCGGTCGCAGCCGCGTTTCGCCCCCGACAACGCCGCGCGCAACCGGACGCTGCTGGCGACCTTCACCGCCATCGCCGAGCAGAAGGGGTGCACGCCCGCGCAGCTCGCGCTCGCGTGGCTCCTCGCGCAGGGCGAGGACGTGGTGCCGATCCCGGGCACCACCCGGCCCGGCCGCCTCGACGAGAACGTCGGCGCGGCGGACGTGGCGCTGTCGGCACGCGACCGCGCGCGGATCGAGGCGCTGCGCCTGCACGAGTCGGTCGCGGGCGAGCGCTACCCGGACATGCGCTGGGTGATGCGCGAGTCGCCTTGACCGGCCAACCGGCCGTCCCCCTCGCGCGGGTCAGTCGGGCTTGATGCCGGCGCGCCTGACCACCTCGCTGGCGAAGCGCTCCGTCACCGACGAGGCGCGCAGGGCCTTGCCCGCCTCGTCGGCCAGGCGCCGCACGATGGCGTCGGGCGTCCCGGCGGGCGCCTGCAGGCCGTACCACTGCGAGGTCTCGAAGCCCGGGTAGCCCTGCGCGGCGACCGTCGGCACGTCGGGCAGCAGCGGCAGGCGCGCCAGCGTCCCGACCGCCACCGGGCGCCGCTTGCCGGACTTCACGTGGGCCACATCAGCGCCGGCGCGCCGACCGAGGCCACCTCTGTGCGTGCGGCCAGCAGGTCGACGAGTTGCGGGCCTGTGCCCCGATACGGTATGTGCGTGATGAAGGTGCCGCTGACCAGCTTCAGGTACTCCAGCGCGAAGGGCACGACCAGCCGGATCGACTTGCGCGGCCAGTCGGGCTGGGCCCGCACGAATGCTGGGGCGGCGAGCGTGGCCGTGGCGCCCGAGGCGCCCATCAGAAACCGCCGGCATGTCACCGTCTCGTCTCCTGGATGTCGGTGTGCTGGTCGATCAGCCGCTGCAGCACCGCCACCAGCGCGGCTGCGTTGCGCCCGCCAAAGGGCTCGAGCAGCGCGCGCTCGTGGCCGCGCGCCGCCTCGATCAGCGGCCCGGCGATCGCGCGCCCGCGCGCGCTCAGGCTCACCACGATGCGGCGCCGGTCGTCGGCGTCGGTCTCGCGGTGCACGAGCCCCTGGCGCTCCATGCGCTCGAGCAGCTTGCTCACAGTCGGCTGCTTCTGCAGGATGATGTCGGCCACCTCGCGCGCCGACATCGGCCCGTCCCACAGCGAGGCCATCACCCGCCATGCCATCACCGGCACGCGCTGCGCCTTCAGGTGGCGATGGAACTCGCCCGAGATCAGGTGGCTGGCGCGCGCGAGGAGGTAGGGCAGGTAGCCCGCCACGAAGCGCCCGGGCGCGTCGTTGGCTGCCTCGGGCGCGGCCGCGCCGGCCGGCGGGACGCTGCGGGCGAGCGGCCGCGCCATGTCAGCCCGGCACCAGCGCGAGCACGCGCAGCGGGCTGCCGCTGCCCTGGCGGATCTTCAGCGGCGGCGCGATCACCACCGCGCCGGTGGGCGGCAGCAGGTCGAGGTTGGCCAGGCACTGCAGGCCGTAGCGCCCGGCGCCGTGCATGTAGTAGTGGCACGGGTAGGGCGGGCGCTGGTGGTAGCCCTGGCCGGCGTCGGTACCGATCGCCTCGGTGCCGAAGCCCAGCACGTCGCGCTCCTCCACCAGGAAGCGCGCGACCTCCGCGTCCGGGCCCGGCGTGTGCTGGCCGGTCTCGTCGAAGTTCTGGAAGGCGACCGGGTCGGTGCGCTTGGACCAGTCGGTGCGCATCAGCAACCAGGCGCGCGGTGGTATGCGGCCGTGGCGGGCCTCCCAGTCGAGCACGAAGGCCCTGGTCAGGAGGAAGTCCGGGTCGGCGGCCGACTGCGCGGAGCAGTCGATCACGCAGGCCGGGCCGATCAGGCGCTCCACCGGGATGGTGTCGACGGCGTTGTCGGGCAGGTCGCGGCCCGAGATCCAGTGGATCGGCGCATCGAAGTGCGTGCCGGTGTGCTCGCCGCAGGAAAAGTTGTTCCAGTACCAGCCCGGGCCGCGGTCGTCGTAGCGCGACACCTCCTCGATCCGGAAGGGCAGGCACTGCCCCATCTCGGGCGGCAGCACGATCTGTGGGAACTCCGGCGACAGGGTCTGTGTGAGGTCGACGACCCTGACGCGCCCGGACAGCAGGCCGGCGACGAGCTCGTTCAGCACGGTGGTGGTCATGGGGTCAGCCCGCGATCTCGCGCTCGAGCGCCTTGGGGTTGTCGCGCCAGCGCTCCAGCCACTCCTGGGCGACGTCGCCGGGGTAGACGTCCTCGACGCCGTCCTGCAGGGCCTTGACGATCGCGCGGGCGAGCGCCTCGGGCGCGACCTTGGGCGGGGGCAGCAGCTGCGCCCACTCGTCGTCGATGGGTCCGGGAAACAGGTTGACCACGCGCACGCCGGCCGGCCGCATCTCGGCGCGCAGGCACTGCGCGAGCGACAGCGCCGCGGCCTTGGACGCCGAGAAGGTGCCGTGCGCCGGGAAGTTTGCGAGCGCGAAGATCGACAGCAGGTTGACCCACGCGCAGGCGCCGGTCGGGCCGTCGGCGGCGCGCGCGCGCAGCGCCGGTCCGAAGGCCTGGGCGAGCCGCAGCAGCCCGAAGTAGTTGATGTCCATCTCGTTGCGCGCCGTCTCGATGCCCACGCGCTGCCCGATGCCGGTGGCGCGGTGGTGCTCGGCGGTGTTGACCACGATGTCCACCCTGCCGCCGATCTCGCCGGCGAGTTCCACCACCGAGCGCGAGTCGGTCAGGTCGAGCGGTACCGGCGTGACCTGGGGCAGCGCCTCGAGCGTCTCGAAGCCCGGCAGCCGTTTCCAGGGCTCGGCATGGCCGGCCCACACGACGTCGGCGCCGGCGGCCACGAGCGCGCGCACCACGGCCTGGCCGACGGCGGTCTTGGCGTCGGTGACCAGCACCTTGCGGAACTTGGGGTCGCAGGTCATCTCGCGCAGCTGTCGGTCGTCGCTCATGTTCGGGGTCTCCTTGTCGGGCAGCGCCACCAGCACCGCCTGGCCGGCGCGGTCGAGCATCGCGCCGATCCGCACCCGCGCGGTGCCGCTCGCGCCGGCGTCGACGTCGCCGTGCAGATGCGCGACCACGGTCGGGCCGGCGTCGAGCTTCACCAGGCCGAGGCGCCAGGGCAGGCGCTCGCGGAAGAACAGGTCGTTGCTGTGGTGCAGCCGGGTCTGGGCGAGCAACAGGCCCGCGCCGTCCTGGGTGCGCCAGCGCAGCCTCACCGACAGGCAGCGGTGGCAGGCCTCGCGCGGCGGGTACTGGATCGCGCCGCAGTCGGCGCAGGCCTGCAGCGCGAAGCGCCCCTCGGCGGCGGCGGCGGTCAGGCCGAGCGCGGTGCGGCTGCGCCCGCCCGGGGGCAGCGTGGGCATCCGGGTCGCGAGCACCGGGTTCTTGCGGGCAGGGCGGGCAAAGGGTGTGGTCACGGCTCGTTCGGGCTCCGGTCAGTCGCGCCCGAGCAGCGCGGCGCCGGTCGCCAGCCCGCGGTCGAAGTTGATCATGCCAAAGCCGCTCACCAGGCCGACCTGCGCATCGGGCACCTGGCGGGCGCCCGCGTCGCCGGTGAGCTGGCGCAGCGTCTCGGTCACGCCGATGTAGCCGCCCGCGCAGCCGGCCTGCCCGGCCGACAGCTGGCCGCCGCCGGTGTTGAGCGGGAAGCTGCCGGCGGTGGTGAAGCCGTTGGCGCGCACGAAGTCGGGCCCCTCCCCCTTGGCGCAGAAGCCGAGGTCCTCGATCTGCATCAGCGAGATCACCGGGTAGTCGTCGTAGGCCTGCAGCATGTCGACGTCGGCGGGGCGCACGCCGGCCTGCGCGTACAGGTCGTCGCGGTCGAGCACCCAGCCGCCCCGGAACTGCACCGGGTCGTCGGGGAAGGCGTTGTGGCGCTCGATGGTGCCGAGCAGCCGCGCGACGGGCAGGCCGAGCGCGCGGGCGCGTTCGCGGCGCATCACCAGGAAGGCGTCGGCGCCGGCGCAGGGCATCACGCAGTCGAACAGGTGCAGCGGATCGGCGATGGGGCGCGCGTCCAGGTACTCCTGCAGCGTCAGCGGCTTCTTGAACAGCGCGAGCGGGTTGAGCAGCGCGTTGTCGCGCTGCGCGACGCACAGCTTGCCGAAGTCGGCGCGCGTCGCGCCGAAGCTGCGCATGTAGTGGTCGGTCAGGAACGCGAAGCTCGCGTTGGGGCCGCCCGCGCCATACGGATAGACGGCGTCCCGCGCGAACATGCTGAAGTTGGACAGCGTGAGCCGGAACGAGTCGACATGGTTGGTGTCGGCCGCGATGCATGCGATCACGTCGGCATCACCCGCCTGCACCGCGCGCGCGGCGCGCCGCAGCGCCATCACGCCGCTCGCCCCGCCGATCGGCAGCCAGTCGAGCCAGCGCGGCGACACCCCGAGGTGCTGCATCAGCCCGATCGCGCTGTCGGGCGACAGCGTGAAGCTCGACACGCACACGCCGTCGATCTCGGCCTTGGCCAGGCCGGAGCGCTCGATCAGCAGCGCGAGCGCTCGCGCGACGAACCAGTGCGCCGCGCGGATCGAGTAGCGCTCGTAGGGCACGGTCACCGGGACGAGCACCGCCACATCGTCGTAGCCGAGCCGGGATCGGGAAAGGGGGGCGCTTGACACGGGATTTAGTTTAGACTTCAAATAATATTGCATGAATATTCAACGAATGCAATGTCGTGCCGACCGCTTCCCGGCGGCGCGGTCAGTGTCGCCCGGAGTCGCGCATGGCTGAACGCTCGTTCAAGAAGGAGGTCCAGACGCTGCGGCTCGGCGACGGCGACGAGTTCCACGGCGAGGGCATCCTGGCGGTGACCAAGGCGCTGCTGCAGGCCGGCGTGGCCTACGTGGCGGGTTATCAGGGTGCGCCGATCTCGCACCTGATGGATGTGCTGACCGACGCCAACGACATCCTCGAGGAACTCGGCGTCCACTTCGAGCACAGTGCCTCCGAGGCGACCGCGGCGGCCACCCTCGCCGCGTCCGTGCACGCGCCGCTGCGCGGCGCGGTGACCTTCAAGTCCACCGTGGGCACCAACGTCGCGTCCGACGCGCTCGCCAACCTCGCCTCCGGCGGCGTCACCGGCGGCGCGCTGCTGATCGTCGGCGAAGACTACGGCGAAGGCTCGTCGATCATGCAGGAGCGCTCGCACGCGTTCGCGATGAAGTCACAGGTGTGGCTGCTCGACCCCCGTCCGAATCTTCCCAAGATCGTCGACATGGTCGAGCGCGGCTTCGAGCTGTCCGAGGCGAGCAACACGCCGGTGATGCTCGAGCTGCGCATCCGCGCCTGCCACGTGCATGGCCGCTTCGCGACGCGGGCCAACCGCCGCCCGGAGTACACCCTCAAGGACGCGATCGAGCGGCCGCGGCGCGACACCGCGCGGGTCGTGCTGCCCCCGGCGAGCTACCTGCACGAGCAGGAGAAGATCACCCGGCGCTGGCCGGCGGCGGTGCGCTACATCCGCGAGCACGGCCTGAACGAGACCTTCGCGCCCGACGCGCAGGACTTCGGCATCGTGATGCAGGGCGGCCTGTACAACGGCGTGCTGCGCGCCCTCGAGCTGCTGGGGCTGGCCGATGCCTTCGGCGAGAGCCGCGTGCCGCTTTACGTGCTCAACGTCACCTATCCGCTGATCGACGACGAGATCACCGCGTTCTGCGCTGGCAAGCGCGCGGTGCTGCTGGTGGAGGAGGGGCAGCCCGATTTCATCGAGCAGGCGCTCAACACGGTCCTGCGCCGTGCCGACCTGCAGACCCGCGTGCACGGCAAGGACCTGCTGCCGATGGCGGGCGAGTACACCGGCGGGGTGCTGGTGTCGGGCATCGCGCGTTTCGTGGAGCGCGTGGCGCCCAGCCTGCTCGAGGGCCGGCCGCTGCCGCGCGCGGCCCGCCCCGCCGCGCCGCCGGCCTCGGCCGCGCCGGTGGTCGCGCGGATCGCCGTGTCCTCGATCGGGCGCGCGACGCCGCGCACCCCGCCACCGCCGCGCGCCCCCGCCCCGGCGCCCGCGCCGGCCGCCGCGCCGCTACCGGTGCATCCGCGTCCGCCGTCCTTCTGCACCGGCTGCCCGGAGCGTCCGATCTTCACGGCGATGAAGCTGCTCGAGCGCGAGCTGGGCCCGCACCACGTGAGCTGCGACATCGGCTGCCACCTGTTCTCGGTGCTGCCGCCCTTCGAGATCGGGGCCACCACGATGGGCTACGGCCTGGGCTGGGCGGGCGCCGCCGCGCTCAACACGAAGGAGACCACCCGCCGCACGATCAGCGTCATGGGCGACGGGGGCTTCTGGCACAACGGGCTCACCAGCGGCGTGGGCAACGCGGTGTTCAACAAGACCGACAGCGTGCTGCTGGTCGTCGACAACGGCTACTCGGCCGCCACCGGCGGCCAGGACGTGCCGTCCTCCAAGGCGCCCAACGCGATCCGCTCCACCAACAACCCGATCGAGCGCGCCGTGCGCGGCGTCGGCATCGACTGGGTCCGCACCATCACGCGCACCTACTCGGTCGCGCAGATGCGCGACACGCTGCGCGAGGCGCTGACCACGCCCGAGCGGGGCCCCAAGGTGGTCATCGCGCAGAGCGAGTGCATGCTCAACCGGCAGCGCCGCGAGAAGCCGCTGATGCGCCGCGCCATCGCCGACGGCGAGCGGGTCGTGCGCGAGCGCTTCGGCATCGACCCTGACACCTGCACCGGCGACCACTCCTGCATCCGGCTGTCGGGCTGCCCGTCGCTCACGGTGCGCGACAACCCCGATCCGCTGCGCACCGATCCGGTGGCGGCGGTGATCGACTCCTGCGTCGGCTGTGGGCTGTGCGGCGAGGTCGCGCACGCGGCGGTGCTGTGCCCGTCGTTCTATCGCGCCGGCATCGTCAACAACCCGACCGCGGCCGACCGCCGGCGCGACGGCTGGCGCCGCAGGGTGATCGGCTGGCTGCAGCGGCGCATCGACCGTCGCCTGGAGGGCCTCGCCGCATGACGATCGTCTCGGTCTCCCGGACCCGCGCGCCGCAGGGCCCGCCGGCGCGCGCGATCGGGATCGCGGTGATGGCGATGGGCGGCGAGGGCGGCGGCGTGCTCGCCGACTGGCTGGTCGACCTCGGCGAGTCCAACGGCTTCATCGCGCAGGCGACCTCGGTGCCGGGCGTCGCTCAGCGCACCGGCGCGACCATCTACTACGTCGAGCTGTTCCCCGAGCCCGCGGCTCGGGCGGCGGGGCGCGCGCCGGTGCTTGCGCTGATGCCCACGCCCGGCGAGGTCGACGTGGTGGTCGCCTCGGAGCTGATGGAGGCGGGCCGCGCGATCCAGCGCGGGCTCGTCACCGACGACCGCACGACGCTGGTGGCCTCGACCCACCGCGTCTACTCGATGACCGAGCGGACCGCGATGGGCGACGGCCGCGTCGACCCGCAGGCGCTGCTCGAGGCGAGCCGGGCCGCCGCGCGCCGCATGGTGGCGGCGGACTTCGCGCGGCTCGCGGAGGACGCCGGCAGCGTGATCGGCGCGTCGCTGTTCGGCGCGCTGGCCGCGACCGGCGCGCTGCCCTTCACGCGGGGCCAGTTCGAGGAGGCGGTGCGCCGCGGCGGCGTGGGCGTGAGCGCGAGCCTCGCGGCCTTCGATGCAGGATTCACGGCCGCGACTGCGTCTGGCCTCGCGGTGCCCGCGTCGGGCCGTGCGGCGTCGCCCGCCGATACGGGTCCGGGCGCCGCCGCCGGCGCGTCCGCCCGGCCGGCCGTCCCCGGCCGCGCGCCCACCGTACTCGGGCCGCGCCTGCGCGCCCACGAGGCGCGCATCGCCGAGGGCTTTCCGGAGCCGGTGCGCGAGGTGCTGCGGGCGGGCGCGCTGAGGCTGGCCGACTGGCAGGACGAGGCGTACGCCGCCGACTACCTCGACCGGCTGGCGCCGGTGCGCGCGCTCGATGCGCGGTCGCCCGCGCTGCCCGGGGAGCCGGCGCACGCGCTGCTCTCTGAGACCGCGCGGCACCTGGCGCTGTGGATGAGCTACGAGGACACTGTCCGCGTCGCCGACCTCAAGACGCGGCGCAGCCGCTTCGAGCGCGTGGCCACCGAGGTGCGCCTGTCGGGCGACCAGCTGCTCGACATCGGCGAGTTCCTGCACCCGCGCGTCGAGGAGATCGCCGACGCGCTGCCCGCGGGCCTCGGGCGCTGGCTGCTGCGAACCGGCTGGGCGCGAGGCCTCGTCGGGCGCTTCACGCGCGAGGGCCGCGTGGTGAAAACCAGCGCCATCCGCGGCTTCGCGCTGCTCTACGCCGTGGCCGCGATGCGCGGCATGCGTCGCGGATCGCTGCGCTTCGGCGTCGAGACGGCTCGCATCTCGCAGTGGCTCGCCCGCATCGAGGCGATCGCGCCGCGCGATCCGGCGCTCGCGCTCGAGGTTGCACGGTGTCAGCGGCTGGTCAAGGGCTACGGCGACACGCATGCGCGAGGCTGGGGCAACTTCGAGCGCCTGATGCAGGCGCTCGATCGGCTGCCGGCCGGCGTGCTGTCGGCCACCGCGCTGCACGCGCTGCGCGACGCCGCGCTCGCCGACGAAGGCGGCGCGGCGCTGGCCGCCGCCCTCGCACGGCTCGATGCCGGCCCGGGCGAGGGCGCGGGCGCGCCGCCCGCGGCGCGCGCCGCCTGAACGGCACGCGGGCGATGTGCGCGGCGGCCGTCCCGATCCGACACCGACCCCTGCGGAGGGCAGCACCATGACCGACCCGGCCGAACGGCCCCTCGAGCGCCACCCGGCGCGCGGGCGGTATCGCGACGATCCTGAGGCGCTGTTGTCGCTGGTGCGTTCTGACGCCGTGCACCGTGATGTGTACGTTGACGCGGAGGTGTACGAGCTGGAGATGGAGCGGCTGTGGTCGCGCACGTGGGTGTACGTGGGTCACGACAGCCAGGTGCCGCAGGCGG